>CAUSCO010000005.1:0-213549 GCA_963530265.1 uncultured Bacillus sp.
GGTCGCTTATCGTGGCTCTAAGCTACCGATTCCCTTTTTGAATCTTCGATTCGGTAGCTTATCGTGGCTCTAAGCTACCGATTCCCTTTTTGAATCTTCGATTCGGTAGCTTATCGTGGCTCTAAGCTACCGATTCCCTTTTTGAATCTTCGATTCGGTCGCTTACCAATCCAATTTCAGATTATCAACGAAATGCGATTTATCAGGAGAATTGAGTAGTGGCTTTTATGCATATCATATCTTGGCTTATTTCTATGCGAAGTATACACCGCCATCAGTTTGCTAGAAAACGATAAGAAATCACCAAACTCGAAACCGTCTTCTCTCTTGCGAACGGCCTGGAATTGAAGGCTTCTGAGCTAGTAAAAGCTATTGAAGAAAGAATAGAAGTGGCTAGAAATCATGAATTGAAACAGGGACAAACCTTAATGTATGTAAGAAAAAACAAAACATGTCCGTAAAAAAACTGCTGAAGGATGCTTTGAATTTTTTAACCCTCCACCAACAATCTTCTATAAAAATTATTAATTGATAAAAACTGGCTTTTTTCTACCATCTTACGTTTCAATCAAACGTTTGATTGGAAATGGATCAACTCCACTTCAATACTCACCTTTTCCTTGCAAGTCTTTAAAATAGATGTCGAGATTTCACCAAAACACAGTAAAACCATTAGGTCTTTGCTCCTGATTCCCGCTAATTATTTACTAAAATTAAACAATTTTCACCCATTTTGAACTATTCAGGTTACTCACTTGCTTTGTTATCATTAATTGAAAGATTAGTAATTCGATCCAAATCGACAAATTAATGGAAGGTGAGTGAGAACATGAATTTAAAGTCAACAGTGAAAAACGGGTCTTTAATTGCAGCTCTTGGTTTAGGTCTTTCAGCGTTTGCTGCCGTTCCAGCAAATACGGCAGAGGCAGCAGGTAACAGTAATCCTCAAGCCCAAAAATTAGTAGATTCATTAGAAGCATTAAACATTGATCAGGTTGATTATCTCTATGCTTATCTTCAATCAATTGATTTAAGTGACCAGGAGGTTAAGGGGATTCTCGCCAATACCCAGCAGGTCCGCAGAATCCTAAATGGAACAAATCCGGAGAATCTTTCTAATGCACAAAAGGTTGAAGTTTCACGATTGTTTCTTGATAGTGTGAGGTTAGCACATCTTCAAGCTTCTGTAGTAGATGACAAAGGAAATCCGATTGATCTCTTATCCTATAAACCCGGAACAACAGGTCTAAAGATTCAACTGAAAGATCTTAAAGGAAATGTCTTAGCAACCTTAAATCCTACAAAAGCGGATCTACAGCCACAAGCAATTCAAGCAAAACTTAATGCACTTGAAGCGGCCATTAGAGCGAAAGAACAACTAGAAAAATCAGGTACATTCGTGCCAATGCCTGCGGGTACTCTCCCTAACACAGCAACAAACAATCCTAACTATATTGCACTTGGTGGATTATTAATGCTGATGGGCGGTTTGGCGATTATTCCTGCTGCTAGACTAGTGCGTAAATCACAGGTTTCTGTAGAGGCATAAGTTAATGAATAATAAAAAACGTAAAAAAAGATGGGTATGGGCTATCCTTAGCGTGCCCATCCTTATTTTCATGATAGGACTGGGAATTGTCCTATATTTCGGCTATGACATGTCTAAACAGACCGTTCTTCTTGCTCATACCGCGGTCAAAGACTATGAGCCGGATTTACCTGATAAAAAGTTTAAACAGGTGTGGTCAACTCTACCGGAACCAGGTACAAGTATAGGAGAATTGCAGTTTACCAGTTTAGATTTAAACGTGCCGATTGTTCAAGGCACCCGTGAGAATGAGTTAAAAAAAGGGGCAGGGCATTACGCGGGAAGCACCTTGCCTGGACAAGGTGGTAATGTGGTCCTTAGCGGCCATCGTGATACCGTATTTAGAAAGCTGGAGCACATCCAAACTGGCGATAAAGTGACTTTCCAAACGCCATACGGTGAATTTGTCTATGAAACGACAGGCACAAAGATTGTCCATGCAGATGATAAAAGCATTATTGTGCCGACCGATTATGAAACCCTTACGTTAGCCACCTGCTATCCTTTTAACTTTATCGGGGACGCACCGGATCGTTTTATCGTTTATACGAAGCTGATTTCCAAACCGGACTTATCAAAAGAAAAGAAGAGTTAATTGAAATGCATTGCATACAACACAGGGACGGTTTTGTTGCACCAATTTAGAGGTTAGCTTCGACCACTAGAAGGGGAAATTTTATACGATGAAATGACAAATTTTGACCCTTTTCCTCTAGTTTCCCCTTCAATTAAACGATTGATTAAATTGGCTGCGATGAGTATCTCTCTCCTTGTTAAAGAGGTTCATGTCCGTTAACTGTGAGTGCATAAAAAAAAAGACCGCCACTGCGATCTCCGTATATTTTCAGAACCAACAACATTTCCGTTTTCATCAAACCAAGTAAATTCCTCACCTTGTGCTGGTTCGGGCTTTTCTATAAACATTCTCTATACACTTTGTAGACGGCATGTTGAGTACGGGTTTCACTGGAAAACTTGTTCCTGTCCCTTGTCCAAATTAGTGTCAATTCATATAGCGATATTCCCTCAGATTTTTCAAAATAGAGATTTCCTGTAATAATTCCTTTCCAACATTTGTTTCTCTAACCTTTTTTCGCTTTAATTCTTTATCAACCAATCTTTTTACTGATAAAACATCTATCCCGTTACATAGAACATCTTCTTTTGAATTAAAGTGCTTATGGGCGACCAGTTGCATGCCGTATGAATTATATAGTAACGTATATCCAGCTATACCTGTTGTTGACTGATAAGCTTTTGAGAAACCTCCATCGATCACAATCATCTTACCATTTGCTTTAATTGGATTCTCTCCCTCAATTTCCTTAACTGGTGTATGACCATTTATAATATGCCCCTGGTCAGGATTAAGGCCAAATTCAGTTAGAATTTTGCGGCAAACTTCTTCATTTTCACGTAAATGGTAGTAGGGGTTCTTTTTCTCTTTACGAGCTTTCTTATCTTTTATAAAGTACCTCTCAAAAGTTGTCATCTCCCTTTTTCCAAAGAGTGATGAACATTCTCCTGTCCATAAATACCAGACCATATCTGTCGCCAGATCATCTGTCTCTTCAGGATGTGCAAAAGCATACCGTAAATACTGTTCAAAAACATCAAGTAATTCACGACCTGAATAGGTTTTATCTTCAATCATCATTTTTTCCATATTCCCTTCTTCATCTAAAGGAATACAGCCATGGATTAATAGGTTCCCGTTATATTTTAAATAAAGACTCCCTTTCTTCATAAGGAAGTTCATATGTCTGGCCAGCTTTTCTGAATGATGGACTGAAAATAATAATCTTTCCATAACCTGCTTTTCTTCTTCTAAAAGTTGATCAGGCTGCTCTGGATTGACCGTTGCAAAGCAAGTATTTTCTAGAGGGTAGGTTTTCCCATAAATGGTTATCTCGTTCTTGTCATAATCAATTTTCTCAAGCAAAAGTCTTTCTGACATATTAAAATACGGGCGTCTCTTTATGATCGGCATTTCAAGCTTGAATTGAATCATGGCAATGGCTTGATGAATTTTTGTAATTTGTAATTGTTCAGCATTAGATAGTTTTTTATCGGAATGGATCTTAGGTCTAAAAGCTGGATTGTCCCCATAGTATTTGTCCGCCAAATTCAGAAGGGGTCTAAGATTGATTCCATAAACATCTTCAATAATATCCAAGTTGTCATATCTTGCACAGATACGAATAATATTGGCCAGACAAACCATTGAACCAGCAAAAGCACCTATCCATAGGACATCATGGTTTCCCCACTGAATATCAACGGAATGATAATTGATCAGCGTATCGATGATTTTATCAGGGTCAGGTCCACGATCATAAATATCCCCAACTACATGAAGATGATCGACTACCAATCTCTGAGTTGTATAGGCAAGCCCTGTTATGAGTTTATCTGCCTGACCTAAGGAGATAATCTGCTGAACAATTTCTGTGTAATATTGCTCCTTATTTGGTTCATTTGTTTTATATAGAAGCTCTTCTATAATATACACAAACTGACTTGGCAATGCTTTTCGTAATTTCGACCGTGTATATTTGGAGGAAGCATGAGAAATAAGCTCGATCATCCGCTCGATGGTTACGATATACCATTGATGTAATTCTTGTTTATTGGCAAAATGATTTTTCATTAATTTTAACTTTTCTTCAGGATAATAAACTAATGTCGCAAATTCGTTTATTTCTTTTTCAACTAAACTTTCTTGAAACAAGTCCTTGATTTTCTCTTTTACATTCCCTGAACCATTTCTTAACACATGTTGAAAAGCCTGATACTCTCCATGTAAATCACTGACAAAATGCTCTGTCCCCTTTGGCAGATTAAGGATCGATTCCAGATTAATAATTTCCGTTACCACTTTTTCTTCACTATCATATTTTCGGGCTAATAAATCTAGATAATTCGCATTCAAACAACGTATCCCCTTTCAAAATTTGCTTTCTAATAATTTGAGACTAAATACTTACATTTATAGGAGAAATCTCAAATAAAAGTTATAACCATATCAGCTCCGGAATAATACGGATTGGTTTACCATATTTTTTTATATTAAGCTTATAGTATAAGCTAAATCAATTTTGTATTAAATTATTATCGTCCACAGTGAAACTAGCACTAAATAAAAAAAGCCCCCAAATTAAAATGATGGCTGAAACCCTTCCTACCGATATTCCCCACAAACCGACGCCTTTTCGACCAAATTCCATAGGTATTTGGGAGAATGTATCTATTAAAAGAAAATTTTAATGTATCCAGCACACTACTTATACTGTAAATTTTTTCTAGTTAACATTCTTTGTTTACCGGGTACATAAATAACGTCCTTTACACACTCAAACGAATTTACATATTCTACATAATCAATTTTAGGGGGATAGTCATGTTCGGATTTGCTGACATTATAAAATTTCTAATCTCTTTTTTCGTGATCCTGCCTTTCGTTACTATTATCCATTTAAGCGGGCATATTTTTTTCGTTATGCTTTTCGGGGGATCAGAAAAAAAAATCACAATCGGATGTGGGACAATGGTATTTTCCTTTTGGAATATTGAAGTAAGGAAATACTACTTCTGGAATGGAGCCTGCGAGTTTAAATCGTTAAGGCATGATAACCGTGTTACGAACACCTTAATTTACCTTGGCGGGTCTTTATTCAACCTGATAAGTATTTTTCTGGTAGATGCCCTCATTTCTCAAGGAATTTTAGATGTGTCAGCCTTTTGGTATCAGTTTATCTATTTCTCATTTTATATGCTGTTTTTCTCGCTATTTCCAATGTATTTTTCAGATGGGTCGCCCAGTGACGGGAAGGCGGCAGTACTCACATTGAAGAACCAGCATGAAAAGAAAATAAGTGATGATATTCAATTCAGGAAAATTGAAGAGCAAAGTAAACCCAAGGAACAATCCAGGGATAATAAAAAGTAAACGATCTTTTGGGTGTTTAAACGTCTATTTCTTTATTACAGGAATGCTGCCTGTTCGTTTAAGTTCAATCTTTCACAAACAACATACTAGGCTGGCTTTCAGACAGCTTTTTGCTTTTTCCCACAGCTCCTGTCCGAGTCAAGTCCTTATTATTGTGTAAAATCAAAGGCAAATGGTTTTCAACCTAAATTCTTTAAGACTACCAACCCATTCCCTTTCTTTTTTTGGCGAAGACTTCCTTCGTCAAAAAGCGGCTATTTCGAATCCATTGCCACTTTAATAAATTTTTAAATTTATCAAATATCTACTAATAAAGCAAAAATAGTACGATAAAAAGCATGAGAAAAATAATATAATGTATGAAAGGTTGCCCAATCATAAAAGAGGATTAACCTGGATATAACAGGGAAATCTTACTTGCTTCACTTGGAGTATTCTATAATCTTTGAAGGGTATCTGGATATCTTAAATATGTAAGCGTTTTAGGTTTAAAAGAAAAAAAGCAGTAGAAATAATACTATTATTTTTATAAAAAATGTTGTGAGGAGAGTTCTACATGAATAATCAACATAATACTGATACAGAGAAAAATGGACAGTTTCCATGGATGGACAAGTCACTGTCACCACGTGAGCGTGCTGAGAAGCTCGTAGCTGCTATGACCTTGGAGCAGAAAATCGCTCAGCTTCACGGTGCAATGGAGACGATCAACATTTACGAATTGGCGTCTGCGGATCAGATGAGTGCAATGAGTCCGGAGGAACAAGAGCAGCTCATGGCCCAGATCCGGATCCAGCGCCATGTTAAGGGTATCGAGGAGCTCGGGATCCCGCGCTTTCGCATTACCAACGGCCCGGTAGGTGTGGGTATGGGCGACGGATATCCGAGTCCGGCCGCGACCGCCTTGCCGATGACCATCGGTCTGGCTGCTGGTTTTGATCCGGAGCTTGCCCGTGATTACGGCGACATCATTGGTTCGGAGACTGCAACGCTTGGCCAACATGTACTTGAAGGACCGGGCGTTTGTCTACATCGAACTCCGATTGCTGGCCGTAACTTTGAATATTTTTCTGAAGATCCGTACCTTTCCGGGGTGATGGGCGTCGCGGTTACGAAGGCAATCCAGGAACATGGCATTATTGCCATGGGTAAGCATTTTGTTGTTAACGATCAGGAGTACGAACGCTTCCGCACTAGTGTGGAGGTAGATGAGCACGTATTGCGCGAGCTGTACCTGCTTCCGTTTGAAATGTTGGTCAAGGACGGTGACATTGCCGCGATCATGAGCGCCTACAACCGCGTTCGTGGTGTGTACGCAACTGAAAACCGCTATATACTCAACGATATTCTTCGTGACGAGTGGGGGTTCCAAGGTTACGTGCAATCTGATTTCTGGTCATGCCGCTCTGCTGCCGGATCGTTGAACGCTGGTATGGACCATGAAATGCCGGACGCCAAGTGGTTAAACGAGACCAATGTCAAGAATGCACTTGAGGACACAAGCCTCGAGATCCAAACCGTCGACCGTGCACTGATTCGCCGCTACACCCAGATGTTCCGTTTCGGACAGTTCGAGCGTCCTTACAATCCAGGTGAGATCGATGCAAAAGGTCATGGTGCGATCTCTCGGAAAATCGGTTCCCAGACAGCTGTTCTTCTGAAGAATGAAGGCGAGATGCTGCCGCTCGACCCGAAAGCCTATGGTTCCATCGTGATCATCGGTCAGTCTGAGTTCGTTGATGACGCCTGCAATGGCGGTGGCGGCTCATCCAAGGTCACTCCGCTCTACACTGTACCACCGGTAGAAGGCATGCAGAATGTCCTGCAAGGTCTGGGTTCTAATGCGTTGGTCAGCAAGGTCACTGTCGCCAAAGATCTGTCGAACCTTGAAGAAGCGAAATCCGCTGCCACTGAAGCTGACGTGGTTATTCTAATGGCCGGCTTGGTTGCCACTGAGGGTGCCGATTTACCTAGTCCAAACATGCTGAACGATCAGAATCGCATGGTCGACGAACTACTGGAAATCAATCCGCAAACGGTTGTAGTTATGAAAGACAGCAGCCCTGTGATGATGCCATGGATCTCCAAGGCTAAAGCGGTTCTGGAAGCCTGGAATCAAGGCACTGAAGATGGTCACGTCGTTGCCGACTTACTCTTCGGCGTTGTAAATCCATCCGGCAAGGTGCCTACCACATACGCAGCTTCCGAGGGCGATCTTTTGTACGCAGACAACCCTGAGCGCTATCCTGGTACCGATGAAGGCAATGGCTTCCCGGTTATCCGTTATTCTGAGGGACTCAACATGGGTTACCGCTGGTTCCAGTCTCAAGAAATTAAGCCATTATTCCCGTTTGGGTACGGCCTATCCTACACGTCCTTTGAGCTTTCTGGATTCTCAGTAACACCATCAACGGATGGCAAGTCCCCTATCACGGTAAATGTGACCGTAACCAATACAGGAAAGGTTGCTGGAAACGAGGTTGTTCAGGTATATCTAGGCATTCCTGTCAATGGACAGCCACCTAAGCGTCTTGTTGGGTTCCAGAAGGTTTACCTCGAGCCTAATGAGTCACGCGAAGTTACCATCACGATCGACCCGACCACTACGAACCATCCGATGAGTGTATGGGACTACTACGAGCACGACTTCGTGGTGAGGCCTGGCGAGTACACCGTATATCTTGGCACATCTAGCGAAGATACGCCTTACAAAGGCACGGTGGCCGTTGGATAACTGAATATTGATAGTTAGAAGGATTGAATTCTCAGTAGGATTCAATCCTTTTTTCTTGTTTACTTACGCGATTGCAATTGTTATTGTGGCCTTAGGCGCCATCCATCTTGTACAACGAATCTTTCTATAATTCATGGAGGCTGTTTTCGTTATGATCGTGGTGTTTCCGGGGATTCAATCTCCTAAAAGGGGTAAATTGGGGGGTAAAATTACACCTTATTCGCGAATCAAAAAAAAGGCAACAAAGTAGGGCAACTCTAAGCATTGCTTATTAAATTCTCGCTTTCGATAGTTTAAGTCCAACTCTAAACTTTATTAATCAAAACGCATAACAATCTCAAGTCCAGTTTGTTTTCCTTTAAAAGGAGTTTGATTTTCTCTAAATATAAAATTCAGACCAGTGATCAATTCAGATTCTAATTTTTTGGGGTCACCTCACCATTGTATGCTTTCCGTAATTCCACAAGATCAAATTTCTTCATTTTAAGAAATGCTTTCGTTACACGCGCACGTTGCTCCGGTGTGCCCTTGCTCATCATCTCGCCCATCTCACTTGCAACAATCTGCCAGGATATTCCATGCTTATCTTTCAGCCAGCCGCATTGCTCGGCTTCAGGAACCGCAGAAAGCTTCTCCCAATAATAATCAATCTCTTCTTGTGTATCGCAGTACACCATAAATGAGATTGCCTCGTTAAAACTAAATTGATGGTTATGGGCACTATCCATTGCGGTAAACCATAGATTTTCAAGCACGAAATTAGAGGTCAAAATCGTTCCCTCTTTGTCAGGTTCCATGCCTTTCGGGTAGCGGGTGACTTGTCCAAGTTTTCCATTCTTGAATACGGATAAATAAAAATTAAAAGCCTCTTCCGCGTTGCCGCATTGATCTCCGACAAACAAAAGGGATGTCACTATAGGAGGCCGCTCTTCACTTTCTGGTTCGGTAAGGATTAATTGCCAGGACAAACCGTACTTATCCTGAATCCAGCCAAATCTCTCACTGAACGGATACTGATTAAGCGGCATTAATGCTGTGCCACCTTCGGACAATTTGTTCCAAACCTCATCCAGTTTTTCTCTGGCATCTTTTTCTCGCGATGGGTCAAAATGAACCGTGAATGAAATAGAAGGATTGATCTTAAAGAAAGACCCTGCACTGATGGCCATGAACTTCTGCCCCCAAAGCTCAAAAGTGACGATATCAGAATCGCCTGATGGTGTGTCGTGGATGGTGGTTGCACTGATAATTTTCGAGTCTGGGAATATGGAAGTGTAAAACTCAGCTGCTTCTTTTGCCTCTTTTTCATACCATAAATGCGGAACGATTTTTTGATTTGTTTTTGACAAAGGTATTCCTCCTTAGCTTTCTGATATTTAGTTTGAGACATGAATGAGGCCAAAATTCCCATGTAAAGAATTTAGGTATCATTATTGTACCATTTTCATTAGGGTTACACGGAATCTATGAAAGACACTTTGGCCTTAGGTTCCTCCGATTTTGTCCTTCATACATTCCTATTGTGTGCTACATTCCAAATTTAAGAAACTTTCCACTGATTCACTCGTATTACACAGTGAAGAAATCTATGGAAAGGTGATTATAAAAATAGATATAGGTTTTTTCTAGATTGGTGCAGGGTTAGCGGCATTGGGCTATTTCATAGGAGATGGATTAAAGAACTTTAAAAATCCAAAAAGTAGTTCTTCAGGATCTCCCACATTCATAAAAGAAAGGGATTTAGCAAAAGAAAAGTAAGCGACCTGCTAAGCAAATATCCTCATGCACCAAAGGTCGAGTTGAAAGGAACTACATACTATCACTATCAAAATTTTTTAGAATCGCTGTCATCTAATGATATTTATAAAAACTGTATTAATGAAAGAAGGTGAAAGCGATAGTGAGATTTTTATTTAGCAATATACATTGGTTATTAATGATCTTTGTCTTAATCAATCTGATTATGGATTTAACAACTTTCACCTATGCAAAACCAGATATTATCGCCTTAATTTTTGGCATAATTGGATTTTTAGGGGTTTCTTATCTTGCTTTTCATATAGAAGCTCGGAAAAGAAGGAACAGGAAGAAAGATGATACTCCCTCTTAACAAGTTCGAACATCATCCGGAATAGAGGGAGGTGCTTTATGTGGGATAAATGGTTGAATGAAATTTATGAAGTTTTAAAGGAGCAGCTGCCTCCGGAAAAGATGGACCCATTAAGAGCAGAACAACGGAATTGGATAAAATATAGAGATGATCCTGCATTGGAAGCATCGCTAAAATATAAAGGCGGTACGCATGAACACTTAGAATATGTGACTGTGCTCGCAAATCTTACAGAAGAAAGATGCTATGAGTTAGTTGCAAATTATATGAAGTAATTTTTCAACAATAACGAATAATTGGTTCTCATTTGAAACCAATCACCCAACAACTTCATTCAATGTTCAGATTGTGATTTTCTGATATAGATTAACAGACACTTTTAAGTAGACCTTTATGATACTTTTCCGTTTATTGTTTTTTATCTTTTGCGAGATGGCGAGAAACTGAAGCCCACTCTCTTAAAAAATCTCCCCGTTGAACACATGGAAAGGGAAATTTGATTCTTGTTGATATAGATAAAACCTTATCCGCATATATCATCGGAAAATGTTTCATCGCATTATCCGATGGAATCTTGCTGTACATCGGTTTTCGTATTATCGGCCTGAATAATAGTTTAGTCCTCGCCATTTTCGCCATGTTTTGTTAATTGCAGGGGCTATTTATGGATTTGTAGGGATCATTATCGCGATTCCAACGTACTAAATAGAACGCCTAAACTCCGTTCCCAAGGCCCCATTTGCATTCTGGTTTCCCATCAAATATCGAAGTATTCCAGCATTTTATTCATTAACCGATCTTGGATACGATTTTTAAGATATATAACACCGAACGAAAGATTAAAATTAAACGGATAGCCAATTAAAGGAATCGCTACGATACGTTCACTTATCAAATAGGGATCATCCCACAACATTAAACTAGATACCACACTAATTCCTAAACCTTCTGCCACTGATTTTTTCACGACTTCTGGATTATTCGATTTAAAAAGAACATTTATCGGTGCAGTCATTTATCATCGACCACAAGCAAAGACTGCAGAGACAACAGAGACTGCAATTCAAGCTAATTAACGCTTACTTCAGAAAGTGTACTGCACCCCAAAAGATAGAGTAAAATCTGACTTTTGGGGTGTTTATTTTTTTGGACAAGGGAACTGTCCATTCGACCCTTAACGACAGAAACCACTTAAATTTTTAAAAATTCGGGTGGTGACAGGCACGCGCAAAAATCTAGTCCACGATCCGCATTGTCATTATCGTTATTCACTTTGCATCTTCTTTGTAATGTGAACAACGCGTTCTCCTAGGGCTTTTCCTAATGCCTGATCCTGCTCGCTTAACAAGACATTACTTTCAACAGGACATGAAATACCTACACCATAGTACGAGCCATAAAGAGCATTTTCAGCTATATTGCCAGGCAGCCCGCAGATCACCATTCCTTGGTGAAGCATAGGAGTTAAAAGATTGAGTAAGGTAGCTTCCAGTCCTCCATGTGTGGTGGCAATCGTGCAAAATACGGCCCCAACTTTATCAACCAGCATGCCATGTGCCCAAAGATGGCCCATCTTATCAATCCAACTTTTTAAACCTGAACTAATGCCCCCAAAATGACCAGGGCAGCCCCATATAATCGCATCCATGTCTGCTATCCTATGCACATCTGCCTCAGCAACATGATGCAGGTACACAGTTGCTTCCCCAGTTTCCTCTGCACCTGAACTAATGGCTCTTGCCAACGCTTCTGTATGTCCACCTTCACTATCAAAAATAATGCAAATTTTCATCAATGATCGCCCCATTACTTTAAAAAGTCTACTATGATGTCAACTACATAAATGGTCTGACAAAAAAGTGATCAAAAGTTCAATTTCGCAAAAAACTTTATTTTTTATCTTTATCACGTAATGATTTTAAAGCATTCCGAAAGCCTTCATCATTCATCGTTTCTTGTATTTTCTTCGGATAGTGGGAGTCCTCTTCTTCGCCTTCTGCCAGATTACCCAATGCTTGCCTGAAATATTCATCATTTTTCGAAGTGTTCTTCGGAGCCCGTTTTACCTGATGCGAAGGATGAGGTTTCCCCTGTTCCGCAGGCTGCATATAATGAAATTCATTATCAACTTGTATTCCAACTTTCTCCGCTTTTTTAGCAGCTATATGTTGCTTCTCTCTTTTTTGCTCAATGCTGATGAAGGCAATAATGATAGCCAAGGAGACAACAAAATAAATAGATAAGGCCCATAATGCTTCCCTTAGCCCTGCTTCCATTCTTCCTTGATAATATAGCAGCGCTCTCATACCATCTACCATATACCTAGTAGGTAAAATGAAACTAAAAATGCGATGAACCGTCGGCAAGGTCGAGAGGGGGATGGCTCCACCGCTTGAAAAAATCCCCATAAAATTGATTGGGAACATCACCAAGATTCCCCAGCCGCCAAATAATAAAGCAACAGTTTTAAATAAGAAGTACATGGTTAAGCAACAGAAGAAGGAAAACAGGAGAATATACCAAATGCTAGAAGCATGTACACTGCCAAAAAATCCAAATACCGATAATTGCAGTATAACGGAGCCACAAAACGCTAATAAGATCGCCAATAACAATTCAGATTTAAGAATTTGCGACTCAGGTAAAGGGGAGCCTTTCTTTCTAAGAATCCCATTGCTCTTCATAAGGTACCCACGAATCATATTGGCTCCCAACATCCCTGTTATAGAAGAAATGATGCTCATCACGAACGGAGTCATACCACTGTTTAAATTGACCGGCAGCCCCAGTACATTTTTCGTGGTGAATTGTACAGGTCGATCTAATAAAGATGCATTCATAGGGGATAACGTAATCCCTTTTTGGTTTAATTCACTTTTAAACTGACTGCTAATCCCATTCGAAGTGGCTGAAGCAACCGTTTGTAATGTATTGCTTGCAATCAGTGAAGCTGATTGGCCAACCCCTTCATTTAATAAAATGTCTAATTTTGCGGGTTTTCCAACTTCATTTCCGGATATAAGTAAATCGTGTACTTGGGAAAGATGTTTTGAATAATCAGCAGGAATCACTAATGCACCATATGCTTTATTATTTTCTAAATCACTCAATGCTTTTTCCTTCGTTTTCACTACATCCCATTTGAAGGAAGTCCCATTTTGCGTTTCAATCAGATTTAATAAAATTGCATCTCCCGCCTTGCCCTTATCTTCGTTCACAATAATTAAAGGAACATCTGTTAAGTTTTGATTCGTACCGCCAAAGACAGGTATGTAAACACCTACCATAATCAACATGAGTAATAAAATACACCAAATAGGAAACCAAGTAGAACTCAACGTAAACAAACGTTTCACGGTGTTATTCCCCTTATTTTGAATTTACTTTATTCCCATTAGTTATTTGCAATATTGAATGAGAATATTTAAAAGGGGAATGAATAATTTTTATGGTAGTAGCGAATAATGAAATCCTTAAAACCCTCTGCATAGGTTGAGAGAGATTTGTCTTTTGGCCATGATACACCAGCAAAGCTTTCATAATGCGGTTCGAAAATCGCTTAGCAAAATGTTAGCATATCGAACAATCAATCTAAACGGCAGTAAAGATCTAACAAACACAAAAGGCTGAAACCATTGATATATCAACGATTCCAGCCTTTAAACTAGGATTTTGAAAAATAAAAAAGCCTAATCCCTCCGTATTTTTAGCGAAGGCTTTTAACCTTCAACAATCGCATCTTTTGTTGAAGATCATATACTAACGCACCCTTTAATCAATAAAAACACCCAAAAGTTAATTAGGTATTTGGGAGAATGTATCTATTAAAAGAAAATTTTAATGTATCAAGCATTCTGCTAATCCTGTAAATTTTTTTCAGGTATGTTCTTTGTTTACCGGGTACATAAATAACGTCCTTTACACACTCAAAAGAATTGACATATTCTATATAGTCTATTTTAGGGGGGGAGTCATGTTCGGTTTCTCGCTATTTCCTATGTATTTTTCGGATGGGTCTCCAAGTGACGGGAAGGCAGCAGTACTCACATTGAAGAACCAGCATGAAAAGAAAATAAGTGATGATATTCAATTCAGGAAAATTGAAGAGCAAAATAAACCCGGGGAACAATTCAGTGATTATAATAAGTAACCGATCTTTTGGGTGTTTAAACGTCTATTTCTTTATTACAGGAATGCTGCCTGTTTGTTGAAAATCACGAATAATCAGTGTCATCTTCATTATTGGGGGGTGCTCACTACCCGATAGTTTAAGTTTAAAACTTCACAATTTCGACTTAACAAGTAGTCTACACACATGCCCAGTCCCTTGCATGTTTCAAAGTTATATTGATAAATGCTGATAAGGCTGGAGAAATCCACTTGTTTTTGTGATAAGCAACTTGAGAGCAAATTTGTTTAAAATCACCATCGCAGGGAATAATCTTTAACCTTCCTTTTTGGATTTCATCCTCTACAGTCATTAAAGGTAAATAAGAAATACCAAGCCCACTCATTACACAACGCTTTATCGCCTCAATACTCCAAAGTTCCATTGTGTGGGAAGGTTCGATTCCCCTTTCTCGAAGGTATTCTTCAAATATTCTTCGGTAGCTGCATTCTTTCTCGTTGGTAATCAAACACTCGCTAATCTTTTGATTTTCGTAGCTTATATCTAAAATGTTCAGTGCACAGTCAGGGCTTCCAATAAGGACAATCGATTCGTCCAATAACGAATGGACGATTAAATCTGAATCCTGAAACTGTGGCAACATAATAAATGCAATATCTGCACTACCATTAAGAATTGCTTTCTTGTTATCTCCACAATTTGCGTTACTTAAACTGATGTTTACATGAGGAAACTTTTTTCTATATTCCCTTAATATTGGCTCTAAACGATATACAGTTAAAGACTCAGGTGCAGCTATTTTTATCTCTCCTCGAACATCCTTCTCTTCGATTGCAATGTTTTCAATCTTACCATAGGTTTCTAATATCTCTTGAGTATAGTGTAACAACCTCTTACCAATATCAGTCAATATTACCTTTCTACCCATCCGATCAAACAGAGGTCCACCTAAATGTTCCTCAAGTGCCTGAATGTGTGAAGTTACCGTTGATTGGGTGTAACCTAAATGTTCAGCTGCTTTTGTGAAACTACCCATTTCAATGACCTTTTTAAACGTAACAAAATGGCGTATTTCCATTTTTTCACCAACTTTATAGTACTCTTACATCTATAGTATCAAAAAAATCAATGGATAACTTCATAAATTTCAATTTTACTAATGGTAAGTTACAAGTTAATGTTTAAGTAGGAATAGGGAAAAAGGAGGAGTTATATGATGACGATATTGGATGCACTTGGAATTGAAATTGTTGAAGTGTCAAATGAAAAGGTTATTGCAACGATGCCTGTTCATGATGCAACTAGACAACCCTTTGGACAGCTTCATGGAGGAGCTTCCGTGGTATTAGCTGAAACTGTGGCAAGTGTAGGAGCATGGTATCTCTTGGATATGGAGAAAGAATATGCGGTTGGTTTGGAGATTAACGCCAATCATATTCGTGGAAAGAGCGAAGGAACCGTGAAAGCAACTGGGGTACTGATCCATAAAGGAAAAACAACAATGGTATGGGAAATTAAGATTACAGACGAGCAGAATGACAAGCTTATCTGTATTTCTAGGTGTACAATGGCTGTCATCAAAATAGATAAAGAAAAACCTTAATTTTTTAATAGAGCAACCTTCATATACACACTAAGGAGAGTTAATAAATGATTACGGTTTACGATGATCGATATAAAGAAGAAGTCATTAATTTAATAATGTATGTTCAAAATGTTGAATTTGGTGTTGGCATTAGTATGGAAGAACAACCAGATATTCTGGATATTCAATCAAATTATATAAACAACGGAGGAAATTTTTGGGTAGCATTAAACGATAACGGTGAGGTTGTAGGCTCGATCAGTTTGCAAAGGAAAACGAACGAGATTGCCGTACTAAAGAAATTTTTCGTTTATAAAGATTACCGTGGTAAAGAGTTTGGGATAGGAAGAGGTTTATATAAAGCCTTGCTTGATTTTGCGACTAAACAAGGGTTTTCAAAGGTGATTTTGGATACTCCATCCAAAGCCACTAGGTCACACAGTTTTTACAAAAAGGTTGGATTTAAGGAGATTGCTAAAGAGGATTTGCCGATTAAATATGATTACCCTGATAGAGATTCACTTATTTTTGAATTAGACTTAAAGGATAATTAATACAAGCAATTGGGATTAAAAACGATATGGATCTCATTTTATGGATAACTGTTTTGTCTGGTACCTTTATCGCAATATTCGCCGATAATAGCAAATGCAAAAAGAAAAAATGTTAAACCTTTTCATATCTACCTGATTTCTTGGTGGATTTAGGAACTGAACAATATGCAATAGATTTCTTATTTAAAGACGCACATCTTGTTTCCCCCTAATTCAGCTTATTAGGGGTCTTTTTTGTTGGATAGGTTGTTCGGCTGTGTGTTAATAATCTTTTGTTTCGTTTTAGTCCTCAACTTGAATTTTTGCATTTTTCCATTCGCACCACAAAACTCACAAACCAAATTGCAATATTTGCATTTCCAGTGCATTTTTTCTCCCTTCTTACAATGGCTGCTCCAAAAAATGTAAGAATTAAATCCTTACTTAATCCTTGATCTTTTCCTTCGGTTACATATACTACACCCTACTATTTATAATCCTTAAATAATTCATTAGCAGTTTGCTTTCTTTTCTACTTAACGTTCAATTCATTCAAGTTAATTAACAAATAACTGAATGACTTCATACATTATGTTAAAAACTGGAGTGGTCCCTCATGGCGAGATGGATTAACGTATCTACATCGAAACATCAATTAAAACTTTTTGATGGAAATAGGCTGATAAAAACTTACCCAATTGCAGTAGGAAAAATATTGTCACCAACACCTTCTGGGACATACAAGATAATCAATAAACAACATAATCCCGGTGGACCATTTGGAGTTCTTTGGATGGGATTGTCAAAACCTCATTACGGTATACATGGAACTAATAAACCAGCTTCAATCGGTAAGAATGTCTCCCATGGTTGCATTAGGATGTTTAATCATGATGTTTTAGATTTATCCTCTAGAGTTACGATTGGTACTAGTGTTGTAATTCATAAATAACTCTGTTAATCTCGCTTCCCCTTACTGCATAGTTTAAGTCAAAAGCTACAAAAAGTTGCCACTTCTCTACTTCAACAAAACTTCCCCGTTACTTGAATAAGAAAGAGCGATACCTTTTCTTCAAGAATAGCACTTGTTAATTTTTCAAGTAAAAATAGTATTTATTTGTCAAACTGATCAGCTATTGTCAGTGGAAATGGGTATAAAGAAAGGGATCATATTATGATTATTCGTTGTGAATTTTGGCTAAAACGATACTTTGACGATCGCCGGGACAAAGACCCGGTTATTTTGCTAGTGGACGCTATCCAATAAAAAATTAGAAGCTTTCAATAAAAATGGAAATTTACTTAAAGAGGCGAATTAACTTATTTTTTAAAAAAGGACTCCCATCTAGGAAGTCCACTGCATGCAATAACCCTTCGGTTAAAGGATGAATTTACTTAATTCTAATCTCTTGTTTTAGAGCCATGATTGTCGTGATCAATGGTAACTCCCTCCGCCATGTTGTCCAGCGCTCCGCCAGCAACAGCACTTGCAACACTACCATATGGATCAAGAGCAGAAGCCATGGTATCCCCAGCAAAAGCACCTACACCAGTTCCTACTGCTTCGCCAGTATCGATATCGTCACGTTTGCGTTCGTTGATATCAGCCATCTATTTCACTCCCTCGTTTTTTATAGGGAAGTGCTATTGTTTTAGCTGCACTGTCCCGTAACATATTATGTCCAAAAGGGACAAATTTACGAGGATGGATTAATGAGCATCTGTAATTTTGTAAGAAGTCGGGGAATTTTCGAAAACGGAAATTTATCTAGCCCTGCTTTCGAGAGTGCAATTGCCTCAGATTTAGTAAGATTTTTCGAATTCGATTGATTGTGGCTGTAGTAACGAATCACAAATTCCATGCCCGCCTTTTTGATGTCATTTGCTTGCGACGAACAAGGTGGTTCTATTTGGGCCGTAGTTCAATCCAATCAAAAGAAATCTGAACTCATACTGACAATAGAACGTCTTTTAGCTTGTAAAAGGCTTTTTTATGTTTTTAGAAAATGAATTGTAAAATGTTCCTAATCTAAACTAAGAATTTATAAAACCAAAATGGCTAAATTATTGTTAACGAGTGTTTATTACAAATCATCGTTTGTGGAGGAAAGATTGGTACTGTGAATAAAAAAATCCTAATAATTTCTTCTAATTACACAGGTCATGGGCATAAAAGCATTGCTGAATCATTACAAGAAAAAATTGGTGAAAACGAGCAATCAGAAATACATGTTGTTGATGGCTTCGCATTAGGAGGATCAGCATTATTAAATATTGGAAAATCTTATGGTCCAATTACAAGACATTCTGCCCAATTATGGAATGCAATATGGCATTTTTCTGCAATGAATTCTTATGTGATAGACAAAGGTGTAGAAAATCTGATAAAAGACAATTTTATGGTTTTGTTTGATGAAGTAAAACCAGATGTAATCTTGTCGATTCACCCCAACTTTAACGGTTCAGTCATTAACATTTTAAGAAAAGAAAGAATTCAAATTCCTTTTGGCACTCTTATTGCGGATTTGGTTAATATTTATCCATTATGGTGCGATCCCAGAGCTGACTTTATTTTAAGTCCGACTAAGGAAGCAAAAGGAAAATGCTTAGAATATGGCGTGCCTAAAGAAAAAATTCATGTAGTGGGATTCCCTATTCGAGCGCGGTTCCTAGATCATCAAAGAAAACCATTTGAAATGAAATCTGAGCTTAACTTTTTAATGATGAGTGGCGGGGAAGGCGTAGGGGATATGAATGGGATTGCGGAAAACCTGCTAAATCACTTTGATTGCACAGTGACAATCATTGCGGGAAGAAATGAAACATTAAGAGCAGAGTTAGAAAGCTCCCTGAAACCTCGTTTTGACAAACGTGTAGACGTATTAGGGTTTACCAAAAATATTCAGGATTTCATGCTTGCTGCCGATATTGGCATCATGAGAGGGAGCCCAAATACCATGTTCGAAGCAGTAGCAACAAATTTACCAATCATTATTACAGGAGCACTGCCAGGACAGGAAAAAGACAATCCGTTATTTGCAGAAAAACATCTTTTAGGTGTTTATTGTCAAGACAACGAAAATCTTAAATCGATGATCGATCAGTTATTGGCAAATGATGGAGAAAAGTTGAAAATGATAATGGAATCCCAAAGAAAGTTTATCAATCCACATGCTGCACAAGATATTTTGGATTACGTAACTTCGGCTGAAAGAGTAAAGTTGAAATCAAGGAAGAGAAGAAGAGTTCCTCTTGTTCGCGCTACAAGGAAATCTTTTAATAAGTTCAAACGGAAAAAGCCTTTTAAAAAATTAATACACAGAGTCGGATAATCGTGCGTTTTTTGAAATTGAAGATAGAATACAATAGGGCTGAGAAAATCTCAGCCCTTTTCTGTTTAATTTTTACAGTTGGAATATATTAGTATATCTACTTCAACATTTTAACCCTAGCCCTGTCACTGTGAACAATCCAAGATATGAAGAACATTAAGTTAGTATTATCATTAAGACTAATTTTCTGCCCTATCTTTCAATTCATACATTTGTTTACAATTCTTTGACGACGTATTTGTTATAAGGAAAAGGTTGAGATACCATCAACAATGAAATTGGGATAGACTTGAAAACCTTAATATTTCCCCTTTCTGGTAAAATAACTTCAAGTAATCCCTTCTCTTCCTTTTCTCCTCCCAGTATGAAAAATTACTTTCCCCTCTTCAACACTCCTGGACCTTAAGAAGAAAATGCTGCTTATACTTAATTGACACTTAAGATAATTTTAATCAATTTTTAATAAATAGCTCCCCAATTTCTATTATAGTAGAGACTAACATCATCTCAAATGAAAATAAGCGTTGGAAATTGCTTTGTAACAATGACTACTTTCAATAAGGAGAAGAGTTCCTTTAAAGAAAAATTAGCATTTTCTGCACAAACTGAAATGGTCCAACCTTCAGGTCGATAAATGATAAGCAAAGAATCACAAGTCACCATATTTTTTGAAATCGTCAAGATTATGGCAACCACTGTGGGAGAACCAGTGCAGACTTCCTAAATGATAAACTTGGATTTTGATGGATATACTTATTTAGAGAGGAAATAAAATTAAGTTGTGGGAAACCACTTTAAAGAAAGGAAATTATATATGCAAGAAAACCAAAATAAAATGAAAATTTCACTTAACAAAGTGCCACAAGTGACGATTTTCTTTTGGATCATCAAAATTTTGTGTACAACTGTTGGTGAAACATTTGCTGATTTCATCAATATCAACATTGGACTTGGTTTAACTCTTACTACCATTATTATGGGAGTTGCGTTTTTTATTGCATTGTTTTTTCAATTTAAAGCAAACAAATATGTTCCATCCATTTACTGGGTAACAGTTGTTTTTATAAGCGTATTTGGAACATTGGTAACGGATAATTTGACAGATAATATGGGCGTACCACTTGAGGTTAGTACAACTGTTTTCTCGGTGTTACTAGGACTGACTTTTCTATTTTGGTATCTTAGTGAAAAAACACTATCGATCCACTCGATTTTTACTAGAAAAAGAGAAGTTTTCTACTGGCTTACGATCCTTTTCACCTTTGCACTTGGAACAGCGGTCGGCGATTTATATTCCGAACAACTTGGTTTTGGTTATCTTAACACAGGAATAGGCGTTGTTATTATTATTGCACTTGTGTTCTTAGCTTATAAATTTGTGAAACTTGACGGAGTATTAGCTTTCTGGATTGCGTATATTTTAACACGTCCGCTTGGAGCGTCACTTGGAGATTACCTATCTCAACCAAAAGTAAATGGCGGACTAGGACTCGGCACCACCGTTACAAGTGTGATTTTTCTTATCGCTATTTTAGCGATTATCGTTTTCCTTGCCGTTTCAAAAATTGATACAAATGCTAAAAGTGATATAGAGGAAGCAAACCAAAGTAATGCAAATAAGAAACATGTGCTAACACAAACGATTGTTGTACTCGTAATTTTCTTAGTTGTTGGTATAGGTGTTTATAACTGGCGCAGTAATAATATTGCATCACAAGGTGCTGCAGAGCAAGCTACATTAGCAGGTCAATTAAACGATTTTGTTAAAATTGAAAATGATATGCTAAACGCTGTAAATAAAAACGACTTTGTATCAGCAAAAAAAGGCGCTGATAATTTGGAACATCAGTGGGATACACAAGAACCTAAGCTTCGAAAAATTGATAGCACTACATGGACAAAAATTGATGGAACAATTGATGTTGTATTAGCAGCAGTTCGTTCATCGAATCCTGATGTAAACAAGTGTAAAACAGCACTTAACAATTCGCTTAGTACCATAAACGCAGCAAATAAATAATAATCTTAGGAATCGCCAATCGCGGTTCCTTTTTAAATGGAACTCTTATTAAACTAAACTGTTCGTTAATACAATAAGCACTGCCTGACAATTATGTATAAATATAAGCAACTATACAGTTTTGCATTGAGTAATGATTCAAAATGATTAATACACATACTGCCAAAACCTACATCATAAAATACCAGAAACATCATAACGCTATTTACGTTGAACACGGTGAAAAATCATACTGTATATAAGCCCCAGTTTGTTGAATAAGGTTTTTATTTTTGCTAAAGTTCTTTCAATACAATTCCAGCATACACCTCCACGGCAAATTGCAAATCACCATCTTCCTTCAACTTGCTCTACACCTACATATTCAGTTTGAACTGTCATCATTCATCATTCATTGCATCTTCCCATAACAACGGTGTTGTAGTATTTGCCGTCGGACAGGACTTTGTCATTTTTAAGAATACCTTCAGTTTTAAAACCAAATTTTTTATAAAGTTTCATGGCTTTTTCATTTGTTTCAAGAACATTTAAGGTTATTTTTTTAATTCCGTTTGAGTCAGCCCAAGCACTGGACTCTTTTAATAGGTTTTTACCAATGCCGCAGCCCCAATAATCCTTTAAGACACCGACTCCAAATTCTACTTTGTGAGCAAATCTTTTTAATAGATTTCCCTCACATCTTGAAAATCCGACAATTCTATCATGAACCACAGCAACTAGAAAAAGGTTCTTCTTATTTTCAGTATCTGTTTTGATTAATTGTTCAAAACCTTGTACATCAATGAATGCCTCACCTTTTTCTCTATCGAGGTTTTCTGTTTCTCCATCAATCTGTAATCTGATTTTCGACAAATCCTTTGCATCTTTATTTATTGCAGATCTAATTATATAGGTCGTCCCATTAACAATAAATTCTCGTTGGTTTATTCTCATTGAATACTCCCCTCCCCATTTATTAGTTCCTTCATCACTCCTTATACTTTAACATAAATATCCAATTTACTTTTTGAGTGTTATTCTATAAAAGGCCCGATTGTTGGGCATTCGTATTTATGCCGGTATCGATAATCGAACTGGGAAACGAAAACAAATTTATCAATGAACATCGATTTATATCAACGGATCTTTCTATAAAATTAAGAAATAGACTACTTTTTCTTGTTCATGGAGGCTGTTTTCGTGATGATTAATGTGTTCCGGGGATTCGATCCCCTAAAAAGGGTATATTTGAGTGTAAAATTACACCTTATCGATGGATTTTAAAATATATTTGCGAATCTGGGACATTTATTTGCGAATCGAAAAAAGGCAACAAAATAATGCAACGTATCAGTGGCTTTAAGTCGAAGCGGGAAGCTTAAAAATAGAAATTATGACTGGTGAATACAGCAAGCCTTGGAACCTTCATTCAAAGTTGACTTACCAAATCCAATTTCCTCTATTGAAAGCGACTTGCTAATTTAGTACGACAATGCTCTACCATTCTCCCCCTTTTTCCCTCTCAATCAAAAGTTTAATTAAAACCGCTGCAGCCCTTGAAAAACAAGCATTCTCCTCTCTCCACACATGAAAAAATGGTTGAAAAATGGCGTAAAAGTGATAGCTGAAACACATTCCCCACAAAATGACGTCTTTTCGACCAAATTCCATATAGGCTATACTATTCAAACGTTTGATTAAAACGGCGAACGATCCTGTCCTATAGACATCCACCCCCACTAGCAACGAAAATAATTGTCGTTATCCAAACAAGATTCAACAGATTATAACCAAACTTTCTACCAAATTAGATAGAATTCCCGTTAAGTGACAAAATGCTAGGAATCTCTCACCTTTTCAACACTACACAAACGTTTGATTAGGCAATCGATTAACATAGGTCAAACCTGAACTTCCCCCTCAAAATCAATAAAAAGAATGTCGAGAACTAGCAGGCATTAAAGCAGGCAGCAGCCCTTCCGCTTTTACCACCAGCCCATAAAAGAGATAATGCGCCAATAGACGCAACATCCGCAGGAATTGCGCCCCTTATATATTAAAGCTCCTTCAAAACAAGAAAAACCTCCATTGCTAGAGGTTTCGCATTGATTAAATCGTATAAATATAATCCTCAGGTATGACCCGTCTTAAGAAATGCTTCGTTCTTTCCTCTTTTGGTCTTGAGAAAATTTCCTTTGGAGAATTCTCTTCTACAATCACACCGCCATCCATAAAGATGACTCGGTTGGCGACATCCTTTGCAAAAGACATTTCATGCGTCACCACTAGCATCGTTGTTCCTTCTTTTGCAATATTTTTCATGACGGTTAAGACTTCCCCGACTAATTCTGGATCCAGCGCAGATGTCGGTTCATCAAATAAAATAATATCTGGATTTAACGCAATTGCTCTTGCAATGCCAACCCGCTGCTGTTGACCGCCAGACAGTTCACTAGGGTAGGAATTCAATTTATCTGACAAACCGACTTTCGCCAAGGCCTGTTGACCAATCTCATTGGCCTCTGCTTTCGGTACCTTTCTTCCAATGATAAGACCTTCTGTCACATTCTCTAATACTGTTTTATTTGTAAACAAATTATAATTCTGAAACACAAAAGCAATTTTTTGCCTGATTTGATGGATTTGTTTTTTTGTTGCTGATTTAAGGTTTACATGAATATCACCAAAAATGGCTTGCCCCTGATCGGCGCGTTCAAGAAAGTTAATGCACCGAAGCAATGTGGTCTTACCAGAACCCCACTTTAAGTTAGTGGAAAACAAAATGGATAAGTTGGGGGGCTTGAAAGTTAAAATTTCCAAGCCCACAGAAAACAGAGATAATATCCTACTGAATATTCGTGTTTGTTTAACTTTATCGATCTTTATTTATGAACTCACTAACAATTTCATGTGATCTTAGACGATCATTATGAGTATAGATAAAAGATGTCAGCATAATTTCATCTACTTGAGTCTTTTCAATGAATTCTTCTAGTTGTTTTTTAACTGTTTCCGGGCTGCCTACAATACTTCCATTTATTGATTGATAGACAACTGCTTTTTCTTGTTCGCTCCAAACGGACTTCATATCTCTTGGTGGTTGGACAAGCACCGGATTACCTCGAACAAGTCCAAGAAAATGTTGTTCTGTTGAAGAAAACAAGAGTTGCGCTTCTTCATCGGTATCTGCTGCTACTAGGTTCATTCCCATCATGACATATGGCTCTTTTAATATATCTGAGGGTCTAAAGTTCTCTCTATATGCCTGAATTGCAGGGAATGTATAGGTTGGAGAAAAGTGACCAGCAAATGAAAACGGAAGGCCTAAACGGGCTGCTAAATTTGCGCTATAATCACTTGACCCTAATAACCATACAGGGATTTTCAGACCTTCTCCTGGGATAGCTTTTACTGGATGATTTGGAGCAAATTTAGCCGGATTAAAGTAGCCCAGCAATTCATTCACTTGTTCAGGAAAATCAGTAGTCCTGTCTCTTCTTACTGCCCTTGCTGTTAATGGATCCGTACCTGGTGCACGACCCAACCCTAAATCGATTCGATTCGGATATAGGGATTCTAATGTACCAAATTGCTCTGCGATTACTAATGGAGCATGATTAGGTAACATAATTCCACCAGAACCAAGTCTGATTTTTGATGTTCCGGCCGCTATGTGACTGATGAGAACGGATGTTGCCGAACTTGCGATAGGTTTCATATTATGATGTTCTGCCACCCAGTAACGATTATATCCCCATTCTTCAGCATGCTGTGCTAGGTCAAGCGTATTTCGAAAAGATTCGGCTGGAGTACTTCCTTCACTGACTGTAGCCAAGTCAAGTATGGATATTGGAATAGAACCTAGTTGTTTTTTTGTTGTATTGTTTTCTTTTTCCATCATTTTGTCCTCCCTTTATTATCTTAAATAACAATAGAACTCTATATTTTATTAGGTTCATATATGATACCTTCGAAATCTATATATCCAGATTTTTCGATATTTTAACCAAAAAAGTATTTATAAAGGATTATACCTTTCGATTTAACTACACAGCTTCTTCAGCTTTATCGATGCTTTTAAAAGTTTTCGTTAAAATAAATCTCCACTGATTGAAGTTTCACTTTATTCTTTAATTTTTAGGACAATTTTTCCTTTTGCATGTGCTTCTTCACTGCGCACATGTGCTTTACGTACCTCTGATAAAGGATAGATCGTATCAAAATAGGCTTTAATTGTTCCATCTCCATATAAATTGACGACTTCGATAAGATCATCTCGATCTAACTCCATCCAATGGAAATATGCCTCTATATTTTTCTCTTTCACTTTTTCTTCGTCAATTTCACCTGCACTTCGTATGGTGATTAGACGTCCTCCTGCTTTTAGCACGTCATAACTTCGATTTAAAGTGTCCCCACCTCGTGTATCCAATACAATGTCATAGTCTGATAGCACATCGGCAAAGTCCACCTTACGATAATCAATCACTTCATCTGCACCTAATGTTTTTAGAAATTCATGATTACGTTCGCTTGCAGTCGTTGCGACGTACGCCCCTTTCGCTTTAGCGAGCTGAATCCCAACGATACCCACACCGCCAGCTCCACCATGGATGAGTACACGATCACCTTGTGACAGTTTCCCAAGTTTCATTAAAGCTTGATAAACAGTTACTGCGTTAATAGGAATCGATGCCCCCTCCTCGAAAGAAAGGGTGTCTGGTTTTTTTACAACTGTTTTTTCGTCAACTGCAATATATTCAGTGTAGCCCCCATTTCGGTCCAACTGCTGGGTTGCGATGACAGGATCGCCAACTTTTAAGGAAGTAACATTTTTTCCAATTTTACGAACGGTCCCAGACACATCCCACCCCAAAATTAGAGGAACTGGGTAATCAAACATACCTTCCACTTCTCCATTACGAACTTGCCAGTCATAAGGACTAATTCCCGTGTTTTCAACTTCGATCAATACATCATGATCTCCCACCTCTGGAATTGGAAGGTCATACTCCTTCAGTACTTCTGGTCCACCGTATTTTTCAATCGCAAATGCTCTCATTATTCTTCCTCCTTAAAATTTTTAGGTTTACTGTTAAACTTAATCATTGATCATTTATCAATGAAATTTCCATACTAAATGCCTGGTTGTGTTCCGCCATCAATCACAATTTCTGACCCTGTTAATGAAGGTACAAGATTTGAGGCAAGTAGGAGAACTAAGTTAGCAATTTCATCTGGATTAACCATGTTACCAAGAGGAATGGAAGACAATACTTCTTTTTTTTGTTCTTCAATGGTTATTCCTTTTACTGATGCTTCTTGATTAGCAAGTCTATTTGCTCTTTCAGTAGCAGTCATTCCTGGGGAAATAGCATTAATACGAACATTATATCTAGCTAATTCTTTGGAAATTCCCTTTGTGAAGTTTATTAGGGCTGCATTTGTTGTACTTCCAGGTAGAAATGAAGGAGAAGGTGTTCGACCTGAACTTCCTATAATATTAATTATTTTACCATCCCTTTGTTGCATCATATGAGGTGCAACTGCCCTGATCATCCGAATGTATCCTAATAGTTTTAAATTCCATGATTCTATAAAAACCTCGTCTTTTAAATCTAAAAAAGAACCAGCTGGAGCTGAACCAGCATTATTTACAAGAATATCAATACTACCAAGCTTTGAAACAGCAATATCTATAATTCTATTCGCAGTGTCAGCTTCTGATAAGTCGCCACTAACGGGAATGATCGTTTGTCTATCGTTATCCTTACTAACTTCTTGTAATTTCTGGGCAGCCTCTTCTAAGTGCTTTTGATTTCTACCGATAATAATTACATTTGCTCCTTCTTCAACTAGTGCTTTGGCACATGCAAATCCAATTCCAGCACTTCCTCCTGTTACAATTGCATTTTTTTCGTTTAATTTTACATCCATGATTTATATCCCCTTTCCCTTAATGCAGTTGATAAGGGTAATTTTCTTTACACTTAATTACCACATTGGTTCCTCTTGTTATTGAGTTTAAAAGTTTCTTTCAACTCTATTTTTGACCACAACTCTGGTAGGTTAAACGGATTCAACGCTATTTTATTCCTTAATCTTCAAGATAATTTTTCCTCTTGCACGTGCTGCTTCACTGCGCTCATGTGCTTTCCGTACATCTGACAATGGAAAGATTGTATCAAAGTAGGCTTAATTACTTTTTACATTTGCTAAAATTTCATAAGAGTGCAAACGCGAATGATGATCAAATATTTCCGTATGAGCCATTATTTCATCAGCATCTGTCTTTTGTAACATTTCAACTAATTGTTTTTTGATACTATCGGCATCACCAATAAGTGATCCAGCGAGCTGTTCTTCTACCGCCCTTCGTTCATAATGATTCCAAAGGCTATCCATATCATCAACTGGTGGACGTAATTGTGCCGTCTGTCCACGAGTCAAAAGTAAATATTTCTGATAAGAGGAAGTTGCAAGTCGTTGTGCCTCTTTTTCATCATCTGCTGCAATCACGTTAACAGCAAGTAGAACATAGGGTTTATCTAACACATCAGATGGACGGAAGTTTTTACGGTAGGTTGATAGAGCATTCTCCATATTTGCCGGCGAAAAATGACCTGCAAAAGAAAATGGTAATCCAAGTCGGCCAGCTAATTCAGCACTATAAACCCCTGAACCTAAGAGCCAAATAGGAACCCGAGTTCCTTCACCAGGTACAGCATGGAAACTGTAATTCCCATCCGATGTGACTGTACCAGAACCATATAGATAAGCATATAACTCTTCTAGTTTTTCCGGAAAATCAGGTTCATCAGCAGAACGTCGCCGCAATAAATTCGCTGTTACCCGATCCGTACCTGGCGCCCGTCCCAGCCCAAGATCAATGCGATTCGGGAAAAAGGACTCCAATGTCCCAAATTGTTCTGCTACAGAAAACGGGGAGTAATGGGAGAGTAACAAAGCCCCTGAACCTATTCTTAGATTTTCCGTAACTGATGCTAAACGACCGATGATTATCGGATTAGCAGAACTAGCCATTCCTTGCCAGTTATGATGTTCCGCTAGCCAATAGCGCTTATACCCCCATTCGTCAGCATGTTTAGCTAAGTCAAGGGTATTTTCAAGCGCCTCCCTTGGCGATCCTCCTTCTGTGATTGGAGAGGGATCTAGTATAGAAAGACGAACGTCTACAAGATTCGTCAAAATATGATCATCCTTTCTTCAACTTCAAAAATCATGAGTTGGAAAATGTGGTAAAATTTCTTCTCCTAGTTCTTGAATCATCTCTTCAACTGGTCGTCTTGAAAAGTAAGGAACAAAGACCAAATGATTAACGCCAATTGTTTGAAATTTAGATAACAATTCTAATAAATGGTTGCGACCTAAACGAAAACCCAACGGAATTTGCTCAGGTACTGAATCGGGGTTTTCCGATAAATCGATATATAAAGTTTGAGTAAATGGTTTAAATACTCCCGGGCTATATTTCTCTGTTAGTGCACGATAATCTTTAATTAATGCGGCCTGCTCCACAATATTCCGTGGATACTGAATCCAACCATCCCCATGACTCGCAATCCATTCCAAGGCTGATTGAGAAAAACCGGTCATCATTGTAGGAATCGTATGAACGGGAGACGGCATTAATTTCATGGTCTCACCATCTATAACTCCTATATTGGAGTTAATGGACGGATTTTCCTCCTTCAGTAAACGTTCGAGGAAATCAAAGCTCTCCTTAAATATGTACCCCCGCTTATCCCTCTCTACTCCTAACGCCGCAAAATCCTTTTTTCGATCCCCAGAAGCCACTCCCATAATAAACCTGCCAGGAAATAATCGGTCGACAGATGTCGCCATCGTAGCCACTCGGACAGGGTGACGTAACGGCAGGACAACGCTTGCTGTTCCCAGTGCAATATAATTTGTTTGTGCGGCTAAGTAAGTTAAATAAATCCATATATCATATAGCTGTCCATGATCGTTAGAATTAAAATCTTCCATAGTCACATCCCGTAACCAAATTGCTGCAAATCCTAAATTCTCTAATTTACGAGCAAGTTTCACCGTATTTTCCATTTTTGGAAGCTTGGTTGTCATCGGTTCGAAAGGGGTTAAAAACCCAAGTGTCATTTTATCTTCTTGATACAACCGTTTAAATGCTTTATTCCGCTCGACACCCATCCTATCCTTCCCTTCTCATTTTCACAAGCTTTCACCGATAAAGCTTTCTAATTGGTTAATCACTTTTTCGTTTCTACGATAATACGTCCACTGGCCAATTCGTTTCATCTCTAAAAGACCGCTTTGCTGCAATATTGATAAATATTGAGAAGTCGTTGATTGACCCATACCTATCTTATCTCGAATGTCTCCTACACAAACTCCTCCATAAAAATCGTTCCCTTTATGGAGATGGGCTTGAGGCGTGAAATTTTTTTCCGGTTCTTTTAGCATCTGTAAAATTTTCAACCTAGTTTCATTTGATAATGCTTTAAATATAGCGACTAATTTTTCATCATTCATTAATTGTTGATCTTTCACCATTTCCCATTCTCCTTTTAGACGCCCCTTTTGAATCAATTGTATTTTTCATTTCGGTTCAAAAGCAGCTGTAGAGAAAGATGATTATTCACAAGCAGCTTCTTTTAACAATTTAAAGGAGCGTTTTCGTTTTTCAAAATCATAAATTGGGCTAATAGCCATTAGTTCATCAATATGTAACTTATTCGTTAATTCCTTTATTTTTTTAGCTACGGTTTCTTTAGAACCGATAATGTACGTTTCTTTGATTACTTCTATTTCTTGTAGTTCAGACGGATTTAGAATATGTGATAAGGCTTTTTCTGGTTCTACTAGGCGAGTAATTCGACCACGATGTAAATCGTAATTAAATCGCAATGCAGATGCTGCAATTTTTACTGCTTCTTCGTCAGTATCCCCAACAATAATTTTCATTGTAACAAGCACTTGTGGTTTATCTAAATATTTTGATGGTTTAAAGTTATCAATGTATTTCATGATTGCCTGTTCCATTCCGCCTGGTTGATAATTAATAAATTGAGCAAAGGCATAAGGTAATCCTTTTTCTGCAGCTAAATAGGCTGAAGAAATACTTGTACCCAGTACCCATAATTCTGGCTTTTTCTCTATCACTGGTGTTGTTTCTAACCCTCTTATTGGATGTGTGTCGGGAAGCTTATCTTGTAAATATTCTAACACTTGATCGATTTGTTCAGGGAAATGATCCACATTTCTATTTCTACTTCTTTCACCTTGTAAAGCGATGTTCGATAAATGATGGCCACCAGGAGCACGGCCCACACCAAGATCTACTCGTCCCGGAGCAAGTGCACTCAACACTTTAAAATTCTCAGCTACTTTATATGAACTATAGTGTGGTAACATAACGCCACCACTACCTACTCTAATAGTATCTGTTTTAGCTAACAAATGGCTAGCAAGAATTTCTGGAGATGATCCGGCTAACGCATCCGAACTATGATGTTCTGATAACCAGTAGCGGTGGTATCCTAATTTGTCAACGTATTTTGCTAACTCCACCGACTGTGCAAAACCTTCTTCTGCTGAAATATCTTCTAATAATTGAGTTTGATCTAAGATACTAATTTTCATTATTTTTCTCCTTACTATTATTTATTAGTACGAATAACAAATACAATTTGATAAATCTGGATATATCGATATTGAGATAAAAGTTATTCATCTATTGAAAAAGACTAAAACGATTAGTTAATCGTAATATTGCGATATATAGATATTATATTTTCTTATTAATATTGTCAACAAATATATTTTTCTTTTAACTTTTAGTTTGGAATCGTTTAAACGCTAATGTTAAAGTTGGTAAGTGGAAAAAAGAAAAAATGAAGGTTGAAGACACTGTCGGACGATTCGAGACTTGTGTTTTTTTGTAGATGATTTCAGTGAGTAGGAACCCCAATAAACCTGCAGCATTCTCCAGGTTTCTACTTTCTCTCGATTCAATCAAACGTTTGTGTAAATCCCTTATAAACGTTATGTGATCAAGCTTTTCGAACAAAATGTAGAAAAAAGAATGGCGCAAGCTGTAACATTGTGTTAGCCCATTCTTCCTTTTTCTACAAATTCAATTTTTATTTTCTTAAAATATACAGCACTCTGCTTTTCCCCTTAACATTCCCCTTCAATTAAACGTTTGGTTAAATAGGGGACAAACCTTGATGGTTGTAAGGAAAAACAACAGTTGTCCGTAAAAAAATTGCCGAAGGATGTTTTGAATGGTTTAGCTCTCCCCCAACAATCTTCTATAAATATTATGAATTGATAAAAACTGGCTTTTTTCTATCATTTTACGGCCAATCAAACGTTTGGTTGAAAATGGATCAACTCTGCTTCAATGCTCACTTTTTCCTTGCAAGTCTTTAAAAAAGATGTCGAGATTTTTGATTATAAATCAAGCCTACCTGATCTCCAACCATCTGATTGTAATTCTCTGGATAGTGCCTGACACCGGGATTGACTTTTGCACCTAAGTTGATTTAAAGGGTGAAAAGTGACGCTTCCCTGGTCCAAATGAATCTTATTCAGAACATAAGAACCGTCCCCATAAGTCACATTAGCTTCCTCTTCCTAATAATTAAAAACGTCACCAATAAAACAAAAAATGCTCCGACCGAATCAAACAAGAAGACGTCCTTCAAGGATGAAACCCTGCCCGGCATAAAGGATTGATGATATTCATCTGAAATCGCATAGAGTACAGTTAGGATCCATGAGATTATATAGGCGAACCGATAGGCTTCTAAAGACTTAAATAATAAAAAAGCAAGGATACCAAATGCCATGATATGTGTAGCTTTTCTAATGAAAAGGTTTAACCAATCTATTTGAGCATTGTTCATGCTTGGATTATGTTCAGTCACTACTACCTTATGAATCGCTTCCGAAGTGTTTTTTCCAGTAAAGTATGGAAGCTGTGTAAAAATAAAGATCAACATCATCCAAAGAATGGCTGCTAGTATCCACCATTTTATCTTATTCATTTGCTAAACCACCTCCTAGTATAGGCGAGTGAACTAATTACCAGAACGCCAACCATTACAAATGGTAGTATTCATACTTATTTCGATTAAAAGAGTTTGAGGGATTATCAGTCACACTTTATTCCATATTTCTATGTATCATTCTAGCTTCATAGCAATCAGATGTAAAACCAATAACAGGATGATGAACTTTTACATTTTTTTATTTGCAAGAATGGCAATACGATTTGGTGCAAACATATACATTACTCCTTCCTAAATTTATTAATAAATTAATAGTTTACTACTATTCTTGAACAAAAATTCAATATTTAAACTTCGTAAACTCAAAGTAATCCCCACCTTTCTTGGCAGGGATTGCTTTACTCATACTCTAATGTATCATCACAATACTCAACCCAACTTGTTGAATAAGAAGGCATATAGCTAGAAGAAAATCCAAATACAGTTAAGATACTAATTATGCCCAACCAACCGGAGAAATTTTTCCATCAAAAATCCTCCGTCTGCTATATTCTGGGAGGGTTGTCCTCATAGTGAAATAGCCCTTCCCTCCTTAATTTCTCAACATATTTTGTAAGGAATAGGTATAAAAAGGAGGGCTATGAAATGTTTGGATATGGTGGTTGCGGTTGTGGTGGCTTTGGCTACGGCGGCGGTTTTGCGTTAATCGTTGAATTGTTTATCTTGTTAATCATCGTTGGAGCAGTTATCTGTTTCCAAGTAAAAACCAATTACGCTTATCTTAAAAATATAAAAAAAGCACTGGGAGGGGCTTTTTTGTGTTGGAGACTACTCCTCTAAAGTGTATGTGCCATGTATGGTTATGGAGCTTCGGCTACACTTTAGCTTATGCATCAGTTCATGTGAATACTCAATGGATTAATCCTTATTTTGGAAAATTTTTATTGACCAAGCAATCTTCAACTTAATTTAATTTAAATCAGCACTTGTCCATTCGGTTTATTATCTTGTACATATATTATTACTATCACCAAAACCAGCAACATCCTGCATTGAAGTACCTCCTGAAGCGTTTGCATGTATTGCAGACGCTTCTTTGCGTTTTTAGACATTGATCAAGATAATTCCTGATTTTGTTCTACCACTATGATGATTGTCCAAGCCAACCTTGTCCAAAAGAATATATATACATAGTAGGGGTGTTTTTCCTATGAATATTCCAATAAATAGGGGGTGGAAAATATGGGCGGATACGGCGGATGCGGCGGTTATGGTTACGGCGGCGGATATGGAGGCGGTAGCACATTTGTTCTAATCGTAGTATTGTTCATTCTGTTAATTATCGTACTGACTAGCGTCGTTTAATCAACCAAACGGTATGATTAGGACGAGTAAAATCCTATTTATGGAGGTGTTATACTTGGAAGAATTTAGACACGAACGTAGAGAAGAAAACGCTGTTGCGTTAATCGTAGTATTGTTCGTCTTACTGATCATTGTCGGAGCTTCTTTTATGAGCGGTATGGGCGGCTACTAAGTGGTAAAGGGCAGATTTGTTTAGGCGAATCTGCCCTTTTTTCAGATAGACTTCTGAAATGAAAGGAGGATGAACACGTGGTTTTTTTTCCTGGTGGATTTAGAAGAAGAAGGTTTCCAGTAGAAATTGAAATCGAGCTAGAGAGAAGAAGACGGAGACGTTTTTTCCCAATTGAAATTGAAATCGAACTAGAGAGAAGAAGACGCTTTGAATTCGAAAGAAGACGCAGATTCTTTTAAGTAAATGATATAAATGAAAAAGAAAAGGACCTTAATTGTTTTGAAGGTCCTTTTTTGACTTGTATCAAAATGCTTATCGTTGTATATGCGCATTTATCTTTACTATGAAAAGCGGGAGTATTTAAAGTAATCTAAGAAGAAATATTTTGTGAAAAGCTACTTTGAATACTTGATATCTTGACTCAGTAAACATTGTATCTAGAAATAATTTATTTGTTGAGTATTGTTCCTGAATAAATGATATTCGTTCTTACCCCAGGTTTTATTTCTCCATTTATAGAAAAAATATTTTTGTCCATTAATACTAAGCCTTCACCACAGGGTGCATCAAATGGAACCTTTCCTACAGATCTCCAAGTATCATTTTTTGCATTATATATTAAAATATTTTTATTCCAATTAAACTCATAAGGATCCGCAGTAAAGTATTTCGTTTTAAAAGCTAATAATTCTTCTCCTGTTAATGTACTTAAATTTTTAACGGCATTATCATATATTTCTTTATTAAATCCTCCAATGACCATCATTTCATCATTATTTAATTTAACTGAATTTGCTCCCAGTAGAGAGATTTCTTTATCATCCACTTTTACTGAAGAAGCTTTTGACCAGGTATTTTTTTCTGTATCATATTTATACCCATCTGTATAAGCAATTGATCCTCCACCACTAAAAACATATAGATTTCCATTTAATAGTTGAGCTACACTTTGATTTCTGGCACTTTCGCCTGGTATGGATGCTAATTCTCTAGTTTTAGAGGTTTTTAGATCATATTCAACTAATTTATTACTATCTTTGCCATTTTGCTGGCCAAGTCCAATATACAATTTTCCATCTTTCTCAACTGCTATGCCATTACTTATCGTAAATGGAAGATTTCCTATTTTTTCCACTTTCAACTTTTTATTTTTATCAATCGTTAGGAACAGGATATCGTCAGCATATTCACTTTCTGGACTTCCTCCAATATAATAAATTCCTTTATCAGTGGTTATTGAGGATCCATATCCTATCTCATGATCTAGATTCGTATGTTCGACCATCGTTAATTTATCGTTTTCTTTTTTTAATACATATATATCTGAGTAATGCTGCTTTGCACCTCCATTTAATACTGAATCATAAGGAAAATTCGCTCCACCTCCAACTATTAAATAATTTTTATAAGATCCGGACAACACTCCTGCCGTACCTATATTCTTATCAAATCCCTTTTGTGCCTCCAGCTCCCCTGCATGTTCCCATGTAATTCTTTCTACGGATTTTGAACCTCCGGAAGCCTTTGCGTCGATCCCAATATAACCTCCAATAAAAAGCATTGTAGCAATGGCTACTATCCAAAATTTTTTCAAGACAGTTCCTCCTCGAATTTCACTCTATTTATTTTCTTTACCATTCAAAAAATCCTAGTAAAGCTTACTTGATAAATTTTTAGTTGTTTTCATGTTAATTGTTTTGGCCGTTTCAAAATTTTGCATGGCAATTCCCGTACATAGGAGGTCAATAAGATACATCTGAGCGATTTTAGATACTAATGACCCACTATCTAATGGACTCTCCTTAGCAGACGACAATAATACTAAATCAGCAAACCTTGTTAATGGTGATTTAACATAACTAGTTAAGGCAATCACTTTAGCTTTATTTCCCTTTGCAATTTCCACAGCATCAACAATGTCTTTTGTACTGCCTGTAAGACTAATGGCAATGACAACGGTTTTCTCCGACATATACGATGCTCTCATGATTTGAAAATGGGAGTCAGTGACAACACTAGCTTGTTTGCCAATTCTCATTAAGCGATTCTGCATATCTAAACCGGTTATACCTGAAGACCCAATACCAAATATCACTACATCATCTGATTGATTGATCATGTCTATTCCAGCTTGTAAATCTTCCAAACTTACGATTTCAGATGATTCATTTATAGCTTGTATCATATTATTTCTGACTTTTTTAATGATGGTTTCATGGCTGTCTTTTTGTGCTGCCAGTAAGTTTTCTTGTGCTAACAAAAACTTGAAATCCTGAAACCCTTTAAACCCCAGTTTTCTAAAAAAACGTAAAACGGTTGCTTCCGCTGCACCACTTGCCTCTGCTAACTCTGTTAAAGAATGATAGATCACCTTTTGAGTATGATCTCTAATATATTCATATATTTTATTTTCTGATTTAGTAAATGTTTGCTTATTTTGCTCCATTAAAATGGACGGTTTTATACCTTTATTCATAGGGTTCATTGTCACTTTCATCCACCTCCAAAATTGAAATAGCCTTCCTTTTTTATAAATTTTAATTATAATAACCAGAAGCTGATGTTTAAATTATAGAGTGGACAATCATGTAATGCACGGAGTTTTATAGAAGAAACTGTTACGAAAAGAACAAATGACTTTTCGTAACAGCTCTCATACCTTTAATTACTCACCTTCTTAAAATAATCTTATCGGTGAATTTGGCCGCTTCTTCATTTGCGTCAAATGATTCACCATAAACATTATAAATAGAAAGATTATGGTCAAATTCAAACTGAGAAGTATATGCTCCTGGTTTAATAGTAGGAACGATTCCTTCAAAAGTGAAGCGGGAATTATCCGTTTTTTCTACTAAGTCAAATTGTACTTCCTTTCCATCAATCATACCGGTGATGCGTTTATTTCCACTTAACATAACAAAGTCATCAAATACAACCTCTAATTGGATTTTATCTCCTGGTCGATAAGGTTTTGGATGTTTAGATAAAATAGTAAATGACTTTATTACTGGTTTTGGTGCTGGTTTGTACTTCTGCCATTCTGTTTTTAGGTAATCGATGTTAAATTTAACATAGGACATTTCGGTATTTGCCGTTCCTTCATAAAATAGACCCATATCACCGTTTGATAAGTTGGTGAGACTAGAATATCCATATTGACCTTCTTTCACAAGCTGGCTATATTTCCAGTTAAATGAATACTTTGTCCGGCCATTTTCATAAGTTCCATCTTCCTCAATTAACCCAACCTTAACAGTTCCATTTATTCTACTGACAGGATCACTTGCACTGGAGAAGATGACAGCTTCCTTGCCATCAACCTGTCCTTTATAACGAATAGCCGACATTTGACTGTATGGTGCAGTTAAAGCCTTTTCAGTCACTACCTCAGAATCCCAAGTTTCCCCGCCATCAAAGCTTGTGGCAATTTGTGCATAACCTGAGTGATTCCGCATGAATAATTTTAGCTGACCGTCCGGCATTTCTACCACTTGCGATTCCGTGATTTCGTGATCATAATTAGTAAAATATCTTTCATTAATGGTCTCTCCACCTATGATCCTACCTTCGTTCGGAGATTCCCCGCGATGCCATGTTATACCATGATCATCACTATAAATAATGGCGCTCGCCTGTCGATTATCTTCATTTAGAAAATAAACAGGAAATACTAGCCTTCCTTTATTTGGTCCCTCGGCCAACTGGATGCCGTTTCCCGGACCTGTTCCTAAAAATATCATCCATTCCTCTTTTACTTGATCATTTAAATCAATAGGTCCTGTCCATGTTTTTCCCTCATCATCACTATAATACAGCTCAAGGTATGATGTTTTATAAGGTTTTAATGGAGAAGTCTGACTGAAATAGTTGTCTATTTTTTCACCATTTAAATATAAATTTCTATCTTTATCAACTGAATACTCGGTACGTACTCCACTTTCGTCATACACAATTCCATCTTCTCTAATCGTGTATTCCTTGTTATTTTCATCTTTTAAATACAAGTACTCTTTGCCATCCACGGTTTTAAAACCAGTCCCTTTGTACGCATTTGTACCAAAGCCCCCCATAAGTCCAGCTCCATGAGGAAACCCGTCAACAAGCGCAAAAATTCGTTCATTAGATTGATCCTGTAAAAGTGACAGGTCAATATTAGATGCTTGATCCGGGTAATCATTGATGAAGATTCCGTCTTTTTCCCATGTCACTCCCTGGTCAAAGCTTCGTCGGATGGCAGCATCAATATTATTGGGAGAATCAGCTCCGTTTACAACACGGCGGTCTATACCAGCAATGAGTGTTCCTTTTTTACTATAGAGCAAAGAAGGAATTCGATAATTATTAGAATCCATAAAGCCTGGATAAAAAACGCTTAAAGGTTTTGTTACGGTATCAGGCATAGGGTTTTCTAATGATTTAGCTTTGGTTTCCCCAGTAATCGCGGTTAGTACCTCATTAGAAAGCGGCTCATTGAAAACCTTCACAAAATCAATATTCCCATTGAAGGGATATTGATTGCCTGTTGACCTTTCTGTTCGTCCTAATTGGGAACTGTTTGGTGCATAAATGTTACTTAAAAACTTCCTCGGAGACTCTGAATCTTCCTTGATTAATTCACCATCTAAAAAGTACTTATACCCTTCTTCCTTGTCTAAAACCATGGCAAGGGTATAAACTTTATTTTCATTCAATTTCACCTGGGCATTAACATGGACATTCGTCTTCGGTTCTCCTGGTTTTTCAAAGCGATTTTCACTTCCTATAGCTGAAGGGGAAATGTATAGATGAAAATGGCCATCCCGGACTTGATTATTACTTAAAGAAAAAAGTGACATAATGGACGAGCCAGTATACTGAAATCTAACAATAATCGTTCCTTCATCCATTACTTTCAGCTTATCCACTTCATTATTTAAGTTAGTGAAATAGCCGTCTTGAATCCTCTGGTTTTCTACTTGTAAAATCGGGTCTGGTATATCAGCGGATGACGCAGCAGAAACATATTGATCCTGTCCAAAACCAAAAATGGTTATAAGGAATGAAAATATGAACATTGGAAATTTTTTCAACAAACTGATCTCTCCCTCAATTAAATAATCATGTGATTACCTTTCTTCTGAACATACAAGGTGGAGCTAAAGGTATTTTGTTAGCGTTTACAATACTTTGAAACCTTTTTACATGTTTTTTTCAAAATTCACCTCACTCCTTCATTTACTTTGTTAACATGATGGTAGATTTCTATTATGTTAGGGAAATCCTAACATAATTGACAACTAATTGTCTATATATTCATAATATTGATAACTAACTGTCATTTATGTCATATAAGTTCCCAGTGTGTATTTGCTAATCTAAAAGTGTACCACTTTTGATGATCAAACAGCAGGTATTAAACATGAAAAAACCGACAGATAACCGCCGGTTCAATCAGAAAATATTAAATTAAAGCACCCGCAATCACTTATTCTGCTAATTTCTTTACAGTTTTAGATAAGATTTTTTCCAAAGCTTCGCTGATATAAATATTCATGCGTTCAACCACATAATCAACCACCATATGCATTCACCAAGATTATGTTCAAGTTCAGTTGCAGTATCCCCATTTGTTGGCCAACGCCCCTGTTGCACCCCCTACAACAAAAAAACAGAGAGACTTTGCTCTCCGCTCCCCTTTCAGAAGTAAAAGAATCTTCCCCTTACTTCACCGGAATTGATTAATATAAAATTTAACTTGATCTGTGCGATAATAGGTTTTAAAGTACTCGATTTGGACAATCGAATCGTCAGGTAGCTTTGCTTTTACTTGTCCCTCAAACATAATCAGCGGTAAGTTTTCCTCTATTTCTAACTTTTTGGAGGTACCTGAATCAGAAAGAACGGCTTCAAAACTTCTAACTGCGCCTAGAATTTTAATGTCGAATTCATCATTGAGTACTTTGTATAAAGATTCCTTTTCAAAATTATGTGTTTCAATGCCTTTTACATATTGATAGGGAATATAGCTTTTTGTTACGTTAACAGGAGATCCATTTCCATACATGACTCGTTCAATATGAAACACGTTACCCTCTTGAAGCATGTTTAAATTACTTCTCAGTTTCGTTGTGGCTGAAACGATTTCTTGATTCAGCATTACATATTGCGATGTCAAGCCCATTCGTTTCATATCCTCGGTACAACTTGTTAAATTTACAAGGCCTTGTTCTACCTTTCTACCATCAACAAATGTACCCTTGCCATGAACTTTAAAAAGATACCCTTCATTTACTAATTCATCTATGGCCTTCCTAACGGTAGTACGACTTAAATCATACTGTATCGTTAACATCGGTTCTGAGGGGATAGCTTCATTTACTTTTAGCTCGTTCTCCTCGATCAATTTAATAATCTTCTCTTTTAATTGTAAATATAGCGGAGCGTTGGAGGTAAATATTTCAATCATCTCCTTATTTCTATTCCCTTCCTAAGACAACAATGGATGAATCATCAAGTTGTATCGACAAAGTGCAATAATTATATATGAAATCCTTTAATAATACAATATTTAACAGCCCAATAAACTTAGTTATTGATAGATGTCTGAGTGGCTTCTTTTAATTGGACAATAAAGCGGACAAGCTCCTCAGGGTCATCTTGTCTTTTTAAGACGGCGCTCCCTATAAATGCCCCATCTCCACCAGAATCTGTAACCATTTTAACATCTTCCGGTGTCGAAATTCCCACTCCACAGTAGATTCGTTGCTCCAAGCGGCATTCACGAAGATAACGAATACAATCTTTCAACGTATGGCAGCCTTCTTTTTCTAATCCAGTTGATTTTGCCTGGAGGTAAATAAAACCGTTAGAATTACGAGCTAACTCAATTTCCTCCTGAGGTAAGTGAAATTGGATATAACTTGATACCTTTATCCCGCTAGCCATCAGACGATTTTTCACATCATTTGTTTCCGAACCAACTAAAATAATATCCTTCGTCTGATGATCCAAACAAAACTGGGTAAATTTCTCCACACCTATAGCCGTCAGAGAGTGCTCATATAAAACGATAAGCATCTCCTTTTCAGGATATTTGCTGCGAATTTTGGCAATCGTATCGAGATAATGATCATAGTTCGGGTCTAGCTTAAAAGCCTTTGACATTCTCCCGCCAATAAATTCATTATCTAAAAAAGGGTTATCCGTTGGAAGATCAACTTCGATAATATCACAGCCGCCTTGTACATAGAGATCAGCTGTTTCTAATGTTTTCTTAATAGAAGGATAGCCATTGGACAAGTAGCAAATTACCTTTGTCATGATTGGCTTCCTACTTTCAACCCAAAATAGATTCGTTCGATGATTCTTTTAAATTCCTTAACATCTGGGATAAGGGGGTTTGTTTTCGTACATCCATCCTTACTTGCCAATTCTGCGAGCTCAGGAATGGACGCTGTAAAATCGCCATCCAGTTGAATAACAGTACGTAAATTTGAAGGAATATCCAATTTTTTGTTTAAAGCCCGAACCGCATCCGCTAAATGATCCGCCCCCACTTTTGAGGCAAAACGGTTATAAACACAGTTGGCCGTACCATCCTGAGAATTATATTCGATGACATAAGGTAAGATAATGGCATTTGCCAGTCCATGAGGTACACCAAATTTCCCACCTACCGCATGGGCGATACTGTGAACAATCCCTAACGACACATTCGTAAACGCCATACCCGCTAAACAGGAAGCAAGTAACATTTTTTCGCGTGCCTCAAGATTACTTCCTTCCTGGTAGGCCTGTGGTAAATACTCAAATACATCCAATGCTGCTCTTTCAGCCAATGTATCAGCTACGATATTAGCCCGGTTAGATACCAGGGCCTCCAAGGCATGTGTCAATACATCCATTCCAGTTGCTGCCGTAAATGCAGGCGGGACAGTTGCCGTAATACCTGGTTCCAAAATCGCAATATCTGGCATCATTTCCATATCGCCAATTCCATGTTTAATGTGTGTTTCTGTATCTGTAATAACAACCGAACGGCTGACTTCACTGCCCGTTCCACTGGTAGTAGGGATACAGCACATCTTTGCTTTTTTACGTAAAACAGGGATACGGTTTGGCGGTGTGATATCTTCTAAGGTTTGGAATTCCGGATATTCGTAAAATACCCACATCGCCTTAGCAGCATCCATGACAGAACCACCGCCGACAGCGACAATCCAGTCAGGCTCGAATTCTAGCATTTTCAGAGCACCTTTTTGAACAGTGTGGAACGATGGATCCGGCTCAACGCCTGTAAAATAATCAAAGGTAAAATCCGCCTCCTGCAAGTAGGCCTCAATCTTTTCTAAATAACCGGACCTTTTAATAGACTCACCACCAAGAACAATCAGAGCTCTTTTATGGTCCCCAGTTAACTGTGTTAAATATTCTAAAGAATTCTCCCCAAAAATAAGGTATTCGCCTGCTAATTTCATGGGTCTCATTGGTAACATATGTCGTAACAGTCCTTCCCTATTAAATGTTTTCTACTAAACTTTGAACTTTTGCTAAATCTACAGGTGAAGAGGGATCACTGGTTGATTTTAAACTTGAACCGACAATAGCCCCGTCTGCAATCGATAATTGCTCGTTAATATTCCTCGAGGATACACCGCTGCCAATGACAACCGGACAATCAACCACTGCTTTTACCCGTTTTACCGTATCAAGCGGGGTTTCCCCGCCCGTATGCGTTCCCGTTACAATAATGGCATCGGCCATACAGCTCACAGCGACTTGAGCAGACTCTTCAATGGAAATAGTGGGAATCAACATATGAGTATGTTTCACCTGTACATCAGCCAAAATGCCCACATGTTCGGCTCCGATCAATTTACGATAGAATAAAGCATCAGCACTGCAAGGCTCAAGGATTCCATTAAAACTTTCAACCGTGTCAACAAACACAGCTAAGCGGACAAAGTCTGCCTGTACGGCTAAAGCTACACTAAGGGCTGCCTTATAGTCACAAAATGCCGCGTCAATTCCAACAGGTAAATTTGTTTGCTGCTTAATGACAGCAGAAACAGCAGCCAAGGAAGCAACCTGTTCCATTTCAAGGGTTTTCTTATAGGGCATGTCACCGAAGTTTTCGATCATTAAGGCATTAACGCCGCCCTCTTCCAGCGTACGAGCGTCTTTTAGGGCTTGACTGTAGATATCTGACATATTTCCCCGATAAAGCGGTGTACCTGGAAGCGGTAAGAGATGAACCATACCAATGATTGCTTTTTGCCCTTCAAATAACCGATTAATTGTTTTCATTATAATTCACGTCCCTTTTTATCGAATAATACCAGACCATCAAGGACAATTCTTGCTAACATTTCTTCTTCTTGCTTGCGGTGGTTATCTTCCATCATATCTTTTAAATTATCTAGCACCGTGGTAAGGGTCACAACACACCCGCGAATATTCATCAAGTTTGCCAATGTAAGAACCACACCTGATTCCATGTCTATACCAGAAATATTGTATTTATGGAGATCAGCAATTCCTGCTACCACATTACGTCCCATTTCCTGTGATAATTTCGATTCTTTCATCTCTGTATAATAGCCATCCATACTACAAACAATCCCATTATCGTATTCTCTGTTATTACCTATCACACTTTGATTCATACAAGCTACTAACTCATAATCCGCTACTGCCGGAAACGATGAGTCCACATATGTATGGCTGGTAGCTTCTTTTCTCATTGCACCCTTTGGTATCATAAACTTCCCAAGGTTATCTTTTAAGCCCATAACCGTCCCAAGCCTGACAGCAACTTCCATTCCACACTCATACATTTCTTCAAGTGCAATAGCAGCAGACGGACCTCCAATCCCTGTAGAAGTAACGGATATTCGAACGCCTTTATAAAAACCGGTATAGGTATGGTATTCACGATTTACCGAAATTTTCTCCACATTGTCCATCAGCGTAATAATTTTTTCCACACGTCTAGGATCACCGGAAAAAATAACATACTTCGAAATATCTTCCTCGGTAGATTGCAAATAAAGTGTTTTTTCTAGTTTCATTTAAAGCTCCTCCTGGTAGTTTTCTTTGTAACGACTGTAAAATTCAGCCCTTGAAGGCTTATTCGTCAGACATCCATGTTCTTCAATAATAAATGACGCCATCACTGAACCAGACTGCCCGCATTGCCGAATTGATTTGTCATTGATATAACCATGTAAAAATCCCGCAATATAAGCATCCCCTACACCCGTTGTATCCGTAATCCATTTAGGTTTCGCGACCGGGATGACTTCCTCCAAAATGGAATTTCCTGTTTTATAAAAAATTTTACTTCCCTTGCTGCCCAAGGTAACAATGATGCATTTGGTTATTCCATCTAGGATAAAATCTAAAACGCTTTCGATTGGCAAGCATTCTTCCAATACCGCTTGTTCGCTTTCATTCATAAAAATTAACTCACTATGCTGCATAATTGTCATTAAATGTTCTGGTGTAAAAGCCTCAAAATCACATTTCATTCCAAACACTAGCGGTACCTCATGCTTTATACAACATTCTGCAAACCGTAAATTATACTGTGGATCGCCAACCGTAATGACTCCATAGCGGGATTGCTTAATTAAGTCCTCATTTATTCCAACAGGATATTTTTCATTCATTGCACCAGGATAAAACAAGGTAATATGATTTCCTTCCTCATTCATGATTAGCTGGGAAGTTGAAGTTACATCCTCTTCAATACACTGAAGATTAGAGGTATTGATTCCGCCCTCTTCTAAAAAGGATTTAAACCCGCTGCTAATAAAATCATTTCCTACCCGCATCGACAGCCTGGTACGATGCCCCATAACGGAACATAAATAAGCAATATTGACATTACAGCCGCCAAAAAACGGATTCTGATGCTCCTTATTTTGAATAATGGAGGTCCGTCCTAATTGGGGAGTGTCCCGAAGCTGGACAATATAATCAATACTTGGATAGCCCGAGGCGATGAATTCGATATCCTTATCCATTACTGATCACCACCGCTCAGCCACACAAATAATTCTTCTATTGATAAAACACGGCCGAAATATTTCCCGATATCCGTTAAATGAACTTCATTATTGGTTTCATCATTTGTCGCGACACACTCGCGCGGCACAATGACGTTGTAGTTTAAATGATAGGCATCATTGACTGTGGACCGGATACAGCAGTTTGTTTTAGTACCGCAAATAATCACATTTTCTACCCCGTGTTCCCTTAAAACTAAATCCAAATCCGTTCCGTAGAAGGAACTATACCGGCGTTTTTTGATGATAAAGTCACTTTCCTGAACGCCAAGTTCTGGCATTAAGGCATCTCCGCCTGTCCCTTCAATGCAATTTTGGCGGACCATAGTCAGCTCTTTATCATACTTTCCTTTCCGATGGGAATGCTGCATAAACACAATTAAACAATCATGTTTTCTACATTCATCGATCACAGTTCTAATCCGCGGAAGAATTTCTGCGTTTTGCGGATAATAAACGGCACCATTCGGGTTAGCAAAGTCATACACCATATCCACGACAATCAACGCTGTTTTACTCATTTTTGAACCCCCTTGATGTTTTTCTACGAATAGTAAAGATTCCAACAATCGTTAAAACAATGACGATAAACAAAAATGGAATCATCTGAATAAAGGCACCAGGCACATTAAGGTCTTGAAGTCTGATTTGAAGCGCATCAGCAAATCCGAATAGAAAACTAAAGATAAAGGTACCAATTGGTGTCCCCTGACCTGAGAAAATGGCTGCCAGGGCAATGAACCCTCTGCCAACAGTCATATTTTCAACGAACATTGTGACATTCTCTAATGCGATGTTGACACCTCCAAGGCCACAAAGAACAGAGCCAATTAACACAGAAATGTACTTCAGGCGATTAACCGGTAACCCAACGGAATGGGCGGCTTCTTCCTTTTCCCCAACAGTTCGGATATAAAGCCCTAGTTTTGTATGATAGAGGACAAAGTGAGCGACAAATAAAGCAAGAATACTCACATAAACCATTGGAGTATGATTGTTAAAAATATCACCTAGAATCGGGATATCCCGTAAAATAGGAATATCAACTGGTTTCATTCCGACAATTTTAGGATTAGAAAAGACGCCCCGCTGCCCAAAGAATACTTGCAAAATAAAAGCCGTCAGCCCTAACACAATCGTGTTAATGGCAAGACCGGTAATAATCACGTTTCCTTTAAGCGAAATTCCAAAAACTGAAAACACAAATCCCAAAATCACTGCGGCTAAGACGGCCGCCAAAATGGCGATATAAATGTTACCGGTCAAATAACTAGTCATAACGCCCGTAAAGGCACCAAACAGCATCATTCCTTCAAGGGCAACGTTAAGTACACCCGCACGGTGAGCAAAAATACCTCCGATGGCCGCTAGCGCAATAGGAGTAGTCATACGGAGCGTAGAATGGAGAATTACCAGTAGTTCCTCCACTTTAGGCCACCTTCTTTCTGCTGAGACGTTCTTTTAACTTTGCAGTTAAACCAAATTGTTGATTGAGAAAGTCGACCGCAAGGAACAAAATGATTAAACCTTGAATTACTTCTATTAACGAGCGGGGAACACCGACCATTAATTCCATCGAGCTTCCGCCATTCTTCAGAATGCCGAACAATAATGCACCTGCTAAAACGCCAACTGGATTGTGCTTCCCCAGCAAAGCAATGGTTAAGCCTGTCCAGCCATAATCAGGTGAAAATTCAGCAACAAACCGGCGATGAGTTCCAAGCACCTCGCCAGCACCAGCAAAACCGGCAATGATACCGCTAATTGACATAATAGCAAGGATTTTCTTGGTCACATTCATTCCCACGTACTCGGAGAATTCGATGTTGCGGCCAATTGAATTCATTTCATACCCTAATTTCATCTTGTTCATTAAGATCCAAACCACTACAAACATAACGATGGCTACAATAAAACCGCCATTTAATTGCGAGCCTGGAAAAAGCCGTGGTAATTCTGCACTTGGTAAAATATCCACCGTTGTCGAATTGGAGGCTCCAGGCGCTTTAAATGGAAAACTAGCCAAATAGGTCGTAAATAGAATGGCTGCGTAATTTAACATCAAGGTTATGACCATTTCATTTACATTGAAAAATGCTTTTAAAATGGCTGGCACTAATGCAAATATCATCCCAGCTAGAGCACCGCCTACTAAACAGATCAATACATGGACAACAGGTGGAAGACCATTTAGGGTAAACCCAAGATAGGCGGCTGTAAAAGCCCCCAAATACAGTTGTCCTTCCACACCCATATTATAAATATTGGCTTTAAACGCAATCGCAGTTGCTAGACCCGTAAGAATCAGCGGTGTCATTGCAAACAGCGTATTCATAATTGCGTTCTGGTTCGCAAGTGCCCCAGAAAAAAGGGCACCGTATGCTTCCAATGGCTGATGCCCAGACATTATGATCAACAGAGTACCAACAATAAAAGCTAGAAGAACGGGAATCAAGGAGGAAATGATCGATGTAAGCCATTTAGTTTTGTTTGTTTTCAATACGGTTCTCCTCCTTATCTGTGATTCCTGCCATTAAGGTGCCAATTTCCTCTTTATTGGTTTCGTTTGTCACTCTTTCGCCAATGATCCGGCCTTTATACATGACATAGATTCGGTCACTAAGGGTCATGATTTCGGACAATTCCGAAGAAAACACAATCACTGCTTTTCTCTTTTTCCGAAAATCAATAATCTGTTGGTGAATAAATTCAATCGATCCGATATCAACCCCTCGTGTCGGTTGACTTAAAATGAGTAAGGTTGGATCCATGGCCATCTCGCGCGCAATGACAATTTTCTGTGCATTTCCTCCAGATAAGGACCCCACTTCTAAACTCGCGTCACCACTAATACGAATGTCAAATTGCTCTACTAAATGATCAGCATGGCTAGTCATCTCTTTTGCCTTTAAAAATCCTGCATAGGCAAATGCTTTTCGCCAGTGATAACCCGCAATCAGGTTATCTCTAATGCTCATCGTTTTATTTAATCCATGTAAGTACCGATCTTCTGGCACTAATCCAATACCCATATCCCTTAACTTTCTTGGACTTTTCTTTTTAATAGATTCATCTTGATACAAGATTTCTCCAGATTTAAGCTTCAGCATCCCAGATAAGGCATTCATTAAATAGGATTGGCCGTTTCCTTCCACACCGGCAATTCCGACAATCTCCCCTTCATGAACACTCATCGAGATGTCCGCTAACACCTGGGAACCGGCATCATTGTATGCGCTAACATTCTTGACCATTAAAACAGCCTTTCCCCGTTTCGAATCTTCCTTTTGGATGTCCAATTGAACATCTCTTCCTACCATCATTCTAGCAATCTCCTGTTGCGTGACTGCTTCGTTTTGGACCGTACCGATAAATTTACCTCGGCGAATAACGGTAATCCTGTCTGCGCATTTTTTTACCTCATCTAGTTTATGGGTAATAATAATGATGGTTTTTCCTGATTCTTTTAGCTGAATCAAATTCTCTAGTAATTCATCTGTCTCTTGTGGGGTCAGAACAGCGGAAGGCTCATCTAGAATGAGAATATCCACATTTCGGTGCAGCATCTTAATAATTTCCACCCTCTGCTGTGCTCCCACAGAGATATCTTGGATTCTATCTTTTCCATTCAAATCGAAATGATAATGATCGATCGTTTTTTGGACTTCTTCATATTCTTTCTTTTTTTGAATCTTAAAGCCTTTGACAATTTCTTCACCAAGAAGGACATTCTCGTACACTGTAAGACTAGGTACTAGTTTAAAATGCTGGTGAACCATACCGATTCCGTGGTGGATGGCTTCCTTTGGAGATTGAAAATGAACTTCCTTTTCATTTATCAATATTTGACCTGAAGATGGTTTAATCAACCCGAAAAGCATATTCATTAAGGTTGACTTTCCTGCTCCATTCTCCCCGCAAATAGCGTGGATTTCGCCTTTTTGTACTTTTAAGTTCATGCCATCAATGGCAACAAATTCGCCAAACTTTTTTGTTAAATTAACTACTTCGATGGTATTCATCTGTATCTCTTCCTCATGTATCAGGATAAATGACCAGGAAATCCGGAATCCTACTGTTTCGTAACGTCCGTTACCTTAATTTCCCCGCTGCTAATTTTTTCAATTATTTCATTTATTTTTGTTAAATCCTCTGGCTTAATCATATGTTTGGTATATTTCATTTCAGTGAGTTGAACACCCTTTTCTTTCAGTCCTAATTCAATTTGGGATTGATATTCACCCTTCTCGGCAGCTTTCGCCAATTCAAAAACAGCAACGTCGACACGTTTCATCATACTAGTAAGGACATTTCCTTCTGCAATGTAATCTTGATCGGAGTCCACACCAACCGCAAATACATTTTTCGTTTTTGCCCCATCGATGACACCTTCACCTGTTGCACCAGCAACTTGATAGATGACATCCGCTTTTTGCTCAATTTGAGATAAGGAAATTTCTTTCCCTTTTGATGGGTCTGAGAACGAGTTAGAATACCCAACAAGTACTTTGGTTGCCGGATCAATATATTTGGCTCCTTCTTCATAGCCAACCAAGAATTTATTAATTCCAGGAGAATCAATCCCGCCGACAAAGCCAATGGTTTTATCACTATTTACATTATTAACTCCTACTTCTTGAGTAACTAATGCTGCGAGAGCTCCAGCCAAGAAGGATCCTTCCTGTTCCTGGAACAATACAGAAGTAATATTATCTCCTTCAACTTTTGTGTTAAAAATAGCAAACTGTGTATCTGGGAATTGCGGTGCAATGTCCTTTAATGCTTTTTCATGTCCTAAATCAAGAGTAATAACTAGGTTATATCCAGCTTGAGCTAATTGAGTTAAGTATTTTTCACCTTCCGAAACATCTTGAGGTTCTACGACTTTAATTTCCACGTCTAATTCTTTTTCAGCCTTTTTTAAGCCTTCATTACCAGAATCATTATACGAGCGGTCCCCAAGCCCACCCTCACTTGTAATCATCGCAATCTTAATCTTCTTTTCCTTCCCATCGTCACTAGCATTACTTTTCGTTCCTCCACAGGCTGTCAAAAATGCTACTAAAACGACGGACATCATTACAGTTACTAGTTTCAAATACTTCTTACCCACAAAAAAGCCCCCTATTATTGAAATGTAATCGCTATCATTTATCTTGTAAGGACGTCACTACAAGTTGATTGTAACACCAGAAATTTCTAATAACAAGAAAAATTTTAAGAAATATTTGATAATTTAAACAAGTTGTCTATATTGCTAATTTAATTAATAACTCCACAGTGACATTTATCATGATTTCAATGAGGATAGTCTAAAAAGAACCGTCATTTAATCTCAAGTTAATACCAGTCAGTCGTTCTCCTGATAAAACTCGACCATCCTCCCCTATTTTCCCTATTAATCAAACGTTTAATTAAAAATGCTGCATGCCTTGAAAAAGAAACATTCTCCCCTCTTCACACATGAAAAAGTTGTTGAAAAATGGCTTTAAAGTGATAGTTGAAACCCATCCAACCCACATTATCCACGAAACGACGTGTTTTCGACCAAATTCCTAATAGGCTATACTATTCAAACGTTTAATTAAAACAATGGAAAACACTGCCCTAGGAACATCCGCCCTCACTTGCAAGGAAAAAAATTGTCGTAATAAAATTAACCATTTAGCCGATGATAACCAAACGTTCTACTAAAATAGATTAAAATCTCGTCAACTGACACCATTCTATGAAACCCCCACCATTTCAACACTACACAAACGTTTGATTAGAAACACCCCTAACGTGCGCCAATCCTGAATTTATCACTCAATATTCATAAAAAGATTGTCGAGAACTGTATCTACCACTCTTTTTAAAAAGAACCTTGGCAAGTCACAGAACAAGGCTAGTGCTAGGATCAAACAATAGACATTAAACTTGAAAAAACCGTCGGGTAACCGCCGGTTCAATTAGAAAATATTAAATTTATATCACCCACTTTAACTTGATATGCCAGATTGACTACCCTAGAGGCTCCTCTTTTATTGGTAAAAATTATTAATACTTATCTAGCGATAACTGTTAATACTATTAAATAAATCTCAATATTAAGTAATTACAAATACTTAGGAGGAAGGAAAATATGGAAAATTTAATTAAAGAACAAAAATCATTTAGCGAATTAACATTTGATCTGGATTCTGAATTTGGCTCAATAGGGAGCACCATCTCTACACTAGTTGATGCAGAAGCTCTTTTAGGGCAATTAGTTGATAGTATGGATACGGCTATAGAGGGGAGGAAAGATTCTCTTACTATCAACATCATAGAATGATCAGAGTCTTATCAGAGTTGATTCGTTATACAGTGGACGACCTTAGTAAAGATTACGAAAAAGCATATAACATTAACAGTTTGTTGTTCAAACTATCCAGTGAAAATAAGGAGGGATAAGAAAATTACTTTTTTCATGGTTTTTCCGCTTTGTTGATCGAAAAATGATGGGGGCAGTTATGCGACAAAATCAAATGGCATTGTATATTTCATGCCTTTTTGGAACAGTTTGTTCCAAAAAGTTTCAAAGGATTATCCGGAAATCAGCACAGTTCAGCAGCATATCGAAGCGTTATCTGCCTTTGCCTGGAAATACCTTATTGAATGTTGTGGAAGCCATAACGAATGATGGCTTTAAGATCAAGATTGAGATTATTGACTAGAGGAAAGCTATCAAGCCATCCACATTACAATACCAAGCAGGATTCTCTATTAAGAGTACCTTGTCACCCTTATCCTTTACAATCACTCTTAATAGAGAAACCCTTTTTATCCATTAACATTATTTCATCCTATCTCTTTCTTCAAAATTTCTAGAATCAAGATATGTTCATTCAGTTTGTCTTTCAGTGTTTCATCAGTTATTGAGGACAACTCTTTTGTAATCCTTTTTACTTCATCATCAAAGAATCCAATCAATTTTATTTGGTCAGAGGACAATACCCTTAATACAGCGTTTTCAATTTTATTAATGTTGAAAATATTCGCTTCAATCAATGCTTTATAGAACTTTAAATTAAAATAAATGCTCCATTTAAGTACGTTCCATAATGCCCTTTTATTTGCAAGTTCATAGGAGTATTCACACATTTCTCTATAGTATCCTGAGGTGACGATATTACAATGAGTTAAATCGCAAAGATAAGAATAGATATGTTTATATGAAATGGTCTCTTCAGCAGCTGAAGCTATTTCGCTGATATTACTTATATATTTTATTTCCCTACTTGGGTCATTTACATCTAATATTTTTCTCCTGTTCTTACCCCCTTTTTTTGTTTTGGCATATTGAAACCTTTTCTGATCTATTAACCCTAACTTATACGAAGTAAAGTGATCTATCAATTCAGCTGTTTTCACTATCGACTTTGCATGAACTAAACATTCATAATTACTTCTTACCAGGATTAAAGCATCCTCATTAAGCTCATTTTTCAATAGTGTTTCTATGGCAATCATTGTTTTTGTAAACTTCGTGAAGCAAAAATAAATATAATCTTCTTCAATGTCAACGTCATTAATGGGTTGGTTCGCCATGGATAAGCCAGGTACAACAGCAATGGCCTGCTCATCTACTATCCTTTTGTTTAATTTAAGATATTTATTAAAAAGTCTTTTCATTTCCCTCATATTCATCATATTCAACATAATTTAACATCCTCCACCATTTATGAATGGCTCTACAAACTTTCTATTGTCCTGTGTAAAAACGAATTCTCCACCTAAGAGTGGTGAAATAAACTGAAAAATATCTTCTATACCTTAATTTCCCTTTTGACTTTTTTACTAATAAATTTTATGAACTCTTCTATCGGAATGGCCATGAATTTTTCAGGCTGTTGAAATTCAATCCCTTGCTCTTTTATTATCTCTAGCAACTGTCGTATTGATATTTTATTGTGATATAGAAGCCCAAAATAATTCAACACAATTTCTTTCCACTTTCTTTGGCCACCAATAAAATATGCCTCACCATTTACATAATGATTTAAAATTTCTTCCACCCTCCAATTTGGAAGTTTGGATACTATGCTATTCTTTATGTCCAAGGGTTGATAACTAGCTAGTTCTCTCTTCTTTCGTTCCCCTTCTTCTTTTTCAGCTCTTTCTAATTCTTGTTGCATTCGAAGTTTTTCCTGTTGTTGATAGACAAGTTCAAGCTGCCTTTTAAACTCTTCTCGATACCCATCTTCGTTATAGTTGGTATATGTAAAATCAGATTGTTCAGGATTAATGGTTAAGGCTTTTTCTAATGGTACCTGGATTGGCTTGTATACTGTTCTAGTCTTCTTGAGATCTTTATTCTCTTGTAAAAATCGGATGATATTAATTTACGTTCATGAGGAGCAAAGTAAACCATGCTTTTCACTTGAAGATTGAATGGACGATTATTAAGTAGAACATCTTTCAGCTTTTGATCCAACCCTCTTATAAAATCGGTCCATAAATTATCTAGTTGGGTTTGACCAACACACAATAATTCTCCATCTACTAGAGAAACATGGCTAATATCAGGTGCATAAGCTAGCCAATAACTATCAAATAGAAAAATTGGTGTAAAATGATGCTCGATATAAGTATTCTTACGCTTATGGAGGCTATTTGCATATTTTTTATCATTCTTTAACCCAGTTAAATAATCAATTGCCCATCTTTGGCCGCTGGGAAATTCTAAAATAAAATCAGGAACATAGGATAAGGTACTTTTAAAACGGTATCCGTCGGTCATTCTTATAACATTCGTTTTACATGTTCCTTCTAGATAGGTTCTTAAAATGGCTTTACCGGCCCGGTGCTTAGGTGCATCTTCTAAACTTTTTTGACTCTTGTATGTTTTGTGATTCTCGCTATATGAGCATCTATCCTTATCATAATGGCTAAAGAAAAAAACCTTATTGTCTGATAAAACCATCTTTACTCTCTCGTCACAACAAACACATCGAAAATCTCCTTTTTTAGAGGCTCCTCGATAACGCTTATATAGCTGTTCAATAACTGCATTCCGCTCATATCCGGCTTCTTCTAATTCTATGCCCTCCCTTTCAATGTCAATCTCGTAATGATTTAATAATGCAACATTCATTCCGTTTTCCCCCTACTGAACAAAAAAATTATCTTAGAAATTTACGTGATCAACTTAAATAAGCTACTTTAGAAGACAAACAAGGTCCAGCTGGCAGACTCTACTATTAGTCTAGCCTTTCCATTATTTACTATCTATCATCTTATACAACTATAAAGGTAATTAGTTTCAGTTGAGGAGATGAGCAATCAGTAAAAGAAGCACGAGAACCGTCCCCATGCTTCCTGTACTGTCCAAGATATGAAGTCTAAGACTAATGCAAATCCAGGCTGCTAGTTGTTGAGAAGATTTGTTTTATTACCCAGGTGCACGTTGTCATCAGATTACTTTAGCTAAGAAAAAAAACCTGAAAAAAGGGGGATTCTCAATGAAATTAAAAGGAGTAAATTCTGGTACTTTCTTATGTGTTTTTCTGTTTATCATTTTACTACTTACTGCTTGTACGTCTACCAACACAGCCAAAACAAGTAAAACTGCTCCAGAAAATAAAAAAACAACTGTAGATAAAACAAACAAAGTAAAGCCCATAACCATTGTACAAGTTGTGCCTAGCCAGGACGGTTCAACGATTGTATTGGATGTAGAAATGAAAAATAATAATTCATCATCAGAAAATCTTAAGCCGGAGTTGTTCGCGTTAGTAAGCAACAGCATGGTACTTTCGCCTGCAGCCAAATCAGATATACCCCAGCAAATTCCTGCAAAAACGAATGTGGAATTTCAGATGACATTTGAACTAAAAAATTTAAACGGAACCATTCCTCTACAACTTGCCTATCAGCCTATTAATCATTCTCAACCTCAACAATTTTTTACCATAGGTGATTTCACGATTAAGAAAGTGGTTTCAATAGAACAATCAAAGACGAATGAAAAATCAACTGATGCTAAACCACAAGTAGTTACTCCAGCACCAAAACCAGAACTGCCGAAAATCCAATTACAAACCCAAACTATTGGAACGGTAATAGTTAAAGTTCCAGTAGGATGGATTAAAACCCCTTACAACGGAGGTGATTATGGCGGATTCCAGTTCATAAATCCCAAAAATGCAAACGAACAAATGTTAGTCGTTTATTCAGCATGTGCTGGCTGCGGATATTCAAATTCAAACCCAGACACAGATCCCCCCGATCCCGTGAGTTTAATTCCACAAGAACACGCCATAGATAGTTTTGTTTTGAAAGATGGTTTTGGAGCCGGCTATTCCTTTTATATAAATGGTAATCCTAATATTGGGAATGGAGTAGTTAAAATGAAGAAATATGAAGGTTATGCCTTTGTTGAAATTGTTTTACCGGAATCCGATAAGAATATCGCCACTCAGGTATTAAATAGTTTTCAGTTTTTAGGTGTAAACTAAAAGGATGTAAGTCATGTGTATGGCAGCTAATCTATATATGTTTTTGCAGTATGTTTAATAGTGGTGATGGGTTTGAAAAGCAAGTAGCATCATTAACAGCAAAGGCAAACAGCAAGTCTAGTAACTCCTATTACAAAAAAAGTCACAACTATTAATGATATTGGTACTAATAGTGCAAACGAAAATTCTCCTGATTTTTTGTTTCAGCCATAATAGATAGCAAGCTTGGCAAGTGCTGCTATTATCTTTATCACTATTAATAAATTTTCAATAACAAATCGGAAAGAGAATCTTATCGGAAAGATAGGACAAATATTAATGGGGTCAATCGTCGCTCTTGTCATTGGTTTGAGATTAACTTGGCTGGCAGATGGGATGGTAGGACTTAATATTCCACAGTTTACGGAAACAGCTTTATCCCTATCAATAACTTCCTTTAGCTTTTTCCAAATTATTTTAACTGTTGATTGGGAATAAGCGGTATTCTTCTTTTTGGCTTATTGTTATTCTTTTGGTCACCATTACCTGGATGGTGCCTGGTACCCACTTTTCGGTAATTGGCGAGGTTCTTATTATAGGGTACTTATGGAGTGTGTTGTATTCGAATTTGTGTAGTCCCTGATGTTTCATTTTTTGGGTGACAGTCGTCAATAAGCTCTATTGACAACCTTGATGATTCTTTTTTGGGTAACGGTCGGCAATTAGTCTAGTAATTTTAACAAAACCTTGCAATCCAAAATAATGTACTGTTTGGATTGATTAAACTTAATTGGATAGAAAAATGGCGAACAGTGACAACACTGTTTGCCATATAAAACTTAGCTTTGTCATAATATATCTATCAAAATACGATTACAGATAGCTCTTTTTACCACGCAGGCGTAATGGGTATTTTAATAGTATTATGTGCTTCCAAAATTTCTGCTGCATCAAATAACGTATCCTCACGAAACCTTCTTCCGAGTAATTGGACACCAACCGGAAGTCCATTTTCTATCGAAGTGGGTACAGACAATGCTGGGAATCCTAGCACTGGAATGGCCATCATCAACCATTGCGCTGCCATGACGGTTCTCATTCTTTCAACACTTGCAATATCGGCATCCTGTTCAAACGCTTGCTCCGCAGACACAGGCATTAATAGAATCGGGTACTTAACTAAAAATTTCTGTAGTTCAACGATAAGTGTGCCTCTCCGTGCGTAGCCATTCATATATTCTGTTAAACCTGGATTAGGTCCCCACCATTCTTCCGCTACCGCATAGTAATGTTTTGCTGCGGTTTTCATACCAATGTCCCCTATTTCATCAACTAACGGCATGATTTGGCGGAACTCTTCCATGCACAATAAATACCAAAGTTTGTAAGCTTCTTCTAATAAAGGTAAATCGACTTCTTCTACAATATAGCCAGCATGTGATAACTGTTTAGCAGCTTCATTAAGTGCTTGATCTACCGAATCCACGGGCTTAGCCACATTTATGCCTTTAACAAGGCCAACACGTATTGGTTTTTGAAGCGGTTCTCCTATTAGTGGCACAGAGGCATGAATAGGGTCACGAGGATCAAAAGGAACCAAAGCTTGAAGGGCTAAACGTAAATCCTCCACATTCCTTGCTAAAGGACCTTGAGTAAGCATCGTTTGTACAGATAATGATTGATCCTGGTCTACTGGTCCATACCAACTAGGTATTCTTCCCGCAGTTGGACGAAGGCCAAAAAGCCCTGTGGCATATGCTGGATAACGGACGGAACCACCGATATCATTACCGTGGGCAATAGGCATCATTCCTGACGCTACAGCAACGGCGGCACCCCCACTTGATCCACCAGGGGTTTTTGTTTTATCCCACGGATTTAATGTAAGCCCATGTAAATCATTATTAGTAAACCAACGATACGAAAAAGCAGGTGAATTATTTCTTCCAACAAAAATTGCCCCTGCCTTACGTAAGTTAGCTACATGCGGTGCATCTTCGGCAGCAATATTGTCTTTAAAAGCCACAACCCCACTAGTTGTCGCTTTTCCTTTTTCATCACTATTAATTTTAATGGACATCGGGACTCCGTGGATGGGACCAAGTTCTTCCCCGGCAGTAACTGCTTGATCCGCCCGATCAGCCGCTTGTAAGGCTTCTTCTGCATAAACTTCAACTAGTGCATTTAATTTAGGATTAAGTTCTTCGATCCGATCTAATGAACTTTGAACTATTTCCCGTGAGGAAATTTTTCTAGCTTTTATTGCCCTCACCATCTGAGCAGCTGTCCACTGCCACAGTTCACTTTTCTGCTCTTTTTCTACATCGATTCTGGAAAAAACCAACTTTTCATTCCTCCTCTTAAAAATCACTAATTATTTATTGTTCACAACAATTACCTAAATATTCAAATTATTGTGAATTAATGTTATTCTATCTAATAAATACCTAAAAATCTATTACAGGAATGAGTAATATGTGTAATGAAAAAAGTACTAAGATAAGTACCTAAAACTAAGGAAAGGTGGATTGGAATGGCATCTTTGCAAATGAATTTATCGAAACATGATTGTGAACGTATAACAAGATTAATTTTTAATTTATCTATCAGTTTTAAAAAAGGCTCTGATGGATTGCAGCATCTGTTATCGGAGTATTTTGGTTACCATTCATCAATTTTTTGGAAAGTTGACCAAAAAGGAAACTTATCTGATCCTATCAACCACCGTATTAGTGATTATTTAGTAGAGGATTATTTAACCTATTTTCACAATCATGATTATTTACATCCAAAAAATCATTTACATGTATATCCGACAGAAATTGCCTTAAGATTGGAAGATGTAATCGAACTAGAACATTACGAGGCTTCCGATTATTATAAAGAATTTATGAAGAAACACAAATACTATCATGAAATGGTTATTACTTTTAATTCTCGTCATAAATTTAATGGTGTCCTTGGAATAGCAAAAGATAAGTCACTAGGAGAATTTTCCGAGAAAGACCGCACGATCTTTCGGACTCTGGCGCCAATTATATCGAATTTATTATTTTTAGAAAGAGAATACGAAGAACAGCGAAAAGAGAAAGAAATGTTAGAAGCCTTTGCTGATAAAAATAATACCGGGTTTATTTTACTTGATCGAAATTATCATGTTATCTATATGAACCCGGCAGCATTGAGAATTTATAAAGAAACCTCCATACAAAATAATATAGAAAGCTTTATCGAAGACATTGCCTTTGGACTTAGAAATCGTTTTAATAGTTCTTCCATGCTGCATTTGCAAGGTTATAAGATTAAGGTTATTACACATCAAGAGCTATTTTTGTCTAAGGAAAGCCGTTTTGCTGTGATAATTGAAGAAGATCAAGCTAAAATTCCTTTGAATGATGATAAATATTTATATAAATTAACTAAGCGGGAAAATGAGGTTTGCTTTTATTTAAAAAAGGGGTGCACGTATAAGGAGATTTCCGAAAAATTATTTATAAGTGTCCATACAGTAAACAAGCATATAAAAAACATTTATCAAAAAATGGGAGTCAATAGTAGGGCTTCATTACAAGCAAAATTACTAAATCTCCATGTTGGGAGCACTGAATGAACTAGGACCTTAGCAAAAATTAAAATGAAAATCTTTTCTTTAAAGAGAAATGGGGTCAGTCCCCCGGTGAAGTAAAGCTTTAACTCACCGGGGGACTGACCCCAAAACTATATTATAGTCGGAGCTGAGTGGAAGTCTAACCCCTAATTTTAGTCAGTCTATAGCTCATAAAAACGATCTACCATTCATCTCTCTAATGTTTTCGGCAAATCTAACGACTCCTCTTGTGATTCTTCTCTTAGCTGAGATTGATCCGTAAGTTTTACAAATGGGTAGTAAATAGCTACTGTTACAGCAAGAGTAATGATTTGAATAATTGCACCGCTGATTTTACCTCCCGTTGCCAAATACCCGCTAATGATTGGAGGCATTGTCCATGGCACGACAATACCAATCGGTTTTGCTACTAATCCCCAAGCCATGCTAAAATAGGTAATCAGCGCGGTTGCCATTGGAGCGATAATAAATGGAACGAGCAATTTAAAATTTAAGACAATTGGCAGTCCAAATAACGCTGGTTCATTAATATTGAATAGTCCTGGTGCAGTCGTGAGCTTTCCCATTGCTTTATTATTTTTACTTTTTGAAAATAACCATAGGCAAATAACCAGTCCAATAGTTGCTCCTCCACCGCCAATCCAAACGAAGTTAAACATAAATTCATTTGTAACAATATGCGGCAATTCCTTTCCGGCTTGAAATGCCAGTCGATTGGCATCTGTATTTTGTAACCAAATCGGTTGAATTACCGGGTTGATGGTGTTTGCCCCGTGAATGCCGACAAACCAAAATATTGAATTTAGTGCAATAATCACCATTGTCCCCCATAAGCTTCCACCAAGAATACCAAGTGGTTTCCCCAACGTATTTGTTAATAGAGTATGAATGTTATCAATACCGGTTAACCCTAAGAATAAATAAACTATACCCCAAAACAAGATCACCATTAATCCTGGTACTAATGCAGCAAATGATTTCTCAACTGCTACCGGTACACCCTCCGGCATTTTTACCGTGAAATTTTTCTGGACGAAGAATCTAAAGATTTCCGCAGATATCAATCCTACTACAATAGCTACAAACAAGCCGCCACTACCAAGATAGGAATAAGAAATTCCGGAACCCGCTTTCGAAACTAGGTCTGGCGTAACGATGACAAAACTGGATAATGCAATAATTCCGGCGGAAACGCCATCAACTTCATAAAACTCAGCTAAACTATTGGCAATTCCAAAAACAGCAATAATCGCCATCAGTCCAAATGAGCCATTAACGATTTTGCTGAAAATGGATGCTATACCGATGTCAGCCAACCAATCAGTGTAACCATTTATCGGTAAATTTCCTAATATAAGAAATATGGATCCGATAATAATAAGGGGCATACTTAATAAAATTCCATCCCGTAAGGATCGCAGGTGTCTTTGGTTACCAATTCTCCCTGCAACCGCTTCCACTTTATCTAACAACTTACTCACTCCTCTATTTCAAGTTTCTGAATAGTCCCGATGATATTCCTTTATGAAAGGGTAAACATAAAGCTAGACCAAGGCTTTAGATAATCTAATAGAAAGATTGATTCTTCTGTAAGATGGCCAATTACATTCCTATTTCCCTCGTTTTCCATTTCTTTTAGCGCGATTTGAGTTTCTCCTTTATATTGGCCAAAATGATTATTACAAATCAAAATATCACCTTTTTTAATAGGGAGGGTCTGATTGGCCCGAATATCCTCCTTATTATATTTACCACGTGTGGAAGATGATCGAATCATGTATTCAGATCGGTCGCCTCTATATTGATGAACTTCATTAAGAATGATGCTCTTTTCTAACTCTGTAATATTGGATAAGAACTCAATTTCAAAAGTCGGGTGGGTGTTTAGATACGCATCTGACATAGCCCTTAATTCTTCTTCCGTAGCATACGCATTTCCAATTAATAAATCATCAATAGTTCCCATTAATCGATAGTGGGTAACTTGCGTATGAATGGTTAAATTTCTATGTTGTTCCAGCGTGGATAATCCTGTCTGAACCGGCCATGGCCCCAGATTGCCCTCTTGGGAGGTTACAAAAGCCCCCGTTTGGATATGATATTGATTAAACACACTTGTTGTTTGTTCAAAGTGACGCTGGGAAATCCCTGAATACTTTTGAGGATAAAAGTTATGTGAAGCATATAAATTTTCCAGATAAGGCTGGTAGCTCATAATATTATCTATATATCTAGTTCCACTGCTCATATTGACTTCAATGATTAAACCATATGGATTTTTTGTCATTTTCGCTTCCTCTGCTCCAGTAAAACCCAAATCCAGACGAATTCCTGACGCACCTAATTCTTTAAAAAAAGCGAGATCGTTATAACTGATATTTAACCGCTCGAATAATTCGGGATTAATATCTAAGATGGTATCCATACCAATAAAATTGCCATATTCTATTATGTTTTTAAACTTAGTAATAACTTCATCGTGATTTCCGTCAATTTCTAACAAACTGGTAAAAATTCTTGTATATCCAAACCTTTTGGCAAGATCCAGATATTCCTTGTCACGTTCAAAGCTACTCTTTGCCGGATAAATCGATACACCAATACGCTTCATATGTTTGCCTCCTGTTTCTTTCGCTTGACCTTTGAAAAACGACACTTTCTTTCAAATTGGTTTGGATATCTTAAACAGGTACATTCACTTTTTTATACACATCGATTAGTTCCTTCACCAAATCCAAAAATGTAATCGCATTCATTAAATGATCTTGTGCATGAACCATTAATAGCGTAACATCAAGTTTTTCCCCGGAAGCTTCTTGAGTTAACAAACCAGTTTGTGCATGGTGTGCTTTTACTAATTCCTCGTTTGCTTCCTCAAGCTTTTGTTCTGCCTTTTTGAAATTCCCTTTCTTGGCTGCCTGGACGGCCTCCATTGCAAAGCTTTTGGCATTCCCACTATGCATAATTAAGCCCATGACAACTTCTAAATCTTTTGGCTCTTCCACCGATTGTTCCCCTCCTTTTTAGCTTGTTAAATTGTCCTAACGAACTATTTTTCTTTGTTTTTAATTAATTCTAATGCAGTGGCTAACACTTTTTCGCCATCCATCTTTCCATAATCTTTCATATCGATGACTGCGACAGGAATATCAGTATCTGCCACTAATTTTTCAAATTTACCTTTCATAAAACGCACTTGCGGACCAATCAATAAAACATCTACTTTTTGCTTTGCTAATAACTTGGTAGCTTCGTTAGAAGACATTGCGGTTACTTCGGCATTGATCCCTTTCTCCTGTGCCGATTTTTGCATTTTTGTCATTAATAAACTTGTACTCATCCCCGCAGAACATACAAGTAGAATTTTCTTACTGTTCATTTTTCATTTCTCCTTTACCTTTATCAGGACCATTACTTACACTGTAAGTATATAATGTATGCGCTTTATTTTTGAGTTGATATATTTCCTTTGGTTAACGGAAATAGTTACTCATTAAAGGATTACGAAAATTGATGACCTTGGAATGTTAACAAAAAGGCGGAAAGCATAAATAAAAAGGCCAATTGCATTGGTAAGCAATTAGCTCATTTACGAATTTGCCCATACATGGTTTTCATGATTTCCTCTTTGGAACTGCTTTTAATTAATTTCTGAACGATTGATTTATGTTCAATAATTTTAATTAATTGCTGATACATTTGATTTAAATTACGGGTACTATCTTTATTAATATTTAATAAACAAACAAGTTGAACCATTTTTTGTTCATCCCACTGAATCGGTGATTTTAGCGTACATACTGTCCAAAATGTTTCATTTGTTACGGGTTTAATTGGATGCGGAACAGCAACTAAATTGCCAAAACAAGTAGATGCCAGTTTTTCTCGTTCTAATACAAGCTCTACATAATCTTCTAAAACGAGACCTTGTTTATATAATTCATTACACATAAATCGTATCGTATCATCCTTGGTATCAAATTCTTGATGAATAAAAATTCGTGATGGATGTAAAAATTCCTGTTTATCATTTTCAGGCGAAATTAATTTTTTCTTTATATTTGTTACATCTTCCTTTTCTAAAAAAGTATTGACCACAAGAACCGGGATACCTAAGTTTTCCTGAATAGGAATCGTGCTGATAATTAAATCAATACCCGATAAGTTATATAAGGTTAAATTATAATAACTTATTGTATCCACTATTTCGATGTCACCTTTAAATGCATTTTGCAAGTGATAAAACAGAAGTCTTGCACTTCCCATACCAGTTGGGCAGACAATCAAAACCCTTTTTGCTTGTTTTTGTTTTTCATTCATTCGTTCAAGTGCTGCTCCAATATGCAAGGCAATGTAGGCAATTTCGTTTTCACCTGCTTCTTTATTTAAGTAATCTTCAATACATTTACTAGCAACAACAGCCCCTTCAAATGCGCTTGGAAATTTTGTCTTCGTTTTGCTCAATAACGGATTTCGAATATTTAGACCGTATCTTAATCGACTCATGGCTGGCCGAAGGTGTAAGGTGATCCCTTTTATAAATTCTAAGTCACCATGGAAGTCCCAATTGAACTCTGTCCTTAATTTTTCAATCATGCAATTTACAAGATTATTTACTTCATCAAATTTTCCAAAACTGGTTAATTCCTCGTTCGTTAATAATTTTGTACCTAATAAATGGACTATTATATAATCGATTTCCGACTTTGGAAACGTTAATCCGGTTACGGACTCAACCTCTTTAATAATCTCCATAGAAACTACTTTTTCAAATGTATGTTCATTCCCTAATTGAACACCCAATGCATCACTAATAAAACCTTCTTGAATTCTTTTACATGCAATCGTAATATGAATAGTCAAGTTTTCCAGTTCTACATCCGAAATGTTAATATGGTAATCATTTACCTTTTTTATCAGGACCCCTTTTATTTTTTCAAAGAGTACACCTTCTAATAATTGAAGGGTATCACCATTAAGACTTTTATCCCCATTTGTTCTTAAAATCAAATTTGACAAACATGATCTTTTCATGTATTCGTCGCCTTCTACTTTTGTTCCGTAGTGAGGACGGTTCATGATTTTCAACTTGTACTTTCTTATAATTTCTCGGACTAGTTTCAGATCTTGTTGCAGCGTTGATCTGGAAACAAATGTTTCTTCTTCCAAAGTTTCAAAATTTATAAAGTCCTGAGCCAGCAGCAATCGTTTTAATATATATCGAACTCTGTCTTCCTGTCCCATGTAACTAGCGGCTGACTGGTTATTCTCGTTAAACAATTGAGAAGATTCATTTGAAAGAAACTTGGAATTTACTACTTTCAATTTGTAGCCTTTTCCCCGTATCGATTCAATATGAATACCTAGCATACTGCTGTGATGTTGCAACTGTTTAATTTCATTACGAACGGTTCTGTCACTAATACCCATTTCTTTAGCAATCCAATCAGACGTTATGGGTTCGGAGGATTCTATTAGAAACTGTAAAATATCTTTTTGGCGTTTCTTTAACGATACCATTCAAATTCCCCTTCCAGCAAACGCTATCTATACTCCTGGTTCTGTTTGAATTTTTAATTATTTTTTGACTTTATTGTATCATATCGTGTCAGGCGTGCATCCAACTTATAAATTTGTAAAACCCCTCCAGAAAATTAAGGTTAATTATCGGGGCGTGACAGGCACCGATAATAACGGGCTTTTACCGTATAGAGAATCGCCATGCACGGCGCACTAAAACAAACAGAGAGCTTTGCTCTCCGTTTAACCTTCGCACTTTACCGCTTTAAACATTAGCCCCCAAAAGATAGAGATGAGGAGAAAAAATGAGCATCCTTAGAGGAATCATTGGCTTGGTATTCATTTTTGGTTTAGGTTATTTAATCAGCTTTGACAAAAAAAATATTCGCTATAAACAAATTGGCATTATGATTCTTTTGCAATTAGTTATTTCATTTATTTGCTTGCACACTGCGGGCGGTATCAAAGTACTAAATAGTATTTCTGTATTTTTTAATTGGTTAATGCAGCAAGCAGCCGGAGGTGTCAATTTTGTCTTTGGCGGTATAAAACTGGAGTCCAGTGGCTTTGTCTTCTTTTTTAATGTGTTACTGCCTGAGTGGGGGTCTGACCCCGAGATTCCAAGACTTCATCGAGACTCGGGATAACGGGAAAAGAAAAATTTCCTATTGTTTACCTATTAAAGCTTTGCTTTTTGTGATGAAGACTATTCCCGGAATCATAATCACTGATACGATTAATAAGACGGAGCTCATTGAATTTTTATTCACATCATTTATTCCAGATGCAAACATCACACCATATAAACTAGAGGCAAGGATGTTCCCTATAAATCTAGATGTCATCAGTAAACCTGAAGCAATTCCACTTTGTTCTTTCATAACAATAGAGTAGAGAAGGTTTTGTGATCCTATACTAAGTGCCCCATTACTTACTCCAATAATTGCTAATATCATGAACAACCAGACTAGAGAGGAAGTATTATTGAATGTTAGTAATAAACCAACACCTACGATCCCTACTATGGCACCAAATATTAACGGGGTTCTGAATCCGATACTTTCTATCCAACGGGTCGCAATAGGCGTCATCATCATAGCAAATACAGAAATAGAAAGCATCATTATTCCTGCTGTTTTGGAGTCAAGCATGAGCACATTTTGTAAATAAGTTGGCATGAAAAGAAGCATAGAGAAAAAAACAATGGTTGCTAATATATATTGAACGTAAATGAAGGAGACATTTAAATTTTTGGTTAAAAAACCAACATTGATAAATGGCTCTGTTCTCTTTTTTTCATAGTAATAAAATATAAGGGTAATCATGATTGACAGAATGAAGGTCCATATATTGAAACCTTTTTCTAGTGATTGTAAAAAGACCATCCAACAAGACATGAGTGAACCAAACAAAATAATCCCGATAATATCCCATTTGAATGTTTTTTCCTCATTCTTTATGTCTTTGGGAATATATTTTAAAGCAAGTATCGCAGACATAATGATAACAGGAAAGTTAACATAAAAGATAATAGGCCATCCGCCATACTGAATTAATAATCCACTTATCGTTGGTCCAAATGCTGCTGAAGTGGTTGCAAATACAGCTAATGTAGCGATTACTCTATTTTGGTTTTTACTAATATAGACTCGAACCATCCCTATTCCGGCAGGATACAGAGCGGATGTCCCGATTGCTTGTATCGTTCTCATTCCTACTAAAAACAACATATTTGGAGATAAAGGAGCCAAAAGAGAAGAAATAGAAACTAAAATCAATCCACATAGAAAGATTTTCTTCCTTCCGTAAAAGTCACTTAATTTACCAATTAGAGGTAAAAAAACAGCACTTACAATGAAATAGGAAGCAATTAACCAAGAAATATCTCCTGATGTAAGTAGAAACTCATTTTGGATAGCTGGCAATGCTACCGTAATCATCGTCGTATTTAATGGGTTTAAAATGACCCCTAACGCAATTGCCACTATTAATAACCTTGGATTTTTAACTACAAATTCATTATGAATCACTGACATAAATTTTTATCTCCTATCTCCATATCCTATAAAAAAGACGTAATGGTACTTACGATTTACTTTCCTACTTTCTTTACTTTCGAAATCAGTCAGTTGACTAGCTGGATTCGAACAATGGTTAACAATTGGTTAATTAATATCTAAGTATACCTCTATGTATTTGTCATTGTCCTCTCAACCTTTTTCTTGTGCTACTATTCCATTTTTATAGTGATCATATGTTCACGGAATTAATATTAAATAGTTTAGAAATAGTTTGCAAAATCTTTAAAGGTATCACAAGGCTATAAATGCTGCTTAATAAAACCTTCCTGCTTGTTACTTTAAGTAAATAATTTCACAATCTGGTCCTTAACATAAAGAAAGAGCACAATTTTTACTGTAGAATTGGACCCTTTTCTTGAAGAAACGAACTCATAAATCATCAACGTATTGTTTTGCTTCTAACAATGACAGTCCCAAAACCTGCCTCGCTTCTTTAACAGCTTGAACCCCTTTTCCCTCTTTAAGTAGTCTTCGCAATTTCTCATTTATGGGGTGTTCAGGTACATCCACTTGATTGGCAACTTGATCCAATGTGAATTTCAAACTTTTAATTCGAGTTTCAAGGGAATTAAGTTTGCTAGAAACAGTGGTAATAAGCACAAAGATTATTACTACCAATCCCCCTAAAATTATAAATTCATTCAATGTAATCGCTCCTATTTATTCAATCCCCTTTATTTTACATTGGGGTCCAGACAACATTTCGGCAAAATTCTACGTTAAGGATATAAACGTTGATATAAAAGGTATGTTCCAAAACTCGTTTCATAATCAAAGTATCAGCTAAACCCTTTTTGGAACTACCTTAACTACGGCTTTTCACTGTTTATCGTGTCAAATTGTGCTTAGCGTACAAAATTCCCGTAATGTTGTCGATACTCTCTATTTAAAGGTTACCAAATTCATTTAATGTTAATTTATAATGTTTGAAGGTTTTCCACAATTGCGCCCTATTGTTGAAGATTGTATGTTTTAAAAGAATAGTAATCACATTGGTTTAACTGAAATTCTTTATCATTTTTTAATCACTAGTGTTGCGTAAATAATGGTTAATTTCGCTTACCTCTTGTCTAGACTTGAACGAGAATATGTAGAGTTCAATTATTGAGTTGTTATTTCAACAAAACTCAAAGAAAAATAGCGCATAATGGTGTCAAACAAAAAGTTCTGAAATGTAATCTTTAAAAAGTTTTGCGGTTGGAGACAAAGTCTTTTCATCTTTCCAAGCTATGCTAATCTCTCTATGAAATTGCGGATCAGTAATTTTTACTTTATGAATGTATTCTTTGCCAAATTCAGTAAAATAAGGAATGATCCCGATTCCCATCCCTGCAGTAATTAAACCGATAATGGTTAGAATATCATCTCCTTCAAATGTAATGGATGGAACAAATCCAGCTTCTTTGCACATTTCAAGCATGACATTGCTCATATTTAAATGTGGTTTATAGCCAATAAATGGCTCGTTAGCTACTTTTTTTAATTCGATGCTATTTACATGAGAAAGTTTGTGTTTCTTGGATACATAAAGGAACATTTCTTCATCAGACAAATACTCCCAGGATAAATTTGAAATTTCTTTCGTTCCATTAATTAAACAAAGATCAACTTCTCTATTTTTCACTTTCTCAATGCATGCCAAATTGTTTTCTTGAAACAGTTGAATCTTAATATTGGGATATTGATGACGAAAACTATCGAGTATTTTAGGTAATATCGTAATGCCTAATATTTGAGGGAATGATATGGATACGAATCCCGAGAATGGATCTTTTAAGTATTGGACTTCTTGTATCCCTACATTAATTTCATTTAAGCTATTATCTACACGTTTTAAAAATAATTGACCATATTGATTTAGTTTTACTGTTCGACCTATTCGATGAAATAGTGTAACACCTAACTCCCGTTCAAGTTTTTGAATAGCACGGCTAAGGGCAGGCTGTGAAACAGATAATAAAGCTGCAGATTTATGGAAGTTTTCTGTCCTTGCGACGGATTGAAAATATTCAAGATGTTGCCACTCCATCCAAATTCCCTCCTACTAATAACTAAAAAACATCAATTTGATAATAATTTTACATTATGCGTAATCAATATTCAAGTGTACACTAAATATGTAAAGGAGATGAGTAAGCTTGTTTATCATTTGTAGTAATAGACAAATCTTAGCATTAGGACCATTTCAAATGACTTCTGGAAACAAGTCATAATGATGGTATTTAAAAAAAATAGAAACCGAACAATTTTATATAACTGGATAGCTCGTTTTACTGCTGCAGATCCCGGATATGTCAGATTGCGTTTTGCAACCAATATTGTGTTCACTGTTTTTTTAGCTTGTCTTGTTATGCTTATTGGTCTTCATTTAGGTTCGCAGACAAGTTTAATCCCAGTAATGTTAACGGGTTTGATAGCATTGCAGGCCAATGTACTTGTCGGTGACAGTACGGAACAGGCAAGGAAAAGGACAACTTTCTTATTTCCTATACCCTGTGTCTTGGCAATTACTGTTGCAGCGGTCTCAATCATTATAGGTTACCATATCGCCGATTTAACACTCGTGGTGATTGTATTCATTACATTCTTTTTGCAGAGATTTGGTGTGCGGCATTTTGCACTTAGCATGGTTGGCTTTCTATCCTTTTACTTTTCATTAATGTATATGCAGGAGGTATCTTTTTCCCTGTTGCTATGGTGCTATGCCGGGATATTCGTAGCGAGTACTTCAGCGTATCTCGTGAATTTTATTTTGTTTAAGGAACAGCAAGGAAAACTGATGAAGCGAAGTCTATCATCGTACCATATTCAGGCGAACTTTGCATTGAGTCAAATGATGGAATTTGATCGAGGATCAAAATCAAATCACAAGAAGAGCAAGAAGAGTATTTCAATTCTGGGTGAATATGCTCGAACGGTAATCAGCCTTTGCAAACACTTGGATCCCAGTAAAGTATGGTCAGGTATCAGCAAGAAAGAGCTGAGCAGTTATGTTTTTGATTTGAACTTGTTAATAGATCAACTTTATATAGCATTTGAACTGATTCAAGATGTAGAAGTTTACACAACTGGAAATGTTCGATATATCCTTTTAGAAATAGCTCAATCATTAAAAGCGTTACAATTTTTGGCGAAGGAACAAAATGCACCAATTGAAAACCTAAAAAATGCGGTGGATAAATTAAGTATAGAGTTAGAAACGTTGAAATTACTAAATCCAGAAAATCCAACATTCGAAAAAGGTCTACATTCTTTTCAGCGTGTGGAACAATTCGCGATAAAATTACTTGGTGAAATCAGATTCATCGAACAAAAACATATGAGTAGTGCGGGCAACACATCCTCATATGTTAAATCAAAGCAAGATCAAGCGACATCCAAAAAGAAGACAATGGAAAGAATGCCGGACAACGTATTCCTTGCTCCTTCAACCAAAAAAGGATTTCAAGCTGCTCTTGCCAGTGCAGCAGCCATTGTGATAGGGCATCTTTTATCTCCTTCTTATCCCTATTGGATTGCATTAGTGGTGATTATGGTCATTTTAGGTACAGAAACGACCGGCAGAACGGTTAAGAAAGCATCAGAAAGATTAATAGGAACGATCACAGGAGCCGTAGTAGGTGTCATAGCTGCTTCCTTGGTTAACGGACATCCATATGTTATAGGCATCCTTTTAATAATAAGTGTTTTTATGGCCTATTATTTAATGGCTTTATCCTATTCGATTTTCATCTTCTGGATTACAATGCTGCTGACAATGGCTTTTCAATTAATGAATGTAACCTCGTTTGAACATGCATTAATGCTACGAGTATCCGATACCGTGATTGGAGTATTGCTGGGCGCTTTGGCCGCTACCTTCATCCTGCCTCATCGAACGATTGATAAAACGAAACACTTAATCAATGGATATTTGAAGGATGTAAAAGAATTTGTAGATGAATATACGAATGGCTTAATTGATGACACACATACTATAGTGAATAAAGCCTTTCTTTTAGATCAAAAGCTTCATCTGATCAAAATCGAGGCTAAGATGGTGGAGAAGTGGCAAAGAACCATGTCCAGAGCCGATATTAGCAAAAGCATGCACGTACTTTCGGTATTGAATGATTACGTCAAGCATCTTACCTCATCAAGAGAACACAAGCAGTCTGTGCAGATTCATGAAAACATTATGAATGCCTTACACGCTGTGGAGAGGAATCCTGAGGGGAATTTAGATACTGTATACCAACTCCTAAATTCAGGTGCGTATCAAGAATCGATTGTAAGGGAACAGACATCAAATGATAGAAAAATATAAATAAAAGGAGTGTTAGTTTGTGAAAGCAGCTCGGTTTTATAAACCAAAGGAATTATTAAAAATCGAAGAAATTCCTACACCTTCCATTCAAAATGATGAAGTGTTAGTGAAGGTTAAGGCGACAGGAATATGTGGTACGGATATTCATGCCGTTTTCGGGGATGACAATCCAACTGCCTTTAGTCCCATTACATTAGGGCATGAATCTTCTGGTGTGGTTGTAAAGGTTGGGGAAGAAGTAAAAGGCTGGTCCGTTGGTGAGCGAGCCTCTGTTGTTCCCATTGTTTCGTGTGGGGAATGTGAATATTGCCTTAGTCATCAATCGGAAATCTGTGAAAATCGTGAGGTCATTGGTCTGCAACGGAATGGTGCATTAGCAGAATATGTTGCGGTGCCAGCCAAAAATCTTGTCCGACTTCCTGATGAAGTTTCCTTCGAGGAAGGAGCGATTATAACCGATGCGATTGCTACTCCGTATAAAATGATAATTGATCGTGCCCAATTGAAGGGCGGTGAATCGATTGCCATTTTTGGTGCTGGAGGCTTAGGCTTGCATGCTGTACAAATCGCAAAACTTGCTGGTGCAAAAGTCATTATTGTGGTTGATGTGCGCGATGAGCAGCTAAGCCGTGCCAAAGCTTTAGGAGCAACATTCACCATAAACTCAACGAGGGAATCGGTGGTGGAGAAGATTCGTGAATTAACCGGAGGTCGTGGTGTAGATGTAGCCGCTGAACTAGTTGGCCTTCAAGTAACTATTAGTCAAGCTGTAGAATCACTTAAATCGGGTGGTCGCGCAGTCATCGTAGGCCTTGGCTCAGAGAACATTCAGCTGATTCCGCCAGCTATTTTCATCCGGAAACAGCTTTCTCTCTTAGGTTCCTATGGGTTCACAAAACAAACCATTGAAAAATTAGTCGAGCTTGTAGCGACTGGAAAACTGAATGTAAAAGAATCGATTACACATAGATTTTCACTAGAAGAAGTCAATACAGCACTTCGTTATTTAAATGAAAAAATTGAAAACCCTATTCGAATTGTCATTACTTATCCTTAATGATTAGACAAGCTTAGAATAGGAATTTATCATGAAGGGACGACAAACAATATGAAATTAGAAGGAAAAAAGGTCATTGTAACTGGAGGATCTCAAGGGATGGGTTATGCGACGGCCCAAGCCTTTGTCGCAGAGGGAGCAAAGGTTGCCATTATGGATATCAAAGATGATCTAGGTCATCAAGCTGCAGAGCTTGCAAATAGTCAAGGTCCGGGGAGTGCTAAGTTTTATCACGCAAATGTTTCTAACCGCAGCGAAATTGAGTCAGCCTTTGCAGCTGCTGTAGAGGACATGGGTGGTCTAGATGTGTTGGTGAACGTAGCAGGCGTACAACGCCGAAAGGCTGCAGAGGATTTGACTGATGAAGATCTCGATTTTGTCTTGAATATCAACTTGCGTGGGACAATCATCACGAACCAGACTGCTTTCAAGACGATGCACCAAAATGGGGGGACTATTCTTAACTTCGGGTCGGATGCCGGTTTGGCGCCGATGCCATTGTTAGGAGCGTACGCAGCATCTAAGGGTGGTGTGATGGCTTGGAATCGTACAATTGCTGGAGAGTGGGCCCGTTACGGCATCCGAGCAAACTCAGTCGTTCCAGCAATCGCTACACCAATGACAGGCGCTGGTGGTGAAGCTGGTCAGGCAATCTACTCAGGAGTCCCACTCGGAGGGAAGCTTGGAGATGTAACTCGCGATTTTGCACCTGTAATGGTGTTCCTGGCAAGTGATGATGCACGTTTTATTACTGGTCAAATCATTTCTGTCAATGGTGGCTTAGTGATGTCTCGGTAAGGAAAGAAATAATCCAAGATTTAAGGATTATCTACCAATGTCGAATTTTAAAGATACCAAGTATAGTTGATGGATCGTTTAAAAGAGAAAGGAGCAGTATTTTGAGGAAAAGCCACGCATCTTAAGAAAGACAGTGAATTTTAAAAAGAAACGATTGCTGAACTCCTTTAATTTTCGATATCCCTAATATGCTGTCTCCAACTTCAAGTAATATATAAAATGGATCAATAGAACTCCACCGATAATCTCTATTTTCGGAGGAGTTTTCTTTAATTACATGGGTGTTATCGGTGAATTCCCGATAAAGTAGAGTGATAAATTGAACAATTTCATCAACGGATGGCACTAGGACATGCAAATAAACACAGGTCGCTGCTAATAGATTTGATTTTTCATTGCCTTTATTCCGTTATCTGGCCCTATAACGGAAAAAAGCCATCTTCTTTATTGAAGAATCGCGCCCTTTTATTGAATAAGCTGCTCTTAATTACACATTGTGTTCCTATTGTCTAGTAACAATTTTTAATTTTACAAATGAACATACTCCTTCTTTATTGTAAAATTAAGTTAATAAACAATGATGAGAGAGAGGTGAATATAATTGAATATTTTCGAAGGTGAATTCAATACAATGATGTTTGTGGGACCACTAATTGTTTTATTTATTATAATTAGTGGCTTATCCTTGCTATATTGCTGGTTATTTAGTTGGTTGCCAAAGAAAATTTTCAAAAATTTATTTGGCATAATTGGTTTAGTTAGCATATACATTTGGGCCATACCGCTTAAAATAGGTTTCTTTGATTACTTTAAACATTGGGGTATCTAATGGATTGCCCTTTTTTGAATTTTGTTACACATTTTGTGTCAAATAAGCAATGCCATATTCAAGATTATAATTAAGAAAGACACAATTCCTTATATAAGAATTGCGCCCGATTGTGGAATATAGAAAAATACGAAAGCAATACAAAATGATGTTTTTTACAAACGTGTTACCTTTGATCACTTGGGTATACAAGACCAATTTCATCTCGCACCTTATCTACAATTTGCATGGTCGTGTATGAATTTTTGTATGAATTAATAGTAGACTCTGTTTTGCCTTGTTGAATTAATTCAACCATCTCTTTTACTTCATAATACATAGGTGGATGGGATTGTTCTACTGTTAATGGTTCTATTGTGCCATCATTATAGTGAATTTCTACTTTTTCAGGCGTATGGATTTTATCAATAATGATACTTCCCTTTTCACCCTGAATTTCACTTGGCAAATAGGAGTTCGTAATTTTGGAATACATGATGACGGCATCTTTATCGTCATATTTTAAGAGGATGCTCCCTGCCCCATCTACACCTGAATCAAGCATGATACTGGTTGCCTTGATTTCTTTTGGTTCACCAAATAATACAATAAGTGGATATAGACAATAAACACCAAGATCCATTAAAGAACCGTTTGAAAACTTGGGATTGAAGGCATTGAGGATAATCCCTTCCTTATATTTATCGTAACGGGATGAATATTGGCAGTAACTTGAAAAGTATCTGCGGACAGGTCCAATTTTATGTAAGTGGTCTTGAATGACCTTAAAGTTCGAAAGCAGTGTTGATTTCATGGCTTCCATTAATAAGACATGATGATCTTTTGCTGCTTGAATCATTCTTTTAACTTCTGAAGAATTCGCAGCCATTGGTTTTTCGCATATAACATGTTTGCCGTTTTGTAAAAATAAGATCGCTTGTTCAGCGTGAAATGAATTGGGTGAAGCGATATAAACAGCGTCCAAATCATCACTAGCAGCCATTTCATTTAGGTCTGTAAATCGTTTTGATACATTATATTGGTTTGCAAATTCTTCAGCTCTTTCCTGTGTGCGAGAATAAACGGCAGTAAGTTTAAATCCTTGTACCAGTCTAGCTGCCTCAATTAATCTATCTGTTATCCAGTTAGTACCAATTATGCCGAATCGAACCATTTACCTGACCTCATTTCTTCATTTTATAAAACGAATTTTGATAGACAGGAAAGACCGCAAATTCATTAAAGAAATCAATGCGGTCTTTCTGTCATTTATTTTGGGTTTATTTTATTCAAGATTGGCATGTTTACCATACATTTTATTAGAATCTAAGCCTTTTTTCTCCATAAAACGCAAGATTACGGAATCATAAAATAACAACATCGTTTGCTCAAATAGAGATCCCATTGGTTGAATGGTCTTGTAATCACCTGCAGATTGATCTTTCGTTACTCCCGGTAACTTAACAATCATATCAGCTAATTCTCCAATGGTGGATTCAGGAGAAATGGTGATAGCTGCAATTTTACCTCCTAAGCTTTTGGCTTTTTCAGCAATGGCAACTAAGGTTTTCGTTTCTCCTGAACCTGAACCAATGATTAATAGATCGCCCTTTTCTAAGTTCGCTGTTACGGTTTCACCAACTACATAAGCATCAATCCCCATGTGCATCATTCGCATCACAAAAGATTTACCCATAAATCCGGATCTTCCTGCACCAGCTACAAAGATTTTTTTCGATTCTAAAATCTGGTTTACTAATTTCTCTGCTTCTTCATCAGAGATTAAGTGTACCGTTTGACTTAATTCTTCCACGACTTTGGCTAAATATTGAGTAGTCTGCATCGTTCAATTAACCCTGTTTAATTAGTTCGTGCATTTCTCGTGCAGTAGATTGTTTATCTTCTTTGCTAGTGATACCGCCACCTACAATGATAAGATCAGGTTGTTCTTTAATTACTTCTGAAAGTGTTTCTAATTTGATTCCACCGGCAATTGCAGTTTTGGCATTTTTTACAACACCTTTAATAGTGTGTAGATCTGCAAAGGAATTTTTTCCTACAGCTTGCAGATCGTAACCTGTGTGTACACAGATATAATCAGCACCAAGTTCATCCAATTCTTTAGCGCGGGCTGCAATGTCTTTTACAGCAATCATATCGACAAGGATTTCTTTTCCTTGTTTTTTCGCTTCTTCTACTGCTCCTTTGATTGACTCGTTTTCTGCCGTCCCAAGAATTGTGATGATGTCAGCACCGGCAGCGGCTGCTTGGCTTACTTCATATCCTGCGGCGTCCATAATTTTTAAGTCCGCTAATACGGTTAGGTTAGGAAATGCAGCTTTTACTTCTTTCACTGCTTTAAGACCTTCGTTAATTACGACAGGTGTACCAATTTCTACCACGTCAATATACTCTTCTACCTCTTTTACTAATTCAATGGCTCCCGGAATATCAACAAGATCTAATGCTAATTGTAATTTCATTTATATTCGCTCCTTATAGAATAGTTTAATTTGGGCTGAGTGGCTGCCATAAGACAGGTGTAAATGTTTCCTTTTGAAAATCTATTTACTCACTAGCACGTTATTTAGTATACTCAGTATGTGATTAAATTAAAAGTACGCACTTTCACCGCATATAGTGCTAAAAAGTATACTATTGGGTAAATTAAAGGAAGGGTGATATTAATGCCAAATTTAGGAGAGAAAACTTTTAACTGTGAAAAAGAATTAACGCTTGCTGTAATTGGCGGTAAATGGAAAATGTTAATTTTATGGCATCTGGGCAAAGAAGGAACGAAACGATTTGGTGAATTAAAGACTCTTATGCCGGGGATTACCCAAAGGATGCTTGTTAATCAATTACGCGAACTAGAAGATCATTTAATAATACATCGTGAAGTTTATCCTGTTGTTCCACCAAAAGTTGAATATTCATTGACTGAGTATGGAAGAAAACTTATGCCAATTTTAGATTCTATGTATGAATGGGGCAAAGCTTATATTGAGAATGTATTGGAAAAGGAACCTGACCATCCATCAGTTGTTAAGTAGTTAAAATTCCTTTTTATGCTGTAAGACATTAATAACTTGCCACGGGTTAGCTATTTTTAACCGTGGTTAAATATTACTGTTTTATATAAAATGTAGAGACAACACTTTCTAATAAAAGATAGTATAAAAAGCCTTGAACAGTGATTTTACATGATTGCTGCTCAAGGCTTTTTTACTTTTATATTCATAGTATTATTTTTAACACTATATACTCTCGATGTATCTATATGCAAATAAAGTGCGTACTTTCAAAGATGAAATATACATAATATACTTGTTTGGCAAAGCAATGTGACTTTAAGGCAGCAGCTGCTTGTACGAAAGGAGAGGTTCTAATGAAAAGTCACAAAGGAAAAAAACAGTGGGTTTGTGAAAGATGTTTAACATTTACCCACAATAATAAACAATGCCCAACATGTGGATATACACATTTAAGTGAAATGAAAATTTGCACCTATACAGGAAAAAACAAACAAAAAACAGGGGTAAAAATAGGGTAAATTACAAATGCTTTAGGTAATTAATAGAACTTGTTCAAGAAAGGAAGGGTGCTCCAATGGATTCTATGACGTTTGTATTATTTGGCGCAACAGGAGATTTAGCTAAAAGAAAAATCTTTCCTGCCCTATTTAATTTATATCTGAGTGAAAAATTACCAACGTCTTTTTCCGTTGTTGGAGTAGGTATAGATGAATATTCTGATGGGGAATTTCAATTAATGATAATAGATTCTTTGTATACATTTTCTAGACATTTGTTGAATGATAAATCTAAAAAAGAAGAGTTTGTCAAAGCGTTTCATTATTGCCAGTTAGATGTTACCGATACTGCAGGCTATAAGAAGTTGCTAGACCTCGTTCAACAAAATGAGAAAGACCAGAATATAGAAGAGAATAGGATGTTCTATTTATCCATGGCCCCAGAGTTTTTTGACGTGATTGCAATGAACATCAAGGACAGTGGATTGGGCGCAGGAAAAGGATGGAAACGATTGATTATCGAGAAACCCTTTGGGCATGATTTAAAATCCGCCCAAGAATTAAACGAAAAGCTAAGCAGTTCTTTTGAAGAAGATGAAATTTATCGTATCGATCATTATCTAGGAAAACCGATGGTTCAGAACCTTGAAGCATTGGAATTTGCCAATCCTGTATTGCAATCCTTGTGGAACAATCGATTTATTGCCAATGTCCAAATTACTGCAAGTGAAATCGTTGGAGTTGAAGAAAGAGCTGGATTTTATGAAAAAGCAGGTGCCATTCGCGATATGGTTCAAAATCACATGCTTCAGTTGTTAATGATGACAGCTATGCATTTGCCAAAACGAATTAGTGAAAACGGGATTCGTACGGAGAAAAGAAAAGTGATGGAATCTTTGCGCCCATTACAAAGGGATACTGTTGGTGTTCACGTTGTTCGTGGACAATATGAGCGTGGAGAAATAAACGGAGAACCTGTTGTTGCATATAGAGAAGAGCATGGCGTGAATGCTTCTTCTCTAAATGATACATTTGTTGCGGCTCGTCTATGGATTGATAATTCCTTCTGGGATGGGGTTCCGTTTTATATTCGTACTGGAAAAAGAATGGCCGAAAAGGCAACAAAGATTGTCATTGAATTTAAAAATCCTTTAAGGAATTCGTCTATTTCTGAAATGGAACAGATGGAACCTAATCTATTAACAATAAATATCAATCCAAATGAAGGAGTATCGCTTCAGTTAAATAGCAAAAATCCAATAAACGGAGAAATGGAACCTATCACAGTAGACTTTTTAGCGAATAAACAAGATGTACCAGAAGCGTATGAGCTATTGTTATTTGATGCATTCTGTGGAGATTCAACTTTTTTTGCTCATTGGGACGAGGTAGAACTGTCTTGGAAATGGGTAGAACCAATTTTAGAGGCGTTTAAAGAAAATAGAGTTCCTCTTCACACCTATTCATCTGGATCAATGGGGCCAGAGGCTGCTCATCAATTATTAGAAGAAGATGGATATAAATGGTGGTAAAGTTACTGAAAAACGCAATGAAATTATAAGGTTTTAGGAGGATTACAATGAAAGTTGGATTAATTGGATTAGGAAAAATGGGTTTAAATTTAGGAAAAAATTTAATCGACCATAAAAACGAAGTAGTTGCATTTGACCTAAATACAAGTGCGGTGGAAGAAATGAAAAAATGCGGAGCCGATGGGGTATCGAATTTACAAGATCTTGTTCAAGGGCTAGAAAAACCACGTGTTCTCTGGTTGATGATCCCTCATTCTATGGTTGATTCTGTTATCGATGAGCTTACACCACTTTTAAGCAAGGGAGATATCCTGATAGATGCAGGTAATTCTCATTATAAAGAATCGATCCGTCGGCATAACCAACTAAAAGAAATGGGAATAAGCTTTATGGATGCCGGAACATCTGGAGGGATGGAAGGCGCTCGTAATGGGGCTTGCTATATGATTGGTGGGGATCCTGAAACGTGGGATATCGTAGAGCCAATTTTTAGAGATACAGCTGTAGAAAACGGGTATTTATATGCCGGTAAAGCAGGCAGTGGTCATTTCTTAAAGATGGTTCACAATGGAATCGAGTATGGAATGATGGCCGCCATTGGAGAAGGCTTAGAGGTATTAGAAAAAAGCCCATTTGAGTTTGATTACGAAAAGGTAGCAAGGGTTTGGAATCACGGTTCCGTTATTCGTTCTTGGCTTATGGAGTTAACAGAGAGTGCTTTTTCCAAGGATGCTAAATTGGATCGGATTAAAGGGATTATGCACTCATCTGGAGAAGGAAAATGGACGGTTGAAACGGCTTTAGACCTACAAGCTGCCACACCTGTGATCGCCATGTCATTATTAATGCGCTATCGCTCTTTAGACAATGATACGTTCACGGGTAAAGTAGTAGCTGCTTTGCGAAATGAATTTGGTGGACATGCTGTAGAAAAAAATTGAATCACTAAAAAAGATAAAAATAATGATCCAGGAGGAAATATAAGAGCTTTACTTGGCAAACCCGGTTATGAATCAGAAAAAATGGTATTAATGGAACGTCTATCCTTATCTAAAAAATAATTTTATAGTAAAAATTTATATAAAAACTTCAACAATAGGGTATATAAAAAGTTTTAATACTAATGTTAACGGAAGCTATTAAGTAGCTTCCGTTTTTTTGCCCTTAAAAGGCAAATTAGAACATGGTTCTCTAAAACTAAAATACAAATGAAACGATAATTAAGACCGCCATAGTCACTATTTCATTGTTGTGCTAACATACCCTTTATATTTAGAAAAATGCCTTTAGAATAGGCTAGAGTGGACCTATCTACTTGCAGCTCTGATCACTCCATCTATTCTTACTTCAATAATTGGCTTATTTATACCCGTCAAAAAAGTTGTTAATGTTGATATTACTAAAAAAGGAAGCAAGGTTAAATCCACAAATAAAATCAATAATGATATGGAACTACTTAAAGCTAATATTGATAGTTTATCTGGTAATGATTTTGAAAGACTAGTTTACTTATACTTTAAAGATAAAGGCTTTAGCCCCGAATTAATTGGGGGTTCTGGGGATCATGGTGTGGACATTGTTATGAAGGATCCTAGGAATGGTGCAAGGATAGCTGTTCAATGTAAGCGATGGGCTAAGGAAAATAGTGTTGGAAACGCAGATATTATTAAGTTGAATGGCGGAAAAGAATTTTATGGCTGCTCTGATACGCTATTCATTACAACCAGTTATTATACTTCCAAAGCAAAGGAATTTGCTGAAATGTGTAAAATGAAAATTTGGAATCGTTTAAACGTTAATGATAAAGTTGGTAAGTGGAAAAAAGAAAAATTGAAAAAATAGGTTGAAGACATTGTCGGACGATTCGAGACTTGTGTTTTTTTGTAGATGATTTCAGTGAGCAGGAACCCCAATAAACCTACAGCAATCTCCAGGTTTCTACTTTCTCTCGATTCAATCAAACGTTTGTGTAAATCCCTTATAAACGTTATGTGATCAAGCTTTTCGAACAAAATATAGTAAAAAGAATGGCGCAAGCTGTAACAATGCGTTAGCCCATTCTTCCTTTTTCTACAAATTCATTTTTTATTCCCTTAAAACATACAGCACTTTGCTTTTTCCCTTCACATTCCCCTTCAATTAAACGTTTGGTTAAATAGGGGACAAACCATGATGGTTGTAAGAAAAAACAACATATGTCCATAAAAAAATTGCTGAAGGATGCTTTGTATGGTTTAGCCCTCCACCAACAATCTTCTATAAATATTATTAATTGATAAAAACTGGCTTTTTTCAACCATCTTACGTTTCAATCAAACGTTTGGTTGAAAATGGATCAACTCCGCTTCAATGCTTACTTTTTCCTTACAAGTCTTTAAAATAGATGTCGATATTTTTTTTATAAATCTGACTCTTCGTGTTAGGGAATACTAGTTCAGTGCACACATTTTTTTGTTTATTTAATGGGACTGGACATACGTAAGGCCTGTGAAAAATGATTTTTTTATCTTTTACGGGATTTCCAACCATCTGATTGTAACTCTCTGGATGGTGCCTGACGCCGGGATTGACTTTTGCACCTAAGTTAATTTAAAAGGTGAAAAGTGAGCTTCCCTGGTCCAAATGAATCTTATTCTGACCACAAGAACCGTCTCCATAAGTCTCTAAACTTTAGCTGAGTGGGGGTCTGACCCCAAAATCTGGATACTCAGTTCCTCATTTATTTTTTCAACGTACTGATCATAATCAGGCTGTTCCTCTTTTACGAGTTGTAAGATATACCCCCCAATGATTTCTTCCGTCTGTTTTAAATTGATGCTTTGCCCATTTTCGAATGTAGTTTCCCGTTTGCCATTCATGATGGTTTTTCTGGCTTTATCCAACCAAGGATACATGGTTTGGACGACAAAACTGTTCGATAAAAAATAACTGGCTGTATTTCCTCCAAGTAGAGTGATTTGTTCTGAGATTTCATTGCTACTTAGCCAATTTAAAAATTCGATGCTTTCGTTCATCTTTTCTGACGTTTTCGTTATCCCTAAAATACCGCCGCCTAGTAATGGGGTACCCCCCGGCACATTCGCAATCCCGATGGAATCCTTAATATGACTTTGGGATATAATCGACAAATGGTTCATAAAGCCCATCACCATGGCAGATTTCCCCTCTGCGAACAGTTTTACTTCTTCTCCCCACCAAGTTGAATCGAGAATCTTAGAGTTACGGTAATCATCATGCAAGAAATCCATCGCTCTTTTGGCAATCTCAGGTTCCAGTTTGATTTCATCCTCATGCAAGAGTACGCCTTTAAGTGAATAATACCGAAGCAAATATTCAGTGGCAATGGTACTGGCGTTGCCCGTGATCATTGCTGCACCATTGATCTGTTTTAATAAAGGAAATTCACTTTCGTTAAAGAATTCTAGAATTTCATTATAGGTTTGAAAATCCTCCGGAATCTTTAATTCGGTTTTTGTCTTCTCAAAGTATTTTCGCTTGACGATTTCATTTTCAAACAAATCTTTCCGATAAAATAGCATTTGCGTACTGACGTCGAATGGAAGGGCATAGGTCACGTCTTGTATATTGGAATAACAGTCTTTTAGAAAATAGGGCAGATGATCCAAGGTCTCATCTAAGTATTTATTTAACCCTTGTAAATGCTTATAGATTTTTTGACCATACCAGGAAAGCCCGACAACATCTAAGCGGATGATATCATAGCTTTTCCATTTTTCATCATCTTTAATAATCTCAAAGATTTCATAATCCTTTTTGATATCCAGGTTCACATGAATATTTGTGTTCTTTTCAAAATGAGGGATGATTTTTTTTAATGCCCCGGTTGTTGGTGATTGTATCGTTAATATATTTAACTGAGAATCATATTTTTGATAATGATCGCTTTTTTCTAAAAATCCGATGTTATGGTAGGTTCGCGAATAGCTTTTTTCCTCCAAATTGATATTCAGAATCAATTTCTTCATGATACTTTTACCCATATGTCCATAATCCTGAAAATAAAAGAGGATTTCATTGCTGTACGTATTGTTAAAGGGAGCCAAAGCGATTAATTTAGGCAAAGGTTTCGTTGACCCGTAATGAAATGCCTTAATTACTTTTACCGCTTTTGACACGTTTGTCGTAATGATAAAGTCAAAGGACGTACTTTGAATGAGCTGAAAGGCATTTTCGTATTCATGAGCTAAATTTGACTGGGAGATGACGACATTCCTATTGTTTACTTGGCTTAAAAAAGCGGATATAAACTCATTTTCATTGGAATATTTATTTTCATCCGTAAAAACACCGATGGTATTCGCCTCAAAATGGTTGAGATAATCGGCCATGTCCGCTCCTGCCTGCTTGAAATCAAACGAGATAACCTCCATTGCGTTTTTTGCTCGACGATTTATAAAAATAATATCGCTTTTCGGAATGGAAAGTTGATGATAGTATTCATTCGCATCATCTAAAGAAGAGACGGTCAAAATCCCTGAAGGCCTCTCTTTGATGATTTCTTTCAAGATTTCCAATTCTTTAATTGGATTATCATACGTACAGTATACTTTCACCTGATAGTCCCTTGCGGACGCCTCTTTTAAGGCACTTTCATAAAACGTAGCATATTCTGCTAATGCAAGCGTTGGTAAAATCATAATAATGGTTTGGCTCTTACCGGAACGCAAAACTTTCGCATTATTATTCAGGTTATATCCTAATTCTTCAGCCGCTTTCAGAACCCGTTCCATTTTTTTAGAACTGACATTTCCTTTGCCATTTAATACATTTGAAACGGTCCCGTGGGAAACCCCGGCTGCTTTCGCAATATCTAATATCGTTGCCATCTTTCCACTCCCTAAAAAACGATCAAGTTACTTCCATTTTATCAAATACATCATTTTTTGTGAGTTTTTCCTATCATTTGTTAATAAAAGCTTACGATTACTTAGTAAGCTTCAGTTTTTCCCGATAATTTTGTAACAGGCTTGGCCAATCGGTTTGGATCATGTCAACCCCTTTTTCAATCAGCTTTTGCCAGCCAAATTCTGGCCCTTTTATAATAGAGGCATCATCATCAAATTCCGCAAAGAGGACATGTTCATCATCCAGTTTGATGGCATTGATCCATATGTGTAAGTCTTTTTCTTTGATGCTTTGGATGGTTTCATCCTTGAATAGTGGACTATCTTCGCTTTCAGCAATGATTTCCATCCCCACCAGTTTGATATGTTCATACGCATACACCTCTTCCATTTCTGCTACTGTTTTAATGATTGGAATATAGGCATATTTCACAGGATGGGCATTCAAATGCTCCAAATATTCCTTTTTAACAGGCGATTTCAAAAGGATTTGCTCTTCCATATGAAAGGTATCTAGAAATGGAAGCAATGTATCCCAATACTCCCAAGAACGATCGATATTCAAGAGAATGTCTCCTTTAAAGGTAGTTAAGACATCTGCCAGTTTCTCCACTTTAAAAGAGACAACATGACCAATGTTATTCCGATAATGGAGTGATTCAATCTCGTTTGAATCCATTGTTTTAATATTCCGGTTTTGCCCTAGGAGCCTTTTTTCATTGCCATCATGGAAGAGATAAAACTTTCCGTCGGTCGAGCGGATCAGATCGATTTCCAAAATATCTGCACCTGATTGAATCGCCGCATATAATGCAGGAATGGTATTTTCAACGATATTCCCCATACTGGACCCGCGGTGGACAGCAATTAAAAATGGATGGTTTTCTAGCTTTTCTTTGATTGTCTTCATTATAAACTCCTGTTATATAATATTTTTTATCTTACTTCCTCTGCCATATACAAAGTAAATGACAATAGCGGATATCACCATTAAGATCACCGAATAGACAAAGTTCATGGCCTTTGCATTAATCGAAGTCGTTGGATCCGTGTTATTTCGAATCACAATCCCTAATGGCTGGTATAGGGGGTGATATAAAAATACCGTTAAATCATAATTGGCTAACAGACTATTAAAGTTTAACGCGAGTATCGCAAACGTTGTCGGTAACACAATGGGTAAAATGACTCTTATAAATGTGTAGGCCGGCCCTGCTCCTAAATTTTTCGCGGCATCCTCAAGAGAACGGTCGAATGAGTAAAAAGATGCCTTCAAAATCCTTAGTGTAAAAGGGATTTTTTCAATCACATAAGCAATCAGCAGCAAACCTAATGTACCTGTTAACACGATTTCCCCCATGATTGGCAGAGGTTTATCATAGGTGATAATGAGACCTAATGCCATTAAGATACCGGGGATCAACCAGGGAATATGGAGTACATATTCTAACGCCGTTGTCAGTTTATTATCGTATTTGTGGATTAAGCGGGCAATAAATAACATAAAAGCAACGACAATAATGGAAGCTAATACGGAATAAATCATACTAATGATAAATGGTTGATAAGATGATACGTCGGTTAAGATTTTCATGTAATTTTCGAATGTAAAATGTGACCATGAAAGCGTCCCGGTACTAATACTGTACGAATCGGTAAAGGAAAAGACAATGACAGCCAGTATTGGCAGCACATAGATAACAAATAAAACATAGGCAAAAAAGTGAACGATCACATTGCCAGCACTATTTTCAATTCGTTGCTTGACGATTTTTGTTTTTGCTTTTGAGACCGAAATATAATTCCCCTTTCTTTCAGATCTCGTTACCACAAAAAGTAAAACAATTTGAATAACCCCTAAAAATATCGCTAATAATGCGGCAAGATCCCGCGAACTGACACTGTTAACAAAGGTTAGAATCATCGGGCTGATGGTTTGAAATTGTTGTCCACCAACAATCAACGGTGCAGACATCGCCCCAATTCCCGTTGCAAAAATCAGCACAGATAGGGTCGTTAATATAGGCTTTAGGACGGGAAAAACAATTTTGGTCAGAATTGTCCAAGGTGATGCTCCCATATTTTTTGCTGCTTCAATCGTTTGATAATCCAGGCCTTTTATTGCATTGGAAAGAAACAGGACATGATTGGTCGTACAAGCAAACGTCATGACAAAGACGACGGCGGGATAACCGGTAAACCAATTTGGATTCATGTGCGGGAAGATTTTCAGGAATAATGTTGTCAAAAATCCGGAATTCCCATAAATAAATTGATAGCCAGACACCAAGATAATCCCGCCATAAATCATTGTGGTAAAATAACCAAGTTTTAATAGTTTTGCTCCTTTAATGTCAAAATACTCGGTCACGAGCACTAAGAATATCCCGATGATGTTAACCGTGATTACTAATGTAACACCTAAGATAAAGCTATTGAATAGACTTTTCATCGCTCTTTGGGATGTTAGTAATTTGTGAAAAGGCTCTAAAGAAAATGATCCGCCTGCAAAAAAGGTCGTATATAGGATATTTGCATTTGGAAGGATGAGAAAGGCGGCAATGAACCAAGTGAGAATGATTCCGACAATCCAAAGGTATATTTTCGTATGAACACGAGCCGTTAAATAGTTTTTCATGATCTTCTCCTAATAGTGCAGAATGTCTTTTGGATTCAGATATAGGGTTACTTCATCGCCTTCAGCCAATTGCAGGCGGCCATCCTCTTTTTCGATATTCATTATGGTAGAATCCAATAGATTAAATTTATATTGAGAATAAGTCCCATAAAATTCTTTTGATTGAACGATTGCCTTTAAAGCAACAGAATGAGTATCCTCATCCAGCATTCTCGTTTTAATCTTTTCTGTGCGAATGTAATAGTTTTTCGTTGGATCCGCTTGAAAATTGGATTGTTTCGCAATTTCTTTGATGATTTCTTGACTTAAGGCATTGGCGTCGCCAATAAAATTACAGACAAACTCCGTTTTTGACTGATTGTAGATTTCTTGGGGTGTGCCTACTTGCTCGACCATTCCCTTATTAAAAACAGCGATCCGGTCTGACATGGTTAAGGCTTCCTCTTGATCATGCGTCACATAAATGGTGGTAATCCCCTGTTCGACCTGTAATTTTTTTAGTTCTTTTCGCAATTGTTTTCGTAACTTTGCATCCAGGTTTGACAATGGTTCATCTAATACAATAATCTTTGGCTCAAGGGCCAATGCGCGGGCAATGGCCACACGCTGCTGCTGCCCGCCTGAAAGTTCAGCTACATTTTTCCTTAATTGCTCCTCGGATAAATCGACAACTTTTGCTAATTCTCTGACACGTTTTTGGACTTCTTCTTTTTTCTGCTTTTGGACTTTTAAACCAAAGGCGATATTGTCAAAAACCGTCATCGTCGGGAATAAGGCATAGCTTTGAAAGACCATTCCAATTTGTCTTTTTTCAATCGGAACATGGGTCAGATCCTCGCCATCTACAATGATCTTTCCTTTCGTTGGTGTAATAAAGCCAACTAATGATCTTAATGTCGTCGTTTTTCCGCAGCCAGATGGCCCTATAAAGGTAAAAAATTCACCTTCGTTTATTTCTAAATTTAGATTTGGGATCGCAACAAAATCACCAAATTTCACTTGTATATCTTGAAAATGAATCAATGGACTTCCTCCTTCATTTTATAAACCGCCAAATCTATTATGGTTTGGCGGTTTATAAGGTTATTAAATAGGGGTAAGTAAGAAATGCTGCCCTTTTCAAGGCAGGACTGACCAGAAAGCTGCAGACATCTTCTGATCAGTCCTGCCTTGATTAACCTTCGAAAGGATAATCAAGGCGGTTACGTTTAGATTTCAGATCTTTGAGAATTGTCTAGCTCCAGGCCATAGCCGCTGACCAGGACGCTTCCGCTTTTCTTATTTGAAGATATTTAATTCGATTTTTTCTACCCACTTGTCGATATGTTGTGAAATGAAGCTGTAATCCATCTTTTGAACAGTTGTGCCTGAGGCGATGGATTTCATTTGGTCAGTAGCTTGTCCGACTGCTTTTTCATTTACTGGCAACGTTCCAAATTGTTTTGCCCACTCACCTTGAACTTCCGCACTGCCAAACCAATCCACAAATTCCTTTGCAACGGTCGTATCCTGGTCATTTCCTTTATTGATAATCCCTACTTGTTCAACAGTAGTAGGTACGCCAACTTTTGGAGAAACGATGCCTGCTTTGAAACCATATTGCTCTTCATATCCTGGTAAACCGCTTGAATAAGTGAAGGAAATCGGCACTTTTCCTGATACAAGGTTTTTAAAGGCATCTTCCCCTTGTGGTGTTTTATATCCATTGTCAAAGAATGTCTTAATGTCTTTCCAACCCTTATCCGATACACCCAGGTCCCCTTTCGGGTCTAAATTTCTCATTAGCATTCCATACACAATGGCGCGATTTGTCGCTCCGCCTAAATTGGCTGGAACATTATATTTTCCGGCAAATTGCTTGTTTTCAATTAAATCGGTCCAATCTTTTGGAGCCGTTTCCGGGGTATACACATCTTTGTTATAAATCATGATAATTCTTTGTTCTACAAGCGGCTGATAGGAATTGTCCGCCGTTCTAGAAGCTTTCGGAATGTCATTGATCCATTTTGGTTGATAAGGAACAAGTAAGTTACTCGTTTTTAACGTTTCAAAATTCATTTGATTTAAACCAAATACAACATCTGCTAAAGGTTTGTTCTTTTCAGCAATCAAACGATTTAATAAATCTCCGCCACCTGCTTCAACGACTTTTATCTTAAAACCTTCTTCAGAAGCCTTTTTTGTTAACCAATCTCCGCGGCCATCGGAAACAGAGTTTGAATAGACGATTAACGTTTTATCTTTGGCAGGTTTGTCAGCAGTTGTATTTTTGCCTGAGTCATCCTTTCCACATGCAGCTAAAGCGAAGCTTAAAAATAGTCCAACCATGATCAACATAAATTTCTTCATAAATCGCTTCTCCTTTTTGATTGTTTTTTTGAACGTGTCAATTTTTAATACAAACTCATTATATAAGCGGACTTTGGATTGAACAATACGATTTACATAGTCTTAAAATTATTAATCAAACCTTTACAATGGGTAAAAATGGTTAAAAATCAGGAAAAACGAGGCGTGAAATAGTAGAAAATCGCAAGGAAAATAGAACGTGTCAATTTCATAATCACAAAAATCTACAGCAGCGGATATCTCTCTTCCGGCTCTTTCTTCAACTATTTTTCCCAAATAATATTCGACAAATTCCGGGGCGTGACAGGCACCAGGAAGGGCTATATGTATAAGAGGCGTGAACGTGTGCTGGTTTGGTTTTTTTGGGGTTGGACATGTGGATATTTTCGATTACAGTGGCTGTCGAGCTGAGTGGGGGGACTGACGTAAAATCTGACTTTTGGGGTGTTTATTTATTGGACATGGGACCTTAAAGGAACATCTGATAAATTTTGATTCGCACCGCCAAAGACAGGTATGTATACACCCACCATAACCAACATGAGTAATAAAATACACCAAATAGGAAACCAAGTAGAACTCAACTTGAACAAACGTCTCACGGTGTTATTCCCCTTATTTTGAATTTTCTTTATTACCATTAGTTATTTGCTATATTGAATGAGAATATTTAAAAGAGGAATGAATAATTTTTATGGTAGCAACGAATAATGAAATCCTTAATATCCTCTGCATAGGGTGAGAGAGATTTGTCTTTTAACCATGATACACTAGCAAACTTTCATAATGCGGCTCAAAAATCGCGTTAGCAAAATGTGAGCAAATCGAAAGATTAACCTAAACGGCAGTAAAGATCTAACAAACACAAAAGGCTGAAACCATTGATATATCAACGATTCCAGCCTTTAAACTAAAATGACCTGTGAGGAATTCGAACCCATGACCCCTAGTTCAGGATTATTGAACTTATTTAACTTAGTTGAACTAGTTTGTTTTTGCTAAATAAGATTGACAGGGACTCATGAAATATCCTCAGCCCACAATTATTCTTTAATTATAAACGGATTTTCTATTTGAAGACATAGAAAAACCCGATTAAGGGGCACTTTTTATTTAGTGTCCCTTAATCGGGTTATAGTTCAGTTAGTAAGTCTTGTCTTTGTTTTTATCTTTAATTTAAATGATACTGTTGTTTAATCACTTCAAAAATATCCTGTAAAACTTGAATATTTTGTCGGCTTACCATTAGTAAAATTCCACCTTCAATCATGCTTACAATGGATTCTGCGTTTTTTTTCGGATTAATCGATTCATCTAAATGATGATTCTCAACCATTTCCGTTAAAATATCAGCAACTGAGTTCACCCAGTGATTAAAAAACTCTTCAATTTTTACTCGAAATTCCTCATTTTGGGCACTCATTTCGATTGCCAAATTTCCCATTGCACATCCATACTTAATTTCCATTTCTGCATGACTTGTCTCAGCCCATTTGAGCATTTGATTTAACTTAGTAACAGGGTCATCTGAAGTATTCAGAATTCCAATTATTAACTGTCCTTCCCAATCTTTAACCAGATCTTCTACAACCGCTAATCCAAGATCATGTTTTGATTGAAAATAATGATAAAATTGTCCCTTTCCTATATTAGCAGCTGCCATAATATCGCTGACTGATGTCGCTTGGTAGCCTTTTGAGTGTATTACCTCTCTAGATATTCGAATTATTTCCTGTTTTTTAGAAGACACAATACCACAACCTCAATCTTGGTAACTTTGAATCATATTAGCCATGTGTGCATAGGAACCGCCAGCGCGTAAGGCGGAAGTAACCATGATAGCTTCTGCGAGTTCTTCATTTGTTGCACCGAGTTTTTCGGCTTTTTTCGTATGAACGTCGATGCAATATGGACATTGACTTGCTACTCCAGATGCAGTAGAGATGATTTCTTTAAATTTAGCGGTGAGTTTTCCTTCTTTAGTGGCAGCAGCACTAAATGATGAGTAGCCTTTGAATCCTTCAGGGGCAAATTTACCTAGGTTGCTTAAATTTTTTAAATTAGAACGAGCATAAAGAACATCTGATGCATCTACATTTTTTGCGTTATGTACATGCGTACTATGAGTAACCGCACCACCTGCTTCCACAGCCGTAGCAACAAATACTGCTTCAACTAATTCTTCTAATGATGCTCCTGCGTTTTTTGCTTTCTTAGTATGAGAGTCAATGCAATACGGACACTGAGTAATATGAGCAATTGCGACAGCAACGATTTCTTTCTCTTTTACAGTAAGAGCACCTTCTTTAAATACTGCAACATTAAAATCATTAAAAGCTTTTAACTGTTCTGGTGCTAAAACATTTAATTGAGCTAGATTTTGAGTGTTTTCTTTTTCATATAGATTTGTTGGCATTTTCAAAACTCCTTTTAAACTTTTATGTTTAGTTTAACCTTAATTAAATAAAATAACATGATTATCTTTACCTACTGTTCGGTACAGGAATGATAACACTATCTTCTATTAGATTACAATAATATTGTTCGTTGTACTTTTGTTCTAAATGAAAACAGTATCTTGACTTCCTAGATTCGGTTATTAATTTGTAGAGTCTTACCCTCGGAATAAGTTAAAAGTTGTTTTTTTTTTAAGAACAAAACTTTTTACTTGCCAATTCTTTAATGGACATGTTAATCTACAAACTGTACCAACCGGTAGGTACTTGATGAGAAAATGTTTTTCTTACCTTTCCAAGACTTGTTTCGGTACCCATAGAATAGGAACATTCGTGTATTGGTAACATAAATAATATTTTATTTTAAGGAGTGTTAACGATGGCTGATATGAAAATAAATGTGAATGCTGTTTGGGATGGCGGGGTAACAGGGAATGGAATCCTTAAAACAGAGAATCTTGATACAAAAATTGCTATTCCAACATCTTTGGGCGGCAGTGGTAACGGAGCAAATCCAAAAGAGGTTCTAGTTTCTTCTGTAACTACTTGTTATACAGCAACTCTTACGTTTGCGCTTGAAAGTAGAAAACTACCTGTTGTAGAACTAACAGTAAATTCTGAGGCAAATATATCCGACAATGAGTTTAAAATTACTCACTATCCGCAAATCGTTTTATCTGCTGAAGCAACAGAAGAACAAGTTCAATCTGCACAAAGAGCAACAGAAGCAGCAGATAGAGGGTGCGAGGTTGGCAATTTATTGAAAAAGGCAGATGTTATAATTGAAGTCCAAGGTAAGGTTTCTTTGAAATAAAGAAATCTAAAAAATCCTATCTATAGACACTGGTATATGATGCATAGTTTCCACTTTTAAAGTGGTATATTTTTGTATATAATGAACTTATAATAAAAAGAGAAGTGCTACCAACACTTCTCCCTGCAACTTCTACCGTCAGGGTGGTGGTTGTCTATGTGTTATTTTTATGAGAACCACCCTTTTGCTTGTGACGGCGTAGGGTGGTTTTCTTGTTTTCTAGAACGTTTTTCCGAAAGAAATAAGCGCTCAATTCACGCACAACTCCCTTCAGAACTTCTCGTAGAATTTCAAGAAATGTTTCCATGATTATCACCTCCTTTCCTAAAACAGAAAGAAGACCAACAACCAACCATCCCAACAATATTCAGTTGCAACATTATTCTATCACTTTCCATCACCCTAAAAGCCTATCAATCTTCGACAAAATCCGGGGAGTGACAGGCACCGGGATTTTTTGGAGTTTTAAAATTCGTATATACGAATGACTTTTTTTCTGTCTAACTTAATTTCACAAACAGCATTTTAAAAAATAATTTCATTCATTTTTCGTTGAATGAGAGACACGGACAAGTCATTGTTTACTGAATCCTCTGTTTCCATACAATTTACAGCTGTCATATAAGCAAATTTAAGTATTTCTTCCCAATTCATTTGATTCATTAGGCCCCAAACAACAGCAGCTGTCAGTGCAGCACTTGCCCCATTTGTATTCGCCCTGCTATTGATGACTTTATTAATTTTTATAGACTTTTCTTCGTTTTTGAAAAAAAGCAGTCCCTCGTCTGAAGAAAAAACAATCACATTCTTAACTCCTTTTTCCAAAAGAATGTTTATACCCTGTTCGATCGTAGTTTCACCATCTATAAATCTTTCAACTAGTTGTCTTAATTCATCAGGGGTAATAATTAAGGTATTGATATGGTGAATCCCTTTTAGTAATTTATAATTTTTGTTTAAGGAAACAGTCTTTACGATAATGGGAACTTTACAATTATCAGTTAACCATTCAATGGTTTCCTTCGGAATATTGGTATCAATCACACAGTATTTTGAGCTATTGATTAAATCTAATTTTTTCTTTAAAAATTCTGGAGTTATTTTTTTATAGATATCCATATTATCGATACCAATTTTTCTGTGACCATTTGATTCTACTATATATAGATAAGTCGACGTGTGTTCACCATCTATTTGCTTACAATGTTGTATATCCATTCGATTTTCTTTAGAGTCTGTAATAAAATTCTCCCCATTTACGTCATTACCGAAAACAGAAATTAAATAATTAGAGACTTCTAACTTTGTTAAATTTAAGGCAATATTTCTACCTGCCCCGCCTAATGTGAAAATGATTTTGCCTGGATTGGAGTTATGCTCAATTAATTTTTCCTTCGAAATACCTAGTATATCCATATTAATTCCACCAATGATACAAACAAAATCTGGTTCCCGTAAAACATAACCCCTCCCGCTTATATATCCCTTTTTCGTAAGATTATGGATATGTGATGCAGCACTAGCGCGTGTTATATTCAATAATTCAGCTAATTCATTTTGTGATATAAGTGGATTTTCCTTAAGTAAGTTTAATATTTCACTTTCTCTTGCTGTTATCATGTTATCACCACGCTCTTCCTATCATGTTTATTCTAGTATATTTCAAAAACACCACCAGTTCAATCCTAAACATTTGTTTAGATAAAAAATAATTGTTGACTAAACAATATTTACTTTGTATGATGAAAGCGTAAACAAATTAATAAATGTTTATTTAATAAATAAATGTTTATTTAATATTATTTTCATTCTATTATGTAACCGCAACCAATTAATAGGAGGTGGATAAAGTGGAAAAAGAAAAATATGTAGTAGTGGTAGGCGGCTTAAATATGGATCTTGCAGGTATTTCAGGTCTAAATTTTAAAGAACGAGATTCAAATATAGGAACGATTAAATTATCCGAGGGTGGCGTTGGGCAAAATATAGCTCAAAATTTGACCAAACTAGATGTTCCAACCTATTTAATTACAACCTACGGTGATGATTACTTTGGGAAAATATTGAGTGAAGAATGCCAGAAAAATTCTATTAGCTTGGAATATGCCGAGGAAATTCCCGGTAAAAGAAGTTCCACGTACTTATATGTAACAAATAGTGATGGGGATATGGTTGTAGGTATCAACGATATGGACATTATCAATCAAGTCACACCGGAGTTTCTAAGTGACCGTATCGACTTCATAAATAATGCTGCTATTTGTGTCATTGACGGCAATATCCCAAAAGAATCCATTGAATGGCTGGCAAATAATTGTAAGGCTCCTATTTTTGTCGATCCCGTTTCAGTGGCTAAAGTAGAGCGATTTGCAAATGTATTAAATAAAATTGATACATTTAAACCCAATGCACTTGAGGCTGAACTTTTAACCGGTATCCAAGTTATCGATGAAGATTCTGCTAAAAAGGCAGCTGATCAGCTAATTAGCAAAGGAGTTAAGAATGTTTTTATATCACTTGGTTCCGAAGGTATCCTTTGCACGAATCAAACCGAAAAGGTTTTAGTTCCTATTTTAAGAACAGATGTCGTTAGTTGTAATGGCGCAGGTGATTGTACGATGGCAACGATTACATGGGCACGATATTACTTTGGAAAAAGTTTAGCCCTGGCAGAAGTGGGACAATTAACCCAAGCAGCGGCCAGCATTACCATCGAAAGTGCGCATTCTGTATCACCGGATATTAAAGTAAGAAACATTGTCGAACGAGCACAACAATACTTAGTAAAGTGAGGAAAACATAATGATTAAACAAATTTACTCTTTAATAACATATAAAGAAAGTATTAAAACAATGGAAGCTGGAGCAGATCATATCGGCTTAGTACCAATGCAAAACGGAGGAGTTCCTGCTCATCGGGTACCTTTAGATGTAGTCGATAAAATTTTTGCAGAAGCAAAAAATAGAGGCGTTAAGTCTGTTGCCATTATGCTGAATAAAGATACAGATGAAATATTGGAGATCGCCCAAAAGGTTCAACCAGATATTCTTCATATTGCTGGTATGGAATATACGGCTACCCCTGAATTTGCCAAGCAATTAAAAGAAGTTTGTCCAAATACAGGCCTGATGCAAGCCGTTTTAATTGATGGACCGGAAGCAATCGATCGCGCCAAACAATACGCCGAGTTCTGTGACTATTTATTAACGGATTCGGGTTTAGCTGCAGATACTGGAATTGGAGCAAGCGGCGAAACACATGATTGGTCCATTGATGCAGAAATTGTTCGCAGTGTAAATATTCCAGTTATTATTGCCGGAGGATTAGGACCAGATAATGTAGAAGAAGCAATCAAACAAATTAGACCATATGGTGTAGATTCGTTAACGAAAACAAGCTTTAAATATGAAGGCGGACATATGGAAAAAGATATTGATAAGGTAAGAGAATTTTGTGAAAGAGCAGATAAGGCAGCTCGTGAACTGGAAGTTTAATAGATCTAATTCTCCTAGAATCACACCAAAAAAACTGTTTGTTTCTATTATAGGGATTGCTTTTGTTTGTATAGGCGTAGCGTTTAATAATAATACACAGTTTGGGAATGACCCGGTCGGGATGGTTTATGATGGCATTCGAACTACACTGCATTATAACCAGGCAGAATTAGGAGTCGTTTCTAACTATATAAACATCGGCTTAATCTTATTATTGTTGTTCTTTGGCAGACGATACGTAAATATTGGTACATTTTTATATTTAATTCCTTATGGTCTTTTCGTTTCGTTTGGCAGTCATCTTTATCAAATCCTGTTTGATAATAGTATCTTTTTCGACAGGATTTTAGGAGGATTGGTTGGGTGCACGCTGTACTACGTTGGGATAAGTTTATTTGTTGCCAGCAACATAGGTGTCGACCCCTTCAATGGATTAATGTTGACCCTGCGCGATAAAACCAAATGGAGCATGAGAAGATCAAAAGTAACCATGGATATCTGTCTAATTGTGATTGGCTTTTTGCTAAGTGGTAAATTTGGAATGATCACCATCATAACGGCTTTAACGACAGGGCCGGCTATTCAATATTTAAGTCAACTTTTCGAAAAAAAGCTTTTCAAGAAAAATATGGCATTAGAGGAGGTAAGCTAAATGGATTATAAATTAATTCAAAACGTCAAAGTAACGGTAACAGATCATTTACCTGATGCTATTTTATCGATACTAGAAGAAAAAAATTATCAGAAACCATTTATCGTGATGGATTCATTTTTACGCACGGTACCCATTATTAAAAGTTTACTAGAACAACTGGAGAACCAAAATCTTGAGTATGTTATTTATGATAAAGTCGTTCCTGATCCACCAGCAGAAGTCGTAGATGAAGGCGCTCCATTATTCAGGTTTGAATCATTGCGATTGTATTATTGCGATTGGCGGAGGCAGTTCGATTGATGTAGCCAGAGGAATTAATATCGTCAGAGTAAATGGCGGGAAAATTGCTGACTATGTGGTTCCGGATAAAGCAATCAAACCATGTCATGACCTCATTGCTGTTCCAACTACTTCCGGTACAGGCAGTGAATTGTCCAATGCCTTGGTCGTAACGGATACACATACACAGACTAAATTAGCCGTACTAGCTGATCAAGCTGTTAGTGAATATGCCGTTTTAAATCCGGAATTAGTCATGACCTTACCAAAACATATGACGATTGCGACTGGCTTAGATGCATTTGCTCATGCAGCAGAAGGTTACACGTCCAATTTATCAAGTCCTATCACTGACGCCATCTGTGAAAAAGTGATGTATTTAATTGTGAAGTATTTACCAAGAGCTGTAGAAGATGGGAATGATCGAGAAGCGAGAGAACGCATGATGGTGGCGGCGGCACTTGCCGGGTGGATGCTGAATAATGCCGGTACCCATTTAGGCCACTCGATTGCTCATATCATAGGTTCTAAATACCATATTCCTCATGGTGCGGCTTGTTCCTATGCTTTACCAGGAGTTTTAGAATATATTTCTCCGGTTGAATCTAAAAAAGTAAGAGAAATCGGGTTCATTTTAGGTGCAACATTTGCGGACAACCTCACTGACATAGAAATTGGCCATGTGACGGCACAGGCTTTGCGTCATTTTAGAGACAATATCTTAGGAATGAGTCCGTTTAGTCATCTAGAGATTAGCAAAGAAGAATTAGTGAGCAATGCAGAAAATGTAGTTTCAGAAAGATTTGCCGGGAATTCACCACTTCCACTTGATGTTGAAGGTGCACGCTCTCTATTAGAAAAGCTTTATGAATAAATGGTAAATCAATCAAGATCATAATGCTATAACACTATCATACTATTAGTCTCCTTCTTCAAAAGATTTATTTTTGGAGAAGGAGATTACTAAATATCTTAAATAGGGTACAACGAAACTTATAAGTCAGAAGATAGAGATGAGGAGAAAAAATGAGCATCCTTAGAGGAATCATTGGCTTGGTATTCATTTTTGGTTTAGGTTATTTAATCAGCTTTGACAAAAAAAATATTCGCTATAAACAAATTGGCATTATGATTCTTTTGCAATTAGTTATTTCATTTATTTGCTTGCACACTGCGGGCGGTATCAAAGTACTAAATAGTATTTCTGTATTTTTTAATTGGTTAATGCAGCAAGCAGCCGGAGGCGTCAATTTTGTCTTTGGCGGTATAAAACTGGAGTCCGGTGGCTTTGTCTTCTTTTTTAATGTGTTAATGCCGATTATTTTTATATCAGCCTTAGTTGGAATCTTAAATTATATCAAGGTCTTACCATTTATTATTAAATGGTTAGGAAAAGTGATCAATAAGATCACAGGAATGGGAAATCTGGAAAGTTACTTTTCTGTTTCAACTGCTATTTTAGGACAGCCTGAAGTGTTTATTACCATTAAAGATCAGATTCCTAGATTGAAAGCACAACAGCTTTATACCATTTGTGCTTCGTCCATGTCAGCTGTCAGTGCAGCCATGCTGGCCTCTTATATGACCATGGTTCCAGGAAAATTTGTAGTAGTTGCCGTATTTTTAAATATTTTTTCCGCCTTAATTATTTCATGTATTGTAAACCCTTACAATCCTGAAACAATTAATGAAGATGCTTCGAATAAGGATGAAAGTACAGAAAGTGCAGAACGTGAAGTAAGCGCAACAAGTGAAGTAAGTGCAAACGATGAACACGAACCATTTTTCCAAATGCTCGGTACTTATATTTTGGATGGATTTAAATTAGCGATCACGGTTGCTGCCATGTTAGTTGGTTTTATTGCCTTAGTGACTTTATTAAATAACTCATTTGATTATTTATTTCATATTACGTTTATAGATATCATGGGATGGGTTTTTTCACCTATTGCTTTCTTAATAGGGATCCCTAAGGATGATATGATTAAAGTGGGAAGTTTAATGGCCACTAAATTGATTACAAATGAATTTGTCGCAATGGGAGAGTTAGGAAAAGTAGCTGCTACTTTATCTCCTAAAGCGAATGCCATTATTTCCACCTATTTAATAAGCTTTGCGAACTTCGGCACATTAGGAATTGTTTCGGGGTCTATTAAAGCCATCGATATGCACCAAGGAAAGATTGTTGCCAAGTATTCATTAAAACTTTTAATAGGTGCTACAATGGCTTCCCTTCTAACAGCATCCATTGTTGGTATGTTCTTTTAACTTATAAGAGGACCAAAGGCGAAGTTTGCAGCCATACTATTATTACAGCCTTTTAGAAAAAAGAATGATGAAAAGAATTTCAGTAACAATAATGAGAGCAGTAAATTAATTTTGATATGGAGTGAGATAGGATGACAACTAGAAAAATTATTATGGATTGTGACCCAGGACATGATGACGCAATTTCGATTATTTTAGCTGCGGCACAACCGGAATTGGAAATTTTGGCGATTACAACTGTTTCTGGAAATGCAGAAATTGAAAAAACGACAATGAATGCTTTGAAAATTTGTGATTTAGTCTCATTAAACGATGTGGTGGTTTCAAAAGGGGCTAGTGAGCCATTAATTCGCGTACGAGAAACGGCACCTAGTATTCATGGAGACTCAGGTCTAGATGGTCCCGATTTGCCTCAACCTTCCCGGAGCTGGAGTGGGGAACATGGTTCTGATACGATCATTAGACTGGTCAAAGAGTCAAAAGAGCCGATTACCATTCTTCCAACCGGCCCCTTAACGAATATTGCGTTAGCTTTAACAAAAGCGCCGGAAATAAAGGATAATATTAAAGAGATTGTCCTTATGGGCGGCGGGACATTTGGGAACTGGACACCAACTGCTGAATTTAATATTTGGGCTGACCCAGAAGCAGCGAAAAAAGTTTTTGATAGTGGTGTCCCGCTAGTCGTTATGGGACTAGACATAACCCACCAGGCCTTAGCAACAAAAGAAGTAGTAGATCAAGTGAATAAAATTGATAACAAGGTTTCTAAAATAGTTGGTGAATTATTAGTGTTTTTTGCATCGGCGTATAAAGAAACGTTCGATTTTGATGCGCCGCCAGTACACGATGTATTAACTGTGGCATATTGTGTTGCACCGGAATTATTTAAGATGAAAGAGGTAAATATTACAGTGGAAACAAAGGGAGAATATACTGCAGGAACAACCATAGTTGATTTACTTGGGACCACAGGCAGAAAGGTGAATGCGAAGTTTGGTTTGGAACTTGATGTGGAAGGCTTTTGGAAATTAATGATTGACGCACTTAAAAAATACTAGAATCTGTTTATAATTAAAAGCCGTTTAATAGAGGTGATAATGTGATTACTGTAATTGGAAGCATCAATATGGATCTTGTTGTGGAAACAAATCACGTACCAAATAACGGAGAGACTACGTTAGGGACCTCTTTTTCAACTTTTTTTGGCGGAAAAGGAGCCAATCAAGTTGTATCCATTGCGAGATTAGGGATGGAAGCTCAAATGATTGGAGCTTGCGGTACGGATGAATATGGCAAGATGGCTTTGACTTCATTAAAAAAAGAAAACATAAATACAGAGCATGTGTTTTTATATCCTGATGAAACAACAGGTATCGCTTCCATCATTGTTTCTAATGCTGATAATAGAATTATTGTTGTTCCTGGTGCGAATAATCGATTGACACCAACTGAGATAGAACTTGTTAAAAATGAGATTGTTAAAAGTAAAATGGTCGTCATTCAATTAGAAATACCTGCAAACACAGTTCTTGCAGCTTTGAAATTATGCAAGGAATATCACATTCCTGTTGTATTGAACCCTGCACCAGTCAATAATTTTAAAAATGATTTTATTGATTTAGCAACCTATATTACACCAAATGAATCTGAATGTATAAGTATTTTTGGTGAAAATATTGAACAATCATTAGAACGGTATCCAAATAAATTAATTGTCACTTTAGGTGAAAATGGCGCCCGTTTTTTTGACGGGAAAAAGCATATATTCATTCAAGGATTTAAGACGAATACTGTTGATACAACAGGTGCCGGAGACACTTTTAATGGGAGTTTTGCTGTTGCCTTAACAGAAGGAAAAAATATCGAGGAAGCAGTCAGATTTGCAAATGCAAGTGCCTCTTTATCAGTTGAAAAAAAGGGCGCACAAAGTGGTATGCCTTCATTAGAAATGGTTTTAAATAGGTTGAACCTGAAAATTTAACTAACCTTACTTAATAATAAAAAACCATCATAAGTTTAAACTCTCAACCCACGCATGGAAAAAAGACTCATCGATGTTTGATGTACCTTAACAAATTAAAATACATTTTTCCTTAAAAATTGTGATACAAAATGGTGATTAACTACCCTCTTGTATCACTTTTTTTGGCTTACGGTCGTCAATAGTTGTAAGTTATACCAATATAAATGCCTAATGCGATTAACATAAAAGGACTTCCCAAGAGAAGTCCTTTTTATCCCCACAGGAACCGTCTGCGATCATAATGTGCCAGGTACCATCCCATTGTGATTCCAATTATTAAAGGGGTTGTCCAAGAACGAATAATGCTATACATCTTTACTCCCCAGAAACCGTAAGAGTAAACAGTGTACATAACCAGGGTTCTACCCCTGGCTAAATTTCATATCTGGTTATAAACTTGGCCCGAATAACTACCATCGGGGCTCTTTTTCCCCCTGCTCGGTCTTCTACAACGGCGATTGGCTACCCTCGATACTCCTTTTTCTCCTGCTCGGTCGTCTATAAGTCCGATTGACTACCCGACGGGCTCTTTTTTTCCCTGCCCGGTCGTCTATAATACTTTAACGCTATAAACTTTAGCTGTGCGGGGGTCTGACTCCATCTCTTCCATCTCTTCGCATTTTTCTTTCCAGAATTCTGACGGCCAGTTCGTATGCTTTTTATATAAATCCTGGCTCTACGGAAAAACCTTTGGGATGCACCGAGAACCCCAATAAACCTACAGCAATCTCCTGGTTTCTACTTTCTCTCGATTCAATCAAACGTTTGTGTAAATTTCTTATAAACATTATGTGATCAAGCTTTTCGAACAAAATTTAGTAAAAAGAATGGCGCAAGCTGTAACTATGCGTTAGCCCATTCTTCCTTTTTCTACAAATTCAATTTTTATTTCCTAAAAACATACAGCACTCTGCTTTTCCCCTTAACATTCCCTTTCAATTAAACGTTTGGTTAAAAAGGTGAAAAACCTGGATGTATGTGAGAAAAAACAACATATGTCCGTAAAAAAATTGCTGAAGGATGCTTTGAATTTGTTAAACCTCCACCAACAATCTTCTATAAATATTATGAATTGATAAAAACTGGCTTTTTTCTACTATCTTACGTTTCAATCAAACGTTTGGTTGAAAATGTGCCAACTCTGCTTCAATGCTTACTTTTCCCTTGCAAGTCTTTAAAATAGTTGTCGAGATTTTTGATTATAAATCTAAACTCTTCGTGTTAGAGAATACTAGTTCAGTGCAAACATTTTTTTGTTTATTAAATGGGACTAGGCATACGTAAGGCCTGTGAAAAATGATTTTTTTACCTTTTAGGGATTTCCAACCATCTGATTGTAACACTCTGGATGGTGCATGACACCGGTATTGACTTTTGCACCTAAGTTAATTTAAAAGATGAAAAGTGATGCTTCCCTGGTCCTTATGAATCTTATTCTGAATGATATGATTATGCGAGGGAAAAATATATTAAGCAGTTTTATGTGAGATTTGGAGATTTAGCCAAATGGGATAGTGCGAAGCATTACATCGCTTTACAAGATGAACAAAATAACGGCACATTAAACTTTATGCACTATCCTAATGACACAAAAACAAACAGGGACGATTCTCTTAAAAGCCAACAGAACCGTCCCTATGTTCATGTCATGACCTCTAAATCTTGTTTTTTATAATGACTTCTGTTACCAAAGTATTTTTGCGAGGTTTTGTATTTTCTATGATGATGTCAGCTACATCGTCGGGGTCCATAAAATCTTTTATTTTATCTTCTGTAAAGATTCCATCCCAAAATGCGGATTTCATTCCACCCATATAGGCTCCAAACACTCTAATCCCAGTTTCATTTAATTCAAGAGCGAGGCTTTCTGTAAATCCACGGACACCAAATTTACTTGCACAATATACGGTCTCGTTAACTTTCCCTTCAACTCCTGCAGTTGATACAACATTTACAATGATGCCTTGGTTACGCTTTTTCATGTGAGGCAATACTACTTGCGTGCAGAAAATCGTTCCCTTAAGATTAATATCAACCATATCGTGAACAGATTCTTCCTTTATGTTTTCGGACAAATCAAATACACCCAGACCCGCATTATTTATCAATAAGTCGATAGCACCTATTTCAGCTTCTATAGAGTCTAAAATTTTTGTAACAGCGCTTTTGGATGTCACGTCGACCTCGTAAATCGAATGGCTATTGATTAATCCTTCTGCTGTCCGGTTAAGATTTGATGACGTTCTCCCCAATAAACATACGTGACATCCCAAATCAGAATATTTCTTAGCTAAAGAAGCGCCTAGTCCACTACCAGCACCAGTGATAACAACAACTTTTATATCCAATCCTCCATACATCCTTTCCAACTTTCTTCAAGATAACAGCAACCACAACTATCTATAAAACTACGCCGAAAGCCAGCAGAACCGTCACCATGGTCACCTTATTCGAGATATTGAATAGCAAGTGCAATATAAAACTTAATAGATTCCACATATTTCCGAATATCCACCCATTCGTCAGGTTGGTGAGCCAGTTTAGGCTCTCCTGGTCCATAGATTAATATAGGAACATCCGGAAGGTGGCCTTTGTAAACAGAACCATCCGTATAATAATTAACTCCACCGGGAACAAGGTTCTTCTTGGCGTTCAAACATTGAGCAGTCTTTACAGCTAATTCGATAAAAGAATGATCCTGGGAGGTATATACACATCTCATGTCATTGATTACTTCCATTGCAAATGACACATTCATTTTTTGGGATACGCTATTCAAAGTTTCTTTGATACCCTCGGTAATTTCAAAATGAGATTGTCCCGGCACAGTCCGAATATCAATCGTTATCGTACATTCATCTGGAACGACATTCGTTCCAACTCCCCCATTGATTGTACCAATGTTCAAAGTAGAACCACCTAGGATATCGTGTTCATCATAACGAATATCATAAATATTTATTTCATTAATAAACTCGTTCATCGCCAATATGGCATTGATACCAAGGGAAGGCATAGAACCATGCGCTGTTTTTCCAAACATAGAAATTTTCAGCCACAATACTCCCTTGTGAGCAATCACTGGCTGATTCGAAGTAGGTTCACTAATGACTATCGCTGTGGCTAGGTCAATCTGGCCTTTTTTGACCACTGTTTTGGCGCCTATACAATCTACTTCTTCCCCAACAGTTCCAACAAATTGAAGGGTGCCGTTCAATTTAATTCCTGCTTTTTGGATACTTTCCATGGCTATAATCATGGCGGCTACACCACTTTTCATATCTGATGAGCCCCGTCCATAAATCCGATCTCCTACTCGTCTTCCTTCAAAAATTGGGTAGGTCCATTCTACATTCCCGACTGGAACAGTATCGAAATGTCCGCTAAATATTAGTGTTTTCGATTGGTCAGTTAATAATTCTTCATTACCATAGGAAACGATTAAATTTCCCCTGTCTTTTTCCACCACATCAAACTGTATCAACAAACCGGTATTTGCCAAGCGCTGACTGATCTTATCAGCCAGCGCTTTTTCCATACCCGGTGGATTGATGGTATTTACCTGAATTAAAGACTGTAAAAATTTTATAGCATCTTCTTCGTCAATAGATTGAAATACTCTTTGGATATCCATGATTAGCTACACTCCCGTTTCAAGAGAATAAGGCAGCCCTTTTCTGGCACCTGTTTGTAATACAGCACCAGCCCCTAGTTCAATCGCAGCCTGTAATATGGTCTCCTGCGGCCAGTCTCGATTAATTCCATATAAGGCACCTACGGCAAAAGCATCACCCGCACCGGTTGAATCAATCGGTTCAACCTTTAAAGATGGAAGGAGAAGCTGATGACAGCGGCCTCCTTCTGTAATAAGACTTGATAGTGCGCCTTCTCTTCCTAATTTAACAAATATTTGATGAATACCTAAATCGTGAAGCGACCGGATCGAATAATCAACATCATGATTAGGGAACAAATCATTTAATTCAGAGCGGTTTACAAATAAAATATCTGTCTTTAAGAAAAATGGTCTTAAATGCTGTAAACCTTTCTTAGTCAATAATGCACTTGGATCAAAAGAAATCTTAAGTCTCGGGGACTTCTCCTTCCATTGAAAGAGTGATGGAGCCAAGTCCAGAAGAGGACTGCTTAGGTGAAGTAAATCAATGCTTTCATAAAAATTCCTTGGAACTAAATTTGGCTCAAAGTGTGTATTTGCTCCCGGGAAGGTATACATTGTTCGTAATCCTAAACAGTTTACCAAAACCATCACAGTACCCGAAGTTACCCCCGATACTTTTTGGATGTAGTCCAATTTAGCTTTTTCCAAGCTCTCTAATAAAAATTGAGTATACGAATCTTCACCAACGGCACCTAAAAAATAAACTTCCTCCCCTAAACGTGAGAGACCGACAGCAACGTTTGCTGCCGATCCACCCGGGGTTATTTGCAAGTCCCTGCATTCCACTTCCTGATCCATTTTAGAAAACTGATCTACCAGTCCAATTAAATCCACGTTAATAAACCCATGCACCGCAACTTTTACCATTTTTTAGACATCCTATTCTACCGGAGTGAGTTTACTTGGTCCATAAACTGTTTTACTCTTTCAGTATCCACTCTCTCCCACCAATTTCCGTTCTCCTTTAAGGAACTTCCGACAATGGCTCCATCAGCGATAGACATAATCTTTTTGGCATTTTCGACAGTCATTCCACTTCCAATTATGACAGGCAAACTTGCAGATTCCTTAATTCCAATAAGCTCATCTAATGAAGTTTCGTCACCCGTTCTGTTACCTGTAGCAATTAATATATCCGCATCAAAGAATTCATTATCCCTTGTTTGCTCTGCTAAGCTGCGGTCTGCAACGATAGAATGGCTTCCATGTTTCACATGAACATCAGCCATGATTTTAATATCGTCACCGAAAAGATTTGCTTTATATCTCATGGCTTTTGCCGAAGCTCCTTCGACAATGCCTTCATTAGCGACATAAGCATTAACCCATTGGTTCGATCTAACCCATTTAGCTTTAGATGCTTTGGCAATTGCAATAGCTGGAATAACCGCATTAGCTAAACAGTTCACACCAAGAGGCAGCTTTGAAGCTTTAGCAATTTCTACTCCTATAGCTGTCATGGCAGCTACTGTTTCAAAGCTAAAATCTTCAGGTTTTGGGAAGGGAATGTCCCATGCATTTTCTATTTGTAATCCATCAACTCCACCTTCCTCCAGTCGCCGAACATCCTCTAGTGCAAACTCAACAATCTCATCCATGCTTTCACCTTTGTAATGTGGAGCCCCTGGAAGTGGTTTTAAATGAACCATTCCTATAATTGGTTTACGAACATTAAATAAATTCTCTAAAATAAATTTTTTTTCTGGAAATATACCGCCACTCATTTTATTACACACTCGCTTTCTTTCTTGCTTTAATTGAATTCAGCCAAACTGCTAACAAGATGACAACCCCTTTAATCATCAATTGATTATAGGAAGAAACATTTAGCAAATTTAATCCGTTGTTCAAAATGGAAATAATCGCTACACCCATTAAGGTTCCAGTAATTTTCCCTTCGCCGCCAAAAAGATTTGTTCCACCTAATACAACAGCAGCAATTGCGTCTAATTCTGAACCTGTACCTGCATTCGGTGATCCCGAAGAAAGACGAGAGGCAAGAACAATTCCAGCGATTGCTGTAATGGCACCGCCAAAAGCATATACGCCTGTTTTAACCCATTTTACATTAATACCGCATAATCTAGCTGCCTCTTCATTGTCACCAATCGTATAGACATACCTGCCGAAACGAGTGTGCGACAATAAGATATGTCCAATGATAGCAACAATGATCATGATGATTATCGCCGTTGGAATTGGACCAAGAAACCCTCGGCCAATTTGACGGAAAACCGCATCAGTAATAACTACTGGCGTACCCTCGGTATAAACAAAAGCAATACCACTGAGAATAGTCGTCATCGCTAAAGTAACAATAAACGGAGGAATATTCTGTGTTGAAATAACTGTCCCCATAAAGAGGCCAATCATCCCGCCAATCAAAACAGTAATAAGAATAGCAAGTGGAATCGGAATACCCGCCACAATTAGTCCGCTCACTACCACGCCACTGACAGCCAACTGTGACCCCGCACTTAAATCGATTCCTCCTGTAATAATAATGAAGGTCATGGCTACGGCCATAATACACAAGACTGCGGATTGACGCATGACATTGAGTAAGTTATCAACTGTTAAAAAATCAGTAGTAATAATAGACATAATGATAAAAAGCAAAGCAAGACCTATCGTTGTACTACCTTTATCAAAAATAATATAAAATTTTTGTTTCCAGTTTGTCTTTCGGGAATTTTGATTAATATTCACGTTTGTTGAAGTATTATTAAGCACTTATTGCACCTCCAAATGCTAATTTTAGAATATTATCTGAGGTAATCATGTCTTTGTTAAGTTCACCGACAATAGAACCTTCTCTCATGACAATCGCACGATCACTCATCCCTACAATCTCAGATAATTCAGATGAGATCATGATAATCCCGACTCCTTGCTCAGCAAGTTTACTAATTTGTGCAAAGATTTCTGCTTTTGCGCCGACATCGACCCCACGACATGGCTCATCCAAGATAAGTATACGTGGTTCTTGGATCATCCAGCGGGCAATGATGGCTTTTTGCTGATTTCCTCCACTTAACGTAGAAACCGTCTGTTCCATTGTTGTAGCCTTAATATTTAATTTTTGCTTATAATCTTCCGATACTTTCTTTTCGGCCTTTTTATTAACAAGAAGACTCTTCGTAAATTTCTTAAGACTTGGGAGAGATATATTATCCCTGACAGTCTGCTTTAGAACGAGCCCTGTTTCTTTTCGGTTTTCTGTCACAAATCCAAGACCCTGCTTGATTGCATCACTTGGGTTATTTATTTTGGTTAATTGGTTGTCAATCAATATTTCTCCAGTATCTTTTTTTAACAACCCGAAAAGCGCTTGGGCGATTTCTGTCCTTCCTGATCCTACCAAACCAGCAATTCCTAGAATTTCACCCTTTCGTAACTCAAAGTTAATATCTTTAAGTACCCCAGCTTTAGAAAGATTTTGCACTTTTAATATTGGTTCACCAATGGGAACTTCAATCTTATTAAAATAATCATCCATCTTACGATTAACCATTAATTCTACAAGTGTATCGACATTTTCAACTTCACTCATCGGTAATGTTTTAATAAACGTACCATCTCTTAAAACGGTAACAGTGTCACAAACCCTAAAAATTTCATCCATTCTGTGTGAGACGTATAGGATGCTGACACCTTTGTTTTTTAGTTCTGTCACTAAAGTAAGTAATATCTCTGTTTCTCTTTCTGAAAGAGAAGATGTCGGCTCATCCATGATCAATATTTTTGCTTCTTGTGATATAGCACGTGCAATCTCAATCATCTGTTTTTGAGCTATACTAATGTCTTTCGCCAGCTGTTTGGGATCAAGATTAATTTGCAATGATGTAAAAATTTCCTTTGCTTTTTCGTTCATTTGCTTCCAATCAATAAGACCCGTTTTTTTGACAGGCTGGCTGCCAAGAAAGACGTTTTCAGCGACAGTTAGGTAGTTTGCCACATTTAATTCTTGATAGATACAATGAATCCCGACTTTCTTTGAGGTTTTCGGGTCCATATTCTCAATAGTCTCGCCGTTATAAAGTATTTCTCCACTCGTTTTTGAGTAGGCACCTGTTAGAATTTTCATTAAGGTAGATTTTCCTGCGCCATTTTCTCCTACAAGCGCATGTACACTTCCTGGATAGACAGTGAGAGAGACACCTTTAAGTGCTTTTACACCAGAGAATTCTTTTGTAATATTTTTTAACTCAATTATTGGTGAGTTCAATGAAAATTTCCCCTCTCGTTTGGAGATAAAACAGGGAGAAAAATCTCCCTAATTTATTTTTTGAAATATTCATCCACATTTCCTTTATCAACTAAAATGACTGGAACACTGATATTTTTATCTAATTTTTTCCCATTGATTGCTTCAAGGGCTGCTTTAATAGACTCTTCACCGATTTTGGAAGGTTGCTGCTGAATCATTGCAAGGATGTGATCACCACGAATTCCTTCAGCTGCTTCCTTTGTCACATCAAAGCCTACAATTTTTGTATGTTTGTTATTAGCTGATTCAAGAGCGGCCAAAGCACCTAATACACTATTCTCAGCAGTGGCATAGATGTAGTCCACATCTGGATTTGCCTGAAGAATATTTTCAACTGTTGCCATTGATTTTTGACGATCATAACCAGGCTGGCTGTTCAAAATCGTTACGTTTTTCATATCCTTTACTACTTCTTTCAACCCATCAAGTCGTTGTTTTTGGACGAAAGATTGTTCATGAGTAACAACAGCAACTTTTACATCTTTTCCTTTTGTTTCGATATCTTTCTTTAAATACTCACCTAATTGCTTTCCTGCTTCATAGTTTTCAGTTCCGATAAATGTATCAACACTAGGACTATCCACTACAGAGTCTGCTGTAATTATAGGAATCCCTTTATCCTTTGCCTCTTCAATGACGGGAATAACTCCAGCATTATCAACCGCTAAAACTACTAAAGCATCTACTCCTTTTTGCATATAATCCTCAATTGAAGATACTTGCTTTGATAAATCCAGGTTAGGGTCATTGACTAACAATTCTGCTCCTGCGTCTTTTGCTGCCTTTTTCATTCCTTCATCAATATCAATAAAGAATTGGTGACGGAGCGTAGCTGTTGTAACACCAATTGTTAATTTTCCATCAGACTTTTTTTCAGACCCAGCCTTTTCCTGCGATCCACAAGCCGATAGCACAAGGAGCATAGCTGCAGCAATAAGTATAAGTACTTTTTTCATAACTTTTTCCCTCCAAATTTTTGATAGTATTTTAATCTATTGATTCTACACCACACCAAGAAATGATAAATTGAACATAAATCTCGATTAATGATAGAAACTGGGAAACTGGGACTGATTCATCAATACAGTGACACTGCCTTGGATCTCCACACCCCACAATGATCGTCGGAATGTTGGCAAACCCAGCAAGTAGACGGGCATCGCATCCGGCTGGCATCCCTTCGATTACAGCTTCTTTGTTCAATACTTCTCCTATCACTCTCTTCATCTCATGAACCAAAGGATGAGTAACCGACGTCTCAAATGGAAAGCCTTCCTGATAGACACTTACTTGAGGGGGGTGCTTCTCTAACCATTCATCCCCTTTGGCAACTCTTTCAATCGTCTCGAGAACTTCCCTGTTTACACGCTCTCTTGTATGTTCATAGGTTTCACATTGATTTGGCTGATAATGAAGACAGGTTTTTAATGTACAAGAGCCTGGAACAACTGACCCCGCAATTCCGCCTTTTATCTCTCCTAGATTAATAGTAGGGCCCGGCAAAAGCGGGTGTCTTTCTGTCATTAACCAGCGGTGCTCCAAGTCCTTAAGAGCTTGGTAAATTTTTATGGCTTTATCAATGGCATTAACGCCATTCCAAAGCTGGCTGGAATGAAGACTTTGACCTTCGACTACAATTTCATGGAATAAAAAGCCCATATGTGCAGGCTGGATGTTTAATTGGGTCGGTTCTCCGACAATCGCCGCATCTGCTGTATATCCACGCTCTACACATGCAAGGGTCCCATTCCCACCACCTTCTTCATCCACAACGGATTGGATGATGAGATCCCCTTTTAATTGATACCCCAAGGCCTTGATTGTTTGTGCAGCCATAACCATTGCAGCTAAAGAAGCTTTCATATCCGTTGATCCAAGTCCATACAGAACATCATCCTGAACTTGTCCAAGGAAAGGGTCATGAGACCATTTCTCTCGATCACCAAAAGGCATTGTATCGATATGACCGTTTAGAATTAAAGACTTCCCGCCGCCTGTTCCTTTTAATGTTCCAACAATATTGGGACGATCGCGATTATCATGGCCTAAATTGGCACCAGGATATTTCTTGATTTTTTCATCATCCACCAAAAATTCATCAATTTCAAAACCAAGGTCAGATAGTTTCTGCTTAATGATTTCCTGTCCTGCTTTCTCTTTTCCGCCTAACACTCCATGTCCAATGACTTGAGTATCTGTTTGAACCAATTTGGCCAAGAAATCAATATATTCGTCTTTGTTTTCCCGAACGATTTCCTCTACTCTCATGCCTATCACCAACTTACTAATATTATTTTTTAATGTGCTCTAAAATCCGAACCCATAAAGGCTGGTAATACTCCCACTCCATAAACTCCTTTGGACCCCAATGCGGTGCGCAATCGCTGGCAAAGCATGCTGTTTTCCCGCTGCCATATTGACCAACTACCAGAAGTGGATCCTCTTGAATGTTGACAAGAACCTCTGAACCATCCTTTGGTCTAAATTTGTTATATCCTAAGAAGTTTGGCCAATTTTCCATACCTTCAGTAATGGGATGATTTTTGATTGTTTCTGCTCTTATTCCTTGAGGCATTTCTACGCGATCATCTGTATTGAGCATTTCGACAGGAAGTACATCTGCCAACACCGTATTCTTATAATTCGCTTTCGCTTCAATCCCCATAAAGGATAGGTAACCGCCAATCATTAATAAGCCACCGCCTAGCGCCACATATTCTTTGATTAATTCTAATGAATTTGGAATAATTTCCATTTGGTAGAAAGTTGCGTTTTGAAGTAAAAATGTATTGGCACCTATATCGCTTAACACAACAGCATCATATTGTTGAAGATCTTCTAATTTCTTTGGAAAACGGACCTGAACCTCATGGGAAGGCATATAATCAATCTCAACATTTGCCTCTCTTAAACTATTAAGTAAATATGTAGCTCCTTCTTCATATTTAGTAGAAGTAAAACTGTCATACCCCTTTACATGAATCATATGAATCATCCAAGATTCTCCAATAAACAATACCTTCATTTTAAATCCTCCTCTATTTTCTATATTTTTATATAGCTTAAAATTGTTGCTGCTTTTCCCCACTTGAATCTTGTTAAGTCTTTTCTAGGGGAGCAGCCTTAAATTTCAAACGTTAATCAAAAAATCTTGAGTTTCTTTCATAAAGGCAACCACTTGTTGTAAGAATGGAATGGAGTTTTGTGACCCCTCTTTCGTAACTGCTAGAGCAGCTGCAGCCGCGGCATATTTTAAACTATCAGCAACACCATTATTAAAATAAGCGCTTACAAAAGCACCGATAAACGTATCTCCAGCAGCTGTAGTATCAACAGTTGTTACATTGAAGGCGGATGATCGGAAGATGGAGCCTTTTCGATTCATATAAACGGCACCTTGTTTTCCTAGAGTTACAATGACTTCAGAAACGCCTTTCTCAATAAGCCTTAATGCCGATTGACAAGCACTTTCTTGATCTTTAACTGGAATATTCGTCATCTCAGACGCTTCAATTTCATTTAGAATAAGTAAATCTATCATCGGAAAATATCTATCTATTATTGATAGAGCTGGGGCAGGGTTAAAGACAGTTTTAATATTTAATGCAGAAGCTTTCTCTAAGATAAAGGCATTGGTTTCCCAAGGTATTTCATTTTGCATAAGAATGGCATCATATTGATTCAGCTCAACATCTAGAAGATCTTCCGGAATAAAGATGCCGTTCGCACCTTTATTCAAAATAATATTATTTTCCCCGCTATCATCAATTGTAATGATCGCTGTCCCTGTCATAGAACTTTTCTTTTTAACATGATTTAACTTAATCTGGTCATCTATAAGCAGCCTAGAAATTTCATTACCAAAAAAATCCTCCCCTAAAGCGCCGGCCATCGTTACCGTTGCACCTGACCTTACAGCTGCAACGGCTTGGTTTGCTCCCTTACCACCTGAAAAAAAGGATGTGTTTAATCCATGAATCGTTTCACCTGGTAAGGGATGTCGATTTACCCGAGTCACGATATCCATATTCATACTGCCAACTACCAAAATATTAGGCATCTTTTCCACCTCCTAGATTTTTCACAGAACCGAATTTCAAAAGTTCAACTCCTAGGGTAACTTTTTTAGGAACCGAGTCACTTTTATCTCCTTGCTTTAATTTTTGAAGCAGCATTTCAGCTGCGTGAATACCCATTTCATATGTTGGACGTTTTACAACTGATACTCTTGGCTGTACAAAATTAGCTAGTGAATTTTCATCAAAACCAACAAGGGATATATCTGACCCTATCTCTAAATTTAAATCTCTTATTGCTTTGATAGTGCCTTGACAAATTAAGTTGTTTGCTGCAAATACTGCAGTTGGTGGATTACTTAGATTCATTAATTCTTTCATGGATTGATAACCATGATTTTCGAACCAATCACCTTGCTTTACATATTCAGGGATTAAATCAATTTCGAAATCGTTTATAGCTTGTTGATAACCTCTGTACCTTTCAATTCCATCATTAAACGTTTGCGGACCGGTAATAATAGCAATTTGTTGATGACCATTTTCAATTAAATATTTGGTGGATTCATATGCTCCTCTAAAATTGTCAATGACCACTCCATCAAGACCACTGCCTTCAATATAACGATCCACAAGTATGACCGGTTTATTAATTCTTTGGTAGAATTCGGGATTATTATGAGCGCCAATTAGCACAATTCCATCAACATTTCTTTTAAGAGAACTCTTAAAAAATGCAGCCTCTTCGTTATCATTATCATTGGTTGAAAATACAACAGTGTGATACCCCTCTTTACTAGCAACATCTACTGTTCCTTTTATAACTGCTGTATAAAATGGATTTTCAAATGCAGGAACAACAACTGCCAACATTTTCGTTTGTTTGGTAATCATGGATACTGCCATAGTATTTGGCACATAATTTAATTCCTTAACAACTTTTTGTACCTTTTTACGCGTTTTTTCACTGACTCTATCAAGCCCATTTAGGACTCTTGAAACTGTTGCGACTGACACATCAGCTTGCTTCGCAACATCTTTGATTGTTATTTCATGAGACATGCTAATCATCCTTATCCAAAAATATAAAAACGTTTTTACTAAAACTTAATATGTATTATAAATTAATGTTGAAAATTAGTAATAACGTTTACATTTTACTTGCTATCATCTCAGCATTTATTATAAATCGTTTATATTATGTTTTTTAATGATCTGTACTAGAAATTTTATGACTCAAATTATCTTTCCTGTGTAAACGTTTTTACAATTAATAATATGAAATGATAATCAGTAGAGGCTAAATAGTTATGTATTTGCGATAACGTTTACACTTTGTATTTTATAAAATTAATTAATCATTTGCAATAGAATAATCAAATAAATTAGAATATTTTTATAAATAAATTTCATAGTGTATCTTTGTATTTTTAAGTCCTTTGACACATTACTCCTTTAAAGCTTATCTAAGCGAGGTCTTACCCCAAAATTCTTTTTTTCTTTCAAAATCCTTAACATTTTTTTTGGAATGATATTATTGTTAAAAATGAAGAGCCCCTTAGAGTTAGTTGATTAGAGGAACTTCCTTGGTCCCAATGAATCTTATTCACAACACAAGAATCGTCCACCACTCTTCACTATTTCATAGGCGACTTGTTTACTAGCTTCCCTTGAAGGGAGGGGTCAATCCAAAAAGCGAAGAATCAACTAAAGGAAATTTTCCACTGCTTCCTTCTGGGTTCGTTACTGTTGCTCCTCCTCCTTGATCCATTTTTTATATTCTGGTTCTAGGACATTGGTAAGTAGATCCTCAAAAGCTCTTCTCATTTCGATGAGTTCAGGTGGCAAAGGTAAGTAGTAGATACTCAGAAGTCCCTGGTGCTGTTCCAATTTAAAAAAGTCAGAACGGCTGTCTGTTCGAGTGAACATTTTATCTATATGTCTAATTAATCTTCTCTGTATGCTCTCTTCACTTTCTCCGATATAGAGAATCTTTTTACTCCGAGCAATTATGTATAGTCCACCCGTTTTCTTGACCACCTTTTCTCGAATGGCCCTTTTGACTTCAATATATTGTTGCTTGGATGAATTGAAGCGTAGGCATATATCAAAACTTTTCCAAAGAGAATTTGGAAAGGGTAAGATATTTAATTCGGTTAAAAATCGTTCAATCGTTTCCTTTATCATCAAAAACACCCGATTCTCATTTTTGGGATTCTTAAGTCCTCAGGAAGTTTAGGATATTTATTCTTTTCCTTGGGACGCAGCAAGAACCTCAATAAACCTGCAGTAATCCCCAGGTTTCTACTTTCTCTTGATTCAATCAAACGTTTGTGTAAATCCCTTATAAACGTTAAGTGCTCAAGCTTTTCGAACAAAATCTTGAAATAAAATTGGCGCAAGCTGTAACAATATGTTAGCCTAATCTTCCTTTTTCTACAAATTCAATTTTTATTTCCTTAAAACATACAGCACTCTGCTTTTTCCTCTACCATTCCCCTCAATTAAACGTTTGGTTAAATAGGGGGCAATCCTTGATGTAAGTAAGGAAAAAGCAACATATGTCCGTAAAAAAATTGCTGAAGGATGCTTTGAATTTTCTAGGCTTCCACCAACAATCTTTTATAAAAATTATAAATTGATAAAAACTAACTTATTTCTACCATCCCACGTTTCAATCAAACGTTTGGTTGAAAATGGATCAATTCTGCTTCAATGCTCACTTTTCCTTGTAGGTCATAAAAAAATATGTCGAGATTTAATTTATAAATCTTACTGTGCCTAACTTAGTCAGGGCTACTGTCCCGATATAACCCCATGCATCATGAGACATGAGAACCATCCCTAAACATCACTTTTTAGTTTCCTCTTCCTAATAACCAAAAACGTCACCAATAAAACAAAAAATGCCCCAACCGAATCAAACAAGCAGACATCCTTCAAAGAGGAAACTCTGCCGGGCATAAAAGATTGATGATATTCATCAGACATAGCATAAAGTACGGTTAGAATCCATGAGAGAATATAAGCGAACCGATAGGTTTCAAGAGATTTGAATAATAAAAAGGCAAGGATACCGAATGCCATGATATGTGTGGCTTTTCTTACGATTAAGTTCAACCAATCTATTTGCGCATTGTCAATGCTTGGTGTATCGATTGTTTTATGTTCAGTACCTACTATTTTATGAATCGCTTCCGATGTGTTTTGCCCAGTAAAGTATGGGAGCTGTGTAAAGGTAAAGATCACCAGCATCCAAAGAGTCGCTGCAAGTATCCACCATTTTCTCTTATTCATCAGCAAAACCTCCCTTCATGTATCTATAAACGAAAAGGCGCACCCTTTCCCTAAAGGAGGACAAGGGTGCTAGGCAGCCACTTCAGCTTCAAATACTGCAACTGTACGGCCTCCTTATCACGAACAAAATTTCGATTAGACTAATCATAACTTTCTCATACTCAATTTGGAATTTAACCAGCTGAGTGGGGTCTGATCCCAAAAGTTGAAATTTAGATGCACACAATCCTCGCTTCACCACTTTGAAGCGAATCAACCTTCATCGGGCTTTCCCCGTGCAGCCAATCCCACTCAAAGCTTTCTCCATTGATAGTATGAAGAAATGGTTTATCCTCAATTAGCCCGGCTACACGCATTTGAGAGAGCCTGCTATCATAATACGTAAAAAACTTCTCTTTTAAGATTCCGTAGAAATAGGCAATCGGCTTCCGAACGACATTTGTCAATTTTAGTTTTCTAATTAATTGCCGAAATGAATCGATGGCCAGATCAACAATGACATCTGTTTCCCCGTGAATTTTATAGTCAAAAGCTAAAATATGAACCATACGCCAATATTCTTCGATTAATTTTGCATCATCGAAGAAACATTTAACAAATTGCACAAAATTCTTTGGGACCCTGTTACTCACAAAAGTGTGTTCCAATTTAGACGATGCTTCTTTACGTTTTTTTATCTTTTGATCTTTTTCAGTTTTTAAAAGATTAATAGTTTCTTTAGGGTGGTTCATTGGTTCCGGCTTAGGTGGTTCACTGACGGGACAACGATTGAACACATATAGATTACTAGATTGGGAGCCATTTTTCCGTTCAGTCTCATAGACCGTGAAAATCCCTATATCTTTCGCCTTCCCGATCATCCGTTTAAATGTAGAACGGGAAATGCCGTTATCGTGGTATTCCTTATGAATTACTTTTAACATTGTCCCAATCTTCGCATTACAGACGCCAGGAATTTTTGCAGCAAAACGAACCAGTCGCTTCAAGCCGACTAGTTCCCCTTTTGAAAAATCTTTCTTATGATCCAGCAGCCACATTTCCATGTGAAGATTAAACTCCTGTAAATTCTCAAATTGCGAAAACTGTTCAAACCCCAAAATGCTCCCTGATTTCAAATTCATCATTTTACGCCACTCTTTTCCCGCTATGTTTCCGTTTCCGGCACCTTTACGATAGCGGGCTTTGCGAAGAGAATCGAACGGACTAATTTCACTTTTGAGGGACATTTTTAAACGAAATGCATCATTTTTGCCTTCAAAAATCAATTTTGAAGCCGATTTTAGCATTTTTGGGTAGTTTTTTGTTAATTTAAAGCACAGGGGATATTCTTCAACTTCCTTCGTATAAACAGCAGACGGTTGCTGCATTCAGACAAACCTCGACCCTTCTCCTCTATTTTCCCTATCAAACAAACGTTTAGTTAAAATCTCTGTAATCCTTGGTATATCAGCCCTTCCCCTTCCAAATTCCTGAAAAAATTGCCGCATTGTGAAATAAAATAAAGGGTGGGAGTTGACTCGGACCTTTCCAGCCACTAATCAACATCTTTTCGGCAAAATTCCCTATCTGCTATACTATTCAAACATTTGATTGAAACAGCAGCAACGTATCGATCTTTAAGGATTTCCTCGGGAAATTTGATAGGAAAATTGTCGAGAACTACAAGAGATCTTTGCAGATAATAACCCACACAATTACACTATTTGACTCGTTTCACATGAACTGACAATAATCCTCTAATTCACTTTAATTCCGCTATTACTTAAACGTTTGTTTAAAATCACCCTGCCCCCGCCCCCAGCCTGAACTTCCACCTCCAAAGACTTAAAAATTATGGCTAAATCTGCAGCCAAGATGACTATTTGGTAAAAGGAATTTCAAATGACTAACTGTCATCCCTACGGATTAATGTAGAACATATTCGTGAAACAAGATTATTCGGGGCGTGCCTGTCACCCAAAAGGGAATTGTCATGAATTTGTCATGATGTAGTCGAATATTGGCGGTTTCTGCGCACTATAGACCGTGGCAGGATTATCTTGGATATTATTTAATAGATTTGGGAGGTTACACCCTATATTTTGGAATATTTTCCACTATATTTATAGTTCAATTTATTTTTTAGCAGCAAAGGTGGGGGGGTTCTTATTCATTAGTGAAAGCGCGGTCTTTAGTCATTAGACAGTTCATATCAGTAAAAGTAAAGGCACACTTTTTTTCTAAATTAATTGAATGGAGTAGATGATCATGACTATTCAAAAACATTACATTATTGAAAAGAAGATGATTTTATTAATGGGGGAATATGATCGATATGGAAAACTGTGTTCACGGATTATGGCGGGGCAATCGGCTTTTTTAGTGGACAGGACCCCATTACAGCTAGTAGATGACTCGTTAGTGTACATTGGTTTTGATTTAAGAGGGGCAATGTCCAGTGCAAAATTGATGCTTGATAAAAAAGTGAAATGTCCCGTTATCGTAAATCCTTATTTAGATATTTGCCTATTTCCAATACAATCACCGAACAGGGCCGAGTGTATGTGGTTTAACCCCGATCATATTGTGAAAACCACTCCAATAGGGTCGATGACAAAGGTAGGACTGAGTAATGGCTATTCCCTTGTTGTTAATTCAAGATTATCAGCCTTTAATGGCAAAATCGAAACAGCCAATCAATTAGTGCGGCTTTCAAGGGATAGAGGCAATCATCCCGATACGATCATCCTCTATCCTGAACCAAAGGAAGAACTCCAACTTGCACAGGAGAAATCAGGTAAATTCAATTTTGATGCATTAGAAAAAAAAGTTACAGAAAAAATGTAAGTTTCACACTACATAGTAAAAAGGAGAATCTCTTTGAAAACATATTGTGTCGTTACGATTGGAAAAGTTTTAAGAAAATTAAGGGAAACCCAGAATCTTTCACAACAACTACTAGCTGAACGCAGCTCTCTTGACCGGTCCTATATCAGCCTTTTAGAAAGAGGGCTGAAAAGGCCAAGCCTACATACAACCTTTGCTTTGGCCACTGGCCTTGGGATTCCCGCTTATAAACTCGTACAAGAAATAGAAGAGCATATTAGAAATGAAATGCTAGGAAGAACCAGTGCAGACTTGCATCCAAATACATTGGGAGCCATGATTGAACCAATTCTAATCACCTAAAAATAAAGCATAATACACTATTTAGTAAGATAGCTTTTACCTAAATGGTCAACCACTCTACTAGCCTAACAACAAGATTAAAAAGTTTCCACTCATTCCGTTAAGCTACTAAGGCTCTTTTCCTACTGGAATGATATAATTGTCATTTTCCTAATAACATTTAAACAATTTGAAAATATATTTTTCAAAAAACATAAAATGTCGGCAATAGCCCGTGGAGTAGTCGTATGCCAAATTATGTAATGGTCTAAAAAGGAGAATTTCCTTGAAAAGAGAAAAGACCATTTATATCGGCAGCGTGATAAAACGATTACGAAAATCCATTGGGAAAACACAAGAAAAACTAGCAAATGACTCATGTATAGATCGCTCATTTATGGGTGAAATGGAAAGGAACGAAAAAGGGCCTTCACTTAATACCATCTTTAAGCTTGCCATAGGATTAGAAATGGAACCTGAAGATCTTGTAAGAGAGATAAAGGAAAACATAGATTTTCAAAGTATTTTTAATAAAGAATGTGAGTAATCTAGGTTTCTGAAAAATAGACCCCCCCAGGAGTATGCCTTAGATAGAATACCATGGAGGTAACTTGAGCGGGGGACTGCCCCCCATAGCCACACTCTCTCTTCTATTATTGTAGAACTCTATTTTACTAGGATTTTATAAAGAAGGGATTATAAATGATCCTTCAACAAACTTGCGGTAGTTTTCTTTCTGTGGCTCTGAAAAATGAGATAATATTTTCGTGGTTGTAATATGAGGATCAGCGGAATCTGATATATAAGCAAGATAGCTGCTCCACTGGTATTTCTTAGGTGATTTTACCGTGAAAAATTATCAACCTTCATCCATTGGAGAATTAATAGTTCAAAAGAGACGTGCTAAAAATTGGAATCAAGCTGAGCTAGCGTTTCGGAGTGGTATATCGATAAAAGCAATGAGTAAAATTGAAACAGGGATTAGTTTGCCAAGTCTACCTATATTCCATAACATTGCAGATGCACTGGGCATGGGGTTCTGATCTCTATAAGGAAATAGAAGATCTATGTTTAATTGATGATTTAGTTCGGGAAAGAAAAAACAAATCTCAATAAGACTTATTTTGCACCCTATGTTCTTTCCTGTAACTTCGAGAAAATAATGAAAAGAGGCTGTCCAATGGATCTCGATTTTGATTACGAGGAACTATCTAATGAAGAAATACATCTTTTATTAATGAACTTTTTAGAAGAATGTTCAACTCTTACTACAAAGTTAGAAATCTTACACCTTGAAATTAGAGTGGCATATGATGAATTAAAAGCACGAGCTGCAGCAAACGTCTATCAACATTAATGGTTTGATATCCAAAATCCCCTATACAGTAGGGGATTTTGGCGTCTTAGTATAAGTAATCAATGGACTATTCCTAATGTGCCCGGCACCCATTTAATTTCCGATGATACGACAAACCCTGACCTTTTTTTATCATTTTCCCTTTCAATCAAACGTTTGTGTAAATCCCTTATAAATGTTATGTAATCAAGCTTCTCGAACAAAATGTAGAAAAAAGAATGGCGCAAGCTGTAACATTGCACTAGCCCATTCTTCCTTTTTCTACAAATTCAATTTTTATTTCCTTAAAACAGACAGCACTCTGGTTTTTCTCTTAACATTCCCCTTCAATTAAACGTTTGGTTAAATAGAGGACAAACCTTGATGTACGTAGGAAAAAAACAACATATGTCCGTAAAAAAATTGCTGAAGGATGCTTTGGATTGGTTAGCCCTCCACGAACAATCTTCTATAAATATGTTTAATTGATAAAAATTGGCTTTTTTCTACCATCTTACGTTTCAATCAAACGTTTGGTTGAAAATGGATCAACTCTGCTTCACTACTCACTTTTTCTTTCCAAGTCTTTAAAATAGATGTCGATATTTTTGATGATAAATCTGACTCTTTTAATTGATATGCCAGGCACTACCCAATTTTTTGGATGGTCCCTGATACCCGTTTTTCAGCATGGAAGCATGACTCCGTCTCGATGCTTCACAACTCATTCTCGACAAAGTCACAATAATGGGTAATGGTTTTCTCTGACTGATGGATAAAGCTTTCTGGCAAATCAGAGAGGTTCAGGAATGGGTACGGTGATTGGGTAGCTTTCTTGTAGTATCGGTAGCTGCTGTAAGGATAATCTTCCATTCGATTTACCATTGGTTTTTTTGTATTAATGGGATTTCAATGAATATATTTGCTTACTTGGAGGAGGTCTTGGGGATTTGGGATAGGAGCGCTGTTGAAACGTTGTTGAAATACATGTCCAACATGGTGATACCTTCCATTAAAATAATCAGTATAGCGTTTATTAAAGATTCCCATGATTTTAAAAATGGAAATGGTTTCTGTTTTTAAAAGTAAATGATAGTGGTTTGTCATAATACAGAAAGCACAGATAGATAAGGGGGCTTCATGGTGAATCATGGTTAATAGTCGAGTGACCTCCAACATATCAATGCCATCACAAAAAATATTTTTCCGGTTGTTCCCTCTTGAATAGATATGATGATAGGCATAGGGAATCCACTCTCTTCGTTGTCTTCCCATCTCCTCACCTCCCTGCATGAATGTTGGTATCCGTTTGGGATTGTACTTTCCATTCCACGGCTTCTTTTAAGGAACGATATGATATTTCATCCTCTAGCAATAAATCACTGATCGTCCGTGCAACGCGGATAATTTTGACCTGAGTCCGGTTACTCCCTTATTTTCCTAACAAACTTGATGTAAATCATCCATTTGTCCACTAGTAATAGGAATTTTGCCTTGGATTAAGTGAAAAGGAACACGATTGTTTAGTAACTTTCCCCCGTAACGGTCATATTGTCTTTCTCTCGCCATTGTTACCCGTTTCTTTATATCGTAGGAACTCTCTGCTCCCCAACGTTCCTGCTTAAATGATACAGTTTGTAATGTTAGACAAAAATCAATGCAATCCATAATAGGTCCTGAGATTCTTTGTTTGTATGAGGCAATCTGTTTTGGCGTGCAGACACAATAGTGGTGGGGAGAACCCTGATAACCACACGGGCATGGATTCGTAGCAGCTATGAGGACAAAGTCCGCTGGATATGTGACAGACTGTTTAGCTCGATTAATCGTAATACGGCCACTTTCCATTGGCTGACGAAGCATATCAAGTGTTTTTTAGAAAACTCTCCCATTTCATCAAGAAAGAGAATCCCATAATGAGCAAGTGATACCTCACCTGGTTTTGGATAGGTTCCTCCACCAAGCAGTGAGGCAGCAGATGCAGAATGATGGGGGTGCCTCATCGGGCGATGTTTCGCCGAAGGAAGCTCTTCTCGTCCTAATTGGTAGATTCCATATAAATCAAGGGTCTCTTGAGGGGATAAGTCAGGAAATATGGAAGGGAATGCTTCTGCTAACATACTTTTGCCACAACCCGGCGGGCCACTTAACAAAACATGATGTCCACCAGCAGCGGCAATTTCCAATGCTCTTTTAGCCTGTCTATGTCCAATGATCGATTGGAAATCTATTTGCGGTTCCTCTTGTTTATTTAGGGAAGGAGGTTTTTCCGTTATCGTATTCGGAAAGGATAAAAGTGGTTCAGCTGTGGTTTGTCCTCGTAACTGAGAAAGAAGTCCTGATATGGAGGAAACGGGAATAAGTTCTACCCCTTCCGTAAGAGGAAATATGTGGGTATTAATGGGGGGAATAAAAATATTCTTAAAACCAAGCTTTATGGCACTTGTAACGACCGGTATAATCCCTTCAAATGCCTCTATTTCACATTCTAAAGAAATGGCTCCAATGATACAGGTATCATCACTAATCATTACCTTTAACTCTCCAATAGCTTTTAAAATAGCAATCACCATTGCAGCATCATAGCCCGGCCCTGTCTTTTTATACTCGGGAGGAGATAAATTCACTGTAATCTTCTTCGTATGAATATCGGCATTTTGTTCATACAATGCACTCCATACCCGCTCTTTCGACTCTTTCACAGAAGCATCCGGCAGCCCAACAATGACAAACGATTCCTTATCTGTCCGTGCATTCACTTGCACCTTCACCCGATACCCTTCCATACCATTTAAACCCACCGTCATAACCGATGATGCCAAAACCTCAACCCCTTTCAGTCATATAATTCTACCAAACAATTCCAACAACATCATTATACATCAGGGCATAGGCTAAATAAACATCAAACTCTACCAAGCAATGAATTAATGAAATCACACAATTGGAAAGTATCTGGATGGTGCCTGGCACCCGATTTTCGTGTATACTAAATACTTTTATAAACCAAATGTGCACTATATTTACAATGGCATTTGTCAATTTATAAAGTGCCTAGTGGTAGAAAAAATAAAATTAGTAATGTCTGATTTAGTCCTCTCAAAACACTTCATACTTCTGCTATTATCTTTATGTTTGTAGCTAGCTTAATTACTACAATAAACGAATTTGCCACACTAATTTCATCAACACTTACATCTCCACCTACATCATCACTATTAGTACATGATTCCAACTAAAAAAATCCCAAATAATAAAATGAAGTGAATCAATTAGTACCCATCTTACTGCATATCTACAACGGTATTTCAAAAAAAGGAATCACTGCAGCAATTCCTTTCCTCAGCTGGTTCATCACCGATAAGTGAAAAGTTTATGGTATTTTCATTTATTAATTTTAATACCTTTCCTGAATAAATCCTCACCGAGAATTCCGTTTTTGTACCTTGAACTAACCATAGAAGCAGAAACACCTTTTTCTTTTGCCCATTCACTTATCGTCTTGGTTTCTTTTCCAATTGTTATATAGACATTCTGAACCCCTACAGGAACCAACAAATCCTTTTCATTCCATCCTGATTCAATTCTATATCTTAAGGCTTTAGGGCTAATTCCGGCTAATGCTGCCCATTCTGCTATAGTTTTTGTCTCACAATTTATGGTTATGCGTCGATTAACTCTAGTATTATTGGCTTGTTCTTTAATGGTAGCCCATCTGCAATTTGCTGGCTCATAATTTCCATTAACATCTATCCTATCGAGCGTAAGATGGTCCTCATATCCCTGCTGGATTGCCCAATGATAAAAGGATTCAAAATGGTTTCTCCATTCCTCACATACTATTATCCCTCTTGCACCATAGTTTTTATAATCTTTACTGGATAGTCTGATGCAACGGGCTCTCATAGTGTCCCAAATGCTATAGAGTCGGGTTCCATATAAATGATGTGATGCTAATTGGTTTTTATTTCTTTCAGTTAATAATTCTGTTTTAATGCAACCACAACTCTTTGTATTTCCGTATAACAAAGATTTATATTGAACTTGCACCTGATTCCCACAATCGCAGAGACAATTCCAAATTCCTTCCTCTGTTCCCTTACACAAAACAAGTAATTTACCGAACTTTTCGTTTGTTAAATCCTTATTTTTTTTACAGACTCCACACGTTTTTGTTAACCCCCGTGTTAATGAAGTTCCGACAATTACTTTGTGAGTTCCACAAGCACAAAGGCAATTCCATTTGGTTATGGTTCGACCCTTTGCTTGAACTTTAACAGGATTTAGAACTACAAGTTTACCAAATCTTTCTCCACTTAAATCAACAAATTTACCCATAACACACTCCGAAACTTTAATTACTGAAGAAATAGGTTAGTTCCTTTTCTTCGCATACTTGATGTAATTCTCGCCAGAACATCGATGGATAGTGTTTAAATGTAAAAGTACCTTTATCTGTTTCCTTGGTATAACTTTTTGACATTAATAAAAAACATTCACGTTTTGCTCTTGTTATACATACGTAAAAAACTCTACGTTCTTCATTTAGCTTTTCTTGATTATGTATATTTCTATAATTTGGGAAAACCTTTTGTTCCATTCCTAACATTATTATTACCTCGAATTCCAATCCTTTTGAACTGTGTCGAGTTGAAATGGCAATTTGATTGTCAGATTTACCAATCTGTGAGAACATCTCAACACTGTACATTTTATATCGACCTGTAGTTGCTAATTCTAATATTCTGTCAGTGAAATATTTTTCATCCGAATATTTATTGGATTGATTTATTATAGTTTGAAGGTTTAACCTAGTTATCATAAATGTTAACCAATCGCTCAATAAATCTTTATATTTTTCACTGATAATTAACGTATTATAGAATTTTTTTCTTTCTATAATTTTTTCAGAATCCCCAAGCATACCCTGATAACTTTCTAACAAATGAATCCAAAAATTGGAGATTTCTGAAAAGGAACCGTGATTAGTCACTACCCATGTACCGCAATCTTTTAACCATAATACAATATCACTCTTTGAAAATTCGAATTTAGGAATATAATGTGGGATTCCTCTTTCCTCCAATACCTTACGAACTTCTTCAACCACATAATTGTCTTTTACCAAAATACAAATTTCTTCTAAAGGAATACCTTGTTTTTGACAACTAGGTATTATGGTATCTACTACATATTTATACTGCTCTTCGAGTTCATTTTCACATTGAATAAAATGAAAGACTCCCTTTTCATTTATTCTATTTCCTGCCTTATATTCACGGTCATCAATACTTAAAGCCATAGTGGCAGCATCAATTATATCTTGATTACTTCTGTAGTTCGTTCTTAGCTGTATGGGCATAAGTTCATTGGACTCGTAAAGTTCGAGAAAATAGGCAGGGTGAGCACCGTTAAATCCATAAATGCTTTGGTCGGGGTCCCCTAAAGCAAATATTTTAATTTTTGTTTTATTAATTAGTGATAAAATTAATTCATGAAGTGGCTTCCCAAAGTCTTGATATTCATCAATCAGAATCCAAGGAAACTTAGCCTCAATACAATTCCGTACATATTCTTCTCTGTTAATTAGAAGAGTTGAATATTTAACAATTTCGATAAAATCTGTTTTTCTTAACTCTTTAAGGCGCTTTTCGTATTCGATGGCAACTTTGGTAGCTAAAGGATTTTCTTTAATATCTACTTTACTTATTCCTGGCACAGAATGACTTCTTTCTGAGTCCACTTGTTCAAATCTTAAATCACTTTTATCTATGCCAAATTCATTTAAGATATTAGAAAACAACTTATATTTTTCACTATCGGTAATAATATCTATGGGCATTGGAAAATCATCTTTAAAAAGATGACAAAATGGCATTATTATTTGAGTTATACAAAATGAATGAACTGTACCTAATGTTACATTTTCTCTTTTTTGATAACCCATTTTTTTAAGCCTGTTAATAAATTCTTTTGCAGCTTCATTACTGTAAGTAATGCATGCTAGTCCTCTTGGAGTTTTTATTCTCTCATTTAACAGTTTTAGTATTTTGAGTGTTAATACAGTGGTTTTACCACTGCCAGGTCCTGCCCTAACGATTGTACTTATTTTAGAATTAAATGCTGCTAACTGTTCGGGATCATCCTCAATTTGGCGTACTTTTTGATAATATAGTTCCATTAAAATTCATCCACTCTTGTATAAATAAATTCAATTGCTTCCTCGATATAGCTGGGTATATGATTTTCTGTACATTCTATTGATAAATGCTGTGCAAATCTGCCTTTACCTATTCCTGAATGGCTGCTTTCAATCTTTTTTAAACAAGATACATACTTTCCTTGTTCTAACTCATCTTTGAAGTTCTTTTTTTGTTTTTCCCCACCTAATGTAAGGTTGGAAAAAATATTATTTAGAATTTCTTTTTCTTCATTCAATTCTTTTACTGATTCCATAATATCGACTTCCATTGTATGAAGACCAATGAAGTAGCCTAATGAAGAAAATAATTCATCCTGTTCGTGGTAACAGTCAGGGATTTGCTCTTCAGTTAGCTTATTCAAATTAATTAATAGTTCACTAATTCTATCGTTTCCATCGAATCCATAATTTTCATGGTCATCCTCTTGTAACAAACCAAATTTCTTTGTTGTATTTCCATCTTCCTCTACATTTAAATAATAATCACCGTCTGTTATTACAACAAACGGTATACCTAAAGCATCGAGAAACTTTACGTAAGGCTCGAAGTTTGTAGAGTTAATGTTGCAGCAAATGATTCCTTTTTTATCTAATGGCATATCTAGTATTTCTGCAAAACTTGGGATTAAATATTCTTCAGCAACACCCTCTATTAAAATAACTCCTTTACCGAAATAGATTTCTCCTCTTTTAACATCAATATAACGTTCTAAATCTTTTCTATCCCTATCTTCAATTTTAAGTGAGGCAGTAGTATTTATGGTTGTTCCATCGTTTGTGTGCCTCAAATGAACAATAGAGTCTATCGGTGAAACAGATGTAATATGTGGGGAATGCGTCGTCATAAGGATAGAAGTGTTTTTTTTCATTACATCTTTGTAAATAATACGCTGTAATGCAGGATGTAAATGAGATTCAGGTTCTTCGATTGCCAAGATAGTAAAACTATTGTTATTGGAATAATACGTATCCATAAAATGATAAAGTTTAGAATAATTTTCAGAGGTTAAGTCAGTTTTTAATATGTAGTTATTTCTTTGATTTTTTTCGAAACAAACATTCAGTATCGCTGCTTCCTCTTCTTTTAATAGTTCCTGAAATTTATCTTCTTTGATAATTGTTGGTACTGTTTTGTCCTCTAAACTTAATAAAATTAATGAAATATATAGGATATTATTTATTCCTAAACTTGTATCCCCGGTTTGACGTTTTTTCTGTCCAATCATCAATTTAAGAGTGTTTAAGATACGATTAGGGTCGAAATCCATAGTTTCTAAGGAAACCTTCGAATCGACCTGACTACCAATTATATTAGAAAACCTTGAGGTGATTTTTCCTGTTAAATCAACGAGTTCGTCAATAGATAACACTTCGTCACTTTTTTCTTTAAGCGCAGAAGCGATTTCTTCTAGTTCTTCTTTTCGAATATCGTATTGCTTAAGTAGCATATTTATTGGAGACCTATTAATATGCTTCATTTCAGTTTCAACGTCTCGCATTGCATTTATTATGCGTAAATTTAGAAATTTACGATGAAAATGGTTGAAAGGAACCTCTTCCTTGTCACCTTGGAAAATAATAAATTGGTAATCGAGTGTGCCATCTTCTCTTATATTCGGAAAATACCTATATGTTAAACGCAAAGTCGGAGGTGAAGTTGAGACTGTTGCAGAATCTAAGGTAGATAATATAGCTTTATTGTGCTCATAACCTTGAACCTCGATTGAGATTTCAATCTTTTCACCGTCTTTCATTGGTTCAGACAATCCATCAAAGAAATCTGTTTCAAATAAGAACCGGTCCTCATCGGACAATTTAGGGTCTAAAATAAGCTGAACAGCTCTCAATAAATTAGTCTTACCAACGTTGTTTTCACCAATAATGATTTGTTTGTGGTTTAAGTTAACATCTACATTTTTAAAGTTTCGAAAGTTTATTATTTTGATTCTTGATATGTAAGGCGACTTTAAATTATACAATTGTTTCGCTCCTCTTTACTTAATTAGACATAATTAATCTTAGAATATATTATATAATTTGACAATGTCCTCCAGGGATTGTCGAATGAAAAAGTTTGCACTATGTACAAAAGGTACTTGTTTGTAGGTAAGAAATATATAGTTTTCTCTCACAATTTCCACTAAAATGATAATCTTTTGACGATGGTTATTAGCTAAAATAGATATATTGAATTAATTCTTTGGTCCCAATAAGAATTAAATATATATAGTTTTCTAAAAGGAGAGCTCAAATGGTAGAAAAAGAGAGAAACGTACTAACAGCAATAAATGTTAGTGGGACAAAGTGAATTATGGGATCGTCTGCGGCTTCAATCATACGCAGCCATACGTCAAAGAATCGATATTCAGTTTAAATTAAGTCACTATGATTGTGCACAAGTAGATTCGTATGTCTCACGACATCTAGAATATTCAGGAGTAGACCAACAAATCTTTTCAGATGGTGCGTTGGAAGAAATTCATCGATTTTCTGGTGGTACCCCAAGGCTTATCAATAAAGTATGTACACATAGCCTCCTTTATGAGGCTCAAAATGGCCGTCGGATCATTGATGATCGTATGATTAAGCACGTCATTCAGGGGGAACTCTCATGAAGAGCCTCTGGAAAGATATGAAGTATAATGCAGATCTCGATTGTTGGGTGGTCTTCTGGAGTGATAATACAGGTGAAAAGGGGATACTATGTGTATTAAGAAATTTATTTCCGCATGCGTACTATTTACAATTCTTATAGCGGCAGTGATAATTCCGGGAGGAAATGGGGCAGTTTTAGCAGCTAATGGTTCCATAGATGAGGCATTAATTACAGCCGTCGAAGGTAAAAATTATAAAGCTGTAAAAACGGCATTAGAAAAAGGGGCAGACCCCAATACATTAACAAGTACAGGCGAATCTGTTTTAATGATTGTCTCCAAAAAAGGCAGCCATAAAATGGTTAATCTTCTTTTAAAGAAAGGGGCAGACCCTAATTTTCAGGTAGGAGGGATGACTTCCTTAATGGTTGCTTCGACCTTTGGTAATCTTAAAACGGTTAATTATCTATTAAAATACAAAGCGGATGTGAACAAAAGGGCTTTAGGGGACGGGAGGACAGCACTCCACACAGCGGCTTCTAGAAAACATTTAAACTATAAAATACTTGAAGCTTTATTAAAAGCAAAAGCGGATCCAAATATACAGGATGATGAAGGGAAAACACCCTTAATTTATGTGGTAAATAAAAAGGAAACAGGCAAAGACTGGGTTTTTAGAGAAATTGGAAAGAGTGTCAAGGTATTACTGAAATATAAAGCGAATCCTGACTTGAAGGATAGCAACGGGCAAAATGCTTTAATGTATGCAACGATTTCAAATTGGCCAAGTCTTGTTACCTATATGTTAAAGGCCGGTGCTGATCCTAATATAGTGAATAGTGAAGGCAATTCCACTCTGGATATTGCCAATACTTGGGGCAGAGATAAAATTGTTACATCCTTATTAAAATATGGGGCTAAATAGAATCGAACAAAAGCCGCTAGTTAGAAGCGGTGTAACAAAACTGGAAATTCACTGGATGGTGCCTGTCACCCGGTTCATTGTTAAAAATCCTTTTGACAAGCTACTTCATCACTCTTTCAGGAGTAGCTTTAAATGTATTTGCTTCTGTGTGAGCAGAGTCAATACTTATTCCATATTATAGCATCAGGATGAACGTTCAAAATCATTAAAACAGATTTTGTTAAAGAAAGACAGTTTGATAGTTTAGAAGAATTAACAAGGGAACTACATGACTACACACACTGGTTTAATCCTTAACTCCCCCTTTTGTTTAGTAGAGAGTACTCACCCAATCTTGAATTTTTTATACATATTTTTATATTTTTGGGACAAGAGGTGAAAAAACAATATATTTTATAGACTTTAAAAGTATAATGAAGGGAGAAAATCTATCGGCAAGGAATGGGTTCATTGTTTATTTATCAACTGTTAAAAGAATATAAGAAACGATTTGGATTTAATAATATCTTTAAACGAAATGTTAAAATTAATAAGTGGATTTTAGTTTACCTTTTTGCCAGCCTTTGTTTTCCAGTAATCATTTTTATTTTGTTTTATATACAGGAAATACCATGGATGGTTTTGAGCATTTTTGTCTATTTTTTAGTTCTCTCTTTTGGAGGGGAACAACATAAGAGGAAAATGTATAAATCAATACCAGAAAATACGCTTACTTATGATGTAGTACCTTTTAGGAAAATGCTTAATGAAACACTTTCAATTACAACTGATGAACAATTATTAAGATTGGATGAGATTATAAAAAGGGAAATTGCTGCCGTAGAATATAATCGCAAATATCCTCTCTCGGATATCATCAGACAGTTGATAGTTGCAGTTTTGGTTACAGGGTTGTTATCCTATGCCTTTTTTGAAATCAGAGATGGAAATATAGATAAGGCGACACCGTTATTGACTATTTATTTACTATTTATCGGTTTAGTCATATTTGTTGGCGGGGTATTAAAACAAGTAAGAGAATTCGGTGCTAATACACATCTTAATGACATTTCATTCCTTATCCAACTTTCTTTACTAGATAGCTCTATACATGAAGATAAACGTAGCATTCAGGAGACATGTAACGTAGTTCTGATACCATCACGAAAAAACAAACACAAATAAGGGCTTCGGTATCCCATGGCAAGGCTCATTTATTTTTACCGAAAATTAAGAAAGGTTTATCTATGAATGTTGATAATGCAAAAGGAAAGATAAAAAGATTACAAAACCAGATTGCAGATTTACAATCTTTTATCGATCTTGCAGAGAATTATGAGGCTGATAACTTTGAACAAACAGTAATTAAGGAATATGCTTTCTTAGGAAGTGTCAGCAAGGTATCGGAAAAGATTAATAGGGAAATGGTGAGTAATGAGATGGCGAAGAAATATCAATCATCTGAAATTTCAAGAGTTATTGACAGCAAGCCCATGGATGAATTACATAAATATGTTCGGAAGATATTTAGAACTAATAAAAAGAATGCAAATGGTAAATCTCCTATCCTTTAAAATTAGGTAATAGCCTGCATGTAATGTGGTCTATTACCTATTTTATTTTGAAAGATATTGCTCCAGGCACCAAAATCAAGTGCTCGACCTGGAATTGACAATAAAGAGATGTTGGAAGTATCTGGATGGTGCCTGGCACCCATTTTCTCCGAGATTAGAAATTAAAATTTGTAAATTTGATATAACTGTAACCAGTTAAACAGGTGTATAAATTTTTATAACATCTGAGCAATGTCATAAACGGGCTCATATTGAATTGTAGTCTACATCAATTTGTGGCTAAATACAAAGTTATGAAAAAGATAAAACAACATAACACACTATAGCTAAACTTGAGCAAATCTTTCCCTTCTCATAATAGAATAGAATGATTTCTGTTGTTTTATGAGAAGGCCTCCAAGCTTGCAAGGTTAAATTTAAACCACTAGAAAACGAGGAAAATGCAACAATTATCCTGACAAATACCCAAAGTTTATCTGAAATCTTTAAAGAAGATTTCATTAAATTTTTGTTTTATTACTCTCGATAAAATCATCAAAAAATTCTTCTCTAACCATTGATAAATTTTTTAAATAATAATCTTTTGCCCTATTAAAATTTATATTTGCTTGTTTAATTGAAACTTCTTTATTATTGATAATACCTTCAATTTTGTTGGATAATTCTTTTACATTACTTGGAGAATGGATAAATTCCTTATCAATTAGCTCAGGAATCCCCCCTACATTTGAAGCAACAGTTGGACATCCTCTACTCATTGCCTCAATTAAAGCCCTAGGAAGCCCTTCTGTTTTGCTGGGTTGTATATACAAGTCCAGTGTGTCTAGCCATTTAAATACCTCTTCCCCATGTGGTAGAGACCCCACAAATTTAATATCCTTTCTAAGTTCCAAACTATCTATTAATGGGGTAAAGACTTCTGAATTTCCACTACCTAATATATTTAATTCTACATCATATTTTTTATTTCTTAATATTTTTAAGGCTTTAATTGCAACATCTATACCTTTATATTTTGAACTATAAGACCCAATAAGCCCAATTTTAATTTTTTCGCTTTTGTCTTTCTCCTTTAACATTTTTATTTTATTTTTTAAAACTGAAACTTCAACTGAATTTATCTCAACATTTGAACATGAAACAGATTTACCTTTTTTTTGAGGATACCTTTTTTGTAAATAGTTCTTGGTAACATATACTATATACGGGCAATCTTTTAATATATTTCTATGTTGGATATAACTAACTGGAGCTAGTATCTTCCCAATTGGGTTACCATGATACCAAAGAGATGAAAACACATCGCCTACACATTCAACTATATATGGTTTATTTAGTTTCCTTGCATATTTAATAGCTAGTACTGAGTATTCACTTGGCATTCTTGCTATCAACACATCAGCTTTACTAATAGCTTCCTTTAATTTGTTATTCACAGACTGCCTATTTTTTAAAAATGATGTTGGGTCAGATATTCTCGGTAAAAATAAATGCTTAACTCTTTCTCCGCTTGAGATATCTAATCTAAATGAGTCTTCTAAATTAATTTTTTTACCTCTTCCTATTACAGTTAAATTACTAAAATGTTTTAAATATCTTTTCCAAACCCCATAAGGTAATTTACCTTCAGAATAAACATTTAACTCATCAGTATAAAAAAATATATGGGAATGTACAAAAACTGCATTCATTCACTTAAATCTCCTTAATTATTTTTGCAGGTACTCCGCCAACAATAGTATTTGAATAAACCTCACCAGTCACAACTGCACCTGCCGCAACAATAGATCTTTTGTTAATTCTACTTCCCCCAAGTATTCTAACACCACAACCTATCCAAATATCATCACTAAGGATTATTTCTTTTTTTATTATTGGATTATATTTTATTGGCACATCTTGCTTTTCCCAACAATGTTCAAAAGAAATTAAAGAAGAATTATGAGCAATTGATACATTATCTCCAATAATAATTCCACCTACTGCATCGATGTAATTATTAGCATGGATGCTAACGTTTGACCCAATTGTTAAATACTCAATATTTTTTATTAAAACCCTTTTTCCGATAAATATATTACTTCCCGACTTTTTTGAAAATCTACTTAAATACAGATATCTGTAAAGAACAGCTAATTTTGATTCAGAATTATCAAAAAGATTAAAAACTAATACTAATATTGACTTTGGTATCCAATTTATTATTGCTTGTAATAATCGAATTAATCTTCGATATTTATCAAAAAGCTTCCGCCCATTCACCCATATACCTCCCTTGGAGCTTTTTTATTTTGTTTAAGCTATTCTTTTCCAAGGATGCAATTTAAATATTGTTTTATATGATTTTCTAGCAGAAAAGGTGATTTAGAAAATTCCTCAATTAATATTTTTGTTACCTTTTTACTATCTCTTTCTAGTAAATTAATCGCCTTTTCAGCCCAATCCTTATCGCTAGCATTAGTATCAACAATGTCTATAAATGTAAAATACTTTTGTAGTTCCTTATGAGGTGGAATATCGCTTGCTAAGACTGGAACACCGGCAGATAATGCCTCAAGAACTGCTCCAGGTAATCCTTCACGTAAAGAAGGATATATCATCAAATGTTTGTCTTTAAGATGATGAAATATATTATTCTGTACTCCCCATACTTTTACTTTCTCATTTAACCCCATATTTTCTATCATTTTTGTAATCTCTTTTGAGATTTCTTTGCCTTCTTTTCCTATTAAATGCAAATAACTGTTTGGATAGTATTTGCAAATTTCACTAAATACCATAATCAATTTTTTGTGGTTTTTTGCAGCTACCTGTCTACCTATATGAATAATATTAAGTATTTCATCAGACTTTGAACTAAGGATAAAATCATTATTAGCTTTTATACCATTGTAAATAACCTTAAATTTTTTTTCACATAGAGCATTATGACCAAAGTTTTCTGTTAACACCGACTCATTAACACCAACTACATCGGTAGCGCATTTTAAAATTAAACTCTTTAAAATTTTATTTCTTAAACTTCTTCTAACTCCATTTTCCTTTTCATCAAATAAAGTCCTAATATGAGTTATTCTTTTATTAATTCTGAGAATTTTTCCCATAAACATAAAAAACCCAGAAAACAGGAACACATTTGAATATAAAACATTAATATTTTCTATCCTTAAAATTTTAATAAAGTCAGGTAAAAACTTTACTCTTTTTAGTTTATTATAAAAAATTTTCACACCTAAACTTTGAAATTCTTCATCTAAAGAGCCCTTTTCTCCACTTAATATCATAATACAGAATTTAATAGAGTGATTTTCTTTACGAATTTCTTTTATAAGTTCTAATGTCCTTAACTCTGCTCCTCCTGGGTCTAATTTTCCAAAGATCTTTAATATATTAATACTGTTTTGCATCTTAATCATGCCCTTTTCAACTTAATTCTATTTATTATTGAAAATATCCAATAATAATTTAACCTTTTTTCCTTTTTCTTCATTCCTAATATATAATGCTCTCTTTTCCACCCTAGATTTATAATCATCAACTGTACTCAATACCTTTGCAGGTACTCCAGCACAAACAGTATTCGAAGGTACATTTTTCGTAACAATAGATCCAGCACCAATTACAACATTATTGCCTATAGTAACATTTGGCATTATAATTGCATTTATCCCAATAAAGACGTTGTTTCCAATCACTATTTTGCCGAATACATCAATATTTGGTTTTTGCTCCCTAAAGATCCAAACTCCTCCGTCGTGGGTAATAAACCTCACACCGCTAGTTATCGTAACATGATTACCAATTTCTATTAGATATGGTTCGGAACCAAAGGTGTTTGCTTTTAAACTTAAAATTCTGCAGTTTTCTCCAATTTTAACCCCTACTTTTGTCGCATATCTAATAGGGTCACTTTTAATTTGATATCTTCTGATTAGATACCTAAGCAGCTTCACTTCGATATTCACTCCTTTTTCTAAAATTTATAATAATGACAAAGATATAAGCTATTGCTGAGCCAAAATAACTTAGTACTAATGAAATTGCAGCTCCAGTTAGTCCATATAGATTAATTAATAAGTAGGATGAAATACCAAGGATAACTAAGCTGAATAGTTGAATAAATGGTTGAACCTTAAATAATTTCATAGCAGTTATTGCAGTTCCTAAAAAAACAGTGGAATAAAGAAGTATAATACCTGCACTAATTATTAACAGGATATTCTTATAACTTGCGTATTCCTTAGAATATAACAATGTAAGAATATAGTCGCCAAAGAAGTAACAGGCAGCGAAAATAAATATACCCACCATAAATCCAACTAGCATCATTTTTGATAATAATGTTTTAAATTTGCTATACTCTTTTCTAAAGAATAGAGTTGATAATTTTGGCATTAATACCTGAGAAACTGCACTTAAGAACATATTACCCACTACTAACAAATATGTTATTCCTGAAAAAATCCCTAGCTCATAAAGACCTAATTTATGTTCAATGATGTATCGCGGAATATTTGTATTTAGAGAGCCGATTAAAGTTGAAACACCTAGAGGAAAAGCAAGTATAAAAAGTGACTTTATCTTTTGTTTTCTAAAAACTAACTTTTCCTTTATATTTGTATAATTAACAATATGTTTCTGATCATAAAAATAATAAGCACATAAATTAGAGACTAAAATTAGAATAACAGCAAGAAGTAATGATTTTGTAATAAGTAATACAGTTGTAGGGAAAATTAGATTTAAAATCCCTCTTATCATTATTGACTTTGCCATTAAGTCAAACCTTTGATTCTTTTGAAAAACACCATAATTAAGATCACTTTGCATTTCTATTAACTTGGCAAATGACATAATTATTATTATTAAGGTTACATAAAAATGGTATTTTGCAAAAATGCCTATTAATATTACCAAAACAACTGAGACCACGCTTGTTATCAATCTTAACATTCGGTAATCAGTGAAATTATATTTATCATCTAAATCTGTAATTAATACAGATCTTATTTTAAGATTTAGAAACAAAAAAACAGGTGAACAAATTGCCAAAGATAAGGTGAATACACCTACATCTTTCGGCCCATCAACCTTAGCAATTATTGTTAAAATTAAGAACTGAGAAAATGAATAAACTAAATTACCACCTAATGTCCATGATATTTTTGCTAGAAACCCCTTAATCTTCAATATCTATCACCCTTCAAACTCGAGGCTATATCCTTGCGTTTAAATATTACCTTCTCAATAAGGAATAAAAGTAAAAGCAATATTATAAATAAAGTAATTTGTCCAGGAACATAGGAAAATGCATTTCTTATATTATTAATTAATATCGCAGTTATCCCTGTAACTATTGATAATCTAACAAAGGAATTTGAAAAGTCACCTAAAAATGATAGGAAAAGAGAAATAAGTGCCATGAAGAGAAAATTCCCTAATATACCAAAATTATAATAAGCCTCGGCAACAACAGAATATCCCATAGTAGGAAGCCTATCTCTAAAGGAGTATGGTTTTCCTTCGTAACTTATTTTATTCATATAAGGAATAAAATTTGATATTCCTCTTTGAATTGGTACAAAGTATGATGCACCATAACCAAAATCTTCTCCGGACTCTATCCACTCTGTAGTTAATACTAATGGTCTCAAAGTATACCCCATTGTAATAAAAGGATCTGTTATAGAAATATTTACTGAATCGAAAGATTCTATAGTTTTTAAATTTCTTGTTGCACTAATCAAAGGTATTACCAAAAAAAGGATGGTAATAATTATTAATACTAATTTTTTATTTATCTTAATCCCTCTAGTAATTACTACACCTAGCCCCGCTAACAAAGGGTAAAATAGTTCTCCTCTATTACCAGTTATGAGAAGCATAAGACCTGGTAATAGGATTATAAATAATGGTAATTTATATGTTTGTGCAGAAACATTTGAAAATATTAAGGTAATTCCTAGAGCATAAACAAAGATTCCAGTTTGATAAAAAGTTACATTTTCTAAAGAGGAAAAGTAATCCTGGTAAGTTCCAAAAAGCGGTAATTTCCCTGTCACAAAAAGGTAAGTTAAAAATATAAAAAAACCGATTACTAACATTTCGCCATAAATTAAATACGACTTTTTTCCGAGAAAATTAATATTTATCGCTTTTTTATGTTTATCTTGTTTAAATAAATTTATTGTTAATGAAATAAAACAAAAAACTGTAATTGAAAGATAGGCAATTTGAACAGCTTTTTCTTTGGTATCTTGGTAGTACCAGTTCATATTAAATGAAAAGTTCGAAAAGGGATTTTTTTGGAAAAGATCTAAAATCTGAATTCCACCATGAGTTAAAATTAAATAGCTTAAATATACGAATGCTAACCCAGACTTTGCTTTAAGTAATGTATATGCGGTACATGCGTAAACTACCAATATACATATGGTCCTTATATTCTGATTTAAAATATAGGTGTTATAATCAATAATAAAAATAATTAATAGAGTAAAAACTATATATAATTTTAATAACCTTTTTCTTATCATTTTTAACCTATTCCTTTAATAATTAGGGGGTCACGACCCCCTTGAAATCTGCTGAAATAATATATAAACTCTGAGAATTAAAATAATTTATTAAATATTCCTTAGCCCTTATATTTAACATACCGTATGTCATCAAAGTGATGGACAAGCGAAGGAGAAGGGGTTAATACAATTAAGCCTACAGAATATGAAAGTTCTAGTTTTTATAAGTTAACTTTATACCAATCAATAGCTGCGGTAATTCCGTTTTCAAAGCTCCAATCGGGATCATAACCTAACATTTCTTTCGCTTTACTAATATCTGCATTACTATGCTTTATATCTCCTTTACGCTCTGGACCAAATATTGGTTTAATGTCTTTCCCCAAACTTTTCATTAAATGGACATAAATATCAAGTAAGAACTCTCTCCCACCATAGGCTATATTATATGCTTGCCCTGCTGCTTCATGAGAAGCATTACAGGCTTTTAGATTTGCTTCAATTACATTTTCAATGTAAGTAAAGTCACGACTCTGCTTTCCATCACCATTAATAGTTGGTGCTTCATTATTTAACAACTGTTTAATAAATTTCGGAATAACTGCTGCATATGCACCGTTTGGATCTTGCCTTCTACCAAACACATTAAAATAACGCATACCATAAGTATCAAGGCCGTACATTTTTGTATAGAGCTTACCATATTCTTCGTCTACTTTTTTGGTAAGTGCATAAGGCGATAATACGTTACCCTCTCTTCCTTCTTTTTTCGGAAGATTTGGCTCGTCGCCATACACTGACGAACTTGAAGCATAGACAAATTTCTTTACACCAGATTGCCTTGCTGCTTCCATCATATTTAAGGTACCTTTTATGTTTACCTCTTCATAAAACAAAGGCATCTCAATACTTCTTGGAACGCTTCCCCATGCAGCTTGATTTAAAACAAAATCGATTCCTTCACATGCTTTCATACATGTATCAAGGTTTCGAATATCCCCCTCAATGAATTCATAGTTAGGATTATCTAAAAACATTTCAACGTTTTCTTTTTTACCAGTTGAAAAATCATCAAGTCCTCTGACTTTATAACCTAATTTAAGTATTGCTTCTACTAAATTAGAACCAATAAAACCCGCTGAGCCAGTAACTAAGAATTTACTTCCCTCTGGAAACCTAATATTTTCATATCCCATTTTTATAACCTCCAATAAACAAATCCAGTATCTTCTGCTTCTTTTCTATTAAACATACCTTTAAGATCTATTAGTATACAATCTTTTCTATTAATATTTATATCAAACTCAGATGTGGCAGCTACTTCGTTCATAACTTCTAAATTAACATAGCCAGTGGTTCCAAACATCCCTTTTAAATCTTCCAACTGAATTGCTTTAAATTCCTCGTGTGGAACTGCAAAGATTACTGCGTCCAAATCTTTTATATCTTCTACTTCGCAAAGATTTATTCTATATTCACGCCATAGATCTTCTTTATCTGCTTGAGGATCTACAACTTTGACGTCTACTCCGTACTCTTCTAATTCTCTGATTACATCAACTACTTTTGTATTTCGAACATCAGGACAGTTTTCCTTAAAAGTAACTCCAAAAATAACTACTTTGGCACCATTTATTTGTTTATTTGCCTTAATCATTTTCTTTACTATACTTTCAGCAATATATTTGCCCATGTCATCATTAATTTTTCTACCTGAAAGAATGATTTGGGAATGGTAACCCATTTGTTCGGCTTTGTACGTTAGGTAATATGGGTCAACTCCTATACAGTGACCACCAACTAGACCTGGGGAGAAATTAAGGAAGTTCCATTTTGTTCCAGCCGCTTCAAGTACTGCTTTTGTATCAATACCCATTTTATTAAATATAATGGAAAGCTCATTCATAAAAGCAATATTTATATCACGTTGAGAATTCTCTATGACCTTAGCAGCTTCAGCTACTTTGATACTTGCTGCTTTATGCACACCAGCTTCAACAACTAATTCATATACTTTTGCAACAGTATCTAAGGTTTCTTCATCTTGGCCAGATACAACTTTTATAATTGTTTCTAATCTATGAACTTTATCACCAGGATTAATTCTTTCCGGTGAATAACCAACTTTAAAATCGACTCCACACTTTAGTCCAGATTCTTTTTCTAAAATTGGGACACAGATATCTTCAGTTACACCTGGATAAACAGTAGATTCAAAAACCACGATCGAACCTTTTGTTAAATTCCTACCTAAAGTGCGGCTTGCAGATTCAACTGGTGTTAAATCAGGTGTATGGTCATCTTTAACAGGTGTTGGAACAGCTACTATATGAAATTTTGCTTCTCTTAGGCTTGATTCATCTGAAGTAAAATCAACTGTTGTATTTTTAATTACCTCATTTCCCACTTCTTTTGTAGGATCTATACCATTTTTATAAAGTTCAATTTTATGTTTATTTACATCAAAACCAACTACATCAACCTTTTTAGCGAAGGCAACTGCAATAGGCATCCCTACGTAACCTAGTCCCACTAATGATATTTTCTCTTCTTTGTTAACTAACTTCTCGTATAGATTCATTTTTATTCTCCTTATGCATTGTCATTTTTATTTCTTGTAAGTAAGCATTAATAACTAAATTTCTATCAAATTCATTTTCCATTTTTTTTCGCCCAGCAATCCCCATTGCTCTTTTTTGTTCTAATGGTAGGTTAGTAAATGTCAAAATTGCTTTAACCAGATTTTCAACACTTTTAACCTCAAAACCATAACCAGTCAATCCTTCATCAAGAGTTTCGATACACCCTGGCACCTTTGAAGCCAATACTGGACGTCCGGAAGATGCAGATTCCAATAGGACATTAGCTAAACCTTCATGATACGACGGAAGGATTGTTGCATGAGAGTTTTTTATAAACGAATGCACGTCTTCCTGTTGTCCATGGTATTTAATAATATCTTGTTTTTCTAATTCATCTAATTCTTGAATATAGTCTTCTTCAATGCCACCAATCAAATCAAATTGTATTTTTGAATTTCTTCCTTTTACAATTTGGGCCGCTTCTAGCAATTCATCAATTCCCTTTGCTTTCATAATACGTCCAATAAAGAGAAACCTTACAATTTCATCGTTTACGGGATACTCTTCAAATTTATGTTGTTTTAAATTTACCCCAGATCCCGGAATTAACCTTGTTTTGCTCCTTACGATTCCGTTATCTATAAAAAACTTCTGATTAGATTCATTTTGAAAAAATATACACGATGATTTTTTTAATCCAAACCTATAAAGCATTAGTGTAATTTTTTGAATTAATCCCTTTTTTTCAACAGAGGTGCCTAGTCCTGTTATATTTGTAATATATGGTGTTTTGGTTAACGAACACGCTAAGCCGCCATAGATATTTGGTTTAATGGTATATGTTAAAACCATGTCTGGTTTTATTCGTTTTAACATTTTTAAATAATTCAACAGGAGTTTTATATCTTTAAATGGATTTGTCCCACGTCTTTCCAATTGGGTTTCTACAAATTTACATCCCAATTTTTTTAATTTCGGTACATATTCATCATTTGGTAGAGAAATATAAACCTCATAATTTTGGCTAATTAGTTTCTCCAATAATTCTTTTCTAAAATTATATAAACCCATACCAAAATTGGCTAAAACAAGGATCTTCATACTTTAAATCCTCCTCGCAGGGGTCCCAACATAGATTCCGGTCTCAGTTATATCTTTAACCACAACAGCCCCTGCCCCTACTTTGCAACCACTAGTTATGTTGACGTTGTTACTGACTACACTGCCTATGCCCATCCATGATTCTTTTCCAATTTTAACTGTACCCGCCAAGTGTACACCAGGCGATATATGAACAAAATTTCCAATACAATTATCGTGGTCTATCGTAGAGCCAGTATTAATAATGCAACCTTTCCCTATTTTAGTGCAGCAATTAATAATTGCTCCTGCCATGACAACTGTTCCAATCCCAATCTCTACCTGTGCTCCAATAATTGCATTTGGGTGAATAAAAGTAGGTATACTAGCACCCATTGTTTCCAAGATATTTTGAATTTCTTTTCTTGTCGTATTATTACCAATCCCAACAATTATATCGAAATCATCAATGAACGAAAGTATATCGTTGGAGGTTCCTATTACATCAATCCCCATTGAAGATTTAATGCTTTCGTTATCATCAAGGAATGAAACGCTCTGCCATCTATTCATTTTTAATGCAAGGTCTGCAATAACTTTCCCATGACCACTAGCACCTATTATTAGAAGTTTGTCCTTCATATTTCTATACCATCCTTTTCGGTTCCCTTAAAATGCTCCATTGTTGCTGCGGTTTCTGAGTTAATTCCTTCTCTAATGAACACCTTTTTAATGGTCATTAAAATAATCTTCCAATCCTCAATGAAACTTACCTTATCTACATAAATCACATCAAGAATAAATTTATCTTCCCAACTGATTGCATTCCTTCCACTTACCTGTGCCAAACCAGATAACCCAGGTCTAACCTCATGACGTCTTCTTTGATGGTCATTGTAAAGTGGCAAATACTGAATTAATAAAGGCCTTGGCCCAATTATGGACATATCCCCTTTTAAGATATTCAAGAGTTCTGGCAATTCATCGAGTGACGTAGCCCGTAAAAATCTACCAAACTTCGTCAATCTTATACTATCAGGAAGCAATTCCCCATTCTTATCCTTTTCATCTGTCATCGTTCTGAATTTATACATTATAAATAATTCTTCATTTAACCCCGGTCTTTGCTGTTTAAATAAAACAGGACTACCCAGTTTTGTTCTTACAAGAATACCAACTAACAAAAATACTGGACTAAGAACGATAATAGCAATCAAAGAAAGTATGAAATCCATCGGTCTTTTTATAAACCTTTTATAAATATCACCTTTGGAATCTTTCATTACTTCAACCACAACCCCTTAATAGTTTCCACAACTCTCACCAAATCCTCATCCGTCATCTTTGTATCAGAAGGTAAGCATACACCATTCTCAAACAACTTCTCTGATACACCAGTTCCAACAAAATCATACTTTTCAAAGAACGGCTGCATATGCATTGGTTTCCAGATTGGCCTAGATTCAATATTTTCCTTCTCAAGAGCTTGCATAATATCAATTGGTCTAACATTACCATTTAATATCATAGAACTTAACCAATAATTTGGTTCATTCCATTCATTGCTTGGCATGAACTCAACACCTTCAAGCCCTCCAAGCTCACGCTTATAAAGGTCAAAAATATATTTCTTCTTTTCAACTCTTTGATCTAATACCTTTAGTTGGCCTCTACCAATCCCAGCAACTACATTACTCATACGGTAATTAAATCCTAATTCGCTATGTTGATAATGTCTCGCTGCATCCCGAGATTGAGTAGCCCAAAACCTTACTTTTGCAATTCTCTCTTCATCATCTGAAATAAGCATTCCACCACCTGATGTAGTAATTATTTTATTACCGTTAAAGGAGAAAATACCATAATCGCCAAAAGTACCTGTATGTTTGCCTTTATAATAAGTACCTAAACTTTCTGCAGCATCTTCTATTAATGCAACATTGTATCTTTTACAAAGGTCTACTATTCTATCCATATCAGCCGACAAACCGTAAAGATGAACAACTAATACAGCCTTCACTTCAGGATACTTTTCGAACGCCTCTTCCAAAGCTTTAGGGCTAATATTCCATGTCTCATAATCACTATCAATAAAAACAGGAATAGCATTTTGATAGATGATTGGATTTGCTGTTGCAGAGAAAGTAAGTGTTGGACAAAAAACTATATCCCCCTCCCCTACTCCTGCTGCTTTAAGTGCCAAATGAATGGCAGCTGTTCCAGAAGAAAGTGCCGCAGCAGATTTGGAGCCTACCTTAGTAGCTAGTTCTATCTCAAATTGATTCACATTTTCTCCTAGAGGTGCAATCCAATTTGTATCAAAAGCTTCCTTTACGTATTGCCTTTCATAACCTTCATCACTCATATGTGGTGAGGAGAGAAAAATCCGATCTGCCATTGTCTAAGACTTCCTTCCGTTATTTAAATTACTATTCATAATTCTTAAGTTGGCTAGTACTTAATTGAAATACAAAATCTTATCCAACTGACTACTAACCCTCCAAAATAATGATAAACCCTTGCCCATAAAAATAAAAATTCGAACAAGGGCTTAAATAAGTCAATTCTCTATTTCACTTTTATTTCATCCATAATCTCTTCAAGATAAGTAAGTAACTCAGATCTCAACTCTTGATTCTGCAAAGCAAACTCAATCGTAGTCTTCACAAACCCAATCTTCTCTCCAACATCATACCGCTTACCCTCAAAATCATAAGCAAACACCCTCTGGATCTGATTCAACTGCTGAATCGCATCTGTCAGTTGTATTTCACCACCAGTGCCAGTTTGTTGGTGTTCCAAAAACGTAAAAATCTCTGGAGTAAGAATATACCGCCCCATAATTGCCAGATTAGAAGGAGCTGTTCCTGACTTCGGTTTCTCAATGAAATTATTAACTTGATATCTTCTACCATCCTGAACCGAAGGATCAACAATCCCATACCGATGCGTTTCTTCAAATGGGACAGTTTGTACTCCAATCACCGATGAATGCGTTTCTTCATATACATTAATAAGTTGTTTTAAACATGGTGTCTCACTTTGGACAATATCATCACCCAAAAGAACAGCAAACGGCTCGTCCCCAATAAAATTTCTTGCACACCATACCGCATGCCCTAAACCTTTTGGCTCTTTCTGCCGTATATAATGTATATCAGCTAAATTTGTAGCATAACGAACCTTTTCTAAAATATCTAACTTACCTTTTTCGATCAGGTTTTGCTCAAGCTCATAGGCGAAGTCAAAATGATCTTCAATTGCCCGTTTCCCTTTACCAGTGACTATAATAATATCTTCAATTCCTGAAGCCACTGCTTCTTCAACAATATATTGAATCGTTGGCTTATCAACAATCGGCAGCATTTCCTTTGGCATAGCCTTTGTAGCCGGCAAAAACCGTGTTCCTAGCCCAGCAGCAGGTATAATTGCTTTACGTACTTTTTTCATGCATATTCCACCTTTTTACATTCAAAATCAAACCGCAAGGTTTGAATCGTTTATTCAGGCATCCTAGTTCACCTTAGCTAAAACCGCAGAACGGTCAAATTTATTATTAGCTACTGCGATCAGCGTATCATGCATCTCTGCCTCAGACATCGTTAACAAAGTTTCAATTAACTCACCCAAAGCACTAGCCTGTATAACCTTCGCCTTCCCAATATGAATCTTCGGATAAACCTGCTCAGGATGAACCTCATTCTCATTCAAAAGTTCCTCATACATCTTCTCCCCAGGACGAAGTCCTGAGAACTGTATCCCAATCTCTTCAATTGTATATCCTGATAGTTTAATAAGGTTCTTCGCCAAATCCACGATCTTAACAGGCTCACCCATATCTAAAACAAATACTTCCCCACCACGAGCTAGCGACCCAGCCTGAATAACAAGCCGTGATGCTTCCGGAATAGTCATAAAGTAACGAGTCATATCAGGATGTGTAACCGTAACCGGCCCACCTGCATGAATTTGCTTCTTAAACAATGGAATAACACTACCACGACTTCCAAGCACATTACCAAACCGAACAGCCACAAACTTTGTCTTACTATTAGCTGCCAAACTCTGAACAATCATCTCCGCAAACCGTTTCGTCGCACCCATCACATTCGGTGGATTTACCGCTTTATCAGAAGAAATCATTACAAAAGTATGCACACCGAAGGTGTCAGCCGCTTCTGCCACATTCTTCGTTCCAAATATATTGTTCTTCACAGCTTCTCGTGGGTTATATTCCATCAACGGTACATGCTTATGTGCTGCCGCATGATACACCACAAACGGCCGATGCTCTTCCATCACTTCAAAAATCCTTGCCCGATCCTGAATATCACCAATAACCGGAACAATCTCAATTTTAGTTTGATATTTTCTCCGCAGCTCCATATCAATCAAATAAATACTATTCTCACCATGTCCTAAAAGGACTATTTTACTAGGGTTAAACTTACAAATCTGCCGGCAGATTTCCGACCCAATCGAGCCACCAGCGCCTGTTACCATAACTGTTTTTCCAGATACCTTCTCTGAGATACCAGCAATGTCCAACTCAACTGGCTCTCTACCCAATAAATCCTCCACCTGAACATCACGGAATTGATTCACCGTGATTTTCCCTGTCATTAAATCCTCAAGCTTCGGGATAATCTGTGTTTTTGCCTTTGTTTTCGCACATTCTTCAAAGATCCGATTCAATTCTTTTTGACCTAAAGACGGAATCGCAATGACAATGTTATCAATTTTGTATTTTTCCACTGTTTCCTTAATATGACTAGAATCTCCCGCAACCCTGATTCCTAGAATCTCCAACTTATATTTTTTCGGATCATCATCAATAAAGGCAATAGGTCGTAAATCAATCTCATGATTATTAAGCAATTGCCGAGCCACCATCGTGCCGCCAGAACCAGCGCCAATAATTAGTGTTCTTTTAAAGTCCTTCTGTCTACTTATATAGTTATCTCGGAACACTCTCCACGAAAAGCGTGAACCGCCAATGAATAACACATGAAGCATCCAGGTAATCATTAAGGCCCTGACATACATGTTATGATAAATAATCTTCTGAACCAGAGCCGCTACCAAAATCGTGAAGGTCACTGCTTTGACAATCGCAAATAACTCACCGACACTCGCATATTCCCACGCCTTATTATAAAGTTTATAAATAGAAGCAAATACATGATGGCTAATTAATAAGGTTAGCGCCGTAACAAGCAGCATCGGAATTTTAAAGATATGCAGCTCCGGGTTCAGTGTAAAGTAGCTTATGTACACTGCCGTTAACACAATGATCGAATCGAGTAGCGCAAGTACGGTCAATCTTTTTCCATATGTCACCTCTATATTCCCCCTTTTCTCTATATTTTTACTTTGTTTACTTCTTAACACTTATATCTACTAAAACATCAGGGCAAAAAAATAAATACCTAATGAAATCGCAAGTGGGTTTCACACTTATTCTTTCATTAGCTATTTATTTACGTTTTTTATAATCATCGTCTATCACCTTCCATACTAGTATTTTGCTATTAAGAAGGGAGTCCTTCTCTCCCCTCCTCATACACTGTTGGTATCACTGGATAACGGACAGAGATGCATCAATGTTCAGGCAAAAAAGTCAGTTTATGATGTATGTGAGTTGTCTGTTTAATCTTATCGGCATAGTCGGCTAAAAGATGTTAAAGAACTTTTTCTTTTTAATTCGTTCCGGTACTTCTTTATACACATGATGACCTGTTACAACATGCTCGGCATTCTCCATCAATAAGTGCACCAGTTCATTTCCATACTTTGAATGAATGAAATCAAATGCTTCTCTCATCTTAAATGGTCGGTTTCCTGTATTGTGAGCATCGGAGGCAATGAAGTGTGTTAAGTTGGCATCAAGTAATTGTAGGGAAAAACTCTTAATCTTCTTTCCAAAATCACCACAAACGCTGGATGCAGTTATTTGTGTGAGTGCACCTTTTTTCACGAGGCGATATAGGATATCTGGATGTTCGATGATTTCTTGATTTCGTTCGGGATGCACAATGACTGGAATAAGACCATTTATCTGCAGATCATAAAACAGCTTTTCTGTATATCGAGGTACATGACTTGACGGGAACTCTACTAATAGATATTCTGTTTGATCAACTGGCAAAATTTCGCCCCGTTCATAATCTTCTATCAATTCTCCGTAGATCCGTACTTCCTGGCCTGGCAATATACTTACATCAATCTTTTCCTCTAGTAACGCTTTATTTAATTCTATGACTCTATCGATAATGCTTTCTTTCGGATTTTCATAGTGATTGTTCAAGTGATGCGGTGTTGCCACAATTGTGTGAATCCCTTGTTCGACAGCCTTCTTTGCCATCTTGATGCTTTCTGACAAATCCTTTGCCCCATCATCAACAGCAGGCAATATGTGACAATGTAAATCGACCATAAGGCACACCCTTTTCCGATATTTGTTAATTCTTTATGACAATTTTAATACTAACACTGGCAAAAACATCGGTAAAGGGTGGAATTTGTCGAAATTTCTTTATTTTGCTCCGTAATAGTAATAATAATCACTTTTTTTAACTTCTTTATGGTTTAAAACCACCCCAAGCAATTTACTTTGGACATTTTCGAGTAATTCTTTTGCTTTTTTTGCTTGTTCCAATTCCGTTTTTTCACTATATACCACCAGAATCGAGCCATCACATTGATTAGCGAGGATTTGTGGATCCGCTACAGCTAATAATGGCGGAGTATCAAATAACACATAATCGAATTGTTGTTTCGCTTCTTCAATAAACAGTTCCATTGATTTTGAACTCAACAATTCCGCTGGATTGGGCGGAATCGGTCCGCTTGTTAAAATATATAAATCGTCTTCATCGGTTTGAATAACTGTTTTTGCGAGCTCCCTTTGCTTTGTTAAGACAGTTGTAAAACCAAACAGGTTGTTCTCACCAAACGTATGATGAACTGTCGGCTTCCGAAGGTCAGCATCGACAAGTAATACTTTTTTTCCAAGTTGCGCGAATGCAACAGCAAGATTGGCCACTGTCGTTGACTTTCCTTCTGCAGGTCCTGAAGAAGTCACCATGATGACCCTCATTTCTTGATCAACAGAGGAAAATTGAATATTCGTTCGAATGGTTCGGTATTGTTCTGAAATCGGTGACTTCGGATCAATGGCGGTCACCAATTTTCTACTTGAGTCCTTACTAATTGTTTTCCTTTTCTTTCTAAGAGCCAATGGACTCACCTCTTACCGTCGAATTTCTTCTTGCCGCTCTCCGTGATTGCATCTCTTCCATTCTCTGATCATCAATTTCCGCGATGACACCTAGGATTGGAAGACCAAGGATTTTCTCCACATCTTGTTCATTTTTGACTGTATTATTGAAGTATTCAAGTAAAAACGCTATTCCGATCCCAGCCATTAAGCCAACAACAATTGCGATGGCTACATTTAATAATGGTCTTGGTTTAATCGGTGCAGGATTTTCCGTTACATCTGCTTTTGCCAGGATACTGACGTTATCCACTTTCATAATGTTAGGGATTTCCTTTTGAAACACTTCTGCCGTTTTGTTAGCAATTTGTGCCGCTGCCTTCGCATCCGGATCTTGAACAGACAAATTCACCACTTGAGAATCTTTTTCGCTTCCCACTGTAATCTTGCCTTTTAATTGCGCCGCTGTCATGTTTAAATCAAGTTCTTTCGAGACGATATCTAAAATGGCTGGACTTGTAATGATGACATTGTAGGTATTAATTAATTGTAGGTTTGTTTGTACTTCGCTTGGGCTGTATACGGTTTGATCATTTTTCGTTTGATTCACGAGAATTTGTGTAGAAGCCTGGTAAATCGGGGTCAAGAAAAAGTAACTAACGACACCACTTACTATTGCGGCAATTAACGTGATTGATATAATTAACAGCAATCGTTTTTTTAAGGTTTCTAACAACTCTTTTAAACTAATTGTCTCTTCCATTGTGTCCTCCTAATAAATGAATACATGCAAAACCAAGGGCGATTTACACCACTAATAATAAAGTAAATAACTATGCTGTGTTCCGCCACTTTCTATTTCCAAAATATTGTTTATTATATCACATTTTGTCACTTATTATGTTAATTTGTTGTAATAACACTCACTTAATCTATTAAACACCTTTTTTACAAAAATTTGAAGACAAATTGCCATTTACAATTAATTTCCAACTAATGCTCTATAACTATGTACCTAGATATATGGAGAAAATAATTGAAAAAGGGAAAATTTTCTTACTCCCTCTGTTATAATAGATACGCACTATATTATGGGGGTTATAATTATATGGAAAAGTTTATAACAGCGTTATTAGGCGTTGCCTTCGTGATGGTACTTATTTTTGGCAAATCCCATTGGAACCAGCAATTGGCAGCCTCAGCTAAACATACACCCACTAACCAAGCATCTACAGCCCAGATTAATCAACAGAACGCTGATGGAGAAGCTAATGAAAAGGAATTACTAAAGCTAACTCGCAATTGGCCAGAAACCGCTATTGCATCATTTAAGCAAACGCTAGATGAGAAGCGGGCCTTTAAGATCCTATTTGCCGGTTCGCCTGCCATTGGCTCTGAGACAGCTGGTACATACCCACTCGTTAAACAGAAGCTTGTGGAAACGTTTGGACAGGACCACATTCAAGTTGACATTAACACCTATGATTCCACATCAAAGCAATTTTTAGCTAATCATAACCAAGAAGAAATTGCCGCATCCAAAGCTGATTTAATTGTTTTAGAACCTTTTATTTTGCTGAATAACGGGAAGGTGGTAATGAAGGATACATTAACACAACTAACCAGCATCATCGAGGATATTAAAGCTAGTCAGCCCGAAACGACCATTATCCTTCAACCCTCCTACCCGCTTTACAAAGCAAAAATTTATCCAAGTCAGGTGATAGAGCTGAAGCAATATGCGGAAAAGCACCAGCTGCCTTATCTCGATCACTGGACAGCATGGCCTGATTCCAATTCGGTAGTGTTGAATGATTACCTGTTGCCAGACCAGAGTGCTCCTAGTGACAAAGGGAACCAAGTGTGGAGTAACTACCTGCTGCAATACTTTATCAGTGAAAGCGAATCTAAGTGATTCGCTTTTTTTATTTAAGCAACATTCTATCAAGGATCTATGAAATGCTTTTTCATTACATGAGAGATTTTTAGAAAACAAACTTGCCAATAAAAAAAGGCTTCACTGAGTGGTCCCAGGAAGCCTTCTATATCTATATTATCTATTGTTAGCAGAATACTAGTTGTTTTAAATCGGCTTTTATATCTTCGAGCAATTTTTCAAGGGTTATTTCGCTTTCATTTTCGCCCTTATCGTATGCCTTCTTCACAATCTGTGAAAAGTCGGCAATATTTGAGCTTTCCTTCACTTCACGATTCAATTTCCAAATTCCTCCTCCCACATATATATTAGTTACATATTTTACTAGAACATCTTTCTATTGTAAATATATACCCAGTTGAAATTTGTGGAAACCTTATGAATTTTGTCGAAGGTTTTTATTTTTTTGAAATGTTATGAAAGGAAGTATATTTCCATGATCGAGGTACACCACAGTATATTGCAAATTTTACTAAGCGTACCTTGGTAACAGCCCATGCACGAAACTGACAAAACTTACCTGAATTGATAACATTTCTTCTTATTCTAACTTAGAACCTTATATGGGTAATTGTCTCCCACATTTGATCCCACTCTGCTTTCAACAATTTTCATCACCTAAACATAATTTCCTTTTTTAAACAGAAAATTTCCAAATGAATTTTATATCTATTTTCCTATATTTTTGATATTCTATTTACTAAGTGTACTATATTTGTCAATTTTTGGAGGTGTTATTGAATGAGGTCTCAAACTAAAAAAAAGAGAACATGGTTGAAGGTAACGGGTATCATTCTTCTTGTCCTTGTCATTGGAGGAGGAATATACGCTTTTAATATATATAGCTCGTTAAAAGAGGCGGTGGCAACGATGCATCAGCCAATTGAGCGTCAGCAATCGGTTAAACGCGAGGAACCTGTAGCGTTGCATGAAAAAGATCCTTTTTCAGTCTTAATGCTCGGTGTTGATGAACGGACTGGTGACGTAGGCCGCTCTGACACAATCATTGTGCTTGCGGTTAATCCCAAAAACAATTCAGTAAAAATGCTCAGCATTCCGCGTGACACTCGTACTGAAATCGTCGGAAAAGGGACAGTTGATAAAATTAATCACGCCTATGCTTTTGGCGGTGTTCCTATGTCCATGAATACAATTGAAAACTTCCTTGATATCCCGATTGACTATTATATGAAAGTAAACATGGAAGGTTTTAAAGATATCGTCGATGCTGTCGGCGGAATTACTGTCCAAAACGATTTAGATTTCACCCAGGATAATATTCATTTTGCAAAAGGGCCATTAACCTTAAACGGTCCTGAAGCTTTAGCCTTTACAAGAATGAGATATGAAGACCCGCGAGGCGACTTCGGCCGTCAAACAAGACAACGTCAAATCATTCAAGGCGTTATTAAAGAGGGCACAAGCGTCTCAAGCTTGACCAATTACTCAAACATTTTTACCGCTCTTGGCAAAAACGTCAAAACCAACATTACCTTCGATCAAATGGTCGACATTCAAAAGAATTATAAATCTGCTGGAAGTAATATTGAACAAATGGAAATTAAAGAAACAGGAACGAAAATCGGTGGTATTTACTATGGAGTCGTTTCTGATGAGGAAAAGCACAGAATTCAAACGGAGTTGAAAACTCAATTAGAATTAAAATAGTAAGAAAAGCGGAAGCGCCCGTTTAGCGGCGTATGGACTGGAGCGATTTGACTGAGATAAGGTGAAACTTCAATCAGCGAACGTTCTTCTCGCTGATTGTTAGTTGAACCGATCGGGTTCTTACGGGCAGTTGAGAATCTACTGCCCGTTAAACGCGATAAAGGAAACACGGAGAGCGTTAGCGATCCGATGTTGACTTATCGTAGGGAAAAGAGCGAAGTACACTAGCCGCTGGGCGCTGGAGCTGGACAATTCTCAAAATCAAAACTTATAAATTCTTATATAACTAAAAAAACGGGCAGGAATCATTGATTCCTGCCCGTTCTTAATTACTCTACAGCCAGCACATCAATGTCTAATTGATAGCTGCCTTCCACTGTAAATTCCTTCGGTAAATTGTACCACTTACCTTCATTACCAAGCCAAATACCCTCTAGTTTGTACGCTCCGTCTGGCAGCTTGAGATCAAACTTGCCATTTTCGTCGGTTACGACATCGTACCATTTTTCCTCACCCGTTGTGGTGTGAAGACTAAAGATCACATTGGACAGTGGTGTTGTCCCTTTTGTTAATGTTCCGGTCACATTTCCTTTCGCCGGTCCATCGGTAAGGACATCAATGTTAAGCACAGTGCCGCCAGAAACAGTAAATTCTTTGCCTAAGACATACCATTTTCCTTCAGACGCTGACCAGATGCCTTCTACCTTATACGTACCATCCGGAAGGTTCAAGCTAAAGTTACCATTTTCATCTGTTTTCGCATCATACCACTTTTCTTCACCAGTTGTTGTATGAACACTGAAAATAAGATTACTAAAGACTTGTGTACCTTTTTTAAGTGTTCCGGTCACATTATCGTTCGCTTGTGCTGGTTTTACATCAATTTGTAAATCAGTTGCACCGTCAAGCTTACCGTCTTTTACCGTGAACGCTTGTTTTAATTCATACCACTTGCTTTCTGAATCCACCCAAATTCCATCGACTTGGTAGCTGCCATCCGGTAAATTGAAGGCGAATTTCCCAGCTTTATCGGACTTCGCATCATACCAGTTTCCATCGGTTGAATGGATACTGAATGGAATATTTGTTAAGAGCTCAGCACCCTTGACTAATGTCCCAGATACGTTCCAATTGCCTTGATCTGGTGTTTTATAATCCAACGCATCGATCACGAATTCGTCCGTGCCATTTACTAAGCCGTCTTTAATTGTGAAAGTTTTACCAAGTGGATACCATGTTGGATCCGCCCAAATACCTTCAACTCTGTAATCGCCATCTGGCAAATTGTGTGTAAACACACCATTTGCATCAGTTGTGAAATCGTACCATAGATTAGTAGATGGACTATATAGGCTGAAGATTAGGTCCGCTGCAGCCTTGTCGCCAATCATTACTTTACCTTCTCCAGGTACAGCAACAGCCTCCGCTTTCGTGCCGACTAATTCTCTAGAATCTCTGACACGAATTCGTGTACCCTGTGCAAACGCACCAGATAAACCAACTGCTTCTAACGTGTCACCCACATTGAGGACTGGGACTGGTACATTACTTTGGTTCACAATGTAACCATCTGTAAACACTAAGACATCGCCAGATCCATCGTTGATGACATACGAGTTCTCATCAAATTTAGAAACCACTGTTCCTTTTACTTTCACAAGTAAACCTTGGTTAGCAGCAGATGTTGCTTCCCCAGTCGAAACCTGAGTCGCCTCTAAAGGAGTACCTTTGCCAATTTTGATGATATCTTTTTCGAAACTTGTAAACTCTAGCTCTATATTATTATCAAATTTCTTAATATGACCATAGACGCGGACTTTATCGCCTGGTTTTAAGGCCCCATCTGGAATTTCTAGGTAGGCCATAATCCCACCCGTTTCATCCTGCACGTTGAAGGCATCAAAGAATACCCCAGATCCAGTTGTAATCGTACCTTCTACGACCACATCCGTATTTTCTGCAAGTTTACGGGCATCAGCGATATTGGTTACCTTCGTTTCACGATGGGCTAACCAGTTGACCGCATTTAGTGATAACTCGTCGTTGCCTTTTGGTTCAAAGGACTCATCCATTTGTTTGTCATTAAAGAAGTTCATACCAGATACAATGATCCGGCCATTATCGCCAATTTCCTCTGATGCGATTAATGGAATCGCTGATCCGCCTGTTGCATCGGAGACCGCATCATACGTGTATCCACCCAGGATTTTCCCTTGGTAAGTCGTTTCATTTCCCTTTGCCAGGATCGTCACCTTACCAGCTTGTGTTAACGGCTGATTGTCGGCTCCGGCCAAGGAAGTACCACTGTAATAGTCGACAAATGAAACGCGGTCTGTCACATAGTTGGAGACTAATCCGGGATGTACTCTGACTGCAAACGGGCTGACTGCTGGATCACCCCAGAAGTTACCGCTCTTACTATCATCAAATACCCCATCGTTCCCCATGCGGATGGCTGAACCGATATCGGTTAATAAGGCATTATTTATGGTTGGGTCTGTGCTGTTATTGCTCTTACCCGCCATTAATAAGGAACCGCCATTTTTCACAAACTTGGCAACAGCTGCATTTTCATCTGTTGTTAGAGCTGTTCTTGCATGGGTAAGGATTAATACCTTCACATTGCTTAACACTTCGTCTGTCAATGCGGCTTTATTTTCCGCAACGGTGTAGCCTTCTTTTTGTAAAAGAAGTGTGAACGCCTTTAGGTTATCTTTATAGCTTCCACTGTCTCCACTTGTATTTTCGTTGCCGTGGTTGGCATCGATTACTACTTTAATGCCCAGCGGCTCTTTAATTTTTACTGGAAGTGTGAAGTTCACATTCCCAACATCTAAACCATCTAAGGACGTCACCACTGCGATAATTTTGTGATCGCCAATGGCTGGGTTTGCCCATGTCGCTTGTGCTGGCGCAGAGCCCTTCGGTAAAATAGACGAAATAGTGTTTGTCCCAATTAAGTTTGCATCTTTTACTTCATCATAATAGAAATCAACTTTTAGATTTTTGACCACTTCTGTCCCATTGTTTGCAACCGTTGCTGTTAATGTGGCTGGGTTGCCGCCAATGATCACGCCGCCGTCAATATCAATGCCTGTTACTTTTACGTCAACGGCTTCTTCTTTTGACCAAATTGGTGAAGAATAAATTTGTTCTCCATCCATTTGCGTAACCTTCACAACAAACCATTGTTGACCGCCAGCTACGGTATAAGATGGTGTCCATTCGAAATCTTTCGTCATTGGGGAAATGGAATCGACTACTTTCCCACCGTTTGAGATCAATTCTACTTTTTGGATTCTATCATCGGATTTATAGCTTGTTGAAAGATAGCTATAGTCGCTGTCATTATGAGCTTCTGCTACAGCGTCACTGCCCTTAATGTTAAATTTAAGAGATTTGCTATCGACTGTTGAACCCATATAGTAGCCATTTGCTAGTACATCTAACGTAAAGTTTGGATCTTCTTCCATGTACACGCGCATATTACGCATCGCGTGAAGAAGCGAGGCTTGCGATAAGTCGTCCGCTACGATGACGGTACGGGCATTTGTTTGTCCCCAAGTTCCGTCATGGTTGTCTTCACCATACGTAGGTGCAACATGCCAGCCTAGGTCTAATGCAGAGAAAAATTTCCCTTCGGCATTGGCATACCCATAGTGCCCAGAACCATTCCCTACTTCTAACATCGTAAATAATTTATCGACATCTTTATTGTATGGTTTAAAGTTGTTAAAAGCGTTCGCCGACATGTCTGGGTGGTTAAATTGACCAACGATATCATCGTATGTCATTACCCATGCATAATACTGGCTTAAATCTTGGTATTGCTTGCCGTTAATATTACGGTCGATAAAATTATCAGAACCGAAGATATTGGAATGTCCCCATGTAGTCGAGGTCATTTCAAATGCCGGGAAAACTACATAGTCTTTATTGGTATATTGTGAAGCTAGGTCTTTGGTTAACTGCCAATTTGCTCCGCCTGAACGTTCCGGCACAGAAGCACCATCAGCGGTTTTTCGATCAACTGTATCTGTTCCTAATTTTTCAGGGTCAATATCATGAGAGTGATCTGAGAACGCAAACCAATCGTAATGATGGGCTTGGCCTGCTTTTAAGGCATCCTCAGGTGTACCAGTAGCATCATGTGAAATATTGGTATGGTTATGAGTGGTCCCACGGTAGTGATTTCCACCTGTAAAACGTGGGACTACTTCAAACGTCCATTGTTTCTCGGTACCGTTACCCAACGAATCTTTTGCCGAAACTTTCACTGTATGAATGCCCAATGAAAGGTCGGTTCCAGGCGTATATTTCACCTGTGTTTTGCTAATCGTTGCCGCTGGTGCGGTAAGTTCTGTACCATCGAGCCACATTTGTACTGTTGTTTCGTCCACACCACTTGGGTCGTCAATCAAGGCCGAAATTTCAGGTGTTGGGCTTTCAATTTTTGTTGTATCCTGTGGTGTCATACCTGTAATCGCTGGTCCAAATGTATCTTCCACTAAAGTTACTGCATTAGGAGCTGCACTTGTTCCAGCTGTTTGTGTTTTTGATCCTGCTGTCGCTTCGATATAATACTCGAAGCCGCTTTGTGGAACGCTGGCTGCTTTCAGTTGGGCCGTATAACGACCATCACCGCCGTTAACCATTGGCAGTGCCGTGTAGTTTGTCGTACCTGCTGCTCTGTAGTAAACAGTTAAAGCTTCTGCCCCGTCGGCATTGGCTTCAAATTCCACATCTGTGCCTTTATATACTTCTTTTAACGGGGTATGTGTAATCCCTAAAATAGAAGCGATATCTTTAGGATCACGCGGGAAGACTTGGTACCCGTTGTTTGCTGTTGCATTCGTTGTATATTGTCCGATTACACCTGTTACGGTATAGCTTTTTCCAGTAACAAGGTCTGTATCCGGCTTAATTCCTGTTGCACCCATTACCCTTAGGGTAGTGGCTTTATTGTTTTCATCCACAAATGTAACGTTATAATTGGCGCCTGTTACTGCCACAGCTGAAACCTTCCCTGTAACAGTTACCAGACTGCCTTCAAGCGGCTCTGCCGTTGCATAGGTGTTTAAATCAAGGATGGTTAGGTTTTTAGCTTCTGGAACGGGATTGCCTTCACTCAATTTTTGAATCGAGGTTGGTTCAAATTCCGTTAACCCATTGTAATAAAGGACCTTCCCAGTGATGCGGAGTTTATCCCCTTTTAAAACTTTATATCCTGTATCTAATGAACCACTAAAAATGTTGATTCCCGCTGTTCCATCTTGGACATAGAAGTTTTGTTTTTGTGTGCCAAGAATTTGGGTATCAACGGTTGCCACACCTTCAATAGTGAAAAATTGATTCAAGTTTGCCGGTTTTCCTTTATCATCCGATACGCGGACGTCGGCAATGGTTGATACTACCGTTGTATCAGCTTTTGTAACCGAAACTGGAACGCTTTCTAACATCATTCCCTTTGCGGAAGTTGTTACCTGCGTTACATAAACGGTATCAGGAGCGTTGTTGATTGTAATTGTAAAATCTCCTGCTGGACCTGCTGTAACGGTTTCAGTCGTTAATTTTTCAGCAGCAGCGGCTGTATCATTTGGGTACACATTGATGAGGGCATTTGCACCTGCTGCACCCGCACCGCCAATCAATGTACCTACGCCATTCGCTACTACATAGCTTAATTTATCTTGATTTACCGATGTACTTGGTTTTGCTACATCGATTTGGATGGCCGTACTTTCGGATAAACCTGTTTGAGTGGAAGCCACATAAACTGTTGAAATGGATTTATCAAACTGGATGTCAAATGATCCGTCCGCAGCCGCAGTGGCTGTGTTAAGAGCCGTTCCTTTAGCAGCCGTTTCATATATTTTTACTGTTGAACCAGGTTCAACTGCATCCGGTTGACCTGTCACTTTTCCAGTTGTGCCATTTTGAAGGAATTGAATATTCGTTCCTTTTGGCTGTAAGCTCGTAACTGGAACCATTGGTGCTTCCGTTTGGCTTGCTGTGTTTCGTGGAGCCGTAATGGCACCAACGAAGAAGTCTGCTGCGTTATCGTCTGTATCCCAAGCATTTCCTTTACCAGTTGCTGGGTCTACATTTGCGTATGGTCTGCGCTGTGCGCTAGTTGAGTTTGATAAGGCTTTTGTTGCCCCGGATCCTTCATAAGTGGCTGCGGAACCAAAACCAACAAAATCGATGGCACCCGCTGGCGTTGCACTATTCGCTACTGCCGTCGCAGTATTGAGCAATGCCACTTTTCCGTTTGTACCAGACATATTGATTGCGCCTGAAACATCTGGTGCAGGCACATCAGCGCCAGTAGCACCGCCTGCTTCTGCAATCAAGTAATAGCCATGGGACTGAATCGTTCCGTTTAAAGCTGTTACCTGCCAGGATGTTCCTGCTGCCGAAGCATACTGAACGGACCAACCCGTTAGGTCAACTGCTCGATCAGTTGGATTGTATAATTCGATAAAGTCCTTATTATATGAAGCCCCGGCGTTACCTCCCCCGCCAAACACCTGTGAAATGACAACATGATCCGCCATATCGGCATGCGCTTTGCCAATCAAACTGCTTGGCAAAAGGGTACTCATTAATAGGACAGCTGTTAATAACATACTGGATGTTCGTTTAAACTTCCTTTTTCTCCCTTTCATTCCTTTTCCACCTTTATGCATTTTTTATGACTCCCAAAAAGCAGACCGAAATCCCCACTTTTTAAAAAATCACTTGCTACACCATTCTACAAAATTTTTAGATTACTAAATATATTTTTATTGTAAATTAATTTTAAAGATATTGTAATATTATTAATGTTATATATACAAATGCTCGCAAAATATGATTATATAAAAGGGGTTTGGTTTCATTCACACATTTGGGATTTAAAGGAAAATATATCAACAAAACATTTTTGGGAGGATTTTCATGTTTTCATCATTCGACAAATTTCAACATAGACTAAACGTCAGACCTCTAACCTTGATGTTATTAGGTTTTATACTATTTTCCTTTCTATCATTCCCTTCGAACACCTTTGCACATGCCTATAGTGCAAGTTATACACAAATAACAATGGATTCGAAAAGCACCGAATTGGTCTTTTCATTTGATACGTTATCGATTATGGAATTGCAGCCCAAAATCGATCAGAATAAAAATTTTATTATTGAACCATCAGAAATTAAAAAGTCACAGCATGAACTGGAAGAATTAATTACAGAAGGACTGACCTTGGATAAAGGGAGTAAGGAGCAAACACCGACGGTTAAGAAAATGAAAATTGTCAAAAAGGACAATAAGGAATTTCTTTCTGTTACTATGAGTTTTCCCGCCTTCTCACCTGGTGAAACCCTTGTTTTTACTGATGGCTTTTATTTTCATGATACCGGAACAAACTATGTCAACTTACTTTCCGCTTCCTATATGGGACAAAAAAGTGAAGCGGTTTTGCAAGGGAAAGAACGAACCTGGACGTTTCTCGTTACGGAGGTACAACAGGAGCAGCAGTCTACCGCGGACCAAGCCAATCAGCCTGATTCCAAGCATGTACAGCCAGAGACTGTGCAACCTGCCGAAACAGGTGCCGCCTCTTCTTGGTTTTCTTTTTTCAAACTTGGCATGCTCCATATTCTGACCGGTTATGATCATTTATTATTTTTACTAGCGTTGTTACTTCGAAAACAAACATTTAAACAATATGCTGGCATTGTCACCTCCTTTACCCTTGCCCATAGTATTACGCTCAGTTTAGCGGTATTAGGAGTGGTTACCCTGCCATCGCGGTTTGTGGAGGCTGTGATTGCCTTTAGTATTTGCTATGTTGCAGCCGAAAACATTTTCCGGAAAGAAATCCGGCACCGCTGGAGTATTACCTTTCTTTTCGGCTTAATTCACGGCCTTGGATTCGCCTCTATTTTAAAGGAAATGGCCATTCCCAAGAGTCATCTTGCCGTTGCCTTGCTTAATTTCAATCTTGGGATTGAAGTGGTTCAGCTTTCGATTGTATTACTACTTCTTCCGTTACTAACCTATTTATTTAAGCAGAAACATTCTCGAAAAATAGTTACTTATTGTTCTTACGCCATTGTTGCCCTAGGGGCCATCTGGCTTGTGCAGCGACTATTCTTTTAATTCACCTGATTATTTGTAATTGATAGGAAAAGGAGGGGTTAAACAATGTTTAAAAGTGAGATCTTAAAAATGGCCAATGATCAAAACCTAGTCGTTCCAACTAGTAGACATAAATCACCATATTACATTATCAAACAAATAATAGATACATTGTTTAGCCTTTGGGCATTATTTATTCTTTCCCCATTATTTATCGTAGTGGCTGTGTTTATTAGACTTGAATCAAAAGGCCCTATTTTTTACAAGCAAGAACGAATTGGCTTTGGTGGAAAGCCCTTTATGATTATTAAATTTAGGACCATGCAGGTTGATGCGGAAAAGAATGGACCGCAGTGGGCCTATCAAAATGATTCACGGATTACTAGAGTCGGCCATTACTTACGAAAATATCGAATTGATGAAATACCCCAATTTATTAATATTTTACGCGGCGAGATGTCGCTGATTGGTCCACGGCCTGAGCGGAACATCTTTATAGAGGAATTCGAAAAGGAACTTCCCTATTTCCGTACCCGGCTTCAAGTAAAGCCTGGAGCGACCGGCTGGGCCCAAATCAATGGAGGCTATGATCTATCTCCGAAAGAAAAATTAGCTTATGACTTATACTATATCGATCATTATTCCTTTGCACTTGATTGTTTCATTGCCCTGAAATCGATTCCGGTTATTTTGTTCGCTAAAGGGTGGAGGTAATTTACATGAAGCACATCCTTTTTTATGAAAGCCGGCCTGAATGGGGCGGTGCTCAAAAGTGCGAGCTGGAGCTCTTATTGTCGTTAGAACAGGAAATGATGAAAACCTACTTCATCACTTCTACAGAGGGACCCATGTTGGACCGAATCAGGGCAGCTGGAGAAAGCCCAATCATTCTACCTATCCATCCATCAGTCAATCAAATTCGCAAAGGACAAGTGAAAACAGGAACCTTATTCCTATTGATGCAACTTTTTCTTTTGCTCCCCCACTTTTTCAAGGTCGGGCTGTTTATCTTAAAAAATCGCATTGATCTTGTTTATACAAGCCAATTCCGCTCGCAATTGATTATTGGCTGGCTGGCCAAATTGCTTGGCCGCAGCGTGATTTGGCATCTTCATGGGGAAGAACAGCTTGATAATCTCTTAGGAAAGGTCAGTGTTACCTGTGCCAATCGAATCGTAGTCGTCTCGCACTCGTTAGCAGAGCGATACAAACAGCAGTTTCCAAAACAAGCTTCGAAATTCGTTGTCGTGGTGAATGGAGTCGAGGTCACACGTCTGGAACGGTCGAAACCGAACTCTATTTTTACGATTAGTATGGTGGGCAGTTTAATAGAAGGAAAGCGGCAGGATCTTGCCATTTCCGCGGTTGCCCAACTGATTGATAAGGGGCTCAAAGTTCAACTCAATATTTTAGGAGAAAAACCTCCCTGGCATTCGGATGAATACAAACAAACCTTACATGAACTAGTTAACCGGCTTGATGTTTCCAACTCTGTCACTTTCTTAGGCTGGATCGAGGCTCCTTGGAAATCGTTAGTGCAGTCCGATGTTTTTATTTTGCCATCAGACACGGAAGGCATGCCTCTTTCGATTATTGAAGCAATGGCACTAGGTTTGCCTTGTATTGCGACAGAGGTTGGCGGGATTCCTGAGCTAATTGATGATGGCAAAACGGGTTTTCTTATTCAACCTGGAAGCACAGCAGAGCTTGTTGATCGACTGAACATTCTCATTGCCCATCCAGAACATTGCCATGAGATGGGGCTGGCTGCTAAAAAAAGGTATGAGACCTATTTTACGAAGGATTCTTTTGTAAAAGGAGTTGTAGGTGTAATCGACACCATAAAATAAATGAAAATCCTCTATGTTATTACAGGCGCAGATATCGGTGGCGCCCAGAAGCATGTCCTCTATTTAGCAGATTGGTTTTCGCGCAACGGACATGATGTTCGGGTGGTAGTGGGCGAGGATGGCCCGTTCATCAAAGAATTGAATGATCGTCATGTCGAGGTAACCGTCATTCCTATTCCTAGGACCATCCACATCGTCCAAGATTTGAAGGCCCTATGGAAATTGGTTCGCTATTTGCATCGTGAAAAGTTTGATGTCGTGCATTCCCATAGTTCCATTGCTGGGATCCTTACCAGGATTGCTGGCTTTTTAAACCGAGTCGAGCACAATATCTTTACCGCACACGGCTTTGTTTTTACAGACCCTACCTTATCAAAGAAAAAGAAATGGGTGTATCTTTTACTGGAAAAGATGTGCAGCTGGATTTCAACACAGATTATCACCGTCTCAGCCTTTGATTACCAAAAAGGCCTCGAAGCCGGCATCAATCAGCATAAAATGCACGTGATTCCGAATGGGATCCCGAATGAGACGATCATTTCGTTACCGGACTGGCAGCAAAAACAGGTTCGTTTAGCCCAACAGGATAAACGAATTATCGGTTTTGTCGGCCGCTTTGCCTCGGAAAAGAATCTTGATATGCTTATACGGGTAGCAGCCCATTTTAAAAAACACCAACAGGAAAATATCGAATTCTGGCTGCTTGGTGATGGACCATTATTTGACCATTATCAAGCCGAGATTAGCAGACAGGAGTTAACATCCTTCATACAGTTAAAAGGCGAGCAAGAACATGTGTCTGACTGGATGGACCGCATGCATGTGCTGGTGATTACTTCTCATAAGGAAGGGCTTCCCTATGTTTTACTTGAAGCATGTGGGCGGGGTCTGCCGGTTATTAGTACGGATGTCGGGGGGATTAAGGAAGTAGTCGACCCACAGAACAACAAAAACATTCTTGTCAAAATCAATGACGATGAAGCGATGTACCAACGTCTTTTATCCTTGCTTTCAGATGATCCGTATCGTGAAGAACAAGGAAAGTATTTTTTAAATCTTTCCGGCATCTATTCAGTCGAGCTTATGTGTAAGCAAACAACTGAGCTCTACTTCGCTAGCCATAAGGGGAATCGTCAGCATGTCATCACTTATAAGTAAAAGTCGAATCAGCCGGGATACTATTATTTATATCCCTGTTTTTCTAGCACCTGCCTTTATTAATATCATCCTATTAATGTTTTTTACGAGGTATTTTTCACCACAGGCATACGGAACCTATACGATTGTTGTCAATACAACCATCATCCTTTCCTCCTTACTTGCACAGTGGATTGTGTTGTCTGTCCAACGATTTCGTCCGGAATATACGAAGCGGGGGGCCATTACGGAATTTAATCACCATTTGAACCATTTGATTTTGATTATTTCGATAGGCTTTTTATTGGTTGGTGCAGTCGTATATTTTTTTAACCCTCCCTTTTTAGAGACCTATCACAGCTATTATTGGTCCTCCGTCCTGCTGATTATTAGTTCCATCTACTTTATGGTTCTAAGCGGCATTTATCAGGTAGACCTCCAGGCGAAGCAATTTCGAAACTTGAATGTCTTCCAATCAGTTTTAAAGCTCATCCTTAGTATTGTTTTTGTCATGTATATTCAATTTAATGCCGTTTCCTTTATTTGGGCCGCACTATTTGCGCAAATAGTCGTGATTGTGCCTATGCTCCGTTATGTCGAAACACCGAAAATGTTTCAACGATTACAGGCAAATCAGCAATCCTTCTTAGACTTTACTAAAAAATTTGTGGCTTATGGATTCCCCCTAATTGGTTGGTATATTGGCACCACCATTATGAATCTGACCGACCGTTTTATGATCGAATATTTTCGTTCCTCGCACGAGGTCGGGATTTATTCAGCTAACTTTACGATTGCCGTCCAAGCGATTGCCTTAATCTGCAATCCCTTATTTTTTGCGATTCAGCCTATTTTAATGAACGAAATCCAAGAACATGGTGCCAAGGAACATGTCGAATCACGAATTTCAAAGTTTACACACCTGTTTATCATTGTCGCCATGCCTTTTGGTGTTTATTTTTCCATTTACCGCAAGGAGATTAGTGAACTTTTATTAGGTTCTCAATTTACAAGCGGGGCCATTATTATCCCTATTCTCATCTTTGGTTTTTTTGCCTGGAATATTGGTTTATATGGACAACTGACCTATCAAATCGCGAAACGGACAAAAGAAATGTTTTATTTTGTCGTGGCAGCGGCTATTGTCAATTTTGTTTTGAATCTTTATTTTATTCCTAAATGGGGGTTTATTGGGGCAGCTATTTCTACGACCATCGGATTTTTTGTCTATAGTGCACTGCTCTATCTCTATTCTTTTAATTTTATTAAATGGAACATTCCGTGGCTGACGTTACTGAAGGTTTTTGTTTTGACAATGATTCTTGCTATCCCCTTTATGTTTATAAAAATAAAGCTGTTAGCTGGAGTTTCACCCCTTATTAGCATGGGGATAGGATTACCTTTTTTCATACTTTATTTAGGATGGGGATTCTTTTTCTGGAGGGACTCGATTAAGCAAATTCTGAGATTCTAAAGGGAAAGGAGGGAGTGAAGGAAATGGATACAAAGAACACATATAAACTAACTATCCTGATGATCAGCATTGTGATTGGCGTTCTGTTTGCCTTTATTCCGTTCCCTTCTGCTTTTCATGTGGGATTCATCCTCATGGTACTTATTCTTGGACCTGTATTCCTCTATTTCCTTATTAAATATAGAGGAGCGCTCGCTTTATTTGTGCTTTTCTGCAGCTTTGGGATAATGAACACCAATATTAAGCTTTTTGACCTCTTGTTTGTTGTGGTGGCGGGACTGTCCTTTGTTTTGAAAAAACAAAAACTATCGGCATTGAGAGACATTAGGCTTATTAATTACGCATTGCTTGTCTTTATGGCGGCAACGTTATTGTCATTGCTCGGCAGTAAGAATGTAGGATTAGGGATCAGCTATCTCTTTCACACCTTTTTTATGATCGTCATTTTTTATTTTCTCGCGACTACCATTCAAACCAAGCAGGCATTTAACTCTATCCTGCTCGGGTATGTATGCACCGTCCTGCTCTCTGTAGGTGTAGTTATTTTGCAAAAAATAGGTGTGATTGCCGATGTAGGTACATGGTTTCAAGGTGTTCGCGCACAGGGCTTTTTTCTCGACCCTAATGATTTTTCACCTTTTCTTGTCTTGGCCATTATCCTTTTGATTGATAAGGCCTTCTCGTACCATTATGCCTCACTAAAATATTTTGGGTACAGTCTTCTCGGGTTCCTTGTGCTGGTGGTCTTATTGGCTGCCATGTCGCGAGCCGCCATTCTTGATGTGGGCATCGCCATGTTGATCTATTTATTCTATTCGGTTTTTTATCGAAAAAGGGTCGGACAAATGGCCATGTTTCTGGTCCTATTATTGGTGCTAGCTGTGCTTTCATTGGTAGTGGCAGGTGACGCTATTCAACACTACCTTGCCATGCGTTTTTTAGGATCCTCCGATGTCTTACAAAATTACGATACTGACCGGTTTTTCTATCAACGTCAAGGACTGATCCTCGGTTCTACTCATCTATTTGGAATTGGACCAGGACAATTTGAATATTACTTTGATTACGCCACTCACAATTTATTTGTTCGGATTATTGCCGAAAACGGCTGGATTGCTTGCCTTTCATTTGTCACGGTTATCCTTTATATATTCTCACTTCTATTTTATTACCGTAAACAGGAAGTATGGAATCGGCCGATTTATTTATTTTTAGCCGTATATGTTGGGATGTTCGTCAATAGTTTCTTTCTAGATACCCTCCATTGGCGGTACTTATGGTTCTTTCTTGGAATTTGTACCATCGTGATTAATCAAGCAGCCAAAAGTAAAAAAGGAAAACGATAGTCGTTTTCCTTTTTTGTTTAGGAGTTTCTATTAAATATTAGTTTGCATTTACCATTTCAAAGATTTTCATATCTTTGATCCAAATTTCACTCTTTTGGCCTCTTTCATCCATGCCTCGTACGACAAAAAACGGTCCTAGATCAGGGTGTTTCTCATTGATCCGTCTGCCAATCGACATAATATTGACAACCTTTGTATTTTTTAAGATAAAATCGCTAACTGCTTTTTCTTCATTCTCTGGCTTTGCAGCGGCTTGTTGATTGGTTGTGGCTGCTTTGTCCTTTACTTCAACTGTCTTTTTCTCTGCTACTTTTTCCTTCTCTGCGCAGCCGCTTAATCCAACTAACGCAACCGACAGCATGAGACCGACGAACCATTTCCTATTTGCCCTCACTTTTTATCCTCCTGCAAAAATATAAACAAGAAAAGCGGCAGTGCCCTTCTCTTGTTTATAAAGATTTACTGCTATTTATATCATAATCTTACAATCCACTTACATCAATAGTAAATGGTGCCGGGTTAATTTTGCCATTTTCGATTGAGAATGTTTGATTCATTTCATATAAATCACCCTCAACATAAACGCTAAATATTTCATATTCGCCATCAGCTAATCTTCCGGCAAGATTGCCATTCCTATCTGCATTAAACCAATATTCGTCATCTGTTGCAGTGTTTTTCACCTGAATACTACCATATATGATAGGTGTTGAACCATTCACCACCGTACCCTTCAAGCTGACTGGCGGCAATGATAACAATAATTGGTCACGTTGCTCCCCATTCACAAATAATTTACCATTTTCAACGGTGAATTGGATATTTAACTGTGTATATCCATCCATATATACTCCACCCACCGTATAGGCTCCATCCGCGAGTCTTATGGAAGCTTCCCCGTTTTCATCTGTCATCATTCTTGGAGAAAACCCGCCGCATTCCTGACAAGGGTTACCGCGCATAATATAAATATCCGCATTTGCTACCGGACTAATACCATCCACTAACTTAGCGGAGATCACGGCTTCTGGTGCATGAAGCGTTAAGGATGAAACTTCTGTTCCATTTACGACCAACACACCATTAACGACCTCAAATGAATCGTTAAGATAAGCCCCTTCATGATCATTAATCATAGATGCAATCGCTTGATAGTGCCCATCTGGCAAACGAAGGGTAAACTGCCCATTTTCATCTGTATCTACTGAGAATCCGTCATCCTCATTGCCATCTACCAGTCTGTTAAACACAATGTTTCCGTTCTTCACTGGGTTACCGCCAAGTAAATATTGACCTTGCAATGGATTTGGCAAGTGGATCTCTAATTGACTTTGGATACTGCCATTTACAACCATCAAACCATCCACAATACTAAATGCGGTATCTAAAGGAAAATCCATCGTTTCATTCCAAATATGCTTGATGACATAGTCGCCGTCAGGCAATCTTGCAGAAAGCTGACCATTTTCATCACTACCAGCATAGTAATACCTAACATCGTCTTCACTTGTATTTTTCCTTAGGATATTCAGTTGTGCGTTTAGAACTGGTACACCGTTGTCTAAGACAACCCCTTTTAGAGTTTCAGCTGGAATAGAAAGAATGACATTTGATTGTTCTACACCATTCATGATAGTCTTTCCGTTTTGAATACTAAAAGGAACATCCATTTGAATACTTTCATTGTCTTTATACCATACTTGATCAACATGATAGTCGCCATCTGGCAGTCTGAAAGAAAACTGACCATTTTCATCCGTTTGATCATAATACCATTGACCCGTTTGGTTATTAGTAACATTTATTTGTGTATTCGTTAATACTTGATTACCATCCATTAATGTTCCAGTAAAACTTTCTGCTAATGTTTTAACATCGATTGATGTCGCCAGGACACCATCTCTGAAGAGCTGGCCGTCTTGAATCATAAAGACAAGCTGTTCTACCTCGTAACGATCATTCTGATTCCAAAATCCGTTGATTTTATATTCTCCGTCTGGGATTTGTAATGAAAAGCTTCCATTCTCATCGGCATAAACACTATACTGCCTGTTAGAATTTAGTAATGAGTAATCCAATCTTCCAGCTATTGGTTGCCCCTGATCTGTAACCGTACCCGTAAATTTGTTTTTTGGCAAGGTAAGAATCAGTTGGCCGCCCGTTGCTCCGTCTTTTACTAATTGACCATTAACCACACTAAATCGAGTATTAAATAGGACTGAATTAGAACTTGGTACCGGTCCATACTCTGGCATTTCAGTTGCTACATAGTCTCCATCCGCAAGACGCAATGAGAAGTTACCATTCTGATCGGTTTGAGTATTATACCAACCATTCCCTTGAGTACTTTCTACATAAATAGTTCTCCACGCAACAGGTGTTTCACCATCAAGCACTTGTCCTGTCACAGTAATCTGCTGGATTGAAACCATTAATTGGTCGGTTCCCTTACCGTCAACAAATAGCTGACCACCTTCAACTGTAAACGATAGATTCATTTGCCCTATATAAACGTCACTATGGATCCAACTTACTCTGTACTGACCATCTGGCAAATCAAGTCCAAATTCACCATTTACGTTCGTTGTAACGCTATATGATTCTTCACCTGGTACACCCATGTTATAGATTGTAAGATCTGCGAAGCTCACTTTGTCAGAACCATTCATAACTGTTCCTACTACATTTCCGGGAGCAGCTTCACTAATATCAATGATGTATGGTGATGGAATGGACTTTCCATCTACAACCGATACTAAACGATTTAACTTCTTCAACCCATCCTGGCTAAAGTAGCCCTCAATTTTAAAATCACCATCTGGTAATCGAGTGTTGAAATAACCTTGATGATCTGTATAAGTGTAATACCCATTTTGGTTACCCTTTAATGCTCTTATAGCCAATTCGGTATTCGCCATTGGCACGCCTTCGTTTACTAATTGACCGATAAGGCTAACAGCAGGCAGGTTCAAGTTTAATTTTTCAACTTGTACGCCATCAACGAATACCTGTCCATTTTCAACTGTGAAGGACGAGTCAAGTCGAACAGATTCTCCGTTTGCCCAAACTTGAACAACCTTGTAATCGCCATCTGTTAAATCAAGTCCAAATTCACCGTTAGAATTGGTTGTTACTGACGTATAGTTATAGGTATTTTGATTCATAATTTCAACTTCGGCATTTGCAACGGCACCAGCTTCAGAAGAAATAGCTCCTGTTACATTTCCAGTTACCATATTAATATCGAAACGGCTAAAATCAATACTTGGCTGTCCATCCACAACATCAAATTTGATCTTAAGCTGACGATACATACTGTTTGTATTTACATTATTAATCTGATAGCTTCCATCCGGAAGACGACCGGCAAAATGGCCATTTTCATCCGTTTTTAGACTAGTACCGAAACCACCATTTTCTTTTTCCATTGACAAGCCTAGCCACGTATCAGCTAACACATTCTCACCATCTACAAGCTGCCCTGCAATATTTATAGGTGGAATTTTTAAAACTAACTGGTCTTGCTCGACTCCATTCACTAACAGTTTGCCTGCATTAATACTAAATGGAATATCCAACAATGTTTGTCGATTCTCTTCACCAACCCATGTTTCATATGCATTATAGTCGCCATCTGGATAGCGCAAATGGAACTCTCCATTCTCATCTGAATGGGCTGTAAATTGTGCAGCGTAGTGTCCATCGACTAATTGATTAAGATCAATGTCCTTATTTGGAATTGGCGTTCCATTTTCATCTACCAATTTACCGGCAATATCATTTTGCGGGATTACTAGAGTCAATCCTTCTTGTGATGCACCATCGACCAATAATTGGCCATTTTTCACTTCAAAAGGAATACTTTCTGTGATTCGACTTTGATTATCTGGTAATGTAATCGAACGAATCTCATATTCTCCATCTCCTAATCGTAAGGAGAATTCACCGTTTTCATCTGTAGTAGTACTTCCCCAATTGCTATAATAACCACTGTAAATAAGGTATCCTACTTGTGCATAAGGGACAGCTTTGTCATGATCGACCACAGTACCCTTGACTGTTACCTTTACCTCAACGGTTAATGTAGATTGTTGGCTGCCATTTACAAATATATTTCCATTTGTAACGGTGAAGGCCATATTCGGATAACTATCTAAATTACCACTCGACACGTTTGTTATGACATAATCACCATCAGCTAAATCCACGGCGAATTTGCCGTTTTCATCTATTTGGACATAATTTGAATACCAGTTGCCGTTCTCAATTCTAATTGAGCCATACTTCAGGCGAGTACTTCCATCTTGGACAACACCTTGAACATTGCCTGCTGGTGGCACGTTTTCATTCACAGTAATGATATATGGACTTGGGTTGATAGTGCCATTTTTAACCTGGATGGTTTCGCCTATCACGTAGTAACCATTATTATCATAGTAGCCTTCTACCGTGTAGGAACCATCGCTTACACGCAGTGAATAGTTACCTTGAGCATCTGGTGTTACATACATTTCGCGATAGTAAGCACCAATGGTTTGACTCACGTTGATTCCATAGACGTATGCCCCATTGGAATTCAATTGCACTTGGAAGGTTACTGGTGGTAAATTAATCGTTAAATTTTCCGATTCAGCACCGTCTACCATTAACTTTCCATTTTCCACTTGGAACACTTTGTCTAAGTATACGTATTCGCCGTCAATCCAGATACCATCTACAAAATAGTTTCCATCTGGTAATTGTGTTATAAATTCGCCTTGTTCATTTGTATCAAAACGAAAAAAAACATCGGTGTCCGTATTGATAATGGTGACACCAGCATTGGCGATTGGTCCATTTACATCGACTACCTTCGCATGGACATTTCCTATTGGTTGTTCCGGTGCTAGATCAATCAATAATTGAGATTGACCTTGAAGCTGTCCATCTACAACTGAGAAAGCTAGTGGTAGAGGATACCATTTTTGTTCCCCACTCAACCAAATGCCTTCCACTTGGTAATCGCCGTCCGGTAAGTTCAATCCGAACTGGCCATTTTCATTGGTTTTAGAGCTATACCATTTCTCTTCTCCATTTACCGTATGGGCATTGATGGTGACACCGGCAAGACTGTTACTTCCTTTTGAAACCACACCATTCACGTTGTTGACAACCTCTGGTGCTTTAATATCAATCTTAAGCTGTTCTGATCCAACTAGGACTCCTGCTTGAACGGAGAATTTCTTGGTCAAAGGATACCACTTTTCTTCAGCAGCCACCCAAATCCCTTCAATTTGATACGTTCCATCTGGAAGGTCTAATTGGAAGCTGCCCTTTTCATTGGCTTGAGCGTCAAACCATTGTTCTGTACCTTCAGTTGTATGGGTGCTGACCCAAACACCACCGACTGGAGTGGAACCATTGGTTACAACACCACTAATATTCGGTTCTTTTTCCTTCAAATCTATTTTTAAGGATGAAGTTCCTACTAAACTATTATCCTTAACTGAAAATTGTAATGGAAGTGAATACCATTTTGCTTCTGAGGCGACCCATACTCCCTCCAGCTGATAATCGCCATCAGGAAGGTTAAACCTGAACGAACCATCTGCCTTTGTTTGGGTGTTATACCAAACTTCTTGGCCGCTTGTTGAATGAACATTGATCCATAAGTCTTGAATCGCTTCTTTCCCTTTTGTTACCGTACCTTTCACATTGTAGGAAAGCAGCTCAATCGTTAACGAAGACGCGCCAGAAAGCATACCATCTTTTACGTTAAAGGTTTTACCTAACGAATACCATTTTGTATCTGCATCTACCCAAACACCATCGATTTGGTAATCACCATCTGGTAAGGAAGATAGAATAAATTGTCCATTATTATCTGTTTTTGCATCAACCCAAACTGGATTTTCGCCAATTGTATGGATACTGAATGAAACATCTTTTACTGGCTCGTCTTCTTTTGTCATCACACCAGAAATTTCATTCACTACGATGGAAACATTCCATTCCATATTTTCTTTAACCGTTAACGGCTGATTAAGCTGATACCATTTACCTTCGGAGTTCAGCCATACACCATCAAGCTGATAATCCCCTGCTGGTACATCAAACGTATAGCTTCCTTTTTCGTCGGAAGTTACATCATACCACTTCTGTTCCGCACCGGTAGAATGAATACTGAAGCTAGCATTTTTTATAGCTGTTCCGTTCTTTGTCAGAGTCCCATTCACAGTAAATAATTCTGTTACCGGCGGTTTTTCAGTAATCAGTTCAATATTTACGGATGCTGTTTTTGCAACTGTAAATACCTTTTGGTCAAGGGCATACCACTTATTCTCCGCGCCAACCCAAATACCGTCTACTTGGTATTCTCCGTCAGGGAGATTAGTAAAGCTAAATTCACCCTGCGCATTTGTCGAAGCATCATGCCACTGATTTGTACCATCTGTTGTATGTATACTAAACGGAGTATTCGCTAATGGTTGACCATCTTTCGTCACAACCCCGGTCACATTCTTATGTTCACTTAGAACTTGTGTATCGGGTAGCTTAATAAGAAGTGATTCCGCACCTTCCAGTTTGTTGTTCGCTACAGTAAATGGTTGATTAAGCGGATACCATTTTTGCTCAGCATCGACCCACACACCCTGTAATTCATACTCTCCATCTGATAATAGGTAAGTAAACTTCCCATCTTTGTCGGTTTTTGTATCAAACCATTTATCTTTTGTTACATTATGAACGCTAAATAACACATTTGGTAACCCGCTTCCATTTTGTGTGAGTGTACCACTCACATTTGGTGTTTGGGTTTCTTCTGCAGCCTGAAGTTCAGCAGGCTGTTCTCCCGTTATTTGTTGAGCTGTTTCATCTGCATTTACTGGTACATTTGTTGTATCCTGTGCAAATGCCGGCTGGATAAACCCGCTTGTGACGATTAGCACAGCTAGTAAAATCGATAATGCCCTTTTCCAAAAAAGCATCTTTTTCTTCTGCAACTTAAATCTCCCCTTATATTCAAAATCCACTTTTCTTTCTATGTAGTTTGTCTTAGTAGACTCCCCTTTCTGATTATTTAGACCTACGAAATACCAAAATTATTATACTACGAAGAAGAAAAAATTGGGTGATTTTCCTTATTTTTTTGAAATTATTTGAAAGTTTATAAGTTAATTTGTCAGTTATTGAGGACTTTTGCCAAGGGGATTTTTTTGACTTGGCTTTTAATTATAAAAGTTATTATTTGACATACATCTCTCCAAATTTCTGCAAATTACTATACTTTTTTTAACGAAAATTTACCAAAATTGTAGAAAAGCATGATAAAATTAAGAAAATACACCCTAAGGAGTGGCTAGATGAAGAAATCTATTATTCGTACTGTCTCGACAACGGCTCTCTTTTCGACTCTTTTTGCCGGATCCGCCTTTGCCGATAGTTATAAAGTTCAAAAAGGGGATAACCTATCAAAAATTGCCTCGAAATACAACACTAATGTCAGCTCTATTAAGACTCAGAACAATTTGACGTCCGACCGAATCTACGAAAATCAAATTTTGCAAATCTCTACAGCACCTGCAACAACAACCGTTCAAGCGGTCCAGCAAACAAACTATACCGTTGTGAGTGGGGATGCCCTAATTAAAATTGCCAACCGTTACAATATCACTGTTGGTGAATTGCAGCAATGGAATAACCTTTCAGGCACTTTAATCTATGTGGGACAAGTCCTAAAGGTCTCTGCTCCTGGACAGACTGTAACCGTGACGGCACCGCAGCCTGCTCAACCGGCTCCTGCACCTGCAGCCCCATCTTCAACAGGTGATTACACCGTTAAAAGTGGCGACAGTTTGAGTAAAATTGGTCTTCAATTTGGAATGACTGTACAGCAATTAAAGGCACTTAATAACTTGCTTTCGGATTTAATTTATGTGGGACAAACGCTGAAAGTAGCGGGCGTACAATCTACCCCAGTTCCTACACCTGTGGCGACTCCTTCTCCAGCCGTGCAAGGCTCTGCAGCGAGTGAGTATGTTGTCAAAGGCGGCGATACCCTTGGTAAAATTGCCGGCCAATATAATACGACTGTAGCAAACTTAAAGTCACTTAATAACCTTAGCTCCGACATGATTTATATCGGACAAACATTGAAGGTAACCGGCCAGACTGCAAATACAGCGCCGACACCGATACCGACGTCGGCACCAGTGGCGTCCAATTACGCCAGCCAAATGATTTCAATAGCAAAAAGTTTTATAGGGGTACCGTATGTTTGGGCTGGCAGCTCTCCCTCAGGATTTGATTGCAGCGGGTTCATCTATTATGTGGCCAACCAAGCAGGCAAGAAGATTATCCGTACTTCTGCTGCTGGCTATTATGATCGCAGCTATTATGTAGATTCACCTGTGGCTGGAGACCTCGTATTCTTTGAGAATACATATAAACCGGGAATCTCCCACGTGGGCATTTACCTTGGTGACAACCAGTTCATCCAAGCCGACGGAACCAACGGTATTATCATTTCCAATTTAAAAAGCAGCTACTATAGCAGTCACTTTGCAGCGTTTAAAAGGTTCTATTAAACCATCTAAATCTCCCATCATGGGAGATTTTTTTTATTATTAGGTATAAGAGTTTCCTAGTTGGGGAATAGTAGTAGTAGATACATAATTGAGGGAGATGAGTTGAATGATGGAAAATAATTTGCTATTATCGGAGTTTGCTAATGAGGACGGATTCGAGCTGAACAATTATATTGCCTCTTTGTTTGAGTGTATTTCAACTCTATCAGAAGATGATCACACAGATTTTGAACCAGCCCAATAAGATGCGGGCTGGTTCTTCTTGTTTAGATATGAAACTATCAATTTGTTATAGAAGGAATTTTTCTATTATAAAACGTTCCTTAACTATTCACTAACACTCTTGCAGTACCCAATTCCTTAGGAAACTCGGTAAATTGTTTCGCTTGGTCAAGTAATTCATGGCGCTTTGCAAACAGACTTGCACAGGTAGGCTTTAAGCAACATGGGCAAGTGCCTCCCATAATCCCCACGTTATACGCTTTTACGTTCTCACCTTCTACTCGGCAAAATAACATGGCTTGATAATCATGGGCGAAAGTTAAAAGGACGTTAAAAGAAGACTGGTCTAGATCAATATTGGTTACTTCTGCATTTTTTACTTCCACGGTTGTTCACTCCAAATTTTAATTGTTTTTCAAAAAAATATTCTAACCTAAAAATGGTATACCTAATAATTATATTCTACAAGACTATTATCCAACTTCAATGGGAATTTTTCCAATAAACTTTATTTTGCATATGTAATCGTGTATTTCCAATATGTTGATTTAAAACATAACTATTTCAGGACCACCTGCAATCTCAGAGGGCCTTTTTATAAAATCCAAGCCTCCCTCTCCTCTAATTGCGATTTTTTGGGTATAATATTGGAATATGGATTTTTTTGAGCGACTATATAAGAAAAGCAGAAGCGCCCGTTTAGCGGCGTATGGACTGGAGCGCTTTGACTGAGATAAGGTGAAACTTCAATCAGCGAACGTTCTTCTCGCTGATTGTTAGTTGAACCGATCGGGTTCTTACGGGCAGTTGAGAATCTACTGCCCGTTAAACGCGATAAAGGAAACACGGAGAGCGTTAGCTATTCCGTGCTTGATTTATCGTAGGGAAAAGAGCGAAGTCGTCTCGCCGCTGGGCGCTGGAGCTGGACAATTCTCAAAGTCAGAAATTTTATACTTTGTTATCTTATAAAAAAAGGGGGTCGCGACCTTGGAGTCAACACCTACTCGTGAACGGATTGAATTTCTCGCGGAAAAAATGCGCGAGCTGCTGCAGGCAACCACTGCGGAGGATGCCAAGCTTGTCCAAAAGGGGTTAATGCTCTACCGGCAAGGACTGGTGAAGCAAGTACAAATATGGAATGAAAAAATTACATCTACGGTTCAGGACGTCACACCTTGCTATGTGAAGCTCAATTTTACATTTTTGTCGATGAGCGAGTGCTCGTGCCCTCACGATGGCTTTTGCCGCCATCAGATGGCTACCTTCTTTTCTGCGTACTCACGGTATGGCAGTGTTGCGGACTGGGTGTCAGAATGGCGCGAGCCGATTCGAGAACAGAGAGCGATTGCGGGCTGGGGAATGCAGACGGCGAAGGATTTGATTAAGGCGAACGGGGTGCTGGAACCAGACTACAGTCGCTGGGTTCATTCGTTTGAGGTCAGCTTTGATACGCTGCTCGCTTCAAAAAAATACACGAGCCCGTATGTGATTCCGGAGTTGTTTGGAATTTATGAGCGGCGGATTCATGCAAGTGCCCCGGTTGAACAGGAATGGCGCCTGCTTTATGAAATGGTCGGCATTGTCGTGTCGTTTCGGAAATTGGCCATGCTCAGTGAACAGCTTGGCCATAACGAGGACACGGTGAAGCATGCCTATTTGCATTTGTTCCAAAATTTGCTCGATGACGCTGAGGATCTGGCCGTTAAGATTGGCGTCCAATCGCTGCCGTTTGCGTTTGATGAGTTTATTGAGAAGTTGAAGGACGATACCTTTGACCTACTGACGTGCGTAAGTGGATTGGAGTATGAGCGGATCTTTTTGTATCGGCTGATGTGGGTTCAATTTTTCAAAAAGAAGACTTGGCGTGAGGAAGAGCTGGTGAAGATTCCTGCCCGGCTGAAGGGGCTTCAGGATTGGGAAAACCCCTTACCGTTAATGGTGGCTGGTATTCATATCAGTATACTTGCTGGCGATGATGAGAAAGCGTTAAAGCTGGTCGGACAGTTTAGTGCTGAGGAGATTGCGCCCTATCTGGTGTATTGGATTGATTATTTGTCTGGTTTGAAGGCTTGGAAGCGAGTTGGGCCGGTGATTGAGTTATTTTTGCAAAAAGTAAAAGCGTATTTGGAGACGTTGGGCGGCTATCATAGCTGTGTGACCTTTACGAGGAATGCCCTTAAGTCGGTGGCGCCTTACTGTGCGGAAAATGACCGGCTGGATTTGTATGAGCGAGGTTTGCTCGTGATGCTGCCTTACAGTTTCAGCGATTATGAGTATTTGCTGTTTGAGCGCAAGCAGTACGACCGCTGGGGCGAGCTCCAGGCGTTTGTGGGCTTGGACTTTTATGATTTGCCGAAGGAACGGTTAAAGGTAATTGAAAAGGAGCGGCCAGAGGTGCTGCTCGGGATGCTGCATCAGACCGCGCAGCGTGAGATTGACCAGAAAAACCGTGCGAGTTATCGGTTGGCGGTCCGCCATTTGAAGAAGCTGCGTACGTTATATAAGAAGTTAAAACGCGTTGATGACTGGGAGTATTTCTTAGAGACCTTGATGGAGCGCACCAAGCGATTGCGGGCCTTTCATGAAGAGTGCCGGCGGAGTAAATTGATTGATATATAGTGAAAAGGGTGTCAGGCACCGTTGTCTATATGGAGTGCACACACTGGAAGTTTGTTGTTCGTATATTTTTTATAGGGTTTTGTATAAATTTTAATTGGTTTTGTATATTTTTTGGGGGATTTTGTGCATTTTTAAGGTAGTTTTGTATATTTTTTTAAGGGTTTTGTGCAAATAGACATAATCTGGAAATTTTTGTTCTGTTTTACCACTGAAATATCCTAATCCCCTTTTAAAGGAGTACGTAACACGATGCTAAAAACAAGGTTTATGAAATTGGTGACAACTAAATTAGAGGATGGCCGCTTTCTTCTGACGGCCCAGGACCAACAAGGTGCCTATATGCATCCGTTCAGATGGAAAAGCCTCGTTTTTAGCAACCATGAGGAGAGCTTTTTTGGCACCCTTCTTGAGACGGAAACGGTCAATGGCGTGGAAGGTGTCATTGTTAGCGGTTGGCAGCTTGTCTCCCTTTTTGCAAAGGAATCATTTAACCGCTTTATTGAATGGGACTGGAATGAGCAATCTGAAATATGTCTTGCGGCCGCTCTGTCGCTTTATGAAGGGATTCAAGAGAAGGACTGGCTTCCTGACTTTTCGGTGTGGGAGCACGGCGATTTCCGCTGGAAGCTTCCGGAACGGGTGAAAGATGAATTTGACCCGTCTTTTTGGGAACAAGAGGTAATTGAGGATTCCTGGCCGGCTGAAATTCAACCAATCATACGTGACACCGTAGCTGTAGAGGATGAATCAACTGATGAGGAGCTCGAGACGACAAAAACCTACATTATTGATTTATTTAATAGTGCCCTCGATTCATATTTAACAAGAAATTCAGCGATGAAGGAACTGTTCGGACCGAAGCTCGATTTGTTACGGAAGAAAAATATCTCGGGCGGACAGCTGGCCCGCTATTTTGATGAAGAAAGCTGGCTGGAGTGGGTTGGAATTAAAGATAGTGACACGCCCTTTACTATTGGACTGCGGTTGGACGAACCGATTAATGGCGAGGGTTCTTGGACTCTAGATGTTTTTTTACGCGGAAAGAAAAACATCGACGAGATCGTTGATCTCGAAGGAACCAAAAAGATTCCCGTCAAATGGCAGCCATTTTTAGAAAGAGTCGATCGTGAGCGGGGCCGCTGGGCAAGGTTGATTCCATGGCTTGAGAAGGATGGCTACATCAAGACCCATCTTACCGAGGAAGAAGCGTGGATATTTTTAACTGAAGCCAGTGAAACCTTGGTGGCTTTGGATGTCGAGATCCTCCTTCCTTCCTGGTGGCAAGCGATGAAAAATGCCAATTTAAAGGTGAAGGCGTCACTTAAAGGTACATCGAGCCATCGTCCTTCATTCGTAGGACTGCAGGCCATGCTTGATTTCAACTGGCGTTTCTCGATGAACGGTGTCGATTTGTCCGAAGAGGAATTTGGCCAGCTCGTCGAAGAAAAACGGCGGCTTGTCTATATCCGCGGCCGTTGGGTGAAGCTCGATCCGCAGTTTATCCGACAAATTCAAGATTTAATGAAACGTGCCGAAAAAGAGGGCTTGCATGTCCGTGATTTGCTGGAACAGGAGCTTAGCGATTCAGAGCCTACTGAGGAAGAATTGGAAAATCCAAAAGCATTTGCGAAGATTCAAATTGAATTGAACCGGCAATGGAAGCAGATGGTCAAACAGCTATCAGAGGTGCACGACATTCCGATTGAAGCTGTTCCAGATGGACTGCAAGGCGAGCTCCGCCCCTACCAGCAGCTCGGCATGAGCTGGCTCTGGTTCCTGCGCCAATACGGATTTGGCGCCGTCCTCGCCGACGACATGGGCCTCGGCAAAACCGTCCAGCTCATCACCTACCTATTAAAAGTAAAAGACGAAGATGTAGTGCCTGACACCATTACCACTGCCAAGAGCAAAGAAATGGTGCCTGACACCGTTACCACTATTAAGAGCAAGAAAAAGGAAGAAAGCACTCCCGCCCCTAAGGCAAAGGTACCGACAAAGGCTGCACTTATTATCTGCCCGACGTCTGTGCTTGGAAACTGGCAGAAGGAGCTAGAGCGGTTTTCTCCTGAGCTGAAGGTGTATTTGCATTATGGTTCGAACCGACTTAAGGAGGCTGCTTTTACCGAAGGGGTGCAGGATGCTGATGTGGTGCTGACCTCGTATGGGATCAGCCACCTTGATTCGGAAGAGTTCGAGTCGCTCATTTGGAGTTCCATTTCCATTGATGAGGCGCAAAATATCAAGAACGCCCAAACTAAGCAATCGAAGGCGGTAAGAAGGCTGCGCGGCCGACACCACATTGCTTTGACGGGAACACCGATGGAAAATCGGCTCTCCGAGCTGTGGTCAATCTTTGACTTTACCAATCACGGCTACCTTGGAAGCTTAGGACAATTCCAGAAAAAGTTCGTCATTCCGATTGAAAAGAATGAGAAAAAGGAAAAAGTTCAGCAGCTACAGTCGCTAATTAAGCCATTCTTGTTGCGCCGCACGAAAAAGGATGAAGAGGTTGCACTTAACCTTCCAGATAAGCTCGAGCAAAAAGAGTATATCCCGCTCACGGCTGAGCAGGCATCGTTGTACGAGCAGCTCATCAAGGATACATTTGAACAGATTGAAACATTGTCAGGCTTCGAACGCAAAGGGTTAATCTTACAAATGTTGAGCCGCTTGAAACAGCTCTGCAACCACCCTGCCCTTTATTTAAAAGAAAAAGCGGCTGGGCGTGAGCTTCTCGATCGCTCTAATAAAATGGAAAAGCTTGTCGAGCTTATTGATGCTGTTTTGGATCAAGATGAAAGCTGTCTAATTTTTACACAATATATCGAAATGGGCGAAATGATTCGGGCAACTCTGAAGAAGAAGTTTGGTATCGAGGTGCCATTCTTGAACGGTAGTGTACCGAAAGCACAGCGTGACCACATGATCGAGCGGTTCCAAAATCAAGAGTTCCCTGTGTTCTTGCTATCATTGAAGGCGGGCGGTACCGGTTTGAACCTAACCGCGGCCAATCACGTGATCCACTATGATCGCTGGTGGAATCCGGCCGTCGAGAACCAAGCCACGGATCGGGCCTACCGTATCGGCCAATCAAAGTTCGTCCATGTGCACAAACTTATCTGTACGGGTACATTAGAAGAAAAAATCGATGCCATGCTCGAGAAGAAACAATTCCTCAATGACCAGATCATTACGAGCGAGAACTGGATCACCGAGCTTTCAACCGATGAGTTAAAGGATTTAGTGTACTTGGGGTAACAAGCGGCCTGCAAGTGCGGTGCTCGTGCGGGTAGGGTAAATAAATACCTTTGCCACAGTGTTCGAGGTAGTTACGGTGTCAGGCACCATTTACAATACACATGACTTAGTTATGGTGTCAGGCACCTTAATTATAAAAAACCTAAATTATAAAGGAGACTACATTAATTAGACTTATCTAATATGTAGTCTCCTTTTTGTTCCAATTAAACTGCCTGATAGCTGAATATCCTTATATAAAAAGATCAATACTTAACCACTATTTCTTATTGTGGTAACGGGCGCTTTCTGAAATAAGGAAAGCGTCTTTCTTCATGAAAAGGGCCATTTTGTTTAATAAGAAAAATATTAAAAAGACGGGTTCATGGTAGAAAAAAATCGATTTACATCATTAAGCAACAGTGAAATTTCAGCTGGAATATTATGTAATTATTATTTCAATCATTGTATAATATAGTGGAGTATGCTAATTGAACAAAATTAAGAAATAACTTTGCTGCAATGAAATTATGTTTTATGAATATCTGGAGGGAATAAAAGTGGAAAACTATTATAGAGGAGTGTTTTCCCATGCAGAGGAATTATTGGTTCATAGCTTTGGGTATTGTTTGGACTATTACTTTTTCAGGTATAAGCTTTTATTGGGCAATGGGTGGCTTACATGGTGTTAGGTCTCTAGGAGGGTCAATTTATGAGATGTCCCTAAACCCTTCCCCCTCGTTCGTTATGATTGTTTGGCTTACAGGTTTTATTAAATTACTTGGGTTAATATTATTGTTGATGCTTCTTGTTCAATGGGAGAAGCCTATTATTACTAGAATTCTTTATTACGTTGCAAGAATTATAGGAACCTTATTGTTCTTATATGGATTTCTTAATTTCGTCACAATTACATTAAGTACGTTAAATATTTTAGATTTTGATTTAGATTCATATGCAACGTTTTGGAGGTTAATTTTCTGGGAACCTTTTTGGATGATCGGTGGAGTTTTTTACTTTTTTTCCATTAAAAGCAATAAATCTTTGTTCAACTACTGAGGGATTTTCTTTTATAAGCTATTCTGTGACACCCTTTAGTTTAACAAGCCCCTTACTTCGTGTTCGTATTGTTAATTTTTTAATACCCCTATCAATGTAATTATGGCAATATAAATAATCCAAATCCAAGGTTTATCAAAGTATTGAGATAGTTTTTCCCACCAGAGCTTCATTACTATTCATCCTTTTTGTTTTGTAATATGTATCAAATACGACATAAGGTTTTCATTTCAATCTTGGAACTAACCTGCTTTGTTAATACATTAAGTTCAACAAAAAGAAGGGTTAATCCTTCTTGGATCAAAGCACCCGGTAGCTTAATTGCAGACTTCCCCTCCAGGCAATGTAAATACATCAAATCCATCGTCCCCTTGTAGTGACCAATCCTCTGGGGAAGTCGAAATTGATTATCAATTTTTAATTCCGACCTTCTAGGACCCTTTCCTCTAATTCTGCCTGTTTGTTTTTGGCCATTAATAACTGTTTAATTTTGTGAAAGCTGAAGAGCAAATCGGTTATTTTTATTACCAAATACAGCCTAAATAGGAAGAAAGAGGGATAAAAAGTCAGTAATTAATCACTATGTACATGCCCACGTTTTAATTGTAATATTCTCATTGTAATGAATTTTTTGAATCTTGTTACAATTATATTAAATGGAGGTTATAAAATGAAAAAGAAAGTCATTGCGTTATCTTTATCTGGTTTAATGGTAGTCGGAGGATTTGTAAGCGCTCCTAACTCTGTTGGGGCAGTCGGTGAAGGGCCGAATTATGGCGGAAATGAGTCGATTCAGACTTCTATCCTACATACATACAATGAACTAGTTGAATTTCTTAAAACCCAAGATGCAAAACAAAATGATATGGAACTAGAAGTGATTGGTCAAACTGTAAAAGGCCGTGATATTTACCTCGCGAAATATATTTCTAACCCTAGCAATCCTACCATCCTCTTTTTAACCCAACAACACGGTAATGAACAACTGACGACGGAAGGCGCTCTAGAATTTATAAAACACTTAGGAACGAACAAAATGAAAGGTGTTCTTGATCATGTAAACATCCTTATCGTACCAATGTTAAATGCTGACGGAGCAATGGGTGATGTCAACTTTTCCCTTGATGACTATGTCGCTGACGGCGGAAGGCATTTGACTCGCTATAATGCTGTTGGCGCAGATTTAAACCGTGACCATGTTGCCAAAATACATCCAGAAACTCAAGCATTGCACAATAATGTGTTAAAAAAGTACAAAATAAATTATATGATTGATCTCCATCATCAAGGAACTCAAAGTGAAATAGACGGGAAATATGTATCAGGGTCCATTCTTTATCCGACAAACCGGAATGTAAAGCCAGAGGTCCTAGAACGTTCAAAAAAATTAGGAGCTGTCGTGTTCAATGCTATTAACTCTAAGGGATGGGGGAATATTGGAAAATACAATGGCGGTTCAGAGGAAACAATTGGCCGTAATGGTGCCGCGATTCAATATGATATTTCAACACTTCTTTTTGAAATGCGCGGCATGTCTGATCACAACTATGAGTCTTACGCGCTTGGACAAAAAAGCAATGGTTATTTGATTAAGCAAACGATAACCACCCTTGATGCAGCAACTAGAGCCATCGCTGATGGTTCAATTAAAAATGTGGATACAAGTTTTTGGAATACCCTTCCAACCCAAACGACTCGGCCTTCTGGAGAAGAAACAGAATAACTCCTTATATCAGCGATGATAGTCAATGTTCATTAGGAAAAAGTAATATTTTTCTTCGTTTTTTAACTGGTCCACGGTGCCTGACACCCAGCGTGTTAAAGATTTAACGCAAAGGGGTCAGGCATCAATGTTCAGTTCATTTCTCCACTCACATCTAAGGGAAAAAAATTATCAAATGACGGCAGTGCAATTGATGCATGTGACTGTTCCGCGTAAAGCTATGGCTCCTGAAAATCCGCTTCTAGGGACAATAATTCCACAATAAAATTTGTATTCCTTCTTCCACTAACCTGCCCATTACTTGAATAAGGGAAAAGCGATCCCTGGTTATTCAAGACTCGCCCCCTTTAGTTGAGGAAGAACAGGACTCTTTATCAGCCAAACTGTTCCTGTCATGGAAGAAGTATGGACTGGATGAAAGTTTTACCCATCCTTTAAGCAAAATAAAAAAACCCTTAATCAAGGGATTGATTAGTTCTTTTAAATTGTATATTAACCGTTAACAATTTCCCCACCATTCACGTGCAGTATTTGCCCAGATATGTAAGATGCATCATCGGAGGCCAAGAATACAAAAGCAGGTGCCACCTCAAACGGTTGACCGGCTCGCATCATGGGAACATTATCTCCATACGTTGTAACCTGTTCTGGAGGTAAGGAAGATGGAATTAATGGAGTCCAAATTGGTCCTGGGGCCACGCCATTGACCCTAATCCCTTGCGATGCCAGTGATAGTGACAGCGAACGTGTAAATGAAACAATGGCTCCTTTTGATGCCGAGTAGTCAATTGCATTTGGCGTTCCCTGATAGGCACTTATGGATGTTGTATTTATGATGGAGCTCCCTGAAGCCATGTATGGTAGTGCAGCTTTCGTCAAAATAAATTGCGAAAACACATTTGTGTGAAAAGTACTTGCTCGTTGCTTTGAATCTACCTCTAGTAGACTGTTCCTTACATACAATACACCGGCATTATTCACGAGAATGTCAATCCGACCAAAATGGTGAATCGTTCGCATTACAGCTTGTTCGCAGGTCTGCTCATACCCAATATCGCCTGGCATGGTAATGCAACGACGTCCGTACTTTTTGACATAGAACATCGTCTCATTTGCATCGCTGTGTTCATTTAGGTATGAGATTGCAATGTCTGCGCCCTCTTTGGCGAAGGCCACAGCGACAGCTCTCCCAATACCACTATCCCCACCAGTTATGAGGGCTACCTTATTCATAAGTTTACCTGCTGGTTTGTAATTGGGGTTATCAAATATAGGTCTGGGTGTCATGATTGATTCAATGCCAGGTTTACTTTGTTGCTGAGGCGGGAAACCCATCACGTACACTCCTCTCGGTAGGGCTTTTCTTTAATGGAGACACCCTTCTCTGTTATATAGACATAATTATTAATATTGCAATTTAGGAATTTCTTTTTCCCCTTTACTTAAACAAAAATCTATTGATAATAATAAGTTTAGTGCCTCGCATCTAAAAGTAATTTTATCTCTTTTATTTGTTCTGTGTGTCGCTGTTCATGCAAATATATCTGTTCAATCCATTGGTCAAGTGGTAATTCACCTAAGGCAGGATGCTTACATGATTTTTCCCCCAATATCGATGTATCCTCTATTGTACTGAGGAAAGTCTGAAATTTTTTTCTCGAATCGTTTAACAAATCAATGATTGACTGAACTTCAAATGGTTCTACATCTGGTTCGACGATTACGGGAGCTTTAAACTTTTTCGTTCTATCCAACAAAAGGTGTACGTTTTTCCGCTCTTTTTGAGTATTATCCACCTTTTTTAATCCCCACTCAATAGCCTTTATTGTTGCCTGTTCAACTAAAACTAAGTGATGACAAACTTGTGCTATACTCCACCTATTCAAATCAGGTCTACCGTTAAATTGAGTATAACTTAATGAAGTAATCTCCTTAACTAAGTTATTTCTCGTTTCATACAGATTGTCATTTACTAAATTCCCCATGAAATTCCCCCTTCACCAGAAAGTAAATATCTAGGTTCCTATTCTGTATATATTCTCCACGATGAAAAGTATTCTTTGAGTATTATTTTACTATCCTGCTTTCGTTAATATTTTCCCTTTTAAACCAACTTCTTCGTTACTACAATAAAAAACGTCTCCACGTATTGTAGAAACGCAATCCGTTAGTGAAAGTACAATCCTCCACAATTTTTTATACTCTATTTATCAATTAATTCCGTACCATATGAGTTATCTATTGCACATAGCCATTCACCTTGTGAATTTTTCTTAAACACATATGTCGCCCTTCTATCCATTGAATAATCGTTATCCTTTTTATCTGCATCAAGCACGGTTTGGGAAATAACTAACGCAGTGTCACCGGCTTCTAATATAATCATTTCCCCCTGTGTTGGTACAAGGGAATTATTGAAGTATTTTGCAATCGCAATAAATGCTTTTTTTATATCTTCTCTACCTCGTGCAATCATTCCAGGTTTTACAACTAAAATTGCGTCCTCAGTATAGTAGTTCATTAATGTATCAAAATCCTCTTGCTTGATTGCAAGGTCGCACTTCTTTATAAAATTTTTCAATTCGTGTTCCATCAAAATCCTCCCCTGAGTACATCAACTATATAAAATATAACACATAAATTAATCCTTTTATTGGAAAAAGTTATATTTTTAAAAATTTAAAAAATCCCTATTAAACAAACGCACCCTTATATACAGTATGATTTTTCACCGTGTTCAACGTAAATAACGAAACAAAAATAACTGTTTTCTATCTTCGTTTACCATATTATCTTCAGCAAATAATTATAGTTTCCAACGAAAACAACGTTAGGATGTTTCTGGCATTTTATGTTGTAGGTTTTGGCAGGATGTGTATTAATCATTTTGCATCATTACTCAATGCAAAACTGTATAGTTGCTTATATTTATACATAATTGTCAGGCAGTGCTTATTGTATTAACGGGCAGGATAGTTTCAAAAGGAATAATTGAAAAATGGGTAAAATAATATGGAAAAAAGGGGGGATGATTTGATTAAAAAAGTTTTTGTTATATTTCTATATTCTTCTCTAATCTTAATGGCTTGTTCAAAAACAAAAGATATGAATTTCACTGGAGAAAGTGAAAATTGGTATGTTGATTATGAAGTAAAGGTATTTGATGAAAACAGCGAATCTACACATTTTACAATTAAATATAAAGGTAAGGACCCCAAGCCCAAAAAAATAAAATATAATATCGAATATGGATCAGGGAAAACCGATGGAACTGATAATTTAAATAATGGTGAATTGAACTTAGGTGGACATTCTTGTAGCGGCTGTGCAGTTATTCAAGAAGATGATGTTATGGAGGTAACCATAACTTGGAATGGAGAATTAGAAACCTTCAATTTGAAATATAAATAGCATATATCTCATTAATGGATGCGTTACATGAAGATCCGGCTGCCATTTTGGTGGCCATTTTTTATTGAACTAACGAAGCAGTATAGTTGAAGAATAAAAGCTACCATATAGGTAGCTTTTTGTTATTCTTTCTTTTGTTTCAATATCTCCATTTTATGCAAAGTATGCATTGTTCCCCATTCGTGCATTGCTTCTAAAATTGGTTCCAAACTCCTTCCGTAGTCAGTAATAGAATATTCCACTTTGGGAGGAACTTGGGGATATACAACACGCTTAATAATATCCTCATCTTCTAATTCGCGTAATTGGTTAGTTAACATCTTTTGGGTAATTCCAGGCATACTACGTTTTAATTCACTGAATCTTTGAGTACCGTTCTTCAATAAATGCAACAAAATAATTGGTTTCCATTTCCCAACTAAAATACCTAAAGCATCATCCACCCGACATAATTCTGGCTCTTTTTCCATTCTTTATTCTCCTTTAGTATCCTTTTGTATACTATACCACTTTTAAGTGCGTACTTCCTGATTCTGTGATTATGAGCAATAATAACATTGTAAATAGAAAAAGAAAACAACTTTATATAAAAAAGGTGGTTGACTAATATGGAAAAATATCGAATCGACCTAAGTAAGGGTCTAGAGTTTGGAGTTTATACGCTAGGTGACCATATACCTAGCCCTCATACAGGAGAGCGTATTTCACCACAACAACGCATTTATGAAATCATTGAATTAGCTAAGCTTGCCGAGCAAGCAGGTATTGATTTTTTTAGTGTAGGTGAAAGTCATCAGGAATATTTTACAACTCAGGCACATTCGGTTGTATTGGCAGCAATTGCTCAGGCAACAGAAAAAATTAAAATTGCAAGTTCTTCAACGATTATCAGTACATCGGATCCAGTGCGTGTATATGAGGATTTTGCGACCATCGATTTGATATCAAATGGACGTACCGAGATCATTGCCGGACGTGCTTCAAGGGTAGGCCTCTTTGAATTATTGGGCTATAGCCTTCGAGATTATGAAGAGTTATTCGAAGAAAAGTTTGAGTTATTATTGAAAATTAATAAAGAGGAAGTAGTCAATTGGAGTGGAAAATTTCGTGCTCCATTGAAAAATGTAAAAGTCATCCCACGTCCGCTTAACGGCTCCCTGCCGATTTGGCGTGCAGTGGGTGGACCACCTGCTAGTGCAATTAAGGCAGGATTGGCAGGTGTACCAATGTTTCTTGCTACTTTAGGTGGTCCAGCATCTACCTTTAAAATTTCTATTGATGCCTATCGTGAAGCAGCAAAACAGAGCGGATTTGAACCATCAGAGCTTCCAATTGCAACTGCTGGTTTCTTTTACGTAGCTGAAACAACACAGCAGGCTCAGAAAGAGTCTTATCCCCACGTTAATCAGGGGTTACAACTAATAAACGGTCAAAGCTATCCAAAGCGTCAATTTGCCCAGGGAGCCGACCCACGAGATGTAATGAATATCGGTAGTCCGCAGCAAATTATTGAAAAAATACTTTATCAGTATGAACTATTTGGTCATCAACGTTATATTGCACAAATGGATTTTGGAGGTGTGCCTTTTGATAAATTAATGAAAAATATTGAACTCATCGGAACTGAAATTTTACCAACAATTAAGAAATATACAGCAAATAAATAGGAGGAAGAGACAATGAAAATTGTAGGATTATCCGGATCAAAAGTCGGCTCAAAAACAAGAACGGCTATGAACTATACAGTAAAGGCACTTACTAAAAAATATCCTGATGCTGAAGTGACATTAATTGATTTAGCTGAGTATGAGGTACAGTTCAGTGATGGTCGTAACTATAAGGAATATGAAGGCGATACAAAATATATAACACAGACAATAATGGAAGCTGAGGCCATTATAATTGGAACACCTGTTTTTCAGGCATCAATACCAGCTACATTAAAAAATATATTTGATTTACTTCCTGTAAACGCATTTCGCGATAAAGTTGTCAGTATGCTTGTAACTGCTGGAACTCCTAAGCATTACTTAATCGCAGAACAACAATTAAAACCTATTTTGGCCTATATGAAAGCACAAATTGTTCAAACCTATGTATTTATTGAGGAAAAAGACTTTCATCGTAAAGAAATTGTAAATGATGATGTACTCTTCCGAATAGACAGTTTAGTTGAGGATACCGTTTTGTTAACAGAAACATATACAGAAATTCGCAAGGAAAGAGAAGAGAAATATGATTTTTAAAAATGGATATGGTAATTCGTAAAGTAGTTTTGATGTCTATTGAGACAGAGCACAAGGGGGAAATTGTATGAACAAATTACATTCTCGTGATATACAGAAGGTTTGGACAGTCCAGGAAAGAAAAATAAGTGCAGTTCATCGTGCTGGAGCAGTCCTAAAACCTGGATATTGGGAAGACTATGATCCGTTTTTATTACTTATGGAAGATAAATTTGAAAAAGGAGCATTTGATATTCACCCACATCGTGGTATGGAGACAATCACATATGTCATAAGCGGCACTATTAATCATTATGATAATGTAACTGAAGAAGGTGGAAAACTCCAAAGTGGTGATTTTCAATTTATGACCGCAGGACGTGGTGTTGTTCATAATGAATCTCCAGGGGAAGGGGAAAATGTTCACCTACTGCAGCTTTGGGTTAACCTTCCACAGAAGTATAAAATGGTAGAGCCACGTTACCAAAACATTCATAAAGAAGATGCCCCTATTCGTCACGAAGAAGGAGCACACATTCGAGTATATTCTGGTTCATCGGGTTCTGTAGTGTCAAACATTCTAAACTATGTCCCAGTAACATTTGTAGAAATGATTATCGAAAATGGTGCGTCAGTTATTCAAGACTTACCAGGCAACTATAATGGGTTTATATATGTTTTGGAAGGTAGTGGTTCTTTCGGAGGAGATAATGTCCAAGCAAAAAAAGGACAAGCATTATGGTTAGGTGCTGCTGGTTCAGAACTAAGTTTGATCAAAGTAACAGCAACCGATAAATTACGCTTAGTATTATTTGCTGGGGTTCCATTAAAAGAGCCTGTCATTGCAAGAGGACCATTCGTAATGAATACAGAAGAAGAGATAGCACAGGCATATGCTGATTATCGAAATGGGAAATTTATAAGTCAATAAAGCTTTACACCTTGTGAATATTTGCACTTAAACTAACGGGTGCAAGAGTTCAAGAAAGATCGCTGCGGCGATCTTTTTGCTTGTTGTGCTAACGAAGCAGGATAGTTGTACAAGGAATTAACCAAAATAGGTGGAATTGCGGGAAATTGATAGTAATACAGTCTCAATCTCTCCTTGAAATGGTTAAAAAGATTCCTTTAAAAGAAAATTTTCTCAACAAGTATGTGTGCTTAAAGACAGTCATTTAATATCCCTCTTTTAGGTGAATTTGAATTAATAAAATAGTATTTGGAAATTTTTATTTGCTATGTATTGGGTGATTTACCAATTTTAATAAAATGCAAAACCATCCTAAAAAAGGATGGTTAAAGAAAATGGGCAAATTTTATTTTATATCTTAATAAAATTGTACGCTAAATATTACTAGGAAATTAACACAATATTGATTAGCACCAAAAGCACCCAAAGGATGACTTATAAGAAATTAATAAATAAGGTATGGCGGATAATATGAATATGGAGGATATGGGTACCAGTAAACATATCTATAAGGACCATATAATGTACTAACCAATAGACCGCCCAATACTCCACCCAGTAATCCTGCTAGAAAGGGGTTTCCAAGATAGGGTCTCCAAAAAAATGGAGGTCTCCAGAAAATAGGAGGTCTCCAAAAAAAAGGTCTTAGAAAAGGCGGTCTAATGAAAATTGGTCTCCTTATAATTCGTTCATCTGTATTTGTTATATCTATTTGTTGTGGCATAACCTGTACTTCTGAATTCATAAAAACAGTCCTCATTTCTTTTTGCTATTAAGAATATGCGTTTACCTATCCCGTTTCTTGTGCTTATATCATTGTTTTTAATAATTCCAACCATTAATGTCAAGCCAAGTTTTCAATAAAACAAAGGACCACGTGTTACTTTTATTGAGGTATTTGGAAACCCTTCAATATCAAAAAAGAAAAAAACATGGGTACCAATTGTTTTCGTTAATCCCAGGGTTATATGTTATAAACGTGTTACTATTTGCACATTTTAAAAGGTAAAAGAGGGTGCTTATTTTGGGATGGATTTTTGGACTTTATTTATTAAATACTGTTTTTATGATAATTATGGCGATTCGAGAGGTACGGCGACCAGCAGTGGCTTTAAATTGGATAACCATTAGTTTTATATTCCCTGCAATTGGATTTGGGCTTTATTTAATTACATCAAATCCCATACGTATGAAGCGCCGTAAAAAGCCGACTTCTACTTCTAACGAATCAGACACGCTGCCTGATTCCCTTGGCGGTTCAGCTCAGGTGATCGCACAAGCATTGAAACATTTGACCGTGGATGGATTGAGGACTGGTCATGTACAGGTGCTCATAAATGGGATTAAAACCTATGATATACTAATGGAATCTATACAGAACGCAAAAAAAACGATTGACCTGGAATATTACATATATAAAGACGACCAAATTGGAAGGCGTATTACGGACTTACTGATTGAACGGTCATTGGACGGTGTGAATATCCGTTTTATAAGAGACGGTTGGGGGAGCAGAAAATTATCTAAAACTCAGATTTTTCGGATGATGGATGCAGGAATAGAATGTCGGACTATTTTTCCTTTACGTCCCCCTTGGATTTTTTCAACTTTGAATAACCGGGATCATTGTAAGATTGTTCTAATCGACGGTAGGGAAGCTTTTACCGGTGGGATTAATATTGGGGATGAATATACCGGATTAAAGCCAAATGTAGGACACTGGCGTGACACTCATGTAAGAGTAGTGGGTGAAGCTTCATCTGATTTGAAAATGATCTTCGAAGACCATTGGAATATTGCTTCACCAGAACAAATAAATACAAAATCTAGAATGAAAACAAAAACTGGAAAAGATGATTCCCCCATCACTCCTACAACCAGCTTATCAAACCCATTTACCATATTGACAGAATGGAGCAGCGAGTTGGGGACTATTGAAGAAACAAACGCGAATGAAGTTCCGACCAATGGGATGCACCAAGCCTATGTACAGACAGTTGAAGGCAATCCTGGTATTCCTACGCCAGTTATTAGGCAGGCTTACTTTATCGGGATAACACAAGCCACAAAGACCGTTGATATCACCACACCCTACTTTGTACCAGATCAAGATATTATTATGGGACTTAAGACAGCAGTTGAACGTGGAGTACGTGTAAGACTGCTGGTTCCTCGTCAAGGGGATCAAAAAATCGTAGAACGTGCAAGTTTTACTTATTACGGAGAGTTGTTGGAAGCAGGGGTTCATATCTACCTATATAACAAAGGCATGCTGCACGCGAAGTCGATGGTTATCGATGGGGAAGTAGCGGAAGTAGGAGCAGCAAACTATGATATGAGAAGTTTTCGCTTAAATTACGAAGTTTGTGTATTTTTTTTCAGTAATGACGTGGCAAAAGACCTTTCAGAACAATTTGAGCGGGACCTACATGATTCTGTCTCTTTACGAATGGAGGATATATGTCAGCGCTCTCCTTTACAGAGGTTAATGCAGCAGGGTGCCCGTCTCCTTTTTCCGTTGTTGTAGCCATTAACATACTATCAAATTTGGAAATACAGAATTGGAAGAGAGATTACTGGTTTATTTTTAAGTTGATATATAAAAATTGTGAAAGGTTTCACTTAAACTAACGGGTAGCAAGAGTTCAAGACCAGGCTGCTATTTTGGCGGCTTTTCTTATTGTGCTAACGGGCAGGTTTGTTGAAGAAGGATATTTTCTGTTTTAAGCGAATTAGAATTTCAAACAAACCTTACACGAATACGGGTATTGAAAATAACAGGAACATAGGAGGTATGAGATATGAAGATCAATAGAATAGATCATGTGAGTATAAACGTAAATGATCTTTCAGAGGCTAAAGCGTTTTTTCTTGATTTAGGACTTGAAGTGCAGGCGGAATGGGAATTGGATGGAGAACAGTTGGACAGAATAGTTGGGCTTAATGATGTTAAAACGGCATGTGTAGGATTGGGGATGCCAGATGGTCAGGCATGGATAGAGTTAGTCAAATTTTATACGCCCTCAGATGAAAAAGATATTCAGCAACCTTTTGCAAATACGCTGGGTATCCGACATATTTGCTTTGCTGTTGAAGATATTGAAGCTATTGTTGCAAAATTGAAAAAGAAGGGCACAGAAATCTTTAGTGAGATAGAGCAATATGAAGAAAGTTATAAGTTATGCTACGTTCGTGGTCCAGAGGGAATTATTTTAGAGTTGGCGGAGAAAATCAGATAAATATTGAATGGGACTTTAAATGATTTAGATCTCCAACTTTAAAGATTTCTTCTTAAATTTGTTGGTATTGCACAATTAATTCCTTTCAATGACTTTCTAATCAGAAAATTTTTCAGGAATTCCACTACACTTACTACATTGGTCTTGATCTGGATTTATCTAAGTGAATTTTCTCCTCCACAATAACCACAAAAACAATTTTCATGATCTCACTTCGCAATATGAGTTAATTTCTCGTTTACTTTTTGGCATTATTATTATTATTATTATCAGAATTGAACCTACCTCTTAATCATATATTAATAAGAGGTGATTAAAATGGATAAACATCTTCAACAAACATTTGATATCAGTACTTTGAAAATTGGGGCGATGGTCAATGGTGGAGTTTTGCAAATTGGTTGTGGGGGTGCTAAAATTCCACGAGTCTATCCTGTTGGATATACTACAGTTGGAACTACATTAGTTCCTCTAACAGCTCCTCTACAATTTGCTGTCCCATTACAAGCAGCAGTACGTCAGAAATTATAAGATTTGACCCTACTTTAGTTTAATTACCCTTTTTAAGTAAAAGACCTCTCCTAATGTATGACTTCCTGTTGGAAGTCATTTTTTAATTATTAAGCTTCCTTAAAAAACATATTAATCCCACGAATACCGAAGTTTAATTCCACAAGATTATATATACGAGGTTTTTATGATATTTCCTTTTTTACACTAACCTGACCGTTACTTGAATAAGTAAAAAACGATCCTTCGTTTATTGAAGCATCGCTACCCATTAGTTGAGTAAAAAAATGTGACTTATATAGAAAAATTATAGTCTTACTAATGTTTAAAACCAGTTTTGAAAAATGCCTTATTTACATAGATTGTATAAGCCAAAACAATAATTGACCAAATTAAATTTCCAAAAAACGGCTGCTGAAATAGATTTGATATCAAAGAAAAACTTATTAATCCAAAGAACACTGAGTAGATGACCATTAACCAAAAGCCCCATTTTTTTAGTCTTATATACCCATATACCATTACAATTGAGAATATAGCGACTATTACCCTCATAAGTCGTTCAGGTACATTTGGTATACCAAACCTTTCAGCTATACCAATGGAATTTGCATCAGCATTATAAAAAGCAGTCGTAAATAATAAGACAATTGCACCAAAGATATAAAAATAACTAATCAATAAAATGCCTAAAGGTCTCTTCATTTTTAGGACTCCTTTTAAATCACTCCTTTTAAATCACTTCTTTTTAATAATAAGTTTGATGTATAAGAATTCTACATAACCCTTCTTAAACTAAACTGCCCGCTAGTTTAAGAAGAAATCTTTAAAGTTGGAGATCTAAATCATTTCAAGTCCCATTCAATATTTATCTGATTTTCTCTGCCAACTCTAAAATAATTCCCTCTGGACCACGAACGTAGCATAACTTATAACTTTCTTCATATTGCTCTATCTCACTAAAGATTTCTGTGCCCTTCTTTTTCAATTTTGCAACAATAGCTTCAATATCTTCAACAGCAAAGCAAATATGTCGGATACCCAGCGTATTTGCAAAAGGTTGCTGAATATCTTTTTCATCTGAGGGCGTATAAAATTTGACTAACTCTATCCATGCCTGACCATCTGGCATCCCCAATCCTACACATGCCGTTTTAACATCATTAAGCCCAACTATTCTGTCCAACTGTTCTCCATCCAATTCCCATTCCGCCTGCACTTCAAGTCCTAAATCAAGAAAAAACGCTTTAGCCTCTGAAAGATCATTTACGTTTATACTCACATGATCTATTCTATTGATCTTCATATCTCATACCTCCTATGTTCCTGTTATTTTCAATACCCGTATTCGTGTAAGGTTTGTTTGAAATTCTAATTCGCTTAAAACAGAAAATATCCTTCTTCAACTATACTGAACCTTATATACAGTAACAACTGCAAGTCCTTGGAATAGTGCACCTTTTATCTTTGTTTATATGTATCCATAGATAAGCGTTTAAGGACTCACTTGGACCCTCTGCGGGTACGATTTGTCTTGAAAGGCTAAAGCAGTTGTTTCATCAGGCAAACGAGCTTATCATACCAACCTCTCCAAGAAAAGTCCTAACTGTGTTCGACATATAAAAAATGCTGTTTATGGCAGTATGTTTTATGAATGGAAAAAGAGCCAAAATATACAAGAAGTGCATAAAAACTTGCATATTTTGTGCTCTTTATTTTTTTTCCTTATTGTGTTAAAGCCCCCGTTAGCCATCCATGCAGTACAAAATCAGTGCTGCACCACAGAGAATGAAAATGATTAAGGGTGGCAATATTGATACTTACCTTAATCCAGTCAACCCTAATCCATATACTTATTAATTATCGCTCTCCTCTTTTTTTTACTATTGAGCAGGGTCTTCTTAAGTATTGTCATTTTTCTAATCTTGAAGAAACTTATTTTCATGGTAGTTTAATAAGCAACGGCTCAACTGTTATCATCTAAAAAGTTTAAGTCCAAAGAAATTCATACTTCTTTCTGAATTAGAAAATAATACAGAAGAGGTGAGAAAATGGAAAATGATAATTTAAAACTTACTTCTTCCGAAATAGGAACACTTTGGGGGGAGTATGTCAACGGAACAATGACTGATATAGTAAATAGGTATATGTTTTCTATTATTGAAGACGAATCAATAAAAAAAGTTTTTTTAATTGCCATTGAGACCTTCGAAAAGCAAAAGAAGCAGCTTGTTTCCTTCATTGAGAAAGATGGATTTCCCGTTCCAATTGGATTTACTGAGTCCGACCTTAAAAAAAGTGCTGAGAGATTGTTTTCTGACACATTCTGCTTAAATTATTTACATATTATGACTTTACATGGTTTGTTGGGGCATACAACTGCTTTAAGTGTTTCTGTTAGAAAGGATATACGGGAATTTTATAAATCATGTGATAATGATGCAAAAAATATGTACGATTTAACCATTGAGTTATTGCTTGAAAAAGGAAAATTCCAAAGAGACCCCTATTTCTATCCTAACGAGAGCCCTGAATTTATTACTACCAAAGATTTTACTGATGGATTTTTCGGAAAAGGGAGACTTTTATCTGCTACAGAAATAATCAGTATTTCTCTTAACATTAAAAAGAGCATTATGGCAAAAGCTCTTTCAATCGGATTCAGTCAAGTCACTGAATCGAAAGAAGTAAGAAAGTTTTTTGAGCAATCTGAAAAAACGGCTGATGAAAACATACAAGCCCTTTCAAAAATTATGCACAAGGATAATTTACCAGTTCCAATGTCATGGGAATCAGAGATTACAACGTCAAAAGACTCTCCTTTTTCAGATAAATTAATGTTGTATCATATTGGTTTCTTGTCTCAAACTGCACAAGTATATCACGGGACAGGTCTAGCCGCAGCCATGCGAACAGACCTTGGTATAGTTTATGAAAAAGCAATTCTAAAAACATTAGTAATCACCAAAAACTGGTTTGATATTATGATGAAAAACAAGTGGTTAGAACAGCCACCACTTGCTCCTAATAGAAAAGAAATCGCAGAAGAAAAATAATAACTATAATGTCCTTCCTCATACGGATGGGCATTTTTAATTTCTAAGAAAAAATATTATGAACTAACCTGCCCAGTTAATACAATAAGCACTGCCTGTCAATTATGTATAAAAATAAGCAACTATACAGTTTTTCATTGAATCCCCAGAAACTTATTCCAGATATTAAACAAGTTATGAAAATACACTTAAAGGCTGACTGTACTAATGGAATGCTAGCTCGTCTTTTACTTTTTCTCTTCAACAAAGCTGTCAATTTGTAAAAAAGCGTTCCTGCGATTGACAGAAACACCTTTTTTAGTCTTTATCTTGCCCTTTAGTCAAAGAAGAATTGTCTTAAATGTCTTCCGCCATTGAAGAAATAAAATGCACAAGAGAGTTTGATAAATAAGAGATTGTTTCACTTAAAGCAGCTAACACATGAAACCAAACAAATACTTTCTGAAATCCTCGATAACACACAGATTATTGAAGATTGCCCGATAATCTACGAATGGTCCTCATACCCCTATAAACCTTCTTCAAGAACTGCTGGGCTTCATTGGCCTATTAGGAGCGCAGTGAGGTCAGCGTCTCAAGGGCGCTCTAGAACGGTAGCGAGCATGCGGTGGACGACCTCGTGATCACGCGGATCGTGCAGGCGGTAGTCTTCACCCGGCAGCGTGTACCACTCCTCGGCGCCAACATATGTGATGGCGAGCGTGAGGGCACCGTCGTCATCGCAGGTGGTGCGCAATTCAAGCTTCCCGCTGATCACGCCGACCTCATTGGTCATTACACCATGGGTTGCGGTGAAGATTGACGTCTTCTTTTCCATGTAAGTGACTCCCTTCTGTGGTTGGATAGTTGCACTGCAAGTACTACAAACGGTCGGTCGATTTTACTTGAAGAAACAATAACGGACTTAGTAGGAGCAGGTGTTAAGCATGCTCTGCAGTGCTGTCTTCTCCGACGACTGCAGGCTTAGGCCCCAACGATACTTGGTGTTGATCCACCACTTCGAGTACGCGCAGCGGGCGCCGGAACGCGGTGGCTGCCACGTCGATGGATCCTGGTCGCCCTTAGAACGGTTAACACTGGCGGTCACCGCGATTAGCTGCGTGCCGTTGAGGTCGTTGGCGAAATCCTGGCGCTTTTGCGTGGTCCAGCTGCTGGCTCCGGAACGCCACGCCTCGGCCAAAGGGACGATGTGATCGATGTCCAATTCGGACGGTGAGGACACGGTGACGCCGTCGTAGTAGCTGTACCACTTGCCGGACGTGACGGGGCAGTTTCCGCTGTAGGAGTCGGCATCGCGCTTGAGCACCACCTGACGGGTGTCGCAGCCACCGCCTTGGCTGATCCAATGTGGGAACAAGTCGCGAGAGTAGCCGGTCATGGAGCCTTCGGATTTGACGGTCAGCGAGTTCAGCTGGGATTGGGCGGTGGACAAGGACGGTGTTCCGGGCGGTTGCGCCGAGGCTGTCGACATGTCATATTGAAAAACAGCAAACGACAGAACCAACCCCAAAACAAACAACATCGATTTCTTCAACATAGAAATACCTCCTATATGTAATTTTTTATATTAACATCTATGTTCATTATTAGTGAATGCGATGTTAATACTGAGGTAAAGATTGAAACCAAAGCGAAATGGGGCACAATAACGATTCATTACTTTTAGGGCAACATTGTGAAAAGCAACATAGAATTAGTAATCTGTTTTAGGTAGTGTTCATTGAAAAAAGGCAATTAATTGAACGTGCCTTTACTTGCAATGATAGTACATGGATTATTTTCCTTAAAGTTAAAAATTTGTAAATAATCTAAAGATTGTAAAGAAATACATAATTATTTCTCTTTCTCCAGCACGTCAAAAAGTCTTTCCTGAACTGATAATGATGATAGAGGCCTTCCTGAACTTTATATTTCATCTCAGAAAATACCTCGTTGTTTACGTTGAAATTTGTCATTTTTCGATTCTTGAGGAACCTTATTTAGTTAAATAAGGTTGGAAAACAACAGATTACTCCTCATCATCTTCCTTAAGTTGCTTGGCAATTTGTCTTGAGGAGTAAATACGAATTGAATAGGTTGTGGTGACTTAATTATACCTAAGAGAACGATTTTCTTATTTTTTTGCACAAAAAAGGGGCGCCCCCTAAAAATTATACTTTTGGGACACCCTCCCAGGCTTATTAACTATCGTATCTTCGATAACTTCTCCGAAAATACTTACAATATTTTGGACTAACAGGGAATATATACCACAAATTATATCCTCGACATAGAAGATAATATATTTGTCTACCTGGTCCCCTAGTAGATACATTTGGAGGTGCATTACCATATACGGAATGTTATTCTTCATAGTCATTTTGGTGGCTATTGCTATAGGTGCAGCCTTTGTCGTTAGAAAAAGAAATAAACCTATTCCAGCAATAGATACACCAAAACCATTTTCAAACAATCGATTTAAGGAGGAATTTGCTATGGAAAAAGAAACAAAAGTTATTAAAGAAAAAGTTGTTAATGCAGAAAATGCAAAAATTGAAAGAGTTGCAGCTGCAAAGGTTGAAGAAGAAATTGGTGAAGAGCTAGCACCATTAAGAAGCCAATTACATTCTATTCAAAATGCCTTAAGTCAAATTAGTTCAAGCAACCAAAACCAGCAATCTACAATGTCATCAGGTGGTCAGAATCAAAACCAATCAAATGACTTATTAAAGCAGTTGGAACAGTTTAGTTCACAAGCACAACAACAACAGCAAAAATCTTTTCAACAATTGCAACAATCTATACATCAAGCTGCCCAGACGTTAAATAATGTAGAACAATCACTACAATCAGTTAATATGTTAAATCAGATATCCCAACAAATTAACCAATCACAACAACAATTACAACAACAACAACAGAACCAAGGGCAATCAGGTCAAATGAATATGAATAATCAAACATACCAGCAATAAATGTGTTAAAACGTAGCTGATAACTTTTGTTATCAGCTATGTTTTCTTATTAATAGTACTTTCACTTGGTATTTGGCATTAATCTTTCCCACCATTCAATGTTTAATTCATCATTCACAATGGATAATGTAGGTAATTTTTTATGTATTAACTATTGTATTTTGTTACACATTATGTTTCAAAATCAACATTAAAAAGTCATTTCACTACTTCAATTAATCTGGCCGTCAATACAATAAGCACATTTTCTAATCCTGAAAAAACTTATTTTCATGGTAGTTAAGTAAGGTTGGAAAACAACAGATTACTCCTCATCATCATTGTTCTCATCATAACGTTTTTTTCTTAAAAAGTAGACAACTGTTAAGGAAAATAAGAAACATAAAAACATTACTGCCCCTATTATAACGGCATCCCTAATAGTTCCTTTAGGAGTAAGAATGGTAATCACACTAAAAATAACTCCTATCACCAATGAGACAATTACATTTTTATAATAAGATCCTTGCTTTTTCCCATTATACGTTTCAAATTCATCAACGGATATTCGTAAATTCAAATATCCTAATAAAATGGAAGTCACAATAAAAACTAACCATAATGGATTATCTGTAACGTGTGAAATTCCTTTACTTATGCCATCGTAGATTAAAATTCCTAGGATGCATAAAGTTTGGAAAACAAAAGCGATACGAATATTTCTTAAATTTTGAATAATTAAACGTTCATCCTTAATTATTTTCACAGTTACTCCTCCCTATCAATCCAAAATAATTCGTTTAAAGATTTATTAACGACATAACATATATCCAAACATAATTTTAATGAAGGATTATACTTTCCCTTTTCTATTAAGCTAATTGTCTGCCGAGTAACACCCGTTTTTTCGGCTAACTGTTGCTGTGTCAAGTTCATTTGTACACGAGCCTGTTTTACATTATTTTTCACCTTGAATATCTCCTTCCCTACAAATAATGTAACATATAAATTACAATGTGCAATATATATATTGCATTTTAAGTATAAATTTACATAAAAAGTAAAATTTATACTTAAACAACCGTGAGCTTATGTACAGTAACAACTGCAAATCCTTGGGATAGTGCCCTTTTATCTATATTTATATGTATCCATAGATAAACCTTTAAGGACTTGACTTGGACCCTCTATGGGTACGATTGGTCTTGAAATGCTGTACGTACGCTATCGGGTGCTTTCCTTTAACAGGTGCTGGTTTTGGTGATAGTAAACCATATGTACAAGGTAATAAAGCCGAGTGAACAAGTGCTGAATTAAAGTAAAAATAATTTCCCAAAATAGGGCTTAACCTATTGGGAATTCACATGAACGATTGCATATGATGATAAGGTAGCCGAAGCACCCTAGCATTGCACATACACCTTATTAGGAATCTCAAATACAAAAAAGCCCTTCAAGGGCTTTTTTGTATTTTTAAGAAAAGTATAATGGGTTTTTACTTAGAAACAGATCACTGCTCCAACGATGATTAACAAGATAAACAATACAACGATTAATGCAAAACCGCCGCAGAAACCGCCGCCGCCGTAGCCGTAGCCACCACAACCACAACCACCAAATCCACCGTATCCACCATATCCAAACATTAGATTGCCTCCTTTATATACTTATTCCTTATAAAATATGCAGAAAAATTAAGGTGGGAAGGGCTATTTCACTAGTTTTTATGAGGACAACACTACGGAATATGAGTAAAGCAGTAGATAGTGAGCCGAAAAAATATCTTCAGATTTATCGCTTACGCAACTCACATTGTACTTATGTCAATCACGAATCGATACTTGACATCTGAAGCTTATTGTTTGGAAAAAGCATCAGGTTTTTTCCGCAGCTGCTGATATGTTTTTAAAAGCAATTCAGGCGAAGTTTTCAAATTCTTTGAATTGACGGCAGTCTCGGCATCTGTTGGGTCAGTAATATCCATTTTCAACTAATGTGGCAGGTTACTCTAATTAAGCACAGTATTTCTGTATGAAAAATCAAACAAAAAATCTTCCAAGACGGAAGATTTTTCTATTTTAAATTGGGATATCCTTGCTGGCGCAAAGCCTCATACACCAATATAGCAGCTGTATTCGAAAGGTTCAGTGAACGAATATTTCCATTCATTGGTATTCTTAAAAAGTGATCCTTATTTTTTTCTAGTAAATCCTTTGGTAAACCCGTTGTTTCTTTCCCAAACATAAAATAATGTTCCTTTGATACATCAGTGAAATCAAAGGATGAATATGTTTTTTCACCAAACGTCTCAATATAGTAAAACTCACCTTGATTTTTTGAAAAAAAGTCATCCAATGAGTCATAATACGTTATATTTACAAAATGCCAGTAATCTAAACCTGCTCGTTTTATCATTTTTTCATCTGTTGAAAAGCCAAGTGGCCGGATTAAATGCAAGGCTGTATCCGTTGCGGCACAAGTACGTGCAATATTTTCAGTATTAGCCGGAATTTCTGGTTGATATAGTACAACATGTATTGCCAAGAATGGTCACCTCTATCTTTATTTTACCCTCCAAATTATAGCATACAGATTGTGATGATATGTACTTACGCAACAGGGGCAGTGAACGGAGCAGATTCAAGTATGCCTAGTAATGTAAAAGTTCCAAAATCTAGAGAATTGGCATTCTTACTCTATACTGACAAAAAATTATTTGATACTTAATTGCCTATAACCTGTTAAAATTAAAACATACACTTCTATTGAAACACAATAATGGAAACCCGTTGGATTGCCGAAGGAGAAATATGATGATGATTGGGGTGAAGGACGACGAAGAAGCGGTCAAGGTTGCGTAGACGGATTCGGGAATGGCTAAACAAGAGGAAGAAACAAAAAGAAGAGAATTCGCTTCCGAGTTTTGCAAATCATTGGATGTATCAACATCGGGAAGAATCGGAAAAGCCAAAAGAATTTTATAAAAATGAAAAACCAACTGAGGAATAATGACTGTTGCGATGCTTCCATAACGAAGGATCGCTTTTTTTTATTCAAACAATTTATGCTTTTAAACTATATAGAAAAGATTTTAAATAATCTTACACAAGGGACATAGATAGATAGTTACTTATTTCACTATCGTGAGCATAAGTAAAAAAACAAGGCTGTCATATAGTAACGGGTTTACTTGTGGGGTGCAAAACAGTAAATCGCAGACCAAATCAAATAGCAAATCACATAAACTTCACAGTATTTTTCACAGTCAAATAGGCTAAGAGATGCAAATATCTCTAAGCCTATTTTTGAATTTTCTTTTTTACTAAAAGTTGTACAAGTTCATTAGACTCTAAAGCAAGTTTGATAAATAAGCGGAGAAATTCTTCTTAATTAGGAAATAGCACTGAAAATAGCATAAATAGACGGAAAGATTCCGACTATTGACTCGAAAAACGTGAAAATGGGTAATTATGCTTTGCTTAACCGGAAATCCTCCGCTTATATACCCCGAACCGAGCTCTATTTTCAATTTAACGGAAAAATCTCCGCTTATTTTAAATATCACTGGTTACTCCATTAAGGATAAGCATTCTTATGTTTCAAAAAAACCATGTTAACCTCATTTAGATGCGTTGCGGGGAGCCTTCGCGATGCTAAGCTAAAGCATCTGCGGGATCTCCCCAACCCCACTAATCGTGAAGGAGTCTACGTGCCCGTGAAAGTTACCCATTAAAATTAAATCCAACAACCTTTGTAATCTCAACATAATCCACGTACTAAATCACAAATAATTCACACACCCTCCAACAATTATTTCATATCCTGTGATTTACTATGTGAATTAAGACAAAAGAAGCAATTAAAATTTGCCAAAATGTTGATAAATCAATAAAAACGCAATGTGAATTATATCGTGAATTTATGTGCGTTTTCATATGTGTTTTACAATGTTTGCACCTCTAAAGTAAACCCGTTAGTCATATTCCACTAAATATAGTGAACTTAATAAAATCAAAGAATAGCTAACCCTTGCGATCCAAGATAAGGAAAGTTAGTCCAAGCAGCAACCTGCAATCTAACCAGACTTCCATCATCTTGAATAGTAAATACGGAGACTGTACCCTGATTCCCATTAAGGGTGTAAAAATGCCGTCCATCTTTACTCACTCCAACATCCATCGGCAGTCCTGGAGCTGTTCCTGGCGGTGTACTGGTAATATGCCTTACCACCGAAAGTGCTCCATTGGGATCGATTCGGTAGGTGGAGATGGTACCGCTTAAGGTATTGGTAATGTATGCAAAACGTTCATCTTTTGTTGTTACAACCCAGCATGCGGTTTCATATCCGTTTGGCACAGAACCACTGATCACATGAAGGATACCGTCGTTGCTCATTGAATAGGATGAAAGGGCATTTGAAACTGCTTCAGTAACCAAGAGGATTCCAGAGGATAGAAAATATGCACCCAATGGTCCTTGGCCATAAGAATCATTAACGATTGGTTCTGTAACCGTACCATTTTGATTGACATGGAATACACTGAGATGATTTGAAGTAAGCTCGGATACAAGGATTTTACTACCATCACGAGTGAAGAGAACCTGAGCGGGCTGAGCATTGAAAGTGCTGAGAGAACGGGAGGACCCAGGAATAGGAGTAAGGTGTCCGTTATCATCTATACGAAAACCCGTGATGTTGGATGAAAAATTGTTTGCGGCATTACCTACATTGGCAACATAGACAAGATTACCAAACACATCTACGCTATTGGGCTGAGCACCTCCCGATGGCTTCACATCCACGAGAACGGGTGCACCGCTGTCACTAATGATGAAACTGCTGATACTGTGGCTGCCTGCGTTCACTGCTAGAATGAAACGTCCATCACGGGACAAAGTTAGGGCTCCTTGTGACGTAAGCGGATCGACACCATCGTTTGCTGTTGCCGTGGAGACTTCCTTTGTACCAGTACCTCTACCATAAGTTGGGTAGGAACCCACAAAGGTGAGCATTCCATTCATGTCCCTGTAAAAGGAAATGATTTGATTCATTATTTCATTATTGGTCATAATGTAAACCATACTCGAATTCGTACGGAAATATTTGTTCATTATCTGCATTTTATAACTTCCCTCCTCTCATAGTTTTATATGGTGCTTTTACCATTTCAATTCCCCAAATTATTAGAAAGTGGTTTAAGGATGATCCCCCTCTTATCCTACTAACCTATTTTTAGTTACATAATAACAAATGAAAAAGGACTGCCGAAAAAGCAGTCCAATTGTTATTTTACTATAGCCCCTATTACTTAACGGGAGTATTGCTGTCATTGGCGTTTAGTGATGGCACCAGCAAAAGGCCTTCTGAATTACTCTTTTAGCTTTTTAATATAGATCTTCGGTGTGTAAAATCTCAATGATCTCATCCAATAAATCCTCCTTTTTTTGCAGAGGAGGATGTGCCACAAAAGGTATTATCTAAAACCATTAACTAAATAGAAAGCAATTAGTTCATAAAAGGAACAGGACCCGTTATAATGAAACGGTAGGTAAAAAAGAGAACCTTAGGATTTATTTACGACTGCCGAGGCTCCTTTCTCCTATACTTAATTAAATGGAGGTGCTGAATCACATGTACCTGATCATTCTTACACTTATTACGCTCATTATATTGATGATTCCTTTTATTATTTTCTATAAAAAAAGCAAAAAAAAGGATTCAAAGAAGGTTACCGTGTTGGTCTTATCCTATTTTATTTGTGCTAGTCCTATGCTATATGCGGTAATTGACCATAAAATTGTACAATATGAAGATGCTAATATTGGTTTAGGGATAGCATTTTTTATCACTTGGTTTCTTACTGTAGTTGTGTATTTATTTTTACTAGGCTACTCAATGAAGAATAAGGGTAACTGATAACTGCAAAAACGACTATAAAAAGAGACCGATAGTAATGGTGTCAGGCACCATTTACAATACAACGGACTTAGTATCGGTGTCAGGCACCGTTAGCAACAGGGCAGAGCAATTTGCATATGAATTGCTCTGCTTTTTTATTTGCTTGGAAACCGCACAGTTTGCTTATTTTGATTTTTTTTGGGCTCTTAATGCTATTTTTTCGAGTCCATTTTCTCCCGCAAATTCTACATCTCTTTTTGGGAGAACATTTTTATTCTTGAATTGGTCATTCTTATTTTTCATTTTTTTCCACCACCCTAATAGTTATTTCCTCAAGGATGCCACCTATTATAAATACCCATCTAAAGAAATCGGAGAAGTATTTGTTAGTTATCAGCACCCACGATTTTAGTTTGCTTTTCTTTTTACAGGCTATGCTGGTTGATTTTCTGACTATATGCGCATAAAAGCTGACTCAAAAGAGAAGCATAATATTGAAATAATAACGGTAAAGCCGCGTTAACAACAGCACCACCCGTACCGAATCTGGGAATAAATTTGGTTATTAGTATGATAATTTTGGAGGATCGATAATGGAGAAAAAAGTTGTTACCCTTGATATATCGAATCTTTGGACATTCTATATAAGTAATACGTTGGGGACCTGTGTTAATAAATATGCGTTACAAACAATTACGGATCCTCAAATCCATAATATTTATGAAAAAGCTTTGCAGCTATCAGAGAATTTCGTTCAAAAAATTACCGTTATCTTTAAGAATGAAAATTTTCCTATTCCACAGGGATTTACGGAAGAAGATGTCCATTTAGACGCACCGCGATTATTTTCAGACGAATTTTGGCTATTTTACCTTCATGAAATGACGATCCATGCGTTAACGGCTTATTCTCTTGGGCATACCACTTCCCATAGACTTGACGTACGCCAATTTTATACCGAAGCCTATCAAGGAGCTTCGGAGTTGTATAATACCACATTAGAAATGATGCAATCTAAAGGGCTTTTGGATCGCACCCCCAAAATTGCGCTTCCGGAAAAAATTGAATTTGCGGAAAAACAAAGCTTTATCGCTGGTTGGTTCGGTAACCATCGTCCCTTGAACGCGATCGAAATCAGCAATATTTATTTTAATTTACAGAAAAGCAGCTTAGCAAAAGCGGTAGCACTTGGTTTTAGCCAAACGGCCGAATCGAAAGAAATTCGCACTTCTATTCAACAACTTGTGGAATTAGCAGAAGAACATATTACTATTTTTAGTTCTATCCTAAATAGTGACTTTATCAGTTCGTCCATTTCCTGGGATACTCATGTTACTGATTCCCAAATTGCGCCTTTTTCCGATAAATTAATGATGTTCCATTGTAGTATCTTGATCCAATCAGCCATGGCTTATTACGGTACTGCATTGTCAGGTTCGATGCGGCGTGATTTAGGGCTTAAATTTTCGGCGGCGATTGCAAGAGATTCGAGGTTGGCAGAGGATTTTGTGCATATCATGATTGCCAATGGCTGGTTTGAGGAACCACCGCATTCCGTTGATCGGAGAGAATTACCTAATTCGAAAAATAGCAATTAAAAACGGAGACCTATTCGCAATTTAAATAGGTCTCTTTTTATAGCTATAATTAGCTCGTTTGTTGATGGGTCATTTTATGATTCACAAATAAATAGATGGCAATGCCGCCATATGTGATGATCGTCGACAGGATTAATTGTGTTTCTGGATTAACATCGATGAATCTAAAAAGAACATTTGGTATGACGAGCAGAGCCAAAATTATCAGCACAACCCCGGTCTTTGACCACAATGACATGCCGATTAAAAAGCCAAGTGTCACTATCACAGCGATGATGGTGCCAATACTGCCAAAATGGATGATTGGTGTTTCAATGAGGCGATTTGCATAAATTAACCCTATAAATAAACCAATTGATAACAAACCAGTCACATAAAAAATGGCAAATTCCTTTTTTCTTGATAAGCTATTAGCAGCAATGTATTTAAAAACACTTCCTACTACCATTATTAAAATGAAGCAAACAATAACAGCACCAATGATTTCGAATAAGGAGTACGACAGCTGCCCCTTGACAGCATTTGTTAGGACTGAATAGGAGAAAGCACCAAATATAATCATTAACAAAAATTTCAACACGCTACTCTTATTTGTGGTCATCTCATTCGATATCTGATTCATATATTCTTTAGGGGATTCTCCGACAATATAGTCGACTGTTTTTCCTCTCGCTTCGGCCTCGATTAAATGATCTTCTAATTCTTCCACAATCGCATTGATTTCCGCTTCGTCTTTCCCACTAGAAAATAGATAAAGCCTTAAGTTTTCTAAAAATGATTGGCTCTTTTTAGATAAATCTTGCTTTCTATTCATCACATTTTCATCCCCTTAACCTATTTCATTTCATCCCTAAAACCGAGTTTACGCTGGATTGAAGCTTTTCCCATCTACTCATAAATTGTTGTAATTCTTCTTCGCCCTTTTGAGTTAGTGAATAATACTTTCGTTTTGGACCTGCTGTTGATTTTTTTAAAGTTGTCGTAACCAAGTCTTCTTTTTGCATCCGTAACAGGAGAGGATAAATCGTCCCTTCACTAAAGGAATCAAATCCATAGTGCTCAAGTTTTTCTGCAAGTTCGTACCCATATACTTCCTTCTCATGGATGATGGCTAATATACATCCATCTATGATGCCCTTTAACATTTGAGTGGTAGACAAACCCTGTTCACCTCTTCCTTACTCTTGCATTGCAAGGTATTAAAACCATGATAACAACTATTACCTTGTAATGCAAGATATTGGTAAAAAAAAACACGCTTGCACTTCGTATACAAGCCTGCCTATGACCCAGTCATCAAGTCGTTTTGTTCTTATTAAATTTATATAAAAAAACAGCAAAGTAGTGCAGCTCCAACAAAAAGGGCGCTTTCCTGTAATAAGGATTAGCTCTTATTTTCAATTTTAAAGCCATTTAAATGAATAAGAATGAGTTGACTAATAGTTAACGCTCAACCATAAAGGTCTTTTACCGTCAGGACTTAGGGGATGAAAACTAAGGTTTTAACGACTATAATAATGACTAGTCGGTAATCCTTAGCAATCTGAAAAGTAGGTGAAACTAAATGAAAATTTCTTCTCCAAAACTTCCTTTAACACCAAAAGAAAAAGTACAATTAAAAACGTGTAAAATAAAATTAAGAGAGATTGCTAGTATGGACATTTCAGATTTATCCAATTGTTTACACACCTCTTTTGAACGAACTAAATATCTCCGTGGTCTTGCTCAATTCCAATTGATACCCTCTATCGGCCCCAAAGTCGCTCAACGGGTAATTGATTTAGGTTATTATTCCCTTGAAGAGATACAAAACGAAGATGGTGCTGATTTAATTAATCGCTTGGAAAAACTTTATGGATATTGGGAAGACCCTTGTGTAGAAGATTCTTTAAGATGTATTGTACATTATGCCAAACATCCTGATAGTGAAAAAAGTTGGTTTGATTTTACTGAAGAGCGTAAAAGATATCGTCAAGAATACGGATATCCAATTGAAAGACCTCAGTTAGCTTGGAATGAAGTGAAAAAATGATATTGTTTTTTGGCAAGCAATTAGGGGTTATTTAATAAAAACAAAAACATGGGAAGTAGTCTGGAATCCACAATGGGAAATCGAGGAATAACTACAATTTGTAGCTGTTTACTTTTATTTAGATCAATTAGCTGTTTAGGGAGTCGTTAATTTTCCGGGCGCAATCGATCATATACCAGCAAATATGAGTTACTATAACCCTGGAACTTTTCCGCAATTTCATCTATATTCTATTATAAAAATTATTAGCACAGACCCAGGCCTGGGTCTGTGCTAATAATTTTTTTATGACCATAAAAGTAACTCCTTACTATTGTTGAGGTGCGGAAGGAGTTGAAATACTTTGTAATGCCTGTTCTGCCTCGTTTGCATATTGATTTTGTACTGCTAGATCACCTAAGGCAACCATTCCTACTATTTGTCCATTTTCGACTACCGGCAATCGGCGAATTTGCTGCTCTGCCATCAAATCTGCTGCTTGATGAACATCCATATCAGGTGTACCTTGTACGATTTGCTGTGCAGTCATGACTTGAGATACTGGTGTTTGTGCATTTTCTCCTTGTGCTGTCGTACGAAGGGTAATATCACGATCCGTTACAATTCCAACGATTTGTCTGCTATTATTTATTACTGGGATAGCTCCGATATTATATTCGCTCATTAACGCTGCCGTTTCCTGTACGGTCTGTGTTTCGTTAACTGTTAGAACATTTGATGTCATGATATCTCTTAATTGTGCCATGAAATTACCTCCAAATATATTTGTCCTTTATAGGATGGGGAATATTAGAGATAATATTGATGGTAATTTTTTTCCAAATAAAAACTGTATAGTTTTTTATATCAATTTTTAAATAAAATTTATTCACTTTACAGACGGAGAATTTGATTGATTTCTATACAGAGAGAAATGGAAAACAACTAGGAGATCCAAGTAAATCAGCTGATGTTCTAATTGAATTAAGCACGCGAGAAAATAGGAAGTGATGGACAAGAGTTATTTCACGATAGGATCGAAAGCTTAAAAAAAGAAGTTTCTGAGTAGGGCGGATTAGCAACATCAACAGATATCAAAGAGTAACTAAAATTCATAGGAAAACGGTGAGAGCTTTTCCCTCACCGTTTCGTTTATATTATACAAGAAGCTTGATTAATTCATCTTTTGCTTGGACATTCCCATCTTTGACTGGAACTACATCTAAATATTGATCGGTATTGGTGATGACAACCGGCGTTTTTACATCATAGCCCGCCGCTTTCATGCTTTCGATATCAAATTCAATCAGTAAGTCACCCATCTTTACGGTATCATCTTGTTTTACATGGGAAGTGAAACATTGACCTTTCAGATGAATGCTATTCACCCCAACCATAATTAAGATTTCGGCTCCATCTTCAGATGTAATTCCAATCGCATGCTGGGTTGGAAATAAAGTGGTTACGACTCCATCAACTGGTGAAACCACTTCACCCTTTGTTGGTTCAATTGCCACTCCTTTTCCTACCGTTCCCGTTGAAAAAAGTGGATCGGCAATTTTGCTTAATGGAACAATTTCTCCGCTTAATGGGCTTAAAATGGTTTCCTTTTTCACAGGACCTAATCCAAATTCTTTAACCGTTTTTGCAGGTACTACTTTGTTTTTTCCTTCATATCCAAATATAAGTGTAAGAACCATTGCTGCTACCAGAGCGATTAGAACACCAATTATATACAATCCGATTGGTGAAAAAACAGGAATGGACAAGAAACTAGGGAGGGAAAATGCCATCATTTTTATTCCAAATGCTCCATTAATCGCTCCGCCAATTGCTCCTGCTATGGCGACAATAACCATCGTTCGTTTATAACGTACAAGGACACCATAGGTGATTAGTTCTGTCGTGCCGGCTAATGCACCCGGGACAATCCCAGATGCAGTAACCGTTTTTAAGTCCTTATCCTTCGTTCTCAATAAGACCCCAATCGCCATCCCTATTTGAGCAAAAGGTGCTGCTGCTGCCATAGGAATAATCGGGTCACCCCCATTAGCAAGATTGGCAATCGCTAATGGAATGACTGCCCAGTGAAGACCTAATATCGTTAGGAAGGTCCATCCTGCACCAAGCACAGCCCCAGTTAAAAGGCCGCTTTTTGAACTTAAAAACCCGATAACCATTCCAATGGCCTCACCGACATAGGTACCAAATGGACCAAAAATAAGGATGGTTAATGGCACAATCACAACTAATGAAATGAGTGGATTAATAAACATTTGTAAGTCTTTATAAATCACTTTTTTCAAAAGCTTATCTAGTACCGAATAAATGGAAACGGCAATCAAGATTGGAAAAACGGTTGAAGAATAACTCGCTATTATAACTGGAATCCCTAAGAAATCTACGTTTTGAGCATGGGATGCCACTAAATCCGTATAATGCGGCTCCAACAGTGCCGCACCGATCGCACCGCCAACATAGCCATTGGCTCCGAGTTTGATGGCTAATGTAATCCCGAGAAAAACTGGAAAGAAGTAAAAAATAGCATGTCCAGCTGCAGAAAGAATGGCAAAGGTTCCGCTTTTAGGAGATAACCATCCTAAAGTCGTTAAAATGGATAATAAGGCTGAAATTAATCCGGAACCAGCAAGTACCCCTAAAATAGGTGCGAAACTTCCACTGATAGCTCCTAATATTTTATTCATGACTGTTTCTTTTTTTTCTGTAGAGACATCTCTTGATGCATTAATCGCTTTCATTTTGTGTACTCCTTATTAGAAATTTTACGTTAAATTTATAAGTGGGACTTCGTACAGGAACTTCATCTTGATTTAATTTTTCCGTTATCTAATAAAATCATCCTAGTATACTAGTATACTGATTGAAATACTTTTGGTCTAGAGGTTTTTTTGTCGTTTACTTATGTAATCCCTTTCAAATAATTCACTTTTTGCAAAAAGAAAACGGTCCGACAGTGAGTGTGAAAATTTCTATAAGTTTAGTCGTTTATAGAGGCTCTTAGCTACCGTCTAAGTGAAATTTCTGTAGGTTCGGGCGTTTATAGTGCCTCTTAGCTACCGTCTGGGTGAAATTTCTGTTGGTTCGGGCGTTTATAGTGGCTCTAAGCTACCGTCTAAGTGAAATTTCTGTTGATTCGGGCGTTTATAGTGGCTCTTAGCTACCGTCTGGGTGAAGAATCCCATAGTTCGGGC
>CAUSCO010000006.1:0-208499 GCA_963530265.1 uncultured Bacillus sp.
TACACTGGTACACCATCCCAAATGTATTCGGGACAAATGATGCCTTACACTGGTATGCCTTCCCAAATGTATTCGGGACAAATGATGCCTTACACTGGTATACCTACCCAAATGTATTCGGGACAAATGATGCCTTACACTGGTACACCATCCCAAATGTATTCGGGACAAATGATGCCTACTGGTAGACAAAATCCTCAATTGGTTCCTCACCCAGTTCTTACCATTGCAAGACAAACAGCTCCTAATCAAATTGAAATAACCTATGACCAACCGACCGATTTGAAATCTGCAACAAATGTAAATAATTATTGGATTAGAAATAATTTAGATAGACCGTCCGACATTGCAACTGTTGAAAGAGGTAATATGAATCTCCTTCCTACAAATAGTCTTACACCTAATATGGTAAGGATTACGCCTGTTGGAAATTCAAAAAAAAGGTTTTTAATGACTTTTAACCTGAACGCTACTCCAGGCGTTCAATATACGGTGCTGCCGTGCTTTGTTAATCTAGAAGGTAGAACAGGTTTTGGGGGAGAAAATTGGGGTCCTGAAAGCAGGAATACCTTTACCGCTCGAAGGTTTTAAAATAACCAAAAACATCAATTGTTTTATAGAGCGATAGGTTGAATCTTAACTATAAAAGGAGGATAGTTGAATAATGAACGTCCTCCTAATTTATAAAACAACCTGATGCGATTCCAAGTAAAAATGATATAATTACTATTCATTACACTTCTTCTTTTTCACCCTGAAATGCTTTAGTTTTTATCCTAAAATAGAATGAAAGTATTCTTCTTATTAAACAATCCTGCCCCGATAGTTCAATAAAGAAAGGAGTTTCCGAAGTTAAACAGACCATAAAAAGCGGCGTACATTATGTTCAATATGTACGCCTTTTTGGTGAAAATCCAACATCTTTTACACATTAAACGGACAAATTTAATTATGTCCACCATGTATAATATGTGAGCGTTAGCGGTCCCTTTAGTTTGAAGAAGTGGCGTTTAACCTTAATAGTCGTTGGAGCAGTAGTAACCTGCTCCTTATCCAAGAGAAACACGCCCCCGCAAGGTCCAAGTCAAGGGTACATATTATACATATATAATTTGTAAAAACCTTTTAAAATCAAAGAATTTTCACTTTCAGTCTTGATAACCTTGGCAACCCCTTCTCTGAATTGACTTTGAAACAATAATTGAATAATTTTCTGTTTTTTAGGAATGTCGCATTTTATTCGTATTGCGACATAATATCTTTTTAATAAATTTTGTAGCTTTTTTAAAATAATGATGCTTGTCCGTTTCAAAGTAAGCCTTCGCAACAATTATTAATATATAAACTTAAAGGAGGTGATAATTCATGTTTTATCACACTAGACCAATCACTCGTCCTCCTAGGTACGTGGTTCATAATGAATTTGTTCGCTGCGAAATTCCAATTATCCAACCAGTAGTACATGTAAATCGCCTTAATGTAATAGATGTACCCAGACACATTTATAAACCTATTAGGAAGAACGTGGTTGTTGAACATAGACATCCTTTTCGCCGTTGGTAATTATTTTTTCTTAGAATTTCTTACTTTTATAAGTGGGGCATTCTGAATTCCATGTTTGTCCGTATCAGAATCAACCATCATTCCATAGAATGTACAAGATCTTAATAAAGGTGGTGATACACTATGGGATTCGAACACGAACATCGTCATAATCCTTTCGCTTTAATCGTTGTTCTCTTCATACTATTGATTATTGTTGGGGCATCTTTCATGATGGGAGGATACTAATTACTCCAAGATAATTAATGGCTTTAAGAGGGATTCTAAGAGTTTTTTAGAACCCTCTTTTTTATGACGTTTTTTGTGTCAATTGCGAAGTTAATAAACAACTCCATCTTCCACTAACCTGCCATTTAGTTCAATAAAAAAAGCATTACCCCTTTGTTGAGGTAATGCTACCCGTTTGTTTAAGTGTAATCCTTCACAAACTTGGCTTAAATATGATTTGCCCTTCCCATTTTATTTCTGTCTGAAAAATAAATCAAATATTTTTGATAAAGTGGTTGACACAAGAATTGGGAATAGCATAAATAATAAAACAATTTCCCGAGGAGAGTGATTCTTTTTTTATGGCAAAAAGACGATACGGCTGCACTCCTTGAAATGAAGAACGCGTTAGTATGAAATCGAACAGTCTGGAATATTGGATAAAAGCATAAAACAGGCATTGCCTGTTTTTTATTTTAATTAGTGTAACTTATAGAACTTTTTTACCCAAATTTATAAAAAATTGGTTATACTTACATTGGAGGTAAAGAAGTATGAAAAAAATATCCCTCATGAACAAAGGAGAACTAAAAATGAGAAAATTCGTTCTATTTCTGCACGCATCGCTTGACGGTTTTGTAGAAGGTCCGAACGGTGAAATGGACATCGGCTGGGTTTCCTACGATGCTGACTTGGAGAAACACGCGAAAGAAATTCTGAGTACTGCCGACACTGTCATATGGGGACGTGGGACTTATCAGATGATGCACAGTTACTGGACATCTGTGCCTTCGAACCCCTCAGCTTCGCAGCATGAACGGAATCATGCCGAGTGGATCGAAAAGACAGCCAAAATCGTTTTTTCCACGACGCTGGAGAAAGTCGAATGGAACAATTCCAGACTGGTGAAAGAAGATGTCGAGGAAGAGATCAAGAACCTCAAACAGCAGCCAGGCAAGGATATGGTCATCCTCGGCAGTCCTAGGTTAGCACACTACCTTATGCAGCTTGATTTAATAGATGAGTATAAAATTACGGTTTCTCCCGTCCTGATCGGCAGCGGGTTGCCGTTATTCCAAGGTCACAAGGAGAAGATCAATCTTAAACTTATCGAAAACAAGACATTTGATTCTGGAGCCATAGCCCTCGTTTACCAGACGGTGAGATGACCTTGTCTCCTAAAGCAGATTACGTCAGATACGATAGCATTCCTGTAGATCGTTAAATATCAGGTTTGAAAAAAATAAAGCCCCTCAGTAAGATATGAGTATAGACACCACTCTAACTCACAACTTTAGGAGGAACCCTACCATGAAGTTAGCTTGCCTAACTCTTACAAGTATAGTGAGACTAACAGCAAGCTATTTTACATTTTCTAATTGGTGTATAATAGTGTGAAGAAATTTTATACTAACGGAGGGTATGAAATGAAGATTTTGTTTGATGAAACATACACTTCAAAAGACGGAAAGCTTACAAGCAGGAATATTTGGTATGGATATGCTGATATATCTGTTGATGGTCACCATGGAAAAACCATTAAGCTTAATGAAGATTTTATGGATCAATTATGCGAATTAATAAAAAATGACTTATCTAAGAATGCAGCAAATGCGCCTACTCAAACTAACTGGTATTTCTATGGAAGTGCTGTAACTAAGGACGCTATTGGAGACAATATCCGTCCGACAATTATGGTTCGTGAGAGATCTGACGAGTTTATAACTAATTTTAATATCAGTGACCATGATTTTGCTGTAAATATTGATGCTATTCTGTTGTTTAAGGCGGATTTTGAAAAACGTTTAGCGAGTCATTGATGAGTAATATAAGTATAAGCATATTCAAACTATTTGAGGGGATGATTCCATAATGAATTCATTCTCCTTTTTCATGTGGTGGGAGTCTTTTTGTGTGGAGGAAAAGGACATTTAATAATACAGATTGTGAATAATTACACTTAAATTAAACTGCCCCTTTAGTTGAATAACGAAAATGAAAAAGGACTGCCGAAACAGTTCAATTGTTGTGAAAGTAAAGCATGCGTTAGTTGAATTACTTTTGAAATATTAATGATATTGAAACCAAGGAATCCAGTTATCATTACGACCCTTAACAATGTAGAGTTCCCCAGTTGCAGCACTGACAGCTGGAAGCATTCTAGGGAATATTAATCGAACGAACCATGAGTGATTTGCTACTTCTTTACCACAAAAAGTTACTGCAATACCGAAGTAGTGTTTCTCGAATCCAGTCAAGCTTGTAGCAGGTTTAACTTTCTCGATTCTCCATTCTTTATGGTTAGGATCTGTTCCATATAACTTTGGAATAATGTCATTTAAGGCACTTATCAACTCATCTTTGTCTTTTATATTTGGCTTTTGTAAATTCTCAGTTGGAGGGCATTTTGCATTTACTAGACTTTCACCATAAGTTGTGCTTGGGATCATAAATAATTGCATAAATGAAGTTAAAAAAATCTTCTTCATGAAATAATTAACAAGTAAAATTTTGATACTAGATACAAAAAAATAGGCACTCGAAGTTAGCTTCGAGGTGCCCATTGTTGTATAAAACTGAGAAACTAAATCGATTAATGTCCCATCATCATTGAAGCATTTGCTTCTTTGTTTTCATCACCTATTGCTGGTTCTTTTTTAGGTCTCTTTAGAGTCCACGCAAGCAACCATCCTATTACAGCGATTCCTGCTGCAAGAAGGAACGTGTTACTAAATGCTGACACAGTAGCCTCTTGGACTTGTTTCACATACGGTAATACATCTGGTGTTATGTTACCAGAGCTTATTGCACCGAAGATTTTCCCGGGAATTTTTAAAGCTTCAGTATGTGCTTCTGTTCTTGAAGTTAAGAAACTTACCATTCCTGCCGCAGCAAATGACATCATAACTTGTTGAGCAGCAGAAGTAAGTGGCGTTACTCGGTTAACAAGTGCTATTGGAGCAGATTGCAATACATGCGTATTTAACGCCATCATGGAAGTTCCCATGCCAAGCCCCATGCCAATTTGGCATAAGACGAAAAATGTTTTACTACTATCCACACTTAGGTTTGATAAGGTGAACAATGTGCCCGCAATAATCGCGAGACCGATAATTGCCAAAGGACGCGCACCAACCTTGTCGTATAGTTTACCACTGATCGGCATCATGATACCCGATGCTATGGCTTGTGGGAATATGACTAATCCTGCTTCAAAAGGTGTTAAGCCTTTAATCGATTGCAAGTATAGTGGGACGATTAACATCATGCCAAACATGGCAATCATCATCAACCACATAATAATTGCTCCTAAAGTAAACCTTCCTGACTTAAATACTTTTAATTCCATGATTGGGTTCGAGTGACGTAGCTCGACAATAATGAATAAAATCAGAGCAATACCACCTACAATTAGTCCAGTTAATGTACTAGTTTCGGTCCAACCTTTTGAACTTTCAGTAACACCATAAGCCAACATAGAGAACGCGATTGGTGCTAAAATCAAACCTAAAATATCGAGTTTCGGAACGTGTTTGCGGTCAAAATCTGGTAGGAACTTGAGTCCTAAGAGAACAGCAATAATCCCTACTGGAACATTGATTAAGAAAATCCAATGCCAAGTTTGATACTCTACAAAGTAACCAGCAAGTAGTGGTCCAAGTGCTGGTGCGAGTAACATTGGAACTCCGAGAGCCCCCATTAAAGCACCCGCTTTTTCTGGTGGTGCAATTCTGAACACCATCGCCATACCGATTGGTGCAACCATTCCACCGCCTAAACCTTGTATAACGCGGAATAAGATGAGTTGGTTTGCTGTTGTTGCAAACGAACATAGCAATGAGCCTAAAGTAAAGAGGACAACGGAAATAAGGAACACCTTTTTAGCTCCTAATTGGTCCATTAACCAACCTGCTAGTGGAATAACTGCGGCTACGGCAAGTGTGTAGCCAGAGATAGTCCATGACATAGTTGTAAGTGAACTGTGTAAGTCTTTTGTTAGTGAATTCATCGCAACGTTGACAACTGTACCGTCCAACATAACCATGAACATACCAGCGATTACAGCAGTTAATTGTAAAATTGCTTTTTTCACTGAAAATTCTTGAGCATTTGTCATACATTGTTCTCCCTTTTTATTTAACGATGCCAATCAGTGATTATAGTAGAAACATTTCATCCAATTGAGTCGACTATTATTAACAAACAATCTGTAGTATATCCATTTTTGCAAGAAAAAAGGTTCTTATCGGAATTTAACTACTCAATTTTCGTTATTAAATTGTGTTTTGAACATATTGTACATATTTGCTAATTGTTGGTCGATTTCATCACGTGACATCCGCATGGCTTTCTCTGAAGTACCATAGCCTATTTCCGTTTTACCTTCTTCTAACCCTTTGAAAATTCCATCTGCAAAAGCATCTAATGGTTCTCCGAAATGGTGTAAACCAACTCCACCTAAATCTGTATTTACGGCAGGAGGAGCAACTTCAATCACCTCTACTGATGTTTCAGTGAGTTGGTATCTTAGACTCATTGTAAATGAATGAAGGGCCGCCTTTGTAGCCGAATAAATTGGAGCAAACATAGCTGGTGTAAAAGCTAAGCCAGAAGTCACATTAATGATCGTAGCATCTTCTTTTTTTGCGAAAAATGGAGCAAATAGCATGGATAGATGGACAGGTGCTTCAATATTTGTATTTATTTCTTTATTAAAATAACTCCAATTATTCTTCGCATCTGCTTTTAGTACATTAAAACGTTGTTGTATTCCTGCATTGTTAACTAGCACATTCACTTCTGGATAATTTTCTGATACCCAATCAAACAAGGCTACTCGTTCAGATTCAATAGAAACATCAACAACACGAGTAACAATGCTTGGGTATTTTTCTTTTACATTATGAAGTACACTTTCACGTCGTCCACAAACAATGACTTTATTTCCAGCTTTGATAAATCGCTCTGCAAAAGCTAATCCTATTCCAGCACTTCCGCCTGTAATAAGTAACGTATTTCCTGAAAGTTTCATTATAGTTCCTCTTTTCTATTATTTAATTTAAAAAAAGTTCAATTTCCTACAGATCGTTTATACGATTAAAATCTATCAACGATTTTACCCTTTAAGTTGCCAAGGAATTTGGTAAAATTCCAAATATTATTGTTACTGTTAGTCTTACAATAATTTTTCAAATAATCGAGTAAAATATATGGTTTAATGTGAAACCCTATTCCTCACCATATTTCATTAACCTTGACTTAGCCATTAAGGACATTTAATCATGTGACTTATCTTGGAGTGTATTTACATTTAATTAGGAAATTCAAACTATACGAAGTACCTCCTTATTCTAAGATGATAATCAACATGTTGACTATCCTTACAAGGAAATATTACAATGAATTTTAAATACGTACAATAATCAATAGAAACTTAGATGTTCATTAATAAACAAAATGAACCTTATTGTTCAGTAAGAACTTCAAGTTAAAGGATGGGAATTGAATGACTCAATCATTGAGAGAAATGAAAGTAGCTAAAACGAAAGAATTATTAAACAATACTCTTGTTGATTTAATTGAAGAGAAGGGATTTGATTCTATTTCCGTAAGTGACATCACGTTAAAGGCTGAATTAAACAGAGGTACATTTTACCTACATTACCGTGATAAATATGACTTATTGGAGCAAAATGAAAATAGGATTTTAGCTGGATTAAGAGATAAATTCAAGCATATAAAGCCAAACGACTTTGATAAATACTATTCAAAGGACATGGTTTATCCTCCATTTCTACAACTATTTAATTATTTATTGGAGAATAAGCGTTTTATAAAAATTTTGATCAGTTCCAAAGGAAATCCAGCTTTTCCAAAAAAAATGAGGGAATATATCAAAGAAGCATTTTATGAAAAATCATTTTTAAGAGAGAATCCATTTTTAGGTGATATGCCACTTGAATTCATAATTGCATTTATTTCATCTGCATTTTTTGGTCTTATTGAGCAATGGATAGAAAAGGATAAACCAAATTCACCTGAGGAAATGGCAATTTTGCATATGAAAATGTTGAAGTCGATGAAACATTTTATTTCGAATTAAGAGATCAGTTGTATTGAACTAGTCTTTAAACAATACTACATGGTTAAAAACTGTATTAATTTTTAGCCATGTCAAACTATTGGCGTAGTTCAGTGCGGAGGTCGTTTTTTTACAAATATGTGAAAGAATTCACTTAAACTAAACTGACCTTTAGCTCAATGACAAAAGGCTACCGTTTGTGCTGCCAGTTCTTTAAGGAAAGCACCCGTTACTTTAAGTACAATCCTTCACAAACTCAAATCGGTTGAATAAGAAAATGGCATTTCCCCATTGTTGAAGTAATGCACCCGTTCTTTGAAGAAATACTTACTTTTTCACTCTCAGCCTAATACCCAATCGCTGACCTTAATCCTCCAAATCATATGATCATATCCTTTGTCCCAATAATCCTTTAACAAATAATTAGGGTCTCCAAATTTCTTTTTCCAGATTTTTTGTGCACTAATATATCCACTATCTAAACAAAATTCTTCTATACCTTTACTCTGTAAAGTAAAATACATTGTATTCAATAGCAAATTCCCTACCCCCATTCTCTGGTAGTCAGGATGAACAAATACTGTACCTACCTCAATTAGCTCTTTGAAAGCGTTGTTTGTACTATTACATATGAGATCACTTGCTGAACCATATTCAATTGAACCAATAATTTTATCACCATCTAAAGCAATTAAAAAATATCGTTTCTCCCCATTGCTTTCAAAATCACTTTCTAAGTACTTTTCCTTAACTTCGACTTCATCATTTATATCATTCAACCTCTCCCCTAAACCTTCTTTAATAAAGGTATCAGTAATCACTACTCTAAAAAAAGAATTTAACTCTTTTATGTCCTCAATTCTTGGTCTTCTTATCTCCACTCCAAAACTCCTCCTAACTCCTATTCACTATACTTCAGTTATCCTTCTTCAAGTATCCTGCCCGTTAGCCACCCATGCAGCACAAAATCAGTGCTGCACCACAGAGAATGAAAATGGTTAAGATGTACCATACTGATACTGACCTTAATCCAGTCAACCTATTCATAGAATTATTAATTAACGCTATCCTCTTTTTTTTAACGATTGAGAAGGGTCTTTTTAAGTGTTGTCATTTTTACATTCCTGAAGAATCTTATTTTCATGGTAGTTGAACAAGAATGAAAGGTAAAGGAATGGCAGCATGATCATAGTCGCTTATAAACAAAAATACAGGAAGTAGGCTAGGGGCTGCGGTTATTGCAGCTTCTTCTTTTTTTGAGGGGGAATGGTTAGGGTATTTGTTAAACTAACCATTCCCCCTTAAGCTCAAGAAGTACCTTCTTTTTTATTACACTTTTTCTTCGAATTACAATTGAACTAAAAGGTAAAATTGTTATTATATTCCTAGAGGTGTTTTATGAAAAAATTCTTTATTATATTAATTTCAATTTTATTTTCAGCACCATTGTCTTCACTCTTATGGTACTTAACTTTGAACTTAATGATGGATGATAATTCCAATTTTTGGCTTAGTGTAATAATCGTTGCATTATATGAAGTGCCAATTTATATTGTTGTTGGTATACCTGTAACTTTGTTGATTGATTTTGTTTTAAAACTACCAGTTGCATCCAATACCAATAAGTTATACTTATTTCAATTCTTACTTTACAGCCTTGCAGCAGCATTCTTTGGGTTATATTTGTATTTCACGGTTAATGAAAATTGGAATAATGTAGGACTCTTTATTCTTTCTATAATTGCAGTTTATACATATTTTCATATACTTTTTTTCTTAAGAAAAAGATTTAATTAAGAATAACAGGAACTCCTCCCATGTTTTTTATTGCACAGTATAGGTCAAGTGTGATGGCTATTTTTTAAAATTTTTACCTCTTTACGTCGGACTTTTTGTCAAAAAAGACTTTAAAGAGATAAATTTTAACTCTCTCTTCTTCCAATAAACCTGCCATTTGATGAAGAAATGGGCAATATCGTTGTTCCAGTAAAGCACCCTTTAGTTGAATAAGAAATAGCCTAATTAGCCATTCAACGCAGTTATCAAAAAACAAATTGCTGTTATAAAAGATAATGGTGTCATTACAATCTTTTCCTTATTACTTTTGGAAAAAGTATTCATGACTGTATTTAGGAATAAATAGAATGCGAAAAAATAACATACTCCTTTTGCAATGGGGGCTATTAAACTTATCGAAATTACATTACCCACTTGTAATATAAACATGATTGCAATCAATTGGATAAACACAGAAATTGCACAATTTATTCGCATTTGTTTCGGCATTATTTTATATTTTCCGCCCATTGCAAAATCTCCATAAGGTAAACCTAAAGCTAATAATACGTACAAAATAGACACTGCCAAAAAAGTAATACTTCCAATCCATGCTGTTATCACGATATCACTCCCAATAATTATTATTACTATTTACTACCAATACTTACAATTAAGTACAACATTATTCAACATTCCTGACCCTTTAGTTCAATAAGAAAAGGAGATGTCGCAGCACCTCCCGTTCTTAAGCATAAGCACCCGTTAGTTGATTAAGAAAGTTTTTATTTATTCACGGTAAACCTGTCTTCGTTCAAAACAATATTTACAAGGTCATCCAAATCAGCATCATTATTTTCAAGCATCAATTTTCCTGGAAAATCATTCGAATTAAAATCTTTAACAATTTGTCTAATTCTTTCTTCTCCTACATAAGCAACTCCACTTCGTTTCCTATCCCTATTAATTAGGATATTTATATCACTTTTAATTACTATTATCTTAATGTTAATACCTAAATGCTTTATTCTATCTATAACAGAAAATATCTGCTCATTAGAAAAAACATAATCAATAACTACATTCATATTATTGTTTGTAAAGTTTTCAACCAGAGCAACTATATTGTCCCATAAGACATTCAGAAAAAAGTTACCGTGATCATCACAAGGATGTACCCATCCTTTCTTTACCAAATTGTATAACAAATCTCCCTCTATATGTACACATAATCCGTCCATACTTCTACATATCTTATCAGCCAATGTACTTTTTCCAGCCCCTGGGGGACCACTTATCAAAAAGACTGTTCTTTTTGAATTCAAAAAATCACGTCCTTAGAAATGAATTATTTATTATAAGTATGATATGCTACTAAACTTATTACGGAACCTAAAAATCTGCGTTGATAGGAGTCTTTATTAAGTGTTTTTAAGATGATTTTTTTAATATCAAATATCATAATTAATAATGTAGCAATTCTCCATTATCCTTCTTCCGCTAACCTGCCCCGTTAGTCAAAAAGCGACTGCTCATATAGAACAATCGCAACCGTTAGTTCAAAAACCTTACCCTATTTATCTTGGTGTTTTTCAAGCATTTCCTTTAAATATTCTCCAGATTTCCCTTTTGGAATGCTGAGACTCTTCCAATTACTATCCTTTAATTGTTTACTAATATAAACAATTTGTCCAATGTGATATGCGTAATGTGCCATTTGCCTTTCAATAGCCTCTAAAACCAAATGACTTTCTCCACGAATGTATATATTGTTTAATAAATCTTGCTCACTTAAACCAGCTAGTGCAGCGATTAGGACTTTCCAACCTTTTTCCCAAACACTAATTAACTCTGATTTCGAAGATATATCATCAATAAATTCTTCATCACGATTTCTATATTCTTTTTCCCCATCTGAAGTTAAAAAGTCAGTCCACCTCGAAACCATATTTCCGCTTAAATGCTTTACTATTATTGCTACACTATTTGACTCGTTATTATAAGTCCAATGTATTTCCTCCTCCGATAATTGATTTATTGTCTTATCTCCAAGGTTTTTTACACTTTTAAATCTTTCAATTACAATTCTCAAATATTCGTTTCCAATATTCACAATCCATCGCCTCCACAAAAAAATAAAGAATTTTCTTTAAATTCCTTTTATAGAATTATGCTATCTCTTCTAATTTAATGCGATTTTCTTCCACTAACCTGACCGTTAGTTTAAGTGAAATACTTCACAATATTTATAACTAATATCTTATAACCAAGCGTTCTTATTCAACACTCTGGCCCTTATATCGAAAAAGCTTTCCTTACTTAAGGAAAGCACCCGTTTTGTTTAAGTGGTAATGTTCATAAATTTTTATATAATTAATGTAGATTTTTCCGGAGAATCAAATAAAATAATAAATAGATTTAATTAATACTTATAATTATATGCTTCGACCTGCCTAAAGATATGGTCCTCAAAAACATTAATCACTTCATTAGGCAAATCCAATCTAGCCATTGTTGGACAAAGATTACCCGTATATCTAACTCGCATATTTTCATCAATTCCAGGAGAATTAAAAAACTTTAAATCTAATGGATTAGAGGCATTAGGATTATGAAAGATAAAAAGCCCATCTTCCAAAAGCTCTGCTGAATTCGGTGTGACAATATTTATTTTAAATGGAATATCTTCATCCATCAAATCATGGTACAGTGTGAGAACTGTATTTTGCACATAATCCTCTCTCGATGCAATTGTTGCTGACACTTTTCCTATTGTGGTTGTGCAAGAAAATATAATTGCCGAGATGTCTTTGAAAGATTCATTAAAGAATACACCCAAAGGTATACTAGATTGAGAATTATTTTTTGTTATGGAATTTTTCAAAGTATAACCCAAATTTTGTTTCTCAAAATATAATCCAAATAACAATGCCAACATTCAAGTCTACGAAACTAGCATTAAATCGATTTCCTCATGTTTTGAAAAAGAACCCATAATTTAATTGTTTTAGTTATATAAACAATCGGGACGATTCTTACTTTGAAAGAATAAGCTAAGGAGTCGTCCTCGTTTTAGTTATGAATAAATTAACCCAATCAGCTTACTATAAATATCTTTCCATGATTCGTCAAAATTCAATGTTTTTACTTCCATTGTTATTCGATCCAATTAATCATTTTGGTTTTAGCGCGAACAGTTTTATTGATGCAATAAACATTATTTCTTCTTTCCAATACCTTTTATAATAAAAGAAAACTCATAGATTCTGTTGGCAAACAAAGTGAATTCAGGATGCGTTTTTGCCCCCCAGCTATCGTCCCCGCCCACACCCATTTGCTTATAATTAACACGCAAAATGACCTTACCGCTTTTTGGGAGCTTGTATCCATGATCATATGCCTCAAGCTCTTGCGGCAAATAAGGCAGCGCATTAAATTCAAAACTGGGAACGCCTACAATACTTAGACCTATTTCCTGATCATTTGTAATCCTTACCCAACGTACGTCCGTCTTATTTCCACATTCCTGCGGTTTTAGATAGGGGACATACTGTTCTTCCACTTTACCGCGATAGAGCCCGAGCTTTGCCCCTTTTTTCCTGTCCCAATAACTTTCATGCGGTCCACGTCCATACCATTCGAGGGATTGAAAGGATGCATCCATTGTAAACAGCAGTCCTATTTCGGGAATTTCCGGAAGATTCGCACCCGGGATCAGTTGTTGGGATATCTTGATTTCACCGTTTCTATAAATTGAATAATGCAATTTTAAAAAGGAAACTGGAGTTGTCGGTAATTGATAGTTAACTGTAACTTCTACGCTATTTTTCGACTGAACAAAAGTAAATAATTGCAAAATTCGATTTGTCCCCGCTTCACGCCATATTTTACTTCTTTCCGGCAATCCGTTCCCACGGTCATTATCCGTCATAGCACGCCAAAAATTGGGAAAAGGCGCAGTGGTTAATAAACCTTCATCATCAAAAACATAGGATTCCATCTCACCATTTTGCTTATTAAACACAACTTTGAAACGGTCCGCGGAGACCGTTAACCTTTCCTTTTCAACATTAATATTTAGCTCCGGCAATAAATCCTGCTCGATTACTGGAGCTATTGTTTTAACTGGAAGAATGAATTGCTCAAAGGCGATTTCATGTCCTTTTTCAGCCCATATAGTTGACTCTTTTAGCTTTAAGATTACGGTTAAGACCAATTCGTCTGCAAAATCGATTTCTGTTGGTAAAGCATAGTCCAGTTTGACTTTTTTGGCGGCACCCGGAGCTAGTTCCACTTCCATTACGCCAGTATCTACCCTTTCACCATTTTTAGCTACTTCCCATAAGAACAAGTAATCTTTAGCGTTGATAAACAAATTTTTATTTTTTACTGCAATAATGCCTTCAAGAAGATTGACTTCAATAAAGTCAACATTTTGATAACATTTTTTTACTTCAAAAATCTTCGGGGACAATGAACCATCTCCAAAAATCAATCCATTTCCGCAAAAATTCCCATCATTCGGGTAGTCACCAAAATCTCCGCCATAGGCCAGATACTCAATTCCATCCTTCGTCTTTGCCTTTAACGATTGATCCTTCCAGTCCCAAATAAAACCGCCTTGCAGAATCGGATATTTGTCAAAAAGATTGGTATATTGATAGAGGTTTCCACAGGAGTTCCCCATTGCATGGCTATACTCACAAAGAATATAGGGCTTAGCCTTCCCCGTATACTGCGCTATTCTTGCATACTCTTCTACCTTATCGGGTGTAATATACATGGTGCTCTCGATATCAGAAGCTTCTTCTGATTTTCGGTAATGGTATACACCTTCATATTGAACAATTCTTGTAGGATCTTTCTCTTTTAAAAAATCATGCATATAAATGAAGTTATCACCACCAAACGACTCATTTCCAAGTGACCAAATGACGACTGATGGATGATTTTTATCTCGCTGCATCATGGAATTGCAACGGTCAAGGACATTGGCTCTCCACTCCTGCTTGCTGCCTGGTATGGTTTCTCCTTCTACCTGCTGAAAGTATTTCCAAGTACCATGTGTTTCAAGATTAGTTTCATCGATTACATAAAGACCATATTGATCACATAGGTCATACCAGAGCGGACGATTAGGGTAATGCGATGTCCGTACGGCATTGATATTATACTTTTTCATCAGTTTGATATCTTGAACCATATCCTCATATCCAATGGCACGTCCTTTCTCAGCAGTAAATTCATGGCGATTGACCCCTTTAAACACGATCCGCTTCCCATTGATCTTCATCAGGCCGTCCTTTATTTCAAATTTCCGAAACCCTATTTTACAGCTTATGGTTTCCACCAAATTTCCTGCTTCATCGGTTAAACTTAAAACGAAAGTATATAAATATGGCTGCTCTGCACTCCACTTTTGTGGGTTCTTTACAAAGCTGGAAAAAGTAATTTTTGTTTTCGCAACATTTACAAGAAAAGTAACCGACTCTTCAACAATCTTCTTATTCGCCTCGTCAAAAAGCATGGCATTTAATTGTATATTTTCATAATTCTTGTCAAAATAATTAAGAATACCTGTCTCAATTTTTAGCTCCGCATGTTGATAATTTGCATCAAGCTCTGTAACCACAAAAAAATCATGGATATGAATGGTTGGTGTAGAATAGAGATAGACATCACGAAAAATGCCGCTAAATCTCCAAAAATCCTGATCCTCAAGCCAGCTTCCATCACACCATTTATAGACTTCAACCGCAAGCCGATTCTCCCCCTCGACAAGATAGGGAGTGAGATCAAATTCAGCGGGTGAAAAGGAATCTTCACTATATCCGACAAGCTCCCCGTTTACCCATAAGTAGAAAGCAGATTCTACCCCTTGAAAACTAATATAGACCGGCTTCCCCTTCCAATCATTTGGTACGGAAAAGGTACGGAGGTACTGACCGACCGGATTAAACTTTGTAGGAGCAACCGGAGGTTTGATCTCTTCTTTTCCTTCCCAAGGATATCGAATGTTCGTATAATGAGGATGATCATAGCCTTGAAGCTGCCAGTGCCCAGGGACCTTTATTTCATCCCAGGTACTAGCATCAAACTTTAAATCATAAAAATTCTTCATTCGCTTTGCTGGGTTTTCGGCATAGGCAAACTTCCATACACCATTCAAAGATTGATAAAAATCTGAAGCGCTTCGATTGCCGCACAATGCCTCTTCCATTGTTTTGTAGGGCATCAAGGTGGCATGTGCATCCAGTCGATTCAGCTGAAAAATTTCCGGATTGTTATTCCACTCTGGATAACCATTTTTTGGAGGAAAATATTTAAATTTAGGTAACCGATTTAACACGTAAATTCCCCATTTTTATTCGTTGGTATTGATACCTTTATAAGCAAATTACCTATAGGTTAATTTTCAACCTATGATTTCGATCCCTTTTATCGTTTTTGGGCACCGTTATATTTATTCTATGGCGACCTCGAGGTATTAGTGCTTGATTTACTCCGCTTAGCCGCACTTCTGTTCCTTCCATTCAGAACAATCTTACCTTTAAGATTTTCTTTAAACCTGTTGTCCAACAATTGGACCTATACGAAAAAATTGCTGTTTATTGGTTCTTCCAGTAAGAAAATATCATGAATCTGTTAGACTTTCGTAAACTTGAGCTTCTATAGTTAAGCTATGCAAGAGGGAGTACTTAACATGACCCCGACGGACGGGTTTTGTTGTCAAGTATCACCAATACGAAAGAGAAATCTCATTTAAAAGAAAGGGTGTATTTAATGGATCATGTTTTATTTAGTATTGAAATTTTATGTTTGGCTGTAATCGTTGGTGGTGGAATTGTTTTAGGTGGGGGTCTTCGTCCCCAATTTATCAAAGCTATGCAACAATCAAAAGCCGTTCATGAGTTAGAATCTTTACCATTAACATTTGGAATGCTTATAATCGTTTTTCTTTAATGGCAACGTTTATTTTTATGCTTTCACAAGTAATTTCTTTGGCTGCAACACATGAACTTCATGTAATTTCATTCACTTTATCTGTTATTATTTTTCTTCTTTTCATTTTTAAAATAATGATTGATTCGGCTTTAAAAAAGAGAGCTTTAGAAAACATACGTGCTAACAATTCTGTGGAACAAAAAAATGATCACAAAAAAGTAGAGTTTCTTTCGATTATTATTTTGAGTTGAGGATTGGTTCTAGGGTGAATTTTTCGTCTCTAGATGATATACAAAAAAAATAGCTGAGAAAAATGAAATAGTTAGGAAATAAAGAGAGGTGTTAATTTAATGGATCCACAATTGTATAGTAACTTAGTGCAGTGTTGGGCAGAGCATCTTTCAGGGGAAGAAAATGTTGAATTCGAGAAATTCCTAGTATTAGGTAAGTCAAATAGAAGAGTTAGAAATTTATCCGGATTCTTAGCTTTAACTTCGGATAATACGTTTAATAAGTTTACTCATATGTCCAAAAGAGATAGTTCAGTTAGCAATTTACGATTTAATCTTGCAAAAGCACTAACTCGCCTTGAAAGGGAACCAGATACAGAGGTTTCTAATTTCACTAAGAGCCTTAAGTCAAAATATTTTGCTCATATGAAACCACTGGTAAATGATAAATACGATGTTTCCGCTGAAATGGCTAAACTGTATTTGACTATGGTTAACAGTTACTCATTAGCAAATAAACATCACAATGAAGAGTTTCAAAATAGAGTTAATAATACAATGGAAAAATTTAATCTGTCAGTTTTAAATTAATATACTGCTTTTTTTTACTAGATACCCTTTAAGTTCCTTTTTACTGAAAGACAAGATAAATGAAGTTAGAGGCTTGAATTAATAGTAAAGGCATGTTGTTTAACAATTATAAGAAAATGAAATAGGAGTGGAAATTCCACTCCTTTTATTACGACATGTTTTTGTTTATTTATCACGACAACTTATGGTTTTAGTTGTTGCTTTAAAATAAAGTTTGATCAAAAACACCTCGAAAACCCACATTTTACGTTAAATTAAAAGGACCCGTTTTGAAAAAAATTGTTCAAAACGAGTTCATTCTTTGTGGAGTACTATACAATTTTCATTAAAAAGTTTGATCATTTTCTACCTGTGGTGTTCAACAAAAGCGCCCTTTAGCTGAATAACGAAGGAGCTTCAATTAGCTGATTTGTGGGATAAAATATAAGCGCCTTTAAAACTAGCATCTCTTTAAACAAATTAATCTAATTAAATCACTGAAAGAGTAAGCAAATTATATCGATCTATCCCTTTCTTTTTAATCACTCTACTTTCTAAAATCGTGAAAGTCGTCAGGGTGAAGTATAGGCTTTTGCTTATTCGTTATCTAAGCCATACTAAAATACAGGCTTAAAGGTTCTTACATTTCCTTTAACACTTTGTTTACTTTCTTCAATCATATTCGTACAACCATATTTGGCATTAAATAATTATTTCAATATTCATCAGTACTTATTCTTAACTAATATCCAAAAAAGGAACTTTTTTTAATATTTAGCTTTGAAACGTCTTTTTTTTGCAAATAACTGAAAATGGATTCTACCATTGATTTCGGTCCTGCAATAAAGTATTTACCATCGTTTTTATATATGCTGTTAAACTTATCGATCTCCTGAAGTAAGTCATCCCTTGAATCAAGGTAAGTGATATTTGTTAAAGTATTGTTAGCGATTCTATCGAGTTCATCTTTAAATATATATGACTTTTTACTATCTAAATAGAGTAGATTTATTTGTTTATTCCCTGCATTCCCTTCTGCCTCTATTTGTTTTAATATCGAGCGAAATGGTGTAATTCCAATTCCGCCTGCAATCAGAAGTGATGGACTGTTATCTTTTAAATAAAAACCCCCTACAGGTCCACTCATTTTAATTTTCATACCCGTTTTTAATTCTAACATAGCTTTTTTAAAATCACTTGGGTTATCATTAATACGCATTGTCAGTCTAATAACATTCTCTGTAGGAGCTGATGCCACGGTAAATGGTCGTATAGGATTTTTTATTTTCTTATGAATAATATTAAATAAACCATGTTGCCCTGCTTTCCAAGTTAAATCCTTTTCCTTTTCAAATAGAAAGGTATAAATATCTTCTGATTCTTTGTAGCTTTCTAAAAATAACATTTCTCTCTTTTTAAATATTGAAAATACATCTTGAAAAAAATTCATTTCTCTAACTCCTTTAAGCCTCTCAGAAGCCCCCATTTGCTTTTAAGGTCCTACAATATTTTTATTTACGCCAAAAAGTTGAACAGTTTGCCTTGTCCCAAATATTAAACTCAAGCATTTTTTCAAGCAATGTATAGTCAACTGGACCATTCCATGGAATCCGGATCAACCCTTTAGTGTAGGAATAGCCAGCCTTCATAATTTCATCCTCTAAATGTGAAATTGTTTGCTCTTCAGGTGAAACTGCTAAATGTTTTTTTGATACACTAAAGCCGATGATAAATGTACCGTGATCAGTAAACATCGGCTGATTCCATTTAACCACCTTCTCTAAATTTGGATATTTATTATTTATCCAAGTCAACACTTCTTCAGTTCTTTCTCGGTGTAGTGGGTCATCAATCCCCGCTAAAAAATCTGCAAAAATTTCCATGTCGTTCCCTCCTAAAGTTCCAATGTTAAACTTTGTATTAAAAAATGAAGGCTCAGTGTTATTCTGAGCCATTTGCTGTTTCTAATCGTTTAGCTTAATCTTAATACTAATAAATCACCTCTGAAGTTTGGTTTTAAATTTCCTCTAACACTTTTTTTAGTTCTTCAACTTTATAAGACCAACCATATTTCGCACCATTGAACGCAGTTTGGTTTTCATCTTCGAATCCAGTTTGGTCAAGATGTAAGTGGGTTGTTTCACCTTCTTGTTTTAACGTCCATGTGACGATAGTGTTAATCGGCCCACCTACCCACGTGTAAGATAACTTATTTGGCTTGTCCACGACCAATACTTCACTATCTACAATTAAATTTATTTTCTCATTTCGAAACTGACATTTGTATCCAACAACGGGTTTAAAATTATTTTCCATTACCCATTGTGCAAGAGTATCCGAATTTGTTAAAGCGTCCCATACTTTATTGATGGGGCTCTTAAATTGAAAATCTAATGATAGATCTGTCATTATCTATTCCTCCAATATATTCTTTAGTAATACTGCTCTTTCATTCCAAAACTTTTCATAAAATGATAGCCAATCTTTTACTTCATGTAAGGGAGCTGCATTTAGTCGATACCTTGTTTCTCTACCTACTTTACAGTTAGTTACTAAATCTGCTTCTTTAAGGATAGCCAAATGTTTAGAAACAGCAGTACGACCTATTTGAAATTGAGCAGTTAATTCGTGAAGAGGTAACTCTTCTCCATCTGCCAACAAACGTATTAATTTACGTCTTGTAGGATCTGCAATGGCTACAAAAACGTCACGTTCTTGGTAAGTATTGTTCAAAATCCTCCCCCCTTTTGTAACCAGACACCATTTGGTGTCCTAATATTAAGACACAAATAGGTGTCTAGTCAACTATTTAATTATTAGTATTATTTACCAAATGTAAAGTTGTTCTTTTATTATTATTTGTTATTTATTCAAAACATAAGCTTCAAAATTAAGCATTCGATATCGAGTAAAACTTCTCCATTCCTTTAATTGCATTTTTTCACAATCTCTTCTAAGATGTTACTCCACAATCCTGACCGATAACAAAAAGACACGCTTTTTTATAGGCGCGCCTCGATTTCGATTAAAGTTTAATTTATATAGCTTTCAGAAATATTTACTATAAAAATCGTGTCTCAATTTGCCACTTAGCTGAGCATATATTTTTGTGGTCTCACTCTTCTCATGACCAAGTAAGCTCTGGATCACTTCAAGTGGCGCACCGTTATTGATCATATGTGTAGCATAGCTATGTCGTAGTTGATGGGGATGAATACTCTTTTTTATCCCAGCTCGATTTGATATGCGTTTTATTATATATCTTAGATTATCAATACACATACGCCTTTTTGGCCTTCTTTCCGTAATAAATAAGCAAGTCTCTTCATCATCTCGTTCATCTAAATACCTTTTTAACCAAATAGAACAACGGGTATTAAAGTATACCTCCCTTTCTTTATCACCTTTTCCATGTACAATGACTGAATTCGTTCGAAAATTAATATCGCCTCGATTTAATCTTACAACTTCTCCAATACGGCAGCCGGTCGAATACATAAACTCATATAGCGCATTCTCCATCGTTGTATGGCAAGCTTCTCTAAGATGTTCAATCCCAAGTTCACATAGGAATTTTGGGATTCTTTTACCTAATTTCGGCTCTTTTAATTTCGCTGCTGGATTCTTCAGAATATAGCCTTCTTCATGTGTCCATTTGAATAGTGATTTAATGAAGCGAACCCTGTGTCCTAAACTAGATGGCTTTAAATGCTCTCCTGCCTGTACTAGATATCCTTTTAGTTTCTCAGTAGTTAACTCACTCATGTCAATATCGCCGAAAAATCGTAATAATAGGTTATATTGAAAACAATATGTTTTAAATGTAAGTGGCGAATATCCCTCAATTTTTTTATCTTGTTGATACTTTTCCCACGCTTCAGATAATAACATTATTCTTTCACTCTCCTACTGTTTAAATCAATTAATCTAGATTCTATTATGTTCAAGGTGAGTCTTATTCATACGTAGGTTATTCCGCAAACGCAGACAATAACAAATTACCGAGCCATGAGAACACTTGCAATACAAGAAAAAAGACACTTTCTTTACTCAAGGAAAGCGCCCTTTAATGGAATAATTGACATTCTGCCCTAAAAGTTAACGGAACGGACAACTATTAAAAATCCTTAATCAGTTTTACTTGATATTTTTTCCTTTTTGTTTTACATTATAGTTAGTAATTGATTAATCACTAACTAAAAGAAGGATGAATATCTATTGCCAAAAAAACAGAAAAATGCAGTAAATCGACGTGATGAAATTATCTCAGCCGCTATTGAAGTTTTTGCACAAGAAGGTTATTATCGAGCAACTACAATGAAAGTGGCCGAAAAGGCAAACATTTCTCAACCATATATTTTTCGTTTTTTTTCCTCAAAAGAACTTTTACTTGAGGAAGCATTAAAAGTTTCTTTGTCGAGAATTAATGCCTCCTTTTTACAAGTTATTCAATCAGCTACAGCTGAAAATCTTGAAAAGGAACTTATCTCAGCTTACACGGAGATCATGAGGAATAATGAAAACGAAATTTTGCTGCAAATGCAGGCACAAACGATAAGGGAAGAAAAGATTATGAAAGTTATGCAAGAAGCGTTCCTGGAGATTCAATCTACTGTATTGAATGCCTTTAAATCCAAAGGCATAGTGAACCCCTCTGAAAAAACATTGTTGTTTTTAGCAAGAGGTATGCTATGTAATATTTCTTTCGCACTGCAACTTCCACAACTAATGAAAATAGACGATTAAGAATCGCCTTTTTTTTAAAAAATTAGTTATTGATTAATCACTAACCAAATTGAAGGAGGAATTTTGAATGAAAAAAGTGATTGTTTTAGGTGCAACCGGTGGAACTGGAACCGCAATTGTTGAGGAGTTACTAAACAGGGAGATACCAACCAAAGCCTTTGGACGTTCCTTATCGAAATTGAATCAATTAAAACAAAAACTCGGGAATTCGGAGTTATTAACCCTACAAGTAGGAAACGCATTTGATGATAGGAGTATTTATGAAGCTTCAAAAGACGTGGATGTGATCTTTCAATGTGTAGCTGTTCCCTATCACGAAATGGAAAAATCACAACTTACTCTAGGTAAGGCTGTCATGACGGCAGCAGATAAACTTGGGAAAAAAATTGTATTTGTAGATGGGATTTATCCTTATGGGAAAGCTACTAAAAAATTTGTAGATGAAGAGCATTCCAAAAAGCCTCATACAAAAAAGGGGAAAATTAAGCTTGAATTAGAAAAGTTAATTTTAAGCGATCAATTTAAGAAGGCAAATCCATTAATTGTGAGATTGCCAGATTATTATGGCCCGTCATCTAATCTCAACTCTTATTTAGGGATGACTCTTTTGAATATTTCAAAAGGAAAATTATCCTTCTATATTGGCTCATTGAATATTCCAAGGGAGTATATCTATTTGCCAGATGCAGCCAAAATGATTGTCGAACTTGCAGGCAACTCTAGGGCATATAGACAAAATTGGAACATACCTGGAAGCTCCATAACAGGTAGAATGTTTGTCCAACTAGCAAAAGCTGCTTCGGGACAAAATACATTAGTGATTTCTCTTAAAAAGACAACGATTCGAATGATTGGATGGTTCAGTCCTGTCATGCGTGAAATGGTCGAAATGTCTTATTTAACTGAAACACCTGTTTTTTTAGATGGAAGTAAATATAAACAGCAAATAGGCCCCATAATTCAAACACCCTTTGAAATCGGTATTCCTCGAACTATTCAGGCACTAAAAGAAATTTGATTTTTACATGTGATTGTATTCATAACCTGAATAAAACTAAATACTAAATGCCTACCTCCTAGTTCTATGGGGGTGGCTATTTTTTCAATCCTATAAGATTGTAAACAACGTTGTTTTAATAAAGGTTTTGGCTCCTTATAAAGCTTGGAAGCTGCAAAAAAAGGAGGCTTTGTATATTTCCTTCTTTCACTAACATGCCACTTTAGTTTAAGTATATTTCTTCACAATCTCACACAAACATTAACATAAATATCTAGTTTTATCTGGAAGTCTTATTCAATTAAATGGCCCGTTTGTTGAAGAAAAAGACTTAACCACTAATCTTCACAAAGCCAATGAACGGCTAATGAATGGATGTAGGGTCACCAGAAGGAAAACCATCTAAGCAGGGGCATCTTTCTTGAACTAATCCATACACCTTATTAGCTTTCTAACAATTCTTAAATTCAAATAAGGATTTTAAAGTTATTTAATAGTTTGTCTCAAATGATTGATATAATGTCCCACATAGACATATATAAATAATGACAGGGCTAAAAGTCCAATTATCCCCAATAATCAGGAGGAAAAAGATGCTGAAGGCATTTCATGATCTTTTCAACATTGAATCTGTTATTTGGTTATTCCCAATCATTTTTATATTCCATGACTTAGAAGAGATAATAACGGTTGAAAGTTTTATGAACAAGGACAAAAACAAGGTTTTAAAAACCTTCCCTGCCAAACTTGCTCTTATTGTTAAAAAAATTTTAGGAGATAAATCTGCCCACCTTTCTGTTGCAGCAGCATGGATTTTGCTTATCATTTCGTTTGTCACATTTATGACTGTCTACCCTCTACCGGTTGAGAAAAGCTTCCATCTGTTTACCTCCACCTTAAATGTGTTTTTTTTGCAGGCTTTTTTACATATTGGTCAAACTATCATTTTCCGAAGCTATACGCCTGGTGTCATAACCGCTATACTTATCGTTATTCCTTATTCTCTTTTTACTTATTACAGCTTGTTTGAATTGGGCCTCATTGACGGCCATTTACTAGATGTCCTAAAACCGATCATTTTTTCATTTGAAGCTTAATCTTTTTTTGCTTTAATTTTTCCGTATAACAAAGCGTTAAAATATTGTTCATCAATAAAAAAGTGGTCTCTTAAATTTCCCTCTAACACATACCCATTCTTTTCGAGTATCCGAGCAGAGCTAATATTTGCATCAACAACACTAGCATGCAGCTTGTGAAGATTAAGGGATTCAAAAGCGAAATCACTCATTAAAGCAACACATTCAGTACCAAAACCTTTTCCCCAGTGGTCTCTATGAAAAACATATCCAATTTCTGCTTGGTTTGCTTCGTGATCAAAATTGAAAATCATGGCTGTACCAATAATAGTTTGAGTTGATTTTTGAACAATGGAAGCATATATATGAGTACCCGCAGCCTCGCGTTTTACCATTGTTTCTATGTGTTCACTCGTTTCATTCAAAGTGTTCATTAAACTCCAGCCAATAAAACGTGAAACCTCTTTATCTGATGCATAATTATGGATTTCTTGAACATCCGTTGTACTTAATGCTTTAAGGAAGATTTTTTCACCTTCCAATGAATGAAATAAACTTATATTCATATCCACTACACTCCTCAAAATCTGTTAATATCCTTCATTTTATAATAGTTTAAGACAAAAATCCTCCTTCATTTGATTAGGTATATCACATACAGTTTACATAATAATACTATTGTCAACTTTTAATAAAAAAAACTATTTATGTCTACGGAGAATCTCTTTAGGAATTTCGATGAAAAAGACGTCGTGGGGACAGTGCTAATAGTTAAAGATGATATCACTCCCTTAAAAACTGTATATTCCTTCATTCACCACCGAAATACAAACATTATTTGGCATAATAACTAGTTTTACGGTTAAAATGATGAAGAAAATCTCTAGATGGAGGAACAATCATGAATGACAAACTAACAGAGAAAGAGTTACATGAGATTATTGAAAGAAGAAGCACAGGAAAGACAAGCTTTGCGGAATTTCTGGAAGAACTATCAACTATCGGTATTATTCAATACAATATTGATGTTGCCACAGGTGAAGCCACTTATTTGGGCGAGCAGTCAGAGTTAAAAACAGCACCACAAGTAAACTTTGTGATTTCCAATGACTTTAATAGAAATCAGACATTACAAATAATCAGGAACATAACTATTCCCTTTTTAGACTTTCTTAGAGAGATAGCTAACGCAGGAATTACAAATTATAACGTAAACATTTCAGAAAAAAAAGCGATCTACTTGGCGATTAATGGTGAAGAAATAGTAGAACCGCTTCAACTTTAATATCATGGTAATTATATCAAAGCGGGAATAAAACGGCTCCGTTAGAAGAACATCCTCGCATTAATTGGTACATAAATTGGCCTTATAATGGCAGTATTTATGCACAGCGATCCGCGGAAGCCGTTTTATGTATAACGGTTATAAATTTTTGCTTTGTACTAATTTATTCTCATAACACTGCTCTTTTTCTGATTTCTCTCCATCAACATTCGATCCAGATACTGTGTAAATTCCGATTCACCAGAATAAGACAAACATAGGTATTCCTTTGCTCTAGTCATTCCAATATAGAACAAAGAAACTTCTCTTTCTTTATCATCTTCAAGTGGAAATGGCATCGAATCCACATTGACGATAAACACGGCTTGGAAATCAAGGCCTTTACTGCTATCAATGGTGCTTATTTTAATCTTGCCATCTTCTTTTTCAAATGAACGCTTTGATCTATCATTTTCGGTAATCCAAAAATAAGGTAATCCGTTTTCACTTAACGATCGCTTAATAAAATCGATAATTGGAGATTTATGAGTTTTCTTAACCCTATAAAGAATTAATACTTCGTCAAGTGGAACCTTTCGCTCTTCATGCAGTTTCTTTATTTGTCTAGAAACCACTCTCATTTCATCAAAGAAATTTGCTGCCTTGATGATACCCGGTTCAGGCCCCTTCCGTTTTGTACTTTGCGGAGCAATAATATCTCCCTCAAGGTTACGATTAACGACCTTATTTTTAAAAATCGAATGCTGACGGTAAAAATCCCAAGCAAACTTCACGATTTGCGAGGTATTTCGATAATTGATGGACAATACCTTTGATCTACCTTGAAAGCTTAAACCGGTATCTTGTAGATAGGAACGTTTTCGCCGATAAATGGTCTGTGCACGATCCTCCACTAATAATAAAGATTGCGTATCTGTATTAATAAGCAAGCTCACAAGTCGAAGCCAATCAGCATCAAAGTCCTGCCCTTCATCAATTAAAATAGCATCATAAGAGGGCAAAATAGTCTCTTTTTTCTCGATTTTATCGATGATATTTGAGAGATGCTGTTCCTTTATTCTTAAATCGTTCTTTAACCAAGAATGAAAATTACGAACGATAATGTTTTGGTTCTGTACCGACTTAAGGTTCGGATCAAAGTCGAATAGATCCTCTGGTTCATTCATCATATGGTTGATCATTTGTTGGATGGCATTAGCCAGTGAAATATTGTAACAAAGGATAAGAATTTTCCACTCAGGATTTTTTTTGGACAACATCTTCGCTCGGCTTGCCAAAATTATCGTCTTCCCACTCCCAGCGACTCCACGAATCAATCGGTTCTTATCACCAATCTGTTTCGCTAAATTCTCCTGATGAAGATCCATCGTTTTAATATCATGAAGGGATAGCAAAAGTTGGTCTTGATATGGAACAGGTGCTTTAAATTCAGCACTAATCCGAACCTCTGGAAATAAATGATAACGTATGGCATTAATGTCCTCGATTGAAAGGGGTTCCTGTAAACGGTATGGAACCACAAACATGTTCAGGATCTTTTCCATTAAGACTTCTTCTGAAAATGCCTCTTTTTCTGGATCAATTTCATCTCTTGTTAAACAGAGATTTGGTTCAATGACACTGTAAATCCCCTCTTCAATAAAATCCTTCGCATACATTCTAGTAAAAACAACACCATGACCATATGGAAATTTTAAATTGAATTTATATTTCCCATCCAATTGAACAAGATTCTTGTCTTTTTTCAATACATCAACCACATGGAACATATTGTCTCTTGCCTGCTTCATCGGGCTTTTTACGACCGCCTGTTCACCAGAAGTAGCCACAATATGCCACTCTTCATGGTTAATTTGAAACAGTGTATTCTTGGTATAATCCTTCACTTCCAATACCACAATCCCAAGATCGGGTCCAATAATCACAAAATCTGGCCTTCTCCCCTGAATTTCCGGTTCATAGTATACTATATAGTCATCTGGTAGAAAGGTTTTTAATGTTCGAAAAAACAACCTCTCACCAGCAGTAGCTGAAGATCTAATTGTATCCGGTATTGTAATTGCCATAATAACCGCTCCAAAATTTGCATTTTTCTCCATTATACTATAATTAGTCAAATCGTCCTAAAAAATTACATATATCTACTAATTTTAAGAATTAAGACTCTGATCTTTAACAATTCTCTACTAAAATAAACAAAATTCACCAAAAGCATTGTTTTTTCATGTTATTCATTTAATAATAGAATGGATGAATTACATACATATCACACGAGAATGAAAGAAAGTGGAGTGGAGATCTTGTTAAAAGGAATCCTTGATAAATTATTTAATACAAACCAACCTGCTAAGCAAGCGGACGTGAAATCGATTAGTCAAGCGGAGGTAGTGGCGTTAGTCGAGACGAAGATTAAAGAGCATGCTGCAACATTACAAACTATAACAAATGACCAAACCCAAAATGAATCAAATGACCAAGAAGATTACACTCTAACCCCAAAGCAGATTGAATATGCTCTGTCATTAATGGAAAAAATCAAGCCTGATTTCGAACTAGCGGTTGATCCAGCACAATTGACTATTAAGGATTTAAATAGATTAATTGCCTACAATCGTTATAAAAATAAAGGGACCCTTGTTAACCTGGTGAAAAAAGGGGTATTGAGAAAAAGATAATTTATTTAACCAGCACACAAAAATTACCACAAAACCATCAAGGGTCCTAAGGCTTTACAAAAACTTACATTCTTCGTACTAGAAATCGTTGATGCATCTGAATAATTATTTAGTATTTGCTTTCATTCAGCTCATCAAACGGTCTGATTTCTAGTGTTAGATTTTGGATCTGATATTCTCTTTGTAAACAAATAGAATTTGATTTTATAAATTATTTTCTTTGCTAATACAAATAAAAGGGATATTGCAACAGCAATATCCCTTTATCCATTTTAAACAAGAAATAAAAAACAAATGCTCCAACCAAAAAATGAAGCACATTTGTTTTTTTAATAATATTGGGAAATAATCTTTCCATCAAAAGTCATTTGCTATCGGATAATCCAATTCTATCTTCCCTTATAAAAATGAAGCATTCACTTAAAATATTTATACAACTCTTCATCCCTCCACTTCATTTTCCTTTCCAATACTACTGGCATAATACCAATGCTGATTTTTAATCCCATGGTTAAAGCACTCCCAAACTTTCTCACCAATCGTTTCAAGATCTTCCCTTATAGATTGCAGGTTATGTAATTATGGATAGTCTCGCAGCACCTATATTTCGAGAATAGAAATTTGCTTATCAAGGTAATGGCTTCAGAATTGATGTTCCGATTCACTTTTAACCATTCAATTAAATAAACCAAATCCTGTACAGCTTTTCCGAACATCATCATGATGGGTGTACGTTTTTCCGTAACCCGGAGAAAATTTTTTAACCGTGATAAAAGCCCAAGAAATAGGTTAGGCAAAAGCATATACTTTATATTAAAAAAACAAGTAATGTTATATAAATTAATTGGGACAGGTAATGCCAAAAAAAAATAGCTCAACAAATTTAGATTTACGAATTATATGGAAAACCATTTTTCCCGTGTGACTACGTTGGTTGGATGCTTCTGACTTTTTTAATGTAACTTAAAGGATTATTAAAAAAAGAGGCTACTGAAAGGGGGACAAATATTGAATAAGGAATCCGAAAAGTCGATTTATATCATATCAGGTCCATACGGGGTTGGGAAATCTACAATTTCAAAGGCACTCGCACAGGAGATGAAAGAAGTTGCTTTAGTAGAAGGAGACCAAATCAAATTAATGGTTAGAGGGCAAGAGCTGCCACCATGGGATAAACAATTATCATTAATTTGGCAAAATATTCTTTCATTAACCAATAATTTCATACAAAATGACCTTAGTGTCATTATCGATTATGTCGTTGAAGATGAATTAGAATGGTTATTTAACAATATTTCAGATGTGAAAATTCATTATATCGTATTACGGGCAGATGAGGAAATACTTATTAACCGGTTAAATAAACGAGGAGAAGATTTTTTAATAGAAGGCTCTTTATACTTATTAAACCAACTTGAAAATACATTATCAAACAAAAATTATCTTTATGACACTACGAATAAGCAGCCTGGGGAAATTATTAAAGATTTAAAAAATCATTTTTCACAATTTATTCTGTAACGTATTTCACTTGTACCTAAATGAAAACGAATAACAAGTGGTAAAGAACTTGGAACATGCTCCAAGCTCTTTTTCGTGTTCATTATAAGGTTAAGATTGTCGATTTTACCTAATTGGTGTCAGGCACCAGCCAATTTTTCCGGAAGGTGCCTGTAACATCTACTCTAAGATTTCCATCGGGAATGTATCAGTATCAAATTTATTGTATTCTTTTGAGGAAATGGCAAGCATAACAAACGGTTGCTCCTCTTCATTTTTAAACGCATGCACTACGTTTGGAGGAACTCTGAGAACCACATTATTACTTGCTGACAGGATCATTTCTTCAAAAGCACCAGTTCCCAAATTCTTTAGTGCCACTTTCACTTTACCACTAATGACAGAAAAATATTCTAATGTTTTTTTATGGTAGTGATTCCCTCTGACACTGCCCTGATTAGAAAACAAAACATAAATCTCTTCAATCTTTTCATCTTCCTTAAGCTGACTAATCATTAACATCTTCTTAAGACTGCCGCGCTTATCCTCAAAAGGTTGAATGTCAATCAATTCATACCAATTCTCCATATTAACATCCCTTTCTTTATTGTTTTAAGCCAGGCCTACCCCGATATACTGAACACCCTCTGCTTCAAAGGATGACTTATCGAATACTCTTCGACCATCAATTAATATTGGTATTTTCATTAATTCCTTAACTTCCTGAGGAGATATCTTAGTAAAATCTGACCATGGTGTAACGAGTATGGCTGCCTCTGCCTCTTGAAGGGCATTTTTATAATCAGTAGAGTATTGGAGAAAATCATTTTGAGGGAATTTCTTTTTCGTATTTTCAATTGCTATTGGGTCCACACCGATTACCTTTGCTTTTTTCGCTAAAAGTTCTTTTATGATGACAAGACTTGGTGACTCTCGGATATCGTCGGTTTCTGGTTTAAATGAGAGTCCTAATACAGCTATTTTCCTATTTTCTAATGTACCGAGAATTTCTTGAAGTCTTTCAAGTAGCCTGTAGGGCTGGGCGCTATTTATTGCTAAAGTGGATTGAATCATAGGAGGCGAATAACCCATCTCTTTACTAAACGCGGAAAGAGCTTGAACATCTTTAGGGAAACAACTGCCGCCAAATCCACATCCCGCTCTTAAATAGCTGACCATTCCGGGATTTATTAATTGATTTTCCACTCGTGGATTAAACCTTTTATCTAAAGTGACACCTTCTAACACATCTTTCACATCAACTTTGCCTATCTTTTCACAAATGACTGCGACCTCGTTTGAGTAAGATATTAAGGTTGCAAGAAGTGCATTAGCCGTATATTTAATCATTTCAGCTGTTCTTAGATTTACTTTCATAACAGGTGCATCAAAAAAATCCTCATAAACCTTTTTCATATTTTCAAAGCTTTCTTTATCATAGGCACCGATCACAATTCTGTCAGGATTCATAAAATCTTCTACGGCCTTTCCTTCTCTTAAAAACTCAGGATTCATCACCAAGCCAAATTCACCTGCTTTTTTTCCACTTGCATCTTCGAGAATGTTTTTAACCAGAGTGTCAGTGGTTGTTGGGATTACAGTGCTTTTTACACATATGACATGGTATCTCTTTTTTTCTTTCAATACATTTCCGATTTCTTGTGCAGCAGATTCAATGTACCGCAAATCAATTTTACCCTTTCCAAAAGGAGTTCCTACGGAGATGATTGAGATATCCGTATTCATAACAGCGCTTTTCAAATCTGTGGAAGCAGCTAATGTTCCTTCGGTTATAACCTTCCTTAAGAGCACTTCCAGCCCCGGCTCATGGATTGGTGTTTCCATGCTGTTAATTTTATTTACGATTTCAGCTTGTTTATCAATACAGATTACTTGATGACCTTTAGTGGCAAGGCATACTCCTGTTACAAGACCCACGTACCCTGTTCCGATCACTGAAATTTTCATTTTTTGTTTTCTCCCATATAAACTTCTACATACCAATCTTTTAGTCTGCCAAGGCCTTCCTCTAAATTCACCTTTGGTTTATACCCTAATAAGTTTTTTGCCTTGGTCAAATCCGGGCATCTCCTTTGAGGGTTATCGATGAGATATTGATCATCATCACTTTGCTTGTATTCAATTTCAACATCTCCCACTAATTTACCGATTTGTTTTGCTAAGTCGAGCATTGATATCTCCACTTCATCATTCCCAATGTTAAAAGCTTCACCGTTGTGATCTGAAAGAAGAGCTAACATGAACCCTCTTATGGCATCACCTATATAGCAAAAGCTTCTTGTAGGTGCTCCATTACTTAACAATGAGATCTTTTTATCATTTAATGCATCATTGAAAAAGTCTGGTATGACTCGTTTATCATCAATTCTAAGCCCCGGCCCATAGACATTAAATGGTCTAACTACTTTCACAGGAACTCCATATTGCTGATAATAATTAACACATAATGTTTCACCAAGCCTTTTAGACTCATCGTAACAAGCCCTTGGACCGGTACAAGAAACATTTCCATTATAGTTCTCCGGGGTTGGGATGAATTCAGGAGCAGGGTTACCATAAATTTCACTGGTCGAGAAAAACAGGAAACCTTTCACATCGTGCATTTTGCTGAAATCTAACAGGTTCTTTAATCCCAATACGTTTGTTTCAATCGTTTCAATTGGGTATTGTCTATAAAAGGTTGGAGATGCAATACTTGCAGCATGGATAATAAAATCGACTTTTTTATTTATATTCAAAGGCTGAACAATGTCTTGGTTAACAATGTCAAAGTATGGATTATTTTGAAGGTGTTGTATTCTTTGAGGAGCTGCAGAAATGAAGTTCTCAATACAAATAACATGACATGGGGTCTCAAAGAGGTTTTGATTACAATATTCGATTAAATCAAGGAAATACCCTCCAAGAAATCCTCCCCCGCCACTAATTAGGACTGTAGAGGCTTCAAGCTTTTTTAACTGTTCTTCCATTTCCTTACTAATATCCTTAATATCTTCCTTTATTACATTACTTAGTTTCACCAACATGTCTCACCTCGTTGTTCCTATAAATTTATCTTTATTTTCCTTATACCATGCGACTGTTTTGGCAATCCCTTCTTCAAGACTAATCTTTGGCTCCCATTTTAAGAGATTCTTAATTTTTGAGATATCTGGTTGTTGTCTCCAAACTTCATTTTCCCTATAGGAAAGTGCTCCATAATTTGGTAAATCTGTTGATTGCATTTCTTTATAAAGCATATCCACGTAGAATTTAAGTTTTTGAATTTCACCACTGGCAATATTGAAGATCTCATTTTTGATAGCATTATTTTGAGCAGCTAAAACAAATCCGTCTATGACATTTTCGATATAACAATAATCTCGATATTGTTCACATGGAGTTAAGTTCACTTGGTTATTAGCTAACTGGGATAAAATAATGTAAGGAAAGAACTTATGGGAGCCCTCTTTTTCACCAAAAACTCCAAATGGTCTTAGTGTGACTAAATCAATATCGTAGTTAACCGCCATTTGGTGGGCAATAATAGTAGCCGATGCTTTTGTGCTTCCATAAATACTATCGGGCTTTAAAAAAGTGTCCTCTTGAATGAGCTCCTGTTTATTGCCATACTCCATACACGTTCCTACATTAATATATTTTTTGCAGCCAATATCTTTCAATGAATGTATCAGGTTCATTGTCCCAAGAATATTGGAATGTGCAGACACAAAAAAATCATTTTGTCTTCCATCAACGCCATATGCACCGATATGAAAAATAAAGTCCGGTTTTATCTGTATGACAGTTTTGGAAACCAGCTCCGAATTCCTTAAATCTGTTCGATAGATGTCTAAATCCTTTTTTACATCATCCAGTCTCCATAAGTCGGAGGATTCCCTAACCATTACGGATACTTCCGCTTCTTCTTTTACCATTCTTTCAACCATATGTGATCCTATGAAACCATTAGCCCCAGTTATTAAAACCTTTTGATTTTTGAAATTTGTTTCCATATTAACCTCCATATCCATACGTTCTATATCCAAGGCCTAATATTTTTGTCCCACATATTATTAATCACTTGGAGGTCTTTCAGTGTATCCATGGAATGCCAAAATCCCTGATGCTCGTAAACAGCGAGCTCTTGTTCCTGAACTAACTTTTTTAATGGCTCTTCTTCCCACACACAAAGATCATCATCAGGGATATACTCAAATACCTTTTTATTGAGAACAAAAAATCCAGCGTTAATGATATCATCTAATAACGGTTTTTCTTTAAAATCTACTGCTACTCCCTCATTTAGCTGAAGTATTCCATACCCGGATTTCGGCTTAATTCCAGTAACGGTAGCAATTTTGCCTTTGTCTCGATGGAACGCAAGGAGCTTGTCTAGGTTTAAATCAGAAACTGCATCTCCGTAAGTTAACATAAATTCATCTTCATCGATATATTGCTGAATTTTCTTTATCCTAGCTCCTGTCATAGATTCGAGCCCCGTATCGGCAAAAATAATATCCAGGTCTTCTGGTTGATTAATAAACTCAATTATTTTAGAATCCTTTTCGGACTTTAATCGAAAATCATTGTTTTTCCAATCCATGTTTACAAAATAATCTTTAATGGCCTCACCCTTGAACCCTAAACATAAAATAAATTCTTTTATTTGATATTTTTTGTAAATATTCATGATGTGCAAAAGAATTGGTAAACCACCTACTTCAGCTAAAGGTTTGCAAGTAACATTTGCACTGCTGCCCATTCTAAGACCTTTTCCACCACATAAAATAACAGCTTTCAATTTTAACCCCTTTCTCTCCTTTTATATAGAGAAATCTTTATTTTCCTGTTTCCAAGCATTAAAATTGATACAAAAATCTTCCAATATTCATTAATTGAATAAACTAGTATAGTAGCAATAAAAACTGCACTTTGCACTCATCACGTTAGATCCTTTGTTAGAAAGCATGGACAGCATACCTATTCGTTTACGGTCCATACTTCGGATTAACAAATTTACGTTTTCATTCATATAATAATTATGGGAGGACTACTATCTCTACATCTGGAAAGTTCTGAGGCCATTGATCTATAATGCTTTCCACTGCTTCACTTTCTTTATCCAGTTCCCCTTTGATGCTTGCCTTTTTCCATTGAAAAAGGCAATCGAATGCGATTTTATCCCTTTTAAATCCTAAGAGCCCATCATCAAATCCCTCCAAAGATCCATTTCGTTTAAAAATAAAAATAGAGGGTTTTCGTTTTACTACGTCAAATAAGTCCATGAAATTAGCAAGGGAGAAAAATTCTGGCTCGGTATAAATAAGAGACTTCACATTGTAATTATTTTTTAGAATATAGTAAATAAAGAATGGTTTTAAGGTACGGTAATATTCATCTTGATTCCGTGTATCTTTGACGCTTAATAACTCTTTTCCTTCTATATTCTTTAAATTAAAGAGAATTACGTTTTGTAATTGCATCGTATAAAGTGTGGAGTAGGTGTAATCGTCTAGACAGCAAATCCATAACTTAAAATGAGGTGTGTTGTTATTTAGTGAATGGATGAGTTGAAGGGTTTCTTCTATATTTTCTTTACTTATTATTCCGCAAAGATGATTTTCTTCTTTGTCAATTGGTACATTCACATTCAGATTGAAATAATTTCTAATATGGTAATCCTTGATCTCTTTTTTTGGGTTAAATTGAGGGTCTAAAGCGGAAATTTTATCCACCATGTCATTGCAGGCATTTATATATGGGAGATAAAGGATTTGGGTTAAGTCATCCCGGACATTCATTACATAGTTACATATATCAAAAACATTCCCATCATAATACTTGAACCCATAAAAATGGAAAAATACAACTCTCTCATTATTGATATTAATTTCATTATTTATTTGATTTATTGATTCATTTGCCAGCCGATAATTGATAATGTAGGGTGTGAGGTTTACGCCAATATTTTGGATAATGCCAACATTTTTAAATCTTTCCGGCCAGTCATTTGCATATACTTGGTCACTCCAAAGACCGTGTTCCCATTTATCAAAACACCATTCGATCAGTTTTTCTCTAAACCAATTAAGACACTCCATTGCATGATAATCTCTTTTAAATCCCATGAACCCAGTATTATAGATTCCATTTTTTTCCCCTAATATGCTATGTTCTTCTATCCATTTTTCACCAGTTAGTGCGATTGAGTAATCAGCCCATTCGGTAAAAATTGGATCTGGATTCCCCATAAAAAAGGTATCACCGTCTAACCATACGATATGATCAATTTCGCTGAAATGTTTAAGAAGATAGAGACAGACTGATGCTTTAGATGTCCAAATATATTCCTTTATATTTCTGGTGTCTTTAACGGTTAATAACTCTTTGTCTTCACTTTCAATCTCTTCCATGCCTATTAACGTGGCATTGGTTAAATTCATTTTCTGAAACACTGTTTTTACTTCATCATTGAGACAAATCATAAAAAACTGAAAATCCCGGTCATGACGCTCGATAGAGTTGTACAACAGCAATCCTTTATATGCGTATTCCTTGCTAAACGTTGAGCAATAAAAATGTTTCAAAGTTCTCCTTACCCCTCTCACATTAATCTTCACAAAACTTAGAAACCTACTGACCAATTAGGGGGTTAGTCCCAAAATTAGGCATTTTGTCTTGATTTCAACAACTCCGTATATACTATGCACCAAAAAACTCAAGTGAGATGAATAATTCCAATTTATTAAAAAATAGGTGGGGTTCCAATTGTTCCTGGTTAACCTTTTTTATGGAAGAGGTGTAAATATCGGTAGTCGGGGCAGAACGGTCGGTCGAAACCGTTGAAAGAACACCATTTATCGGATCAAGCGAGAACTGGTCAGGGAAAAACGGAGTTCTGGTACAAGTTGATGCCAAGGTAAAAAAATAGGAAAGATCTGAATGCGTCTTAAATAGAAAATAACAACATTACGAAGTAATAAATAAATTTCTATTTTAATTCCATCAACTTTGCGGGTGGTGTCAGCGACGCTGGTACTACCCATTCCACCATATCCGAAGGAGATAATTCTATTTAAAAAAACAGTGATGAAGGGCATTCATCACTGTTTTTTATGGATTCCTTCCCTATTCTATTAAGTCTCTTTACCTTTTTTCATTTATCTCCCACAACACTTTTTATATTTCTTCCCACTTCCACAAGGACACAGGTCATTCCTGCCTATTTTTTTCCTCGTTGTAAAGTCAACAACATTCTTCTTGTTGACTGGTAATGGCAGTAAGGATTTCCGCTCATGTACCGATAATTCTTCAGATGTATATCCTTTGAGGAACCATTGTCTTGTGTTATTCATGAGTTTTACAACTTTTTCCATGCAAGCATTCAGCATATCTATACTATTAATTTCCAGTCTGCTTTGCAGAAATTGAAGAATTTGATTGGGTGCCTCACCTATATTAGACGCGTATACACATTCTTCGACAATGCCATCGGCTTCTTGCCTGCTGATTTCATAGTTTTGAGTTAAAAAGTTAACGAATTCAATATAGCTATCGTTCCGTTCGATATATTCAGGTTCACCTGCTCTAAGTAATTGTTCTTTAGTGAATGGGAAAAACTCTAGATCTTTTCTCATTTGATGTTCACGTATTACTTTTTCTGGATCAAACACTCTTATATTGGAAAATCCGAAATGATCCATAAGAATTTGCTTATAGTATTGACTTGCTTCATCTATTACTGATAGATAATCTATTACACTGACTTTTTCATTCATGCATTTTTCTATTAAAATGATTAATTCATCAATCGTCAGAGTTCCATAATAGTAAAGGAATCCTTGCGTAAGCTTGATCCATTCAGTATTTCTACGGCAAATTGACGTGAGTTGCTTGTCATTTTCTTGGATGAACTGATTCTTAACTAATTCCTCAGGCATTCCTACAATCCTTTTTCCTTCATACGATCCTGTAAAGAAAATGCCGCTGTTACGTAAATATTCTAATTGATGTGCAGCTAATTGTGGATCTTCGATAAATCCGCCATGCCGCATTATTTTTTTGATCAAGGTATAACGCTCTTGGTCCATATTAGTAAATAACTTTTCAATTGAAAGCAGAATCTGTTCACTTAATAATTCTACTAATTCCCCTTTTTTTAATTGGCTGGCGTTTTTTATCTCTAACCGTTTTCTAATATCACTTAATTCATCTTTAGAAAGCCTTGTGAGCGTATTCTTTATTGTAAAAGGAGCAGAAATATCACTCCATATTTTTAATTCCTGTTTCTGTTGAGTTTTTCGAGTCATTTCTTTTAATCCTTCTAATGCGCCTTGTACTTTTTCAACTGTTTCCTTATCTATGCTGCTATTATTCATGATGGTCACCTCGGAAAATATTGGTATGTATATGAAAACATAATAGATAGAGTTCTCTATCGTTGGACAAAGAGCTCTCTTATTCTATGGTTTATTATATCAGAAAGAAATATTTTTGTTGTTCTAAACAATTGTACCCAAGATATTCTCCATTTAACGCACGTTTATTAATTTGATTTATAGTAAAATAAAAAGCGAAATCATATGCGATCTCGCTTCAAAATTATCTACTATAAAAAAAGTTTCTGTTTATTTTTCAATCACTTCTACTGATGAAATACGAGTAGGATTGATCACTATTCTTTCATCTTGATCCAAATATACGAGCGTATTATGCAGAGTTCTTTCTCCATTTGGTAAATCATTAAAAAATGGCCGAGTGAAGTCAGTAAGAGAATAATTTTTTTCACATATAACATACTCTTTTCCGGAGTCCATTACCACTTTAATTTTCAATTTCCCCCACCCCCAACTAAATATTGTTCCTATTCAATAATTCTATAGCAACAGGGGAAAATCCTCTTGGAAATATCGTATCTTAAAAGAAAAAATGCCTAATCCATCATCTAAAGATTTTTTTCAGTCAAATAATTATTCCATAAGAGTTCTAAATAGATCTAAACTATTTTGTGGCAAAAATGTAAATTAAATTGTTGGAATTATCTCCCTCAACTTGGCTATCTCTTCTTTGGAAAATGTAACACCCTTCCCCATTTTTTCATGATTTCTGACCAATCCCGAATATCGTATTTTGGTTCCCGTCCATTCCAACTAACAAGGTTAAGTCACTTTTTCCATCCTTTAGCTGATTCTGAAAAGTCCATTTTCGTAAACATTTTGGAATTGATATTTAAAACCATAATACTGATAGTTTTGTCCTACATACATTTCTCTAGGGGTATCTTCACCATCCGCAACTAAAATGATGGTCTTATTGAAGACAACTTTGCCAAGTGTATAAATATTTTCAAATGTTATTTGCATGATTGATCGTTCCCTTTAGTCAATAACTCTTGCCACGTTATGACCACACTTTTGACATTTTCCTTCCAATACAATTCCACTAGAAATTTCTTTGACAGTATAGTTTTCAATCTTAACAACATCACTACAAGAACCGCACCAAACATTTTGTTCTAATTTTCTACGGATTTCTACAGGAATCGAAAACCATTTTTTATTTGCGGAAAAAGAGATCACTTCTTGATTTGGTACTTTTTGGGGTTCTTCTACTTTCTCCAACAGATCGATAACTTCTTGAATCCTTGTCATGACTTTTTTATATTCAATCGTATGCCACGCATCCAGGATTGTGATTAACTCTTTATTGTCTGATTTTGCAATCTTATCCAATAAAAGAAGAATCAAGCCGCGGTTCCGGTCTTTTAAGGTTTCAACAAATTCATAAGTTCTATTTTTAGCAGCATCAATAAGCTTTTCCAATAATTCATCCGCATAGGTCTCACGTTCAATTTCCCAGCCTTTATCCGTATAGACAAGCAATGGGAGTTTGCCGTTATACTCGATGTCTAAATAATGATGTAGAATCAACCAGTCTATTTTTGCGAGAATCTTTTTGTGTAACACCGTTAAATGCTCCGTATACAGGGCTATAGTTCAGTTCTAGTTCTAATAACTTTTTATCCTTCGATCCAGCTAGAATTTTGGCAAGCATTGCCCGGCCGCCACTCACGATCAAATCGTCTGCCCCACGCAAAATGGTCTTAATTTCATTGTTTGGCAAAGACTTAATTCCGTTTGGATTAAGCTCATATTTCACTTGTTTTACTTTTTTAACCATCATCATCCCTCATTTATATATAACTCAACAAATTACAAGTATAACCATGAATTCTAAAGGAGTTATCTCCTTAAACTTCCCTTTTTAAATTAACCAAACTGCTATTACTACTATAATCCCATTATAGCCTTATGGTGAAAATAGGGAAAATAAAACAGATCGTACATGGATGGATGCTGTGCGGTTCATCAATAGAAAGAAAGATTAGGGGAGAAATAAATACTTTCATTTTCATTCAATTCGGTTAAAATAAAATAAGTATTGAATAGATAAAAAAAGACCGAACATGCAGCAACATGTCCGATCCAGCAATAGACGGTCCCTTTATGGGGGGGCTAGGAGGTAGAAATAATCCGTCTGAGGTCGCTAACTCAAGTGTGGATTATTTTTTATGGTTATTAAACGAGAGTCGCTATGACTAAACTAACAAAGGATCTAAATTTTTTCATTGATCTCTCACAACACTTTTTATATTTCTTCCCACTACCGTACGGACATGGATCATTTCTGCTAATTGACTATATTTTATTTAGATTCCTCTTAAAATGTTTAAATAATTCTTCGTCCGTCCATATCATTTTATTTTGTAAGGCAATGCAAAAAGAAGCAATGATGAATGGCCCTTCGGAATTAGATTGGAAACTGATACCTTTTGAATGAAGATCATCCAACTTCTTCCTAACCATATCATATTGTTCCCGGTGAATATTTTCTGCATCTGCTAATAAATCGTCTACAAAGTGAGCTAGACCTTGTTCTTCTAACACTGGTCTTACCCCATCACTGACCCCATACACACACGTAAAAAGAAGCGAAATTTGATTTTCTGTTAAGAAGTCTAATGAACCGAATACTTCTTTTACTTCCTTTTCCAGCTCTCGTATCAGATTAAACTCTTTTTTTCTTGGCTTTAAAGCTTTGACAATGCTGGAATAATACCAGTGCTGATCAGTTTTACCGCGGTTAAAACGTTCCCATGTTTTTTCTCCATTCACCTCTAGATCAGCGTGAATCGATTTCAAATTATGTAACTTATCCGCAGTTATAATTTGTATCTCATCTAAATCCCTTTTTTTCAAATGATTGATTGTATGCTGCTTTCGTTTCTCCCACGGTAAGGTTTTATCCGGTTCTGAAGCTGCAAGCACAAGGTTTGCGATTCGCACTCCGAATTGTTCAGTTAATTCCTCATAGGTAGTAGTTGTGTCTTCAATTGTGTCATGAAGAATTCCAGCAGCAATTACCTCATCGGAACACTTTGCCTTTTGCAAAAGCAATCCAACAGCAAAAGGATGGGTAATATATGGAACATCAGTCGATTTTCTTATCTGATCTTTATGTGCTTTTGAAGCAAAAATAATCGCCTTTTCAATAATATCCAATTTTATAGCCCTCCCCAGAATGGAGTTATCCCAAGAACCATTATCATAGTTACTCTGGTGCTCCAACAAAAATCTCAATTATGATATTTCACAAGCAACTAGTCCAATCCTTTCACCCTTCTGCAGTCCCTTGATAAAAGAAATCAAATCCTTAACAGCTTTATTACTTAAATTTTCACCATAATCATCCTTTATGAAAACGAAGATTTAAATAGGGTATAAAGGTACAGTCCATGTACCCCAATCAGTTTGCTTCCCATCCAGATCGCCACTTTGAATTAAATTGAATTGATAATTTCTGAAAATAGTTTATTAGAATCTTGAAAGAAGTCACTTATTCTCCTAGGACAATTATTTTGATAATCTCCATCTTCATAATCAAAATCTGGAGCCTTCAAATCACCAATAAAGACTTCTACTTGCAAACCAATTTCTCCCTATATTAATAAAGCCTAATTTGTGAACCCTTCTAGTTCAAACCTTGTCGACTTGTTACAGGAACTTTAAACTCCTCAATTTTCCATATTTCTTTTGAAAGGTACACTAACATTTCCTGTCTTTCATCAATTGTATTAGTATTCCATTCTGAATACTCCTTTAATTTAGTATTAATTCTATTAATGGAGGAATTATTTCCAACCACCATGATTTCGGCTAGACTACTAGTCAAGTAATATTTACACTTTTTATACTCAGCAGTTTTACTTATAAAGAAATCATTACTAGCAACAATATTAATTGGCTTTTCTAATAATGTAAGATTTCCAAGTCGTTGTTTATATAAATCGTACTCTTTCCCTGGATTATGTAAATTAAAATCAGCAAGCAAAGTTGAACTCGGTGTATTAGGTAAAATATGTTCAATCTCTAATACCGCATATTCTTGTAAAGAACCAGGATTCTTTATCCCTTTATATGCCATGTCTACAAATTGAGTTAATTTAGCCAATAGGTAGCGAGTTCGATATTGTTGCATGGAATAAAGAGAATAACGATTCAAGTAGTCAGTTAATTCTCCTGCTTTTTGTTTCATCCCTTTAGCAAAACGTTGCTGTAAAAATAGATTATACTTTTTAATTTGTTCACTTTCTGTTGTTTCATTGGCAATATCACGAAGTTCATCTGCCCAAAGTGAAAAGCTTCTTTCCAGTTCCTTTGTTGGTGATTTTGTAAAGATGTAGTAGAACAAGAAACTTTCAACTTGTGTGACAAAATGATCAAAAAGTGATTTTGGTAGATTACTTGCAGCTAAAAGTAAAACATAATGTAAACTAAAAGCGCCGCCACACATCTTTCTTAAATTATCCATATAAATATTAGGTAACCCATCATTGCCTTTACCAATTGAATAATCAATAAATTTATCGACATTTTGAATTATTTTTCTGACAAACTCAAATGGTTTTTTTTCATAGCCGCAAACTGAAGCATTTTCTTTATCTATAAACCAATCATAGATTTCGTCTTCCCTTACAATATAATCGCTTCTTTTGTTATCTATTTTATAATTTGCCATGAGAAAATAACGAAGGAAACGCAGTGGCTTTTCTTTTTGTTGTTCCAATGGTTTCGTAATCTTCTTCCATTCGTCTTTTAATTTGGTAAACTGATCAGCTTTCACATGAGTAAATAAAAGGTTTTTTAGCAAATCCATAGGATTTAAACCAACCCCGCGTTCATTAATAGTTTCAAATATCTTTAGTGCACTACTAACATCAGTTGAGATTTGGATAAATACCACATTGTTAGCTAGATAACCCCAAAATTTCTTTAATTTAGCTTTGTCTGCATAATTATCATTAAGATATCGGAATATAGTTTCATAAGCACCTAATAAATTTTCCAAGGATCCAAAGGATTTTATTCCCGAACTTTGAACTGCTAATCTAGTAATTTCTGGTTCAGCGTTTACTTCTACTAGTTTGTGTATTACTTCTCCTGCGTTTTCATATCGTGGTTCTAATTTCAAACTTGAAACAGTGTCACCCTCACCATTTGTATAACTTGTGGAGACCAACCCTCTAAACAATTGCTCTTGAGATTCATTTTTGAATAGTTGCTTCAATGCACATAATATTAGAAAAAAGGTTGTAAGGCGTTGCTGACCATCAATTACTTCAAAGTGGTTTTTGGTGGTTGTTGGAGCAACTAAAACAGTACCAATAAAATATTCCCTCCCAGAAGAAGTTTCCAGTTCATCATTAATATCTTCTAGTAGCTGGTAAACTTCTTTGTCCGTCCAAACGTATTCACGTTGATAATCCGGAACTATATAAAAACATTCTCTAAATGCTTCTTCAATACTATATTTATAATTTTCTATTTTAGCCATTTACTATTTCCTCCATATCCTTTGGACCTTCTTTCAGTTGAATAAACAATTTTTTTCTACCATACAATTTATTTAACACCCACACATAAAAATCGAAATTCAGAATGACTTTCTGCAAATATAGAGTAATCACTCCAACACATTTTATATTTGCTTCTCAAAAGAATCGGCTCTTCCCGTCCTTTTGTGGTACCTAAAGATGCTTCCTCTTTCCAGCGACATTCTCCGGTTAGTCGATTTCCTTCATATAGTAGAAAGTCCTCATCCACCGATTTGTTTTTCACCGGAGTTTGCCAGTACAAATGATCATTAGTTAATAAAATGGCTACACCCATTCTAAATGGGTTCTCTAAACATAGTTTCTCTAAACTTTGAAGATCTTTTACATAATCATAACGCCCAAGATCCTGTGCCCCATGGTTTTTTAATTCAAAACTTTCTCCGTTTAAAGTAACAGCCAGTTTTTTTGTTTTGTGACGTAATTGAACTGAAACTTCTTTTCCGTTTTCTACCCACCACAGGTCAACTTTAATTCCATTTACTATTTTGTTCTTTTCACAATGAGGAACCTTTGTTTTTATTTCCTCTTGTAAAGCATCTTGAAAGTCCTTTTCCGAACGAAAAATGGGTCTTATTTTTGAAAGTGATGTCATAACCTCTTCAATTTTTAACATAATTGCTCCTCTTATTAATGGATACGAGATTCCATTGATTCTAGGTATCTTTGTTCCGACCAGGTTTCACACTTCGGTCCATAAAGACTGTTTTGTTCTTTTCAATTTTAAAATACAAAGTACTTCGTTTACTATTCAAATAAATACTATTTATACTTCGACAAAATTCTGTAATTTTCCTTTAATCACAGGGAAAAGTAGAGTATGATATCCTGCCTTTGTCACTTCAAATATTTAACCAGTTTCAATAAATTGTAGAATATATTATATTAAAATTCCCTTATAGAGGCCCAGTTATTTACAGAAAAAAGGACCGCACAAGCGGTCTCATGTTGGTTCCGGCGTTGATGGTTTTTTAACCATATCAATAATTAGCTTAACCTAATGCTGTTCATATAGTTTTCTTAAGCCAGCATTTTCAAACTTTGGTAGCTCAACGACTATTTTTTCTAGTTTTTCAAAGTCATCTTCCTTGTTTAAATCTAGCCATGCAACCTTGTATCTTTCTGTATCAGACTTTACAGTTTCTTCTACATTCTCTATTAGATAGGATTCAAACTCACTACCTTCAATTGCATTAATGGAAAATTTATTTTTTCGGGCTCCCCCGTTAAACATCGATCCAATTGCGAAGTCTTTGAAAAATAATGAAGTATAGCCTGATAGTTCTTCGCATTTAAGTTGCGTATTGGGACTAAAATCTATTAACAATTTCACCTTGTTTATTCTTGCCATGTTAGATTCCTCCCTTGGTTCATTACATATACGATCTAAAACAATATAATATTCACTTTTCACCTACTATTCTACTAGATTTGACAAAATGAACCAATAAAAAGTGTAAGTGCAAATTAATTGCAGGTGTCATGACACGCCCTGTTTCTATCTTAACCAAATATTGAACATTTGCTCAAAATATCCACGATCATTATTATCCCGAATAAAAACTATTCCGATACATAAAAGTCAATAACCTCTAAAAAATTATTGATTACCAAATTTCGACATTATACCAAATGGTTTGATAAAATCAGGGTAATAGAAAATTTTTATTTTAATATCGTCTTTTTTAATAAAACTAAACAAAACTAGGTAAAGGAGTGGAGTGGCAACTTATGAGCGATACTTATTTAAAAACAGCCTTCCAAAATTGGATGCGCCGGCAGAAAAAATCAACTGGAGAACTCTACAAGCAAGGAACGATCAATGCTTATACAACAGCACTCAAAAATGCTACTGCTAGATTGGACCTTGAAAATGTCACCGAGACGGATTTATTCCATATTACTTCTTCCACTGTATTTGATGAGGCCTATCATATTATTACTTCAGCACCAAACTTTCATGAAGTAGATTTAGCTGCTGGTAATCGGGCGTATTCAAACGGTTTGATTTTATATGGTAGATTTTTAAAGGAGCACGAAGAACCCTCCTGCTGGATTTTTCAAGGGAATCCTAAATATTATGATGTCATCAGGGCTGTAACTGATTTGGATGTGATTACATGGGCAGTAAACCAAAATAAAAACCAAATCAAAAAGGGAGACAAAGCGTATATTTGGCTTTCCGGTTCTGAAGGTGGAGTTGTGGCTTCCGGCACAATCCTTTGCAATCCGGAAATCAAACAGCCTGATTTGGATGACCCCTATAACCGCAGTGAGACGTTAAATCATGAACCGTACTTAGCAGTAGATATTGAAATTCAAAGAAAACTGGTAAACGCGGTTGTAGAAAGAACTACTTTGCTCGCCGATGGACGGACCAATCGGATGGAAATTTTAACCTATCCAGGTGCAACCAATTTTCGTGTCACAAAAGATGAAGATGCTGTAATTGAAAGCATCATAAATGGTACATATGAACGAATTCCAGCAACTGCGACTCCCAAATCAGTACCAGTAAAAGCTAAAAAACGTTATTGGATGTATGCCCCAGGTGAAGGATCCAGCATGTGGGAGGAATTTTATAACGAAGGAATAATGGGAATCGGCTGGGATGAACTCGGTGATTTGAAACAATATCCCTCAAAAGAATCAATGAAGGCCAAAATGAAAGAGATATATGGCTCGGAGTATTCCTATAAAAATGCGGGACATGCTACATGGCAATTTACCAATGAGATTCACATTGGCGATGTCATTATGGTGAAACATGGTTTAAAAAAAATCATTGGCCGGGGAGTTGTGACATCGGACTATATATTTAATGATACAAGAAATTCCTATAAACACATTCATAAAGTTGACTGGACACATAAAGGTGAGTGGGACCATGAAGGACAAATCGTGATGAAAACACTTACCGATATCACACCATATACCGACTATTACCGAAAGTTGGAGGATATGTTCGCCATTGAAACAGATGAAATCACACTTTCAGATGATGAAGAAGTTCCACAGTATGACAACTATACGGCTAAGGACTTTTTATCAGAAGTCTATATGGACGAAGAAAAGTATCATACTCTTCGAAACCTCCTCCTCAAAAAGAAAAATCTTATTTTAATGGGGGCTCCGGGGGTTGGAAAAACATTCGCAGCAGAACGTCTGGCTTACTCACTTATGGGTGAAAAAGATACTAGCCGTGTGATGGTCGTCCAATTTCACCAAAACTACAGCTATGAAGATTTTATTATTGGCTACAGGCCTACCGAAAAAGGGTTCTCATTATCCAAGGGTCCTTTTTATCAGTTCTGTAAGGAAGCGGAACCAGATGATGGGCGGGAGTACTTTTTTATTATTGACGAAATAAACCGCGGAAATTTAAGTAAGATTTTCGGCGAATTATTAATGTTAATCGAAAACGATAAACGCGGCAAAGCCGTACGTCTGCTCTACTCGGATGAGCAATTCTCTGTCCCGGAGAACGTCTATATCATTGGTATGATGAATACCGCTGACCGGAGCCTGGCCATGATTGATTATGCCCTGCGCCGCCGGTTTGCCTTTTTTGAATTTGAACCTGCTTTTGAAAGTGAGGGCTTCAAACAGTATCAAGGAACTATCGCAAATGAAAAATTCGACCGTTTAATCGATACCGTGGTTACACTGAATCGAGCCATAGTAGACGATGCATCACTTGGCAGCGGCTTCCGCATTGGGCATAGTTATTTTAACTCAACGGGGGATATTGATAATGAATGGTTGTCGGACATCGTGGAATACGAACTGATTCCAATGATATCGGAATATTGGTTTGACGAGCCTTCCAAAATCGAGCATTGGAGCAGCAAATTGCGTGGTGCTATACGTGATTAAAATAAAAAATATCTACTATATGCTGACCTATGCATATCAAACTCTAAATGAAGCGGGTTTTAAAAATATTCAGCCAGAAGAATTTGATCACCTTCATGATTTGATGGCAGCCATCCTCGTTCGGGGCGTATCAAACCAAATAAAACGCGGTTTAGATCGTAATTACCAAGGGCAAACCGAAACAACCGGCAATTTGCGAGGGAAAATTGATGTGACAAGTTCCATTAAACGAAACACATTGTTAACACATCGTATGGTTTGCCACTACGACGAATTTTCCGAGAATACGACGTTAAATCAAATCTTAAAAACCACGATGCAGCTGCTTATTCGATTTGGTGATGTGAAAGAAGAAAATCATAAAGTGCTTCGGAAACTGACACTCTTTCTTAGAAATGTGAATACACTTAACCCATACGTTATTAAATGGGGTTCCATTGTGTATCATCGCAATAATGCGGCCTACAAAATGCTGATTAACATCTGTGAATTAGTCATTAAAGGATTATTAATGACGACAGAAATTGGTGAATATAGAATGAAACAATTTTTCGACGATCAGCAAATGCACCGATTGTATGAGAAGTTTTTACTTGGCTATTTCCAAAAGGAATACCCGCAATATTCAGCTGCCGCTTCGTATATTGACTGGAATGTGGATGACGGTGTGACGGAATTTCTGCCGGTCATGAAAACAGATATTACCCTCACTAATGGTCCAAGAACCATGATTATTGATGCCAAGTATTATGGTCACACCTTGCAAACCAATAGGATGTACGACAGCAAATCGATTATTTCAGGTAACCTGTATCAAATTTTTACTTATGTGAAAAACAAAGATCGGAATGGGAGTGGAAATGTAATAGGTGTCCTCTTATACGCAAAAACGGATGAAGACATTACACCGGATAACGATTATCAAATTGGAGGTAATCATTTCAGTGTAAAAACACTGGACTTGGGGACTGAATGGAAAGATATTGAAGGTCAGCTAGCTGCGGTGGCTGCACAAATGTTAAGTCAATAAAAAATAACATTCATTCTTTAGATTTCCAAGTTTTTTCTTCCGTTTTTTTTCGTATTTAGCATAGTCAGCTAACAGTGATTACGGCCATAAGAATGTACCACTACGTCATATTTTTTACCAGCGATCGCCAATGCACTTACCAATGGGTAACGCCAGGAAAATCAGATTTACAAAGTTAAGGATTTTGAAAGATAAAAAAGCCAAATCCCTCCATTATTAGCGAAGAATTAGGCTTATGATCTTCCACAAACGCGCCCGATTGTTGAGGATCTAGATATTGCATAATTTAAATACTATATTTTTAACTCGTGATTCGGTTCACCATTAATACAGCTATGTGAGATTAATATATTATTTTCTTTCACAGGCTTTTAGATAAAAATCAAATTTTTGGACAGCATCCGTTAGGAATCACAAGGAAAATACTCCTATTTTGTAATATCAATACACTAAACAAATGAAGAATTCAAAAGTTCTAATATTTAAGAGAGGATTCATAAAATAAATCACGATTTTTCAGCTTATGCATCCAAAGCTAATTCTTTAATCTTAGTATTATTACTTTACCTAATTTAACGACTCCCCACTATTAAAAGGAGCAAAGGTATCAAAAATAACAGATGTCCTATTCCTGGAGCAAATAATATTACCACAGTTAAAGGTCCAAATAATATAGTGAATCCAATTAGAATAATCAACGGCAGCAGCCAGAAATTACCAATATAGACAACCCACTTAGAATCCTACGGAATGTTGTTACTTTACGATTTTTAGGTTTAAAAATTCCGTAAGCTAACCAAACAATTAAAGCAACGATTGCCAATAAAATCAAATCAATAATTACATATTTCATAAATGGATTGCTATCAGATATAGAAGGTTCTTCATTATGTACCAGCTTGATTATCCCACTTATGATGGAAACATATTCATTAAGATTGAAATAATCCATTCAATTGATCTACAGGTTGATGCCATACCCCCCTCTAACACAACTTTTGAGTATGTGTTTTCTGTCCATCCATTATGATTCGTGATGGATGCACGAAGGAGGATTTAAATGGACAAAGATATATCGCTTAAAAATATAAGCCCCTAATTCAGGGGCTTTACTAAATTTATCTTTTTATCAAAAACTCTTCCATTTTGTTTCGCATCTCAACAGAGACCGGAATACTTTTTTTTAGACCAAAATCATAGTTAACGACAACCGATTCCCCGTATGCTAGTAATTCATCCTTATCTTGATAGACAATCTCATAACCTAATGTAAAACTACTTCTTCCAATCTCTTTTAAAAAAGTCTTAACTACTATCCTGTCATTTACATAAATTTGCTGTTTATAATCACAGTGAGTGGAAACAAGAACAAATGGCCAATTTTCAACTTTTGGAATGATTTCATTATCTAAAAGAAACTCTACACGAGCCTGTTCTATATAAATAAAATAGCTCACACTATTTATATGCCCTAAAGCATCCGATTCACAATACCTTGTGACTATTTCTGTACGATGGGAAATGGTTGCAACCCCCTATCTATTTACTACATTCTTCTTCATTTCTTCTACTAAAATTGGGACACCAACTTGATACCATAATAACCATAATTGAATAAAATCGTTATATCGAAATAAACAGTTTCAACTACATTTCAATATCACTAGCAAGTAAAGACCTTTTCTTCCGACTCGATGATATGATGCTAATAATAAAGATAATGATACAAATGGTGATAGTTACTCCTGAAATCGGACGGCTAAAAAAGATCATGAACCCATTTTGAGAGGTTGCCAATGATTGAAATAATGTTGCCTCCATTTGTGAGCCTAAAACAAAAGTTAAAATTGTAGCCGCTATAGGAATATCCAGTTTTTTCATTAAAAAACCAATAATTCCAAACAGTATCATTACTCCAATATCCCATAAACTATTCTTTATACTATAAACGCCAACTATTGAAATAATAAGTATAAGCGGGTACAAAATTTTATAAGGGACCATCGCTATTTTTGCCCAAACTCTTGCTAAAGGTAAATTAAATATCAATAATATTAAATTACCAATAAACATACTTGCGATTACGGCCCATACAAAATTTGGATTATTTTTAAAAAGGGCTGGACCAGGCGTTAGACCATGCATTATAAAAGCACCAAATAGAACTGCAATTGTAGGTGATGTTGGAATTCCCAACGTAAATAACGGAATAATTGCTGCACCACTATGAGCATTATTTGCTGTTTCGGGCCCAGCCACCCCTTCTATGGCTCCCTTTCCAAAACGAGTAGGGTCCTTTGCTATTTTCTTTTCGACAGAATAAGATATAAGTGAAGAAATTACTGCATTTGCACCCGGAATTAAGCCAAGAAAAAATCCTATCCCAGTTCCCCTGCCAATTGACTTTAAGGTTGGAGCCCATTCCTCTTTTTCTGGAAAAAGCTTCTTAATTTTTGCAGGTGTTTCTAAATTCGTTTTACTTTCAGCATTAATAAGAATCTCGGAAATACCGAAAAGACCCATAGCTATCACAGCAAAATCAAGCCCTTCCATTAACTCCGGTTGACCAAAGGTAAATCTTAATGCACCAGATACCGGATCCATTCCTATCAAAGATAAAATTAAACCAAAAATTGCTGCAATCAATCCACGTATTACAGACGTTCCCATCAATCCAACCAACATCATTAAGCCAAGCAGCATTAGTGAAAAAAATTCAGGCGGACCAAACTTCAATGCAAATTCAGCTAGTACTGGAGCAAGAAATGTCAAACCAATTAGTGAAACGATTCCACCTATGAATGATCCAATAGCAGCAACCCCTAATGCTGTGCCTGCACGTCCTTGTTTGGCTAATTGATGTCCATCTATACAGGTAATTACGGAAGCGGACTCTCCAGGAGTATTGATTAAAACAGATGTGATAGTCCCTCCATACATGGCTCCATAGTAGATTCCCGATAGCATGATTATCGCTGAAACTGGGCTCATTCCAAAAGTAAGGGGAATTAATATTGCTGTCCCGGCAACTGGTCCTAATCCAGGAAGCACACCAACCATCATACCTACGGAAACTCCAATAAAGCAGTAAATTAAATTCCAAATTGTCAAGGCACTTTCAAAGCCATTAAACAATGAAACTAATGCATCCAAATTGATTCCCCCTATACAATTCTTTGACATTTTTTAAATATAATTGATAACTAATTCCGTTATTAAAATCCCAATATATTTACTGGCAACGGAATATGCAGGGCTGAATCAAATACAAAAAATAGGATTAGTGACACTCCTAGTGAAATACTGAGATTTGAGTACCATTTACACTCTTTAAATAATAAAATAGACAAAAATAGTGTACCTGAGATCACAAACCCTAAAATAGGGAGCAGGATTAACACTCCAATCATTGAAGCTAGAATAAACACGACATTTTTTAAGCCATCTTTTGAAGAAGTTGATTTATCGTCCTCTACATCCTCTTTAGCCGCCTTTAGAGATTCAAAAATATAAAAGACAGATAAGATAAATAAAATGCCACTTAACCATGTTGGAAAAAAACCTGGTCCTGGACCAAGATCTCCCGAATAAGGAAACGCGAGTGATTGATAGAAAAAAATGAGGGAAAATATCAGTACCGCAATTGCGGCCCAAAAACTTCCATTACTTTTTCTCATTAGAATGCGCCTACCTCTCTTAAAAAAATATGAATCTTTGTTTCCAATAAATGATCTATAGATATTCTTTATTTAGGCATCAATAGAAGGAAAAATATCCCTTCTATTGATGTTTTAGAATTAAATCTCTGCCTTACTATTTTAATCCAGATTTTTCCATTATCTTCCCTGAAAGTTGATGGCTATCTTCAATAATTTTCTTAAATTCTTCTGGTCCAGCATAAGATAAATCAGTATTTAAAGTATGAAACTTCTCTATTACTTCTTTGTCTTCCATAGCTTGTTTAAATGCATCATGGACAATGGTTATAATCTCTTTTGGTGTCCCCTTTGGTGCTACTAATCCTATAAATGAATCAATTCCCGTATCAAGCCCCTGATCCGTTAATAGTGGTAAATCTTTGAAATCTTCTGTTTTTTTAGTTCCAAAGATAGCAAGTGGCCGTACTTTCCCAGCCTCTATCTGTGGTATAGCATCATATGTCTGAAGAGCAACTCCCATTACATGCCCTCCTAATAGTGCTGTCATTGTTGGGGTGCTGCCATCGAAATGTGCAATCTTCATTTCCGTACCCAGAGCCTGATTTACTGCTTCTATGTTAAGATGTGTAATTCCACCTGCCCCATTTGAACCAAAAGTAAATTTACCAGGATTTTGTTTAATATAATCGATTAATTCCTCATATGTCTGCCACGGCGCATCATCTTTTACAAGAAATAAACTTGGAACGGAAGTAAATTGAATGATTGGTTCAAAATCATCTATCCTATATGGAGTTTTTTCGTAGTTTGTTTGTATAGCAAGGTTTGATATCGATGCGAACCCTAAAGTATACCCATCAGGCTCTGCCTGTGCCAGGGCAGATAATCCAATTGTTCCAGCTCCTCCTGGTTTATTCTCTACTATTACATCAACGTCTTTAGGAAGATACTTCTTTACAGCTTCAGATAAAGTACGTGCTTGGACATCGCTACCTCCACCTGCTGCATATGAAACAATTATTTTGATCGTTTTTTTAGGATAGTCTACCTCAGAACTAGTAGTTTTTTCTTTTTCACTACCAGCAGATGTTGTATTTCCGCAGCCAGCTACTAGCAGTAATATGGATAGTAAACTAGTAAGCATAAAATATAGTTTTTTCCTTTTCATAAAATTTCCCCCTTTGGATAATTAAAATTGAACCTTGTATTTAAACAAAAAACTATATTTTGTAACGGTACACCGAGTATTCTCCATAAACTTCATATATTAATATACTGGTTATTAACTATTTATTGAGAAAAATAAGATTATTCGTGCTTTCATTTAATCTATTAAGTTCTTCATAGGATTTTTTTGTAATTGCGAGACCATCTAAAATCCAAAATTGCCCTGTTTCAAAATTAATAGCAAGTGGATTAATTTCTAATTCAACCATTTTCTCCTCATGCTTTAAGAAGAAGTTGCTTAAATTAAGTATGATATCGGCTAAGCAGTTGATATCAATTTTGGGCTTTCCACGATACCCTTCAAGTAATTTACTGCTTTTTAGGCTCTTAATTTTTTGTATTATTGTTTCCTTACTGACTGGAAGATAGGAAGTGGTTATATCCTTTAATACCTCTACATAAATTCCACCACTTCCCAATATCAAAGTAGATCCTAAAATTGGGTCTCTTTGAAATCCAATAATAAGTTCATGGTCAAATTTCACCATTTCTTGAATTAAAATACCTTGCGTTTTTATTCCTAAATACTCACTTCTATCTAATAATTGTTGGATTCCTTGAATCATTTGTTTTTCGTTTGTAATATTTAGAAGAAGACCTCCGTGCTCACTCTTGTGCAGCAACTCACTACTTTCTATTTTTAATACCACTGGGTAATTGATCCCACTATTGTGCATTTGGATTCGTGCATCGTTGATAGTATGAATCAATACTTCTTTTGGGAAAGGGACATCATAATTCTTTAATAAGTTTTTCGTTTCGTATTCTGTTAGTTCATATACTGTATCTTGATTTTCTAGACTAATATTGTTTGATGAATCTTCAATTCCCAACAAAAATGGTGTGTCTTTGAGAAGAGTCTTTTGACGGTCATACCCTTTATACAATTGCGATAATGTTTCAATTACATCGGGTATGTCTTCAAAAACGGGAATATTAATAGATTCAAATCGTTCGATAATTTCCCTTGTAGCCCCAATCCAAACCACGGAAACATGTTTTTTCTCCGTTAAGTTTGATTTTTTAATAGCCTTGAATAGTTCATTGCTAATACTTTTCATCAGACCTATAAATATAACTATATTATTAATTTTGGTATCGCTTTCTAAAATGTTTAGAGTTTTTGCAAATATAGTCTGATCACTTACAACATGACCGGTTACATCCATTGGATTTTGAACCGTGGCAAATGAAGGTAATGTCTTTTTAAGTTTATCAATTGACTCATTGTCAAAATCAACAACGCTCATTCCAAAATTAGCAGCCTCATCCGCCAATAATACTCCAGCTCCCCCCGAAACTGAAATAATACCTAATGTATTGTCTTTAGGGAAACCTTGATATAAAAGTGACTTGCTAATTCTTATCATTTCGCTTAGACTACGGACACGTATGACACCAAGTTGTTCAAATAATGCTTGATATTTAGAATCTTCACCCGTCATCGAACCTGTATGTGATGAAGCAGCCTTGCTTCCAGCTTCAGATGATCCGGCTTTTATCAGTACAATCGGTTTACCTTTTTTTGCAGCTTTTAACGCGGATTTTTTGAATAAGTTTCCATCTTTAATATCTTCCAGATATACTCCAATTACTTTAGTATCTGGATCATCAACAAAATAATCAATGAAATGAGATGTGTCTAATGTTACCTCATTTCCAGTGGAAACCCATTTACTTAATCCAACACCGCTTTTTTGAATTAGATCTAGGAAATAGGCTGCTAGAGCACCGCTTTGAGAAACAAATCCGAATCCTCCTTTTATTAACTGAAGTGACTCCATTGCCGTTGTAAAAGAAGCTACTAAACCTGTTGAAGCATTAATCATGCCCAGACAATTTGGGCCCAAAATCGCTAAATTATGTTCTGTTGCTAATTTTTTGAGATTGTTTTGAAGGTGACGCCCTTTTTCGTTTGCTTCTGCAAATCCAGAACTAAATAATACAAAGGAATGAACGCCATATTTAATACACTTTTTTATTTCTGATTCAACTCGATCTGCTGAGACAGCAAGAACGGCTAACTCAATGATGTCGTTAATTTGGCTTATATCTGAAAAACAAGGTATCCCCATAATTTCAGTATATTTAGGATTGATAGGATAAACTTTTCCTGTGAAGTATTGATCTTGCAAATATTTAATAGGTCTTCCACCAATCTTAACTGGGTCAGAGGTAGCTCCTATCACTGCTATTGATTTTGCTTCAAATAACTTTTTAATTAAATTGGTCATTTATATAACACCCTTTTAAGTTATTAGCCATCAAATAGTTTGAGACTGTATAGTAGTTGTATCTTCTTCTTATTATAAAACTAACTCTACATCTCCTTTTACCACTTCCTCATCTCTAGAAGTATTAATTCCCACAGTCAGATAATACTTATGTCGATCGGGGTGATCTGATAATGTTTCCAATTTCTCAATGTGAATAACAGCTTGGATTGTCTCATTTACTTTCACTGGTTTTTGAAAACGGATATTCATTTTTAAAGCATTTAAAGATTCTTCGCCAAAAGTTTCTATTATTAAATCCCACAATAAATTAAGAGAGAGCATACCATGGGCGATAATACTGCCAAATTGGGTAGTTTCCGCAAAAGCTTCATCTACATGAATGGGGTTAAAATCATTTGACATTTTTGCATAGCTCAAGATTCGTTCCTTAGTGACATGGAGTTTATTAGATAATATCATTGCTCCCTGATTCAATTGTTAATCCTCCTACTCAGCCCATAAGATTTTCATTCGGCCTTCGATCAACAGTGTACCATCCGCTGAATGTGTTTCCGTTTTGATGGTTACCCATTTTCGGTCATTCATCATTATCTTATCTTCTATTAAAAGTTTAGTGATGACAGTATCCCCAACGTGAATGGGTTTATGATATTGAAAAGTTTGGCTCCCGTGGACATTTCCTGGTGGTCTACCGAATAGTGATGTATCATATGTATTCATAATGATAACTCCACACATTCCGGCAGGAACCGTTCTATATACTTTTTGCTCAACTGTGCCATCTGTGTAAATCTCTTGCCATTGATTCACCTTTTCAACACTACATTCAAATTCCTCTTGACCATATATTTTTCCTAGTTTTAATCTATCGAATGTTAACATCAACTTAAATTGAGGAATAACGATGTCTTCCGATCTTTTTTCGAAATCTATTATTACACGGTCGCCGATTTTGACGTCTCTTTCTGTTCCGACAATATTACTCATCATCCGAAAGCCTTCATCTAAATCTATTAACGCTAATATATATGGAACATCTTCCTTAAATGCTGGACTGGGAGCTCTATGGACATGAGTAAAAGTTCGAATTGTACCTTTACCTTTTGATTCTCGATACTCTAAATTCTTGCTTCCACATTGCTTACATTGGCTTCGTGGATAAAATTGAACCACATCACAGCTTAAACAGTGTTGATATATTAATTTTCCTTTCCTACAGCTATCCCAATATTCAGATGACTCAGTAGTAATATAAGGTAGTGGTTTTTGCATAGTAACACCCCATAAATTTTTAAAAAATATTTATATTAATTTTAATTTTTTTATCTACTACTTGAAGATGTGATTACCATTATTTTACTCATTCCCTAAAACTAAAGAGCAATGTGCAGAAAGAATACCCCCATCTCCATGTACAAATGCCGTTTTTGCAAAAGGAACTTGTCTTCCATGGGCTTCACCTCTTAATTGTTTCACTGCTTCAATTGCATGCCATAATCCGCCAGCTGCTCCAGAATGTCCATATGATAATAGTCCACCATGAGTGTTAAGCGGTATTCTACCGCTTAGCCCAATTTCTCCATTAGCGATATGGTAACCAGCCCCACCTTTTTCAAAGAATCCAATAGATTCTAGTTCAATAAGCAACGTAATTGTAAAAGAATCATAAATCTCTGCGACATCGATATCGCCGATAGAAACGCCTGCTTGCTCAAATGCAAGCTTAGAAGATTGCTTGCACCCAAAATCAGTCAGTGAAGGGGCTTGGCTAATATGTTCATGTGTGTGCCCTTGACCAACACCCATGACTTTTACCGGTCTTTTTTGTAAATTTCTTGCAACTTCTTTAGAAGCTACTATTATGGCCCCTCCACCATCTGAAACTAAACAGCAATCTAACATGTGTAATGGACTAGAAATCATCTTCGAATTTAATACTTCTTCCACAGTAATAGGCTCTTTTTTATGAGCATTTGGGTGAAGTGCTGCATGATTTCGCATCGTTACGGCAATTTGTGCGAGAGTCTCCGATGAAACATTATAATAATCCATATAGTTCGTTGCTACTAATGCATATAAGGATGGCACGGTGATTCCATATGGGGCCTCATATGCTGGATGTCCAACACCAGATAATGCTTGAACAGCTCCATCTCTGGTTAGTCCCGTTAACCTATTATCTCCAGTTACAATTAATACCGTTTCACATTGTCCAGATTCTATTAATGCTTGAGCATGCATAACCAAGGCACACCCAGTGGCACCTCCCAATTGGACCGCAGCTGTATACTTTGGAGAGATTCCATAATATTCACAAAAAACGGAGCTTAACATAAGATGAGGTTCTACTAACGAATAAGCAGTAAGCACACCATCAATTTCCTCTTTCTTTAATCCTGCGTCCTCTAATGCCTTTGTAGAAGCTTCTGCATGTAATTGCATTGTACTAGCTCCTTGCAATTTACCTACAGGCGTATCCCCTACTCCAACTATATATGAACTTTTCATTACCTCACCTCTTTAAATAGTATGAATATTCGACACTACCTCCTTTTAAAGTAATCAATCAACTGTTTTTCTGTATTTTACTTTTACTAATCAAACCAATTTGCTTGGCAATGATATTTTTTTGGATTTCAGATGTACCTTCTCCAACCGTATATACAAGAGCATCCCGCAAAATTCTTCCTACCGGATATTCCCGCATCATTCCATATCCACCAAGAATTTGAATGGCTTCTCGGGCAGCTTTCACGGCAACTTCCGATGCAAATAATTTTGCCATTGAAGCCTCTTTGTCACATTTCATTTCTTTATCTAACATCCAGGCAGCCTGGTAAACTAGTAATCTTGCTGCCTGAACCTCGGTATACATATCTGCGATTTTATGATTAATAGCTTGGAAATTTGCGATTGGCTCCCCAAATTGAATTCTTTCTTTTGCATATTGACTAGCATTTTCTAAGGCTGCTTGTGCCATCCCAACACAATTCGCCGCAACCCCAATTCGACCCTCACTTAAGGTGCTCATAACCCCGCCAAAATTTCCTTCAATCCCGCCAATTAAATTTTCTGCAGGTACGATACAATCATCGAAATAAATTTCAGCTGTTTCAGAAGAGCGTATTCCTTCTTTTTTTAGTTTTCTAGCAATATTAAAACCTATTGAATTGGTTTCAACAATAAATAGACTAATTCCCTTGTAACCAATTTCCGGATTAGTATAAGCCGCCACGACTACATAATCGGCAATTGTTGCATTTGTAATAAATATTTTACTGCCACGAATAGTATAATGATCTCTCATTTTAGTTGCTGTAGTTTTCATCGACTTCGTATCTGACCCAGCATTTGGTTCAGTTAATCCAAAGGCAGCAATTTTTTCTCCTCTAATTGCAGGGAGTAAATACTTTTCCTTTTGTTCCTCCGTGCCATATTTGTAAATTGGATAGGTCCCTAAATGAGAATGAGCTGACCACGCGGTTGCAAATCCTTGTGAAACTCTGGATAGCTCTTCACGGAAGATGCATTCTGTAATTTTGTCCACTCCTAATCCGCCATATTCAACTGGATAGCGGATACACAGGTAATTATCCCTGCCCATTTTATTAAATAACTCAACTGGAAAAACCTCTGTTTCTTCTGCATCATCGACTAATGGAGCTACTTCACGTTCAAAATATTTTCGAATTGTTTCTTTAAATATTTGTTGTTCATCTGTAGACTCAAAGGACCACATATTATAATTCCCCCTATTTGCATATTTTTCCTGTTAAAAGGTAATTCTTAATCATTACCTCCATCGGTACTTTTTTTAATCAAAGTGAGGAGATTTTCCCGAAAATCAATAAGATCTCGGCATTCCCAAGTTATGCTGAGCGATAAAGTTTAAAATCATTTCTTCTGAAACTGGTGCAATTTTAAAGAGGCGAACATCTCTCCATATTCGTTCAACATGGTATTCTTTCGCATAGCCAAAGCCTCCCAGTACTTGCATCGCTCGATCACAAAGTCCAAAAGCTGATTTACCAGCAATTAATTTTGCTGTATTAGCTTCTGCCCCATTCGGAAGTGATTGATCATATAGCCAAGCTGCCTTGTAGTTCATCAATTGAGCAACATTAATTTCTGCACTAAGCTCTGCAAGAGGGAATTGAATTCCTTGGTAGGCACCAATCGGAGTATTGTTAAAAACAATTCTCTCTTTTGAATATTCTACTGCTATTTTAAGTGCCAGTTGACCTGTACCTACTAGACCAGCCGTTGTTACAATTCGTTCGGCGTTAAGCGTGTCAACAAGATAACGCCAGCCTTTTCCTTCTTCACCAATTAAATTGTCTTTATGAACGATTAAATTTTCGATAAATACTTCATCAGATTGGACACAATGTGTCCCAACCTTTTCAATCGCCTTAGTGGTAATAGCTGGATCTTTAGAATCGACTAAAAATAAACTAATACCATCCGTTTTCCTTTGAACGTCTTCCTTTTTAGTTGTTCTCGCTACAAGTAGCATCTTGTCAGCAACATTCACACCTGAAATCCAAGTTTTCTGACCATTAATGATATAATGATCACCCTCTTTTCTCGCGAAGGTAGTAATCTCAAGAGAATTGCTTCCAGCATTCGGTTCTGTAAGGGCCATACAGAAATTCATTTCACCTGAAGCAATTTTAGGCAAGTATTCTCGTTTTTGAACTTCGCTCCCATGACTTTCAATCGTTATGCCTCCGAATACTGGTGTTAGCATAAATAACTGACCAACGGTTGAACCTGCACCGGCTTTTGCCAGTTCTTCGATTACCATCGCCATTTCAACTAGACCTAGACCAACGCCTCCATATTCCTCGGAGATCGAAACACCTATATAACCGTTTTTTCCTAGTTCACTCCATAATTCATGGACAAACTCATGTTTTGCATCCTTTTCCCGCCAATATTCTAAGCCAAAGTCATTGGCAATTTTTCTAACTCCTTCTTTTAACATCAATTGATCTTGAGTAATTTCAAAGTTCATTATGCTCGCTGCCTCCTATTTTCTCTTAATGCCCTTTTTAGGACTTTTCCTGAAGGGTTTCTCGGTAATTCATTCAAAAATTCAATTTCTTGTGGAACTTTATATTTTGCTAGCTTTTCCTTGCAAAAGGAGAGGAGTTCTAAATCCGTTATGTTCTCGCCTTTCTTTGCAACAATGTATGCTTTTGGAACTTCTCCCCATTTTGGATGAGGGATTCCAATCACGGCAGCTTCTAACACGGTTGGATGCTCATATAGAACCCTTTCCACCTCAAGTGAAGCGATATTTTCTCCGCCACTAACGATCATATCCTTCTTACGATCAGTGATAAATAAATAACCTTCTTCATCCATATAACCCATATCTCCGGTATGAAGCCAACCGTTTCGAATTGCTTTTTTGGTTGACTCTTCGTCTCGCCAATATCCTTTTGTCACCTTTGGACCTCGAAACACAATCTCTCCAATTTCACCAGACGGGACTTTGTTTCCATCCTCATCGACAACACTCATATCCAAGTGGATGCAAGGTTTTCCTACAGAGCCAAGCTTTTCGAATGTTTTAGAGCGTGGGAGGAAGGTGTCACCAGAAACGGTTTCAGTTAATCCATAGGAATCGCAGAACCAAGCATTTATAAATAGCTTCTGAACCTTTTCAATTAATGGTTCTGGCATCCTTTCTCCTCCCGCTATGATGAAACGAATCGAGTCAAGATTATATTGATGGGCTTGTTCAAATTGAAGTAGAATATTGATCATAGCTGGTGCTAACCAAATATTGGTTGGCTTTTCTTTCTCAATTGCGGCGAGTACTTTCTCAGGATCAAATTTCCTTAAGATGACAACACTGCCACCTCGATGTAGTACTCCAGTTGCTGGAAGGTCCAACCCACCTACATGGTAAAGGGGACCAACGATTAAGGTTTTATCCTCTGGTCCAATGTTAAAGTTCCAAATGTGACCAATATTTTTCCAGTACAAGTTTTCAAACGAAATTTTGACTCCTTTTGGTCGAGAGGTTGTTCCGGATGTATACATTAATCGATGTAAATCGTCTAATTCTACATGTGCGTCTTGAAGTTGTGCACCAAGATTGGAATCTATTAATTTCTGATATGATTTCCATGACTCATCCTCTGTCACCGATAAGGAAACATAATGTTGAAGTTCTGGTAAATATCCTCTAATGCTATCGATTTCATTCTGGAAGTTATCTTCACTGATAAGGGCTTTAGCTCCAGCATTTCCTAAGATATAAGAAAGTTCATCTGCAGCTAAGCGAAAATTGAGCGGCAGAAAGATTGCACCGATACGATTGACTGCAAAAATAATTTCAAAGAATTCTGAACAATTGTAAAGTAAAATCCCAACACGATCTCCATGTTCGATGCCAAGAGAGAGGAGCCCTTGTGCTAACGCATTTACTCGATCATTCAGCTCTTTGTATGTAATTCGTTTATTTTCATAAACGATTACTTCTTTATAAGGATTTTCATCGGCCCATTTGTTAACGACAGATGAGAAGTTGATATTTCCTTCAATACTCAATGTGCTCTCCCTCCAAAGACAATTATCTTCCCAAATAATTTGGTTTCCTTTTTTCTAAAAATGCACTTAAACCTTCCACACGATCCTCTGTACTAAAGTTAACAAGCCAAGCTTCTGCTTCTAAACTTAATGCATTATCAAGGGAGATTTCACTGCCTTGATTAATCGCTTTTTTAGACTGAATCACAGCCATTGGACTATTTGCCAAAATGCTTTCAGCTAGTTCTACACAGCTACTCATTAGTTCATCATGTGGTACGATTCGGTTCACAATCCCTAATTCTTTTGCTTCTTGGACAGAAATGCGTCTTCCAGTAAAGACTAATTCTTTTGCAACACCTTTTCCTACTAATCTTACTAATCTTTGAGTTCCACCCCAGCCAGGATAAAGTCCGATACAAACCTCAGGGAGACCTAATTTCGCCTTATCAGAAGCGATGCGAATATCACAAGCTAATGCTAACTCGGTCCCACCGCCTAATGCATATCCATTAATCGCAGCAATGACTACTTTATTGCTGTTCTCTATTTTGCTTAAAACGCTTTGTCCTTTATAAACAAATCTCTCACCTTCTATTAAGCTCATACGTTTCATTGCATCAATATCTCCGCCAGCAACGAATGCTTTCTCACCACCGCCTGTGATGATGACAACGCGGATCTTTTCATCTTTTTCAATCGCATTAAAAGTGGTTTCTAACTCTTCTAAAACTTCATCATCAATCGCATTTAACACATCTGGACGATCAATTGTAATGGTGGCAATTCCAGACCCGATTTGGGTGCGAACATATTTTACTTTTTCCATACATATCTCTCCTTTTCTATACATGAATTCCTTTGCCCATACTTGCTAAAGCAGCCTCTAGCAAACCTTCAGATAAAGTAGGATGCGGGTGGATCGTTGCTGCTATCTCCTCAGGTGTCGCTTCAAGGTTTACAGCTAGTACTCCTTCTGAAATTAATTCAGACGCATTTGGTCCCACAATATGAATCCCAAGGATTTGATTATATTTTTTATCGCGAAGGACTTTTACAAATCCCTCTGCTTTTCCATTTGTTAATGCACGCCCATTGCCGTTAAAATAGTATTTACCAGTCTGGTAATCTAGATTTTTTAAGTTCGCCTCTTTTTCCGTAAGGCCAACAGACGCGATTTCAGGGGACGTGTAAATGCAACGCGGAATCGATTCGTAATTCATTCTTTGTTGATTGCCCATGCAATTTTCAGCGGCTACCATTCCTTGTGCTGAAGCAACATGTGCTAGATTTTCTTTTCCTGTTATGTCCCCGATTGCGAAAATGGATGGGATACTAGTACGAAGTGATTCATCGACCTTGACTCCCCCCTTTTCTTTTTCAAGTCCAATTGCTTTTAGCGTTTCTAGTCGGACTTTCCTGCCGGTAGCAACAAGAATCTCTTTTACAACTATTTCTTTGTAATGATCTTTGTGTTCGATGTATAAAGTCTTATCGCCATTTTCTTCTTTAATTTCTTTTACTTGTGAAGAGGTAAGGATTTCGACTCCATCTTTTTTAAGCGATTTTTTTAGGAATTGAGCGACGTCAAGATCTGCACCGGGAAGAATATTGTTTTCACTCTCAATCAGCACGACTTTTACACCAAATGGAGCATAGATACCAGCAAATTCACAGCCAATGGCCCCAGCCCCAATAATCGCAATACTTTCAGGTAATTCCGTCATGGAAAGTGCCTCTTTGCTTGTCAATGGATTGGCATTTTTTAGACCTGGAATGTTCGGAATATGGGCCTCTGAACCTGTAGCTAAAATAATATTTTTACTAGGAATGGTTTCTATTTCACCATTGCTCTTGGTGACCTTCACCTTATTTGGAGAGACAACCTCACCTACTCCATTCAAAATGGTGATCTTGCTTTTCTTCAGCAAATGACTTATTCCTTTTTGAAGCTGCTGAATGAGCGTTTCCTTTTTCTTCATCAGTTTTGAAAAATCTATCGTTGGTGGTGGATAATAGACACCAAATTCAGATGAAAGATTATGGATTTTGGTAAGTTCTGCTCCTTTGAGTAATGTTTTAGTGGGAATGCACCCTGCATTTAAACAAACTCCACCGAGCTCATTCCGTTCAATTAAAACGACTTTTCCTCCTAATTGAGCAATACGGAGTGCTGCAACATACCCACCAGGACCGCTGCCAATTACGGCAGCGTCATAGCTAGGTGAAGCGGTTTCATTTGAAGAATTCTTTAACACTTCCTTCGCTGAAGGAAGGGCAGTGTTTTCCTTTTCATTCCTCCCTGAATGGGTGGTAAGCAAAGTGGCTAACGTTTCGCCAACGAGAACTTCCTCACCTTCTCGCTTGATAATTCTGACAATTACTCCATTTTCTGGTGACTCTACTTCTACTGTCATTTTCTCTGTCATTAATTCTGCTATGGTGTCATTTTTCTTAACTTTTTCACCTTCTGCAACTAACCATGTGGTGACAGTTGCCTCCGTCATCGTTAGTCCTGCTTTAGGAACAATAATATCCATTTCCATTTCCATTTTCATTTCTCCTAGTTTTGAAGTGACAGAATATCTTCTGGATTTTCAATGAAATGTTTAATTTTTCCCAAAAACTCTGCTGCTGGTGCCCCATCCATAACACGATGGTCAAATGAAAGGGATAAAACCATCGTTTTTCCGATACGAATCTGACTGTTTTCTACAATAATGTCTTCCACCATTCTACCAACGCCAAGAATAGCACTTTCAGGTTGATTGATCACGGGTGTAAAGGCATCCACCTCATACATCCCTAAATTACTAATGGTAAATCGACTGTTTTCAGTATCGGTTAGTTTCAGCTTTCCTGCTCGCGCTCTGTTTACTTTATCTTTTACGTCAACAGAGATTTGTTCAAGCGATTTTTGATCGGCATTTTGAATGACTGAAACAATTAACCCTTCCTCCAGTGCTATGGCTACCCCAATATTAATATCGTTATGATAGGTGAGCATCTCTTCTTCTAACGAAACATTGATTTTAGGATGCTGGAGCAGGCTAGTGGCCACAATTTTTATTAGTAAATCTGTAAAGCTAATTTTGATATTATATTTTTTCATATATAAGTTTCGGTAGTTAACTAGATGCGTTGCTTCGGTTTTTACTGTCAGTGTCACGTGTGGGGCATTTCTTTTACTATCAGTCATCCTTTTAGCAATCACTTTTCGAATTCCTGCTAATGGGATTTTCTTTTGTTCAGTGATGTTATTTGAATGATGGATTTGTTTCAAAATATCAGTACTGACAATTTTCCCGTCAACGCCGGTCCCTTGTACTTGTTCAACATCAATGTTTTCAATATTGGAAATATTTTTAGCGAGTGGAGTGATTTTTCGATGTAGTTTCTTAGTTGGAGTTAGTTCTGTTATCGGACTATTTATTTGTTTCGAAAAATAAATGACATCCTGCTCAATAATTCGTCCATTTGGACCGCTTCCGTCAAATTGATCTAGTTCAATCCCTAATTTCTTCGCATAGGCTCTTGCTCTTGGGGAGGCAAAGGAAGTTTTATCTATTAACAAGGTCAAGATTCCCTCCTCCTTTATTAATGGCTGGCGATTGAGAATTGTCGCCCAACACAAATTTTTTCAACCGCATTAATGATATCGCTTTCATTTGGCAAATAATAGTTTTCGAGTGGTTTACTATAGGGCACAGGTGTAAATGGTGCAGCAACTCGTTGGATCGGCGCATCCAAATAATCAAAGACTTCTTCTTGAACCATGGCCGCAATTTCTGCGCCAACGCCGCCAATTTTAACTGCTTCATGTACAATGATTAGTCTACCTGTCTTTTTAACGGATTGTTTAATCGTTTCTGTGTCTAATGGTGAAATGGTTCGTGGGTCAATAATCTCAGGTGATATTCCGTTATTTTCGAGAGTTTCTGTAGCTGCCAAAGCTTTATTTACCATTTGCCCTAGAGCAACAATGGTGACATCTTTTCCTTCTTTGACAATTTTTGCTTGCCCAATCGGTATCGTATAATCTTCTTCTGGTACTTCTCCTTTCATCCCGTACAAAGCTTTATTTTCAATGAAGACCACGGGGTTATTATCGCGAATAGCTGCTTTCAATAAACCTTTTGCATCATACGGATTCGAAGGCATCACCACTTTTATCCCTGGAATATGAAATAGAAGCGCTTCTAAACTTTGAGAATGTTGTGGACCGGCATTTACACCTGCTCCACATTGGGTCCTAATCACTAATGGCAATGTCATTTGTCCCCCAGACATATATCTCATCTTGGCGGCTTGATTGATAATTTGGTCGAAACATACGGCAATAAAATCCATAAACATGATCTCAATGACCGGTCTCATCCCTGTAGAAGAGGCACCAACTGCCATTCCGACGATTGCCGATTCACTTATTGGTGTGTCTATGACGCGAGCTGGACCAAATTCATCCACTAATCCTCGCGTAATTCCAAATGAGCCACCAGCATTCCCGACATCTTCTCCGGCAATAAAAACAGTCGAATCTTTCTGCATTTCTTCTCTTAGTGCATTATTAATGGCTTTGTTATATCGAATGAGCATGATTCCACCTCCTAGTAAGCGTATACATCTTCTAATGTCGATAACCCATTTGGTAATGGGCTTTCACGTGAAAACTTTTCTGCTTCATCAAGTTCTCTTCTGACACCTTCTTCAATGGAAACGAGTGAACTTTCCTGAATTTGATACACTGAAGTTAGGATAGAACGGAAATTTTTAATGGGGTCATTTTTCTTCCATTCTTCAATTTCACCTTCTGGTCGGTAACGTTGTGGATCGCCTTCAAAATGGCCGCTCCAGCGATTGGTTACACATTCGACAAGGAAAGGTCCTTCTCCATTTCTTGTCCTATTTATGATGATTTTCATAGTTTGATAGACTTCTAAAACATCGTTCCCATTTATTAGAATGCTCTCAATGCCATAGGCTGCCCCTCTTTCGACAATGGTTTTCACTGGTAGGTGCGTTTCCCGAGGGGTAAATTCTGCATACTGATTACTTTCACAAACAAAGATGATCGGTAGTTTAAGAACGGAGGCCATGTTAACTGCTTCGTGAAAATAGCCAATGCCTGTAGCCCCTTCCCCAAAGAAAGGTACAACAACTTGACCTTTGTTATTGGTTTTGGCTGTTATTCCAGCCCCAACCGCAATCGGCATACCTGCACCGACAATTCCATTAGCCCCTAGAATTCCTAATTCGACATCGACGACATGCATCGAACCGCCTTTTCCTTTACAATAGCCGGTTTCTTTTCCAAATAACTCGGCCATCATCTTTTTGACATCTGCACCTTTTGCAATACAATGTCCATGTCCTCGATGCGTACTAGTGATATAATCCTCTTTTGATAGACTCTCACAAATTCCAGATGCAACTGCCTCTTGACCTATGTATAGGTGCAGAAAGCCTGGAATCAGCCCATCTGCGAACAAACTAGAAACTCTTTCTTCAAAGCAGCGAATCTTGACCATTGTTTGATAAAGGGACAATAACTCCTCATTCGGAATATGGCTCAACCCTTCTTCCCCCTTTTTTAAGTTTAATTTTTAATCATTTAGAATCCCGTGTTTGATAATGTTCAAGTATATTCTTGCTATTTCGTCCAGTGACTTTTCACCATTTGGATTGTACCAATGATACATAAAGTTACTAGCACCTAAGATAAAAAAACTTGCGATTCGGCTATTTTCAACATTAAAAACGCCATTTATTCTTCCTTCTTCTAAAACGTTAATAAAAATGCTTTCATAGTCATCTCGTTTATTCAACACAATCTTATAGTTCTCGGGTGATAGATTATTGTACTCTTTATAAAAAATGGTTATATCATCCTTATAATCCTTAATAATTTCTAAATGTGTTTTTAATAATTTCACTAGTTTCTCTTCAGCTGGAAGGGATTCTTCTTCAATTAACTTCAACTTCGGGAGCCCATCAGATATAAATCGTTCGTGGAGCAAAAAGAGAATTTCTTCTTTGCTTTTTAGGTAATGATATAATCCCCCTTTCGTGATTCCTGCTGCATCTGCAATATCTTGAATAGAAGTTCTATTAAATCCTTTTTTTACAAAAAGCGTTAGTGCTTCATCTAATATTTCTGCTTTTCGATCTGGGCTTTTGCTTTGCACTACATTTGTCATTTTTTAAAACCACCTTAACTAGTTTCACTTAATTCTCAAAACCGACCGGCTGTCCGGTTTTTTTATCTGTTTTTAGCATACCGGCTGTCCGGTTTTTTGTCAATATTATTTTTGTAATAATTTGAATTTTTATTTAATTTTTATTACGGTACAAATCGCTTTCGTTACGGCATGTCTTTATATTATAAAAGTGCCATGCACCTTCCAGAAAATTAGATGGTGCATGGCACTTATTGTAGATATCAAATGAAACATTTTCTGGACAACCAGCAATCATAAATTGTATGAGAAATTTTTAGGAAGCATCTTTCGATCCACTCAAATTTCGATCGATTTGAGACAATGTCTTTCCTATTAAATCTTGAATGATATAAGTTCCCTCAGTGTGATCGTAAGGTGTATCTCCCATATTAATAATGATTAAGGGTACGCCCTTCCTTCTGTATTGGGGGAAGGTAGAGAATGGAGTTACCTTAAGACTTGTGCCCAAGACTAACATACAATCGGTTTAATCAATTAATTGCAGGATAGTATTAAATCCCTCCACTGAAAACCAATCACCGGTACCGCCAAACAAAACGACATCTGGTTTGATATAGCGCTCCCTTTCCCTTTTGGTTTTACAATAGCTGCAGACGTAAAAATCCTCCATTGTTTGCATACGAGAAACCATTTCCTCCGTAGGGTAGATCTTTCCGCAATGCAAACAGGAAGCTGTTTGCATCGTTCCATGAAACTCAATGACGTTTTGATTGCCGGTTTTTTGATGGAGGCCGTCGATGTTTTGCGTAATAATTTGTTGAACTTTTCCTTGTTCCTCCCACTTTGCCAATATTTCATGACCCCTGTTTGGGATGGCCTCAGGATGATAAAGGTGCTCGATAGCAAACTGATAAAATTCATTCGGATGTTGATAAAAATAATTAAGGGATAGAATATATTCAGGCGCCAGTTGATAAACACCGGTTTTGGAGCGAAAATCCTTGATTCCTGATTCGGTACTGATTCCAGCACCTGTCAGCACAACCATGTTCTTGGCGTCTTTTATTTGGTTGATACACGTTTCTAGGTTGCGATCCATTTTATACACTCCTAGTTCATTTGTCATGTTAGATTAAATTCAATTGAATCACAAATTACATTGGAATGACGACATACTTCAAATATTATACTCTTTTTTAAAACCAAAAATCCTGCTTCTTTCACCAATAAACCTCTAGATTCATGATTTAACGAAGATCAAAAACATTAATAAAATATTTCTTTCACTCATTAAATTCAATTTTTACTTACTTCAAAAAAATAAAAACTGCCAGTTGGAAACAACCTGGCAGTTTTACACGGAATAAAGTATTTTTCCCACTAAATAAAATGAGACAATGCAGAAGCATGTGACTAGATTCATTCATTAGTTAAACTAGAACAGGACGATTAAATATAGATACTATTAAAAATAAAACGATTACTCGTCACCTTTAACGCCATACGAAGGAGCCAACTCTGGAACAATTGCCCTAACTTTATAGTCGTTTGCCTGTGGTTTGTATATTTCCCAAAGTTTCTTCAGATCCTCAAGAGGATTATCACTATAGTCCACTCTTAAATCAACATAGGCGAATGGTTCATCCGTAAACACTAGAAGTCCGATGGAATGCTCCTGATCGAGCTCCCCACCCATCTGAAAGCCTTTTTCTATCGCCAAAATTAACCTTTCCGTTAATGGCTGGCCCTCATATTGTAAAAATGCCTGACCCATCGCTTCTGGAATGGCAGGGTTACTAAGGAGATTTCCGATACTGGCAACATTTTTCGCACAAAATTCTCCGTGTACACCTAATGCCTTATTACCTGTAAATGCAGCAGAGTTCCCATTAGAAGAGACAACAGCCAGCTGCCTGTATTCTGAATACGGCGAAGCTTCCTTCATTGATTGGATAGTCGATTGGGCATCAAAACCGCTTTCCAAAACAGTAAAACCGATACTAGCTAATCTTGGATCCGTAACATTTTGAGTTAAAATAGCGCCTACTCCTGTTTTAACCCATGGGCACCTGGCCCCAACGGCTGGACTACTGGATGTCACAATGACCCCTAATGCACCGGTGGACGAACAGCGTCCTGCGACCGAAAATGTCATCTTTTTCCCCCTTGCTTTATTTACTAAACTCTTTTAATCATCAATAAAACAAATCGATGCTTTATTCGCTTATAACGGCCTCAACATCTATTTCCATTAGCATCTCAGGCATGGCAAATCCGCTTACGAGTAAACCAGTACTGCAAGGATAGACATCTTTAAAATGCTTGCCAATGACGGGATAGACTTTACTCCGATCTTCACGATTCATCAGATAAACAGTAATTTTACAAATATCCTGAATGGTTCCTCCAGCCTCCTCAATCAGCTGTTTTACACATGTACATGCCATTTCCGCTTGTGCCGCCACATCGCCCGTACCGTGAAAGTTACCATCCAAATCAAAACCTGTTTGCCCTCTCAAGAAAATTCGATTTCCTGCCCGAACTGCCATACTGAACTCATTCACAATGTGATGTTCTGGTTTACCCATGCTTTTCGGATAATACTGGTCCGTTTTGAACTTCCGAAATCTTTGAATCTCCACTTTTTTTGTTTCACCATGAACTGACATATTAATAATTCCTCCTTAAAATAGCGATTTTTATAGTAATTGAAATTACTAAATAATTTAAGCGGATCCCAGATAGGAACGTTGAACAATTTCACTTTCTTTTAACTCGCTTTTCGTTCCTTGACCGGCCAAACGCCCTGCCATTAGAACATACCCACGGCTGCAAAAATCGATGGCCATTTCCGCATTTTGATCGACCAAAAGAATCGTAGTTCCCTGCTGATGCAGTTCGGTTATTTTATCATAAACCTCATAAACTAGTTTCGGTGACAGACCCATTGACGGTTCATCCAATAATAACAGCTTTGGACTTGTCATCATGGCTCTTGCTATTGCCAGCATTTGCTGTTCTCCCCCTGAAAGAAGTCCTGCTAATTGATCTTTTCTTTCTCTTAAAATAGGAAAAGGTTCTGTCACTTCTTCAGCCCTTTGCTGGCGATATTTAGCGGGCAATGTATAACCGCCTAAAAGTAAATTATCCCAAACGGAGAGTAATGGAAACACATGTCTTCCTTCCGGAACAAGAGTCATACCGCGACTGACAAGTTTAAATGTTTTTTCTTTAACAATCGATTTACCTGAAAGTTGAATATCTCCACTTTTGGGACGGAGCTCTCCGATAATTGTTTTCAATAACGTACTTTTTCCAGCACCATTCGCACCAATAACCGAAACGGCTTCCTTTTCTTCTACCTTTAAACTAACATGGTCCAAAGCACATATTTGCCCATAATAGGTACTTAAGTTTTGAACATTAAGCATGCATCTCAGTCCTCCCCATGTAAGCTTCCAATACAGCCGGATGACTTTGAATCAATTCAGGAGGACCTTCCACTAACTTTTCGCCAAAATTGATCACCGTAATTTGATTTGACAAGGAATTTACGAGATGCATATCATGAGCGATGATTAAGATCGTAATCCCCTGATTATTCACCTCTGTAAATAGACTCATAAGTTCTTTCGTTTCATTCTGATTCATTCCGGCCGTAGGTTCATCAAGTAATAACAGAAGTGGATTAGTGGCTAAAGCTCTGGCAATTTCAACACGTCTTTGATTACCGTATGACAGTTTAGCAGCGTACTCATCCCGCATGTCCCATAAACCAACAAATTTCATGATTTCTTCAATTCGTTCTTTAGCCTGTGATTCTTTGTTCCGAAAGGTTTTGGTTCGGAAGAGAGCGGGCAGAAGATTTCCGCCTGTAAATTGATAGGTCCCAATTAACACGGTTTCAAACACGGTCATATCAGGAAATAATCGTATATTTTGGAAGGTTCGTGAAATCCCATTCTGGGCAATTTTATCGGTTCTCAATGAAGTAATGTCCTGATTTTGTAGCTGTATGTTCCCCTCATCTGGTTTAATAACCCCAGTAATCAGATTGAATAAGGTACTTTTCCCTGCTCCATTTGGACCGATAATCGCATGAATATTGTTTTTCAACACAGTAAATGATAGATTGTTGACCGCCTTAACGCCTCCAAAAGATTTTGAAAGATTATTGACTGCTAAGATAGCGGAATCGTTAACAAGATCAATGCTCATAATTTAATCCCTCTTTCTCTGGAGTTGTTTTTTCAGGTTGGATGGTTCTCTTAAGAAGACGTTTTTTGGAAAACTGGAATAATCCCATAATTCCTTTTGGGAAAAACATAATCATGACAACAATCAGAATCCCGTAAATCAACATTCTCAATTCAGGAGTTTCCCGCAATGCCTCTGAAGAAACAGTAAGGATTGACGCGCCTATTATCGCTCCTGCAATAGAGCCCTGACCGCCGATCATAACCATTGTTAATATGGTTACAGACATCGAAAAAGTAAAGGTTTCCGGACTCACAACACGGAGAAAATGCGCGTACAAGGCACCGGCAGCCCCACAGAAAGCAGCGGAAATAGTGAAGATCTTTACTTTTGTTTTAAATACTGGTATTCCCATGGCTTGAGCCGCAAGTTCATCATCACGAATCGCAGTACAGGCACGACCAAATCCTGATTTGATGATTAGAGATGTGACCAAAACTCCTAACATAACAAATACTAATAATAATGGGTAAAAATCATGATATTGTATAAACGATATTTCAAATGAACCGATTTTAATCGGTGGAGGAGGCGCAATTCCGGCAATTCCCATTGGTCCTCCTGTTAAATCAGTCCAGTTTAAAAATACAAGCCATATAATCGTTCCGAAAGCTAGTGTCGCCATTACCAAGTATTCTTCAATTAATTTCAACCCAATAAAACCAATCACAAACCCGATTAACGCTGTAATGACAATAGATAACGGTAGATTTAACCAAAATGAGAACCCTAGGTTTTTAGACAATATGGCGGCAACATAGGCACCAATCCCGAAGAATGCACCATGGCCAACTGAGACTTGGCCAGTATAACCAACAATTAAATCGAGGCCTAAGGCAAGAAGGGCATAGATTAAAATAAGATTAATAATATACATAAAGTAAGCATTGGTTACGGCAAGAGGAAGGAGAAATAAGGCGATCCCTCCAAAAATAAACAGGATTTTCCGGAAAACTGTTTTATTGGTTTGTTCCATCCCTTCTCCCCCCTTACACTTTCTGCTGAATGATTTTGCCGAAGATTCCTTGAGGACGAACTAGTAAAATAAATAGCAAGATTACCATCGCGACCGCATCCCTATAGCCAGAGGAAATAAATCCAGCGGCAAAGCTCTCAATCATACCAAGTAATAAACCCGCAATCATGGCACCTGGAATATTCCCCATACCCCCCATAACAGATGCGGTAAATCCTTTCAGTCCAGCGAATACACCCATGGTTGGATAAACCAGGAATACTGGTCCTACTAATATTCCTGCAAGTGCACCTACAGCAGAACCGATTGCAAATGTGATAGAAATAATCTTATTTGCGTTAATTCCCATTAATTGTGTGGCATTAATATTTTGCGAGGCTGCCTGAACCGCTTTTCCCATAAGCGTTCTATTAATAAATAACTCTAATACGATCATGACAAGGATGGTGAGAATAATAATAAAAACATAATGCTGATTGATCTCCATATCTCCTACCGTAAAATTCTTGGAAAGAAAGGGTGAGGTTAATCTCTCTGGTGTAGCTCCCCAAATATATTGAGCAAGATTTTGGAGAACAATGGAAATTCCAATGGCTGCAATCAGCAAATTTAACTTTGGTGCCTTTCTCATCCTCATGTAAACCACTTTCTCCATTAAATATCCTAGAAATGCTCCTGCACATACTCCACCGAGATAGGCTAACCAAATCGGTGTATCTAATAATAGAAGATAAAGGGACACGAATGCCCCTCCCATATAGACTTCACCATGTGCAAAGTTGATAAAACGAAGAACATTCCAAACCATGGTGTAACCAATTGCCATTAATGCATAAATGCTGCCGAGGACAATTCCATTGATTAATTGATCTACGAACACAAATTATCCCCCTATTCCGATTCTTTAATCACCTTAAAGTTCCCGTTTTGAACCTGCATGATCATAGGAGTATTGGCTCGATCACCATTTTTATCAAATTTAATTGGCCCTGTAATTCCTGTCATATCAATGCCTGCCAACGCATCGCGGGATCTTTCAGCGTCGCCTCCGCCTTTTTCTAATACTTTGGCAATAGCCATGGCGGCATCAAAAGCAATCGCCGTATTAGCCTGGGCAGGAACGTTATTTTTTTCAGCTAACGCTTTAAAATCTTTCATTTCTGCTGTATCTGCATTTAAATCAATCATCGAGGCAAAAATATGATTTTCGACAGCGTCTCCACCTAGTTTGATAAGCTGCTCTGAATACATGGAATCATCTGGCGAGAAAAACTGCACTTTCAACCCTGCCTGCTTTGCCTGCTGTTCAATCAAGGCGACCTCATTATACAAACCTACTACCATGACGGCATCCGGATTAAGAGTTTTAATCTTTGATAATTGAGAAGAAAAGTTTTTATCACCAGGGTTATATTTTTCAGCGGCTATAAAATCTACTCCCAGTTTTTTTGTAGATTCCTTGGCGGCATCATACATCGTAATTCCATAGTCGGTATTTTCAAATATGGCTGCAATTTTCTTTACATTTTTTTCTTGTGACATATAATTCATTACGGCAGGAACGTAAACCGAACCTGTTAAAATAACACGGAAAAGGTATGGATTATTCGTTTTAGACAAATCAGGACTGGCTCCCATATTTAAATGAAGCACTTTTTCCGGTCCAGACACTTCTTGAGAAGCCAAAGTCGGCGATGAATTATATCCTCCAATAACGGCCTTAACCCCATCGTTTATAATCATTTTATTTACAACGGCGACTGCTTCAGATGGAGTGGCTTTATCGTCCCCTACGATTAACTCAAGCTTTTTCCCATTGATTCCGCCATCGCTATTAATCTTTTTAAAAGCTAGCTCCACCCCATTTTTCATATCCTGTCCATATTGGGCATTATCACCGGTCATCGGAGCCTGCAACCCAACACGTATCGTGTCTCCACTATCTGACGAGGAATTACCCGTTCCCGACGAAGAATTTTTTGCTGAACACCCTACCAATAGGACAGCTAAGACCATAAACATACTCATCTTTTTAACGAATAATTTAGTAAAATTCACCAACTTTGGTCCCCCTTTTTCTTTTTACTTGTATAGAAATGTATCAATTAAAGATAACTATATTTGCAAAATCATTCACAGGGTTATAGATGACGTGGTAGTATTGGGGTTAATACTTGATGCCTTACAAGGAAGAGTTGAATGGATATAGGCGGCTCTAGTTATTTAGCGACTCACTGTACTGCTTACTCGTGTTTATGCCAGGCAATTCCTCCAATAACAGTTTATAATTTGGTTTTTATTAACGGATTTTTTCTTTAATTATTCTTTTAATTAAAAATAACAAATTCATAGTGTTAATGTCAATTCAATTTTCTAAAGATTCAATATTTTATAAATATTAGTTTCGCTATCTAAATTAATGCTATTAAAATCAAATTTTATAAGAGACTTTAGTAGAATAGTAGCTAGAGAGTTCTTATCTTAAACACTCAGCTGTGTTTCAGAAAGCGAGCGGTCTAACTGAAAAATACCCTGCAAAACTAAATTTCCTGCTTTTTCTATATCTGCTGGATGACTGTACTCTTCAGGGCAATGACTTTTCCCGCCAATACTTTTCACGAAAATAATGACCGATTTTGTAATACTTGCCATATGAGCAGCATCATGGACAGCCATGCTTGGCAAGGTCAAATAAGGTTCATTCATTTCTCTGGCCATGTTTTCAAGAACAGCCACAAGCTCCTGATCTAAAACAACGGGTTTTTGATCAAGAAAGATTTCATGCTGGATGATAACTTGTCTTTTATCGGCAATCTCCTTCCAAACCTTATGGATAGCCATTACCGCGTTTTGAATGGCTTCCTCCGTCTCGGCTCTCACTTCTAAAATGAAGTCAATTTGGCCTGGAATAATATTAGCAGCATTCGGTTTTACGATTAAATTTCCTACAGTTCCAACCAAATTCCCTTTCGTTTTGCAATAACTTTCTAGCTCAAGAATCATTTCAGCTGCAGCAGCCAGTGCATCTTTTCTATTCTCCATCATAGTAGTACCAGAGTGATTGGGTTCCCCTATTACTTTTACAAAACTACGAAATGTCCCAACAACTCTATTAATAACTGCCATAGAAATATTGGCGTTTTCTAACCGGTGCCCCTGTTCAATATGAATTTCAATAAAAGCTTTTTTATCTTTTTGCATTGTTTCCATCATGGAGAATTTGTCTATGCCCCCACTCACTTTATTTAATTCTTCATAAAGTAGTGAACCTTTGGAATCACGGACATCTTTTAAATTTTCTGCCATAAGCTTACCCGAAAAAGCGCGGCTGCCAAAGGTAGATAAATTGAAATCGTTAGATTCTTCTGCAGTAAAGGAAACAATTTCGATATCATGATCCAGTTTAATTTTATGATCTTGTAAAGTTTTTACGATTTCTTTTGCCGTAAGTACACCTAGTGGCCCGTCATATTTACCACCATTTGGAACTGAATCCAAGTGGGAGCCAATCACAATGCTACCATTCTTTTTTCCAGTTCCCTTATATTTGCCCCATATATTTGCGGCTCCATCAATCGTTACCTGTAAGTCCATTTCCTTTAATTCTTCAATAAATAACTGTCGAACTTGGTGATCGGCTTTAGAGAAACTAGGCCTTGTGATACCTCCATGTTCATCTTTCCCATACTTTGCATATTTCTCAATGTCTATTTGTAACCGACTAAGATTTATTTTCAAGGCACTTAGCCCTCACTTTCCAGCTCTATCATTGTTTACTATCTTTTGTTTCATGAAAAAAGAGAGCAACTATTAGTATTCCACCATAATCGTTGCTCCAGATTTATACTTTTTATTAAAAAAATCACTCTAACGTTTATTCCTGTTACCGCAAAGTTCCTTTCTTTTAAAAAGGAAATATAACGGATATCTCCAATAAGACTTATCGCCAAAGAAAAATGGGAATTAGCGGCTGGAAAGAGGAGCGGACTGTTTGATCCCTGCTGCCTTTCGCACCAATTCTCGTTGTGGCTCCAAATCAAAGTTATTAAACACGGCCATTTGTTGAGCAAATGGCGGACTTTGGGCAAATAATTCAAACGTGGTTCGATGGCCTGCATAAGACGAATTTACCAAATCTCTCGCAAAGTAAAGTAATTTTCCTCGATCTTCAGGCGTCCAGTCGCCAACAGAATAATATTCATCAAAATATTGCTTGATTTCCGGATCTGCCATGGTTGCCGAGTCCGGCGTTACGGCTAATTGACCGCCGACAAGCTCTCTTGTTAAATGCGCCATTGCCGGAAAATTTGCTAATGCAAATACACGGCCAGTATAAAGAAGTGATTGATTTGGCATCATTAAACCGCCTGGGCTTCTTTCCGCTTCAGCTACTGCTGCAGTTAAATGGGCATTGATTCCTTCACGGTAGTTGATCAGTTGAGATATTTTTTCTTTTACTGCTTGGAGATGAGTTAAACCCGTTTGTTCGACATTTAATAGTGCAGCTCCTATCAAATAATCGGCCCGGCGCAGCATTCTAAGGGTGTAATTAAAGGCAGAATATCGATGTAGAGTAGAACGGATATAGGCGGCTGAATCTAAGGAGCGATGGAAAAGGACATTTTCCCATGGAATTAAAACGTTATCAAAAATAAGCAGGGTATCAATTTCTTCAAATTTTGTTGCAATCGGATAATCTTCTGGATTTCGATCTTTACCAAGTGAGGTCCGGCAAATATGCTTCAGTCCGGGTGAGCCCATATCGCAAATGAATCCACAGGCAAATGGAGCCATTTTTTCAGACCCGGCATTCCAGTCAAGAATCGTGGGTTTCACGAACGCTTGGTGTGCATAAGCGGCGGCCGTCTCAAATTTTGCCCCTTTCACCACAATTCCCTTATCATTTTCCTCTACGACATGAAGCAGTGTTCCACCATCTTTTCCACCGAACAATTTGCTTCTATCACCTTTCGGATCAGTGTTGGCGGATACATGGAACAAGTCTTCCCTCGCGACCCGGTCGATATGATACTTTATATTCTTTGCGTAAGTTGGATCTATTTCATTTAATTTATCCTGGGCGTCATATAGTGACCACATTTCACCGATAGTTTCATCCCCAACCCGATAAACGACCCCGTTAAGATTGTCGAGAACGGTTTCGACATGCTTTCGAATGGCAGATAAGTCTTCTTTCGTTTCAGGCGCTTTGTAAGCACGGGATACGATTTCCCCATCTGGAAGTCTCGCCGTTAAAGTATTGGCATACTTGGCTTCATGTGCCATATCATACATTCTCGCTTTTACATCAATGATTGGCTTGAACGATGGGTATTCTGCTATATTTCGAACCTTTACTCCATCAATATAAACCTCCCTACCGTCATTCAGTGATTCACGGTACTGCTCACCGGTCATTAGAGCCATTTAATTTCCTCCTCCAAGTTTTATCCTAGCAAATCTAAAGCTAATTCAACTAATCTTCTTTAAAGTGACCAAATTTACCGCGAAAGTAAATCAATGGTTCACCGCTATCTGCATGGGCCGTATGCACTTCAGCAAGAAAGACGGAATGAGTGCCTCCGATAACTTCTTCTACCACACGGCATTCAAGATAGGCCAATGTTTGATTAAGAACAGGATTTCCGAGTTCCCCATAAGAAAAATCAACATTCTGAAATTTATCAGTGTTGGCCCTGGCAAATTGCAGCGCTAAATCTTTCTGTGTTTCCGTCATTATGTTGACTGTAAAGGTTTTAGATTCCGATATCGCATGACAAGTTCCCGTGCTTTTATTGATACAAACAAGCAGCATGGGTGGTTCAACTGAAACTGAGCTGACAGCACTAGCGGTAATCCCAAAATCTATGCCATTATTACGTACGGTGATAATGGAGACACCGGTGGTAAAGTGGCCGATCACATGTTTATATTGATTTTGTTCCACGATAGGTACAGTGTTCTGGTTATCCTTAGATGAGTTCATGTTACGAACATTCCCCCTTTTTGAATATACGGAATATTTCTTAATGTATTCCTTTAACGAAACTATACAACGGAAGATAATTTCTGTCAACAGAATTTTCAAAATATTCAACAAAATTATTGTGTAAATGTTAAAAAGATGAAATAACTTATAGTTGAAGAAGATTGTTCATAAAATGGTAATTTATAGTTATAATTAACTAACGATCTTTTTTGGGGGGATTATTTGAAACCAAGAGCTGGAATTATCGGACCAGAGGACAGTGTCCAACTTACTTCAGAAATTGCAATTGAATATAGTGACCGGCTCCAGCCTGTTCCATTCATATATAGGGATACGGAAGAAGCAGCAGACATTATAAGAAATAATCACCATTTAGTTGACTTTTGGATTCTAACAGGCCCGGCACTTTATAATTCAATTCAAAAAAGCGGCGTGAACCAACCCTTTTATTTACTTAAGTTAGATGGGGCGAGCTTAACAAAGACTTTAGTTAAAATCGGTTATAATGATAGAAAAAACCTTGAAACAATCAGTATAGATATGCTAATGAAACGAGATGTTTATGAAACCTTCCGAGATCTTGAGATTCCAAGCGATCAGGTTTATGTTCATGAGTATACGAATGAAACACCACTTCAGAATCTTCTATCCTTTCATCAACAACTATATCGAAATGGGCAAGTCAATCTTTGTGTCACTTGTTTACGCGCCATCTATGATCAGCTGCGTTTGGAGAACATCCCTTCCTATAGGGTGTCTCCTACCAGAAGCAACATTCGCGAGACCTTATCATCAGCCGTTCAGCAATGGGAAACGCTCCATTTTAAACAGTCACAAATTGCAGCGATCCTCGTAAAGGTCCAAGGGATAGAGAAAAAAGATGTTCATAATTTGGTGACTTATGATCTGCACCGATTACATTTAGAAATTCAGGCGGCAGTTTTAAACTTTGCAGAATCGATATCAGGATCGTTTGTCTCGGTAGGAACTGATATCTTTGTTATTTTTTCAACAAGAGGTTCGATTGAAGAAACGGAGAAACCAATTACTTCTCTTTTGGAAAAATTAGCATTAATTACGGACTTGCCCTCTAATATTGGTATCGGCTACGGTGATACTGCCCTATCTGCTGAAGAAAATGCTCGTCTTGCTATAAATCATGCCCAAAACTATGACTCTTTTTGTGCTTTCCTCATTGATGATAACGGAAATATTGAAGGGCCTTTAAAAGAACAAGAAACCATTACCTACCAATATCGCACAGAAAATAAGGAAATAAGTGAGAAACTTAAGCACAGCGGGATAACGATTACAACTTTTAACAAAATTTTATCGGTTCAAAAAAGAATGGGTAATGGTTCCATCACCGCATCTCAAGTGGCGGAATGGCTAAAAATGACACCAAGAAACGCCCGGCGAATTCTAACAGGATTAGTGGAACAAGGAATTGCGAAAATTATCGGGGATGAGGCTCCTACTTCTAAGGGTCGGCCGAGGAAAATATATCAAGTAAGCAATGAAATATACAAGCAGGAAAATCGGAACTAAACGTATTGCTGCAATGAACAGGTTGAGCAATTATAATAAAAATAAACAAGGGCTGCCCAATATAGGGGAAGCCCTTGTTGACAATTCTCCTTAACTTTCCAATTAGAAGAAAGGAAAAAGAGCCTACAAATTTTTGTGGACTCTTAAATTCCGCTAATTAATTTTTCCAAAACTATATAAATTTGTTCAAAATCACTCTGGAAGAATCAAAATACGAGTTATAGTACTTTTCGTAATTCCCATGCAATCTTCGCACTTTCCTCTAATTCTTCTAAGGCAAAAAATGCTTCCATAACATCTTTTCCTGGCACAACCGGGCCATGATGGCTCAAAAGCCAGCCATCACTAGCCTTTACACGTTTTTCAAATACGTTAAACAGTTCTTGACTTCCTGGTTTTTCATAAGGAATTAAGCCAACAGTTCCCAATTTCATTTTCAGATATGGAGTATGATCCGGCATACAATCTGATTCATTTATTCCAGGTAGACAACTCCAAAGTACACTATAAGTGCTATGCACATGAAGAACTGCACCAGTATCTGGTTTTGCTTTGTATACTGACAAATGTAAAGGCCATTCTTTGCTTGGTTTTAATTTATCATATTGATTTCCATCAATGTCCAGAACAGCAAACTCATCTGGTTTCAGTGTTCCAAAGCATGTTCCAGTAGCAGTAATATAAATTTTACCTTCATGTACAAAGCTTAAATTAGCAACGCTTCCACTAGCTTTACCGCGTTGAAAGAGACTATGGGCAACCCAAATAGCATTATCAAGCTTTTTATCTAATGTATGATCCATACTTACCACTTCTCTCTATTATGTTAAGGATAAAGCGCGAAGAAAAAAATCGGATTTTCCAAAGTTTCCACTTTTAAAAACCATTCGAATTCGATTATCTTCTGTAGGTATCATAATGGGTACTCCAGGTACAATACTCTTTCCAATATGGTATCCAGTGTACCCGAGCCTTTTTGCTACTGCTCCACTCGTTTCTCCGCCAGCAACAATTATTCTGTGAAACCCAGCTTGTACAGCAAGTTCTGCTAAATCTGCAGTTGCTTTTTCTAATTTTTCGGCAACTTCTTCTTTACCTTGTTTCTTAATTTTTTTCACATTCTCAGGTGTGTCGCTGCTATATACTAATATCGATTTTTCTTTGTTTTGAGAAATCACATTCCAAATCTTCTCTACCGATTCTTCACCTGAAATTAATTTCATTGGATCCAAAAAATAAATTTCACCACCAGATTTTTGATATTCTAAAATCTGGTTTCGAGTTGCTTCACTGCAACTCCCTGCTAATAGTAACGCAGGTGACTCAGATCGTTCAAATCCATCTGCTTCAGCATTTTTCTTAGACATTTTCGCCAATGGGTATGCTAGACCACTACCGCCAGTAATAATTTTAAGATTTCCAAATAACTGGGCCAGCTTTTCCGCATCTTCCTCTTTCTCGTAATCTGGTACTATATAAAATTGTGAATGCTTACTTTTCATTCTTTCAATAAATTCATCTACTTCTTCCTTATTGAGAGAGTCTGACATTTTTACACTGGGGAATTTGCTTTGTGCATTCATTAAACGAACTAGATCACAATCCCACATTGGTGTAAGCGGATGATCCTTCATTGGGCTCTCATGCAATGGAACTCCATTTACATATAAGCATCCTTCTTTAACAGTACGTCCATTCACCGGAAGCGCAGGACAAAGAATCGTATAAGGAACTTCTAGCTCTTTCATTACAGCATCACATATTGGTCCAATATTACCCACAAGTGTAGAATCAAATGTAGAGCAATATTTTATATAAAACTGTTGTGCACCTTGCTCTTTTAACCAGCTTATTGCCTCGAGGGAATCTTTGACAGCGTCTTTTGGATCTTGAGTACGGGTTTTTAACGCAATTACACATACCTCTGCCTGTGGAGCCTCACCAACTTTAGGTACCCCATTGTATAAAACAGTACTAAGTCCACCTTTTACAAAAAAAGAAGCGATGTCACTACCACCGGTAAAATCATCTGCAATACAACCAAAGCGCACTAGATTCACCCCTTTTATTATGTTTTTATAATGCATTCTGTCAATCTTAAAAACGATTGTTATTTAATCGATTGAACTTTCTTCAAAGTTTTTTTTACGAACCTTTACACCTAGCAAATCTTCATAGTAGCAAATCATTGCATGTTTGTAGTAATCACCTTGACCATTATGTAATGCTAGTTGATAGGTTTGCATTGTCCCGTTTAATGTTGGTAGCGGAATCTGGTATTTCACTAATACTTCATACATACTCTGCATATCTTTATATGCTCTTTCAAGTGAAAATCCATGTTCGAAATTCCCTTCTAAAACCTTAGGAATCAATGTTTTTGAAGCAAAACTGGCCCCTGTAGCCGTCATTAATACGTCACCGAGCTTTTCCGGATCTAAACCAAGTTTAACACCAACCGGCAATAGTTCACTAAAGCTTGCACAACAAATATTTAATGCGCAGTTATTAATCATCTTCGTAAGCTGTCCAGCGCCGTTCTCACCCATGTAGAGTACCTGTGTCCCCATTCTATCGAGCATAGGTTTTACTGTGTTAAATAATTCTTCATTCCCACCACACATGATACTAAGTGTTCCTTCCATACTTTTTTCATGTTGACCAGAAATAGGACAATCCAGATATTCAATTCCTTTTGCTCTACAGGTTTCTGCAATTTCGATTGCACCTAAATAACTAATAGTGCTAAAGTCTACAATCGTCTGACCTGTTTTTGTATGCTTTAATAGACCGTTCTCCCCTAATACTACTTCTTTTACAATCTCTAAGTCTGGTAGACAGAGAAATATAAAATCACTGTCTACTGTATCTGCAATATTCGATGTTGTTTGAATTCCTTTTTCCTTGAATTGTTCTAATGCATTTGGATTTGCATCACATACAAGATAATCAAACTCACCTTCTTTTTCACCCTTTGCAAGATTTAATGCCATACCCATACCCATTACGCCTAATCCAATATAACTTACTTTCATTAAAAACTCTCCTTTTGTTTGTAAATTATTTAAAGGCTTTTAATCGAAATACGAACAGTAGTTGATTATTTCAATTTATTGAATCTCTAATCATTAATTGTTACTACCGAATATTTACTTTTTCGCGTTCTAATTCACTGATTACCGCTTTTACTGCTTCTTTGGGACTAGTCAACACTGGTAGTCCTAAGGTATTGGTTTCCTTTTCTGCAGATGCCTGTGTAATCTGTGCAAGAATGATCACTTCGCATCCTCTTTTTTTCAATTCCGCTGCGGCAAGACAATTAAGACGATTATGTTCTTCCTCATTTCCAGCTTTCAATTCAGTCATAGCCTGCGTATTAATTTGTGTATCTACTTCAACTTCTTTACCCAACTCTTTGGCAATCCTCTCCAATTGGGCTTTTGTTGCTGGTCCAGATGGTGCAGTCGTTGCAACAACGCCTATTTTTTTATAATGATTGACTGCCTTTTCTAACATCGGACGATCAACCGTAAAGATTGGTACTGATATAAATGGCTTCACAGAATCTACCACAGGTGTTAGCACGGTGCATGCTACAATGATTGCATCAACACCTGCTTCCTGTGCTTTAATTGCAATATTGACAAAATCTCGATATAATTTATCATCGATCCCATTAATTTGGTTTGCATGGTACTGAATATTTTCATCAACAAAATTTAAAACCGTTACTTCTGGTGCTAGCTTTTTGAATGCTGCATTTAAAGGTGGCACAGCATTACATGTTGCATGAATAATACCAATTTTCATATCTATTCTCCTCATATTTTAGTAGTAATAGAGTTTAATTCATTTGATGTTTTTAGAGTATCGATCATTTGATCAATATTTAATATTTTTTCTTTAAAATTTAGAGCGTGGCTTAATCTACTAATATGGGGCTGTTTTAGCATTGCTTCTTCCAAGATATCTAGATCCCAAAATATTTCTTGCTTATTACTATCTGCGACTACTCTCTTATTTGCCATTACTATGACACGGTCAAAATTTTCAACGACAAATTCCATATCATGTGTAATCGTAATAATGGTTTTCCCTTCTTGAACTAACGAATTAATAATGGAACCTAATCTTTTAATTGCAAGAGAGTCTTGACCAGCGGTTGGCTCATCTAAGATAATCGTCTCTGTATCCATTGCAATCACCGAGGCAATTGTGACAAATTTTTTCAGGGAATAAGGCAAATTATACGGATGTATATCTAATAAAGGCACTATTCCCGTTAATTCTGCTGCCTTCATTACGTTTTCTTCAATCTTCTCATCCGAAAATCCAAGGTTTTTAGGACCAAACCTTATTTCGCTTTTTACATTTTCATGAAAAATTTGATCATCAGGGTTTTGAAATACATATCCTACCTTTTTAGCTATCTGAGCCGTTGTATAGTCTTTTGTATTTAAGCCTCCAATTATGACATCACCTTTTGTCGGCTTTAATAATCCATTCATCATTTTCACTGTTGTTGTTTTCCCGGCACCATTTTGTCCAATTATGGCTACCGATTCACCCTTTTCAAATGACATGCTTACATTTTCAACAGCCGTAAAACCATTGGGATAACGATAGGTAACGTCATTTAACATTAAAAAGCTCATGATTTCACCCCTTGTAAAGCCATCCATTCTTTCATCACCTTAATGGAATCACTTTCAGTAATGGGAATTCTTTCGGTATTCATATTGTGCTGCCGCATTTGTAAATCTAATAGTGTATACTGAGTTAATCCTACGCCATAGTACTGTGTATCTTCGTTAGATAGTACATCTTCCGTTCTTCCTTGTTTCTTAATCCGTCCATCCTGAATAACGATAACATAGTCTGCATACTCAGCAATTAATTCTATTTTATGCTCTACTAAAATAATGGTTTTTCCTTTTTTCTTCATAATATCTATTGCTTTAAATATTTCCTCCGTACCCTGCGGATCCAATTGTGATGTGGGTTCATCAAAAATTAGAATCTCCGGCTCCATAACCATAATCGATGCTAGAGCGACTCTTTGTTTTTGACCGCCTGAGAGTTCATTCGGATTTTTGTGTTGCATATACTCAATGCCAAACAACCTTATTATGTCTTGAACTTTCTTCTTAATAATACTTACTTCAACCCCTAAATTCTCAAGGCCAAAAGCAATCTCATCAAAAACGGTTTCTTTCACTCCACTGATTTGAGTAAAAGGATTTTGGAAGACGAAACCTACCTTTTGCGCAAGATCACTTGTATCCCAATCACGAACATCTTTTCCGTCTATCAGCACTTCACCACTAATTTCTCCCTTAAAAAAGTGTGGAATAAATCCTCGAATGACATTACAAAGTGTGGTCTTTCCACCGCCATTGACACCAATTAAGGCATAAAGCTTTCCGCTTTCAATTTCAAGATTAATATTATGCAAAACCTCATCACTACTAGTAGGGTACTTGTATGATAGTTTTCTTATCTGTATTCCACTCATAAGAAAAACCTCCAGATCAAGATGGAAACTAATAGAAACAAAAGTATGGCAATAGTTAATGTGTCACTTTTAGTCTTTTCCAATTGATGTAAACTTGTCTTTTTGGTCCGGGCTGTAAAAGCCCTAGATTCTAAAGTGATAGCTTTCTCATCTGTGCTTGAAAATGACGATAATATCAAAGGGGTTAATGCTGGTATAAATGCTTTCAATCGTATTCTAAGATTTCCTTCCGTTTCTACACCGCGAGTTCTTTGTGCATCCATAATTCTTAACAAATGCTGTCTCATCTCCGGAATAATATTAAGTGCGGATGCAAGCACATAGGTAGCTTTGGGCGAAATCCCTAATATTTCTAAAGACCGCGTTAAATCATTTATTTTTGTGATTTGGAAAAATAAAACAACTGATGATCCTATCGCTAAAATTTTGGATGTTAATTGTAAACTAAAATCAATTCCTTCTAGTTTAATTGAGAATATTTTCCATGTCCATAAAATTGTATCTCCCGGATAGAAGAATGCTTGCAAAAGAAAAATCATGATAACGATAGAAAGCAAACCCTTAAAGACGATGTCTACAAATAGCTTTGTTTTTCCAGCTATCATAGCGATGAATAAGCACAACACGGGGACCAAATATGAATATAAATATCCTGGTAAAAGTAACGGTGTTATCATCAAAAATAGTGCGATAAAAAATTTAGTTGTTGGGTATAGATTTAGAATAAAGGTTCTTAGTTTTTCCAAATGAGTATCTCCCCTTTCATTTAAAGGTTCATTTTTTTCGTACCACCAAGGCGAAAAAATTGGGTGAAAATCCGTTAATGAGTGGCAAACAGTTTTTCACCCTTTGACGTATTACTATATTCTTTTAAGATGCCTTCTTCTTGTTAATATAAAGGTGTCCATAGTTTTGTTTAGAAAGGTATTGATCTGACATCTTCCGAACAATCATATAGGCCACAAATATAGAAAGGATTTTATCGATACTTTCCACAAATATCTTTTGAGTAATGACGGCTGTCCATATTTCTTTTCCTGAAGTTAAAACAATGGCAGTAAGGAGATCTGATCCAGTTCCGGATGCTCCTCCAAATACAATAACGGTTGTCGGAGTCGCGATTAGTATCGCAACAAGTGCCACAATAAAACCAGTAACTGCAACCTTCCAAGCTTTTGTTGTCATTCCCTTCTTAGCTAGGAGACCTACTACAACTCCTGAAGCCATGGAAACCGGCATAAAAGCCAACTGAGTAGGGTTAAATATCCCAAATATTAGTTTTGAGACCCCTCCTGTTATCGCTCCAACCCATGGGCCAGCTACCATCGCGACAATCATCGTACCAATTTGATTTAAGAAGAGAGGTATTTTTAACAATTCAACCAGTTCACCAGCAACTACATTGACGGCGACACCAATAGGAATGAGCAAAATGGCAATAAGTGTAAAATCCTTTTTTATCCTTTTCATACATCTTCCTCCTTTTTACATGGTTTTACAGAGATTTTGCCTCCAGTTGCTTGCGAATTTCGAATTGGTGGTTGACTCTCAGGGTAATGTGGGATAACTTCTTTATTCCTACTCGCTTCTTTAATTGTTTAAGATTCATTTTCCTGTATTAAAAAGACACGACCTATTGTGTTTCTAAGGTAGAAATACGATCGGCAAACCGTTTTGCCACTCTCTCCCCGTCAACCCCCATGAGGATTGAGGTATTGGGTTCTGGATTACCCCACTGCCCCGTAAACTCTGCGACGGTCTGACCAGCTGTCCGCTCCCCCGCCGTCTCAATCGAAACAAAGGCATGCTGCACCTCAAAGAGTTCAGGCCAAAGCGCATAGGCAACGGCTGGCACATCGTTGTAATAGACGCCTGTCTCTGTTTCTGGGGTTTGTAGCGAGGCGATATATGCCTTACGACGGAATTCGGTGGCCTCTAGGAGGAAAGCTCCGGGACGAGTACCCGAAACCCTAATACGATCAAGATTTTCTTGTGAAATCCGCACCTTTTTACATACATCGAGACCCACCTGAACGATTGGCGCACCCGACTGGTACATCACTCGTGCAGCCTCCGGATCACTAGCTAGATTAAAGGACGCCACAGGGGATATGTTTCCGGCGACACGGACTGCGCCGCCCATGACGATGATTCTTTTCACCTTCTGTGCGAGACCGGGGTCGATGGAGAGAGCAAGTGCCACGTTGGTTACAGGACCTAACGCTATAATGGTGATTTCGTTCGGTGCATCGTTACAACGCTTCACGATTTCCATCGCTGCATACCCATTTGCCTCTGATACGGATGGGTTGGGAGCCTCGACACCACCGAAACCATTATTGCCGTGAATGTGCTTGGCAAAGTATGGTTGACGTATGATGGGTTTGCAAGCTCCCCGGTAAACAGGAATATCCGTTCTGCCGGCTAGTTCAAGTAAAGACAGTGCGTTGCGCGTCGAAGTTTCAACCTCGATATTCCCATACACTGTCGTCAAAGCTTCTATATGGAGCTCCGAGGACGAAAGCGCAAGAAAGATTGCCGCCAGGTCGTCGACTCCCGGATCAGTGTCGATAATCACTCTTTCCACCATAATTTCTAATCCTCCTAGTATCTTAAATTTAAATTTATAATGCCTTTTATAGAAAAAAATCGTGAGATGCATTAGCACCAAAATGAGGTTTCGTTATATAAAAGGGGCCTAGTTGGCCCCACCAAAGCCTTCGATACTCTGATTCTATTAAAATTACGGATACATTCGTGCTACTATACCAATTGATGGATTCTTTCTCTGTTTACTCCCTCGCAAAAGCGACGTGTTTTCTCCTCGTCAACCGGGTTCGTCATGATATCGTCAATCTTGGCGCCATATCCAAAGACTGCACCATCCGCATATTTGAGAAGATTCGCGGTCTCGACTTTCATTCCACTGCCGATAATGATAGGAACATCAGGGACTGCACGCCTTACCGCCTCTAAATTCTCAACTGAAGGAGGTTGTGCCGATTCCTCACCAGCAAGAATAATTGCGTCCGCCATCCCACGATAGGCCGTATCCCGAGCCAAGACATCTATAGGTCGAGCCGCCAAAGGAGCAGCATGTTTTGTCTGAATATCAGCAAAAATCTTGACTTTTTTCTCCAAACCTAGATATTTGCGATATCTCGCTACTAAGTGCGCTGTACCGTTGATAAGACCTTGGTCGGTCACGTACGCATCCGTTAGGACATTGAGTCTGATAAAATCTGCTCCGACTGTTCCAGCGACCGCTAGCGCAGATTTCCAAGAGTTTCTTAGTATATTAATTCCCATTGGAAGTTTCACTTCGCGACGAATTTCGTGGGCAATTAGGGTCATCGCTGCCACTGTTTCAGGTTCCTCTGTTACAGGGTAAAACGGATAATCGTTAAAATTTTCTACCATAACGGAACTGGCTCCGCCTCTTTCCAGACTTTTCGCATCGCGGATCGCAGCTTCTAAAACCTGATCGATTTTTCCATCGTATAGTGGTGATCCAGGTAGTGGTCCTAAATGAACCATTCCCAATACTGGTTTTTCTACTCCGAAAATATTAGTAAATGACGTTTTCATAACAAACTCCTCCTTATTATTTTAAATTGGATAATTGAGGTCCGAGGCACTCGATACTCTGGTAATCTTAAAATTACGAATATATTCTTATTACTTAATCAATAGAGATCTTCTTTCCCTTTCTACACCCTCGCAAAAGCGACGTGTTTTCTCCTCGTCAACCGGATTCGTCATGATATCGTCAATCTTGGCGCCATATCCAAAGACCGCACCATCCGCATATTTGAGAAGATTTGCGGTCTCGACTTTCATTCCACTGCCGATAATGATAGGAACATCAGGGACTGCATGCCTTACCGCCTCTAAATTCTCAACTGAAGGAGGTTGTGCCGATTCCTCACCAGCAAGAATAATTGCGTCCGCCATCCCACGATAGGCCGTATCCCGAGCCAAGACATCTATAGGTCGAGCCGCCAAAGGAGCAGCATGTTTTGTCTGAATATCAGCAAAAATCTTGACTTTTTTCTCCAAACCTAGATATTTGCGATATCTCGCTACTAAGTGCGCTGTACCGTTGATAAGACCTTGGTCGGTCACGTACGCATCCGTTAGGACATTGAGTCTGATAAAATCTGCTCCGACTGTTCCAGCGACCGCTAGCGCAGATTTCCAAGAGTTTCTTAGTATATTAATTCCCATTGGAAGTTTCACTTCGCGACGAATTTCGTGGGCAATTAGGGTCATCGCTGCCACTGTTTCAGGTTCCTCTGTTACAGGGTAAAACGGATAATCGTTAAAATTTTCTACCATAACGGAACTGGCTCCGCCTCTTTCCAGACTTTTCGCATCGCGGATCGCAGCTTCTAAAACCTGATCGATTTTTCCATCGTATAGTGGTGATCCAGGTAGTGGTCCTAAATGAACCATTCCCAATACTGGTTTTTCTACTCCGAAAATATTAGTAAATGACGTTTTCATCAAAAATTCCTCCTTATTATTTATATCTTATATTTTTTCATGTTTTTAACATGGTTGACTTCTAGTCATACTGATTGAGATCCCAATATTCCAATCATTTGCACATTCCTATGAATCTTCTACTGGTGCATGTTGAGTTTCATACGGGCACACATTTATTCTTTGGTGCCAGTTGAAGCCACACCTAATTCGATTTCGTCGATAGGCAGTGCAACATCCGCATCCATACTTGGCGCCCGAAGCTGCGCTGTGAGTCCACCATCGATGGCTAGGACATGGCCTGTGATGTAAGAAGCTTCCGGTGATGCCAAGAAACGAACACCCTGACCAACGTCTTGAGGCATTCCGAGCCTGCCAAGTGGAATGAGCTGGTCGGGCGAGGACTCTTCCCCTACAGCGGTTCGGTTCTCCACCCAGATGGCACCCGGCATCACGGCATTAACTCGGATTTTCCATGGAGCCAGATCAAGTGCCATTGCTCGGGTAGCAGCCTCGATAGCACCTTTCGTCGCGTCGTAAGCGACACGATTTCGATGTGCGCGTGTAGCTCCTCCAGAACTCATATTGATAATGACCCCGCCTTCACCTTGGTGAACCATGGCTTTTGCCGCCATTTGGCTACAGTGGTAAAGACCATTAATGTGTATATTCATTAGGTTCTCCCACATACCGAAGTCTGTTTTTAAAAAGTGTCTTTCCGAGAGTGGACCGTGACCAATGCCTGCATTGTTAACGAGCACATCTATACCGCCTAAGAAATGGTGGGTTTCCTCAAAGAGTCTTTTCACATCGTCGCTTGACGAGACATCCGTATATACAAATAGGCCTTCACCCCCCGAATCGACGATCTCCTGCACACATCGCTTACCGGCGTCAGCATCAACATCAGCGATAACTACCGACGCACCAATCTCAGCGAAAGCTAGGGCGATACCTCGGCCGAGTCCCTTTGAGCCACCGGTCACGATAACACGCTGCTTTAGTCTATCACTCAATTTTATTCACACCCCATCTAATTTCAGTTATTAAAGTGTTTGGGCAAAGTTGGGTTGACAAACGACTTACTTGTTTCACCATGATTCTTCCACTTTCACTTTAATAAAATACTAATCTGCAAACTTATGAGATTCTAGTATGTAAGCCTTTTCATTCTCTTGATTAAAGAATATAGGAAATAAAATTTTCAGGTTTTTTAATTCCCCTTTAATTCGAGGCTTTATCAATTCATTTTTGGTCTACATGCTTCTGCAATTGGTTACAACAACAGTCCATTTTCAACAAAAACCTTTCGATCCTGTTCTTTGAATTGATTTAAACCATTTGTATCACCTCCCTAATATCTTTAAATATCTAATGTTTCACCCGCCCCTTATATCTTTAAATAACTAGTTATTCCTATTTACCATTTATAGAGAACTCTAATCCCTGCTCCAATGTTATAGTGGTATAATCCTCCAACGTATCAGAAAACCAATATTGTAAATCGGCTTCCCTTTTATAGAGATACATTGGCTTCCCGTTAACAAGTTTCATAGGTATATCGTGTCCAGGCACCAAAATACTTCCTGTCTTCTTTTTCCACAAACTCCATAAATAATCAATTGAACTTTGGCTTTCTAATAAATTTAACGACATGTCTACATTGCATGATAAAAGTTCAGCCCTATTTTTAGCTGCATCCCCACTAAATAACAAATCATATTCACCATTGTCGACACTGTATGCCATGTGACCTGGTGTATGGCCTTTAGTTTGATGAGCAACAATTCCAGGAACAACTTCTTCGAGATTGTCGACTAACCTTATTTGTGAGGAACAATTTAATTCCTTAACATACAGTTCAGGTACATGCCATCCCCCAGGTGGTTCATTTAAAGCCCAATTCATATCCAATCGACCCACTACAATGGTCGCATTAGGAAACAACGTCCAATTTACACAATGGTCCCAATGCGTATGAGTCAATAAAACCATTGATATGTCATTTGGAGTTAAACCTTTGTCACGTAGCCTCCCTAATAAAAGTGGCCTGACACCAAAACTGCCGACATCAATAATAATATTCTGGTCATTTTGGGACAATAAGGTAACCGTACTCCATCCAAGCCCTCCGTGGGTTGAAGACTTTCCGGGAAATCCTTGAATAAATATGTTGTAGTCAAACATTACTATCCCCTTCCACCTTAGTACTCAAGTTTCACATCTTGAAAAACAAGCAAAGAAATCAAAGATGTATTTCAATGACACATCAAAAGATTGTGATTATTCAGAAAATAAAAATTACACTTTTCAGAAAAGTAAAGCTAATATCTTCGGATTCAGCTATGAAGAGTAAATTTACAAATAAATTATCCTAATGGACAAAATCTCATAAATTCAATGGACTATGAGGAATATTCATAGTTTCCCGATTTGCATTTACATTTAATCGAGAAACAATGAAATACTGTTTGCAGAAGCTTCATGAAGGTCTGTTACATTATAGGCTTCTTAAGCAAATACATGGTTAAGATTATTAATAACACTGGAAACGTTTCCATATTTATAACAAATTATTCAAGATTGGCATATAATATTCAAGATTTTTTGAAAGTTTACAAAAATATATTTATAGAATATATTGAAGAAATTCCAAATCAATTTTACATTATTTGCTTCTTCCAACGACTGGCCAACTGCACATATGCCGTGATTCTTCATTTGGTTTAATATTACACATTGTAATTCCCTTTCATAAAAAAGTTAAGCAAATACATGGTTAAGATTATTAAACTTTGTGGAAACGTTTCCATTACTTAAAACTTATTATACATACGCAGCAAACCATTTTCAAGACTTTTTTGAAAATTCAATTAAATATATTTATAGAAATTCAAAATCAATTCTATGAAAAATTATTCTGAATTATCTATGTTCAGATTCTTTAACTCATTACTTACTATGAACCGCCATAGTTGATTCTCTTTCAACAAGAGTTGGATAAAGAACAAGCGTTTCTTTAATTATTTTCTTTTCCTTAATTGATTTAACAATGATTTCTATTGCCCTTTGTCCCATTTCTTTAATAGGTGTATGAATAGTTGTCAGCATAGGAGACAGAATTTCTGCATATTGAGAATCATCAAAACCAACAACTGACAATTGTTCGGGAATTTTAATATTAAGCTCCCTTGCAGCTTTATAGATCCCCACAGCAATACTGTCGCTTCCAGCAAATATTGCTGTAGGTCTTTTGTTTTTTTGTAATAATTTCAATGCATTTTTGTACCCACTTTCAATATAAAACCTGTCAAAAATAACAAAATCGTCATTTATAGGAATTCCACTTTCATTCAATGCAAATTTGTATCCTTTATGCCTTTCAATTGATGAATAAGAATCAATTCCCCCAGAAATAAATGCAATATCCTTATGCCCTAATTCCAGAAGATGACTCGTCGCTCTATATCCACCATCAAAATTATCAACTAATATTTCATTAATAGTTAAGTTGTGGAATTTGCTTCCTAAAATAACAATAGGAAGATCAGGAAATTTTTCCTTCACTTCTTTTATATTTTTATTCTTAACTTCTGGAGATGAAAAAATGATCCCATCGACTCCCTTTGCAATCAATAGGTGTATATACTCTACTTCTTTTTGTAAATTGTTATCAGTATTACATAAAAAAAGGTTAAACCCATGACTATTTGCTCCATCTTCTACTGCTCTAGTCAGATCCGAATGAAAAATATTTTTAATATCAGGTATGATAAAACCAAGGGTTAATGTTTGTTTCTTGACCATTGCAACAGCAACTAGACTCCCTTTATAATCAAGTTTTTTAACTGCATTAAGAACTTTTTCTTTCGTTTTTTCACTTGTATACCCACTCATATTTAGTACTCTCGATACAGTAGAAATTGAAACTTTAGCTTCCCTAGCTACATCCTTTATTGTTGCCATCATGATCACATCCTTATGGAAACGTTTCCTTATTGTATTATGTGTTATAATTCTACAAAATTATTCGATTTCCTCCCATACTTATCCAATATCTTTTAAGACCTCTGACTACTTCATTTAAAAGATGTAAACCTTTTGGATATGCTTATCAATAAAACCGTTGAAATTACCATTGAGAAGGAAATTATCAAAAGTAAATCCATTATCGTGGATGCTACCCATACAAAAGCCCGCTACAATCAAAAGTTACAAAGAGAAATACTGATGGATCGTTCTAATAAGATGAGAAAAGCTATTTATAAGGATGAAAATCCATAGTTTTAATATCATGAAAGGCTAGTAATAGTTGATCTTGGTATGGAATCGGTGCTTTAAATTCAGCACTAATCCGAACCTCGAGAAATAAATGATACCGGATAGCATTAATGTCCTCAATCGAAAGAGGTTCTTTTAAGCGGTACGGAACCACAAACATGTTCATGATCTTTTCCATTAAAACTTCTTAGGAAAACTTGGCTATTTCAGGGTCAATTTCATCTCTTGTTAAACAGAGATTCGGTTCAATGACAGAATATATTCCCTCTTTAATAAAATCTTTCGAATACATCCTCGTAAGAACAACACCATGACCGTATGGGAATTTTAAAGAAAATTTAAATTTTCCGTCCAATTGAATGAGATTTTTATCCTTTTTCAAAACATCCACGACATGAAACATGTTGTCCCTCGCCTGATCACCAGAAGTGCTCACAATATGCCATTCTTTATGGTTAATTTGAAAAAGGGTATTTTTGGTATAATCCTTGACTTCCAATACCAAAATGCTGTCCAATAATCACAAAATCAGGTCTTTCCTCAAGGGTATCTTTATCATTTTCAGCTTCTAGATATTCTGCTAATTCTTCACGGCTCTTGGTTTTTAGTTCTTTTATGTATTCTTCATTATTTAATATTCTAGTCGAAAAATTTTTTCCTGTTCTTTCAATTATTTCGGGGATACGATCCCTGACTAGTTTGTTGTGAATTGGCATTAAGAATTACCTCCAAAATTGAAATATATCTATATTATATAGAATTTGGAAATATATTGTTTAAATTTTTATGATGTATCGGTGCCATGAATGATTTGGTTATTCTTTTCAATTCGCCAAAGAATGTATTTTTACAGATTCATTAAATGTATCATGAACGTTTATATCTCCGATAAAGAGCTTCCCTCCACCATACCTTCATCCATCTCTTTTAGGTAGTTCCATATTTGTACTTCACCGATTTCCTGTCATCTATTAGCTCCCTCAATCCAATAATGGCATAGTCAGGACCCTAACATTCTTTCGGGGACAAGCTCAGGAATGGTTTGTATGAATCGGTACAAATAAATAGAAGAAGGAATCCATACGGATCCCTTCTTTTTTATGTTGCCCCTGCCAAGGACTTTAATTTTATCATATTTAAAACTCGTTAGATACACCAACCGAAAGGAACGAATGTTAACTCCTGTTGATTTTAATCAACAGTGTTTTCATATCGGGGCATTGGTTACTTTGAATGACCTATCAGCTGAGCTTTCTTCAACTTAAGGTCGAAGCGATCTGCATTCATTACCTTAACCCAAGCAGCGATAAAGTCACGCACAAATTTCTCTTTGTTATCATCTTGAGCATAAACTTCTGCTATGGCACGTAGAACGGAGTTTGAACCAAACACTAGGTCAACACCAGTTGCTGTCCGAACTACTTCACCTGTCTTACGATCACGTCCTTCAAATACGTCATCGCCAACAGGCGTCCACGCTACTCCCATGTCTAATAAGTTAACAAAGAAGTCGTTCGTAAGTGTGCCGACACGTTCAGTGAAAACGCCGTGTTTCGTGTCACCAAAGTTTGTACCTAGAACACGCATACCACCAATCAGTACCATCATTTCTGGCGCAGTAAGGCCAAGCAGCTGCGCCTTGTCAACTAGCAGCTCTGCAGAACTTACAGGATACTGCTTCTTATGATAGTTGCGGAAACCGTCAGCAATAGGTTCTAGCACGGCAAAGCTTTCTGAGTCGGTTTGCTCTTGAGTGGCATCTCCACGTCCAGGGGCGAAAGGAACAGTGACGTCAAAGCCGGCAGCTTTGGCAGCTTTTTCTACTGCGGCGCTACCACCCAGTACAATTAAATCCGCCATGCTTACTTTCTTTTCAAGATGACTTTGAATGTCTTCTAAAACAGAAAGCACTTTCGTAAGTTGTTCAGGCTGATTGACTTCCCAATCCTTTAGTGGAGCAAGACGGATGCGGGCACCATTTGCACCGCCACGCATATCCGAGCCGCGGAAGGTACTTGCTGAAGCCCAGGCAGTGGTTACGAGTTCGTTGATCGTAAGCCCTGAGTCTAGGATCATGACTTTGATCTTTTCAACTTCGGCATTTGTTAATTCATAATTAACAGCTGGTACAGGATCCTGCCAGATTAGCTCTTCTTCTGGAACTTCCGGGCCTAGATATCTTGAACGAGGCCCCATGTCACGGTGTGTGAGTTTAAACCATGCACGAGCAAATACTTCAGCGAACTCTTCTGGATTCTGATGGAAACGACGAGATATCTTTTCATATTCTGGATCATAACGCAATGCCATATCGGCGGTAGTCATCATCGTCGGAACACGAAGGGATGGATCTTCTGCATCCGGTGCAAGATCCTTTTCAGCAGGATTTACAGCCTGCCACTGAAAAGCACCTGCGGGACTCTTTGTAAGCCACCATCGATAGCCAAGCAATAGATCAAAGAAACCATTATCCCACTGTGTAGGATTAGCAGTCCAAGCACCTTCAATACCGCTTGTGATGGTGTCACGACCTCGACCGCTGCCGTGTGTGCTTATCCAGCCTAAGCCCATTGCTTCAATCGGGGCAGCTTCTGGATCTGGGCCAACATGTGCAGCATCTCCAGCACCATGTGCCTTGCCAAAAGTATGGCCGCCGGCTATAAGTGCTACTGTTTCTTCGTCATTCATTCCCATCCGTGCAAAGGTTTCTCGTATGTCTCGAGCGCTTGCAATCGGATCTGGATTACCGTTTGGACCTTCTGGGTTCACATAGATAAGACCCATCTGAACGGCTGCAAGCGGGTTCTCAAGCTCACGATCACCTGTGTACCGCTTATCACCTAACCATTCCGTTTCAGTTCCCCAGTAGATGTCTTCTTCTGGATGCCAAACGTCTGCGCGTCCTCCGCCAAAACCAAATGTTTTTCCGCCCATTGATTCAATCGCCACATTACCGGTTAGAATAAATAAGTCAGCCCAGGAAATCTTGTTGCCATACTTCTGCTTAATCGGCCAAAGTAAGCGCCGGGCTTTATCGAGGTTACCGTTATCAGGCCAGCTGTTAAGTGGGGCAAAACGTTGTGTGCCAGTGCCACCCCCACCACGGCCGTCACTTGTACGATATGTACCGGCAGAGTGCCAAGCCATACGGATAAAGAATGGACCATAATGTCCAAAGTCAGCAGGCCACCAGTCTTGACTGTTTGTCATTAAATCACGAAGATCCTGTTTAAGAGCATCATAGTCTAGCTTGTTAAATTCTTCTGCATAATCAAAGTCTTCTCCCATTGGATTGGATTTTCTGTCATGCTGATGGAGAATGTTCAAGTTCAACTGGTTTGGCCACCAGTCCCGATTTAACGTACCTCTAGAATTGTTACTCGTAGCTCCGACGTGAAACGGGCACTTTCCAACATTAGCATTTTCTTTCGCATCCATACATTTTTCTCCTCCCTAATCTTGTAGATAAAGTAGTAGATAATTATGTCTCACATAGTAAGAACTTTACAATCTGGATGAAATTACGATTATGTATCAATACTACTAAACTATTTCTAAAAATTTAAAAAATAACCTTAATTACCACAAATATGTAACATTTAAGGAATTTTTCTTTCACAATTAATTATTTATTGTAGACAACAGTGGATGGTCGGTAGCACAAATTTTTTTAGAAAGCGCGTTGCACCAGTTTTCCCTGTTTATCAGGCTGCAAGTTTTTGTATTAGCGGGCTATCAGTTTAAAATATAAAAATCCTCCTACACAATATAAAAGTGTAAGAGGAATTAAAAATAATGACCAGGAGGATCTTTTGCACCTCGGCCTTTTTATCTGTCATATTAAATCTACAACCTCAATTAAAAAATTTATCCTTAAAGCCGCCCCGCAGCTCCGGCTTTCTTTTCCGAGATTCTTCAATTTTATTGATTGAAACCCCATGATACTCTGCAAACGAATGAATGATTTCTAACAAATCCGCAAGTTGCCTCATCGTTATTCTCGCTATAGATGTACTCCTCGAGTTCCTCAACACTTTTTTCTGAAGTGTTTTGATGTATTCATCATTGCTTAAAATTTTTGAGGTACATTGCTTACCGGTATCTTCAATGGTTTTTGGTATTTTATCGCGGATTAGTTTGTGATATATTGGCATAAGGCATACTCCCATTTTTACCATCGTAATCAAGCATCTAAATATTAATTAACTCATTAGTGTTATTTTCCAACTTTAATACCTTTTCTAATTTCAACCGAAGCTTTTCTTCTTCTCCACTCCCAGTCGTCTTCATTCTTATAAAGGGAATTCCGTACTTTCTCAAAATTTCATCCTTCATTACGTCTCGCTTTAGCTGGACAGGATTATTCGCATGATAGGCATGTCCATCTACCTCAACAACCAAGACGGGCATCTTATCCAGTTTATTAAAAATAACAAAATCAGTATGTGTTAATATATTCATCGCATACTTTCGTTCATCATCCGTAAGGTTACTAGGATCTTTGATTAGCATTCGTAATGGCTGATGCAGCACCCAGTCAAGGCTTTGAAATTCAGATTGCTCCAATACTTTTTCAATCACCGTATTCATTATGTTTTCCGATTTATACTCCGAAACCTTCTTGCTTTTCTTCATTATTTCTAACAATTTATCAGAATAGCTGCTATAAAGCAGATCGAAGACAGAATAGATTTGGCTTTCAATGACTTCAAAATTATTATATTGAATATATCTGACTAAATCGCCGATATTCGTCCCTTGCCATTCCTCACTGCCCTCAGAAACGACAACAATCAATTTATTCACGGCTCGTGAAACTGCCACATTTATAAGATTGGGATTATCAGCAAAATCATTTGCCTTAATTTCATTTGCTACTGTGGTGAGAATAATGACGTCTTTTTCTCGACCTTGGTATTTATGAACGGTGTCAGCCTCTAGATCCTTTTCTGCAATTGCCTTCTTTAGTTCCTCAGCTTGAAGGCGAAATGGGGAAATAATACCTACTGATTGTTGATTACCAATTAAATTTTGCTTAGGAATAATCTCATTAAATACAACGTCTATCTGACGCTGATTAACTTTTCCCCTCGCATGGTTTCCTTTGGTTGTTTTATATAGCATTAAAGGTTTTTCATCTTCCTGCTGATTAGTTAACACAATAAGTTCATTATTATAAAATTTCTGATTACAAAAGCCGATAATTTTGGGATGACAACGATAATGCTCTTTTAAAAGAGTCTTAGGAATATTTTTGTAAACTTTCAAGATAGATGACAAGAGGCTATTTTGCGCATAGTTGTATGCCTCATCCATATTAAACGAATCAAATATCCGCTCCGTTGTATGTGCAACTTCGGATGGAACAACATTTGGCAGTTGCTTCACATCACCGACTATGACAGCGTTCTTGGCACAAGATAGTGCTAATGCTCCAGTAACGATATCTACCTGTGAAGCCTCATCAATAATAACGTAATCAAACAGGTAGTTTTTCTCTGCACTATTGCGCAAAGAATAGGTGGTACTTAAAATAACCGGATATTCCTTGATAAACTGGTTAAAGTTCTTCCAAAGAGCATCGCTTGTAAAAATACTCCTACTTCCACCTTTTCCATATTTATCAGCTAATTTTGCCTTAAACAAATCCATTGAAATCCGGCTGTAAGCATTCATGGCATTTTCAAAATCGAAGTTATCTAGCTTTTTTGTAAAAACTTCTATCCGCTCTTTTAATTCGTTTATTTTTGTTTCATAATACATTTTTTGTAAAAATGAAATAACAGCTTCCGGTGAATGTTTATATAAATTAAAGTTATACACTCTGTAAACAAAAAGGTTATATAACTTTCTTTTAAATGGAAATTTACCCCGTTTAACATTTTGCTTGTATTCATGAAGCAATGTTAAAATCTTCGATGCCTTAAATCGAGAAAAAGACCGTATAGTTAGTCGTTCTAAGTCAGATTGTTGATAGTATGTCTGGAAATATTCATATTCAGTTTCCATCATGGATAGCTCTTGCTTTAAAACCGCTTGTTTATTTTGATAGATAAGCATTTCGTTCAAGGTTTTCTGAGATGCACTTAAGTTCGTTTTCATCTGTTGAAGATCGGTAGGGGATAATAACCAATCATTCATTTTCGGGTATGTATGATTTTGTTCTGAAAAGAATTTAGTCTTGTTATCATTATTACCAAGTGAAGCTGCAATAAAATCCACCCCATACTTTTGCAACTTTTCAAAGACATTAGCCGTTGCGGAGTTATTATTTGAAACCACGGCAACTGTCTTATCGTTCATAACGGCATTGGCAATAATATTCAAGATGGTTTGAGTTTTGCCGGTTCCAGGAGGACCCTCAATTACATTAATTTGATTGGTTAACGCTTTTTCAGTTGCCGACTTTTGACTAATATTAAACCCAAAAGGAAAAATAACTTGGCCTTGTCGATTTTGGCTGTTTACTGGTTTAGCTTCTAAATAGGCTGAAAGCACGCTTCTAGGACTAATTATTTTGAGATTTTGATACTGTTTACTTAGAAAGCTATTGTCCCTTTCATCTTTTACACTCACATAGCCTGCTAATGTTTTTAGATATTCAAAGGTAGTATTTGAATCGCTATTAGTTAAACATGTTTCCTCAATGATAATTCCCGAACGCTCCAATACCTTTTTGTATCCTGTCTTAAAAATAAATCTTACATAGTCACCAAAATCCAGTATTTTAATAATACCTGTTAAAGGGAGATTATTTTCGTACACAACACAAGTTTCATGATCAATGATTTTAGGATCCTTGTAACGACTTACGTTTAAATAATTGTAAGAATAGACCCTATTGTTATTCGTGTATTTAACTTGCCATTTGCCATTTTCATATTTGCATGTGTCTATTTCTTCAGTTTGATCCTTGCCTTTAACTAGAATAAGATGATAATTAATATTCACCTGATAGTAACACCTCTTAACCATCAACTATTACATGGAATAATGTTATATTAGAAAATTACTTTATTACTAAATAATACCATACTCATTTTATAACAGGGGTGTCTTTTCACCTATAAATTTTTGGTTAATCAATTGGAATTAAAAAAGCTACTCAACATAAACTGAGTAGCCCATTTAATTTTATATTTCTTATTAATTGTCGAATAGTTTCTAGACCAATTAATGGTGAATATTCAACCAAAATACATATTAATAGAGTATTATAACTTAACTAAACTAGGAAGTTCTGAAATATCATAATAATAACTTAAATACTGAATAAACAATTCCTTTAAGTCTTCTTTTTCGAGCATGGGTGACAAAATAACCGGATAGCTTTTATTGAAATCTAAAATAACTCTTCTCCCTACCCTTTCATCATTTCCTAAATCCTCTCTTCCAGTGATTTTTGCTTTCATCACTTTTGAAAGATCAAGTTCATCAATAATGTCTAATATATTTAATAAGAAACGGTCATTTCGGAAGATTTCATATTTGATGATATAGTTATACATATCCAAGTTTTCAATTAAAAGCTCGTAATATCGCATTCGTTCCATTTCATCAGATGTATTATCTTTAATATACTGCGCACCAAGCACACATTTATAGATATAATTTTCCCAATTAAAATCCTTCAGAACAATATTGTTAAAAAATTTGATTCCCTCTGTAATTTGCGGGTAATTCTCTAGTAGATATCCCCTTTTTGTTACAGTGAGTAAGGAGTGCCAAAAAACCTCATCTAAGTGAAGATCCCGGTTGGTTTGCAAGTAGGATTCTGAAATTACCTCAAAAGCTTCAAGAAATAAGGCTCTTCGTTCTTCCTCACTACCTTTCGCTATATAGATAGGGAAATCTGGAGCTTCCGCAATATAAACAACATCTCCAGAAAAATATTCATCATTGTCATTTATTTTATCTTCTAAAAAATCCTGGTAAAACTGCTCGTTATTTTTATAACCTTTTTTAAGTAGCCTAATTTCCATTTGAACTTAGCCCCTTTACCGCAGCCGTATATTTTTCAAGAATTCGATCCGAAATAACATAGATGACTTCATCTATCGTATCGATACTTAATTCGCTAATCATTTTTTTCCTCATGAGGTTATAAAGCTTAAAATCTAACTGATCAGTTGGCGGATCAATATCTTCTAACTCCACTTGTTCCTCATCCGAACTATATTCGGCAATAAATCGTAGAAGAGCCTTTTGAAGACCCATATAAATATAAGGGTTATTTAATGTATTACTCATCGGCAACGTGTTGAATTGCATTTGTTCATTCTTATAATGAATAACAATAGTCTCACTTCCAAGTTCAATTTTAATATCAGATGATAGATCGGGATTTAATTTTTTCTCAAATAAATCTAGTGGCTTTGTATAACTGCCATCAAACATGACAATATTGGAATAGCCTAAGACGGAATACTTCGGAACAACTATTTCGTCTTTAAATTCTAGATAAAAATTACTTAAATCACCATTATCGGTAAAATTTATATCAGCTTTAGATTGGATATACATTTGAAGGGAAGTACGATTGCTGAGCGATATCCTCGATTTTGGAATATCAATAAATTTCTGTTGATAAGCCAATCTATAAAACTTATTATCTTTTGATTGAATAACTAAAATCAATTGCGCCATACCTTGTTTGAGTAGTTGGTTCATAAAATCCGATTCAATATCATACTCAAAGTCAAAACGGTAGTTGTGAACATTTTCTTGCAACTGTACATCTAAAATAAACTGGCTGGTCTCATAACTTGATGATGTGTTGGTTAAGATCGGATATGGGAAATTTGCCTCTTTTCTATATATCATCCTTTACACCTCCACATAATAAATAAATTTTAGCGCTTTGTTATAATTATTCTTTAATTCAAATTGAAGCTGTGCGATCCCATCAATAATCGTGACATTTTTAATGATATTCTTTTGAAATTCACACGCTTTTCCAGTTGAACGATCTATGACCCTTGCATAATTATCATTTAAATTAAATTCATCGGAGTATTCTACACCCATGCCGTCAATAATAGATAGCTTTATATTACATATATCCTCATTGCCAATTGCATTGCTTTGTTTAAAATTAAATTTAATCATTTCATTTCTTCCAATAACTAACCGTTCAACAATTTTTGGATTCACACTATATTCAATGCGAGGTTGATCTTGATTTCCACTATCCAGCGGCAAAGGTTGACGTTTCTTTCGCTTAACTGGTTCCGTTTTTGTATTGGCAGCAGATCCATCTTCTTTTGGTTTTTTGCCATCCTTTTTCGGCTTTTTATTCGGGATATCAGTCGTCATTTTCACAAGAGATTTACCTTTATTAATAATCACTGTTCCCATTGCATCAGATAAATCTTTCTTAAATTGGTTTTCTACGACATACAAAATATCTTTCGTATCGATCGAACCATCCGTTGGGTTATTTTTTTTAATGGCTTCTTCAATAATCCTAGTAATTTCATAGTTTAAATTATTGATAAACTTCCTTGCTTGTTTTTTCAATTGCGGGTCCTTAATATGATCAAAAGATAATTGAGTATGTGATTCATTTTCAAGTGATTTCAAATAGGCATCTTCATATAAACCCCCAATTAACAGGGCATTAAAAGGCTTATTCGCATTACTTTTGATTTTCATATCTTCGATTTTCATTCCGATTGTACGAATAACTGCAACTCGGCCTTTAGGAATTTCCTCATTGTAACGGAAGAACAATTGAAACTTATAGTCATTTAATCCATCAGAAACTTGAATAGATTGAGGTTCCTGATTTAAATAAGTGTCGACATATAATGGAGTAAATTCTTTTTTCATTTCCGCAATGGTTTGAACATAGTAGTTTGCGTCTTTTACAAAATCAAGCAAGGTCTCATGGGTAATTTTTTTGTCATTTACAATAACTACTAGTTTTTCTTGAAGAATGGAAATAAAGAAGCTATCGCATACACTTTTAATAATTTCATTTTCATCGTTATACTCATCTCGAAGATAAGGAATGATAATTTTTAAACCCCGAGTTTTTTTCTCGAATACTTGATGGAATGTATTATCAAATGGATAGAACTTTGTTTTGTCATTTCTAAGATTTTTTAAATTTGTAAAATAACCAGTGGATCTGTAGCATGAATTTTTATATTCGTGTTCAATTAATTGAACAGTTCCACCTAGATGCTGATTTCCCTCTGCATCACAGTTGGCAAAGTACATCAAATGTAAATCAGAAGCAGCATTGGAAGCAATTTTCCCAACACCATGTGAACCGCCTCTTGATGTTTCGACTTCATTATCCTCTTCTTCAGAATGAAATCCTTTGTTATAAGCATAAATCGACCATGTATCTGATTTTGAATCACTTTGCCCATTTTTCGCTCCGCTTAATCCACGCGTATTATAATCCTCAAAGGAAATATATTTAACTTCATTCTGAGTCAATTTATTAAGCATGTGTTGGATGGTTTCTTTTGTATATCTATTTCTATCTTTTAAGCATTGGATACGAGCAATCACTTCATCGATTCCAGGAATACTTTCATTTTTGATTGTCCCTGTCTTTATTGTTACAATAACGGGATCCGACGTTCCCAATAAACGACCATCTAAAGAATTCTGTATGTTTTCACGAACCAAGCCGGAAATTTTCAAATTGTAAAATCTTTCTAACGTTTTGTCGAAGTTGGACTCTTCGATATTAGGAATTGGCGAAAACTGCCAAAACTTTCTATCTGTCAATGTGTCATTCATAAAAAATCTCCTTTAAGATGGTAATAAGCTAATTATAAATTTTAAATATTTATATTTTGATAAGTGAAATTTATTAGTATTATTACGGTAATATAATTATTTACTTACTTCTATTATAAACCTCAATATTTTACAATAAAAGACAAACATCTCCACCGAAGGTCCCGAATACAAAACTGATCAAACTTTTCTATAAAGGTGGATTTGTTTTATTATTATAAATACACTTTTTATATTATCTTCCAACTTAAACAAGAAAACGATAGCTGTTTAAAAATATCCTTCTAAAGGACGATTCTTTTCACCTATTAAATAATTAAATGGTGCAGAAGTTAAAAATTCTCATCAAGCTTTTTAAATATTCCCATATAATGTGTTTTACATAAATCCAATGAAAATGCTATTATCGAGTAAAATGTCTGTAACTCTCAATGCCCCATTCAGGATACTCCACTGGGGGCTGCATGATAAAATAGTCCTTTAACCACATTTTTTTCTAACAAAATGTCCAAGTCACTGTTAGTTACTTTGAGGCATGTAGTTCTTTATTTCAATCAACAAATTGGATTTTTTTGGCTTACATGATTCTTCCTGCCCGTCGGATTACAATCCCTAGGATAAAGCTCATGAATGTTTATTGAATAGACTAGTGTTTTCAATGTAATAACCCTTTTATAATATATAGATATTGGACAAGTAGACAACTAGATGGGATGTCAAAGTGCTTTCCAGAACCAAGCGTCTACTTCAATTGACGCTTAGTTCTATTTTATTCAAAGAAGCAAACATTAGAAATCCCATATTAAATCGAACTGTCTGTAAAATTATTATTTTTAGTTTTAAAAAAATCTCTGATTTTCAGTTGACGCTATTACGTTATTACGTTATTATGAATTTATGAACCTGCTGAACTTACTCTAAGTTAGCTAGGCTACTATAATTGTAGGAGGATTAATACTATGACAATGTTAAAAATTAAAGCCACACAATTCAAAAGAATGGATGATCCACTTCTAAGAGCTGACAAAAGAAAGTATGTATGCTATGTGCATATCGATGAATTACCAAAAAACATTTCATTTGGTCCAAATCCACGTGATCAAAAATTAACAACTGCAGTTGCTAAACAAATTGAAGAATCTTTATTAAGTAATGATGGTGATTTCCATCTTAAAAATCGTGGCGTTGTTATTTCAGCAGCAAAAGTTCAATATGATACAAAAAAAGGAGAAATGACTTTATTTTTAGATGATGACTATGATCATGGAAACATTGACGGTGGACACTCTTTAAAAGTCGCTTTAAAGCATCAAAACAAAGGACTTAATCAATATATGGCTTTTGAAATTATGGTTGGTGTGGAAGATATTATCGAGCCCTTAGCTGCGGCCCGTAATACATCTGTCCAAGTAGACGATAAATCATTAGCGGAGCTTAGCAATAAATTTGATCCAATTAAGGATGCTATTGGTGGTATGACTTTCTTCGAAAGAATTGCTTTTAAACAGAATCAGCAATTAGCTCCAAAAGTTAGAATGATTGATGCACGCGAAATTGTAGCTATTCTTACGATGTTTAATCGAAGTGTTTATTCGGAAACAGTTCACCCAACACAGGCATACAGCAGTAAAGCTAAAGTACTAGATGATTATTTAGCAAATCCAGACCACTTTGAAATCTTCTCAAATATTGCTCCTGATATTTTTGATTTGTACGATCAAATAGAGAGAGATTTCCCTGATGCATATAATTCTACTGGTGGACGCTATGGTGGAAGAAAATATTCAGGTTATAAAGATGGAAAATTGGTCGCAAAATCCAAGTTTCGACAAGAAGATATGATTTACAAAGTTCCTGATGGTTTAATTTATCCATTAGTTGCTTCATTCCGTGCAGCTGTTGAATTAAATAAAAATACTGGTAAGTATGAGTGGAAACAAGATGTATTTGAACTGTACGAAGAAATTAAACAGCAATTAGCTACTAAAATTATGAAGTATACAGAGGCCATTGGAAACAATCCCAATGCCGTAGGTAAAGATGCAAATGCTTGGGATATCTTGTATATGACTGTCGAAAGAGCAGTGTAAAATTAAAAAGGCACCGTAACTATACAGTTTATGGTGCCTTATAAAATTTAAGGGGTGAATTATATGTTAGAAGTAAATTTTAAATTAAAGGACATTCTTGAAGAACGTGGAATAACACAAAAAGAATTATCTAGAAAATCTAATGTTAGAGAAGCTACAATCAGTGACATTGTTAGAGGAACTCGAACTGTAATAAATTTCAAACATTTATCAGCTATTGCGGAAGCTCTAAATATAAAGCACATTGAAGAAATAATGGAATTTCAAGAAAAAAGTGAATGATTAATTCGTATGAACTCAAAATATAACACCTGGAGTTTCCAAAAAATAGATTAAGCTCAATCCTATATTTATCCTTTATTTGGAGCACTCGGTTACCTTCGCAGGCTATTATGATTTTTATATTTTTTCCCATAATCTTCACCAATGTAATCGCGCAAAACTGCCAACATTATCGTTAATCTCGTTACCTTTGTTGTCTATCTTGGACTTCAGATGGATTCATATCCTTTTTTACTAATATGAGCTTCCCAAGAAAATAAGGTGTTTCCAATCATTAGATGATATCTTCTTTGATGAAGTGTTCTTTAATGAAGTGTTGTTCAATGAAAACAAGAAGGTCACTTAATAATTCCCCTTCTTCATCCACAGTCCAAGAATTTAGACGTTGTACAGTAGGAATTGTAAATATAAATTCATCTGAGAAAATCATATACAGCGGCATTTCTTACGCAAGAATACAATTATCTGCACACCATATATCCCTATAAAACAATAATCCACCCTTATTAATCATCGGGTGGATTATGTATAAAAAATTCTCTATAACTTTAATACTACAAGGTCTATAAATAATAATTAATTATTTAATGATTGTTTCTTGCCTTCCGCTCAAAGTGATAATGCAGGCGGTATTCACATATTTCTTTCGTCCAGTTGTAAAGAGTTTCTTCATCTTCTTTAGAAATATCAAAGTTTAACATAAAGGCATCATTTTCAAATAAAATTAATCCTTTTGAGCTGCCACTCCATTTGGTCATGGGCATGGTGGCAATCAATTTACTAACACCCTTTTCATCATAGTCCCATAATTTCTTAGCACCCTTATCGGAAAAATCGATCCTTTTGCGATATTCTTTTTCCGTTTGGTAATGATGAAAGAATGGTGCTGCATCTCTTGATGTAATCGGTTTGTACCAATGTATGTCATTTCTAAAAATTCTTCAGCACTTTTTGTTACTTCTTTATTAAAATCAATTGCAGTACCCTTAAGAATTCGATTTCGAAATTCACTTCTTAAATTCAAGCCTAACATTTTATATCCCCCTAATTTCCAATAATAACCTAGTGAAATACATTTAAATCACATTTTTCTTTTAATAACCAAATACATCCTTCAAGGCTAATATAATGTATCAATTCTTTTAATAATCCTATTGATTATATAATTACAGCATATCACTACTATACAAACAGAATACAATTTTTATAGAAATTTTGCATAATCACACAAAATAACGCCTTTATTGATATGAGTTAGCCACTAATAAAGGCACATTCAGAAGTACAATTTGCCTCAAGCAAATAATTTATGGTTTAACTAATTTACTTCAAAATTTCCTCCTACCTACTAAGCTCTAAGATATATCTTTCCAACCCCTTATCACAACAATAAACATAACAACCCTTCATCCCTCTGGTCATCAGCGTTTTATATGTATTCCGAACAAGTTCAACGAGTGGGTCAATCTGGCCTCTTTTCGGTTTCGCAGGTTTTGCTCCCTTATCCTTAAACTCATCTCTTCTAACAATGAGCTTATTGGTTTCTTCATCAAATCCTAAATCCTTTCCAATAATCACTCCAACATAATCCATTTCCAGTCCTTGCACTGTATGAATACATCCGATTTGGTTTGAACATTCTGGATGGATCGCCCAGTCTATTCTATTGGGATCATTCCACGGCAAAGCAAAATTATGTTCCTCAATGACAACATCATCAGCAAGCTTTCCATCCACAATAGTTTTTGTCCAATCCCATGCATAACCTGCTAATAATCGGCCTCCACGTTTATCAATAATTTCTTCTTTCAATTGTTGAGGACTGGAAACTAGTTTAAAATCAAAATCTCCTTCTAGCTTAAATGTTTCTTGGGCATTATTAAGTAAACTATCCAGCCAGGCGATGTAATTTCCTGACCCAGAGCAGCGGTATTGTGATTCAAGCTCAACCGTATGTATAGCTGCTCCAAATCTTGCCGCTTCTTTTTCTACCTCTTTAACACTTCCAATATCTTTTTTAGAGATTTTTTGAAGATCATCAACAAAGAACACGCTAACCCTCGAAGATCGAATGATTTGTGTTACTTGATTTTCTCCTTCAATCTTCTTTTTCATGTGCCCTTGCTCCTTTAGTCGATGGGCTTCGTCACAAATAAGGACATCAAAATAATTTTCAGGTGTATGTACATAAGAAGCAGATCCTTTAAATAAATCTCTAACTTCTCCATGACCTGAAGTTCCAATTAACTTTTTACGGAGTACTTCCCTAAATGCCTGGTTAGGCGTTATATATTCCACATATGCTTTCGACTTTAGCATATAACTCATTAAGTTTAACCCAATGACAGATTTACCTGTACCTGGGCCGCCTTTTATAATAATGACATGCTTTTGGTCTGTCTGTGCTTTGAATTGGTTATATTTGCTTACTACTTTTTCATAGGCAACCTTTTGTTCATCAAGTAAAACAAACTCTTCATTGCCTTCAATTAATGATCCGACTGTTTCAACCAATTTTTTTGAGGGTCTAATTTTGCCATTTTCAATGGTATCCGCAATTTCCCTCCCTTTCCCTTTTGAAACCAATTTCCGGATATTCCTTGCCAAGTCCCGATCATTGAATTGGAAGTACACAGGTGATTCCTGTAGATAACTGCTGTAACGCTTATCCAGCAGCGGCTCCCCAATATTAGCCATAATATAATTATGTAAATAGGCACAAGAGTGGAGTTGAATCGATGTTGAGTCACTGTATAAAGACTCGTTGAAATTTTGCAAGTATCTCTTATACGATGATGCTTGATAGGCAGGATGAACTGTTTCTCGTTCCCTTCCGCCTAAAAATGTCCGAACAATACCATCTCCTTCAGACACTTTTGCTTTCTGCCACTGTTTCAACTCAATAATGACGGCATTTTTTTTACCCTGCTCGTCTTCTCCTGCTACCAGAAAGTCAATTCTTTTTTCAGATGAGGGCAGCTTATATTCTAATAGAACATGAGTATCTTCTTTTAAATCGGCATCCCTTACAACCTTAGCCATTTGAGGAAGTGAGTTTTCCCAAGATCTCAATTCACTACCTGAAACGACTTTGTTCATTTTTGCTAGCACGTTTTTTTTGAGAACGTAACCAATTTTATTTTCATAAATATGGTTTAAAAAGTTTGATGAGGTTTCATTATAAATAATCATTTAACGTTTTCCTCACTTTTGTTCACTGGGTATTTAATCGCGTTTTTATCCAGTTTGTTTAAGACTTCCTCCTCAAGATTAATCTCCATCTTATCAGCAAGCTGCACAAGATAGATTAAAATATCTGCCATTTCTTCTTTTATATTTTGTTTGGATTCAGCAACAGCTTCTTCACTTGTTCGCCATTGGAAGTTTTCAAGCAATTCATTTGCCTCGAGAGAAATTGAAATGGCCAGATCCTTTTCATTGTGATACTTTTTCCAATCTCGCTCATCACGGAATGCTAACACTTTTTGTTGGATTTTCTTCATTTTCTATCTCTCCTATATTGCAAGTAAGGGTATCATTACTTTTGTAAAATATTTTATAATAATACCCTTATTTTAACACTAGAGATAAAAATAAACATTTTAATTTATTTATGGATCTTAAAGTAACTTTAGGCTATTTGATGATTTAGTTATGTATTCCTTCTTGCTCCAGCTGCTTAAGTTATTCTCTTTGCAGGAATCCCTTAATTGATTTGAAAAAGGGAAAAAGTTTATGAAATTAAAATGCCATACACAATCCGGTAATCGGATAGTGTATGGCACTTTTTTCTTTTTTATTAGTTTCAGAAGCCTTGGTTCATCAGGGTCATGACGAGTTAGATGCATTATTACATCATAAAGTGTTTCAGAGTGAGAAAATAGATTCTAACCCATATGTATTCCTATAAACTTTCAAATTATATCGGTAATTGATCTATTTCCTGAAAAATCTTTGTCCGAATTGACTCAGGTGTTTTGATTTCTATTAGCGGGATCTCGCGTGCAACTGCCTTTTGTATTCCCCAATAGCGTTTTTTGGCTTTTTCGAAAGGCTCGCTTATCCAAAGACCCTCTTCTTGATAAATTTTAAAAAAGTTATCGTATCTAAATGGTCCGAAGAAAATCCAGTGATCTGATGTTGACGGCAATCTTGTCCAGTTTGAATAATCAAATGTGTACCTTATAAGTGAAATAACAGGATACTCATTTGTTAGTAAATCGACCTCTACTCCAAATAACGAACCAGATTTCAAGCCTAGGTCATTGGGGAATTCTCGGTCTTTTTCTAATTGATACAGCTTAATGAAATTACTCGTCAACCATCCACCTGGATCAGTATCTGATTTCCATCGCATAAATTTTGGGGTAAGTGTTAAAAAGCCTTCTTCCTCCCCAATTCGATCCAACTCTACAAATAAGCTGTCTAGATTTTTATATGTTTCTATTAAAACGTCAACAGCAGTAGAGATATTTTGACCAAGATTACTCTTTACTAAAGACATAAAAATCATCCTCCGTTAATAGTTTATTAGGCCAATTCAAGGCTTTTATGGTTTTTTGACCATTTTGAAAAATATAGGCCTCATTCGTTACTGCCTTTTCTATAATATCTTTTGAAACCCCCTTGTATCTCATGAGTCTCTTTTTCATAAGAAGGGATTGTAAATCTTGAACAACCATCTTTTGTCCTGTCTCAAGTTGTGATAAATCAATTTCACCTAGTGAATCAAGAATATCCTCCCAACATAAAAAACCTAAATTAACAGCAGGAGCAATAATCGAACGATTTCGAAGCGTTTTCTCAACTTCCTGCATCATTTTAAAAGGGGCTAGAAAAATTAAATAAGGTGTTTTACCATTAGCAATATCTTTCATCAGTCTGGAATAACGAGCTAACTGATTACAGCTTTCCTGGTAATCAATAATGTTATCAAGTGTGTCATCTTCTGAAGAAATACCACTTAAATATTTAACTTCAATGCCAATAACTACATTGGATAATGGAAGCAATAAATCTATTTCTCCTTCAGTATGCCGATACCAAAACTCCATATCTTGCATATAGCCCTTTTCAACCTGAATTTTGCCATTCCATTTTTGATTGACCTTGTCATTTTCAAACTTAACTGACGAAAGAACTGATTTCATACCAATTTCAAATGGCAAATACCGCAAAGTGCCAAAGAAGTCTCCAGTTAATTTATCCTCCAATCGATCAGTCAAATTGCTGCCATTTTCCGCAATTTTATTATGTATTTCTGCTATCAATTGCTGCACCATCTTTCTGTTTAAGTGGATACACAAATATTAAAAATTATTTTAACATTTATTTTTCGAACACAATATATTCTCCTAATACCACATGTTCAACTCTCCAATTCGCATCGATCCAAGAACTTGCATGACTATGACCGCCATTTGACCAAAATTCTCTATATTTAGATGCAGATGGCGGCAATTTATCCGAAATAATTGTTTCAAGTTGGTTAAATGTTAATTTAATACGATTTTCATCATGACTACTTAAATAATTTAATAATGGAGAATACTTGCCCAGGGTTTCAACTCCTAAAAGTATTTTACTAAAGTATATTTTCTCATTCTTGCAGCTAATCTGCTTCCAAGCAGAAACAAAAGCAGTAAATATTGCCCTTTTTTTGTCAACCGATGTTAGACCCTAGGCGCGCTAAAGCATTTGTATGTCGGGGGTCTGACCCTTGAGGTTTAATTTAAAATAAACTTGACATACGAAAATTACCGTCGATAAAAGGATGATTACAAACTTTAATTACCTTTTTTGTCATGCATATTCTTTTTGAGAGTCTGGTATCTTAAAAATTCTTTTTAGCGATTCTAAAGATTGCATAGTTTAAAACCTATCCATTTAAACTTACTTCCCCTTAATTGTTCATATATCGTAAAACCATTTTTTTATTATACAATGCAATTATAACAAGGTTACAAATACAAGTATTCAAACATGGTTAAATCTTGGTATAATTCACCTAGGAAGATTATACCATTAATTAAGAGGGGATTAGTAATGAACATAGAAGCATATGGAACCTTTCATGCCTTTGACACAAAAATTTTCCGAACAGACTCATACTTACATATAGGGAGTTCTAGGAAACCAATTGGACTTGTAGTAATGCTTAACCCAGGTAGCTCACGGTTAGCAAATGATAAAGATTGGAATTCTTTTCTTCACCGATGTGAAGCTGGAGAAGATTTTACAGAAACAAATAAGTTGAAAATGGACCCTACTATGGAATCCATAATAGAAATCATTTCTATGATCAATCCTGGAATGCAAGGAATTTTAAGGATCTATAATCTTTTTAACTATCGTTGTGGTAATTCTGATGAAGCAATTCGAACTTACTCCACTCTTCTTAAAGATCCAAAAATGTCATCGCTTCTGCATCCGCCTTTGCCTAATATAAAGACTTTCCCTTGGATTTGACTGCTTGGTCTGTTAAAGATGATGTAGTTTTAAATAATCGAAAACTAGAAATCTTAAATAATATTCCAGTTAAAAAGAAAATTGCACTTTACTCCCGCCAAAAAAAGCATCAAAAGAAAAAGGAGCTTTATTGTTACCATCCGTCTCCCCAAAAAAAAGAAACCAAAGTTTGGGTTCATACTTCTATTACTAAAGAATTTAAAGAATTCTATACTTTAAGTAACAATTAAACTTAATAACAAAATACGAAAGAAGCTCCTGAAAAATCAGGAACTTTAAACAAGTTATTAAATAGTTTCCTAAAAAAGCACGGTTAAGTTATCTACCTGTGTTCCTAGGTCTGGGGCGTTTACGTCTGTCATATCCATGAGAAGCTGCTCAAATAGATAGAGAAAATAGTGATTTTAACATTTACTGTATGATAATAACAATCGGTAGAAATGCACCCAGTGACTACTAAAATCTAATTTCAATCCATGATAAAGGCTAGATAATTGCATTAGTATGGACTTGTTGTGATTTGTCTATACTCGTGATCAACTAGATTAGTTCATCACCTTCTGTACTGCTAATTTCTCAACTATTTCTTTTTGCATATCACTCATATTAAATGGAACTATCACATTTTCTGCTAGTTCCCTTTTCGTCTCGAGTAACTCGTGCATTAGTTCCTCGACAGTTCCTTGTGGAAAATTAATATGATCGGTTGTTATAATTTGGTAGACATAAACATCTTTTTGTTGTCCGATCCGATATGCACGGTCAGTTGCTTGATTTTCAACTGCAGGATTCCACCAGCGCGTATAATGAACCACATGGTTAGCACTCGTAATGGTCAAGCCAACCCCAGCTGCTTTTTGGGATAGAAGCAAGATGCCGAAACCAGGTGTGGTATTAAACAAATTAACTACTGATTGACGATTATTTGTATTACCGTCAATTACTGGTACAGATATTCCATATCTTTGCATGAAAAGGCGTTTTAATATCGAATGAAGCTTCCTAAATTCAGTAAAGATAAGGATTTTCTCATTATTACTTTTTACCTCATCAATTATTTCCAATAACTTTTCGAGCTTTGGTACTTCATGTGCTGGTAAGGTTTCATATTGCGGAATGATAACACCTGGATGCCCATAAAGTTGCCTTAATCTCATTAACATATTGAGTATAGCTACCTGACCCGTTTCTTTTGTCTGGAGCATCGATGCCGCAAGAGTTCTTTGAGTGGAGGAGACTTCCACTTTTAGTACCTTATCTGCATGCTTAGTAGGAAGCCTGTCATCTAAGACCTCTTTTTTGGTCCTTCTTAAATAAAATGGACGAATTTTCTCCAAAAGGCCGTCATAATCACTGGACTGAATAAACCTTGTTCTAAATTCTCTTAATGAACCTAATTCTCCTGGTTGAACAAAGTCCATAATCGACCATAATTCTTCTAAACTGTTTTCAACTGGTGTCCCTGTCATAGCTAATCGGAAATCTGCTTGCATTGCTCGCAATGCCCGAGAACGCTGACTACTATGTGACTTAGCATTTTGGGCTTCATCACAAATGAGGGAACAAAATTTTATCTTTCCTAAAAGTAATTGATCTATTTTCATGGTATCGTAGCTTGTAAAAACAAGGTCATATTGTGATATCATTTCAGATGATTTTAAACGACTGCTGCCTTTATGGATATATAAACTCCCAGCTAAATCCGGTGCAAACCTGTGTATTTCTTCTACCCAATTTTCAATTAAGGCAATTGGCAATACGATTAATGTTGGTTTTAGCATTTGTTTTTGCTTCTGATGTAGTAAAAACGTAATTACTTGAATGGTTTTACCTAAGCCCATATCATCTGCTAACAATCCGCCTATTCCTTGTTCTCCTAAATGACAGAGCCATTGAAATCCTTCTATTTGGTGTTCAAACAAATCTGCCTTTAATGTGGAGGGGATTAGATAGGTATGAATTGTTGGATCGTTGTCTTTTCCAATAACAAAGTCTAGTATATCTTCATTGTCTTTTATATCAAGTGCATAGTGCTGCTTTATCTTATTTTCTTCATCAACTGGTAAATCTAATAGTTTTTTCCTGAGTGTTGGGTCGAGGTAAATCCACTTGCCTTCATGTTCAACATATTGCTGATTTGGATACTTTTCCATTAACTCAATTAGAAACTCGGGATTGTAACCGCCTAATTGCCTCCCTTCCTCATTAAACCACATAATTCCGGTACCTTCGCTAAAGGTAGGTCGTACTTTTTCAATTGGGATCAGCCCACGGACTCTTTCTGAAAATGATTCAAGGTCAATTATATAATCATGTTCTGGTAGAATAGCTGATGGATTTTCTAAGAACACAGGTACATCTTCACCTGTAATATGTTTTTTTGTAAATATATTTTGTAAGTCTTCTTTTACATCATTTGTTTTTACAAAACGCACTCTTTTGAACCCATCCTTCATGCTGCTAACTATCGATGGTTGATTTAGATGTTCAGTTTCAAATGGATCCATCCCTTTTGCCATAAGTTCGATATGGTCGTGGCTATGGACCTTTATATCTAAGTCATAATGATCTACTACATGGTAGGACTCTTTTTCTAGGAAGTTCTCAAGTCTAATTCCTGCTTCCATAGCCAACTGCTGACAAACACCTACTTTTTGATACCCATTTTCATATTTATTATTTAATGCTTTTTTCAGAGAATAAACAAATTCAGGTAGTAAAAGTAAATTATTATCCCATTGAAAAAGTGCCCCTTTTTGCTTACCAACACGGTCAAGAAGTTTCCCTTCAGTACTTTTTAATTCAAGTTTTAATTCAGCATCTTGTGGCAGAGATTTTAGGAAGAGTTCACCATTAACCTTCATTTCTTGTATCGGTAGTCCTAATTCTTGTAAAATATCAATTCCGTTTTCATCCGCGAGTAATTGATAATAATTTTCATATTTTAATGTGTTTTCCTCTAATAATTCACTTTCGTAAAGTTCTTCCCATGCAACGTATTGAAGAAACCCAGGAACTTTATATAATTCTTCAATTTGTGTTTTATTTAAAGGAAGAGAAAGGGTCGTTTCCCCTTTCCCCTCTAATAATTTAAGTTCGATTTCAACTCCTGTTTCCTTAGGAGTCAATAAAACCTTCATCTCTTTCTGCTTCTTTTTGAAGAAGAGCATGTTCATTTACCTCCCAACCAAGGTGCGAATGAAGCCAATTATCAAACTTGAATTGCCAATCTCCTGTGTGAGTTAGCCACCCCCCTTTTACAGTCCGATATTTGTCCATTAGTTCACTTCGTTTTACTTCTCTCGGTACATAATAAGAATTTTGATATTTTTCCTTTTCAGCTAACATAGTGTCAATTTTCTTTTGAAAGTATCGATTAAAATCGGAATTTCTATAGACATAAACAGCACCAGTACCCAATACTTCCATTACCACCACATCGGGAAAATACATAATTAGAGTGGATCGGTTATCCGTTACAACTGCATCTTCTAAATTGACAATAAACTTCTTCCAATATTGATAACGTTCATGGTTCGTATTTACGTTACCAAAGAAGTCTTTAATTTCCAGTTTTAAAATCCAGTTGGCAAACCGTTTCTTTTCGTCTTCTCCGACTTTATTCCATAACATTGGCTTACGTCTATAGGTTTTTAACCTCTCGTAAATTAACTTACCCAGGTCCTTCACATTGTTTAGCTTGCAATTCTTGATTAAACCCTCGGCCATTTTTTGTTGTTCTTCATTTGTGGCGGATTTAAAATACTTTTTGTATAGGTTTTTCTCATTCATAAAAAAATTTTCATCGGCAAAGGAGAAAACGTCCATGAGTACTAGCCGATAAAGTGGAAAGTTATCCGTTAAATAAAAACTCTCTAACTCCAGTAAAAAGTCATCTTCACTTTCATAGGCCTGAACTGCCAAATGATGCACAGGTTCTTCACATTGCAAGAACGATTTCCACTTATTTGCTTGTTCATCTGTGAATCTTTTTTGCAGCTTCTCTTGATGTGCTTCATACGAGTATTTAACTAATTTCCACAATTCATCTAAATCACACGATTGATATAAAGAATCCACTAATACTCTAAAAAGCCTCTTTTCACTCCTTACGTTTGTGTGTATTACCTGAAGGAGATTCTCTTTAATTCCTAGGTTTAAATCTCGCTGATAAAGGTTGGGCAACAATAATTTCTGTCTTCTAGTGAGTCCATTGGCCCATTTTGCAAAACTCTCCTTCGGAAAATGCTTTACAACTTTAAAGTTTTCTTTTAACTTTTCTAGTTCACCTTTATATTTAACGTTAATATTTTCTATAGTGACATTAATTTTTATATCACTATTATCACGAAGCCATGATTTAAGCATAGTAGGTTGGTATTCGTATTTCATTCTTCCACCAACTCTTGTATCGCTTTTATTGCTTCATCATCCTTCAAACGGAATAAAAATTCTACACGGCGAGAACGATCGGGATCATATTCCCCTTTTTCATTCTTTAATGGCTGATTAAAACTTCGGCCATTTGCAGTAATATAGCTTAGAGATAAATCCTTTACAGGGAAAGCCGGGATTTCATCACTATAAATATAATTTAATACAGAAAATGCTCGATCCTGTGATAACTTCATATTATGAATATACGTACCTTTATTGTCTGTATGGCCTTCAATAATTATAGATGAAATTTCAGTCTTAAAACGATCTTGCAAAAGAATATCTAAGTATTTTGGAATAAAAGCATTTAAGAACTCTTTCCCTTGTGGTGCAATTTCAGAAGAGTCAGTTGAAAAAAGTACACTTCCAGGAAACCGAATGGCACCTGTCTGTTGGTCAATCTCAATAGACATATTAGATTCTTTAAATTCCTCTGTTAACGCTTTAATAATCTCAGTTTTGACCGATACTACTTGTTTGATTTCCTTTTCTTTTTTATCTAGAAGTTCCTTATAGTCCAGGATAACCACTGTTAACAAAAGTGCGAAAACCATTAGCATTGCACTCATTAAATCCGCATAAGACATCCAATAATTTACTTCTTCCCTCTTCCGATTTCTCATTTGGCATTCACAGCTTTCGTTCTACTCATTTCTTCGGTTAAATCTTCTAATGTATCTACAAAATCCTTCTGAAGGTCACTAAACTGGTAAACCAACTGACTGACTTGTTTCACAGCATTTGTTAAGGTTTCGTCAAAGTGCTGGTAAGTTTTTGCTAAACCATTATCAATATTTTCAGAGAAATCTTTAACCGATATTTGAAGTGTTTCTCTTGTTTGTTCGAACTGGTCTCTTGTCGTATGCCAATTTAATTTCATGACCTCTAATTGGTCTCTCATGTCACTCATATAACTTCTTGTGGTGGTTAAGGCTCCTTTAACAACCTCATTTGTTTGTTCGTTCATTCCAACCAATTCTGGAAGTAGTTCGTTCTGTAGTTGCTGCATGATTACTAGCTGATCTTTAAGAATATAGATATTGCCTATTACATCCTTGAGTTCAGGGGCGATTGGAGTGATATACTCAACCACGCCTTTTACATTTTGGAGAAGTGTATCGGATTCCTTCAACATGCTTGACTGAATCGTTAAGGAATCACTAAACTTATTAGTCATTTGTTGGAATGTAGAAGTTAGCCCTTTAGATATGGTTAGAACTTCCTCTAATAATCCTTCGTATTTTCTTTCCACATTTGCATTGAATTCTATGAACCTTTCAGTTAAGCCGTCATATTTTTCAGCTAATGATTGATTACTTTGCATAACTTGCTGCTGAACAGGAAGCTGTGCTTGAGTAAGTTGTTGAACATTTTGGAATGTGGTTGATAAATCTCCCATAAAATTTGAGGCTTCCGCATAGCTACTTCTCATTTGATTCATTTCTGTCGTCATCTGCTCAAATGTTTCAAAAAGTCGTTCTGTCCGTTCAAGTGTGTTGGATTGACTAGTTTGAGTTGAAGCAAAATTGTCCACAACCTGGTTAATTGTTTGGACCATTTGTGATTGTAAGCTTTGTGAATCCCTTATAAGGGAGCTAAATTCTGAAATAGACTCCTGTGTGTCCCCCGTAATCTGTTGGACCAATCTGTCGGAAATATCATGACTATTGGTTTTGGTCAATTCAAGCTGATTTTCTAAGAGTTTGGATTGGTTCTCAACACCATTTTGTAATCTTGAAAATTGGTCATGTAGTTGCGAAAAAGCTTGACTGACATTTCCATTCGATTCACGAATTGTCATAACTACAGGCTGCATTACTCTTTCTAATGAATCCGTTAGTAAAGTTTTTAGCTGATCCGATTGACTCCTGGTAATTTTCTCTAGTCGATTTAAAAACAACTCTTCATCATCAGTACTTAATAGATAATCCATTTTTTCGGCATGCCAATCAATACTTCGATCTAATTGTCCGCTTATAATCCGATCAATCAAGGTCCAAATAAGTGATAAGGTAACACCCCAAACTGAAGTATAGAAAGCAACTTTCATACCATTCAATAATCCTCCAATACCTGTACGCAATGCTTCGGTATTGCCAATTTGAAGGTCAGATAATCCCATCGATAAGCCGATAAATGTTCCTAATACACCAATACTTACACTAATTCCGGCACCAACATCCATTAATGAACGGTATCCCATATGATAATGCATAATATCATAACCAAAAAATGGTTCTACTTTTATACGTTCGTCCTCTTTCTTTTCAGAGACACGATTATAGTAGCGTTCCCAAAGCATCTTGAATCTTGATTTCTTAACCGTTGCAAAGAGAGCGTTTATCTGGCGGTCAATTTCATATGCTTCACTTGTTGATGTCTTTTGGATTTGGTCTAGTTCAAATTTAACAGTTTTCATAATCCTTATTTCTTTATTTATTCGATAAATTTGAAAAAGGATTAAAACTAGAAAAAGGAGGAATTGAAATAATAAAAAGTAACTAGTAAACTTACTAACTCCTAATTCATTTGCTCTAGAGAATAAATTTTCAAACAATGAAAACAACAATAATCACCCATTCTAAATAAAATATTATGATTATATTGTAATACAAAAATGTTAATAAATGTTTTAAATTCAAAAGAAAGTCCCATATTTGGATTATTTCATTATCATATATCCTATTATTGGAAATCCTTTGAGACTATTATGAAATTGGACTAGGAAAGATAAAAGGATATGTAGGTCTTGCATCATCTGTAAATTAGTAACTAGGGCCATTACATGCTATCTAGCCATAATATAATTATGTAAATAGGCACAAGAGTGTAGTTGAATCGATGTTGAGTCACTGTATAATGACTCGTTGAAATTTTGCAGATATCTCTTATACGAAGATGCTTGATAGGCTGGATGAACTGTTTCTCGTTCCCTTCCGCCTAAAAAGGTCCGAACAATACCATCGCCTTCAGACACTTTTGCTTTCTGCCACTGTTTCAACTCAATAATGACGGCATTTTTTTTACCCTGCTCGTCTTCTCCTGCTACCAGAAAGTCAATTCTTTTTTCAGATGAGGGCAGCTTATATTCTAATAGAACATGAGTATCTTCTTTTAAATCGGCATCCCTTACAACCTTAGCCATTTGAGGAAGTGAGTTTTCCCAAGATCTCAATTCACTACCTGAAACGACTTTGTTCATTTTTGCTAGCACGTTTTTTTTGAGAACGTAACCAATTTTATTTTCATAAATATGGTTTAAAAAGTTTGATGAGGTTTCATTATAAATAATCATTTAATTGTTTCCTCACGTCTGTTCACTGGGTATTTAATCTGGTTCTTAACCAGTTTGTTTAAGAATTGAAAAAAGAATCAATTAAAGAAAAAGAGTTTATTACAATAATTTATCATCAACACCAAAAGAATTATGGTTATCGCAAAATAAATGCCGAATTAAGAGATAAGTATAACCTTCCGATAAGTGAAAAAATAGTAAGAAGATTAATGAGTGAGCTGGGATTAAAAAATCAAGCACGTAAAGAGAAAAGAAAATCAATCAATGGTCAAAGTCATTAAGTATCTTCAGCTGGTCATATCTATAAAAACCTATTAAAAAGAGTTTTTTCTACTACTAAAACAAGCGAAAATTGGGTTACAAATGTAACAGAAGTTCCAATTGGAAATTCAAAACTATACCTTTCGGCCTTAATGTATTTACATGATAATTATATTCTAGGATAACGATTATCTGAAATACATTACGTTAAACTAGTAGAGGATACGCTTATCAATGCATTAGAAACTAGAAAGAAAGAGAAAGGGCTCATTCTTCATTCTGACCAAGGGATGCCCTATCGGTCAAACAGATGGAAAGAATTAATCGTTGAACATTACCTCAATCCAAGTATGTCCAGAAAAGCATTTTCTCATTTCTAAAAGCAAAGCGTAAAGATCTAAAAGTAGTAAAAGTTATAGAAGAAGCTAAAAAGATTATTCATGTATATAGACTATTATAATAATGATCGAATTCAAGAGGTCTTAGATTACAGAACAGCTAAACAATATGCAGCGGCGTGTTAAGAGACAGCTTACATGGCTAGTCTTTCCCTTTGCATCTTACAGACCAATTCCCAGAACCCCGGGAGCCTGTCAAGTTCTCTCCTTGACAGGCTCCCGGGGTTCTGAGACACTGAAAAAAGATGAGAAGAAGAAAAGGAACCAGTCTGAATTTCACTGATTCCTTTCCAAACAACCGAATTATATTGTCAACTTTTTGGATCACAACGCACTGGCACTTGTTTTAATTGCTGTTCCCCATTTGGCAATACTTTCTTAACGACTGGGGAAAGATTATCAAATCTTATGGACTTAGGAATCTTCCATAAGATGAAAAATACGCTTCAATACTTCTAGAGCACACTCTCTTTTTTGAGATTGGAACACTTGAATATAAAAGGCATTACTATAAGGGTAGAATCAGATGGGGTGGAACGATGTTCTCTCCTTGATATTAAACGGCGCCTCTCCAAAATCCGCCAGTGCTGACCCAGGTTTTGAAACAAGTGGTAAAGCTGATTGATTAGATTCGTTTAACAACTCTTTCTTCCTGTTTAAAACATAATTTCTAACAGTTCGGTGAGAACCCTTAAAATCAAATTCTTTTATTAACTGTTCCCAAAGTCTCTTAGCTGTCTACTAAACTTCTTTTTTGTATAAAGTCCTTCGGGATCCACTCATCAATAATAAAGGAAAAGTTAATGAACTCCGGTAATGCAAAAATAATATAATTTGATTGTAAATAAACATGCTTCACAAAAGTCCAAAGAATTTAATAAATTGGATTAGTTGGAACGCCGAATACGGTGAAATTCGCACGTTCGATTAAAAAATAACCCAAAGTTCTTGGCTATTTATCATAGAGATAATTTTATATTTATTATACCATCTACCATCTTATACGATTTAATATTACCCACAGGTACTTTTTTGACGATATCCCATGCGTTAAAATCAATTTTAATCGTCCGATTCGTATATTCTAAAAATGGCGGTCTGTTAAAAATCTTACTGTTAATGAAATTCATATCCACCGGCTTAATTTCGACTAACTCAAATACAATCATTCTTTTTTCTAACTGAACTGGTTTTAATATGATTGTAAATGAAACGTTTTTTTTCAAGATCATTTTTTTTACCTCTGTTGTTCCATGAAGTATTAGATGCTCAGATGTTATTTCCACTTTAACATTCTGCTCATCGGATTTCATTTTAATTAACCGCTCCAGCATCATTGCTGTAATCTGAATCGGCAACCCGTTTGTGGAAATATCAGTAAGTTTGTTTTTAAATTTGTTGAACATGATTTATCCCTCCAATCAATAGGTATTTATGAAATATTTTGATAACAATATTATAATGGACACCTTACGTTAAGCTAATTGTTACTTCTGCTTTCACTGGCCTTCTGGACAGCACCTATTCGTTACACATTAAAGAACTTCTTCTTGTAAGTAAGCTTTAAAATTTGAATAAATTTTTTCAAGAGTATTATTCTGATATTCGTATACTTGTCCCTCTTCATCAAGCACAATTAATAGTCCTTCTGTAGCTAAGTTTTCGATAACAATATGATTATCTAGTTGATTACTGGCTAATGCACGCTCTTGTTTTGTTAATTCTACTACATTTAAGTAACCCGCAACACCTAGTGCAGCAATTTCATGAGTTCCAACCGCAAGCGCTCCATACTGCAATAATAATTCCTTATAATCAGAAGGTATTTTAAATGCTAATTCCATTTCAGCTTGTTCAACTGTTTGGATATCTACGCCTCCTGTTGAAAGGACTTTCTTGTTTTCAAATAATATTTTTAAACTCATCATATACCTCCAGCTACTTTCATTTGTTCAGCACGTGCTTTCCAATGTCCTTCTTTTTCTAAGTTAAACAGTGTACGATTGATTTCACTTTCTTTAGCAACATCATGTAACACTGTGTAATTCCCTTCTCCACGGTGTTCTGTTCGTGTTAATTCTGCTAATGGGGAATCCATTTCTTGACCGATATGATGTAATTCAATGGGTTGCCCGTCGACTAATGGAGCAAGTCCTTGTTCCATACGTTCTAAATTTGTTCTTCCGAATTGATCATTCGCTTCATAATCAATGTCTGTGCGGATTAATGCTTCACGATTATTGACAGTCTCTTCTTTTAAACTAGCTTCTTTATAAATTTGGATTTCTTCCGCACTAGCATTTTTTGCCTCTTCTAAGGTTTTATATTTTGTTCCTTCGTCGATAACAACTTCATTTGGTTTTATTTTAACAGCTTCTAATTTTATTTGTTCTATACTTGAATCCATAGCTATTGTATTTTCTAAATTAGTATAAACACCTTCATTAATAATGGGTTTTGTTGCTTCTAATGCTGTAGAATCAGCAGCAACCGATTCTAGTGCAGCAGCTGCATTTGCAGCAACTGTTGAGATGATTTCCATTCTATAGCATCCCTTTCTAGCCAAATTTCAATTTGTTGTAACAAAGGTTTTTGAGTATTACCAAAGATATGAGCTACTGTTCGTAGTATTAAAGCTTTTGTTTGTTTATTCCAATGCCATTCTATGAACTCATTAACTAGTATATCTTTTGTTTTTTCATATATATTTTTAGCATTCTCAATTGCCTCAATATCAAGATTAATAACATCTAATAAACCACTTAGTTCCATAAACTTGGATAAATAAATGATCTCACCATCAATAGCTTTACGTGTTGTTTCCATCCATTTAAATCTAGGTTCATTAAACAGTACGTTTTCAATAGCTACATTAAGTAAAGGATATATACGGTTTTCTCGTTGCTTGTGGAATACTTCTAATTCTTTTAATGACCATGTATAGTCTATATTTAATAATATAATTCCCATGTAATATTTAACTTCTTCTTTAACATGGTTGTAATTTGCGAAGTAAACCTTTTCCTGTAGATATTTAGCTAATAACCCTTTCGATAGTGTAACTAAGAACTCATTTTCTTGTTGTGGTGGAATGATATATCCAAATTTAACTGTATATCTTAATAAATCATTCGTAAATGCTTTAACAATATGATTTAAGCGATTCGTATCACCATATAATGCATTGTGATAAAATTTTCTAAATCGGCGTAACATATATTCAACTAAACTATCATTTTGATATAGAACGTATTCAGCAATTGGATGAATACGTTCTTCATTTTGCACAAATGTATTATATGAAGAAACATATCCTCTTAATTGATCAAACGAAACATAATTTAGATATTCCTTAGCATGGTTAATGAGTACATGACCTGCCTTATACATGCCACTTGTAAAGAATAAAGCTTCTCCTCGTTTAAGTTGAGATAAGAATAGTAAATCTTCCTCTTTAATGATAGCCAGAGCTTGTGCAACGTATTCAGCGTCATCCTGAGACACTAAGCGGTGAATAATTTTGGAATCTGTATTTTTTAACGCATCAGGTGCTAACTTAGTTGGTACTTGGTCGACAATAATAATACCTTCACCTTTTGAGCGAATTTCACTTAAAATATTACAGAAGAATTCAACTGCTTTTCCTTTTGTATTCGCAATTTCAGGATTTTGATTGTCACTATGATTTTTAAATAATCGATGCGCTTCTTCAATAATTGTAAAGTGTTTTAAGTCTGCATCTAGAGTAGACTCCGCCTCAATTTTAAACTGCTCGGATAAACGAATGAAGAATAGCCCCATAATTAGTGCTTTGTCGTCCTCATCCGCAATTTCCTCTAATTCAATCACTGTTTTTAATTGAAGTAGCTCCGAAAAATCAATTGTTTCCTTCGTATTTAATAATTTTCCCTTGCTTCCTGTCATCAAGCTTTTAATACGTGTTAACAGGGCAGCACGGATATTTGATTTTTGTTCTTCTGCATAACCTGAGTTATCTAAATACTCATCAATTTCTTCATATAAAATTGTAAGTGTTGGAAAATGCTCATATGTAAGTTCTTCTGTGGCAAACACATTAATAGAAGCATTTAAATCCCAGCCAACTTTTTGATAAATCGAATATAAACATTGTTCAAGTATATTCGGCATGGAAGCATACATGGAAAAAGCAGACATAAATACAGCTTTTAATGAATCAATATGGCTCATAACCGAAATACCTGGTGGGAAGTAAAATGGATTCAAACGGATAGGTGAAAGCCTTTCATTCCCTGGTGTGTACACTTTGATTTCATCATCATTACTTAGCAAGTGGCGATATTCTTGTTTTGTCGGTTCAATAATTAAATATGGGACAGGGCTATGTTTTAATAACGACATAACTGTATTCGTTTTACCACTTCCGGTAATCCCACTAATTAAACAATGTTGACGTAAATTTTTATATGGGTAAATCACATCCGTATTAGACAACACATTTCGTACAAATTGTTTACCCATTTGCCACCTGGCATCTGTTGTAGCATACTGTAATGTTGCCACTTCAAAGTCATTTTGTTTTTTAACTTCATACCCATCATAGGATTCACTTGGAAATTGAATTAAGCGCGCTACTTCTCTTGAAGTTAAAACATTAGTTAATGGCGAAGCATATCCTAAAAAAACCGACAAGTCATTTTGATCTGCTGGGAAGGCAGCCTGTTCAAAATAAGCTTGCAAACTTGGATGATACTGTAATTTAGCAGGTTCCCCATATTTTCGTTCAAAACTTGATTGTTGAATACTATTTTGAAGATTTGTTAACACAGTATCATCATTTGCTCCAATATATATTGCTACTTGGAACTGTCCAATTGTGTTAGCAAACATTTGACGATCGATTAAAAACTGTAGGTGTTCACAATATTTTTCAACAGCATAGCTTGCAAATTCAAATGATTCGTCTGATGAACTATCGCTACTTTTGGTATTACTCTTGTTCGTTGAATTATTACGAGAAACTAAAATGGCAGATTCCGTGTTTGCAATATTTTCCCCTTCTTGTACTTGAACACCCTCGGAAGTCGAATTCGACTTCTGTACTTTTTGAAGAGGATAGGCCTTTTCGTACATAGATGATAATTTCAACAACGTTTCATCTGTATTCGTAGGCTGAATTACTATTTTAATTTCAAAAGGCTTATTCGTATTTGCTTTTAAAAATCCATCTAGTACACTAATATAAGGATGTTCTTCTTCATCATCAAGCGCAGGTGTATACGTAATGGCTGCATATCGCCTCCACTTATTGTGTTGTGTAGCTTGTTTTTCTAAACCAATAGAACCTAACAAAGTAGATTTTAAACTCCCAACTTGATCATCAGATTGAGTATTTACAACCATCAAAGAAATTTGACCGTTTCCTTTTCCAATAATAGTAAAAATAGTACGTCCCTTAACATGGTATAGAGCCTTTGCTAAAGCCTTTGCACTTTCTTGAAGTTGTGTTGTAACGGAAGAATCCTCATCTTGCTTAACAAATATTTCTTTAATTGCATAGCAATATGGTACAACACTCTTTTCAGAGGAGGATCCCTCTATTTTACTTTTTAAAGGTCGTTTATATAGCTGTTGATGACCTAATTGAATTTTTTCAATATCACTACGATTCAACATGATTCCACCTGCTTAATTTAGACTGTTTGAACTTGGTCTTGTAATTGCTCGTACTTTTCTTTGGCATCTTGAATCGTTTTTAGTAAAACTCTTTGTACCTCTGCTTTTCGAAGCTCGAGTAATTGACTCATCGAAGCTTGATCAATTGTTTTCTTTACTGTTGCTGAAGAATTTGTTTTTTGAATATTTACTTGTTTTTCTTGCAGTGGCACATAACTTGTTTGTTGATGTCCACTTTCATCCCAATATTTTATAAATGTATATACTATTCCCGCTACTACAATTGCAGAGAAACCAATTCCCAATAACGAAGTTCCAAACGTAGCTGGCATTAATAACCTTGCAGTAGGCAGTCCAATAAAAGCTGTAGCAGTTCCAGATCCAATAGCTAAATTTCTAGCACGATATTGATTTGCAGGAGATTTTAATTTAAATTTTTGTGTTGCCTGTTTCTTTAAGGTTTGTTGGTTAGTTTCAATTGACTTTACCTGTTCGTTCATAGGTACTTCTTTTACAAAATTTACTTCAATTTGATTAAATTCTGGTGCTTTTACTAACAATTTGTATTTTTCACCTATTTCATAACCTTTTTCCGCATCGTATGCTGCGACAAAACTTTTACGAACATCGCTAATTATTTTACGTACAATACTTCTAGCATAATTATTAATATCAGCTTGTTCAGTTTTTAATAATTCTTTGAGGGCAAACTCTGAATTTGCAATTTTTACCCGTTTTAAATTTTGATAATTTTCATTTAAGAAATCTTTCATTTCTCGTTCATACTTTTGGAAATTCATCCAACCAGCTCCACTTCTTTTAAATTATTGATTTCATCGTATATTGTATGGTTTTCTCGTAAGAAGTTGTTAAGTGCCTGTTGCTTGTCATTTAATTCACTAAGAAACATTTCATAATGTTCCTTGCTGAGTTTTTGTTCAATCCCAAGAACATTTAATTGATTTTGTTGCCAATCTTTATAATTTTTAATTCTAACTTCTAGTAAATGTTCTTCGATAATTTCTGGAATTATAAAATCAAGTTTATTAGACAACTTTGCTGACATTTGACGTAATGTAGCCTCTAATTCTGCTTCTAATTCTTCTAAAGCAAGATTTACTTCTATTTCAATATCAGCTACAAAATCAGTAAGATTAAATTCTGATATACGTTCTTCTTTCTTAAACCAACTTTTTATTCTATTAAATATTCCTGGAGCTCGCCGGCTAGTTGTATTTTTACCTTTTAATGTGCTAAGGTTTTTTTCAATATCCTCTTTTATTTCAGAAGCTGCATTACCTTTATACAGTTTTTCAATTTCTTGTTTTAATTCCTCTAACAATTCTTCGAAATCAAAGAATGAATTGCTTGATTGAGAAATGCCTAATTCAGTTTCAAATAAACGGTTAAAACTTTGTTCCATTTGATGGACTAATTCTTCACACGCGGATACAATTTTTTCGATTTCTTTTGAAATGATGTTGAAGCTTGTTTGATTTGTTTGGAGTTTCATGTTTTCAATTTTTAAATCTGTTAAGTTAAAAAATTTGTCTATAATTTCTTCTGCATTATTTTGTTTAATTTGACGTTTACTACTACGCCATTCTTTTTTTAACTCACTATTTAATGTTTCAACCATATCAAGAATATCTGAATTATATAACCTACGAAGCTTATACATAATCGATCTTTTACTACTTGCATCATTTACACGGTCTTCTACTAATTCTTCAATATTCATACGAAGTTTTGTAATTTCCGTTGTAAATACTTTAGTAAGATTATCCGCTTTTTCTTTTAATACACTACTATCTTCATTGTGCTTCTTTTGTTGAATTTCAATTATTCTAAAAATTGCCTCTAATTCAAGTTCAATAGCACGATTGAGTTTTTGAAATACTTCACGAATTAAATAGCCATTTTTTTCTTCAAAATAAATGCCTAAACTATCATAGATGGTTTGAATGTTACTAATATTTCGGATGGTTGCAATGTCTGTTTCTTGTATTGCACGACCTGCAACTGGGAATCCTTCATCATCAACAAACTTGATTGTTTCATCACGGCGAATATCGTTAATATTGATAAAGCCCTGTTCATACATTTTTGTAACCAATCCAAAATAAGAGGAGACTTTAAAAATTTTCGGTGCCATTACAACACCATCCAGCACTTTTTTTAATTCTTGATAAGCCTTTTCAACTTCTGCCTCAGGATATTGGTCAATTTTATTTACTGCAAAGAAAATATGCTTATCCGAATTATCTAATGTCGTTCGCTTAGCATTATCAACATATTCTCGGATAACTTTCATAAAATTGATTTCTCCTACAGTTGTTGGATCAATGATAAAAATAACTGCATTAACAGATTTTAATATCCCAAATGTAATGCCACTGTGTGCCTCGTAATGAGCAAATAATCCCGGTGTATCCACGATTTCCACGCCATTTTTACATAAATCAATTGGCCAAAATACATCTACACTTGCAATAGACTTTTCAACTTCAAATTCTTCATCAGAACGGTTTACAGCTGTGTACCGTTTGATTTCAGCTTTAAACCCAAATAAATCATCTTGATTACCTTCGATGGCTACTTGAGATCCATCATGGTATTTGATTTCAGCACGAGGTGTTTCACCATATTTAACAGTTGTAATGGCTGCTGTCTCTACTAAAATACTCGTAGAAAGCAGATCGAATCCTAATAAACTGTTAATAAATGTTGATTTACCAGCACTAAATGGAGCAACCACCGCAATTTTAAAAATTCCATTATTTAATCGCTCTAAGCTTGATTCAATTTCTGTAGACTTTAAAACTTCTTCTGATAGATTGGCTGAAGCCAAAGTATTTTGAACATATTCATTTGTTTTCTCAAATCTTATCCTTGTTGATTCAATCATTGAATACACTCCCCTACTCTCTTTATAACAGTATTTAAACCTGATAATTTAGCAATTTCTAAATTCCAATCTATTATTTTACTCTTTGGTTTTGGGTACCCTTTTGTATCTAGGAACACTAAATCTTTTTCAATAATTTTAGGAACAGGTAATTTTGCTAATTCATATACTTCTTCATTAAAATACAGTTTGTTACTTTTCGATCCACAAAACGATTTACTTAAGAGGAATTGATTAGGTGGTAAATCAAATCCTTCAGGATAATCATCTGTTGTCATTGATATGATTTCTTTATCTTGTTGTAGTTTAAGAAACTCTTCCTTATTATTTGCAGTAATTACTTGAAAGTTGAATTGCTCACTTAAACTACTTACAACAACATCTGGTACATCATAGAAAAGTAGTGTTTTTACATTACTGTTTTTCCAGAACAGTAAAAACGGGCTTTTTGACCATTCTTCTAATACCATTTCCACTTGTTTTTTTCCGATGTAATGTTGGAAACATAAATAGTCATTTGCATTCCCTTTTTCGAGTTGTTTGATTGTTCGATGTTCATGTAATGTGTCATCGAAATACAAAAAGCGAGAGTTACCTTGTACAAATGCTTCATATGCGCGTATTGAAATTTGATCAATCATTGGATTTAGAAGGGTTTCTGACAAACTTTTACGTAAATCCTCTACAACTACCGCGATATCTGATGGTCGTGGTGCAGCTTCTTTATTATGCAAGACAAAATAAAAATTACGGTCATGAGCTCCCATAATTTTAAGTTGCTCTATATGTTGCTTTAACCAAATACTGTTTGCATTTTGAATGCTTAACAAGAAAATTGAAAAGTGAGGAATATCTTCTACCATTCCGTCTTCATTTAGTGGAAACCAGTAGGCTTCAAACGGAAGACTCTGATCCATAAAAGATAAGAAACTATTATATGTCTCTTCTTGTAAAGAATAAATATGTAATCGCATATACACTTCCTCCATTAAATCGATTTAATAAATGTTTCAAGTTGTAAAATGCCACTTGCCTCTTCAAGAATATCAACGTGTTCTTCATTAAAGTTACGGCCATTAATGACCCACTGTCCATCTGTCACAAATATAAGAGGGTCTTTTTTTAAAGTAAGTAAATCGATTTTGTTCTTTTTGTATAGACGTGCCTTTAATGCTGAGTAAGCAGAAACATAAAAAATTCCATTATGCTGAACTTTCTGACCTAAGGTTTTAGTAAACTCTTCATGTAAATTAGTTCTGTCTTTCAAATTTTTGACTAAATCCATTTTATTCATAACGAAAATACAAGGTTTTTGATATTTTTGTTGCCATTCTACAATTTTTTTAGTATACGGCTCGAAACCAAGTTGGGTTGGATTTAGCAAGTACATAATATAATCCAAATTTTTTATGATACCTTCTGTAATCTCATCATGTTCTGAGTTTTTTCCAAACAATCCAGGTGTATCCACAAAAGTAATTTGTTTTAATTGAGAATTATTTATTGTCGTATCTACTATGTTGCTCTCTTCTTCATTCAATGTACTTAAATAGCCTATTCTTTCTTTAAAATTCGACTCATCTGTATATTTTTCTATAAAGAACATTGAATTTTCCTTCATCAACCAATAATCTTCATTATGTGTAATCGTTGTGATTTTAGCCGTTTTCACTAAAATATCTTCTTGTAACAAATCTAGTTGCAGCATACTATTAATTAATACAGATTTTCCATAAGTGAACGGACTAATAACCGCAATTTTTTTTGTTTTGTTCTTTTTAAACAAACCTCTATCAATAATCTTCCGATAAGTTTGATTAATCTTTGAATTTGCAATTGGATAGATTACAAATTTCCCACTTAGATAATCCTCAACAATACATTTCATTTTTTTATTTTTATCAGATCCATATAGTAGTGCTTTAAAATCCTTTTTGTTTTCAATTGACAGGTCAATTACGTCGAGTTCAAAAGATTCATCTATTTCGAATGTCTCGTTCTGTTGAACCCATTCGTTTATCGTTTTTCTATTAATTCGAAAATCCTTCTTTATTAAAAGGTATTTTCGAATCCAATCTACCCGCTTTTCGAGAGAAATCCATTCTTCCTTTAGAATAACCACCTTTGTGTTTCCTTCATAGAAATCTCTATAAATAAAATAAATTAAGTTGTCTCTATTCAACTCTAAAACGATACTGTTAGATGTAGTTGATCTTAGGAAGATTTGTATTAGACTTAAAGTATTAATTTTATACAATTCCATAGTATTTTAATTTACCTCTCATTTATCATTTGAACGATACACTCATTTTGTATTTCCATTGTTGATTGTTCAGTGTTTTTATTATCAACATAATGAATTACATCAGAAAAACCCGCCTGTAGCTTTTTATTTTGATATGTATAATCAGGAATAACATCGGATTTACTACTGTAGCCTTTATAGCCTTGAGCGTTTCCTCACTTTTGTTCACTGGGTATTAATAGCGTTTTTAACCAGTTTGTTTAAGACTTCCACTTCAAGATTAATCTCCATCTTATCTGCAAGCTGCACAAGATAGATTAAAATATCTGCCATTTCTTCTTTAATATTTTGTCTGGATTCGGCAATTGCTTCTTCACTTGTTCGCCATAGGAATTTTTCAAGCAATTCATTTGTCTCGAGTGAAATTGAAATCGACAGATCATTTCATTATGATATTTTTTCTAATCTCGTTCATCACAAAATGCTAACACTTTTTGTGATGAATTTCCTTTAAAATTATTCTCCTATATTACAAGTAAGGGTTTTAATGCTTTTGTAAAATATTTAATAATTATACCTTATTTTAACACTAGAGATAAAAATAAACATTTTATTTTCTTAATACATTATTAAGTGATTGTAAAACTCATTTGATTGATTCATGGGATTCAATTCGTTTAAAGATAGGTAATATTTCATTCACGCGGTCTGCGTTAATTAAATTTGCAACTTGTTTTAAGAATTCCTCTCCCGCTACAATTTTCTTTTACACTCAAAAGAACAGCCTCATATAATGAGACTGCCCAGTAATAATTATTCATCCTTTTTTTTAGTATATTTATTAGCACATGATTATCCCTAACATAAAATGACTGTTGAGGGTTCACGGAAACTTGTTAACTGACTATTACTGTTTTGTATAATCTCTTAATTCCTTAATTTTGCGGTGCCTGTCACAACCCGAAGAATCTTGTTACACAAAATTGTTCCACAAGAATATTATTAGATAGTAAAAAGAGCCGATTCCTTCAAGGAATACGACTCTTTAGTGTTAATTCCTTACAAGTTGTGCTACACACTCCGCATAGATCTAGTTCGAATTATATAACAGATATGAGGGAATTTAGTGAGTTATCTGATTTTGTATGTTGGTTGATGGGAATAAATCAACTATTTATTATCCATGCTTGAATTTTACTCTCTATTAATGTTGCATCCAAACTTCCATCTAATCCATCCTCGGTAATTATCAAATTTCCAAGAGTTTCTGAAATTCCCACCCTTTCATAATTTGCTCTTTTCTCGTCCCAACGCTTTTTATATGATTTTTCTCTTAGCATTCCAAGATGCTCTAAATAAGCAGTTTTGCCTTGGTAGCGTAGAGTAAAATCAGGAATATAGGTTTTACCACTAACATTTAATGGTTCTTCATAGAAATACTCAATTTTCATCTTATCGAGAATGTTAGCCACAATTACTTCGGACTTTGATCTAACCATTTCACCACGAATCGTTTTATGGATCAATTTTTCTTCAAAGTACCGTTTTTGATTACTAGACTCTATCTCAATGATGTTTGGAACTACAAATAAGTCCGTATATCGTTGTTTGGTATCCGAATACCAATCATTCGAATACTGAACTAATTCTTGAATTGATAAATCACTTAATATAATTAGTTTTTCTTTTTGACGAGAAAATGCAGTATACAAAAGTTCTTTAGTAACAAATGAACTTTTACCATTTATGACTACTATGGTTTTTCCAAAGCTAGAACCTTGTGATTTGTGAACTGTAAGAGCATAAGCAAGTTCTAACTTAGAATCACTATTATCACCACCAAAATCAGCTTTAGTATATGAAAATACTTTTCCTTCAAATGAGCCAAAACGGAATTTATACCAACTAGTATTCTTATCATTTTTGCCATAGTGGCTTGGGTAATCCGCCATAATACCAATTTCACCATTTGCAATATATGCTTTCCCCGATGAACCATCCCAGTAATCCTTCTCACTATTTACATTAGATATGACTTTATCTCCGTAAACGATATTTTGAACAGATTGAGGACTGTTATTTGACCATGGATATGCATTCCATTTCTGGACTATGTCTTGACGATATTTTTGGTGAAGGTGATTATTCAAATAATAGCTTCCTGCACCAATAAATTTAGTTGGAGATAGAATTTGCCAATCTTCTATATGTTTACTTGTTGGATAAATTATATATTTGCCTACAGTAGCTCCCAAACTTTTGTTGAAACCATCAATATCGTCTTTATTTGTCATATTTGCAATTTCCACTAATTCTTCAAAGAACACTTTTTCTAACTCATCTAAATCGGTGTATTGAATATATTTAAGACGTTCATCTGTTTCATTATTTTGAATACGGTAAATTACATCTTTATCGACCGAATCCGAATTAGAGAATATTTGAGCAAATGATAAATCATCACCACCTGAACCCTGTCTCATCTCAGTTTTTAACTCTGCGACCTTATCAGGATGTTTAATCTCTAAATAATTTATCAAATCGACAAATGGGCGCCCTGCTCCTATAGGTGGTAATTGATTGGGATCTCCTATAAAGATAATTCTCTCTGCATGAGAATCAACAAGTTTTAGAATGCCAGCAAACATATCTTCAGTTAGCATCGAACTTTCATCTATAATAACTGTTTTGGCAATACTCGAACTAGGTTGACTAGGCATCTTATAAGCCATTGTGTTCCAACTGAAACCTTTAGAACGAATTAAAAATTGTGCCACAGTTATAAACTCAGCCTCAACACTATTCTTCTTAAATGAATTCTCAAGTTGAACTCTTGCCTTCCCAGTAGGAGTCAATGCTAATACTCCACCAGCCTTATTTTTTTTTGAAGAAGCAAAAATTCCCAATGCTGATGTTTTACCCGTCCCAGCTCTCCCCAATAAGACTGATATTTTAGATGATTCAAGAACCTTTAACGCTGTCGCCTTTTCATCACGAGCCAGTTCATCGTTTTCTTCATTATTTTCTTGAAGTTCTCCAAATTGGTCATCAATAATTTCTCTCCAATTTTGTTCACTTGATAAACTAGTTCCTAAACGGCTATTTACTATATCGACTACCAATTGTTTATAATCTTGATATTCTTTCAGTTTGATGTAATGATTTTCCACATCAACGTGCAAATTACCTTCCTGCAAGAACTCTAGAACACCTTCAATCTTTTCTGTTTGGAAATCCGTTTTTTTATCTAATGGTAATTTGTTAATTGCTTCAACAATTTGATCATAGCTGAGTAAAGTATTGCCTTGATTTGCGGCTTGAACTAAAACAAATATCACCATAGCTCTAAATCGGCGTTTATCACTTTCATTTCTCATTTTGGTTGGTTTCTTAAGCGGAAACTTATTTTCCACCAACGGATTCACAAAAATTGCATTGTCGATTTGAGAAATAGTAACTTGATGAATGTCCTTTTCTATTCTTGTAAGTTCGTATAACCGGTATGGGTTTTCAATAATTTCAGATGCATAATTTTTCAGGTTACTCCAAGCATAAATAGCTTGTTCAACAGAAAGATTCAATCGAGACAAAAGTTCAAAGAATCGAGTTTTGTTTTCATCTCTTAGTAAACCAGAAAACTCATCCTCTTTGTCAGCTAAGCTGTCATCCAATTTTTCGTTCCCTGTTTCTTTATCACCTGAAAAGTATAACTTCAATTCAGAAATCAGGTCGTTTTCAGAAGTATCAACATGTTTAGCAACATCGAAACCATTGCTAACACCTAAAGCTGATAAAATCGAACCTAATCCTGGGAATATACCACGTTGATTCCAAACGCTTTTTAATTGATTATCAATATATTCAAGTTGAACATTAACCCATTCATGATTGGCTTCTTTTAGCTTGAGTTTAGCTATATTTTTCATTACAGTTTTGGCTTGATTTAGCACATCAATAGCCGCATCGTAGCTGACCCATTCAGCTGCATATGAAAATTCCGATCTAAAACCGGCTGGTTCAAACAATGTGACACTCGCTACATCAAAATCGGGATGCTTTTTTGCATACTCGGAAATTTCAAGATATGGCATTAAAAAGCCATCTTTACCATCTACTCTTATTGAATGAGCTGCATTTGTCTCCCAAATGTAGTTTTTTTCGTCGCTGCTTCCATCAGACTCATACTCATGAATTTCTACTTTTAATACTATATTTCCTATTCCTGCAATTACACGCCGATTATCATCGATAAACGGAACTTGTTTGTAATATGGAAATATCAATGAATTTTGGGGTTTAATTCCAGAAAAGAAGTAATCGAAAATCCCTTTTTGAGATTCTCCATGCGATACCCAAGAACTTGACCAGTTCAGCATTTGTTCTGTTTTTTCTAAGTCAAAATAAAAATTGTAATACTTTTGTTTCTCATTGGCATTATCCTTTAGTGTCCATGAAAAGGGGCGCAATAAGAATGAATAGGGGTCTATCTCAAAAGTTGTTTCTTCAAAATGCTTGAACTTAGCATTTCCTTTTTTATATGGATGGTTCATTTTAAGTTCAAGCTTGGTATCACTCATGAACGCAGCGTTCTCTGTAATCCAGCTTTGCATTCTTACTGACCCTACTTGTTCGTAACTTTTACCTTTATTCGTTTCCTCAAACTTCAGGTCCCGTGTCGATGCTATGTTTGGGATTACTTGAGCAGCAACATTATACCTGGGATTATTGTCAATACGCCCAGTATAATCGTTATCCTTCCACGGAATTCTTGTTGAAAAGTGTTGTACATAGTTTGTTTGTTGTTTATCTTTCTTTTCTTTATCAATCATTTCCATTTCCCTCCCAAACCTCTATCACATAGTACTTGCCGTTATCGTAAATCAGTCTCCAGAAAAACTTGTATCTATATTTATTGTTATAAACTCTTTCTCTTTCAAAAGTCCTGTTGGTTTAAAAATTTGACTATAAACCGCATACTCTTCTCGGAAGTATCTATATATGCCAGCTGAGCCTTATCAACAGTTTCTCCTTTATTAAGTCTCTCATATATACTCATCGTTATCAGTCTATTCATCAATCTTTCTACTTTGCCAATAAACTTGTTATTCATTTTTTAGAATCTCGTCGATTACATCTATATTAGATGAGGATCATTCGTCTAGATTTGAGTTTTCTTCTTAAATAGATTTTTTAACATGAAATCACTCAAATGATTAGTAGATTAGAACAGGTCTGTCCAAAGTAGCATAGGTAGGCCGTTTATTAGTTAAACGTGACATTTACTGTATAACCAATATTCTTAAAAAATTCCTTTAACGCTTTTTCTGCATTTTTCTCTGCAGTAACTAATAAACCAGCAGAGATGGCTTCTTGACGGATTTGCTCTTGTGCCTTAGCGGTCAGGTCAAACCCCTCATCCCATTTAACATCACCACGGAAAATCCCACTATTGTCAACGGCTTGGATTTTATCCATCTGTAAGGATGGTTCCTGGATGAGCTTTGCATGAGGAAGGGAAATATCTATTTCTTTAGTTTTTTCATTAATAACCATGTCCTCAGAAGTAATCCCTTTCAAATCAACACCAGCAATAACCGTGGCAGGTACAACTAAAAGTAGTTCTCGCTTTGTTCCTGGTAGATTAATAGACCAGAGAATCTTCTTATTATCCTCTTCGTGTAGAACCGTTTTCATATGAGCTTCAGCTGTTGCCAATGTGGCTAGCTCTTGAACATGTTCAACAAACGTGACAGACTCTTGTTTAAAGGTACCCCCCGCAAATAGCCGAATTCCTGCTGAAGTCATGACGACTAAAAAAATAAGGATGACCATGGCCAAAATAATCTTCAATCCAGCAGATTTTAAGAAAGACTTAAATATTCCTTTCGGTCGAGATAAAGCTCTTGAGTTATGTTTTACCGCAATAGTTGCAGCAATTTGCTGTTGTGCTTCATTTAATTCTCTTAACTGTCTTTCTAGCTGTGCAATTCTTTCGTCTTTTTCTTCATTAATTTCTTTATTTGTATCCATTTTTTTTACCTCTCATTTTTTCCATTAGAATGCTTATCCTTTTAATCCACTAATCTAGTATGTGAGGAATCTTTTAACTAATAACACACATAAAGAATTATATACTTAAAAAATAATAATGTCCTAAGAATCCCTATCTTCCTATTTCTACTTGGGAATTTAATAAATTTAGTATCAGACCCTTTAATCTGATGCTCGAACAACTTGGGATTTTTAATGGAAGTTCTAGCCCTTTTGTATATTTTCCAAATATGTAAATTTATAGGTGATGACAGGGGAAAAGAGATATTATTTCCTCTATCTGATTGCGACCTCCAATTACTTAGTATCCCTTTCGAGTTCAGAGCACCAGAGCACCATAACTCCATGTTTCATTTGCACTATTTATCCCCTTGCATTGCTGACCCTCATATGTACCATCCTTTTTACCGATCCAAAGGTCAACACCTTCCTCGTCATCAGAGATTGTCTCTAAAGTAATGTTCCAGAACTTTTAGCAATTGATAAACACACCAGTTAATTTAATATCTATTTTCCTGAATATCAGCTCTTATTAGTATGGCATAATAATCACCTCAGATTTACCCAATAATAGAAGCCTAATTTCTTTGCAAAATTTGTCATAAAGTATATTCTTTATTCTGTTCTTATAATTGATGTTATGAAAATTTTGTTACTGCAAATATTCGACAAATTTCTGTAAAAATCCTACAAAAACATATTAAAAATAGCACCCTTTACTGAGTGCCGTTTGTAGGTGCAAACTATGAAGAAAAATCACAATAATTCCTCTTCAACAATCTTTGTTATTTTCCTTAATTTCTTTTACAGCCTCCTTAACTGGACTTGTATGGTTACCTTCCTTAAGCAACAGCTCTAAAGTGCCAATAAACCCTTGCCCGTTTTGTTGACGACAGTTGCCCAGTTAGATAGGATGGAACGCCCACTGGACGATGACAGTCTGAAGACCAAGGGAGACGGAGGTGCCTTTGGGTTTGCGGTTTTACCGGAACAGCCTTATTCGGGTGTCAATCCAAAGCCAATTAACATTATTCTGATCAAGCTTCTAAGCTGCTTGTTATAGTGTCTTTGGCTCTTTAAATGATAGAGCCACTTCGATTATCTTATTCTTATCCAAGCTCCTTGCGATATCGAGCTCGTGCGGTAAGTAGTCGTATGACAAACCAGGATCGTAAAAATCTATTTTTCTCTCATTATTAAATTCATTATACCGAACGTACCTTTTCGCTTCTTTATTTAAACTATTGACCTCCGTGGTCCCACTGCCTCTTTCAAGAAGCTTCATGGATCCCTTCCATTTTTTTAAAGGGTTTTCCACTAAATAAATCGAATTATTAAATAAATTACGGAAATTTAGTGGAGGGGAAGACAGAAATGAACCACGATTATCACTTTTCGCACCGGCTAAAGGTTCGGTACTCGGAAATTGACGGACAAAAGATTGTTTTTAATGCCCATTACCTTACCTATATTGATGTCGCAGTGACGGAATATTTTCAAGAGGGATTAAAATTGGATATAGAAGGCGGAGAGTTTGATTTTGTTTTAGCGAAATCGACCTTGGAATATAAGAAATCTGCGCACTTAAATGACTGGCTTAACATTTGGTGCAAAATGTCCAAGATTGGCAACACTAGTATGATGATGAATTGCATGATTACAAGGGATGGTGAAGACGATCCTATCCTTTTAGCGGAAATTATCTATGTTAGTTATAACCCAGAAACGAAGTCCGCCCGCCCAGTTCCCGAATTTGTCCGAGCCAAAATTGCGGCCTTCGAAAACAGTATCTAGTAAAACAAGAAATTCCACTAGCAGTTTGCCAGTGGGATTGTTGTTAGCTTTTTACACACAGCTCTCGCTTTTATTTTAATTAAAATAGAACAATCCTTTCCCTCAAAGAATTGCCTCCGTATTTCACCGATGTATGAATACTCTGGATTTTAGCATCCTATAGGTAAAATTGGTTATTTTCGGAGGGTGAATAATGGAGAAAGTGTTTGTTGAGGCGATACGGGATTATGCAGTACCGTTTACGAACCCTAATGATTTAAATGTTGTAATACAAGAAATTCATCAGCAGAAGTTTGTTTTACTTGGGGAATCTTCACATGGCACCTCGGAATTTTATAAGATCCGAACGGAACTTTCTAAACGGCTCATCAAAGAGAAAGGTTATACGTTCATCGCAGTTGAAGGAGATTGGCCGGCATGTCAGCAAGTGAATCAGTACATCAAAGGGTGGGATCGTAAAAATCCCCATGCCCGCGATGTGATTCAGGCCTTTAACCGCTGGCCAACATGGATGTGGGCCAACGAGGAAATCATTGACTTTATTGAATGGCTGAAGCAATATAATCAATCGCAGCCACATGATAAGAAGGTTGGTTTTTATGGAATTGGCGTTTATAGTCTATGGGAGTCGATGGACGAAATCCTCCGTTATCTAAAAAAATCAAAGTCACCCGAACTTGAGGCAGCTCGAAAAGCATTTGCCTGTTTCGAGCCGTTTAATCGCCAGCCTGAGAAATATGGAGTCTCCGCTGCTTTTTACAATGAAGATTGTCGAAATGAAGTGGTAAAGCTTTTAACCGAAATCTGCTTAAAGAGAAATACCCATTACGAAAATGAAGAGAGCGGATTAAATCTTGAGGTGAACGCGCTCATTACAGCTAACGCGGAGAACTACTACCGTACAATGATGGTTGACGATACCGAGTCGTGGAATATTCGTGACCGTCATATGGTTGAAGCTCTTAATCGAATCATGGCTTTCTTTTCTAACAAGGCAAAAGGAATTGTCTGGGAGCACAATACCCATATAGGTGATGCCCGAGGAACGGATATGGCAGACGAAGGAATGGTCAATGTTGGCCAAATTCTAAGAGAACAAGAAGGGAATGAACAAGTATATATCGTAGGCTTTGGGACAAATCGGGGCTCTGTCATTGCAGCTGACCGATGGGGAGATGATTTTAAAATCATGATCACACCGCCAGGGGAAGCAGGCAGTTGGGAAGACTTGATGTATAAGGCAGGATCGTCTGATAAAATATTAATTTTCAACGACAAAAACAAAGAACTTTTTAACCACCTCATTGGTCACCGTGCGGTTGGAGTTGTATACAACCCAAAATACGAACATCTCGGTAACTATGTTCCATCCAGGATGTCAAAAAGATACGATGCCTTTATCTATGTTACTAACACACATGCACTCAAACCGTTGGAAGTAGAAAGTGCCTTACTATAGACAAAAAGTCTGGTGGCTGACCCCCGGTGCATTTTAGCATTTCTACATTGGGGGTCACCTCATAATTAGATAGCACCCGGCACTTATTTAAAAGGACTACTCAAAAAACCAACAAGGTGAGAAGTTACATTTGTATCTTTTCAACTGACGCGAATCCTTTAGTTTTTCGGAAATTCATTTTATGTTCGAAGTTTACCATGGAATCTGAGCAATCAATCGTATCAAAATTCAATCGATTCAGCTTAGTCCTATCAATTTTAACAGATAATACCACGATTTTTTCATGGTAACCAGTAGACGTATTCATTTGCGAATCTAAAGCGTGAATAATGATCGTATCTAACGGCAAGAGAGCGAACATATCTCGTGCAATTCTAAGAATACAACTGCATACGTAATCCTGTTGAATATCATAATATTTAGAGATGGGCATATTTTTGACTGATACTTTACCTGTACTGGTTAGAGTTTTCATTTCTGCCGGAACAACATTTTTAGTTTGAACATCAAATTCCACTTCCATGGTATGGGGTTCTTCAAGAAAAAATTCAAAACCGCTTCCAAACTCACTTAAATCATCTAAAGGGGCAAACTCCTTTATCACTTCAAAATAAGTGTCTAAATCCCCATTCAATACTTTAGTTGCCGTTTCCGTTAATGAACTCCATTCCTGATATTCTTCCTCGTCTTTCTTTCGAGCTTCTAAAACTTTATTTCGTAGTTCCTCAACACGCTTTACTTCTTGTTTCAAAACCCTAGCCATAAAACCAGGTCTATAATTTTGAAGTTCATGTAAGGCTTGCTCTTCGCTAGGTCCAGGATGCTCTTTTAAGTATGGAGGTTGAGTATTTTTAATGTCCTGCCAATCTAGATAATCATCACACTCTTTATGGATAGATTTAATCATATTCAGCTTATTTTCAAACAAATCCACTTCTAAGCGATTTCGTTGCAATTCTTGCAACTTATCTCTTTCTTTTTGTAATCGGTTCAATTCCGCCTGCCGCTGATATGACGAGGTTTGATAGTTCCTATTCCCTCTACTGTTGCTCCCACCGGAAGTAGAAGTGTAGGAAAGACCTGTTCCGGGCAAAGATACTGTAGTTCTTCTTTGACCTCTTGAGTTCACAGAGTACCTTAATCCTTTAACGCCTACACTTGCCCCAACGCCTCGACTACTTACGTTAAAACGAACTCCTGGCGCTATTTTAAAGCTTTTTCTAAACCCAAAACCCATATTGGTTCACTCCTTATTCCAAAGCCCCTCAGGTATCTGAAGTGCTGATTATTTTGATTATATTAGAAGATTTCCTTTTTATTAGTCCACTTTTTTCTATATCCGTACCCGCCTCATCCTGCCAGTCGCCATAAAATTTATTTTGTTCATCATGTAACCCTCAAAGTTCCCATCATAATTATAAATAGCATATGTTACGGTTAAATAAAGACAGGTTTTCGGAGCCATACTCTCCTCAGTTGTATTAACGTACTTAAATTACCAGATAAAAAAATGTTTTATTTGTTTAAAAGAACGAAGAAAATTGCTCCATTTATAGGAAAAAGTACTTACTTTTATTATATAACAAAAATAAGTACTTTTTTTTAAGAAAATTTGGAATAAAATTTCATCAAAATAAGTAAGGTTTCCACTTTCCCCGTCATCCTCAGGACCCACACCCAGTAAATCCCCTATTCGTCACATAATCCTTCCTACTCCAAATTCTTATTCTTCTCGTCTTTGCTAGATTCTCATATGTTCTAAATAGGTGGAGATATTTATATGGGGGATCCATGATATACGCAAGCCGCGCATATCCTTCTTTTAGCAGAGTTTCTTGAATGGACTTTCCATCTACATATACATAAGCAAGTAGTCTACCGTATGTATCCCGTGCATTCCCCTCCTCCATCTCCAGCGATAGACTTCCTCCCTTTACTAACTCGTTATTCCTTTGGAAAACATCTTTTGCAAATGGCTGCACACACATCCCCGGCTTTTTTTGATTCCGGAGTATCAACTAGTAGATAGCGGACGGTTTCTGTTTTTCCGTTTAACCTCACTTTGATGGTATCCCCATCGATGGCTTCGACTAATGTAACCGGCACTTGGCCTTTTGAATGCTCCTCTATCTCCAGCAGCTCCGTACTTTGGATTACCTCCTGCTTTTTTTTCACAGTATCCGTCGGCTGAAAGGCCAGTACCGCTGTAACAGCCATAACCGCCACACCCGTGATTCTCTTTTTCATTGGAACCACCTTCCTACGTTATCCCTCTTCTAAATTGATAAACTGGACAATTTCAGGATTTTTACAAATTCAAAGGGGAATTATACAAATTAACGATTTATTTTTCAAAACCAAAGGGTAATTTTACAAAATTTCGAGTGATTCTTACAAAACTTGTAATATATTACCAAATTTCTTCTGACAAACCGTCTGAACAGCGCCTGTTTCACTATTTGCATGCTAGGACATTGTTCCGTTTCCTCTTTACTTCTTAAAATGCCCAGCAATTGCTGGAAAACTCTCAAACTCCTTCCTCATCTCCCGAAACGAAATCACCCCTTTGCCTCTGGCAAGCTGGAAATCTAGCGGATATTCGTGACAGTTCAGTGGGGGTTGCTGAAATGTTTTATTATAGAATTGGATGGCCTTTTGCTCACTGGCAGCAAAGATAAAAACAAAATTTTTCTGGTCCATTTTCAGTGAATAGATGCAAATCTTCTGAAAACCTAACAGATTGGTTTGGATCAATTCCGCAACTTTCTGATGATCGGCTTGATCAAGGTCTATTTTGGAAATGTTGTCATCTAATGAAATTTTCCGCTCAGCTAGTAAATGGTAGAGATAATGGGCCAATGAGGTCTCTTCATAGATTAAACTATCCTGGTAAAGTTCTTTCACATTCATGTGATCGCACCTCGTCATTCGAATTTTTTCCTCCGCAGGCTTCCTGCTTAAAGGCCAGTTGATATTATTCAAGTTCTACTATCAGTTCCTTTAAGTCCTCAATCGTCCCCGTATACTCGTTGTATTCCACGGCGATGGTGCCAACTGGCCCATTTCGGTTTTTCGAGACAATGATTTCGAGTGAAGGATCTTCAGATTCTTTGTCATAATACGCTTCACGATACAAGAACAAAATGACATCTGCATCCTGTTCCACACTGCCCGATTCCCGAATATCAGACATCATCGGTCGTTTATTGGCTCTTGATTCCACTGATCATTTGAGCTGTGCCAAACAAATGACGGGGCAATCAAAATCCTTCGCCATTGTTTTGAGGGATTTCGATATTTCCGTTACTTGTTGATGGGAGTTCCCGCCGTAGAATTGACTGGAATGGATCAAAGTTAAGTAATCAATAAAAAGGATCGGTTTCTTATTTGGAAATTGATGCATCAGTTTTCTCGTTTTCGCTCTCATTTCGGCAATCGTTTGTCCGGGCCCGTCAAAAATTTGTATATGGGTTTCCGAGAGATCACCCATCACATCCGACCATTTATTCTTTTGTTTTTCAGTCAGCATTCTTTTCGGATCCCGCATTTTGGCGCGGTTAAAGCCCCCTGTTGATGCAATTAACCGGGATGTGATCAGTTTTTCAGGCATTTCTAGGGAAAATACAAGTGGCAGATAACCAGCCCAACCCGTCATTTTTGCAAAATGCAGCATCACGTCGGTTTTTCCCATTGATGGTCTTGCCGCTAGAATCGTCACCTCCCCACCCTGAAAGCCCCCTGTCACTTCATCGAGTTTTTTGATACCCGTTGTAACGCTCTTCAAGGTTAGTTGATCCTCCCAGGGTGCCTCGTAGATATTAGACAACGCTTGTTGTAAGGACGTGTGATCCTCCATCTTCATTTGGTTAATCTTATCCAACTCGGCAATGACTTTCGCAATCTCCCAATCATTCATGGCTGCGACTGTTAAGATGTTTCTCTTTTCCCGTTCCTTCCACAGGTCAAGAATGAGCTTCTCCGTTCCGTCAAATTTCTCAGGATCCGCAAACGATAACAGCTCCGAAAGGTAAGACATTCCACCTAATGATTCAAGGTCGGGTAAGGTCGTTAATGTGAGCAAATCAACATTCTTACCAGCCCGATTTAACGTTACCATTCTTCGCATGATTTCTTTATGCCGAGCACTTTCAAGCTGTTCAGGTTGAACCACAGTATCCTTGAGTAAATACTCCGCCTTCATCAAACTTCCTAAGAACACCTTTTCAGCCATACTCATCACTCTTCACCTCGCGTAAGGTCGAGTTCAAAACCACTGGGAATATCTCTTCCGGCAACTGGTTGTCTATTCATTACCATGGACTTTTGGTTCTGCTGATACGAATCAATTTCTTCTGCGGTCAGTAACGATTCGTTTTCCCAGTTCTTAAGAATCCCCACTATATAGTTCAGCGTTCGCTTGTTATTGGCACACGCAATATTCATCGCTTTTAGGATCAACTCTTTTGGCTGGACAAAGCGAGAATCATCTAACCAAGCTAACAGCTGTTGTTTCGCATTCACGTTCGTAAAACCAAATCCATTTGCGTCCCAAAACTCCACAATCTCTTTCACATCGTTTTGATTCTTCTGTAAGGGCTCCTCCATGCCGGAATGTTTTTCTCTATCTGGGTTAAGAGCTTTTTGTTGTTGTTTTTCTTTTTGCCTGCCAAGCGACGAACTAGGAGGTTTCACCTCGTCAAGCTCATCCCATTCAGGCTCTATATCGGTATCATTTTTTTCTAGCGTGCTATTTTCCTTGTCCATAAACATCTCTTCTTGCTTACAAAAAGATTGATATAAACTATGAATTTCCTTTTTCTGAATGGATTCAGACACAAATTGGATCAGGGAGGTATCTTCGACTTCCTTTAATTCGGTAAAAATACAATCCATGACTGGTTTTCCTGCTTTATGTAGGTTGAACTTCCCCCAGTTTCTAATCGCCATTTCTCTTGTGTCAGGATTATAAAGGATTAACTTGTAAACTTCGATAAATCGTTCCATTAACAATGAACTGTCTCAATCGAATAGCCCAGATCAAAAGCCATTTCTTTTTTTGTCATCTTATAGATCCCAATTTGAGTCGTATTTGAATTCGTAAGAAGATAGATATAAAATAACTTATCCTCTGGGGTCATCTCTTCTAGAACCATCGGATTCCTCCAAAAATCAATACGTACCATTCGATATCTTGCCATCTTCCATCACTGACCTTTCTTCTTGTAAAATTTCTCTCATCGTCTATATATCGAGTAAGGACGAAAACGGACAGGATGATTTTCAACTAGTTGTGAAGTATTTATGACAAAACAAAAAATGGTACGGTTGAAATCCTTTAAGCCTGATAATTCTACTAATAGACTCTCTATGTCTGGATTTTTATCTCTATTGGTTAAATATCTTGTTGTTGTTTTTCTTTTTTCTTTTCTTTTTCTTTTTGTCCACGTATCGTCTCTCACTGCACGAACGGTTCGACATAAAAAAGGACACCTGCACAATTCATGATTGAATGGTATTAGTGTCCTTATCATATTTTCCTTTTTCGTAACAATAATTTAACAAGATTTAATAAGGTAGTGCTACGAATAATGTTCTGTTTCTCTACGCCTTACCTTCCCTCCCATTTCCTCCATCATATTTTGAAAATCATTCCCTGAAGGGCTTTGAAAAATATGAAGCCCAAATTGTGTGACTACCGCAAACAGATGGTCAAAGATATCTGATTGGATGGATTCGTATACATGCCAGCGAATATCATTGGTAAAGGCATAAATCTCAAGTGGTAATCCCAGTTCAGTTGGCGCCAGTTGTCTTACGAGTACGGTCATTTCCTGACTGATTCCTGGGTGATGGTGAATATACTGGTTAATGTAGGTTCTGAAAACGCCGATATTGGTTAGGGCCCGGCCATTCACTGGATTATTTCGATTGATATCATTCTTGGCATGGTATTCAGCAATTTCATGATCCTTCGAAGTGATGTAATCGGAAAGAAAGTGGATTGTTTTGAATTTCTCGATCATTTCTTCGGTACAAAACGTGATACTTTTGATATCGATAAATAATGATCGTTTAATCCGTCGTCCTCCAGAAGCTTGCATCCCTCTCCAATTTTTGAAAGAGTCAGAAATTAGAGCGTAACTTGGAATGGTCGTAATCGTTTTATCAAAGTTCTGAACTTTGACGGTATTCAAAGAGATATCAATAATATCTCCATCTGCTTCATATTTCGGCATTTCAATCCAGTCCCCCACGCGCACCATATCATTGGCCGCTAACTGAATACCCGCTACAAGTCCTAGCAGCGAATCTCTAAACACAATCAGAAGAACAGCTGATAAAGCACCAATCCCGCTGAGAAGAATGAACGGACTCTCGCCCATCCAATTCGCAATAATGACAATTCCTCCGAGAATGAAAATAATGATTTGGACCACCTGAATATATCCCTTGATTGGCTTAATCTTGGAGATATCAAAGGTTCGATAGATATCATAAAAAGCTTTTAAAAAGCTATTTATGACCATAATCCCGACCACGATCAGATAGGTAATCGCTCCTTTTTTGATCAAATGCTGAAAGTCAGGGAAGGTGGTAGAAAAGTAATAAATAATAATGGCCGGAACAATATGGGATAATCTATGAAATACCTTCCTTTCTAACAGCATATCATCCCACTCAAATTTGTTATTTGTAATAATTTGAGTAATGACCCTCAAAACAACCTTCTTCGTGATAAAATTCGCAGCGATACAGAGAACCCCAATAAAAAGAATCATCAAAATAGCCGCAAGATATTCAGCAGGGACTGGGTCCCATCCATATTCAAGCAATTGATTGCGAATCCGCTCCATATTGTTTCCTCCATTTTTTGTCACATCCTTAGTCAGTACGTAACATTCCACCCCCCCCAACAACTCATTCTACATGTAGTTTCCCTCATATACATTTCATTCATGTATTTTTGGGAAGCACCAACGAATACGAAATAAACTACGATAAGGTAAAAGAATCTTATGATTCATGGGGTTAAAGTTAAATGTCTCCAACGTAAAAAATAGAAGCCCCTTTTTAGACTTCTAATCTAATTATTTGGTAATAGATAAATTTCAATGAAGTAATTGCCTTAACTCTTCCGCTTGCCTCCGGCTTGTATTGATAACCTCTTCTACTACTTTTTTGCTTTCCGAATCAAGGTCCCCCCTTACTAGTTCCTCTGAATATTCAACACCGTATTGATCCACACCTTTTAAAGCATCTTTAATTATTTCTGTTGTATCGTTGGGAAGTATAAGCTTATGCATAAAGCTGTGCATTTTGCCTGAACCCCCTTCACTATCAGCGGGAACACCATTTAAATTTTGAATCCGTTCGGCGAGTTTTTGCGCATTCTGTTTGGCCTCTTGCTGCATGGACTGAAACATCTGCTTTATTTGTGAATCATCCAGTTTTTGAATATGATGTTCAAAAGCGTGAATCCCCATATATGTGCCTCTTAATAACGTATTTAATTCCTCAATCACAATCTCTTCGTTTTTCATATTCTCATACCCCTTTTCTCTTTTTCTCTATTATGAGGATATCAACATTTATTATCCTTTTTCCTTTCATACAAATATCTTTATAATAGACAGGTATCGGAAAAAGGGTCAATCGAACAAAATGCATAATGACCACACAAGTAAAAATCTGAATAAAGAAATAGACGCCCTCATCATGCATAGCTGCGCCAACAGCTGAACATGATGGGAGACGTCTCCCCCACAAAGCACTATGGTTACACTTTGTATTTAATTTCAGTCAATTTATTTATGATTCCACAATGGATGCCCCAAAAAACCTTTGTGAGGATTCCATTGCCAGGCAACATGTAAACCATGTTATGCCGGATAACCGCCATCTATTTATTCTTTAAAATCCTATTCACCATTTCAAGATCAATGTCCTTGTATCCCTTCATTTCTCCCCATGCGGTCATGTGTTTATGCTCCGGATGTTTGGGATTGCTGAGTATTTCAAGAAATTCCTCAAAACCGTATTCTCCGCCAACATCCTCTGGAGGAGTGTTCCCCTCTCCAGCCAGACAAATAGGATGATTCACCTCATAATCGTCGAATACTTCCTCCACTTCAATATCATGTTCCCAGTTATCACCAAAATCGTATGTATACCTTAACCTTCTATAAGCTGGGATAAATTCCGATAGCTTGACGTCCTTTTCAAGTTTCATTTCAGTCTTACCAGGATATGCAAACGCCTCTTCATCACAGACAAGATTCATAATTGGTTTTAACCCATCATCATGATAAAGTTCCATTCCAGTAGATGGAACCTCATCAAAAATATAAAATTCATGAAGATGGCAATCCTTCCAGCCAAAGACGGTTTGGAGAATTTCATGAAGCTTCGGAAACGTCCAATTTAATGGAACAATAATTTGACGCCAAACATTGTGTTTGTCAAGCTTAAGCCTTACTTTTAATTGAGCCGCCTTCATGCTAAAAATAGGTTCACCCGCAAAATTCTCTATGTCTTTATACATTTCCTCACACGGACGGATATAGTCGTTTTTTCCATTTCCAACTAATGTGCGACTGACCCTTTTACTTAGTTCCGTATTATAGATAGAATTTTCATTCAATAATTCTTGATAAAAATAAACATTATCACAAGCCTTGTTCATCCTTGCCACAGTGACTCGGTTCTTCGTTTTTACAAAACTGATTTTTCCGGAGTCTGAAAGGAATCTTTCAATAATTTCCTCCTTTACCCCCTCCTCCCGCAGCGTTTCACGAATCCCTTGTAATATATACTCATTAAATTGATCAAAATTTTTCGCTTTCAATCCGTACAAAACAATCACATATCTATTTAAATCATTCACCAAAACAACCGTTTTTCTACGATTAAGTGTAATGAGGTGCGCATGCCAAGAAAATAAGGGATTGTCCTCCGCCGCAGTTTCATCTTTAATCCCGAGCTCGTTTAAAAGCTTCTTTGTACATTGTATTAACATAATAAATCCCCCGTTATGAAAGCTAGTTTATGGAAAATAAGGTGCAGTACGTTCTATGACGAAACATACCCCGAACTCACACACAATTTGAGATTCGTGTAAACTCCCTCCAGCCTTGTTCTATTAAAACACAATATGGAGAGATATTGACCAAAGTTTTATTGGCACTAAATTTATCATTTCCCATTTGGGTTATCGAATTATGTAGAGATGAGTTCATAAGTTAAGGCAAGGATAAAATATTTTCCGTTAGGATTTGATTTTTTTAGTGTCTCAAAATCTACTGTAATTTTTGGTTTGAAGGTTTCATACATTTCTCTAGCTATTTCTAAAGCTTCTTCTACTGTATCTATTATGTTTCTTGACCAATGTGTAGCTATTTTTTCTGCATAGAGACTATTAAGCTTTAATTTATTTCTTAGCATTACATAATGAATAAGTACATTTACTACTCCTAAAGGAAGTTTGCTCTTGCTAATTAGGCTTTGTATTACCTCAATATCCTTTGGATCAGGGTCACCATTGTAAACATCAATTAAAACTTGGAATGGTGAAGTCGTCTCAAAATATAAAATCAATTTTTCACGTTTATATTGAATAAAATCTTTAATACCTCTTTCCTTTTCAATCATGCGACTTAACTCCCTTATTATCGTTATATCTATAATTTATACTAATTCAAGTGGGGAGTTTGATCCATTTTTGACAACTTACAAAATTTCTATTCGAGGAAGAAAAAATGTTGGCTATCGTGAAAGCATTACCTGAAAAGGTGGCATTTGCAATAGGTTTATTTTTAATCATAGGTAGTGGATTATTATTATTCTTGTTATCGCTTTTCTTCCCTATTGGTAATTGGACTATGATGATTGGAGGAGGTATTATTTGGGGGATTGCTTTCATATTTATTGCAAGTGCAAAAAAAGTGTTAATTCCTCTCTGACATTTTACGAGGGTCAAAGGGCTGTCCTAAAAAAACAACTAGAAGCTATTCCTTCTAATGAGGGCGGAGAGATTGCCCCCCAAAGAACATAATGGAAAAGATAAAACAATTACAGGCTGATCTTTCTTCCATCCAAACTCAAATTGATAAATTGGTTCAAGAAGGATCTCAACAAAAGGCTAAATTGGTTACTTCTGACTACTCCGACAGCTAAAGCAGTGGGGTTCCCTTATACTTAAAAGCCTTCCAAAGCTCTCGGCAGTCTACTTAAATCTAAAGGGAGGCTCTTGCCTTTCTTCTTTTCCTTCTAAAATTCCTTTCATAGATCATATATAGTTTTAGAGAGCAAACCGACAGGATGCTCTTTATATAAATGTGAATGTTTTATGACAAACCAATCATGTGGTACTTATCACTCCCCGTTAAGCTACGGAAATCTTTGTGTGAAGTGAATTAAAAACCAACCTTTTTCAGCTTTTTTTCAAAAAAAAAGACCCACAAACATTGATCTAACAATATTTGTGAGCGTTTTAAGTTTTTAACACTAACTCTTTTATTCTAAAAACTGCCTTTATTTTGATTACGAACTTTCCGATTAAAAAGAAAGAAAAAGAAGGTCGCACAATATGCGCCTTCTTTCCATGTCAGTTTCTTTCACAAGCATAATTGTCGTTATCCCGATCCATTTTGGATGTATAAGCAGGATGAGTGGAAGAAACCCCGTTTGGATACACTTTCCTCAATTCGGTGCAGTTGGCAAACGATGTCTGTTCAGAAGTTGTGGTTGAGGTTGCTTGCTGCTGCTGGGCTTGCGCTTGTGCTGCTGCTTCGGCCTTGGCTTTTGCCTCAGTCTCTGCCTTTGCTTTTTGCTCCGCTTCCGCCTTGGCTCTTGCCTCCGCCTCTGCTTTTGCTTTTTGCTCCGCTTCCGCCTTGGCTTGTTGCTCCGCCTCTGCTTTTGCTTGTTGCTCTGCTTCTACCTTGGCTTGTTGCTCCGCCTCTGCTTTTGCTTGTTGCTCTGCTTCTGCCTTGGCTTTAGCTTCTGCCTCTAGTTTCGTCTTTTCCTCTGCTTCCTGCTTTGCTTTTTGTTCAGCCTCTTCTTTTGCTTTTAATTCCGCTTCCTTTTTAGCTTTTGCTAATGCGGCTGCTTTTTTATTAGCTTCTTCCTTTGATTTAACTTTTGCTTCTGAAGCCTGAACATTAGTCTCTTTCGTGTCATTCGGAATCATTACAGCGCTTCCTATCCAGATAACCAATGCCCCAAGCATGAGAAGAAATCTCTTTTTCGCTTTTCCGTTTCTTTTAAATAGTGCCAGAATTCCAGCTATCAGAAAAAAGATAAAGGCCAAAAATCCTAGGACAAACAAGACCATGATACCTGAGTTACCAAATGCAAACAGCCCAATTAACAGCCCCATTACCATCCATAAAAAATTTTTCTTTGCTTTACCATTTCTTTTTCTGAGCCCGTTGATTCCGGATACCAGAAAATATGCAGTAAGGATAAACCCCAACCAACCAAAAAATATTGCCAAAAAAAAACCCCCTGTTTGTATGTCGGTGAAACCAATTGCCTATTATTATATAGGAAACTTTTAAATAATTGGGGGATTTATTTATTTTTTCTCATTTATTTCCCATTATATCAATGAGCCTAAGATCTTTCTTCGGTTATAAATCTCTAATTTAAAATTAGTAAACTAGACTTTTTCAAAGCATTGTTCAATTCTATCTTTCAGTTAAAAAGGAAATTTCAACGGATTCAACAAGATCATAAGAATCATGCTCTAAAAGTCGCGGAAAGAGAGTCAGGAGTAAGATAGAGTCTTCAACAAGTTAAACATAGAATCCATAGGATGTAATCGTAGCGATTTACTTAGAATATGATATGTCTGAAACCGCCAGTATTGGCCTAGGGAAAATTCATTATCCATTAATGGAGGGAACCACATGACTATCTTAATTATTTATGCCCACTCAAATAAGGATAGCCTTAATCATGCGATTTTAGAGAATGTCATGAAAGGGTTAACGGAAGCCAAACGGAAATTTGAATTAATTGATTTATACGCGGAGAAATTTGATCCTGTTTTAATCATCGATAAGCAGCATATACCAAGGGATTTACTCCATGATCCATATACTGAAAAGTATCGAAAAAAAATTGAGCAGGCTGACCAGTTAATTTTCATTTACCCGATTTGGTGGTATGGTGTACCAGCCATTTTAAAAGGCTTTTTTGATCGCGTGTTTGTTTCTGGATTTGCGTATCAACACAAAGGAAAATTTCCGAAAGGCTTATTGAAGAATAAATCGGCTTGGGTTATTTACACCATCGATGCTCCCTCTTTATTTATTCGATTGTTTAGGAAAAATGTCGAATGGATTGTAGTAAGAGATTACATTTTAAAGTTCTGCGGGATTAAAAATATCAAAAGAACTCGATTAACGTTTGTTAAACATTCTACCTATAAATCTCGGCAGAAATGGCTTCAAAAAATTTATCAGCGCGCAAAAGTGATTTGAACATGTGGGATTGCTCGTCTAAAATAAGTAAAGTTAAAAAGGAGCACGAAATTTGTGCTCCTTTTCTTACTAAAATTGTGACTAATTGTTTTGATTTTTTTACTCTCATTATATAAATGCATATTCATATTGCTAGATGAATATGAATACATAGTGAGTTTTTGAAAGAGGGTGGGTATCATGATGGATCGGGTAAATGCGGAAATCAACCGAATAACCGATCAGTTCATAAAGGACCAATCAGATGACGGGTCCTGGCAATATCCCTTCGAGACCGGAATCGCAACAGACTGCAGTATGATTATCCTATTACGGACATTGGAGATAAATGATGAGGAGTTCATAAAAGAATTGGTGAAACGTATCGCAGGAAAACAGCAGGAAGATGGGTCATGGAAGCTGTTTCATGACGAAGAAAAAGGAAATCTGACAGCCACAGTGGAAGCTTATTATGCCCTTCTTTATTCTGGTTACCGCGATCGAAAAGATCAGGAAATCCAGGCAGCCAGGCGGTTTATTATGGCCAACGGAGGGGCTGCGGAAGTCCATATGTTTTTGAAAATCATGTTGGCCATAACAGGTCAATGTGAGTGGCCTCACTTCCCCATTAATATTGAAGTAATGCTTTTACCAGACTCCTTTCCAATCAATCTTTTTGACCTCTCCGTGTACGGAAGAGCGAACATTATTCCTTTTTTGATTCTTGCCAATTTGAATTTTCGTAGGAGAACGCATAGATCGCCCGACCTCTCCGATTTGTTTCAAAAAAGAGAAGTTCGCCTTTTTACAGAGGATCAAGAAGAAGAGGCTCGCTCCGTAATCAAATTAATTAAACAGGGGATTCAGGCTCTGAAATACCATGGAAACCTTCGTGAAATGACATTATATCGTGCCGAAAAATATATGCTGGACCGAATCGAACCGGACGGCACCTATTTAAATTATTCCAGCTCAACTCTTCTAATGATTTTTGCCTTACTGGCGAGGGGGTATTCGAATACACATCCGGTGATTACTCGTGCTGTGCAAGGTTTAAAAGCGATGACCTGCAGGATTGACGGAGAACTTCACTCCCAATATACGACGGCTACGGTCTGGAATACGACGTTAATCAATTATGCTCTGCAAGAATCCGGTGTCCTCTATTCGGCGGATACCGTCCAGAAGGCCAACCAATATATCCTCTCCCATCAACATATCAAATACGGGGATTGGGTCATTCATGAACCGAACCTGTTACCGGGAGGCTGGGGATTTGCGGACATGAACACGATCCACCCAGATATTGACGACACAACAGCTGCACTGAGGGCGATACGTACTTTAGCCCTAGAGCAAGTCGAATATCGGCAAGCATGGGATCGTGGAGTAAACTGGCTCATTTCCATGCAAAACAATGACGGTGGTTGGGCGGCCTTCGAAAAGAATGTGGACAAAAAAATATTGAACTTGTTACCGATAGACGGAGGAAAAGATTTATTAATTGATCCATCGACAGTTGATTTAACTGGAAGGACTTTAGAGTTCTTCGGTAACTATACCCATTTGGATCAACACCATCCCATGGTGAAACGCGGAATTCGTTGGCTGTTGCGGCAGCAAAATTCAGATGGTTCCTGGGTGGGGCGATGGGGCGTCTTTATTTATGGCACATGGGCGGCTGTAACGGGAATGGTTGCGGTTGGAGTTTCTACAAATCATCCAGCTATTCAAAAAGCTCTCACTTGGTTGCAAAAAATTCAAAATCCCGATGGAGGGTGGGGAGAATCCTGTAAAAGTGATATTAAAAATTGTTATGTGCCGTTGGGCGAAAGTACCCGCCCTCATACTGCTTGGGCTCTTGACACGCTCATCTGTGCCGCGACTGGAGTTACACCTGAAATTGAACACGGTGCAGCTTTTTTAGTGGACGGAAAAGAAAAAGATTGGACAAAGACCTATCCAAAAGGAAGGGGAATGGCGGGATCCTTTTATCTCAATTATCATTGTTATGAATACGTTTTTCCATTACTGGCCCTGGCGCATTATAGAAATTTAGCTGAAGGGAATTAAAAATAGGGCGAGTCGGCAGCTAGGGATGCTAGATAGAGTGATAAAACATATAGGCTGGCATATTTTTAAATCCTGTCCCATATACTGAACAAAACTACAACCATACAAAGTCTTGGTGAAATACAAATTCTTTCCAACAATCAGGAGGCAAAAGATGCTTGAAACTTTACTCCAATTTTTCGACCTTACTACAGTCATTTGGTTGTTCCCAATCATATTTATTTTCCATGACTTAGAAGAGATCATAACAATTGAATCTTCCATGAGTAAATACAAATATAGTTCTCAAAAACCTCCCTTCGTCGAACAAACATTAAAAATGAGGAGAAAACTAGGTTCGACCGCTGCCCAACTTTCTGTTTCGGCTACGTGGATTTTGCTCATTATCTCATTCACCACATGGATGACTGCCCATTTCTCCTTGAACGGAGGGAGCTTTCTCTTATATACAGCAATTCTCAATTTATTTATTCTGCAGGCGACCATGCATATTGTTCAGTCCATCTTTTTTAAAGGCTATACACCTGGTATCATAACGGCGCTGTTCCTCCTTATCCCTTACTGTCTTATCGCCTTTTACAGTTTGTTCGAACGCGGTCTGATAGACTGGCATTTAATTTTCGCAAGTATTCCCGTCAGCCTATTAATGATCCCGATTTTTCTTGTTGGCAATTTATTAGGCCGTTATTTTATTCACTAACTGGTCCTCCCTCTTTTATTTACTAGGTCAGCCTTTCATTCTGGAATAAATGGCACCTTTTCCTCATTTAACCGATACGTTAATCCATAATAAAAAGGCAGTTGCTGGAGGCGAGTAAATTGCATGTTGTCTTAACGGGAGGAACCGGGTTTCTTGGTCAAGCCTTAATACACCTGTTGACTCAAAAAGGCCATCGGGTAACCATATTAACACGACGTCTTCCTGATATTAATAGAACAGATGAGTTCGTTAGTTATGTTGAGTGGCTTTCTGAAGATAATCAGCCTGAAAACGAACTCGAGGTTGTGGATGCAATAGTCAATTTAGCCGGGGAATCAATCAATAGCGGGCGATGGACCAAATGCAAAAAGGAGGCTATTTTGAATAGCCGTCTCACAGCCACAAAAGAGGTAATTCGAATTATAGGACATCTTAATCCCAAGCCAAAAGTGCTTATTAACGCCTCAGGTGTAAGTTACTACGGGATGTCAGACTTCAAGACGTTTAATGAGACCTCCCAAAGTGGTGCAAATGATTTTTTAGCAAAAGTTGTAAGGCTGTGGGAGAATGAAGGGGCTACGGCCCAAGAATTTGGCATTCGAACGGTCTTCGCACGCTTCGGTATAATTCTTGGTCAAAAGGGTGCCTTACCGCTAATGGTGCTGCCGTATAAATTTGGTATTGGGGGGACAATCGGAAATGGAATGCAATGGATTTCCTGGGTTCACATTCAAGATGTGGTTGAAATGCTTTACTTCGCCATAATTAAACCCGAAATAGATGGAACATTGAATGTGACCTCCCCTAATCCAATTCGCATGTCATCATTCGGAAGGTCAATTTCAGACGTACTTCACCGCCCACATTGGCTCCGTGTGCCTGAGTTTTTTTTAAAAGTGGCACTTGGTGAAATGAGTCAGGTTGTATTAAAAGGACAGCGAGTACTTCCTCAAAAAGCACTTTACCACAATTACTCCTTTCATTTTACAGATGTAAAAAGTGCACTTTCTGATATTCTAGGTTAACGTTGCTTCAATGTCCGTTTATGGCATTAAGCGCATTATACTGACTACTCCCACAGCTAAAGCAGTGGGGTTCCCTTATACTTAAAAGCCTTACAAAGCTCTCGGCAGTCTACTTAAATCTAAAGGAAGGCTCTTGCCTTTCTTCTTTCCCTTAAGTAGGACTCTGCGTACACATCTTTGCTGGATCTTTTGTTCTAAGAGACTTTATGTTCTATACAACTGTTGTTGTATTCATGAACATCTTTAACAGAGGCGGGTAGCTCCACCTACGAAGAATAAGTTCTTCCTTAACTTGCTTTTTTGATACCGATACTACATGGCAATGAGTCTTTTGTTTGCCTTAATTCTTTCATATGTTCATTGTGAAGCTTGACAAACTGTTCAAATGTTTGATGGCATAATTCTCGATTGGGATGTCGCAAATCAATCTGGCTATTCATTAATAGAAAGGCACTGTATAAATCTCTTTGCACGTTCCTAGTGTCAATCGCTGTCCATCTCTGAGAGAGTTTTTTCTTTTTATAAGTGTCAGTCACATGGTTATACTGACTGGCTTTAAACGTTCGGGTATTCACTTTATGAATTTCACTATTCAGATAACCTAATTTTTGATGAATCATCCTAATTAATAAAGCAGGAGCGTAGGAGCCAACGCTTTTTCCAAATCGCTTTTTCCGTTGGCACTTTCCTTTAGGATTCACTTTGGTTTCTTTTGCTCGTTTCGCTAATGCTTGAAAATTCATGGTTTCCACATAGACTTCATTTCCGCAAGATAAAATACGGTTAGCGATTTGAGCGTGCTGTTCTTTCACATAAGCACTTCGTTTTCGGTAGAGTTCTCTCACTTGATACAAGGTTTTCATGTACTGGTGACTGCGTGTCCATGTTAATTTGATTCCTTTTTTGATGGTGCCATCTGCATGGAAATGATGGGGATTCGTGCTTCTGCGGCTGCGATCTAATTTTCGCAATAACCGTTTTTTCTCTTGATCGAGTTGTGGGAGTTTGGGGGCCAGTGGTTGAATAAAGACTTCCTTGTTAGATGATACCGCAACCGTTGAGGTCCCAATATCGATGCCGACACGGCCAGCCGGTGTTTCAGGATGACGGAAGGATCCAGTGGTGTTGATTCGTTTGGCAGGAGGAATGCCATCCATGACGAGTTGAACATAATAAGCATCTTTGCCACCGATTACTTTCCGTACCAAACGGCAATATTTGACTCTATGAGAAGAAAGAACTTCTTGGGCAAACAAATCATTTTTGCGAATAGTAACGGGCATTTTGAGTCCCGTCCAATGTATTTGGTTGTCTCGAAAAAGAATGCCGGAACGATTGGTTTTATTTTCAACGGTATGGACGGTTCCGTATTTTTTGAAATGAGCCTTTTTCCCTTCAAAAATGACTTTTTTCATAGCTGTCCATACTTTAGAAGCTACTTTTTGGGCAGTATGACTATCTATGTGTTTCTTGATGTTTTTTTGATATTTTTTGATATAATCATGCAGACTGAACTCGGTTAATCCAAAGGTTTTCCGAATCTCTTCCAGTTGTTTGCGATAGGCATTTAATTCCGCTTGGCAGGCTTTCAACCGTTTTTCATTCGTTGTTTTGCTTATTTTTGATTTTACTTCTCGATAACCATGAACCTGTTGGCGATAACGCTTCGATTCCCTCATTAACTGAACTTGTTTTAAGGCATAAGATAGGGTGGTATTGTAGAGTTTACGAGCCAATTCAAATCGTTTGTCTAAAATATGTTGTTGCCATAGAACAGTTGAGAGCTTCAATTCTAAAATGAACGTTGGATTATTGACCCTCTTCACAAAATACACCTCTTTCTAAATTATGTATATATTCAGTATACAATAAGAACAAGTGTTCTGCAACCCCAAAAGCATTCCATTCATCCCGACACCTAAAGGAATGGGCTTTCTGGAACTAAAATCTGTAATGACAAAATCGATTCCAAACCAGGAATCCTTGCCGAACCCAATTATGTCCTCTTCCCCCAGGATTGGATGCAACCCTGGCTCTCAGTGGAACCTTGGAACCTCTCAATTTCCGTAAACGAGAGAACAGATAACGATCCTGCGTCTCCTCAAATTGCGTACCCTCGTCAAAGCCTAAAAAGTGGAATTCAGTACCCTGGAAATTGTATTTATCGTTTTCTGATGCTAAATAACCAAATGTTAAAGTCGCTCCCGATGGAAATGTCCAGGTCTTAGCATTCTCAGACCAATGGGCATCGGTTATATCTAACCATTGGTGAGCACGGTCCCTCAATGCTCCCGGTAACGCCAAATCTTTGTAGGTTCTCCGAAATAGGATGGCCGAGTATCCTGTAACGTCAACATATTGTAATGCTGCCATCAGGAGCGCATCGCTTTTCCCCCTTCCTGCGGTACCCCCATATTATGCCTCTTTACCCGGCAACATTAAGAATTCTGCCTGTTTGTGTGTCGGGTAGTGAGGAATGATAACATCCTCTAAACTTTCAGCTGTTGGCATATCCTCAGTTCCTGCTGCTATATTTTTATTTTTGATTCCCAACTCAGCTAAACGCTTTTCTTCTCCTTCTGCTCTGACCTTTTCTCTTAATTGAAATTGTTTTGTACGACTAAACGGTAATATTTCAACCTTTACCCCTGTAATCTTGCCATGTTCTTATTGAAAGTTAATTAATTTCATAGTTTTTATATCTTCTAAATGCATCTTGATTCGGGTGTATTTGATTTCTTCGGAATTCATGCCCAACATTTCCCCAAACTCTTTTACGGTCACAGAACCGCCCTCAAATTGCTCTATGTACTTACATAAGGCATGACAACGATATGACGGTACTTGATGAGTAGAATAAGTATCCTTATGGTTCTTCCTCATTACCCTTTCATGCTAAAGCGTTATCATTTAATCATTCCTTTAACTTTTATTTATTTAAATCATTATTGATTAAGGAATCAATAGTCCTTAACTAGTTTTTCGCTTTCATGAACAAGCACACTTTTTGCTTCGTCTAGAGAAATCAATGATGAATCCTTTAAAAACACAGGGGATCTTCGTCATCCATTTCCTATTTATTTAATCAACAGAGGCAGTTGTGATATTAAAAGGAGCTTGCAATCACTCCTTATATTATAATAAGGTATAATGATAAAAAAATACTTGAGGTGAATAGAAAATTGGATTTTAATTCTGAGTCAGAACAACATCCTGAACAAGGTAATGACCACGAAAATAATACAAGAGAATATACTACTAGATTAGAGGCTGAAAAGGAACCAGATGATAGCGGATTTCAAAAGTGGTTTAAGACTAGGCAAAATACAGATCATGAGAGCAAAGGGAGAGAAAGCTCACCATCTAGGTTCCGATCGTCAAAAAAGAAAAAGAAATTGGAGCTATCTTGGTTAAAACTTCTTTTTAAAATCATTGTAATAGGAGTTGTCTTTTACAACTTCAAATATATTTTAGACTTTGCTAAAAATCCTTTAAGTAATTTTACTCAGATATTATATGTAGCTGGAATTTGTGCAGGAATAAATTTTATTGCCGTTTGGATTCTCTTTTATAAGAATTCGGTTATAAGATTTTATCTTTCCTTAATGGCCATTATAGGATCATTTGCCTATTACTTCTATGTGAATTATACGAATCTTACCTTTTTGGGGGATCACCTCATCCCTTCGATTCTGGTTGCTATTTCAGTATTGATGGCCATAAACCCTAAAATAAATTATTATTTGAAAAGTATCGTATTACTGTTAATCCCTATAGTAGGAATCTATTTTAGCGGTAATACATTTGCACTCGTATGGACCCTCATGTTTACTGCAGGATTGATCCTATTCTTTAGAGTGTCTAAATCAAAAAAATCGAAATCAAATAAAAAGGAAGAACAAACAAGAAGAAATAAACAGCAATCTGCTTAATAGCAGCTATTTGGTAGAGAAATTAACGATTGTTTTTTATCAAAAGTTTGAGGATGATCCCATCTTCCTCAAACTTTATTGTCTAGATGACAAATCTGGAATCGCCTTAAACCTAGTTGTACTATGATTTTTGTCTAACTTTTTAAAACATTTCTAAGCCAAAAACACTTCCTTCACTTGCTCATTGGTCATAATAAAATAAAAAAAGGCAGCTGATCCATTGTGATAGATTCCCCGTTTGTTAGAAGTGTCATGTTAAACCGAGAAGATGTCCCTGCATTTTCTAAATACCCATTTAATCTCCCAAGTATTAAGACTCTAAATCAACTTACCTTTCATCCTAAGGTTACCTACCTGATTGGTGAGAACGGAATGGGGAAATCTACTTTATTAGAGGCCATTGCGGTTTCCTTAGGTTTTAATCCAGAGGGCGGATCTTTTAACTTCAACTTTTCAACGTTTGATACCCACTCTCAATTAACAAATTATATTAAACTGATCAAGGGGATTGATAAGCCAAGGGATGGTTTTTTCTTACGGGCTGAAAGCTTTTATAATGTGGCTTCCAATATTGAGGAATTGGACCAGAGTGGAGGGGGGCCGAAAATTATAAACTCTTTTGGCGGCCAGTCCCTTCATGAACAATCACATGGAGAAGCCTTCTTCTCCACCTTTATACACCGTTTTGGAGGAAATGGAATTTATATACTTGATGAACCTGAAGCTGCTCTTTCTCCCTTACGCCAAATGTCAATGATTACGAGGATACATGACTTAGTAAAACAACACTCCCAACTCATTATTGCTACCCATTCACCCATCATTATGTCGTATCCAAATTCTTTCATATATGAATTAAGTGAAGATGGAATACAAGAGAAAAAGCTTGAAGAAACGAACCATTTTCAGATTATGAAACGGTTCTTAAATGACCCCAAAAGAATGCTTCATCATCTTTTGGAATCATAAGTAGAGTATTAAGGGCATAAAAACAAAAGGAATCACCCGTTCCATGTGCTTCCTTTTGTAATATGGCTGATATTTCTATGTTGCAAATCCATCCCAACTAAATACAATTCGCGTCAACTACCTGTCCAGATACCGACATAAGTTCATTTATGTTCACCCATCCACCAATATTTTGAGATTGGTCAACACCTTCTATGGTAAAAGGTAGGCTAATATTGTTGGGAAGTGACAATGTGGACCTTTTGCCCATGCAATTTTGTGCTTTTTGAAGAGAATCCACCCTTACACCATCACAAGAAATTGCATTCTTTTGCATCGAAACGTAAATTAATACTCCCCTTAAAGGATAATAGGTCCTGATAAAACCCTCGGCAGTGGCTCCATCTCGTAAAATTAATCTGATCCACCGCTTTTGCTGATAACAGGCAAGAATTTTTTGAAATAGTCCTTGTCTGTAGTCATAGGAATATGGATAGAAAGGCTGGAAAGGATCATTTGGGTACAATGCAGCCTCCCCCTTTCTTTTATCAATAAATCTTTTCATGTATATGAGAAAAAAAAGGGTTGGTGCATGTCATCACCTAGTGTGTATAAAATAAGCTAATAGTGCAGACTATTCGCTTTTTCTATATGCAATAATTTATGAAGAAAGGCAATTCGTCATTTATTTAAAGGATTCATAATAGATAATCTCTTCTTTAGAAGGAAGTTTCTTCACTTTAGGCTTATTTTCAGGAAATCCAAACCCGAGTATGGCTAATATGCGCCGGTCGTCAGGGACAAGGTTCCCGGCAATAAAATGTTTATTCCTTTTTCTAGTAGGGTAATTATAAATTAATTCCTTTAAATGGGGTGATTTAATGAAGAAAGAAGAATTATTAAGTCACATTTACAACAGTAATGGTAACGTAAGGATATCAGATTTATCATCCAAAGAAGAAGCAGAAGACTTAATATTTACGGCACAGCATTTAGAACAAGAAGGAAAAATCGTATTGCATGAATTTTGTTTGGAAAATGACCCACTTGCTGTGACCTTGAAGACAGAACAAATAAAGTGATATTCTCTTCCCACTAAAACCTATTTTAGTGGGATTTTTTATACAACTGAACTAATGTTGATCCATCTCCCTATCTCTCGGTTACAACTGTTAGTTATTTCATAATTCAAACAAAATGGAACCCCCATCACCCTTTATGTGATGAGGGTATTTTAATTTGAGGGAATCTAATTTAAAGAGAGCATATCAAATTTTTTATGATTTATGTATTTTGTCTTGAATATCGCATATGCACGCTTTTGCTTTCTTTACCCTTGGTATTTTTATTATTGAACGCATTAAAAACTAAATTAATCAGCCATACAATACTAAGAGAACCCAAGATGTACATGCTAAGCAAGCTTAAAATCGCCATTGAAATTTCCTCCATGCTTTCTTCCATTTCGTGACTAATTACAGAAAATAGAGCTTAAATATAAAAGTTGATCATATATCCAAGACTTTTCTTTTTACCTTTTAAAACTAGAATTAATTTTTGTAAATATTTTTCCTCCTTTCCCTTTGATTGTTGTCATTATAGACTAACAAACCTTAAAAATATGTCGATTTGTCTGGAATTTAACAACTCTTAAATTATTTGTTAACTTTCCTATTCTAAACGAAAAAAATGTAATTTAGTATTAATGTAATTGTAAATGCTTACCATTCGGGTTGCATTCATAATAGAAAATAATTTAAAAGTACAAACTATTTTAAAGGAGGTGAAAACATGCCAAACATGAAAAATATAACAGGTTTAAAAACAGCAGTTCAACCGACTGAAGGTGGGGAAGGTATACCATCTTTTGCAGGCTCCATTTCAGGCGTCGGTGAATCACTAGAAGCAACCGCTCATGTGTCAACAAACTCAAATGCCCCCAATGACCCGGTTGTTGCTCCACCAGAACATTAAGACAAAATAGATGAAGCGATTGAATGATGTCCTCTAAGACCTAAAAAAACGCCATTATTTGGCGTTTTAGTTTAAATATTAACGATTGTTGTTATTGTTACGACCTTTTTGTTGATTATTTTGATTATCACCAGTAACTGTGTCAACAACATTTTCAATTGCCTCGCCAATATTGTTCATAACTCCGCGGATGTTATTGTTATTTTCACGATTATTATTTCCTTGACGATTATTTTGGTTTTCCATTTTGCTCACCTCCGATTTATAGAGTGTGCATATTTTTAAAAAATTAACCCCTCAGACTTAAAGATATACTTTTTATGACATCTAAAAGGATCTGTTCTTTATAATTAAATGCTTTCTTGATGTAACCTTCTTCAGCTAATGTGTCAGTTACGCCATTCCCTTTTTCAACATTATTTAGATAATAAGTATTCCCCACGGACCATGCGTCTAATTTTTTGGATTCGAAGGCCGCTTGTGAATTCACTCCATTAAACCTCGGCATTCATCACCTTAAACTCTTCTGCAAACCAGCCCTTTTCCGGCGTACGGTATTTTCTAAACGAGTCACGTAAGAATCAAATCAAGCTTTTGGTGGTGACATTAGTCAAAATTGGCTTATTATGAAGAATGAAAATGCCGAAAATCTCGAATCATTTACGGACATTCGAGACATGCAAAAACAACTTAAAGCAAACGGAATAAAAATGCTGACTGGGCAGTCGAAACAACAGAGGGACCAGCGCATTTTATCATTGAAAATCCAGACGGGAATCAGATTCTTGTCAATCAACTTCGATGAAAAAAGAGGAAATAATGGACCAAAGGTTCTAATACCTTAATCTTAACCATTCTTTAACTAAACTTTCTGATATATAATAGTAGACAAAATAATCTCTTTAAAGAGTGATGCAATTGGCTGCTAAATTTTTATCTACTAACGAAGTTACCGGTAACTTGAGGAAAACCTATCTTATCTATGCTGTGGCTGTTATTTTTTTAGGGCTTGCTTCTCGAAAATACAGTCCATATCTGCCTATGTTTCTATCCGAGAATGCCGGTGATGCACTTTGGGCTATGATGGTCTATTTTGGTTTTCGCTTCTTGCTTGCAAGGAAGCCCATCCTCTTAAGTATCTTGTTCAGTTTATTGTTTAGCTTTAGTATTGAATTCTCTCAATTGTATCAGGCAGACTGGATCAATCAGATTCGGAGTACATGGTTCGGTGCACTGGTGTTAGGCAAAGGCTTTCTTACGGTGGATCTTATTCGCTATACTGTGGGGATACTCTTAGCCTCTTTCTTAGATCAGTTAATCCTCAGACACCAACATAAGAAAAGCCTTTAGAAATAAAAAAAGACAAGTGCATCGTCCTATTAATATTAACAAAATTTAACCCCTTTATTTGGTGGGAGACCATAATAATTTCTCACCAAATAAAGGGGCGAAGTTTTTTATACAGAGCTAAATTTGAATATTCACGAGTATATAAACCTGCTCTTAGCCGTTCATTTGCTGCGGCTTCAATGGCTGCACGAGCCTCCTCAACAGTTTCAGCCTTTAATGCGGATGCAATACCTGGGAAAAAGGGGCAGTCCCACAGGTTCTGAACTACCCTACCACGTGAGGGTTAGGCCCTAAATATTCATTACTTCTCTCCTTGATTCATCTACAATGGTTTTCAAATCATGCCCAGATGGATTCTGGAACAAGCGAAGTCCAAACTCCTGTGCTACGGCGAAAAGATGGTCAAAGATATCGGATTGTACCGATTCGTATTCTGCCCATCTTACATCATTTGAAAATGCATATATCTCTAGTGGCAGCCCGTGTTCTGTTGGTTCTAATTGTCTAACCAATAAGCTCATTTCTTGATTGATGCCAGGATGATGTTGAATGTAATTTCTGATATACGCCCTAAATACACCAATATTAGTTAGAGCCCTCCCATTCACTGGATTGCTTCGGTTAATATCGTTCTTCGTATTGTACTCAGCAATTTCATGTTCCCTCTCGATGATATGGTCTGATAGAATGTCGATTGTGCTAAATTTCTTAATCATCTCTTCAGTACAAAATGAAATACTATTTATATCAATAAATAATGATCGCTTGATCCGTCGCCCTCCAGAGGTTTGCATCCCTCTCCAATTTATAAAGGAATCGGATATCATTGCATAGCTTGGAATCATGGTAATTGTTTTGTCAAAATTTTGTACCTTTACTGTATTTAAAGAAATATCAACAATATCTCCATTTGCTCCGTATTTCGGCATCTCAATCCAGTCACCAACTCGAACCATATCATTAGAAGCCAATTGAATTCCTGCAACAAGTCCTAATAACGAATCTTTGAAAACCAACATTAGTACGGCGGAGAGAGCACCAATCCCGCTTAGAAAAACAAGTGGGTTCTTACCAATCAAGTTCGCAATAACCAATATAACACCCAGCGTAATGACAATAATATTAACTACCTGGATATACCCTTTTATTGGCCTAATCTTAGATATTTCAAAGGTTTGATAAATATCATTAATCGCATTTAATATGCTGTTCATCACCATTAATCCCATAATGATTAAATAGGCAATTGCGCTCTTTTCTATCAAATTTTGATAGCTTGGAAAGGTTGATGAAAAATAATAAATAATAATAGCTGGAACAAAATGGGATAACTTATGAAAAACCCTTCTTTCCAAAAGCATTTTATCCCAGGTGAATTTATTATTTTTCACAATATGAGTAATCACTCTGATTACAACTTTTTTCGTTATAAAATTCGCTACAATACAGATAAACGCTATAAAAAGAATCATGATAATATTAGAAAGATACCCAGCTAAGGTGGGATCTATTTCAAATTTTAAAAGCAGGTTACTTATGTACTTCATATATTCTTCCCCTTGATGGTATATTGCGGTATTTACAATTATAACAGAAAGCCATAGGGAAGGTCCGCTAGGTGATTATTTCTATCTATTCTTTATATTCAAAAACCCCGAAATCGTTACTGGGAAGTGGTCAAATAAAAATGGTCCGGTATTAAATGATATACCTCATATCAATAAGGTCTGGTCTGAACTTCGGATCCCTCTTTACTAGAGACTGCGATTATAAAGGGCGAAGCCAAGAATATTTATTTTCAAAGAAAAAAGCATCTACAAATTTTTGAAGATGCTTTCATGATCATAAAGTTTTTGATTCGGAAGGGTTGGTTAAAATTTGTTTACAGAGCCACAGCATTTTTTATATTTTTTTCCGCTTCCACAAGGACATGGATCATTTCGGCCGACTTTATTTTCGTTTCGGACCGGAGCACCTGGTAGACTATTCCCCTGTCTTGTTGAATTTCTAAAGTCTATCTCTCTTTCCATTGCTACTTGTCTCCATTCACCTAGTTCAGGATGATCTAGGCCTAATATCGAATAGTAGCTATAAACGGTCTGTTCAATATCAACAAGGCCTGAGGAATATTCCAGCTTCATATGTTCATTAAGTTCAGGAAGTACCGCTTCCGACAGCTGAAGACTAAGTGCTTCGACCATTATGTCTTGTTGGTCCAGTTCTTTCGCAGAATGATAGGCTTCTCTAAGAACCTTTACAGCAAGGTCCGATTTAATGTTCTCAACGACAGAAGCAGCATAAATAATGGATTCGTCTTTCCTTAGATATGGTGCTACCTCCCTCACAACCTCATCTGATTGAAAACGAATTAACGCTTCGGAAGCTTCTTCTAACAATGTGTCATCATCACGACCCAATAAATCGGCCAGGGAAGGAATATATTGTTCCAACTTTAATAATCCAATCATATAAACGTTCAAGATTCCATTAAATGAAAACCACTGTTCCTTTACTTCCTCTTGTAGCACCAGTTGTATTTCGTCTTCCGTAACCCAGCTCTTCTTCACCAAACAGGCTGCGAGTTTTTTTGCTTTTATGTATAGATCATATTGGAAAGAATCCATACGATCAAGGTCATTCAAGACTTTTCCATATTCCGTGTAAACTTCCTCTTCCGTACCATGTGACAATAAATCATATAATGACCATGTATCATTGGGAATATACTTTTGCAACTGTTCCTTAAATTTTAATGCTGTTTCTGGTTCGATCCGTTGGACCAAATTTACCGCTAAATGGCGTTTAGATGGATCCATCAAAGGGATATTTTCAATTAGAATCCTAATACCTACTTCATTGATGGTTTGATTTTCTACATAGATTAAGATCGAGGATTGTTTGTCTTTTTTACTAAATGCTTCTTTCAATAATTCGTTGGTCCATTCTTCTGGGACATTCGGATAATCATGTAGCGCATGCAAGACTGTTTCTTGGATTAAAATATCATCGCTAATCAAGTGGGGTTTAATTTTTTCTAAAAATGTCATTTTCTTTTCCTCACATTTTACTATTTACATCACAATTATTGTACTTCATTGACTATCCAAAGTAAAAAAACTTCAATTGAATTAACTACCACTACTTTTCTACCTGGAATATTCGTTACAAAAGTTAGGCAGCTGCTGAAAGATCACTAAGAGCATTTATTCCTTTTTCTGACGAAATAAATCAACCGATTTATACCCTTGTGATAAGATATCGACCATTTGTGCTTTTCGTTTTTCTTGTGTGCTCTGTTGTTTTGCAGAAAAGATATAGCGGGCCCAATCTCTTTGATAACCCGGTGTTAATCCCCTAAAAAATTTAAGTTCATTTGGATAATCCGTTAAAACGGCTTCTATATCTTTCACATTATCCTCATAATCGGCTACACACTGACTTGCAGCGGTTGATTTTTTGGTTTTCTTTTTCTCCCGCTTTAAACCAATGATCGTAAACACTTCATCCATACTGACCATCCGCGAAAATTTTAAATCACTTTTTTCTACATATCCATCTTCGTCCACTTTCATGGCTGGAAAGATTTCATCTCTATGTACAAAGGTTTCATAGCGCTTATTCCCTTTTTTTGGATAGGCAAAAAATAAGTATCCTTTTTCAAGTAATTGTTGCTCCTTAATGATGCTATGAGTATGTTTCACCATTTCGTCAATAGTTTCTACAAAGATGAAAATAGCATCATGTCCTCCAGACAATTCTATCTGATATCCATTAAATACATCATACTCACTTGGTTGATTAAGAACGGCCATATTTTTATACTTGGCAAGATTTAATTTGTTGATAACTGTCATAACCTTCTCCTTTACTTTTACAGATTTTAGTTCCAGAAAGCCCATTCCTTTAGGTGTCGGGATGAATGGAATGCTTTTGGGGTTGCAGAACACTTGTTCTTATTGTATACTGAATATATACATAATTTAGAAAGAGGTGTATTTTGTGAAGAGGGTCAATAATCCAACGTTCATTTTAGAATTGAAGCTCTCAACTGTTCTATGGCAACAACATATTTTAGACAAACGATTTGAATTGGCTCGTAAACTCTACAATAACACCCTTTCTTATGCCTTAAAACAAGTTCAGTTAATGAGGGAATCGAAGCGTTATCGGCAACAACTTCATGGTTATCGAGAAGTAAAATTAAAAATAAGCCGAACAACGAATGAGAAACTGTTGAAAGCCTACCAAACGGAATTAAATGCCTATCGCAAACAACTTGAAGAGATTCGGAAAACCTTTGGAGTAACCGAGTTCAGTCTGCATAATTATATCAAAAAACATCAAAAAAACATCAATAAACACATAGATAGTCATACTGCCCAAAAAGTAGCTTCTAAAGTATGGACAGCTATGAAAAAAGTCATTTTTGAAGGGAAAAAGGCTCATTTCAAAAAATACGGAACCGTCCATACCGTTGAAAATAAAACCAATCGTTCCGGCATTCTTTTTCGAGACAACCAAATACATTGGACGGGACTCAAAATGCCCGTTACTATTCGCAAAAATGATTTGTTTGCCCAAGAAGTTCTTTCTTCTCATAGAGTCAAATATTGCCGTTTGGTACGGAAAGTAATCGGTGGCAAAGATGCTTATTATGTTCAACTCGTCATGGATGGCATTCCTCCTGCCAAACGAATCAACACCACTGGATCCTTCCGGCATCCTGAAACACCGGATGGTCGTGTCGGCATTGACATTGGGACTTCAACGGTTGCGGTATCATCTAAAAAGGAAGTCTTCATTCAACCACTCGCCCCCAAACTACCACAACTCGATAAAGAGAAAAAACGGTTATTGCGAAAACTGGACCGCAGTCGCAGAAGCACGAATCCCCATCATTTCCATGCAGATGGAACCATCAAAAAAGGAATCAAATTAACATGGATACGCAGTCACCAGTACATGAAAACCTTGTATCAAGTGAAAGAGCTCTATCGAAAACGAAGTGCTTATGTGAAAGAACAGCACGCTCAAATCGCTAACCGTATTTTATCTTGCGGAAATGAAGTCTATGTGGAAACCATGAATTTTCAAGCATTAGCGAAACGAGCAAAAGAAACCAAAGTGAATCCTAAAGGAAAGTGCCAACGGAAAAAGCGATTTGGAAAAAGCGTTGGCTCCTACGCTCCTGCTTTATTAATTAGGATGATTCATCAAAAATTAGGTTATCTGAATAGTGAAATTCATAAAGTGAATACCCGAACGTTTAAAGCCAGTCAGTATAACCATGTGACTGACACTTATAAAAAGAAAAAACTCTCTCAGAGATGGACAGCGATTGACACTAGGAACGTGCAAAGAGATTTATACAGTGCCTTTCTATTAATGAATAGCCAGATTGATTTGCGACATCCCAATCGAGAATTATGCCATCAAACATTTGAACAGTTTGTCAAGCTTCACAATGAACACATGAAAGAATTAAGGAAAACAAAAGACGCATTGCCATGTAGTATCGGTATCGAAAAAGCAAGTTAGGGAAGAACATATTCTTCGTAGGTGGAGCTACCCGCCTCAGTTAAAGATGTTCATGAATACAACAACAGTTGTATAGAGCATAAAGTCTCTTAGAACAAAAGAACCAGCAAAGATGTTGTAAGCAGAGTCCTACTTAAGGGCAAGAAGAAAGGCAAGAGCCTTCCTTTAGAATTAAGTAGACTGCCGAGAGCTTTGAAAGGCTTTTAAGTATAAGGGAACCCCACTGCTTTAGCTGTGGGAGTAGTCAGGGAAGGATCACCACTTTTTTAGTTACTTTAATAAGTAACAGTTAATATGTTGTTTGAAGTTTTTGAAAAAATATAAATTTATATATAAACTTTAAGTTATCTGTACACTGAGTTTACAAGGTTTTAATATTCAGATGATATGGTTGATTTACCAACGGATGAGGAGGCAATATAAATGAATGTGCGTGCAATATTTATTGATATGGATGGTACACTACTAACAGCCTCAAACTACATTTCGCGCCGAAATATGGAAGCCATTTACAGGCTCAATAATCAGGGAGTGAAGGTTTTTCTAGCTACAGGTCGACACTATGAAGTAACCGCTCCCTACCATAAAGAAATTGGATTAACAACTCCTATGATCTGTTTGAATGGTGCCGCTATTCACGATGCAGAGACGGGGAGAGCTAAACAAATGATTACCGTCCGTGTGAACGAAGAACGATTCCACCATCTAACCGCTGAAAATCCTTGTAATGTTATCATTCATACAGCAAATGGGCTTTATTGTAAGGAAACAAATGAAGAAATCGATTATTGGACAAAAGTTGGGCGGATTCCGCCCCGATATATTGGAGATTTAAGACAGGCCAATTATCAAGATGTTCTGAAATATAGTGTTCGCTTAGGTGCACCAAGTTCTGAATTATCCTCTTTGTTTAAAATGGAAGCAGAAGTCATCGATTGGAATGACGGGTTTGAGTTGGTTGCTCCTAATGTTTCCAAATGGTCTGCTATAAAAAGCTTACTTACCGAATATCGATTTAGTCAAAATGAAGTGGTAGCCATTGGAGACGGACCCAATGATATAGAGATGCTTCGTCATGTCGGTACTGGTGTGGCAATGGGGAACGCTAGCGAAGAAGTTAAAGTAGCAGCAGATTTTGTTACAGGACACCACGAAAATGATGGATTAGCGGAGTTTATAGAACGTTATCTACTTAAACCCTATCAATCATATGCGATTTAGAGTTTTTTATAATGACTTTTCTAGTAAAAAAATGGCAGGTGTGATTCACATCTGTCATTTTTTATTTCTTTACTGGTTTACACCCTTTAAATCCCCAATTTGTTATATAACCCTTCCTTCTCAAAATCTTTACAATTCGATAGTCCCTGGCACTTATTTCTAGATTTTTACTACCTGTTCGTTTTTTGTAATGGTTTGTCCTTCTCCTTGCATAAAGATATACAAAGGGGGGATTTTCATTTTTTATACAAATAAACCTATTAGATATATAGTTGCCTATGTTTTTATTACCTCTGCACTTATGAAATTCATAAGTACCGACGCTGCGAATCATTTTCTTGGATTAGGACTTCCCTATCCCCACATGATGTTAAAGCTTGTCATTTTAGTAGAATTGGTTTGCGGATTTTTAATTTTAGTTAATAAAGCTGTTAAAAATGCAGTGGTACCTTTAATTAGGATTATGATCGTAGCCCTTCTTATAACCAAAATCCCCTTAATTCACACCGGATTCCTCCAATTCGCTTTTGGCGCTCGTTTAGACATTGTTATGTTCGTTTTGCTCGTTTATCTGTACAAGCGACATCCTTACTGAAACTTTTCGTGTGCTAAAAAAGTGCCAGGCTTCGTCCAGTAATTGGAGGTGTCAGGCACTTTTTTTATATTTCTATTTGACTTTTTGTTGTTATTTTTTTAAAACTGCATCTAGGTACTTATTATGGATTTGTTCTTTTTTATATTAACGGGTCACTTATGAGGTTCAAAAAAAAACCGGGTCAAATCACTGATTCATTCTCACATTTTTCCACCACTGAATTCACAGAATAAATCAAATTAAGATTTGTCTTTTGTAGCTTGGCTGAAAGACATTTTTCTTGTTGCCCAACGGGATTTTGTCCTTCATAACCCAGATGAAGGACATTTTTCTTGTTGTCTAATCAAGTTTTGTCCTTCATAACCCGGATGAAGGACATTTTTCTTGTTGTCTAATCAAGTTTTGTCCTTCATAACCCGGATGAAGGACATTTTTCCCATTATCTAACCGAATTTTGTCCTTCACAACTAGAAGAAGTGAGCCCGTTACATTTTATATGGAGTAGTCTTTTTGTTAAAAAAACTATATTATCTGACATTGTTCTTATTAAACCACGAAAAAACCTCTAAGAATGAAAGTCGGTTTTAATCCAGCCCTTGAACCCGGTCCTGATGGGTATAGACATTGAAGCCTCTTCTCCTAATAAAACCAATTGCTGTAATGCCAAGATCCTCTGCTAAATTTAAAGCGAGATTAGTAGGAGCAGATTTTGATAGGATAATGGCTACGCCAATCTTGGCCGCTTTGAGGATGACTTCTGAGGAGATTCTTCCGCTAAACGCAATGATTTTATCCTTTAATGGAATTCGATGGATCAGGCAGTAGCCAAAAAGCTTATCCAGGGCATTATGCCTGCCAATATCAGTCCTTGTTATAACGATACCGTCCTTGGTACATAAGGCGGCATTATGGACACCACCTGTTTTCTGAAAATAAGCGGAACTTTCCTGCAGCTCGCTCATTAAGACGCGGCATTGCTGTGGTGTAATGGTTAACTTTGTGAGTATGGTCTTAGCTGTCTTCACATCATTATAAAAATAAAATTGACGCCCTTTTCCGCAGCAAGAACCAATAAATCTCTTGGAATGGAACTCTTTTTGGACAGATGATTTATTTAATAGGTCCACGTATGCGAACCCTTTTTCTTCATCAACCTGAATCGATTGAATATCTTGAAACACACGTATGATCCCCTCGGAGGCTAAGAAACCCACCACCAATTCTTCGATCTCAGATGGCGAACAAACGATGGTGGCAAACTCTTCTCCATCCAGAATAATCGTTAATGCCGATTCCACGGCGATGTCATCTTCTTGTTCGATAAAGGAATCACCAGTAAATTTTACAATCTGTTGGCATGTCATGATTTCGTGTAACATAGTCTTCCTCCTCTCATCGTATTTTTAGCCTTCAGTCTTGGAGGTCGAGATCGGCATCGACCAAATGAAACACAAACGGGCCCAGCCAATCTCGGTCAAGACCCGTTTGAATAGATTTATAGATGGTGATCGGGAGTGGCATGCTGGGCCTGTTGCTCCGGCAGCTGGGTTGTCCGTTCCAAATGGCTCGTTTCGCTCCCCATTCCTTTCAAAAATTCAAAGAAAAAGGCAATCGAACGGTTAATTTCAGGATCCTTCAAGGATTTGAAAATATCAAAGTAACCGATATGGTCATCATGATCCTTGCTTTCTGACACTCTGGTGATTCCGGCATTCAGCTTAAGTAGAATGGGTTCAAGCTGTTTCACATTTACAGTCCCTAGAACGCCTACCATTAACAGAAGGTTTTTTAACGTATTGGCAGTTTCTTTCGAGTCCGCCTTTTTAATTAAGATTTGCAGGACTTTGTCGCCCTCGGCAAATAATCCGCTCAATAATGAAATGATCCCTCGATCGTGCATGTGCTGCACCAAATCAAGTGTATCCAGTAACGCTTGCTTATTTTTTAATAGGGAATCCTCTATTTGCCGTAAATCTTGTTTTCGCTTCTCCTCTTCAGATAGCTCGATTCGCTGGATTTGCTTGGTTGCTTTAGCCATTCCTCGACCGCTCCCTTTCCTTCACAAGATCACCCGGGAAGATGTAATCCTTTCGGGCCCATTTCTTTTGGACTTGGACACCATTTTGCGGCTGTGGATTCCCGTATCGGAAATTTATTTTTGGCAAAGGATTAATTCCCTCTTCCTGTAAAATCTCCATTTTAACACGTGTATCCTTGTATGCAGGGGTATCGGTATCCTTATCGGCTGCACTGCTTGTCAGGTAGTTGACCGCTCCGTCTCCTGCATCATTCATTGGCAGATAGACTTCCTTGCCTTTTACCCGGTTCGTAATCGTACATTTCACCTTTACATTCCCAAACGGAGAGGTCAGGCGGACAAGCGTTCCGTTCCGCAGTCCTCGTTCAGCTGCAAGCTCTGGTGATACTTCAAGAAAAACCTCTGGTGTTTTTTCAGATATTCCTTTTGATTTATAGGTGAGATTCCCTTCATGAAAATGCTCTAATAAACGGCCGTTGTTCAAATGAATATCATATTGCTCCCCAAAATCAAGCGGCTTTGTCCATTGGACAGGATAAGCCCGAGCTTTTCGATCTGGGAAAGGGAATCCTTCGGTGTAAAGCAGCGGCGTATCAGTCCCATCTGGTTGTACCGGCCATTGCAAACTCTTATAACCTTCTAATCTTTCATACGTAACACCTGCATAAATCGGCATCAGCATCGCTGCTTCCTCCATAATTTCACTTGGATACCTGTAATTCCAGTTGGCTCCAAGCCGGTTAGCCACTAACTGAATGATTTCCCAGTCAGGCTTAGAATCGGCAAGCGGTTCAAACACTTGATACAGCCTTTGAATACGGCGTTCCGTATTCGTGAACGTTCCTTCTTTTTCAAGGCTTGGGCTTGCCGGCAAAACGACATCCGCATACTGGGCAGTCCGGGAGAAAAAGATATCCTGCACGACAAAAAATTCAAGTTTTTCGTAAGCGGCATGCACATGGTTAATGTTGGAATCCACTAACCCCATTTCCTCTCCCTTTACATACATGGCTTTTACTGTACCATCGTGAATTCCCTCAATCATCTCGTGATTATTTATTCCAGCTTCGGATGGAAGCTTAACGCCCCAAGCTTGTTCAAATTTTGCCAGCACTTCAGGGTCGTCCACATGCTGGTATCCCGGAAAGTTATCCGGGGCACTGCCCATGTCACTGGCACCTTGAACGTTATTATGTCCCCGGAGCGGATAGGCGCCGGCACCCGTACGACCGTAGTTTCCCGTTACCAGCAGTAGGTTTGAAATCGCTGTACTTGTGTCACTGCCGCCTAGATGCTGGGTAACACCCATCGCCCACAGAATCGCCGTTCCGTTTGCGTCACGAATCATTTCGGCGATTTGAATGAGTGTCTCCACGGATAGACCTGTTGCCTCTTCTGCATAACCTAACGTATAGGCAGAAAGGCTTTCTCGATATTCCTCAAATCCATTTACATTCTGTTCAATAAACGCTTCGTCCGCCCAGCCCATATCGATGATGTATTTGGTCACAGCAGAGAGCCACACCAAATCAGACCCAGCCTTGGGATGAATGAACAGGTCCGCACGAGATGCCATCTCATGCTCACGCAAATCGGCCACGATCAATTTTTGGCCACGCAGTTTATGGGCGCGCTTGACCCTAGTAGCCAGCACAGGGTGGGCTTCCGCGGTATTGGAACCAACGATAATAACTAGACCTGCTTTGGCGATGTCCTTAATGGAACCCGCATCACCGCCGTAGCCAACCGTTCTGTGCAGCCCAACCGTTGCCGGCGTCTGGCAATAGCGGGAGCAGTTATCCACGTTGTTTGTGCCAATGATCTGGCGGGCCAATTTTTGCATCAAAAAGGATTCTTCATTTGTACATTTTGAGGAGGTAATAAAGCCCATCGATTGTGGACCATATTGGCTCCGAATTTCTCTGAAGCGTTTCTCGATGAGATCAAGGGCCTCTTCCCATTCTGCTTCACGAAAGCCGTCGCCTTCACGAATCAATGGCTTGGTCAACCGTTCTTTACTATTGACAAAATCCCAGCCGAATTTCCCTTTCACGCAAGTGGAAATTCCATTCGCTGGTGCCTCAACATTTGGTTCGACCTTTAGAATCTCTCTTCCCTTTGTCCAGACATCAAAGCTGCAGCCGACACCACAGAATGTACAGACGGTTTTGGTTCGTTTCACTCTCGCCTCCCGCATCGCCGATTCCATATCGGAAACAGTAAGAATCGACCCATACCCGGTCTCGACTCCTTTGGTCAACTCGATCATAGAACGAAGTGTTCCTTTTTCAAAACCTGTCAGATAACCTGCTTCCCCGAGCATTCCTTTTTCCATCATCGCATTACACGGACATACGGTGGAACAATGGCCGCACGATACACAAGAGGATTCGTTAATCGGAACATCATTATCCCAGATGACCCGTGGATGCTCTCTTTCCCAATCGATTCTCAGCGTTTCCGTCACTTGGACATCCTGGCAGGCCTCTACACAGCGCCCACACAAGATACACTGATCAGGGTCATAGCGGTAGAAAGGATTCGACATATCCATTTGATACGGTTTCTGCTCCCACGGAACACTTTGATGGTTAATGCGCATCTCCTTCACGGTGTTATGTATTTCGCAGCCGCCGTTATTGTAATCACAAACCGTACAATATAATTCATGGTTATGAAGAATATTGTCCATCGCTGCTGTCTGTGATTTTTTCACCAGCGGGCTCATCGTATCGATGCGATCCCCCTCCTTTAAAAGGGTCGAACAGGACCTGACAAGTTCCCCATTCACTTCAACAATACAAGTGTCACATGTTTCAATCGGTCCAAGGCTGGGGTGGTAGCACACCTGAGGGACTTCAATCGTGCTGTCGTTCAAGAATTGCAGGACCGTCTGGCCTTTCGGTGCCTCCACTTCTACTCCGTTGATCGTAACTCCAAGGTTTTTTACCAATATGGCTTCACCCTTTCTACTTTATTTATGTTTTAGGTACCCTATTTTTTGAAAATTTAAAACCATATCAGCTCGGAGTTTTATAAAAAAATATAAAGTAAAAAGTTTGTTTGTTGGTCAAAAAAGGTAAAAAAAGGTATAGAGAAAGGACCATCCTTTATGAAATATATGGATTTAAACGGAAATAGTCATATTGGTATCTATAGGTACAAAACCGTTGGGACTATCGAGGCTTCTTTCTTAGAAATCGAGAATGATCTCGTATATAAGAAATTTAGAAGAGAAGTGAACAAAAAGAACGGAGATACATGCATACTCATTCCTGACAGCGAGAAAATGAATTTAACCAGTCATCCTATTCTTCCTATAGATGGTGTTCCCTACAGTTTGTTCACGTATTGGGAACCATAACCCCCAAGAAAACGAGTCGTTTGTAATCTAGTTAAAAACTCTCGACCTTGTGAACTTATAATAGTTTCTAAAAAACTAAGAATGAATAAATTAAAAAAGACCAGACATGCAGCAACATTTCCAGTCAAGCAATAAATAGTTCCTTAGAAGGGGTCGGCTATTATAGAGTGGTAGTCCGCCCGAACCTCTTAACTCAGGGTGGTTTATTTTTGTTTAAATGATAGTATAGCTACGATTAAACTAGCAATGTAACCCGCCGCATTTACGCGTGCAAAATTTCAGCTTATAGTTTAAAGCACAAAATGTTGTTTTGCGAGTTCTTTGAATTTTACGTGATCAATCGTCTCTTTAGTAAGAGTTCCGTCAGCCCATTGGGTAAATGTAGTATCTGTTAAAGTTATATTTCCGTTTTGGGTAAGTCGAGTAATTAATGGATGTTTGTTAAACGAAGATTTCGGATGTTTTGCAATAATTGTTTGGATGGCATTCAAACCCTCTACATCATCAAATGAATTCCTGGAAATCAAAAGCATAGCCAATTTTCCAATCAGTATCTTTATGTTTTAGTTTTATTTGCAAACAATAGTCCCCATTTTCATGATTTACTTTTTTAATTTGAAACTCCCCATTATAAGAAGATATGGTCTCACCGAATAACGGAACCGGTTTTAACGGTAATTTCCCACCAAAGCCCGTGTCTATTAAATACATTTGCTCATCGTGATTTAGAAGCATTATTTCACCATTTTTAAGAGAAACGTTTGTAAGTTGATCATTTTCTCCAATAGAATAATACTCAATAATTTCTTTCACTTTTTCTTCTGACAGTGATTGTGATGTTGCATCCCTTTGCTTCTTTTTGTTTGGCTTGTTCTTGCTTAGCTTTTTCCTCTGCAGCTTTTGCTTCAGCCTCTTCTTTAGCTTTTGCTTCAGTTTCAGCTTTCTTTCGGTCTTCCTCTGCTTTATCTAATGCAGCTTTTTGTTGTTCTTTTGTTAATTCTCTCAATACTCCTAACATGTTTATTTAATTTAGGCTCTGTCAAATAACTATGTTGATAATTAAACAAAACGAACTATTGTTCTATAACAGGGATATATATAGGACAAAAGTAGTCATTTAGTTCTCATTCAACTCTCCCATTTTGTAAGAATAAATAGTGACTTATGCTTTTTAAGTAGATTAATAGTTTCTATTATACTGAAGGTTACCCCATACAAAAAGGCTTTCATAACCCTGGAATTTACTTCATTATGAGAATTTAGATAATGCGTTTTGAAAATTTTCGATTAGAATTAACATAATATATTTATGTTAACTCTAATCAAAAAAATTTATATCATCTTTTAACTTTTTGGACATTACCCCATCAATTATAGTTGGATACCAGGGCAACCTTGCAGAAATGTAAAAAAATAGAAGAAGCAGAATCGTCTTCTTCCTATCCCAACATGCTAACAAGCGTGTTAATTTCTTCCGCGCCTTCTTTTAAAAGCGGCAGAAAGAGGTCATTAATTTTTTCTTCTGTGGTTCTTTTTGAGTTCGTTGAGATGTTGATGGCGGCGATTGTTTCACCTTTTTTATTAACTATAGGAAGGGCAACCGACCTTAAACCCACTTCCAATTCATCATTCCCTTCGGCATAGCCCTTCTTACGGCATGCTTCCAGACAAGTTTCGAGTTGACCAAACTGAGTAATCGTTTGGTCCGTGTAAGCTTCTACTGATGCTTGTTCCCAAATCGCATTTCGCTCCTCCAACGGAAGCCAAGCAACAAGGGCTTTTCCCAAAGAAGTAGCGTAATAGGGCAGCCTCGACCCTACCCTTAAATTGGTTCCTATAATTCTTTTCGCAGCATTCACCCTCAATACATAAACAATTTCAGCTCCATCCAATACGGCAAGATTGGTTGATTCCTTGATGGATGCGGAAATTCTTTCAAGGATTGGATGGGCTAAATTCGGCAAGTTAAGTGATTCTAAATAATGGGCAGCGAGGTTCAATACTTTGGGGTTTAGTTTAAACTTATTATCCTCTGTTACGGTTAAATATCCCAGATCAGCCAGTGTAAGTGCAAACCTTCTAACCGTTGCCTTATTAATCCCTGTTTTTATTTCTAAATCACTCAATGACATCAAGTTGGAACTGGAGTCAAACGCCGTTAAAACGGCAAACCCTTTCGCGACAGAATGGACGTAATAATTTGCTTTTGTTTTCTCGTCCAACTTTTCCACTCTCCTTTTTTCCTATTAATTAATAATGCATTACCTCAGACAATACCATTGCTTATTTTCTGAAAATTTCTTATAATGAAAATATAATACACTATTCGTATATATGTACGGATAGCGTACAATATAATAACACAAAACTCAAGGAATACAGAACATAACAATGATTTTAAAAAGGAGGATAAAAGATGAACAAAATTGTCACCATTCAGGATGCAGTTTCGAAGATAAAGGATGGTCATACCGTCGCTGTCGGCGGATTTGGCCTTGTTGGCTGTCCGTTAAAATTAGTCGAAGCACTTGGTGAACAGCCTGTACATGGTTTAACTTTGATTAGTAATAACCTTGGAGAGCCTGGTGGGAAAGGACTAGGAAGGATATTACTGCAAGACAAAATCACCAAAGCCATTGGTTCTTTCTTTACCAGCAATATAGATGCCGTGCGTTATGTTAACGAAGGCAAGCTGGAAGTGGAACTTGTTCCACAAGGTACACTTGCTGAGCGACTTCGTGCAGGTGGTGCAGGTATTGGTGGATTCTATACAAAAACATCGGCTGGCACACTCCTTGCTGAAAACAAAGAATCGCGCTTGATGAATGGCGAGGAGTATGTGCTCGAACTTCCACTTTGTCCAGATGTTGCCCTTATTAAGGCAAAGAAAGCAGACCGCTATGGTAACCTGGTTTTTTCAAAAACTGCTCGTAATTTCAATCCGGATATGGCAAAAGCAGCGAGAATTACGATTGTTGAAGCGGAGGAAATTGTCGAAGTGGGAGACCTAAATCCAGAAGAAATTGTCGTCCCTCATTTATTTGTCAACTATATTGTGAAGGGGGAAAACTCGCATGAACAGTAAACAAAAAATGGCTATTCGAGCCGCCAAAGAAATCAGCAATGGCAATATAGTCAATTTAGGAATTGGGATCCCTACCTTAGTCGCTGATTTTTTACCGAAGGAAAAGAATATCTACTTGCATACGGAAAATGGGTTGCTCGGAGTAGGTCCTACCCCTTCAATAGAAGAGCTTGATCTAGAAATCATTAATGCTGGTAAATTACCCGTGACATCGCGAGTAGGTGCCTCCTACTTTTCCTCCTCCGAGTCATTTGCAATGATCCGTGGTGGCCATATTGATGTCGCCATACTCGGTGCTTTACAAGTTGCCGAAAACGGGGATATCGCCAATTGGGCTGTTCCTGGGAAAGATATTCTTGGTGTCGGCGGAGCAATGGATCTTGTTGCAGGAGCAAAAAAGGTGATTGTAACGACCCAGCACTGTGCAAAAAACGGCGAACCAAAAATTCTTCAAAGGTGTACGTATCCAATTACAGCCAAAAACGTAGTTAGACTTTTAATTACTGAACTCGCTGTGTTTCGCTTTGTAAAGGGAAACATGTTTTTAGAGGAAATATCAGAAGAAATCACGGAACAAGAACTAAAAGAAATCACACCTGCTGATTATATTGTTTCCGCAAATCTATCAAAATATCAAGTTTAGTAGAAAGGGGAATTTTGGGAAATGAATATGTAGTGGTTGCAGCGAAACGAAATCTGTGGGGAATTTTGGAGGAAGCTTAAGATCCATGAATTCAGGAGATTTGGCGGCAACAGTCATAGAGGATGTACTTACTTCTATTTTATTGGAATCGCTCTAAGTGATTTCAATAACTTTAATTTTTTTAGCAATCTTTACAAGAAGGGGCGATTCAAAGTTTAATTTCTAACTTTGAACCGCCCTTTTAAGGTATGAACCTTCATTATTATTAACATTCATCCCTGCAAATAAGAACCTGAATTTATTTTAAAACTCTTACTTCACCGTCATCCGTTCTGACACTGGTCGCTTCCCGTGGAAAGCAGATTCAAGCAGGCTCCGAATCGATTCCCTATCTATTGAACGCGGATTGTAGTATGGATTTTTCGTTGCTAAATCGGCTGCTTTATCTAAATCCCCTTCTGTCAGTCCGATGCTTTTTAATGAAACAGGTACACCTAACAATTGAATCAGATCGAATAAAGAACCTGCTACATCCTGAGGATCAGATCCAATTGCTCGTGATAATGCTTGGATCGCTTCTGGTGTATGATTAGCATTATAAGCAATGACATAAGGCAGAACCACTGTATGGGTTTCCGCATGCGGAAGATTAAACGTTCCCCCAAGTGTATGACAAAGTTTATGATGCAGCGCCATTCCAACAGTGCCTAGTACGGTACCGCCTAACCATGTTCCATAAAGTGCATCGGATCTGGCTTCCATATCAAGCGGGTTTGCAATGATTTTAGGCAGGCATTTGATTATCGCACGGATGCCATCCTCAGCCATTAGCGAGGTAATTGGATTGGCACTTTCCGAGTATAGCGCTTCCACACAATGGGCAATCGCATTGACTCCGCTAGTCACAGACAGTGATGCAGGCAAACTAGTAGTAAGAGCTGGATCATAAAGCACAGTCCTTGGCTTAACAATCAGATTTTTTCCGGTTTTCTTCACTCCGTTTTCCGTTATTCCCCAAATTGGAGTCATTTCTGATCCGGCATAAGTAGTAGGAATCGCTAAGATTGGAAGTTCAGTTTTAAGTACATTCGCCTTCGCTAATCCCATGGATGAGCCTCCACCGATAGCAATCAGCCCGTCAATATTATTCTCATTCACATAGTTCACTGAAGCTGTCACACTTTCAATTGGAACATGTTGAACGGCTTTTGAATATAACCCATGACAAAGCTTGCCTAGATTTCCTGCTATTTCTCTCCCAATCGACACTTCGTGTTCACCAGGTGTAGAGATGATGAGAACATTTTTCAGCCCTAAATTTTCTACTTCCTCGCGTATATTTTCTATTACCCCTTCTCCAAACACGATTCTACTAGGTAATGACTCATATAAGAAACTTTTCATAGTATCCTCCCTAAAAACAATCATTTCGTAATCGCTAGAAAAATTAGAAGCGAACAACTTTTAGAGGTTATTCACTTCTATTCAATGATAAACTCACATTTTTCGTTTGGTTTGAAGCACATTCAATGTTGTGATTATAATTGAACAGCGGTATATTTCCCTATCATTTGATCTTTCACTTCTTGAATAAAGAAATCAAATACTTTCTTTCCCATAGAACCAAGCATTTCAGGATGCCATTGGATACCAAAGGCCAGCCATTCAGTATCAGATTGTGCCGCTTCTATCATACCATCCGAACTCCAACCAATCGCTTTGAATCCTTTCCCAACAACTGCAACACATTGGTGATGAAGGGAATTTACTATTAGTTTATCTGTTTGATAGATTTCATCTAATAGACTTCCTCTCTCTAAGGTAACCGGATGCTTTAAGTGGGTATGAGGGGGTTCTTTTCCCATTCGCGGATGATTCGGATAGCTATCATAAATGTCCTGCATCAATTTTCCGCCAAAAGCGACCTGTAAGATCTGATGGCCCCTGCATATTCCGAATGTTGGGATATTCCTTTTGGCTGCCTCCTTGATGAGTTCGATTTCAAATTGGTCGGCAACATTTCGAATCCCCAATGATTGTCCAGTGTTTTCCTCGCCATAAAAAACAGGATTCACATCTCCTCCACCTGTCACAATTACGGCGTCAAGTAAATCCAAAAATTGGATCAGGTCGGTGGTTGGAGCGTGAGGCAAAAGGACTGGTAATCCCCCTGCCTCAGTGACTACACGATGGTATTGCACATGTAATGTATATAGATCATTTTCTCCTGTGAAATTTGGCAAATCACGTCTCCAAGTCGTAATCCCAATTACAGGTTTCTTGAACGGTTTGGTCAAGACACATTTCTCCCATCATTTCATTATAAGGAGCGAAAGCTGATATAGTTTAACTGTGGCGATTTAAGATTTTCGTACTCCATGGCCTCCAAACATCTAGGTTTGAGAGGGATTCCATGATTTCATCATAATCTTCACGGTCAATTGAGAGCCAGTCACTTGGTACTTCGTCATAGATGCTGAAATCCATTGTTTTAGCAGTACGAACGGTCTCAGCGAACTGTCGATATCTTTCAATTGCTTCCTTTAATCTAGTTATTTCTGCTACTAGCTCCCGCCGTTCTATTTCCCATTGTTGCTGCTGATTCACCATTACCGCTCCTCTTACATTAATAGATTTCAAAATACTCCCGATGTTCCCAGTCTGTGACGTTATACTGGTCCTCTTCAATCTGATGATCTTTTAAGAACTGTTTATATCGGTTTAGTTCACTCATTTTTAAACTTACTAAGTAGTCAATAAACAATGGACCCATTTTCTCTTTAAAAAATGAATCATTTTTTAAGACATCAATCGCTTCTGCTAGACTCTTTGGCAGAGCTTCTTTCTCGTCATTATATCCTTCCATACTAGGAGAGCCTGGATCGATTTTATTTTGGATGCCATCTAATCCAGCATAAATTTGCGAGGCCAAATATAAATATGGATTTGCTGCAGGTTCGCCGACCCGGTTTTCAAATCGAGCGTTTTTAGGGTCATCCATCACACGAATCATTGTTCCGCGATTATCCAAGCCCCATCCGGCACGGTCTGGTGCAAGGGAATTTTCCCTAAAGCGTTTATATCCATTCACTGTAGGAGTAGTAAACGCAGTGGAAGCACGTGCATGTTTTAAAATTCCGCCAATAAAGTGTCTGCCTATGTCTGAAATCGGTTCATTCGCTGATGTTGGCACAAAAGCGTTTTGACCTGTACGGAGATCCACTAATGATTGATGCATATGCCACCCATTTGCAGCCATTCCTTGGAAAACAGGGCGACACATAAAGGTGGCAATATACCCGTGCCTGCGGCAAATTTGTTTGACTGCCGTACGTAAAAGCAACATCGCGTCGGCCGCTTGGATTCCATCCATTGGCGCAAACGTAAATTCAAGTTGGCTAGGGCCGAATTCGTCTTCAATGGTACGAAGCGGCAAGCCTAATTCGGTAATATGACTTATTAACACTTGGAGAATCTCATCAATTTCATCATTATGTGATTCTAGTTGATATTGATATCCTCTCGAAACAGGACGTACTGTAGGTGGGATAGTCGGAGAACCAGGAGCACCTAAGTTATCCATAGTTAGGTTTGTATCCTCGATTTTCGTAAGCACCCATTCCACTTCAAGTCCGACCTTCATGTCGTACCCTTGTTGTTTTAGGTCTGCAAGAGCTTGTTTACAAATTTGTCTTGTGTCATACATGAGCGGCTGACCGCTTTTTAAATAAGCATCACATAAAATCCACCCAGTGTTTGGTGCCCATGGCAGGATTCGGAAAGTCAACGTATCGGGAACCAGTGTATAGTTCGGACAGCCGGTCATTTCTTCTAATCCCACACCGCCTCCCCATTCAAAAGGATTATAGACAGGCAAATTAGCCGTATCAAAAAAGAGCGGACCCATGTTAAAATCCATTCCATTTTTTAAGATACTGTCAAAGTTGTTTGCTGTAATGGTTTTCGCGCGCGAAATCCCATGCTGATCAGCCCAAGCGATTCGAATCACCTGCAAGCTATTTTCTTTCACTAATTGTTTGATACGAACAGCAGCTTCCTTTTGTTCTTCCGTCCAGTAAGGATGCTCCAACATTACGATTTGTTCACTCATACACTCATCCCCTTTACCCTAATCCCCTATTTATAAAAGTAGAGTTAAATTTTCATGTGCCTGATCGGAATCTAACAAATTTATTTGCTTTACTTGAATCTTCCAATCATCATTCTCTTTGATTAATAGATATCCATACCAGCCAGAAAGAAGTTTCATCCGGCCAGCACGCAGCTCAGGCAGCATAAAATTACATCGTGCCCTGTACACATTTTCTTCATTTTCCATCCATACTTCGACATTACTAATCACTCGAATCGTCCTGGAAGCTGGAACTTGGGACCATGCATAACCGGTTCTCAACCGATAGATTCGATCTTCCAGTCTCCTTCGGTCATCAAAGGAGATCGTCACTTCTTTTGAAGGATCGCCCCCACCAGGTGTGACCGGAGTCCAATACAAGCAATCATTGGTAAATAGCTGCAGCCACTCTTCCATTTTGGCTTCATCTAATAAACGTGCTTCACGGTACAAAAACTGTTCCACTTCTAAAACGGTAGTGGAACCTGCTTTTATGCCTTCATCTGTCCAAGCATTTATTTTTTTAGATAGTTTGGTATAATATTCGAGATCCATATAATAGGAATATCTGGAAGTATCCTCTCTCACATGACTTTCTGTCATTTCCTTCACCCTTTCATTCGACATGTCTGCTTACTTCCTGCAAACTGCAGCCAATTCAATACTCGCTTGCATTAAACGTTTCCACTCTTGGAAGTAATTCCGCATTGGTAATTCATCGGTTACCGGGCCTTTTATGACTCCTTGCTCATCCACTATTTGTCGTCCATCAATCCCATAACCACGAGAGGTATCCACCCATTCCACTTCTGGAATCGTCAATCCAAAATGACATTCTTCAAAATTGGTCATATCATCGGGTTCTCCAAATGAAGGGAAATCTTCTTGACTGCGCATACGAAGAATATTGATTTCTTCTGGCAGCCCTTCCACCTGCGTTGAATACCATGTGAGTTCCGTTCTATCCACATCAATCGGCTGAATCACTTGAATTTGATTTCCTATTAGGAGTAAGTTCGGAAAGATACAAAGATTCATTTGGGCGCCAATTGCCTGATCCAATAAACGGTCAGCTTCCTCACCATATTTCGCACGAATGGCCTCTTCCATTCCTTCTCTTCCAGGCTGTGGCCGCTGCTGTTTCCAATAATCTCCTCCATTCTTATAATTTGGCCGCTGGTCAACAAAGGTGTGACCATTCCCCAAATATTGAATCGTCATATCACTATGGTCTGGATTTTGGGCAAAGTAGGTCATATCTTTATTTTCACCAAGACGTTGACCAACAGAGAGAAGCGAACGATGCGAAAAGGCTACATGATACCCATCTGCGCCATTATCATAAGAAAATTTCCAATTGCCGTTATAGACCATTCGGTTGGCGTTGCGTACAATAATATTTTTTCCCTCATAACGGTCCAACCATTGATCCATTAAGGCTGCAGCTGGCCCTAAGTGATCCATTAATTCGGGTGCTTCCATATTTAATGTGCCAAAGATAAAGCCGCGGTAAGATTCCACACGAATATGAGAAAGATTTAAATTTGAACGGTCCATATCTTTTGCATATCCGCTCGGCCAAGGCATTCCAGCTAATTCTCCTGTGTTTTTAAATGCCCAGCCGTGATAAGGACAAGTAAATACCTTACTATTTCCTTTTTCTTCTCGGCAAATTGTTGCCCCACGATGTGTACAGCGATTAAACATCGCACTAAAGTGGCCATATTTATCGCGAACAACGATTACTGGCCGTTTTCCCATATAGACGGTCTTAAAATCATTCGGTTTGGGAATTTCACTTTCATGAGCTAAGTACACCCAAGAACCCCCGAAAATTTTGATCATTTCTTGGTCAAAAATTTCTTTTTCTATATACAGTTTGCGGTGTACACGATGCGGTTGAACCATATCATCTAAACTAAGATATTTTTCCACTTTGTTCCCTCCTCCATTTACTACTCCCTATCACGTTCGAATAAAACATATTTTTTGCTCATACACCAACTTAATATTAGGAATATTCAGAAATATTTTTTTCACTAGTCACTCTATTTTTTATCACATTTATTCTCTTCATCTATTAATCTAAAATCATACTGACATCGGTAAAATGGCCGGTTGACACCCTTCTTTCGACATTCTTCCATGTCTGTAACTTTTTCTAACTTCATAATTAATGGCTCTTTTACCGCTCCAATTGAATCTGAATCGATCCAGGGAACATTAGGAGGGAACAATTGAGTAGTAAGCGTTTTATAGCCCTCACTTCCTATCTTAAAATGGATGTGAGCGGGGCGCATTGCATGTCGTCCAACAGCTTTCATCAATTTTCCAACCGGACCACCTTTGCCAATATCATATCCCGCAGGAACAACTGTACGGATTTCAAAGCAACCATTGTCATCTGCTAAAATCCTTGCTCTTAAATTGTAGTCAGTCTGATGTTCGTCTTCATTTTCATAATCACCACGTGCATTTGCCTGCCAGACATCCAATAAAGCATTGGGAATTGGCTTTCTATTTGCAGCCGAAACGATTTTCCCATGCACAAACAATATATCTCCTGGTTCTTCGACTTCACATAAACTTCCCGGAGTTTGTTGTAATGGGGCTTCTTCCCGATATAACGGACCTTGCACATTAAATAATGTCGCATCCCCAACGATTTCATCACGGTGCGTGATTTCATCAACGATAACAGAAATCCCTAAGACATCTGATAACAAATGAAACTCACCTTTTTTACCTACTTCATTTAGAAAGGCAATCGCCTTTAGCAATTCATCTTCTTTTATTTCGCATTCATTCACGACATCGATGATCGCTCTGGTTAATTTGTCGGTAATGTCAATCTGCCTCTGATTTAGACTTACTTCAACCAATTCTTTACTCAAGCTAATTCCTCCCTTTTTATGAGTGTTGTTTTGATTTCAAATGGTTTAAGAGAATAGCAAAGATAAGGATTCCACCAGTAATTACACTTTGCCAATACGAGGAGATTCCCGATAAACTAAGACCATTTTGCAGAACAGCAATAAATAATACACCTAATGTCGTTCCAACAACTCCTCCTTCTCCTCCTTTGAAGCTTGTTCCTCCCAACAACACCGCTGCTGCAACAAGCAACTCCATCCCGCTTCCAATCGTTGGGGAGGCCGAAGCTAATCTTGCCGTTTCCACCACGCCTGCAATACCTGCATATAGAGCGCTAAGTCCATAGACCGCAATAAGAATCAGTGGTACTTTTATTCCACTTAATCTGGCGGTGACCGGGTTTCCTCCTACGACATAAATTGATCTTCCAAAATGTGTATAGCGTAAGAGGAGATAGGTAAGGACAAAAAGAATGAGCATGATAATAATCGTTATTGGAATCGGACCAACACTGCCATTCCCAATAAAATTGATGAGTGGAAAATCACTAGCGTACTGCGTTTTTCCATCCGACCATACATAGACAAACCCACGGTATAAAGACATTGTCCCAAGGGTGACAACGAAGAAATTTAAACCAATTTTTCCGATTAATAATCCATTTGTGGCAATCCCAATGATGGTAATGGCAATGAGCGTAAGGATAATACTAGCAAATTCTGGTACACCCGCATTTAATAAGGAAACTAGTACCATCCCGCTTAAGGCTAAAATCGCTCCGACGGATAAATCAAATCCAGCAGTAATGAGAACCAGAGTCATCGCCATCGCCATAATCCAGATGGCTGAGGCGGCATTTAACAGATTAAGCCAATTTTGCAACGTTAGAAAAACTGGATTGACCATTGTGATTACAACACAGAGAAGAATTAAAAGAGGACCAATACCAGTAAACTTGAATAAAATTTGTTTGATATTATTATTTTTCACTGTAGTTTTTATATTTTTTACAACCGTTTCCATTCCGGCACCCCCTATTCTTCATTCGTTCCCTGTGGCATAATACATGATTTTTTCTTCAGACAATTCAGCAGAGCCTAATATTTTTTGCAGACTTCCGCGAAACATGACCCCGACACGGTCGGCAATTCCAATCGCTTCTTGTAAATCCGAAGTGGAAATAATCACGGTCATGCCTTCCTTGGTCAATTGATCAAGCAAATTGTAGATTTCTGCCTTTGCCCCAACGTCAATACCGCGTGTCGGTTCATCAAGCAGCAATATTTTTGGAGTGATGGCAATCGCCCTGGCAAGGATGACCTTTTGTTGATTTCCACCAGATAAGGTTTCGATTGGTGTTGTAAGAGAAGATGTTTTAATGGTTAATTTTTGAACCATTTCTTCCATTCTTTCCTTTTCTTGTTTGAAATTTAGCCACTTAATCAAATGACTGTTTAAGCGTAAACTTAAGACCCCATTTTCTTGGACGGATAAGCCCGCGACAATCCCCTCAGATTTTCTCTCTGCTGGTATATAGGCGAACCCTGCATCCATCGCTTCCCGTGGTGTTTTAAATGCAACAGAATTGGAGAATACCTCAAGCTGCCCACTACTTGAACTGATTCCGTAGATCCCTTTAATCAGTTCACTTCTGCCGCAGCCTACCAAACCTGCAAGGACAAAAATTTCTCCCTTTCGAACAGAAAGCGAAACCTCTTTCACACTGTTGCCACAGGAGTAATCTGTCAAAGAAAGTGCAATTTCAGATTGCCTTAATGGCTCTCTTACAGGAAAATACTCAGACATTTGCCTTCCGACCATGGCGTTAACGACCTGCTCCTCTGTGATTTCTTGCTGCTCTAATTCACAAATAAATTCCGAGTCCCGCAAAACAGTAATCCGATCACACAGGCGAGTATACTCTTTTAATCGGTGTGAAATAAAAATAATGATTTTTCCTTTCTCCCTTAACTCCTCCAAGAGTGAAAAAAGATTCTCTGTTTGGTCATCTGTTAAAGAACTGGTCGCCTCATCTAATAAGAGGATATCTGGGTCCTTTGCAAGTGCCCTTGCGATTGATACAAGCTGTTCTTGATCTGGCGGCAAAGTTTCAGCTTTGGCATTTATATCAATATCTGCCTTTAGCTGGTCTAAGGCAGCCTGGGCTACTTCCTTATATTGATTCCAATTAATAAACCCTTTTGACGATTTACTATTCGAAAAGGCAATGTTCTCCGCGACAGTTAATGGACGAACCAATGAAGGTTCTTGAGTAACCATCGCAATTTTATTTTTTGAGGCTTTTAGAAAATCCGCCAACGGTTTCCCTTTGATCCATACTTCTCCGTCATCTGCCTTTTCTAGTCCCGTTAATATTCGTAACAGCGTGGATTTCCCTGAACCGTTTTCTCCTGCTAATCCGTGAATACTTCCAGGGTAAACCGAGAAAGTAATGTTTGATAAAGCCTTTACACCAGGATAACTTTTTGATATTACAGAGAATTCAATCAATGGTTTCGTTACTACCGCATTGTAGCTAGGATTCATTGGTTTCTCCATCCTCAGTTAATGGCGAAAATTCTTTCCCATTTTGAATCGCTTCAATTTCGTCCTTCCATGGAATAAATTCACTTACGTTTTCTTTTGTAATCATTGGTGAGGAGATAATCACTTCTTTAGGAATTTCACTGCTATTCTTCTTTTCAACCAATAACTGGTGGATATAATCAACGGAAATCGCGCCTGCCTTTACAGGGTTCAGATTATAGGTCGCATACTCTTTTCCTTCGTTGATTGCCCTGATACCGCTTTCATCCGCATTAAATCCAATAATCATGATTCCTTCAGGATTATCTTTGCTATATAAAGTTTTATTTGAGTTTAAAGCCGCTTGGGCAGCACCGATTGCACTTTCATCGTTATAAGCAAAAACCGCTTTGATGTTTGGGTTTTTGGTTATCATATTGTTCATTAAAGGTTCTGACCCAGATATATTATCCGTTGGGTTATCCTGTTGACCGACCCATTTTAAGTGTTTATATTTTTCAACTTCGGATTTGAACTTTTCCATGACAAAAATGTTGCCAGGTACAGGAATCGCATACCCAATTCCGGCTACTTCGGTTTTCTCAGTAAAAGTATTTTCCATTAGTTTAGCTACTTGTACGGCTGTTTCCTCTCTGCCAAGAATCACTTCATTCGTTAATCCATAATCTGTGCCGCCTTTTTTAACATTAAAATCGATTCCCATAATCGGGGTATTTTTACCCTTGAGACGATTAATCGCAGGTTTTAAGGCATCGGCATCCAATGGCCAGACTACTACCGCATCCACATTTTGAGCTAGTAAACTATCAATATCACTTGCTTGTTTACTTGGATCCCCATTCGCATCGATCCCTATCACTTCAATACCGTAGGACTCTCCTCTAGCTTTGATCGCTTCAAACCAAGTTTTAACCGTATTATTTGCTTCTAAGGAAATGGAAACACCAATCTTCATTTTTTTATCCGCACCTGTTTCCTCACTGCTGCACGCATTCATCATCATTACAACGAAAAAAATAAATAAGATAACAATTGATTTTCTCACAAAATTCCCCCCTACGTTATCGGTTTCAAAGCTTGGATTCTTCAAATTATATTAGAACCAATGCTCAAGGATGGCTTTTGACAAACCTTACATTTTCGTATTCCTTGAGCATTGATTAAAGTAGCTGCCTAGCGAATGACTTCAGCCACGGTTCCTCTCTTCGCATCACTCATTTTTACCCCATAGTGTTTTTCCGCAGCTTCTTTAGAAATGTAGCCGTACTTTACTTCCTTGGCCACCAATTCAACTGGGCGTTTTTTCGGATCGCCATAACCGCCGCCGCCGCCTGCAAATTGCTTATAAACCGTACCAGCAGGAATATCAGAAATTAAATCCTTCGTTTTTGTCTGATAGACTTCTCCATTTGGATATTCAAGAACCACATGGTTTGCTTTCCCTGAAGTACCTCCAAGTATCCCCGGAGCAGCATTTTCTTCTTTGCCTCCGTCACCAAACACACTCGCTTGGGCACCATCTGAAAGGATGGTAAATTCTGTTTCGACGCCTAGGCCGCCGCGCCATTGACCGGTGCCTGCCGAATCAGTAGCGTATTCGTATTTATTAACGAATAGCGGGTTCGTAATTTCGAACATCTCAGGGTCTTGTGCAGCTAATGCCCCGCCGGAAGCAATTAGGCCGATGTGATCATACCCATCCGCTCCGTAAGTTCCACCACTTCCTCCTTTGCTGGCATTTAAAAGAATGTCTACATAAGGAGCCTGCTTGCGCTCATCGTAACCATTCATGATGGTAGATAAAAGTGGGTTCCATCCAGCTGTGATTCTTTCTGGAAGAGCCTCTGATAAGGCAAGGAAAATCGCCGAACAAATCTGGTCACTCAAGTGATTTCCAAATCCAGATGCAGCTGGGAAACGCGGATTAAGCATCGTTCCTTCTGGAACCTGAATGGTAATGCAACGTTGAATGGCTTCATTTCTGGCGATATCTTCTTCACTTAACATAAAGAAAGCAATCATTACAGATGAAATCGTTACAGGCATTGGGGCATTCACATACCCTTTTGTTTGTGGATGTGTACCAGCGAAATCAAAGGTTAAATGGTAATCTTCAACTGTTATTTTTAAATCAATGTTCATCTTTGTATTGGGATTAAAACCGTCATCATGAACCCACCATTGGGAGAAATAAACCCCATTTGGGATTTTCCCAATGATTTCACGTGCCATTTTCTCCGTTGAATCAAAGATTTCTTCTACGGCTTGATTAAAGGTATTTACATCGTATTGCGTAAGTAAATTAACTAGTTCTCGTTCACCGAGCACACATCCGCCAATCATTGCTTGGATATCATCAGCTACAACAGGCAATCGAATGTTACCAAAGATCAAGTCCCAAACATCTCGGCGTTTTTTGCCGTTTTCATAAACCTTTATTGGTGTAATACGCAATCCTTCTTGCCAAAGGTCCGTTGCATGTGGGTTATACGAACCAGGTACCGCGCCGCCAACATCTGCTTGGTGTCCGGTGATAACCGTCCAAGCCACACATTCCCCTTCAAAGAACACAGGTCGCAATACTTTCCAATCGGAGTTTTGATTTCCCCCAGAGAAGGTATCGTTATGCAAGAAGACATCCCCTTCATGGACATCTCCTTTAAAATAGTCAATGACCGCTTTTACTCCTGGAACAGCTGCATAACCAAGGATTGGGATATATTCGGTTTGTTCAATCAATTGTCCATCCTTTGTATAAATCCCTAATGAAAAGTCTCGACCTTCTACAAGGAGAGGAGAATGTGCGCTTCGTTCAATAGCTGCCCCCATCTGTCTCCCAATTGATCGTAAACGATTAGATATGACTGACACTAGTATTGGATCCATTAAGTTCCTCTCCCTTCTCGTTTTCAGCAATTTTGTCTTTCATGATGAAGTTGCCATTTTGATCTAGGGTAATCTCGAATTGATATGGAACGACAATTGTTGTTGTGGTCATTTCAATAATAGCCGGTCCTGAAAACTTGATTCCTGCTTTCATGTGGTCGCCGTCATAGACAGGAGCTTGAACCGCTTTGCGTAAAATAGGATCAAAGATTTCACGCACGTTTTTCGGTTCCAATTGATCTTCACCTAGTGACTCAATCTGCTGAGGAGAAAATTGTCCATAATTTCCACGGCAAGACAAGCGGACATTCACCACTTCGATTTCATGCCCTTTTAGGTCGAAACCGTATAATCTTTCATGTTCTTCATGGAACTTTTCTTCAACATTTGTTTTATTCCCCACCAAAATCTCACTTTCCGGAACCTCAATCGTGACTTCATAATGCTGCCCGTTATACCTCATATCAAGGCCGACCATGATAATTTGGTCTTCGGTTTTAACTCCTTCCGAAATTAGAGCCTCGGTACCATTCTTGCGGTCATCTTTAAGAACGTTGACAACATCTGAAAAGTCCGTGTTCAACCATGTTTTCTGAAAGCTCTTGACATAATCATGCCTCAACTGGGAAGCGAGCATGCCTACTGCGCATAAGACGGAAGAAAAGGTTGGAATAATAATCTCTTTAATTCCTAATTCTCTAGCAATCATCGCTGCGTGAATCGGTCCTGCACCACCAGCAACAACTAGTGGAAAATCACGAGGATCATAGCCGTTTTGAATGGTTACTTCTTTCACTCCATTGGCCATATTTAAATTAGAAATTTGGTAGATTCCATATGCAGCCTCTTGAATGGACATCCCTAGCGGCTTAGAAATATAAGATTCAATGGCTTGTTTTGATTTATCGAGATCAAGACTCATCGTCCCGCCAAGGAAAAAACCAGGACTTAAATACCCTAATACTAGATTTGCATCGGTACAGGTAGGATCACATCCCCCTCTGCCATAGCAAGCAGGTCCCGGTGAAGCTCCTGCACTTTGTGGACCGACACGGAGCAATCCACCGGAGTCAATCCAGGCAATGCTTCCACCGCCGGAACCTATCGTATGGATGGATGCCATTGGAAGCGAAATTAGATTTCGATTAATCTCCCCTTCTTTCTTAATTGCTACTTGTCCGTCTTCAATTATCGAAGCCTCAAAAGAAGTACCTCCCATATCGACGACAATCGCCTTATCATAGCCAGAAGCCTGCGCAAAGGCACTGCCAGATACAGGACCTGCAGCTGGACCTGATAAGACGGTGGAGGCAGGAACTCTCGACACGGTAACAGGGTTTGTTACCCCTCCATTTGATTGCATGATTAACAGTTCGCCATTGGTAAAACCATTTTGTTCGAGCTTATTAATTAAACGATCCATATAATTTTTTAAAATTGGACCAACATAAGCGTTCATCGCTACCGTGCTTACGCGGTTATTCAAGCGAACAACAGGTGCGGCATCAGTTGAAATCGTGACATACGTTTCAGGCATGTATTTTTGCACGAGTTCCTTTGCCTTTTGCTCATTTTCTGGATTCGCATAGGAATGCATGAAGCAAATAGAAACAGATTCCACGCCTTCTTCATTAAACCACTCAACCGCTTGGACAATTTCTTCCTCTCGCACCTCTTTAAGTACCTTGCCGGTTAAATCTGTCCGTTCGTCAATCCCAATTACTAAATCTCTTGTAACAAGCGGAGGTGGAGCAACATATTTGTTGTTATACAAATGTTCCCTACTCCTAACCCCTCGTCTCATTTGCAAAATATCTCTGAAACCTTTTGTTGTCAGCAAGCCCGTTTTCGCACCAGTGCTTGTCAATACGGCATTCGTAGAAACCGTCGTACCGTGAACTATTAAATTAGTGTTTTCTAGTAGTTCTTTTGTTTCCAAACCTAGCTTTCTTGCAATACTAGTTAACCCATTTAATACTCCAATCGATGGGTCAGCTGGCGTTGAGGAAGTTTTTTCAATCATTTGTGCCTGATTTTCAGAGTTTAGGATTAAAAAGTCTGTGAATGTACCGCCAACATCAATTCCAATAGTATAGGATTTCAACAGAATCACCCTTTCTTCTTAAAGATAAGTAATGTCATAGGATAATTTACTTAAAGACTCAGCCCCGTCTTTTCGTACGACAAACACATCTGCGATACTTGCTCCGACTGTTTCATTTCCGTCAGAAAAGTTTGGATGAATACTGAGGACCATGCCCTCCTCTAATACCACTTGGCTTTCATCCATAATATTTGGAATGTCATGGTCAACCCCTATTCCATGTCCATGCCAAATTCCCATTTTTACATTCAGGTGGTCTGTGTGTTTATGAATGGCATTTGCCACTTCCCCTACCGTAATTCCAGCCTTGATCGTTTGTTTGACTTCCTTCATGGCTGCCACACAAGCATTGGCAAGGTCTAACGTTTCCTGTGGCAAGTCACCTATTGCGAATAATCCACCCTTTTCGACCCAATAGCCATTTTCATCGATTAACTCTACAAATGCAGTGACTAATGCTGTTTCACTTATAGGTGTTTGAGTAGCTTTGCGTAAAAAGTAAGCGCCTTCTTCAACGAAGATTAAAGTATCAATCGCCCCGCCTCCTCTAGCCACCTTTTCGATATCAGCAGCAATTTCAGAGGATGTTCTGCCTGGACGAATTGCATCTTTAAAACCTGCGAAGCTTTTTTCAGCTAAAGCAAACGCTTGACGAATCATTTCGATTTCTTCTTCCGATTTAATCTTCTTAAGCTCTTCTACCATTCCTGTTACATCGACGACTTCTGCCTTGATTTCCTTCGTAAAATACTGATGTTGTTCGTAATTTAAATGGGAATTCAAGCCAACAAAGCCAACTTTACTAGGATTGGAATGATTGATTTCTCTAACAATTTCGGCATACAATCCGTTTTCACTATGAATGACGTCTCCTGTGCCTACGTAACGAACGTCTTCAACCGTTCCCATGTCTTTAGCTAGAAAGTAATCTGCACGGGTATTGTAGTATGCAACCGGCTTTTCTCCCTTTTTATAAAGAACAAATCCATGTCTTACAATTGGGAAATATCCACCATAGTAGAATAGGTTCCCATAAAGGGTAAGTGCTCCTTTTCCATATACAATCACGGAATCTAATTGATTCTTTTCCATTTCCCTTTCAAGATTCTTCCATCTTTGTTCCATAATTGTTTCTTTTTTTGATTGAATAACTGTTTTCACTACAAGCACCTCCGAGATTTTTGGATTTTTCTTACTAGTTTCTAGTTTTCTAGTTTTCAAGGTAATTATCTAAAATAGAATTTAATTTAAACAACCCTTAAATTGAAAATTTATAAAATTTATATATTCACAATTTATCAAATATTTAGATTAATGTACATTGTTTTAATTGTATATTTTTCTTACAATTAATAAAAAGCAATTAATAAAAACAGGTTTGTAAGAATGAGATAACCACTCAATCTAATCATGATCATAAATGGCGGAGAGAAGCTATGGATTACAAGGTAATCACATCCCTCCCTCCGCCACTTTACTAGTTTACCAAGACATTACAGTATTCCAGCTTCTGAATTGGTAATCGTATCCATTTCGATTTTTTTATCAGGTTTACAGAATAAAATAAAGATGGTTCCAAAAATAACTAACATATACGCCAAAAAGTGAAAGGCATTGCTAAATCCAGCCACTGAGCTAGTAGAATTCTCAATGATAATCCCTGTAATAATTGGACCAATAATTCCAGCCGTATAGACTAACGACATTAGGGTTCCAAGAATTTTTGCACGATGTTTATCTGGGACAAACGAATCTAGGATAGCTGGAAGAAGAACGAAGAATACAGCTCCCATCCCTACTCCCATAGCAAACATGGCAACGGATAAAAGATTTGATCCAACAAGGGGAGCCGCATAGAAAAGGATTCCACACGTCACAGCGATTGAGCCTAGTACGAATACACGTGATTTTCTTACACTACCAGTTTTACGGTATAGATGATCAGAGAACAATGCAATCGTGATTTGTCCCAGTGCTTGGGCTGCCCATAGATAGGCTGTATAGGCTTCGCTCATGTTTCGGATTGTCGCCAGATAATTTGGCAGCCATGTTAACAATACAGAAAAAATCCAGTAAGAAGAAAATCCAATACAAACCAATAGAATAAAATTTTTCGAACGTAAGATTGGCGAAATTTCAGCCCATGTAGATGAAGATGGGGACCCAGCAGATTGCTTTAAAGCTTCTCTCACTTGTTTTGCACCATCTGGATTATCTTTTGCTAAAAGCATCCAAACGATAATCCAGATAATCCCTATTACCCCGGTCATGACAAAACCATACCGCCAGCCAAACTCTGCAATCACGTATACAAGCAGAGGCATATAAAGAGCAACCCCGACATTTCCACCAAGATTAATGAGCGTAAAACCAAATCCTAATTTGTCTTTAGGTAGCCATCTAGTTCCTGCTGTCATACTAACAGTATAGGCAGGGCCTTCTCCAACTCCCAAGATCATCCTAGTAACGATTAAATACGGTAGGTTGAATGTAAACAGAGTGGCAAACTGAACAATTGACCATATACCTGTAATCCATGCAAGCATTTTCTTCGGTCCAAAATAATCAGTAAGAAAGCCGCCAATAAAACCTGTCAGTGTAAATGTCCAAAAAAACGAACTTCCTAAAATTCCCCATTCGGATGGACTTAAATCTAATTCTTTCATAAGTTGTACGGAGGACAATCCAATGATGGATTTATCTGCGAAGTTAATCAGAAAAGAGAAAAATAATAACGATAGCATCGTCCAGCCTTTCTTGGAAATTTTCCCGCTTCTTTCCTGTTCTAGTAAATCGTATTTTGGAGCCTGTTTCATATCTTCCGTCCACCCTTCTAAATTTGGTTGAACACCTAAGTGAAGATTTCTTTGAATATTCAAAAATAAGCGAAAACTCATGATATCTGTGAAAAAAGTGTGCCCGAAACAGATATCTTCCACCATATGTACAGGATATCAGAGTTTCTTTTGTTTAAACTAAACTTGCCACCCACTTTTTTATCTCAACCCGTATGGATGGCAGTATGGCCATTCCATATTAATCACTTTTATCAACTCTTTTTTCGATACCTTATGCCCAGGCTCTGAGGCACATAATGTTATGCCATCCGTTGCAGGATCCGCTTCCCTTTCAGACAGTATGTTAATCATTCTTTCTCTCCAAATGAATTTCATATCAAGTTCAATACTGGATAAATTTTTCAACTCATTTGGGTCTTCATGGAGATTAAAAAGAAGTTCCATACCATCCTCTTCGTACCAAATAAACTTCCAATGACCATCTGTTAACATGAGAGATCGTTTGCCGGTACGACCGAACTCTCCTAAAATCACCTCCCTTACATTTTCCTCAGGTTCTTTTACAATCGGTAAAAGGCTGTTTCCATCGATGTTTTCAGGAACCCTTCCTTTAGCAATATCTAAGCAAGTCGGCAATAAATCCTGTAATCCCACAACAGATTGACTAACTTTTCCTGGCAGCCAATCTGGGCTAACTGAATTATCATACTCTCCGCTCAATGGCGGGGTGATGATAAATGGGATATTAGAAGCCCCTTCGAGAAAGTTTGCTTTTTGCCAAAGATAATGATCACCTAAATTATCTCCATGGTCAGATGTAAAGATAAACCAAGTATTTTCCAACATTCCTTGTTCCCTAAGCGTTCCTATAATTCTATTAAGTTGGCGGTCAATTTGGGTAACGGAAGCATAGTATGCTTTTCTTGCTAAGGCAATCTGCTTGTTTGTCTTCCCTTCTCCAAATGAAAGATTCAAAGCATGAAAGGATGGGTGTTCCTTGCTCCAATCACCATAAACAGGCATTGGAATCTCATCTCCTTCATACATATACAAATCCTTCATTAGCGGCGTTAACGGAGGGTGTGGAGCTGTAAAAGACGTCCAAAGGAACAATGGCCGAGTCCAGTCACGTCTTCTGATTTCTTTGCAAGCATTAGTTCCAATCCATTCAGTAGGGTGTAAATGATCTGGAAGATGCCATGTGGTAGTCGAGTATTCGTTGACAGATATTCCATGTGCAAATGCCATACCTGGATATCCTTGTTCGGCTAACCAATTTTCATAATCGTCATAGCCTCTATTCTCTCCAAGGTAATCACCAAATCTGGCACCTTCCTCACATAAGAGCATTGTTTCGAAGCCATAATGACAACGTTCTGGAAAGACATGCATTTTTCCGACAACCTTTGTTTGGTAACCCTCCTCTTTTAATAATTGAGGCAAAGTTTCTTTGACAGGGAGTTCAAAACCTTTTTTAAACTCTGTTAAGCCGAGATTATGACCTTCTAACCCGGTCATAATCGATGCACGAGCCGGAATGCAGATAGGTGTAGCAGAGTAAGCGTTTTCAAAACGCACACCATTTCGTGCTAGCTGGTCAATATGTGGTGTCTGAATCAATTGATGACCAGCACATCCTAAATGGTCTGCCCTTAAATGGTCACATGTAATCAAAACGATATTGGGCTGTTGTTCACTCAAATTACATTCAACCTCCTTGTTAATTAAAATGTAAAATTAAAATTTTTTAAAAATTTGAAAAATTGTATATTGAAAATTTATCAGATAATTTTAATGGTGTAAATATTAACATTTGTAAAATATTTTTACATTTAGAAATTGCATTTTTTTCTTTTTTTATTATAATCAAATAAAAAGGGGAAAATTATGAAAATTATAAATAGGAAATTACTTACTCTTCCTGAACAAATTGTCGAACAAATTAAAGAATCGATTGTAAACGGACAAATAAGAAAAGGAGATAAGCTGCCCTCAGAGCAGGAATTAGCGGATCTTTTTCTAGTAAGCCGTCCAACGATAAGGGATGCCTTAAAATTACTTACTGCTTCAAAATTAATCGTTTCGAGACCTGGGGCAAAAGGAGGCCACTTTATTACTGATATTTCACCTGAATCCTTTATTTACGACTTCAAAAATTATATTTCACTGTCGTTAGTTCTCAAAGGGTTTTCTATCGATGAGCTGATCGATTATCGCATTGTTTTAGAAATTCAAACATGCGGACTGGCAGCTGCCAGGAGAACAGATGAGGACCTGAAAAAATTAAAAAGTTTAATACCTGACCCATATGAAGGGTTAACGGATTATGAATATTTCGAACGAGATTTTGATTTTCATCGTGCCCTTGCAACATCCTCCCATAACTCCTTAATATTTGTAACAATGGAATCGATTATGAACGTGTTAAAACCGATGTTTCAATTAATCAGCTCGACAGATGAATTTAAAATTGAACTCGCTCAAGAACTGCAAGAGATTTATGATATTATTGAACTTGGCGACCAAATGCTTGCTGAGGAAAAAATGGCTAGACACCTTGAACACTTTAAGAACGACTTTTCCTTAATCGGTCATAAAGGTATAACGATATAATATTCAGTCACGGACATCATACTTTGTCCGTTTTTCTTTTAAAAGGGGCAAAAATATAGTTTTTTCCTAGCAGAGCACCGTTTGATTATAAAGGATTTATGCAGTTGTTAATAACAAAAGCATGATCATTCGTATGTGAATAATCATGCTTTTTTACTGAGATAATTACTTATGAGTAAATTGACGCACATAATATTCCTGACATAAGAATGACTAATGCAGGATGTAAACGAAGTTTTATTAAAGCAAAAAGAGTTAATAAAAATATTAGTAAAAGGATAAATAGTACCATGTAACGGAATCTACTAGATGATTGCTAATCGCAAACTTGATTGCTGCATATCCGATTAGCCCGGTAATAATGGGTCGTAAGCCATAAAATGCAGATTCCACATGTTTATTTTTATTGAATCGTTTAAAAATTATCGCAATAACAAGGATTAAAGAAGGAAGCACCATACCCAAACCTGCTGCAATGGCACCCGTCATCCCTTTAACATGAAGACCGATAAAAATCGCACTATTTGTAGCAATGGGTCCTGGTGACATACCTGCGACCGCTATAACATCCGTAAACTGTTGTGTGGTCATCCAGCCCTTTTTTAATACCTCCATTTGGTGGTAGGTATCATCGTATACCTACCACCAAATGAAACAAAACCTATTAATAAGATGGACCAAAATAATTATAATAGTATCATTTTAAATCCCTTCCCCCATAAACCATTCTTTTTCATCCTTAGAAATGTATTTTTCCTTTTTTTTCGGAACACAACCCAAATAGTGCAGAGAGTGCCCCTTTACTTCCTCCAATACGATACCCGATATATATTGAAGAATTGATTGCTATGACCCCTAGAATGGAGCCAGTAAGTGCAAATACGTCAGTCACTTCCTCAATTTTTACCCATTTTTATTACGCACGACTTCTCTTTCTATTATCGGGATAATGGCATCCCCCCTCCGTACGACACAGGTCCAATTTTAAAAAAGGTCCAGAAAATCTGAAATAACCTTTTCCATTCATCCTTCATATGCATTCTCCTTCGTTTCATCATAGCCAAATAGTCAAAATCCAACGGTAAGTTGTTCTTACATAGTACGATAGCATGGAAAAGGTATGTGGTATATTGCAACAAACATAGGATATAAAAATTTGTTATACTCATGATTAAGAGTATTTATTGAGAGAAATAAGGAGTGATAATATGACAAATGAAGGGAATATGTCATGCTGTTCCGTAAAAAGAAGTGCCTCCTCTAATATAATCGAAATACAAACACAGCCTATTCAAGAAAGTGAACCCAACAAAACATTATATAAGGATAAAATGGTGTTCATCCCTGGCGGTGAGTTTTTTATGGGAACAGATTCAAAAGAAGGTTTCCCAGCAGACGGCGAAGGACCAGTAAGAAAGGTAAAAGTTAACCCATTTTTAATGGATACTTTCGCTGTTACAAATGCTGAATTTAACGAATTTGTCAAAGCCACAAGATATACGACAGAGGCAGAACAGTTTGGCTGGTCGTTTGTATTTTATAGTTTCCTTCCACAAAGCCCTTCAGTTAAGGCTCAACAAGTAGTGAATGCACCTTGGTGGTTTGGTGTTCACGGTGCCTATTGGTACCAACCAGAAGGACCCAATTCAACAATTGAACATCGAATGAATCACCCTGTTGTCCATATATCCTGGAATGATGCAAATGCCTTTTGCAAGTGGGCTGGAAAACGATTGCCAACGGAGGCTGAGTGGGAATTTGCGGCTCGTGGCGGTCTTGAGAAGAAAATGTATCCATGGGGAGATGAACTTACTCCAGACGGTAAGCATTACTGCAATATTTGGCAGGGGAAATTTCCACATGAAAATACGTTGGATGATGGTTATGAAGGTACTGCTCCTGCTAAATCTTTTCCTCCTAATGGTTATGGTCTTTATAATGTTTCCGGAAACGTGTGGGAATGGTGCTCAGATTGGTTTAGTCGAAGTATTCATAACAGAGGAGGACGAACAAATCCTCAAGGACCTGTAACAGGAGAAACGAAAGTTATGCGCGGCGGGTCTTATTTGTGCCATAAGTCTTATTGTAACCGTTACCGCGTTGCTGCACGCACCTCAAATACTCTTGATAGTACATCAGGGCACCTTGGTTTTCGTTGTGTTGCAGATGTGTAGCAAATTTAAAAAAACGGTTAAGAATTTCTCCGTATTTTAACTCAGGTGGAATTAATTAGATGAATTTAGAAAGTTTAAGAATGTTTTGTCTTGTGGTCGACGATGGAAGCATTAGTAAGACTGCGCGTTTGAACTTCGTATCACAGCCTGCTATTACCAGGCTTATCCGTCAATTAGAGAAACTATATGGAGCTAAATTATTTGAGAGAACTGCTGGTAAGTTAACCTTTCAGAGGCTGGCGAAGTTCTCTACCCTTATGCTAAAGAAATAGTTCAATACTCCAAAAGATCTTTTGAGGCCATTCGAGAGATAACGACAATCCAAGATACCGTGCTTAATAAGGGAGCAAGTTCAACAATCGGGGAATACTTGTTACCTGGTTTGCTTGGCAACTTTTAGCAAAAAATACCCTGAATTAAAGTTTAGTCTATCAATCGGTAATACACCAAATATTTTATCAAAGTTAGAAAACTATGATATTGATATCGCTTTTGTTGAAGGCGCTGTTGAGAATGAGGAGTTTATTACAGAAAAGTTTACTGATGATGAGTTGATTTTAATTACATCATCCCAACACCGATGGAAGAAAAAGGGCCAGATCTTTATTGATGAATTGCCCGAAGAAAAAATGATTTGGAGAGAAGCTGATTCAGGAACACGGCAAATTGTAGAGAATGCATTGCAAGAACATGGGGTTCTTAAAAAAATCAATAGTGAAATGGAGCTAGGGAGTTACCAATCCATTAAAAGTGCTGTGGAGGCAGATTTAGGTGTAAGTATTCTTCCCAGGTTAACCGTTGCATTGGAGTTAAAATACGGTATTCTACATGATTTGAATGTTCTTGATTTTCATATTTCAAGAGATTTATGGATGGTACAAAAAATCAATCGGTTTAGGAAATCAGGTTTGAAGTATTTTACCAATTTTATTCAGCAACACAATGAATGCCATAATAATCATAGACCCGGCATCCGTATGCGTTTTCAATTTTCACCTTTATTTCGGGAATGCCAATACCAAGCTCCCCTACTGTAAATAAAGCTGACAAGCCAAGATCACCAACACTCTTCCCAATTAATTCAGTAGATTTTTCTATTAAGTACTCAGTTAGCGATGGTGTCATCATAGCTGCAGTTGGTTTTGTCATTTCCGCGTACTTTAGAATCATACTACTGCCCGCCCGAACATCCACATCCATTGGCAAAACACCATGGGATCTTATCCCCCAATAGATGAGGTTGCGTAAATTCCTAAAGAATGACTAAAGAGCAATCGATCTCCGGAGTATACTCCCCCATACTCCAGTATATGGGCAATATATCTATTTAAAAAATGTAAATCTTCCTTTGTAAATGTATAAGTAAATGTTGGATTTCCTGATGTCCCGCTTGTTGTACCAATGAATTCAATTTCATCTGGAGAACAGCTCAGGTGGGTCCCAAAAGAATGGCCATAACGCGCTCTTGATTCCTTTTGATTTTCTCTTTCTATGGCTTTATTCATAAATACTGGCAGTTGGCGAAATTCCTCTATCGTTTTAATTTCCTCTGGAAGTACATCGATTTCATTAACCTTGTTTCGAAAGAATTTTGAATTGCGATAGACATATCTCAATTGTTTTTGTAACAATTTTTCTTGATAACTATAAATCTCCTCCTCTGTCATGGTGTTAAAAAGTGGATTTGTATAACTAACTCCTTTTGTCATTTTCTTTGTAATCGTCATTAGGCATCCCCCTTCGACTTATGTGTAATAAATTTCAGAAATTAAGTAGTCTTAAAAAAGACTGTAATTTATCCCGCTTTTTAGACTATTTTTAATATAAAGTTTATATAGAAAACAGTTTAAAATGAAATTAACCCTAAATTGCAATATTAAATGCAACAAAACATTATAAGCCTGACCAACCGCGA
>CAUSCO010000007.1:0-197798 GCA_963530265.1 uncultured Bacillus sp.
ACTAGCCGCTAGGGCGCTGGAGCTAGACAATTCTCCAAGTCAAAACTTATAAATTTTTATATAAGAATAAAAGCCTCTAAAAATAGAGGCTTTAGGACAGGATTTCTCGAATGTCTTCTTCGGTTAAAATAGAGGTGCTTCTTTCCTCGGAATCGATGATTTCTTCGATCAAGTGTCTCTTTTTATCCTGCAGTTCGCTCATTTTTTCTTCAATCGTTCCTCGGGTAATTAGCTTAATTACTTGAACGACATTTTTTTGACCAATACGGTGTGCCCGGTCAGCAGCCTGCTCCTCAACTGCAGGATTCCACCAGATATCATACAAAATAACCGTATCCGCTCCCGTCAAATTTAGACCAGTCCCGCCGGCTTTCAAAGAGATTAGGAAGAAATCACGTTCCCCTTCATTAAAACGCTGGCAGATTTCCAAACGTTCTTCAGAAGGAGTCCCGCCATCTAGGTAGAAAAAAGCAAGCTCCTTCAACGCTAAATTTCTCCCAATCAGCTCAAGCATTTTCGTAAACTGTGAAAAAATCAGCACTCTTCGTCCGGAAAGCTTTGCCTCCTCAACGATTCTCATCAACATTTCAAATTTAGCGGAGCTTCCTTTATACCCGTCCACAAACAATCCCGGATGACAGCAAATCTGCCGCAATCTCGTTAGACCAGCAAGAATTTTGATGCGGTTTTTCCGAATTGTATCTTTATCAAGACGCTTAAAGGTATCCTCCCGAAGCTTTGCTAAATAAGCGGCATAAAGCTTCTTTTGCTCAGGAAGCAATTCTGCACTCTCCACGAACTCCAGTTTTTCCGGGAGCTCGGAAGCTACATCTCCTTTCATCCTGCGCAGTAAAAAGGGACGAACTCTTCGGGCGATTTTCTTCCTTGATAGGTTGCTGTATTCCTTCAGCCCCTTAAAAAGTTCAGGAAAGACGACATAAAAAATCGACCATAGCTCTTCGGGTGAATTCTCTACCGGTGTACCCGTAAGAGCAAATCGATAATTGGATCTAAGTCTTTTTACTGCCCGTGCCGTTTGCGTCATCGGATTCTTAAAGGCTTGGGCTTCATCAAAAAAGACCGTGTGAAAGGTTTGCTTCTCGTACCATTTAAGATCCCGCCGCAGCAAAGGATAGGAGGTGATCATCACATCCATTTCGATGGCCTCCTTCTGGAGACGAGACCGTTCTGCCTGATTACCATCCACAACAATAGCCTGAATTTCCGGGGCAAATTTCATCAATTCACTCAGCCAGTTATACGTTAAAGAGGAAGGGCAGACAATCAAAACTGGCTGCTTTTGTTCACGAATATCAGCAAGCACTGATAAAATAAATGTAATACTTTGCAGCGTTTTCCCTAATCCCATATCATCGGCAAGGATGCCGCCAAATCCATAATGGGCTAGTGTTTTCATCCATTGGTACCCATATTTTTGATAGTCACGTAAAACTGAGTTCACACTCCCTGGTACCTCAAACTTCAAACTCCCGGGATTGCGAAGGCTGTCAAGGAATTGGCGGAATGAGTCCTCCAGCATTAGCACAGAACTGTCCTCAACCGAATCGAGCAGTGGAAGCCCCTGCATAATAGATACCTGATACCTATTTTCTATCTCATCCTTCTGTACCGGAATCGTATTTAAGAAGCGCCTGATTTCTTCAAACTCCCTTGTCTCCAATGAGATGAGACTGCCATTACGCAGACGATAATATTTTCTTTTTTCCTCAAGCGCATTTAAAACCTCTTTGATTTGATGCTCCGATATCCCATCAAGTTCAAATTTAAATTCCAGCCAATTGGTCCGTTCTTTTTTCATTTTCACTCTGAGTGCAGGGCGGGCATTTCCTCGAAAAATTCGATTCCGTACCGCCGTCGTAGCATATATCTGAACAAGCTTTTGCAGCTTCGGGACAACATGGTAAAGAAATTCATATTCTAATTCCTCATTATGTAAAAAATAGCCGCCCTCTGTCTTGGCAAAAGAACTTTCCTCCATCAATTCAAGAATTTGCTTTTCTTTTTCTTCATCCCTGATAATCCGAGAGCCTGCAAGAATGCTTCGATCCTCCAAAGGATTGATGACAATGTTTTCATAGTGAAACTCCAGCCCGGCAAGCAGACGATTTTTGACCCGATCCAAGTACAGCTTGGCAAGCATTGGCGTTTTCATAAACTGTCTTGCAAGAGTTCCAGAAAATTGAACATGACCCAATTTTTTTAAACCTGGAACAACCTTGTCAAAATAGTACTGTATTTGCCCATGAGGAATTACTATTTGGTTTGTGCCTGAGACCTCTAACATCTGTTTTAGATCAGCCAATCGCTGACAATCCTCTGGGTTCATTCTGATTACTTTTCCGGCTGATAAAACCAAATAATATAAATCTAGGACAACCATATGGGATAACCCTTTGATGTTTAGCAAATAGTTTTTACCCTCAGCCTCGGAAAAATCAAACTGTAATGGCGGAAGCTCATCGGTTATATGCAAACCATCCAAGGTACGACCGTCGTATTCGAGTTTCACTAGTGGTACCTTTGTTAATAAAGCTAGCAGCTGATTCCCGGAAGATGATGGAATAGGAAGAAGGCCTAGGCTGTTGTAATGGGATGAGTCTGTGCCATCTTCAACTATCTGTATTAGAAGCTGAATCACGGAATCAGCATCTTTTTGGAAGCAGTGAAGCCTCGGATTGTACAAAAGTGAAGTGGAGATCTGGCTGGACTGACCTTGATTCACAGCCTCTAAAAAACTCCTGATATTTTTTATTTTAGTTTGTTCGATAGTCAGCTCAATTCCAAGTAAGTAGTGTCCTTTTTCAATAATGATGGGTTTACAGGTAAACTCCACAGTAAGCACTTGTCTATTTTCAAAATGCAATTGATGACCGCTTGACCGTTTGGGCTGGTTATTGAAGATGTTCAGTAACCCCAAGGCCAAGTCCTTTTGATCTGATGATGAATTAATCGGAACAGTTCCTTTCCGTTGGTAATCGTCAATCGCAAGCAATACCGCAGCAATATGCTGACAATCCTTTTGAAAGGAAGCAAGCTTTGGACAACTACACTTGGATTGAAAGCCGCCATTTTCCCCTCCCCTTTCAATCACAACATGGAAATCTTCTGTTCCCGATACGGTTGCTTCCCATCGATCAGGATTAATATGTTCAAACGTTACTTTATTGGAACGGTAAAAAGCCTCGCCTCTTTTGAAGGAGACAGTTCCACACATTTCTTTAATCATTTTTTGATTTAATTTTATCTTCAAAACCCTGACTCCTTCCCCGAAGACAGTTCCCATATAATCCAAATAGCATTATTGCTAACACTATTTTGAATTAAGCACGCGTTTTCCAATCCGCTCAAACAGCCGTGGAAAAAGCACATAAACGACGCTCCCCATATTCATCCAGCGCGGAAGGTTTATTTCTCGTGTTTTTGTCAGCATACTGTTGACAACCTTTTGGGCGACATATTCAGGCTGCAGCATGAACCGTTGTACATTTTTTACATAGGTACCTTGTTCATCAGCAATGTTAAAAAAGTTAGTAGCAATGGGTCCAGGATTGACAGATGTCACTTGGACATTGTAATCAGCAAGCTCCATTCTAAGTGCATTGGTGTAACCTAGAACAGCATGCTTCGTAGCTGAATAGACACTGGATTTTGGCGTTGCAAGTTTCCCTGCCTGGGAAGCAATATTAATAATATGCCCAAATCGCCGAGTCCGCATCTTTGGCAAGACCATACTGGTGCACGCCATCAAACCTACCACATTTACGTTAAACATCCCTTTGATTTCATCCATCGTTGCTTCATGGGCTTCCCGAAATACCCCAAAGCCGGCATTATTGACAAGAATATCAATTTTACCAATACCCGTAAAAATCTGTTCAAAAACCTCTTTCACTTTTTCTGTATCAGATACATCAAGCTGAAACACATCGACCCTCACTTGATGCTTGTGCTGTAGTTCAGATTGCATCTGCTCAAGCTTATCAACGCTTCGGGCTAACAACACAAGATTAGCACCACTAGCAGCACAAAGCCTGGCAATTTCGGCGCCAATCCCTCCGGATGCACCTGTAATAACAATATTTTTTCCTTTCAATTGTTCCCTGCCCATCTTAACACCTCATCAGAGTTGATCCCGCTCACTTAAAGTATTGCTTGATAGAGAACGGGCTTATTAGTACTACTAATAATTTCCCCGATAGACGCTAAATAGTCAAGTGGGGCCACCGTTTCTGACAGTATCAACATGTGCTCTCGCTGATAGACAGACGGAAAAAGACGCTGGCTTGTTATTATCCTCACGTATTTTTTGAAAAAAATAAAAATTCATGCAATTAATCTCTTGACAGATAGTCTACTTTTCAAGCATAATCACTAGTAAAAATTACGTTAATGAAAGCGATGAGTAAGGTCAGTAAATGAGAAATGGCGAAAGAGAGTGAAGTTCAATTGGCTGAAAGACTTCACCGCCCTCTTAATCATTGAACCTACCTTATGAGCACTTAGGAAAACCTAACGCATATCCGGCGTTATCGGAATTGAGTGAACTCTTTTGATAATGTATTGTATAAGGGTAAATGAAGGTGGTACCGCGGAAGCTAGACCTTTCGTCCTTTATGGATGAGGGGTCTTTTTATTTTTCAACGAAAAGCATAAGCACCTTGCCCAGGCGCTGAAGCTAGACACAAAAAAAAGGTGGAAAAAACATGAAAAAAATTGCAATTATCGGTGCGGGTTCAATGGCTGAAGCAATCGTTTCGGGTATTCTTGAAAATGAGTTAATAGATAGAAGCAATGTTTGGGTGACAAATCATGCAAATAAAGAAAGATTGGCTAACCTTGAAAGTCGATACGGCATCCGCAGTACGTATGATTTGAATAAACTGTTTGAAGGTGCAGACATTGTTATGTTAGCTATGAAGCCAAAAGATGCCGCCTCAGCAATTGATAATATTCGCAAACACCTAACCAATCAAATGCTCGTGGTTTCCGTTTTAGCAGGTGTTTCATTGAATACAATTGAAACTTTAGCAGATAAACCACTGTCCATTGCAAGATCGATGCCGAATACATCTGCTGCAGTCGGTAAATCAGCAACGGCCATTGCCGTAAATGAACGGGTAACCAATAACCAATTAGAAACGACGAAAAAACTGTTTGGAACCGTTGGATTAGCCAAGTTTGTAGAGGAAGAGCAGCTTGACGCTGTAACTGGATTGTCTGGGAGTGGACCTGCTTATATTTATTATCTCATCGAGGCGATGGAGAATAGTGCAGCCGAGGTTGGCCTCGACAAGCAAATGGCCAAAGAACTTATTGTGCAAACACTTATTGGTGCAGCTGAAATGGTGAAGAATTCCTCCAAATCCTCTGAGCAATTACGGCGGGAAGTAACCAGCCCTGGCGGTACAACCGAGGCAGGAATTCGAGTTCTTGAGAAAAGCGGGGTACAGCAAGCCTTTATAAGTTGCATCAAAGCTGCCACTGAACAATCAAGAAAAATGGGAACTGCCTTAAGTAATGAGCTAAAGGTTGGAAAACCTTCGTAAACATTGTATGTTTGTCTCCTGTTACCTTAAACTAATAATAGAGCTTTAGAGTATATATACACGCTCGAGCTACGACAATCTAAAAAGGGCTGGAAAAATGGAGACCATTCTAATCGTTTTATTCACATTAGGCATCTTTGTTTGGGTGATTTTTCTCATGGATGCACTGATAGGATTACGTCATTTAGATTCACTAGAAAATGAAGAAGAACTTAAAATGGGCCCACTATTGTCAGTCATCGTAGCAGCACGCAATGAAGAAAAGCAAATCTATTCAAGTATCCTAACACAGTTGAAGCAATCTTATAAAAATGTGGAATGGATTCTCGTTAATGACCGTTCCACCGATGAAACAGGAAAAATCATGGATGAATTAGCGAAAGTGGATAGACGAATTACGGTAATCCATATTACTGAACTGCCAAAAGGCTGGCTTGGAAAGAATCACGCCCTATATAAGGGAACACTGCAGGCATCAGGTAAGTGGATTTTATTTACTGACGCGGATGTGTTATATGAGGAAGAGGCCTTTGCAAAGTCGCTTCATTACTTTGAAAAGCATCAACTTGACCATTTAACAGCATCACCAAATTTAAATGCCCACCGTTTTTGGCTAAAATCATTTGTTGCTTTCTTCCTGTTCGGGTTTTCCTATTATAAGCGCCCCTGGATGGCAAACAATCCAAAATCAAAGATTGGAACAGGAATTGGAGCATTCAATCTTGTTTCCAAAAAGGCTTATGAATCGTTTGGAACACATGAAAAACTAAAAATGAGACCTGACGATGATTTACAGCTAGGGATGAAAATGAAAGAGGCCGGCTATCGTCAAAGAATTGTTACAGCCCTCAAACTCATTGAAGTGGAATGGTATGGAAGCTTGAAGGAAGCTTTTGTTGGACTCGAAAAAAATACGTTCGCAGGTTTAAATTATCGTATTAGTATGGTATTTTTATCGATTTTTGGGGTGTTTGTCACCAATGTTCTTCCTTTCTTGACTGTTTTTTCAGCCAACAAAACAATTGCCCTGTTAAGCTTAGGGAATATTGTTGTTAGTGGATTTCATTATGTCCTTATTATAAAGAGAATGACCGTTTTCTCACCAGCTATGTTTCTTGTTTTACCCATAACCGCTTTACTGTTTATCTTTTCCATTGTACGGGCAAGCTACCTGACGTTTAAACGCGGGGGCATTGTTTGGAGAGGCACCACCTACCGATTAAGTGAACTACGAGAAAAAGATTAAAAGCGGGACTTTACATGATTTCGATTAACATGCAGAGGGATTAGCCCCAGAAGGTTACATAACCTTCGCCAAGTGAATGAAAGAACAAGGTGACGATATGAGCACGGCTGGTATAAAGGTTATAATACAAACGCACTCACCGGATAAGTGGTGAGTGCGTTTGTATTTATTTGTGTGGTATATTTATTTCCTTGAAATCTTCGGCAATATCCGTATTCGGAAAGATTTCCTTCGCTTCGTCAACTAGTTCTTTCCATGCCTGTCGATCGTAACGGGAGCTTATATGGGTGAGACATAATCGTTTACATCCCGCCTGCTTAGCAATATCAGCTGCCTGGTGGGTTGTCGAATGAAAATACTCATAGGCGAGTTTCTCCTCACCCTTTGAAAAAGTAGCTTCATGAATGAGAAAATCGGCATCTTTTGCTAAATCAATGGCAGTTGTACAGTATCTTGTATCACCGAGTATCGTGACAATTCTACCCTTTTGTGATAGGCCTAGAAATTCATTTGGATCAATTAATTTGCCATCTTCAAGAAAGACCGTTTCACCATTTTTAATTTTTTTAAAGATAGGACCTGGTTGTACCCCCGCTGCTATTAATTTATCAGCCAGCAAGGTACCTGGTCGATCTCTTTCCACAATTCGATAGCCGTAGGAAGGAATACCATGTTCAAGCAAACGTGCTTCTACCGTGAACTGGTCATCTTCAAAAATAATCCCCTCATCAATTTCAATAACCGTTAGTGGGTATTTTAAATAAGTCTGACTCAAAGAAAGACTAACCTGAATGTATTCTTTAATCCCTTTCGGACCATAAATGGTTACTTCTGATTCCCCTCCCTGAAAGGAGCGGCTCGATAACAGACCCGGCAGCCCGTAAATGTGGTCGCCATGTAAATGGGTAACAAAAATTTTTTCAATCCGTCGTGGTTTGATTGATGTATGTAATATTTGGTGCTGAGTGGCCTCACCAGCATCGAATAACCAAACAGCTCCCCGCTCTTCAAGCAGTTTAAGAGCAATTGATGTCACATTTCTAAGCTTCGCCGGCATTCCGGCACCTGTCCCTAAGAAAAAAATATCCATAATAAAAACTCCTCTCTTCTCGGGTCATCATTATGGCTTATATTATCACAAACTATTTTCAATTGCTTTATTAGTTCCTTTCGCAACAAAAAAAACTTAAAAATAATTTGGTACATGCAATTCAATATATTTGCGAAACCTAATAAAAACATATAAATTTAATACTTGGTATAGTAAAAACTACATAAACATCCAGTCTTTAGAAAAGAGGTTACAAAACGTGGAGCAAAACATGACTTCATTAATTATGATTTTTGGTGCAACCGGTGACTTAGCAAAACGAAAGCTCTTCCCGTCCCTTTACCGATTATTTTCAAGGGATAGACTAGACAAATTTGCCGTTATCGGTGTTGCAAGAAGAACCCTATCAAATGACGACTTCCAACAATCTGTAAAAGAATCCGTCATTTCTGCGTTAGGAAATAAAGATAATCTTGATGAATTTGTTTCCCATTTCTACTATCAATCACATGATGTGGGGGACTCAAGCTCATATGTATCATTAAGGCAATTTGCAGATCAAATTGATGATCACTATAACCTTGAAGGCAATCGCATTTTTTACTTGGCAATGGCACCTGAATTTTTTGGTCCGATTGCCTTGCATTTAAAATCTGATGGACTAACAGATGTAAAAGGATATAAACGGCTTGTCATTGAGAAACCATTTGGTCACGACTTGGAGTCGGCCAAGACGTTAAATAAACAAATTAGAAGTGCATTTTTGGAAAAAGAGGTATATAGAATCGACCACTATTTAGGTAAAGAAATGGTTCGTAACATTGAAGTCATTCGGTTTGCTAATGCCATTTTTGAACCTCTCTGGAATAATCGATATATCTCAAATATTCAAATCACCTCAAGCGAGACCCTCGGTGTAGAAGAACGAGGCCGCTATTACGAAAATAGTGGTGCACTGCGGGATATGCTGCAAAATCATATGATGCAGATGGTGGCATTGCTAGCAATGGAACCACCCATTAACTTGACCACGGATGAAATTCGTTCCGAAAAAGTAAGAGTATTTCGAGCACTAAGAACGGTTGAGGGTGAAGAAGTTGATCAATATTTTGTGCGCGGGCAATATGATGAGGGGACAATTGCTGATACACGAGTACAAAAATATCGTGATGAAACAATGGTAGACAAAGAGTCCAATACCGAAACATTCGTAGCTGGAAAAATCATGATTGATAATTTCCGCTGGGCTGGAGTTCCTTTTTATATTCGCACAGGCAAAAGAATGTCCACAAAGTCAACGAAAATTGTCATTCAATTTAAAGACATACCAATGAATTTATATTATCAAACTGAAAAAATGTTGAATCCTAATCTGCTTGTCATTCATATTCAACCAGAGGAAGGAATTACTCTGCATTTAAATGCCAAGAAAGCTGGTGGTCACTTAGATGCTCAAGAAGTGAAACTGAGCTTTGCGAATACAGGGGTTCATGCTATGAATACTCCTGAAGGCTATGAAAAACTTCTTTACGATTGCATGCGCGGGGATGCCACTAATTTTACTCATTGGGATGAAGTTGCCTACTCATGGGCTTTTGTAGATAAAATCTCAGCTGTATGGGAAAAAACAAAAGCACCATTTCCTAACTACGCATCTGGATCAATGGGTCCTAAGGAAGCAGATGAGCTTTTAGAAAAAGATGGCAGGTTCTGGTGGCCTGTAGCAGATTTAGACGTGGATAATTGTAAGTAATGAATAAAGGCTACCCTTTGTTTTACGGCAAAGGGTAGCTTTTTAGTTGTCTTCATTTTTTTTATCGGGGAAAGTACGTAGAAAATCTTTATTAAAGCTCGTCCCTGTTCCGATTTTATGGCCAGGATCGACATTATGTGTACCAGCACTTTCAATAATACTTTTCCCGTACTTTTCACGAAGGCTTGACAAAGTATTTAGCAGTGGTTCCTTTTTGGCATCTTGTTCATAGGAGAATAAATCTAACTGCTTATAGGCATGCTCGTGTTCGACTAAATCATTTCCAGTAATGCCCAGCAATCGAACTGAGTCCCCGTTCCAAGATTTAAGCAACAGCTGCTTAGCAAACGATGCTATTGCGTCTTTATGGTTAATTGGGTTCGGAAGTTTCTTACTTCTTGTAATTGTTTTACGGTCTTTATATCGTATCGTTATTCCCAAATTAGACGTGAGGACATTTTTCCGCTTTAACCTTGTTGAAACCGTTTCTGCCAATGATTCCAACACATGAAAAAGTTCCTGTTGATTGCTAATGTCTCTGGGCAGAGTCGTTGAATTTCCAATACTCTTAAACTCTGCAACCGATTCTGGGTCGACGGGTCGATGGTCAACTCCATTTGCTCGCTCTTTTATGCGAACTCCATTGATTCCAAGCAGAGTTTTAAGCTGAATTTCATTCCCCTTTGCTAAATCACCTATTGTGTGAATGCCAATGGTGGTTAGCTTTTCCGCCGTCTTTTTACCAACTCCATGCATTTCATTTGTATTCAAAGGCCAAAGCACTTGTGGAATATCGCGCTTCCTTAGGATGGTAATGCCCATCGGTTTTTTCATATCTGAGGCCATTTTCGCCAAAAATTTATTAGGTGCAATTCCAATACTGCACGGGATATCCAGCTGTTCAAGCACTCTTTTTTGAATACTTTCAGCAATTTCAATCGGGCTGCCAAACTCGAAGCTCTCAGTTATGTCCATATAGCCCTCATCAATGGAAACAGGCTCAACAAGCTCGGTATAGTGCCTTAGAATTTCAAACATCCCCATCGATGCTGCCCTGTAACGCTCAAAGTTTGGTTTCATGACAACTAGCTGTGGACAAAGCTTTCTTGCTTCCCACAACGGCATGGTTGTTTTCACGCCAAATTTTCTAGCCTCGTAGCTGCAGGTGACAATAATCCCTCTTCGTTCCTCCACATTTCCAGCAATCGCTAATGGCTTGCCCTTAAGGGAAGGATCATAGGCCATTTCAACCGAGGCATAAAAGCTATTCATATCAACATGTAAAATGACTCGTCCGTTTTTCGGATACATTTCCTTCATGCCGATCACATCCTTAAAACATTTGTACTTTTAGTATAACAAAAAGGAGAGCCAATGGCTCTCCTTCACTTTAATCCACTTACTGATTTGTTACTTCATCGATAATCGCAATGGTCATTTCTGCCAACTTATATAACTCTTCGATTGGCATACGTTCATTGGTTGTATGGATTTCTTCATAACCAACTGCAAGGTTTACAGTTGGAATATCAAAGCCATTAAACACGTTAGCATCACTGCCGCCCCCGCTTTGTTGAAGCTCACAGCTGCGGCCAATTTTTGCAGCAGCTTTGCGAGCCACTTCCACAACATGGTCGCCTTCACCAAATTTAAAGCCTGGATACATTACCTGGACATTAACTTCAGCTCTGCCGCCCATTTCAGATGCAACTGTTTCAAATGCTTCTTTCATCTTCTTAACTTGTGCTTCCATTTTTTCAGGAATCAATGAACGTGCCTCTGCTAAAATATCAACTCGATCACAAACGATATTTGTAGCCTGCCCGCCTTCGAAACGACCAATATTGGCGGTAGTTTCTTTGTCAATCCTTCCTAACGGCATCCTCGCAATCGATTTAGCGGCAATCGTGATGGCGGAAACTCCTTTTTCAGGTGCCACACCCGCATGAGCTGTTTTTCCATAAATGATGGCTTGCACTTTCGCTTGTGTAGGTGCTGCCACAACAACATTACCGACTAAACCATCACTATCAAGTGCATAACCATATTTTGCCTTCAACAAGGAAGGATCAAGTGCTTTTGCACCAAGTAAGCCGGATTCTTCGCCAACAGAGACAACAAATTGAATCAAGCCGTGTGGAAGATTTTGTTCTTTTAGAAGTCGGATGGTTTCAAGCATAACAGAGATACCCGTTTTATCATCGGCACCTAAGATTGTAGTGCCATCCGTAACAACATAGCCATCTTTAATCGATGGCTTTACGCCTTTAGCAGGTGTAACGGTATCCATATGGCAGGAAAAATAAATCGGATCGACACCCTCTTTCGTAGCCGCTAATGTGCAAACTAAGTTTCCTGCTCCATGACCTGTTACGCCAGTTGTATCATCTTCAAAAACATCAAGGCCTAATTCGGTAAACTTTTGTTTTAATATCTTGGCAATTTCAGTCTCATATTTCGTTTCTGAATCAATTTGAACAAGTTCTAAAAACTCATTCAAAAGACGTTCTTGATTTACCATATTATGGAACCTCCAATTTATGTACTGTATTCACTATATCAGTATACCTCTTTCGTATAAAACTCATCAAATGAAAGAGATATTAACTAAATTAAAGAGGGATATTCCCATGTTTTTTATATGGACGGGACTCTTTTTTATGCCTCAACATCTCCAAAGCTTGGATAATCTTAATTCTAGTATCTCGAGGATCAATCACATCATCGACCATTCCTCTGCTAGCCGCTACATAGGGATTGGCAAATTTTTCACGGTATTCATCTATTTTTAATTGTCTAGTTAATTCAGGGTTTTCACTATTATTTATTTCCTTGGCAAAAATAATATTAGCTGCGCCTTGTGGTCCCATTACCGCAATTTCGGCATTTGGCCAAGCAAACACAAGGTCGGCACCAATAGACTTACTATTTAACGCCACATAAGCCCCTCCATAGGCTTTTCTTAAAATAACAGTCAGCTTTGGCACGGTAGCTTCTGAATAGGCAAATAAGATCTTCGCTCCGTGCCGGATAATGCCCCCGTGCTCTTGTTTAACCCCTGGAAAGAAGCCTGTTACGTCCTCAAATGTGATGATGGCGATATTGAAAGAATCACAAGTTCGGATAAATCTAGCTGCTTTATCTGATGAATCAATATCTAAACCACCTGCCATTACCTTCGGCTGATTGCATACAAGGCCCACTGTTTCTCCTTTAATCCTTGCAAATCCAACAACGATATTTCTAGCAAAGTTCTCATGAATTTCCATAAAGGAGCCGGCATCAGCTACTTGCTCGATGACCTTACGCACATCATAGGGGCGAACGGCATCAAATGGAACTACATCCATTAGATCTGGGCGATAATCAGTTTCCTCCTTAACCTCAAATTTAGGCGGCTTTTCCTCATTGTTTTGAGGAAGGTAGCTTAAAAGCTTACGGACATTTTGTAAAACTTCCTCTTCTGATTCGGATTGAAAATGGGCGTTTCCACTAATGGAATTATGAACATTTGCTCCGCCTAGATTTTCCGCTGAAATTTTTTCCCCTGTTACGGTTTCGATTACTTTTGGGCCAGTAATAAACATTTGGCTTGTCTTTTCTACCATAAACACAAAATCAGTAATGGCTGGTGAATAGACAGCACCACCGGCACAAGGCCCCAATATGACAGAAATTTGTGGAATAACACCCGAATAAATGGCATTCCGATAAAAAATGTGCCCATAACCATCAAGGGAAACAACACCTTCTTGAATTCGTGCTCCGCCAGAGTCATTAAGACCTACAAAGGGAGTACCATTTTTTGCAGCTAAATCCATGACATTGGCGATTTTTTTCGCATGCATTTCCCCTAATGCACCGCCAAAAACCGTGAAGTCCTGTGAAAAAAGATAGATGGGCCGACCATTTACTTTTCCAAAACCTGTTACAACCCCGTCGCCGGGACTCCTTTGCTCATCAAGTCCAAAATCATTCGTTCGGTGCTCGATGAACGGACTTAATTCAATGAACGTCCCTTTATCTACTAACAAGTCAATCCTTTCCCGAGCAGTGAATTTCCCCTTCTCATGCTGCTTCTCAATCCGCTCGTCCCCGCCGCCAAGCTCAACCTCTCTCCGCTTATCATATAATTCATTTATTTTTTCATAAATATCGATCATTTTACCCCTTCATCCCCTTCTTTTCGCATAGCTCAAATAAAACTCCAGCTGTCGATTTTGGATGCATAAATGCAATTTGTGCTCCCCCAGCACCAAGTCTTGGCTGTTCATCAATCATTCGAATTCCTTGTTCTTTCATTTCGGCAATTCTATCTTCAATGGATTTAACACCAAGTGCCACATGATGAATCCCCTCACCACGTTTTTCGATAAATTTAGCAATAGAACTTTCCGCAGTTGTAGGCTCTAGCAGCTCGAGCTTTGTTTCCCCTGCTTGTAAAAAGGCGACTTTTACTTTTTGGCTGTCAACTACTTCAATCCCTAATAGGGGCAGTTTTAATATATTCGTATAAAACGGGAGGGTATTCTCTAAAGATTTCACTGCAATTCCAATATGGTCGACTTTTTTAATCATGTTTTCCCCTCTGTTCAAATATTTAAATTAATTAGACAATTACTGTATTCGTTAAAAAATTCATAAATCCTTCCCAATTTGCTAACTAGTTCCGTTGTTCATTTGGGCTTTTCCCTGTACAATATATGTAAAGTATTTGAATGTAACAGGAGGGTTCTATATTGAAAAAAAAGAAAACAAGGAAAATCATTGTCTATTTAATGCTTTTCGCTATGCTTGCCTCTACACTACTACTTGGAATTGGTGCATACCTTTCGTAACATATAATAAGGGACTGTTCGACGAGAACAGTCCCTTTTACTTTTTACTTATTGAATTGCTCCGTTTTCTTGTGCTAACACCTCAAAAGATTTTTTTGAAGAGGTGACCAAAATTTTTGTGCCTAATGGGATTAATGGGAATAATGAAGAAACCACTTCATTCTGGGAACGAATACAACCTTGAGACACATATTTTCCAATTGAAGCGGGCTGATTGGTTCCGTGAATACCATAAGTTCGACCGTCAGTTCCCTTGGCATCAAAGCCAATCCATCTGGCTCCTAGTGGATTCTTTGGGTCCCCCCCAGGAATATCCCCTCTTCGAAAATAGGGCTCTTTTGCCTTAACCGTAATCGTAAAAAGACCTTCAGGGGTTAACCCCTGTGTCTTACCAGTACCTACACTTACAACCGTCTGAACCTTGTTTTCATTAATAAGTGCCAACTCGTTTTTACTTTTATTGACGATAACGAAAGGGTCTCCAGGCATAGGGTTTGGTCCCAACGGCCAAAACGGTGAAAGAAAAAAAGTAATCAGGATAGGCGATAAAATGTTTATCAATGCAACCACCTGCCATTTTTCCCCTAGTTTGCTTCTAATTTCGTGGTTTCATTCACTTTCTTGTTGTTCACTTTTAATAAACTTTTTATAATTAGATATTCATTCAATTCATTGATTAATTGTAATAGTGCTGCCCTTATTTCAAATTCCTCTCTCGTTTTAGGCAGTTCCATTTCTTCGAATTCTTTTTTCATGTCTTTTAATTTATTAATATATATATGTGCAGTGTTCCCAGGGTGGATATTCTCTGAAAGTTCTTCAAGAAAGGCCGCCACCATTTCCCCCTGCTTGACCGTACTTGTAAGCGAAGTGACAATGGGTAAAACTCGTTCGAGAATTTCAAATTGTTTTTCTCTCGTTTTAAAATAATGGAAATAAATATTCTCGTCTTCCTTAAAAAAGTGATTTTCGACGTCCCTTAAGGCGAGCATTTTTGCCTCATCAAGCAAACTGGCACTTTCAGTTATCTCTTTTCCATCCCAAAGGCTTTCCCCTGTTCTTAAGTAACGTACCATCTCAGAAAAGATGATTTTAAAGTTTTCCTCAATTTTCTTTTGGTAGTCAGTAAGTTTTTTATCCACACTGGGCATATAAAGATTAATCAGAAGGGCAACACCAATTCCTACTGTAATGACCCCAAGTTCATTAAAAAATATCGACCATGATATGGTACGAGCCATATATATATGTAAAATGATTACACTGCTAGTTACAACGCCGTCTTTTGCCTTCAGCATCATTATCGTCGGAATAAAAAAGAGCAGCATGACGCCAATGACGATAGGATGGTAGGCGATTGTCTCGAAAAAGATGGCACAGAAAGGCATAGCCAGGAAACAGGCTAAAAATCGATCCCAGGCGGTACGGATCGATTTCCTTTTCGTCACTTGAATACATAAAATCGTTATAATTCCAGCTGATGCAAAGTTATCCAGCCCGAACAGTTGCCCAATTAAGATAGACATGGCTGTGCCTACAGCTGTTTTAATTGTCCGATATCCAATGGAAAATTTCATTCGTTTTCACCCACAAACGTAAAAAAGATGATCATGATGACCATCTTTAGAATATCATTATTATAACATCTTTTCCAAGAATTCCTGTGCCCTCTGAGTACTTGGATTTGTAAAAAATTCACTTGGCGAGGCATCTTCAAGTAATACGCCGCCATCAAGAAATAGAACCCGATCAGCTACTTCACGAGCAAAGCCCATTTCATGTGTCACAATCGCCATCGTCATGCCTGTGTTGGCAAGAGTTTTCATTACCTCTAGCACCTCTTTAACCATTTCAGGATCAAGAGCGGACGTTGGTTCGTCAAATAACATTACCTCAGGCTCCATCGCTAATGCCCTCGCAATTGCTACCCGCTGCTTTTGTCCACCTGACAATCTATTCGGATATTCTTCTGCCTTTTCAGATAAGCCTACTTGTTCTAACAGCCCGTAGGCAACTTTTTCGGCATTGTCCTTTGATAATCCTCTTACTTTCATTGGAGCATAGGTAAGATTTTGCAAGACAGTTTTATGTGGAAATAAATGAAAGTGTTGAAAAACCATCCCTACATTTTGCCGCACCTTCATGATATTTGTCTTCTTATTTGTCACATCTTGATCGCCTATCCAAATGGTCCCGCTAGTCGGTTCTTCGAGCAAGTTCAAACAGCGAAGAAAGGTAGATTTCCCTGAACCAGATGGTCCGATAATCGCGACGACTTCTCCAGTTTGAATAGTCGTCGAGATCCCCTTTAAAACTTCAAGTTGTCCATAATTTTTATACAAATTGTCTACTTTAATCACTGCGTCTCATTCTCCCTTCAAGTGCTTTTCCTATGAAGGTCAAGGTAATAACCATTAAGTAATAAATGGCTCCGGCAATTAATAATGGTTCAAAAAAGGAGTAATTTTCTGCTCCAACTTGATAAGATCGACGCATAATATCCATAACCCCAATCGTAGTCACAATCGCAGATTCCTTCGTAAGACTTATAAATTCGTTCATTAAAGCTGGAAGGATATTTTTGAGGGCCTGTGGCAGAATGATATCCCACATCATTTTTCCATAAGGAACACCTAATGCCATCGCTGCCTCCTGTTGTCCTTTATCCACGGCAAGAATCCCGGCACGAATGATTTCTGAAATATAGGCACCTGAATTTAGACCGAATGAAAGAATGGCAGCCGTATACGGCTCAATTTGATAGCCAATGATCTGTGGTGATCCATAATAGATTAACATCAATTGCAAGACTAATGGCGTACCGCGGAAAATCGAGGTATACACATCAGCAACCCAATTAAGAATTTTTATAGTACTAATTTTAAATAACGATAATATAATGCCAAGTACAAATCCCAATACCGCTGCTATTAATACAATTTGCAGGGTAACTAAAATTCCTCTAAGAATATATGGCATGGAGGGAATGAATTGGGTAAAATCTAGGTTCATTCAACTTCCTTCCTCTCTATTTTTATTTATAAAAATGGCAAAGACGTTCAGGAACGAACGCCTCTAATGAACTAAAATTATTGTTCCCCGCCGAACCATTTCACAACCAATTTATCCAACTCGCCGTTTTCTTTCATTTTCTGTAACTCTTTGTTGAATTTAGCTGTTAAATCACTATTTTTTGGGAATGCAATTGCAGAGCCTGCTTCTTCAGGATTATCACTTAAAGTAAAACCTTGAAAATCTGTTTCTTTCTCAATATAGCCCTTGGCCACAGTGTCTTCAATAATTGCCGCATCGAAACGTCCATTTTTAATTTCTTGGATAAGATCTGGAATACGATTACGATTTTCAATTTTAATTGGAACTTTTTTATTAATCTCTTGTGCCTGCCCTTCTTGAATAGAACCAAGTTGAACACCAACTGTTTTCCCTTTCAAGTCTTCAACGGTATTAATGCCGCTTTCCTTTTTAGATACAATTAAATGATGTGCAGTATAATAAATGTCGCTAAAATCAACATTTTTCTTTCTTTTTTCCGTTGGTGTCATCCCAGAGAGAACAAAGTCTGCTTGTCCTGATTTTAGTGATTGGATTAAGCCGCCAAAATCCATATCTTTTACTTTAACCTCATAACCAAGATTCTTTGCGATTGCTTTTCCAAGGTCTACATCAAAACCAATAATTTCATCACTTTTTCCTGTTTCAACATATTCAAATGGCGGATAGTCTGCTGACGTTGCCATTGTTAATACTTTCTTATCACTACTTTTCTTACTAGCATTGTCCGTTGAGCCGCATGCTGCTAGTAAACCCACTGCCATGATCATTGTTAAGAATAAAATAATTGCCTTTTTCATTTTTCCCTTTCCTCCTATATCTTTTCTGAAAATTAGTATTATTATTTCATTTTATATCATTTACTAATTTCCATATTTAATAGTTTTTTAATTAATATTTATTCAATGTAATGTATTTTAACACAAACCAATAATTATGCAAATATATTTTTAAAAATCCGTTTATGATTTTTAAAAGTAATTTTTTCCAAAAAAAAAGATCAACCCCCGTTTGTATAGTGATTGACCTTTTCTGTTATTTGTTTACACTTCTTCACAATATTGATCAAATTCATTTTGTAGCTTTGCGACAACCGTCGCAGGATCGAAACCTTCAATCTGATGTCTTTCAATCATCGAAACTATTTTCCCATCTTTTAATAAGGCAAAGGATGGTGAGGATGGCGGATAGCCAGTGAAATAGCTTCTGGCTGTTTCGGTTGCTTCCTTATCCTGCCCGGCAAATACGGTCACAAGATGGTCTGGACGTTTATCATTATGAAGCGCATGTGCTGCTGCAGGGCGTGCAATACCGCCAGCACAACCACAAACGGAATTAATCATCACTAAGGTAGTTCCCTTTTGGGCAAGAGCTTCTTCTACTTCTGCAGGTGTTTTAAGTTCTTTATATCCTGCAGACACGATTTCTTGACGTGACTGGTTAACCACATCATTCATGAAAAAGTTAAAATTCATACTCATAAACAAATCACTCCTTCTCAGTCGTTTATAACTACATCATAACAGTTAAAATGTGTTTTTTCCAAATGAAATGATATCGGTCTTTGAAAAAGCTGTCTCTAAAGCGACAGCTTTACTCTTTTGTTATTGTTAAAAAGGTTTGGAATAATGTTTCAACAGCAGATGCAACTGTCGTTCCTCCTGTAATCACTTCATTTTCCAGTTTGGGAAGCAAGTTTCTTACCCCATTGTGATGATAAAAAAGGAAATGGAGCTGATCATGAATCATAGAATAGAGCCATTCTCTAGCTTGGTTGTTTCTTCTTTCGTCAAATACCCCAGATGTTTTCCCAGCCTTTTCGAAGGTTTGAATGACCTTCCAGATTTCACTAATTCCCTGTTGCGTCACTGAAGAGCATGTATAAGCCTTCGTAGCCCAATCTTTAGTAGCTGGCTGCAAAAAGTGAACAATGCGGTTATATTCGCGTTTTGTTAGTTCAGCTCTCTGTTTATTTGCCCCATCTGCTTTATGGACGATAATGGCATCGGCCAGTTCCATAATCCCTTTCTTCATTCCCTGTAGTTCATCACCAGCACCGGTAAGTACTAGCAGCATGAAAAAGTCGACCATATCCCGGATAATCACTTCGCTTTGGCCGACACCAACCGTTTCAATCAGAATCACATCAAAACCGGCAGCTTCACAAATCAACATTGCTTCCCTCGTTTTCCGATGAACGCCCCCCAGCTTTCCTGCTGTTGGTGATGGCCGGATAAAGGCGTTAGCGTTTCTCGACAATTGTTCCATCCTTGTTTTGTCACCGAGTATACTGCCACCACTTAATTTTGAGCTCGGATCTATAGCTAATACAGCGACCCGATGTCCTAAGCTGCATAGGTACATTCCAAAAGCCTCAATAAAGGTACTCTTCCCTGCCCCTGGCACACCAGTAATCCCAATTCGAATGGATTTTCCGGTGTGGTGGAAGAGCTTTTGCAGCAGCTGCTGTGCCTTTTGAAAATGCTGTTCAGCGTTGCTCTCCACTAGCGTGATCGCTCTTGCAAGGAGGCTCCTATCCCCCTTCAATACCCCTTCATAGAGTACTTCAACTGATGGTTCCGATGGTTTACGTTTTTGAAAGCGGATATTTTTTTCAATTGAAACCGCTCGACCTTCTTGCTCCTGTCCCTTCCTAACAATACTTGAACAGCTTTCAGGGTTATTTGGGTCACTCCATACCGGTTTTTGATCTTCAACCATTTAATACGCCACTTCCTCATAACCAAGTTTTAAATAAATCTCCTTGATTACCTTCTGTGCCGCCACGGGGATAATCGTACCCGGTCCAAAAATCGCCGAAGCTCCATGATCATATAAAAATTGATAATCCTGTGCGGGGATGACACCGCCAATGACCACTAAAATATCTTCTCGGCCTAGCTTTTTCAGTTCCTCCACTAGTTGCGGCAGTAATGTTTTATGCCCTGCTGCAAGCGAGCTCATGCCGACGACATGGACATCATTTTCAACTGCTTGAATCGCTGTTTCTTCTGCCGTTTGAAACAACGGACTAATATCGACATCGAAACCCAAATCAGCGAAAGCTGTGGCGATGACCTTTGCCCCGCGGTCATGACCATCCTGTCCCATTTTTGCAATTAAAATTCTCGGTCTTCTTCCCTCATTTTCAAGGAAATCTTCCGTCATTCTTTTTACTTCTAAAATTTCTTCCTCATTGCTAAAGGCTGTACTATAAACACCGCTAATCGAACGAATGACAGCTTTATGCCTGCTAGCCACCCTCTCAACTACATCGGAAATTTCACCAAGTGTGGCTCGAACTCTTGCGGCTTTCACAGCAAGCTCTAATAGGTTTTGCTCACCTGTTTCTGCAGCTTTCGTTAACTCCTGAAGTGCACCTTTAACTTTAGCTTCATCACGGCTTCCTTTTAAGGCATTTAATTTTTCAATTTGTTTTAAACGGACCGCTGTATTATCAATATCTAAAATATCAATGGCTTCTTCCTTCTCAAGCCGGTACCGATTAACACCTATTATAATTTCCTTTCCTGAATCAATTTGGGCCTGTCGTCTGGCTGCGGCCTCTTCAATTCTCATTTTCGGCAGTCCTGTTTCAATCGCTTTAGCCATACCACCAAGGCCTTCAATTTCTTCAATATGTGTCCATGCTCTGTTTACTAATTCATCTGTCAGCTTTTCTACATAATATGAACCTGCCCATGGGTCAATTACTTTGGTAATTCCTGTTTCTTCCTGTAAAAACAATTGTGTATTACGGGCAATTCGCGCTGAAAAATCGGTAGGCAGTGCAATAGCCTCATCCAAGGCGTTTGTATGCAATGATTGGGTATGCCCCATTGCCGCAGCATGAGCTTCTAGAAGTGTACGGGTAACATTATTAAATGGATCCTGCTCGGTTAGGCTCCAGCCGGATGTTTGTGAATGTGTCCGTAATGCCAGCGATTTTTCATTTATGGGATTAAAGGATTTCATCATTTTAGCCCAAATTAATCTTGCTGCCCTCATTTTGGCTACTTCCATGAAATAATTCATCCCAATTCCCCAAAAAAATGATAATCTTGGTGCAAACGAATCGATATCAATGCCAGCCTTAAGACCTGTTCGGACGTACTCCAAACCATCAGCAAGCGTGTAGGCTAATTCTAAATCTGCTGGTGCCCCCGCTTCTTGCATATGATAACCGGAAATACTAATACTATTAAACTTAGGCATGTATTTAGACGTATATTCAAATATATCGGCAATAATATTCATTGACATTTCGGGTGGATATATATAGGTATTACGAACCATATATTCTTTTAAAATGTCATTTTGGATGGTTCCCGATAGTTTTTCTTGACTTACGCCTTGTTCTTCAGCCGTCACGATGAAAAATGCAAGGATTGGCAAAACGGCACCGTTCATTGTCATCGAGACAGACATTTGATCTAATGGAATTCCATCAAAAAGCGTCTTCATATCAAGGATAGAGTCTATAGCAACACCAGCTTTACCGACATCCCCAACCACACGAGGATGATCGGAGTCGTAACCACGGTGGGTAGCTAAATCAAAAGCAACAGATAATCCCTTTTGCCCCATCGCAAGATTCCGTCGGTAAAAGGCATTGCTTTCCTCTGCTGTTGAAAAGCCTGCATACTGTCTAACCGTCCATGGGCGATTGACATACATCGTCGGGTATGGTCCTCTTGTATATGGAGGCAATCCGGGAAGATGATCAATATGCTCTATTCCTTCCCGATCGTCGCTTGTGTAAATGGGCTTGAGACTGATTTGTTCATTAGTTTCAAACAATAAGTCATCAATGGATGTCTCTATTTCTTTTTTGACCTTTTCCTGCCATTCTTCTTTGGTAAGCCATTTTTGATCACTTAATAAAGCTATATTTTGAAAATCAGGCTTTTGTTTCTTCAACAGTGCTCACCTCCAAATCATTTAGGATGGCTGTAAGAGTTTCATAGCAATTCGTTTCTACGTGAATAAACTGCTCGATACCTTCCTTCTGCCACAGAGCATGATGCTCTTTGTCAGGAAGTCCTGCTAAATAAAAAATCCGGTCAGGGAATTCAGCACTTATAGCAGTTAGGATGTCATGCCCAATAACGTCATAGTGGTCATTGCTGCCACAAAAGCAAAAATACCTTGTAGGTTGCTCTAAAATAAATTGTTTAGCATTCTCTATGGATACGATTGATTTGCTTTCAATAGCTTTCAATCCTCCTGCAGCAAGAAATCCTTTCATAAAGTCTAGTCTGGCCTTATACTGCTTTAATTGTCCAAGACAAATAATTCCCACGGCCGGTATGGAACCAGTTTGTGCTTCCAGATACTTTGCCTTTCTGCGCAGCTCTTCAAATGGTTCGGCTAATCTCCTCGCCGGGATTGCTTCTATTTTTGTAACCAACTTTTCATCATCAACTAAGGAGGTTTTTTTGTCCATTACCGATCGGTAGGTTACATTTTCCGCTAAAGCAGCATAGGCATTTGTGCCAATCATTGTTTGTTTTCTTGTCTGGATATCAAAATTTCTTTTCTCATAAATAGCATTTATTTCCTGTTGCAGCCAATTGGTTTCTAAAACTTTAACAATGCCTCCCCTGGCCTCGATTTGCTGAAAATATTCCCACGCCTTTTCAGCCAGTTGGTTTGTTAAATCTTCCACATACCAAGAACCACCAGCAGGATCGATGACTTTTTTCAGTTGTGCCTCTTCTTTTAATAGCAATTGTATATTTCTAGCAATTCTCTCCGAAAATGGTGTAGAACCTGTTAGATTATCAAATGGAGCAACATGTAAGTATTGAACTCCCCCAATAACAGCTGCAAATGCTTCATTTCCAGCCCGAAGAAGATTTACATGTGAATCTTGAACAGTTTTTGTAAATGAAGAGGTTTCTGCAGCAATAACCATCCCGCGAGCGTCTTCTTTGGCACCGTAAAGTTCGGTGATTCGATTCCAAAGAACTCGTGCTGCCCGGAGTTTTCCAATTTCCATGAAAAAATTGCTTCCAATCGAGAATTGAAAGACTATTTTCGTAAGAATCTGATCAAGGTCCATTTCGTCTTCTTGTAATCTTTCAAGATAATAAACGCCTTCCGCGATTGCGATTGCAAGCTCCTGAACAGCATTCGCCCCGCCATTATGGTAGGGAACCGTATCTACTTGAATCGTGCGCAAATTCGGAAACCTTTTATTGGCTTGTTCAATATTTTTTACCCAAGCACTGATGGATTCCTCTGATACATACCCCTCCACAGCAAAAAGTGAAAGGGGGTCAGAACCAAGATAACCGTTAATTTTGTCGCCTGCCTTGTCTCGGTCAGCTAGTTTGGCCATTACGTCAAGAAAGGCTCCATGCCACTCTTTTGCATTAATAGCGAAATGGAACTGATTAAATAGCCCTGTTAATAGAGTTGAAAGATTTTCATTTGTTTCGAACAAATCCTGCGACATTTCAAAGGAAATGGCAGTTTGCCCTTTTTCAAGGGCATCAGAAAGTTTTTCTTTCAATTCTCCAACTGTTTGATTGTTAAGGCGCTGGGCTATCTTCCATTCATTTGTGATATATCCAAGCGAATAAATACCCCTTCTAAAATCGGACCCACCTGAATAATCTGGGACAGGCTGCTCATCTTGGCGGGTATAAAGCGGTTTCAAAATGATGTGTTCATATGTACTGCTATTTAATGATTCAATCATTCTCCCTTTTAGAGAAGTCACTGCTTTTACTTGCCAATCATTTGTTGTTTTCGGTGGAAAAGATTGATTTTTGATTTTCTTCAAACTTGATATCCCCCTTCCACATACATAATTGTAGTAAAATTCAAATAATTCTACTTATTTCTATTTTATGGTACAAACACAAATCAAGCAACAAAACAAATAACCGCCCCCATAAAAAAATGGAAGCGGTTATTTTTCATTAATAAATGGAAGTTGTTGATTTTGATATAGTTTCAAGGATTTCCTTAACACGTTGTAAGAAACGGCCACAAACAAGCCCATCTACCACCCGATGGTCAAGCGACATGCATAGGTTCACCATGTCACGAACAGCAATCATGTTGTTATTCACCACAACTGGACGTTTAACGATGGACTCTACCTGCAAAATGGCCGCCTGCGGGTAATTGATTATTCCCATTGATTGAACAGAGCCAAAAGACCCCGTATTGTTAACCGTAAATGTTCCACCCTGCATGTCTTCCGATTTTAGCTTCCCTGACCTTACCTTTACTGCCAATTCAGAGATTTCGCGGGCAATGCCCTTAATCGTTTTCTCGTCCGCATTTTTGATGACTGGTACGAAAAGTGCATCATCGGTAGCAACTGCAATGGAAATATTAATATCCTTCTTTTGAATAATCTTTTCGCCAGCCCACATTGAATTAATTTGTGGGAATTCCTTTAATGCTTGAGCAACCGCCTTCACAAAAAAGGCAAAGAAGGTTAAATTAAAGCCTTCTTTTTTCTTGAACTCATCTTTTAGTGAGTTCCGATAGTCAACCAAATTGGTTGCATCCACCTCAATCATCGTCCAGGCATGTGGCGCTTCATGCTTACTGCGCAGCATATTTGTGGCAATAGCCTTACGAATACCCGTAACCGGAATTTCAATGTCACCAACTGCGACCGGGATATTCACTGCTTGTGCAGGTTGTGTTTGAGTTGTAACAAGTTGTGCCACTTCCTGTTTAGGGGCTTCAACAGATGCTGATTTTTCTGTTTTTTCCACCTTGTGCCCTGCAACAGGTATATTTCCTGACTCAATTAATTTTAAAAGGTCTTTTCTTGTAATCCTTCCACCCAACCCAGTGCCTGACACTTGAGTAAGATCGATGCCGTGCTCTTGTGAGATTTTCAGAACAGCCGGTGAATATCGAGCTCTGTTACCTTGGTCCACCTGAACAGCTGCTGCTAACCCATTGCTTGTTGGTGCAGTTACAGTAGCTTCAGTTTTAGTTTCTTGAGGGTTTCCACCTTCGATTTCGATCGTACAGATTATTTCTCCGACCGCTAGAGTATCCCCTTCCCCAGCTATTAATTCTTTAATTACACCTGTAAAGGAGGATGGGACCTCTGCATTTACTTTATCTGTCATTACCTCTGCAAGGGGGTCATATTTATTTACTCGGTCGCCTACAGATACTAACCATTTACTAATAGTACCTTCAGTTACACTTTCCCCTAATTGAGGCATTTTAATTTGTTCAGTTGCCACTAGTCCATACCTCCTTAAAACTCTGCAAGCTCACGCATTGCTTTTTCGACTTTATCCGGATTCATCATAAAGAATTTTTCCATTGTTGGTGAATACGGCATGGCCGGTACGTCTGGCCCTGCTAAGCGCTTGATGGGAGCATCTAATTCAAACAAACAATTTTCTGCAATAATTGCTGAGACTTCACCGATGATACTTCCTTCTTTTGTATCTTCGGTAACAAGTAAAACTTTACCTGTTTTCGATGCAGCTTCAATAATTGCTTCTTTGTCAAGCGGATACACTGTTCGTAAATCAAGGATATGTGCTGAGATTCCATCACGAGCTAATTTTTCAGCAGCCTGAAGGGCAAAATGAACACATAGACCATAGGTTATGACCGTTATGTCTTTGCCTTCCCGCTTCACATCAGCTTTTCCAATTGGCAGTGTGTAATCATCTGTTGGAACTTCTCCTTTAATTAAGCGGTATGCCCGTTTATGCTCAAAATATAAAACAGGATCATTATCGCGAATTGCAGCTTTTAATAATCCCTTCGCATCATAGGGCGTAGAAGGCATGACAATTTTTAAACCTGGCTGATTAGCAAACACTGCCTCCACCGATTGTGAATGATAGAGAGCACCATGAACGCCTCCTCCATATGGGGCACGGATCACGATTGGGCAGTCCCAATCATTATTTGACCTATAGCGGATTTTTGCAGCCTCTGAAATTATTTGGTTTACAGCCGGCATAATAAAATCGGCAAATTGCATTTCAGCGATTGGTCGCATCCCATACATGGCAGCTCCTATGCCTACACCAGCTATGGCAGATTCGGCTAATGGTGTATCTATGACTCGCTCTTCACCAAATTGTTCATATAAGCCTTGAGTGGCTTTAAATACTCCGCCTTTCACGCCTACATCTTCACCGAGGATAAATACCTTGGGATCCCGTTCCATTTCTTCGCGCATGGCCATTGTGATTGAGTCTATATATGATATGATCGCCATCTTACGTCCCCCTTACTTTTCCGTATCCGCATAAACATATTTTAAGGCATCTTCTGGTGCAGAATATGGAGCATTTTCAGCATAATCTGTCGCCTCATTCACTAACTTCATGACACGGTCATTGATTTCTTTTTCCAATTCATCATTCATGACACCCGTTTCCTTTAAATAGGCCCCAAATGTAATAATAGGATCTTTTGTTTTTGCTTTTGCCACTTCATCCGGTGCACGGTACGAACGATCGTCATCATCAGAAGAATGTGGTGTAAGACGGTATGAAACGGTTTCAACTAAGGTTGGACCTTCGCCACGGCGGCCTCGGTCAGCAGCCTCTTTTACAGCCTTATACACTTCCAAAGGATCATTACCATCAACCGTAACTCCTGGCATCCCATATCCAATTGCACGATCTGATACCTTCTCACATGCTAATTGTTTTTCAATTGGGACAGAAATAGCCCATTTATTATTTTCACACATGAATATAACCGGAAGTTTGTGCACGCCTGCAAAGTTTGCCCCCTCATGGAAATCCCCTTGGTTAGAAGAACCCTCCCCAAAGGTAACGAATGTAACTAGATCTTTTTTCTCCATCTTTCCAGCAAGAGCAATTCCTACTGCATGGGGAACTTGTGTCGTAACAGGCGAAGAACCAGTTACGATTCTATTTTTCTTTTGCCCAAAATGTCCGGGCATTTGCCGGCTACCTGAATTTGGATCCTCCGCTTTAGCGAAACCCGAGAGCATCAATTCTTTTGGTGTCATCCCGAATGCTAACACAACCCCCATGTCACGGTAATAAGGAAGAACATAATCCTTATCCCGGTCAAGGGCAAATGCTGCTCCTACCTGTGCCGCTTCCTGCCCCTGACAGGAAATAACAAATGGTATTTTACCAGCGCGATTTAATAACCACATCCGCTCATCAATGCGGCGTGCTAAAAGCATCATTTCATACATTTCCAATACTTTTCCGTCGTTCAAACCTAAAGCTTCATGACACTTTTCTGCCATTAATTCTTACCTCCCGATTGTTCGTTTACAAATAATAAAGGCGGTGTGAGTAGAACTTTTCTTAACCCAGTTGTGGCGCTCCGCCCTTTTTCACTAGGAATGAATTGCCTTCCCATCGACTGCTAGAGCAGCTTCGCCTATTGCTTCTGTTAAAGTTGGATGTGGATGAATCGTATGGGCAATTTCCCATGGTGTCGCATCTAACACCATTGCAAGCCCTGCCTCTGTAATCATGTCCGTTACATGCGGACCAATCATATGCACCCCAAGAATATCATCTGTTTCCTCATCGGCGACAATTTTCACAAATCCATCTGATTCACCAAAAACTAAGGCTTTCCCAATCGCTCGAAAAGAAAATTTGCCTATTTTCACTTTATGACCTTTTTCTTTCGCCTGTTCTTCTGTTATACCTACGCTTGAAACCTCCGGGTTACTATAAATACATCTTGAAACCAAGTTATAATCAATTGGTGACGGATTTCCCCCGGCAGTATGCTCAACAGCTGCAATTCCTTCATGTGAAGCAACATGTGCTAACTGCAATCCGCCGATTACATCACCGATCGCATAAATATGGGATTCCTTTGTTTGGAAAAATTCATTTGTCACCACAAATCCTTTTTCTACTTGTATTTCTGTATTCTCTAGGCCAATTCCTTCTGTATTTGCTTGACGTCCAACAGAAATTAAAAGCTTTTCTGCTTTAAATTCTTTTAACACGTCCTTCACTTCTGCAGAAATAGAAACACCCTTTTCCTTCATAACTGACTCGGGCAGGACTTTTGCACTTGTGACAATTTTAATTCCTTTTTTCTTCATTAAACGCTGCATCTCTTTTGAAATCTCTTTATCTTCCGTGGGTATAATCCGATCGGCATATTCGATAACAGTTACTTCTACCCCAAAATCAGACAGCATGGATGCCCATTCTATTCCAATGACTCCTCCGCCGACAATGATGATTGACCTTGGTAACGATTCAAGCTGTAATGCTTCATCGGATGACATTACATAATCTCCATCAATTTTAAGCCCAGGCAGCGTTCTTGGTCTTGAGCCGGTTGCAACAATCACATTTTTAGGAAGCAGCATTTCGTTTTCAGTACCATTGTTCATTTCAACTGATATCGTACCCGGCATTGGGGAAAAAATAGATGGACCGAGGATACGGCCAACCCCTTCATATACATCAATTTTTCCCTGTTTCATTAAATGTTGTACACCCTTATGTAATTGGTCAATTATCTTATTTTTTCGCTCTTGTACTCTAACAAAATCCAATGAAACTTCTCTCGTAATTACACCAAAATCCTCACTGTGTTTCGTGGTTGCAAAAACCTCTGCACTTCTTAGCAAAGCCTTACTCGGAATACACCCTTTATGAAGGCACGTTCCACCCAATTTCCCCTTTTCAACAATGGCTGTTTTTAAACCGAGCTGTGAGGCGCGAATGGCCGCCACATAGCCTCCCGTTCCGCCACCTAGAATGACTATATCATATTCTTGTGCCACTTATGTTTATCCCCATTCTCTTTAAATTTTTGCTAGTTTAGCATTTCCTGGATACACCTTTTCTTCTTCTTCACCACGAAGCACACGAAGTGCTCCTTCAGCCAATGCTTGGAGTTCATTTTCACCCGGATGTACAATAATATCAGCAATCCAATTAATTCTGTCAGTGATAGAGTTTACAAAGTCCTTACCATATGCAAGACCGCCAGTTAACACAATTGCATCCACTTTTCCTGAAAGAACCACGCTAGCGGCTCCAATTTCCTTCGCCACCTGATAGGCCATAGCTTCATAAACGAGCTTTGCCTTTTGATCACCAGCGGCTATCCTTTGTTCCACTTTTACAACATCATTTGTGCCGAGGTACCCAACTAGTCCTCCTTGCCCAACAAGTCTTTTCATAATTTCATCGCGATAATGTTCACCGGAAAAACAAAGTGCAATTAAATCACCCGCAGGTACCGTCCCAGCACGTTCAGGGCTAAACGGCCCGTCACCATGCAGACCATTGTTCACATCAACAACTCTGCCTTGCTTATGGACGCCAACAGTAATACCGCCACCCATATGAGTGATAATTAGATTTAACTCGTTGTATTTTCCACCTAATTCTTTGGCCACTCTTCTCGCGACAGCCTTTTGATTTAAGGCATGGAAGATACTTTTTCTTTCAATTAAGGAGAACCCAGAAATCCTTGCCATTGGTTCCAACTCATCAACAACCACTGGATCGACAATAAAAGCGGGGATATTCAGGCCTGAAGCAATCTCGTATGCAAGGATACCGCCGAGATTCGAGACATGCTGTCCGGAAAAGCCAAAGCGTAAATCTTTTAACATCATGTCATTGACAGCATACGTGCCTCCTTCAATCGGACGCAGTAATCCTCCGCGCCCGCATACAGCCGCTAATTTAGAAATGTTTATCCCTTCATAATCGAGTGTTTCCAAAATGGTTTGCTTTCTAAATGAATATTGATCAATTATATTGGGAAAAGAATTAATTTTTTCAGCGTCATGGCAGATCGTTTTTTCAAAAATAGAAATTTTATTATCGAAGACTCCAATCTTGGTTGATGTGGAGCCTGGATTAATGATGAGAATCCGGTATTCTTTATCTACCAATATATTGACCTCCATTTAACAAAAACATCTATTTAAAGCAAAGCGCTGAATCATGATTCAGCGCTTGCTGTTTTTATTTTAGAAAAATATTTTATCTTGAAATTCGATGACTTAGAATGTGATGGCCGTTTTGCAGAAATTGACTTCTAGAATTTCGTATTCTAGCTATTCTCTCTTCTGCCATTCTGTCTGCGGCAACATAGGTTGGAATGCCGTCACGTTTGGAAATTTCGATTACTTTTTCAATTGTGGCATAAAGCTGCTCCACTTTTTTCATTGCTCGTTCTTGGTTGTATCCATAAAGTTCATCAGCAACATTGATTACACCGCCTGCATTGATCACGTAATCTGGTGCATAGACAATACCCATTTCATGGATAATATCACCATGGCGAGTATCTTTTAATTGATTGTTAGCAGAACCTGCAATCACTCTTGCTTTTAATTGTGGAATCGTATCATCATTAATTGTTGCTCCGAGAGCACATGGAGCGTAGATATCACATTCAACACCATAGATTTCATCTGGATTCACTGCCCGAGCACCAAAATCTTTTACAGCACGATTTACAGCCTCTTTATTTATATCTGAAACGATTAGCTGTGCACCTTCCTCGTGCAAGTATTTGCATAGGGTATAAGCTACATTTCCAACCCCTTGAACTGCAACTACTTTTCCTTCAAGCGAGTCCGTACCGAAGGCCTCCTTCGCTGCTGCCTTCATTCCGCGGTAAACGCCAAATGCTGTTACGGGAGACGGATTACCTGATGAACCGAAGGCAGGTGATATTCCAGTAACAAAATCAGTTTCCTCATGGATTAAATCCATATCTGCCACAGTTGTTCCCACATCTTCTGCTGTGATATATCTTCCGTTTAGTCCTTGGACATAGCGGCCAAAGGCGCGGAACAATTCTTCACTTTTATCTTTTCGGGGGTCACCAATAATAACAGTTTTTCCACCGCCAAGGTTTAATCCTGCTGCTGCATTTTTATATGTCATCCCTTTGGCAAGGCGAAGGGCATCTTCAATTGCAGCTTCTTCAGATGCATATGTCCACATACGAGTCCCACCCAACGCAGGTCCAAGTGTTGTATCATGAATAGCGATAATCGCTTTTAAACCTGATTGTTTATCTTGACAGAAGACTAATTGCTCATAATCGTATTTTTCTAAGTACTTGAAGATTTCCATGTTACGTTTCCTCCTTGATTGTTGACAATCTATTATTTTACACAGCATAATGCTAGCGCAAGAGAATAGAGCTTACTTTCCGCTGAATCCGCTCTTGAAGTTAATACAATCGGAGCTTTTTGCTGCAACTCCATATATTAATATGCAAATTTTGTGCCAAAGCAAATCCTTATGTAAACGCCTTATAAACAAGAGTTCCTTATTGCAAATTTTTTCATTGTGTGCAATTTATTGCATGCTATTTTTTTCAAAGTTGTATTTATCGAGTTTATAATATAAATTTCTTACTGACAACCCCAGGGTTTTGGCTGTCAACGTTTTATTACCCTTCATTCGTAGTAGTGTTTGTTGAATAATCTTTGCTTCATATTCTTCCATCATTTTAGGTAAGGATTTTTCTACTAAAACCATTTCATTGATATTGTCGCCAGAAGTGTCTCTTGCATATTTTTTATTTTTCAACTCTGGTAAATGATGGACTTCAATTAATGTTTCATAATAATTCATAAAAATAATCGCTCTGCCGAGAATATTCTCTAATTCTCGTACGTTTCCAGGCCAGTCATACCCCATTAACAGCAGTAACGCTGCTTGGGTAACGCCTTCAACCTTCCGCCCATAATCACGATTTATTTTTTCAATCAGCCTTTCACATAAAACTGGAATCTCTTTTTTACGATTTCTTAGCGGGGGGATTTGGATAGGCATACGATTTAACCGATAATATAAGTCTTCCCTAAAAGACCCATTGGCAATACCCTTCTCTAAATTAACATTAGTTGCCGCAATCACGCGAACATTGATGGTGACAGGCTTTGTCCCCCCAACACGAATGATCTCATTCTCTTGTAATACCCTTAACAGCTTTGCTTGTGTATTGGCAGGAAGTTCACCAATTTCGTCCAAAAATATACTTCCATTATTTGCTTCTTCGAAAAAGCCGCGTTTGCCTCCCCGCATTGCACCAGAAAAAGCTCCTTCCTCATAGCCAAATAATTCGCTTTCTATTAAGGATTCAGATATCGCGGCACAATTAACACGAACAAATTTATTGTATTTTCGATTACTAGCATTATGTATGGCATGGGCAAATAACTCTTTACCCGTTCCCGATTCGCCCCGTAGTAAGACCGTCGCAGGTGTTTTTGCTCCTAACTTCGCCTGTTCAATCGCAAGCATCATTTCATCTGATTGACCAATTATATCCTCAAATGTGTATTTAGCCTCAAGCGTGCGGATAATCTGCCGAGCACGATTCAATTCTCTGCTTAATGACTTCATTTCTGACATATCATGAATAACACCAACACTCCCCTTTAACTTTCCTTTCACAATAATAGGAGCTACATTCACAATCACTTCTTTTTTGTTTGGTCCTACCCTCATTGGCACGCCACGAACGGCCCTTCTTGTTTGCAGTACCTTCATATGCATACTTTCGCCCTCAGAGATGTCTGCTGTGGCAGGTTTCCCAATGACCTGCTCCTGTGTTAGTCCGGTAATGCGAGTGTAGGCTGGATTAATTAGTATTCCCCTGCCGTTCTCATCCACTACAGAAATGGCATCATTACTAGAATGAATAATGGCTTGAAGCATAGTTTGAATTTCCTTTAGATCTGTAATTTCCTCTGCTAAATTAACAACCTCTGTAATATCCTTAAAAACTGCAAAAGCACCGATTAATGTTCCATTTTCCTCAATAATTGGAATACGGGTTGTAATAATTTTGCGCTCATTACTCAACAACATTTCTCGGTTTGCCTCTATTTTCCTGGTTTCAAGAATTAAGGGGAGTCTGCTTGTAGGAATAACTTCTAAGACCGCTTTCCCAATTGCCTCATTTTTTTTTACCCCCATGATTTCCTGGGCTCGTTTGTTAAACAAAATCACCTTTCCATAATTATCAATGACCACCATCCCATCATTTGTAGCATTGAAAATAAGTTCTTGTTGATAAGATTCATTTTGATGCTTTGCAACGAGTTCTTCTTTTTCTTCCATTAGCTTCGAAACTAAAAAAGCCACACTTCCCGGAATTAACACTGTTTTCTTATGTTTAGCTTCCCGTATTTCTTGAAATACCGTATCATCTCCAGTGACTTCAATGATAATATCAATGTTTTCTGTTGTTAGGAAGGACTGCCAGCTTGTTCCGGTTTTAATCCCTTCCTTTTGTGCTAACAAAATCCCTGGTGCATCGACATTGCGGTCAATGACAACATCGACCTTTAACACTTCTGATTCTTTTAGAATCTTTAATATGGCCGTTCCACCTTTTCCAGCGCCAACTATCATAATGTTTTGCATTTTTTTCCCCTTTATAATTAGGAAATTTCTTTCAACCCATCCATGATACACCATGCAATTTTCTTCATTTACATTTTATAACGAAACGGGGTCCTTGACAATTTTCCTCTATGTAAAAATATTTTCTTGAGATATAATCGAGATAGGCTTTTTTAATAAAGGATGGATTTATGTATGATACGTATTATCGCCCTCATCATTCTAGTGATTCCAGGGGCATTAGCTGCTTTGGGAATAAAATTAATGCGGGATATGACTTTTGGAATACTGCAAGCACCATTTCCTAATTTATGGATGCAATTTCTGGTTGGTTTGATTTTTTTCATCGGCGGCCTTGGATTTGTAGCAGGATTTATTTTTCACCGTGACCGTAAAAAAAATAAAGTTCAAACAAAGTTTAAAAAATAGAAAAGCGGAAGCAACCGTTTTACGGCACTGAAGCCAGACAGTTATCACTGTTAAATGAATTACTAATGATTAAGAAGAGGCCTGCTTTAGGGCCTCTTTTCATATTGTCTCCTTATACGAAGTGCCTTTACTGGATCATCGGTAATAATGGCCGAACAATTCAAGTTAAAGAAACGATGCATATCTGCCTCTTTATTGACTGTATAAGGACGAACCGAAATTCCATTTTCCATAGTATTTAGAATGATATGATCTGACATAGAGGAGTGCTTAGGATGAATGCCCTTTGCTCTGATGGACTTTGCATAAATCCATGGCATATAAATCGCTTCACTAAAAAGGGGAGCCGTTTCTACTTCTGGGGCAATTCTGTAAGTATGAACGATACTATAGTGGTTAAAAGAAGAAATTATCACTCGGTCCAACAAACCATACTTGCGAATAAGCTGTATGACTTTTTCTTCCATTCCTTCATAGGGAATCAGACCATTTTTTAGTTCTATATTACAAATCAAATTATTTGTTAGCATCCATTCAAACACTTCAGTTAAGGATGGAATCGGCTCTTTTTTTATTCCATTTTTATTGGTATTTAGTTTTCTAATTTCTTTGTATAAAATATCTTTAACAAATCCGTTCCCACTTGTTGTTCGATCCACTTTTTCATCATGGATGACAACTACTTCACCATCTTTTGTTAATTGGACATCAAGCTCTATTCCATCAGCACCTGCCATTTCTGCTTCAATAAAGGCACCCATTGTATTTTCTGCAAAAGAAGCAGTGTATCCGCGGTGTGCAAAAATTTGCGTCATATTAGTCACTTCCCTACTTAATTATTTTATTATTATATGTAAAATAAAAACAAAAAGCCTTCATTCACAAAAATGAAGGCTTTTAAACGGTTTAAAGATTATTTCAAGAAGCCTTGTGCTCAAGACGTAATTTATCGGCAACCATGGCGATAAATTCGCTATTTGTAGGCTTCGCTTTTGTCATAAAAGCCCGTTATATCAACGTTTTGATTCCGATTTTATTGTACCATTCCGATAAATTCATCGCAATCTCAATCGAAAATTCATCGGAATAAGGGGACGGTAAAAATGCCGAAGTTTCAATTCAAACAACGCAGTAAAATTCGCGGGGACTTTGACCTCGAAAAGAACATCGAAAAATTCCTAGAAGCGCGTCGGCTCGAAAACAAATCGCCTAAAACGATTAAGACGTATGGTCAAACGCTAGGCAAGTTTGCGGAATGGCTTGAATCCGTAGAATCACCCGATATCACATCCGACGTTATTTGTGATTACATTCGCTACATGACCGAAGAAAAAGAAAAGTGGAGCGATCACCCGACAAATCCAACGCAAGGAGTCGGGATCTCTCCTCGTACAATTAATAAAATTATCCGAGTGCTACGTGTATTCTTTAATTTTCTAGTTAACGAACGTATTATTTCGGAGAAGATGATATACAAACTTTAGTTCGGGAGAGGTAAATATGGCACTACATTTTAAACTAGGAGACGTACTAAAAGAATTAGATATCACGAAGAACGCTTTAGCGGTTGAATCCAAGGTAAGGCCAGCTACGGTTGCTACATACGTAAATGGAGACGTTAATAGCATCGAGATTGAGACGTTAACGAATATGCTCGATGCACTCAACCGAATTGCTATTGAGATCGGGAACAAACGGAGATACGGAATTGAGGACATAGTTTCATACGAATATGAAGGCGCTAAATAGGCGTCTTTTTTATTTCGATTTTCATCGTAGTGCGAACTAAATTTTCACTCAGTAAATAGTAACCACTAAGCTATTTGGCATTTGTTTCTATATATTTCACATACAATTCAATGCTGTACTTTATATGGTCGAGGGATGGAAGCTCTAGGCTTTTCCTTTTTTACTTTTTAATTCGCAATTTGGTAAAATTTGTTCGAAGGGACGAAATTAATTTACACTAATAACTGATACATTATTGGGAAAAATAACTTTCAAAATATGAATTGGGAGTTATTTTTTATGGATAAAAATCAATTACAACAAATTAAAGAACTAAAACAAACCGAGCTTCATCATTCAAAAGAATGGTTAAACTATTGGTTAAAATATTCCTTTTTTGATAATTGGCATTTTTGGGTTGTTTTAGCTTTGTTAATCATTCCTATAATTGTTCTATTTATTTTAATGGATAAAAAGAAAAGCTTACTACTAGGTTTCTATGGTTATAACGTGCATATTATTTTCACCTATATTGATGCTTACGGTGCAAATAATACATTTTGGTTTTATCCTTATAAAGTATTTCCCATCTTACCCTCCAATTTAACACTAGATGTATCCTTAATACCCACTAGTTACATGCTTGTATATCAATGGACTTTGAATCATCATAAGAATTATTATTTAGGCATATTTGGATTATCAATAGGGTTTGCATTTATATTTAAACCAATTATGGAAGCTTTAAGATTGTTTGAATTTGGCCGAGGAGCTAATTTCCTTCATCTCTTATTAGGCTATTTATTTGGCGGAGTGGCCGCTAAGCAAGTGACCAACCTCTTTTTATACTTGCAAAATAAATCTAAAAAGGACCAACTATCATGAGAGGCGCAGCCTCTCTTTTTTAAAATACTAATGTTTGTCTCCTATGTCGAACTTTCCGTCAAATGTGTCTATATGATTCAAATAAGTAAATATAAAAAAGAGAGGGCTTGATAATATGGTACCTATAGATAGGACACTTGAAAAAGAGTGTTTTATCTGTAGGTACTTTTTTATATACTTAAACTTTAAAGGGGGAACTGTAATGAGCAAAATAATATTTTCACCTAAAGAAATAAAAATGCTTCAAAAAAATCCTAATGTACAGCGTGTCAGTAATTTGGCTATTACATATACAGAAGAATTTAAAAATAAATTTATGAATGAATATCTAATGGGAAAATTCCCTAGACAAATCTTTGAAGAAAATGGTTTTGATATTAATATAATTGGGCAAAAGCGGATTGAACAATCTGCATATAGATGGAAAAAATCTTATGAAAGAGATGGGTTGATCGGACTAACAGATATGCGTAAAACAGCTTCTGGAAGGCCATTAAAACGGGAACTTACTCAAGAGGAAATTATCAAAAGGCAAGAAGCTAAAATTAAGCTGCTAGAAGGACAGGTAGATCTGTTAAAAAAGCTAGAGATAACAGATAGGAGGCTACTAAGCGAAAGTCAAGAATTGAAAACAAATAAAATATTTCAGCTTATTCAGGAAACCATGGAACAGAATGATTTTAAACGTATGACAAAATATTTTTGTGAACTTTTAGGAGTGTCTCGTTCTGGATTTTATGGGTACTTAAATGCATCTGAAAGCAGATTAGAAAGGGAAAAAGCAGACCTAGAATCTAAGAACATTATTTTAAAAGCGTTTAATCGACGTGGATATAAGAAGGGTTCGCGTTCCATTAAAATGATATTGGAAAACGAGTATGACATGGAAATTAGCAGGAAAAAGATTCAAAGAATTATGAATAAGTACAATATTGTTTGCCCACACAGAAGGTCAAATCCTTATAAAAAAATAGCTAAGGCAACAAAAGAACATCGAGTAGTCCCAAATAAACTAAACAGAGAATTTAAGCCCGCAGTGAAGCCGTCAGTCCAGACCGTTAGTTTTACCGCTAGGTTATACTCCATTGCGTATGCTATCCGCTGGTCAAACTCCTCCGCCTGGTAATTGTCTATTAGCGGCCTTGCCTGCCGTTCTTGATCCTTAAACATTTGCGCTGCATTTCGAATCCTAACGGTAAGAATGACGCAGGCACCCACTTTAATTTACCTCTATCACGTATTGTCATAACGATTCAACTCCTTCGTTCTAATTATACACGAACAAGCGTTCTGCGTGAATAAAAAAAGAAAACGCCCTTCTGCATAAAGAGCATTAAACAAATTAACTTACAATATACTTTACATTAGCGAAAGGAACTATAACAGCTTCTCCTGCGTTATTACTTCCCTTAAAATAAGAATCGTGGAAAGAAATAAATTTTAATTCTGCTTGTGTACCATCAATAAAATGAACCGTTAAATACGAACCTTGTGTAAAATCCGACATCAGTCTTCACCTCTATTTAATACTATGTAGAGTATGAAAAAACTTGCCTATAAAAAACGCCACCGGTTAAGGTGACGCTTTACATATCCGCATATATCGGAATGGCAACGTAAAATTCATCGGAACGATGACGTTTAATTCACCGGAATCTCACCGTAAATTCAACGGTCAAAACCGCGTCATACCAACAGTTACGATGCGCGGTGCTCAAGACGTAATTTATCGGCAACCATGGCGATAAATTCGCTATTTGTAGGCTTCGCTTTTGTCATACTTACCGTGTACCCAAATAAAGAGGAAATGGAATCAATATTTCCACGGCTCCACGCTACTTCGATGGCATGACGGATGGCACGCTCTACACGGCTAGCTGTTGTATTATATTTTTTTGCAATATCAGGATATAACACCTTCGTAATGGAACCTAGAAGCTCGATATCGTTGTAAACCATAGAAATGGCTTCTCGCAAGTATAAATACCCTTTAATATGTGCTGGAACCCCTATTTCATGAATAATGCTTGTAATACTCGCATCTAAATTTTTAGGCTTTTGCTCAGATTGTGAACGGTAGCTTGTTGGAGCCTTCCGCGTAAACGAATTAGTATTGCCGCTTACCTGGCGGATATGGTTACCCAGATTTTCCATATCAAACGGTTTCAAAATAAAATAAGATGCTCCAAGTTCTACTGCTTTTTTTGTTACATCTTCCTGTCCAAAAGCGGTTAGCATAATGACATTTGGAAGTGCCCCTTTTTTTAAGTCACGCAATCTTTCAAGAACGGCCAAGCCATCAAGATGCGGCATAATAATATCTAAAACAAGTACATCAGGGTCTGTAGTGGCTAACATATCCAAGCACTCTTGCCCATTATGGGCAATCCCCGCAACTTCCATATCATCTTGGGACGAGATATAGTCCTCTAATAATCCTACCAGTTCCCTATTGTCATCAACGACACAGACTTTTATCTTTTTCAATTCCATTTCCTCCTCGTTCAAATCCATTCTCTATTTTAACTTTACGATTTAATCCTGTTATCTCATAATTCTATTCTAAATTACAAATTCGACAATGCAACAAAAATTCCTCTCATTTTTTTAATATTTCTTAAAATAGTGATAAAATCTTATCTTATCTTTGTTTTCCTCCTTTTTTCGACGTAAACCGCATTTTTTCCAATTTATAACTGGATTTTGTCGAAAAATCTCTAATAAAAAAGAAGCAAAATAGGTCATTTCGCCTATTTTGCTTAGAGAATTTCGACTAGGGTGCGGGTGCTTCCGCTTTTCGGTTTAGCTTGCCTTATTCTTTGGTGTTTCGTATATATTAATCCCAGCTTCATTTAGCATCCATTCTATATGAACCCCATACCCTGATGTAGGGTCATTGACAAAGACATGTGTAACGGCACCGATTAACTTACCATCTTGAATAATCGGACTTCCACTCATTCCTTGAACAATGCCTCCTGTTTTTTGAAGGAGTCTAGGGTCGGTTACTTTAATAACCATACCTTTTGTAGCTGGAAACTTTTGCGGGATTGTGCTGACAATTTCGATATCAAATTCTTCTACTTGATCATCATTAACCACAGTTAAAATTTTCGCAGGTCCTTCTTTTACCTGATGGGATAAAGCGATTGGAAGTGGTTTATCCAAAACGCCATTTTTCAATTCTTTATTTAATTCTCCAAAAATTCCAAACGGGCTATTCTTTTGTATATTTCCAACAATTTCACGGTCTGAGGAAAAGCGGGCAAGCTTTTCACCAGGATCTCCATTACTTCCTTTTTCAATGGAGGTTACGGTGGAACGAACAATCTGACCATCTTCGACTACAATTGGTTTTTTGGTGTCCATGTCTGATATGACATGACCAAGGGCACCATATTTTTTAGATTGTGGGTGGACAAATGTCATTGTCCCAATTCCGGCTGCTGAATCCCTAATATATAAACCAAGCTTATAGGTGTTTTCCCCGTTATCTTTCAATGGGGTGAGTTTTGTCGTGAATTTTCCGCTTTCTCTGCTAATAACCATTTCGAGGGCTTGACCATCTTGGCCTGCCGTTTGTACAAATGGTGCAACGTCTGTCATCTTTTCAATTTTACTGCCATTAATTTCTGTAATGATATCGCCAACTTTTATTCCTGCAATTTCTCCTGGCGATTTTTTCCCATTGTCGGTGTTGATTAAATGGTGACCAACCACTAAAACACCAACAGTATTTAACTTAACACCAATTGATTGACCGCCTGGGATGACTCGAAAGTCCTTTAAAACATGTACATCGACCTTTTTAATGGGGATACCAGCATATTCTAACAGCATTTCATTTTTACCGTTATTATTTGCTTTAAGGGATACTGAATGTTTTTCCTGATTAAGTGTAATATTCGTTTGATGAGCATCTAAGGTTGCTGTTACCGGGGCAGCCTTTTGGAATGTGTAATCCTGTCCTTCAAAAACTGTGATGGACTTTGGCATGGCTATATATTGTTGTATAGGTTTGAAAAAAATAAGGCTAATTAATGAAACAAGGAGAATTCCACCAATAATCTTTCTAATTATTTCTAACTTCAAATCCTTCACTCTCCTCGCTTCTTTTCACTACGCTTTTAAAAATGGCTACATCTTTAATTTTGCCTCCTTGACAATCATTTATAACTTGGTTCAACATAAAAAAGCTACCCAATTTGGATAGCTTTTCAAATTTCTTTAGTTTTTACTGCTAATTGCAATAATTCCTCTGCATGTTTCTTGGTTAAATCCGTGATTTCAGTTCCAGAAATCATCCGACCTATTTCTTTGATTTTTTCTTCCATACTTAATGGGGTGACAGAGGTTTTGGTTCTTCCACCTTTAATAATCTTGGCAATAAACAAATGTGTGTCTGCCATGGCTGCAACCTGTGGTAAGTGTGATATACAGAGAACCTGTGAACCAGTGGCCACTTTATAAATCTTTTCGCCGATCGACTGGGCTACTCTTCCACTTACTCCAGTATCTACCTCATCAAAAATAATCGAGGTAATACCTTGGTGTTTGGAAAAAATACTCTTTAAAGCCAACATAATCCTCGATAATTCCCCTCCTGATGCAACCCTTGAAAGGGGCTTTAATGGTTCTCCGGGATTTGTTGAAATATAAAATTCTACATGGTCGACACCATTCTTTGAAAAATGCTGAAGATTAGATTCAATGCGAATTTCAAAAATGGTTTTCGCCATATACAATTCTTTCAGTTCTTTATGAATTAATTTTGTGAGCTTTTCCGCCCATTTATGACGAAGCTCAGTTAATTGTTTTGCTTCAAGAACTAAGTCTTTTCTAATGGAAGCTAATTCTCTTTCAAGCTCACCTATATGTGTTTCTTTATTTTGTAGTGTTTCAATTTCTTCTTCAATTTTTGCAGCATATTCGACTATTTCATCGATTGTCTTTCCATATTTACGTTTAAGCTGATTGATTTCATTTAAACGATCTTCAATTTCAATTAACCTTTGAGGGTCGTACTCGAGTAAATCCATTTCATTACGTAATGAACGTGCTGCGTCCTCCAATTGGTAAAAGCTGTTGGAGACGGAATCAGAAAGTCCTTTATAGCTTGAATCCAGTGCAGCCGCATCTTCAAGGTGGCCCATAACAAGTCCAATCCAATCCAGCCCCTTCTGTTCACCTTGTAAGGCCGTATAACCAGACTGAATGGCTTCAAACACTCTTTCGAAATTCCCGAGTTTTCTTTTTTCCTCGGAAAGTTCTTCATCTTCATTAGGTTTTAGATTGGCCTTTTGAATTTCATCTAATTGAAATTGAATTAAATCAAGACGATGGGCTGTTTGCTGATCGTTTTCACTTAATAATTTTAGCTTATGTAAGGTATGCTCGTAACGGCGGAATACTTGTGTATATTCATTTTGTGACGGTAAAATATCTTCAGCTCCAAATTGATCAAGTAAGGGCAGGTGTCTTGTTTCATCCATCAGTTCTTGATGTTCGTGCTGACCATGAATATCCACGAGAGTTCCTCCGATTTCTCGAAGTGTAGAAATCGTAACAAGCTTTCCATTAATCCGACATACACTTTTCCCTGTGCGGGAAATATCGCGGCGTAAAACAACCATTCCTTCTTCTATATCGATGCCAAATTCTAATGCCTTCATCAATACCGGATGGTTAGAGTCTTCTAGTTGGAATAAACCTTCAATTTCTGCTTTATCTTCACCGTGACGGACAAATTCGGCTGAACCTCTACCGCCTACGAGCAAATGAATTGCATCAATAATGATTGATTTTCCCGCACCCGTCTCTCCTGTCAAGACGGTTAATCCCTTTTCAAACGGAATTGATAAAGCTTCAATAATGGCGAAGTTTTTTATTGATAGTTCTGCTAACACAGAGCATTCCCCCAATTTAAAGCATATCAAGGAACCGATTTGTGATGACTTCGGTGTCTTCAGGTGTTCTACAAATAATTAACATAGTATCATCACCACATATTGTTCCTAATATTTCATCCCAATCAAGATTGTCGATAAGTGCCCCAATCGCCATAGCATTCCCAGGTAGACACTTCATGACTAATAAATGACCAGCAGAGTCAATTCTTACAAACGCATCAATTAATGACCTTTTTAATTTTTGGAGCGGATTAAATCGTTGGTCCGCGGGCAGGCTGTATTTATAACGTCCATCTGTTAACGGTACCTTAACAAGGTGCAATTCTTTAATATCACGTGACACAGTCGCCTGGGTTACATTATAGCCGGCACTTTTTAATTCATCCACTAACTCATCCTGAGTCTCAATATCATTGCTAGCAATAATCTCTCTTATTTTAATATGGCGTTGGCCTTTATTCATTTTTTCACCTCATAATAATTGAAAACATCAGAGTTTATTGTACGAACATGTCGTATCTACCCATATGTTAGCCCATTTTTACAAGAATGTACAATTTTTTCTTTATAAAAATACATGTGTATACATAAAAAGGATAGGCTTTCGCCTATCCCTCTGTTTTTTTCGTATGAAATTCATTATGTGATTCTTTTACTATGTCTTTAGGCTGAACGGGTAATTGATTGAGGCCAGTTTCTCGTTCGCCCTCCCATTTTAAATGAAGTAAAAATTCTATATTACCGTCTCCACCCGTGATTGGAGAGTAAGACAAATTTGTTACGACAAATCCTTGTTGGACAGAAAAATTTACAATCTTCTCGATTACTTGTAAATGCACCTTTTCATCCCGAATAATACCCTTTTTTCCTACTTGCTCCCGTCCAGCTTCAAATTGAGGCTTCACAAGAGCAATAATATCACTTCCCGGTATGAGTAGTGTCTTTAACACAGGCAATATTAAGGTTAAGGAGATAAAAGATACATCTATTGTCGCAAAGTTCGGCATTTCTCTACTTAAGTCAGCAGGTGTTACATAGCGAAAGTTAGTTCTCTCCATCACCACGACCCGCTCGTCCTGCCTTAACTTCCATGCAAGTTGATTGTAGCCAACATCCAGGGCATATGACATTTTTGCACCATTTTGCAGGGCACAATCAGTAAACCCTCCAGTTGAAGAACCAATGTCCAGTAATACCTTACCATCGACATTTACATCAAATACCTTTAATGCCTTTTCAAGCTTTAATCCTCCGCGACTGACATACGGAAGCACATGGCCTTTTACATTCAGCGGGATATCCGCATTGACTTTCTCACCCGGCTTATCCAAGCGTTCTTCATTTGTATAGACAATCCCGGCCATTACAGCTCGTTTTGCTTTTTCCCGTGTTTCAAATAATCCTCTTTCTACTAGTAAAACGTCTACACGTTCTTTATTTTTCATTTTTTAAACCCTCTGCTGTTTTTTCCTAGCTAATGTATAAATCCTTTTTACCACTTCTTCAGTCGTTAATCCGATTTCTTCAAGAAGGGAACCTACATCTCCATGTTCAATAAACTGATCAGGGATTCCGATTCTGTCAATTTGAGCTTGAAAAAATCCATGATCATGGGCATGTTCAAGAACAGAACTTCCAAATCCTCCTTGCAAAATGGCTTCTTCAATTGTAAGGACTGGAATGTTTTCCGCGAATAGATTTGAGAGCATTTTTTCATCCAGCGGCTTAATAAACCGAGCATTGATAACCCTTGTGGATAACCCCTGCTTTTCAAGAATCAATGCTGCTTCCATCGCCATTTGAATGGTGGTACCAAAGGTTAATATTGCCGCGTCATCGCCGTCTTTTAAAACCTCCCATGTACCAATAGGAATTTTATGAAATTCCTCATCCATTGGTACACCGATTCCATTCCCACGCGGGAATCTCATCGCGATTGGACCATCATCATAATTTATAGCCGTATAAACCATATGCTGGCCTTCATTTTCATCTTTCGGCATCATTAAGACCATATTAGGTATATGCCGTAGAAAAGCAATATCAAAGACACCTTGGTGTGTTTCACCGTCTGCCCCAACTAAACCTGCACGATCAATTCCAATAAAAACATTTAAATTTTGTCGACAAATATCATGTACTACTTGGTCATAGGCCCGTTGCAAAAATGTTGAATAAATGGCTAAAAAAGGCTTCATATTTTGAGTAGCTAAACCAGCCGCAACCGTGGCTGCATGCTGTTCGGCTATCCCAACATCAAACATTCGATCAGGAAACTCGCTTGCAAAACCTTCTAGCTTAGATCCAACTGGCATCGCCGGAGTAATCGCTACAATACGTTCATCAGTTCGTGCCAATTTACGAACTGTTTCACTTACCAGACTGCTCCACGCAGGTGGCTGCTTTTTAGCAGGTTTTACAAAAGCGCCCGTATCCATTTTGTATGGACCAGTCCCATGCCACGTGCCTATTTTATCACTTTCTGCAGGCTTATACCCTTTTCCCTTCTTTGTAATAACATGAATGATAACAGGCCCTTCCGTCTTTTTAGCAAAACTAAGAGTCTCGAATAAATTCTCAAAGTTATGTCCATCAATCGGGCCCAAATAGGTGAAGCCCAGTTCTTCAAAAAACATGCCAGAAACAAATAAATATTTTAAACTATCCTTTATCCGTTCAGCTGTTGCCGCCAATTTACCGCCGACAGCTGGAACCTTTTTCAGAAGGATTTCAAGTTCATCTTTCACCCATTGGTATCTTCCCGCAGTCCGCAATTGCCCAAGGATGTTATGAAGAGCACCCACATTTGGGGCAATCGACATTTCATTATCATTTAAAATCACAATCATATCTTTCTTTTCATGACCAATATGATTTAAAGCCTCCAACGCCATTCCACCTGTTAGGGCTCCATCGCCAATGACTGGTACGACAAAGGATTTTTCCTTTTTTAAGTCTCTGGCAATTGCCATTCCCATTGCGGCTGAAAGTGATGTGGAACTATGACCAGTCTCCCAAACATCATGCTCACTTTCAATCCTCTTGGGGAAGCCGCATAAGCCTTTAAATTGCCTTAACGTATCAAATTCACCAGCTCTACCGGTTAAAATTTTATGAACATAGGACTGATGGCCAACATCCCAAATAAGTTTATCTTTTGGACTATCAAAGCACTTATGTAACGCAATGGTTAATTCCACTACACCTAAATTTGGTCCAATATGGCCTCCTGTCACTGACAACTTTTCAACTAAGAATTTGCGAATCTCCTGACTTAAAGACTCCAACTCTTTATTCGACATCCCTTTTAAAAAGGATGGGTCCTTTATTGATAATAAATCCATTTTTGGACCACTCACTTTCTTTCATACATTTTCTTTCTATTTATGAAACCTAAGGTAACTGTCTAGCACAAGCTGCCCAGCGGCTAGTGTATTTCGCTAAACAGGTGCCTCTTCTTTTCTATTTGAAAAAATAGCCGCTAACACGATAAAGTGATAACGGCATTAACAACGTTCTCTACATTGAAAATAATTATAACATACTTCATTCATTGCCTCAAACATCCCATTAGTGGTCCCTGGAAGCAACTAAATCCGTTATTTCCCTAAGCAGATTTGTATTTAAGCCTGTCTTTTTTAAGTATTCCTTTGAAAGGGTTATTTGATTATCTAAAGCGGCTCTTGCACCTTCCAAAGATAACAGCTGTGGATAGGTACTTTTATGATTCGCTGTATCACTTCCAACAGGCTTCCCAATGATTTGTTGATTGCCTACCAAATCCAGAATATCATCCTGTATTTGAAAAGCAATTCCAAGGTGATGGGCAAATGCAGAAAGGTTCTCTAATTGGCTTTGGCTTGCCTCTGCCATAATCGTCCCTGCAACTACACTAAACCTGAGCAGTTTACCCGTCTTATGAATATGTATATATTCAAGTTCTTCTAAAGTGAGACTCTTTCCTTCCCCTTCCATATCCGCAACTTGACCGCCCACCATTCCTTCCGTTCCAGCCGCTTTTGCCATTTCAATTACTAATTTTAGTTTTGATTCAGAGGAAACAAATTCATTTGAAAGCAGCCCAATAACTTCAAAACTATAGGTTAATAATGCGTCTCCCGCTAATATGGCAACGGCATCGCCAAAGATTTTATGATTGGTCGGTTTTCCACGTCTTAAATCATCATTATCCATACTCGGTAAATCATCATGGATTAAGGAATAGGTGTGAATCATCTCAATTGCTGCCGCAGCATACATCCCTTTTTTCGGGTCTATGCCAAACGCGTCTAATGTTGCAAATAGCAATAATGGACGGATTCTTTTACCGCCGGCTTCGAGGGAATAGATCATGGATTCCTTGATAACTGTAGGGGCATCCAGCTTTTCAACCAATGCCCGAAGTTCCGAATCAAGCAGCTGTTTATATTCTTGTGCAAATGCTTCAAGTAACCGAGTTTCCAAGTCTTATTCCTCCTCAGCAATAGAAAAACTCTCCTTGCGTCCATCCTCCGTAATGATTTGTGTAAGCTGGTCTTCCACACTTTTCAATTTATCATGACATAGTTTTGAAAGTTCCATACCTTCTTTATAGAAAAGAATTGCTTCTTCTAAAGGAACATCGCCTTCTTCAAGCTTATCGACAATTTGTTCGAGCTTTGTCATTGCCTCTTCAAAAGATATTGCTTTTTCATTCGTCACTATTTTCGCTCTCCTTTATGGTTTCCACATTACAGATAAGGCTGCCATCTGTTAATTGAATCTGAACCAGATCATTTACATTTACTTGTTTAACACTTTTCACTAAACGGTTATCCTCTGAATAAGCCAAACTATAGCCACGCTCCATGATTTTCAATGGGCTTAATGCTTGAAGTGTCGAAAGAATTCGGTCAAAATCTGTTTGCTTTTTCGAAAGTATTTGCAGCATGGATCGGTTTGTATCTTTTTCAGCACGACCAAGGCGTTTTTCCGCTTCACGCAATGCTTCGTTAGGATGGTTTCGCTGCAACCGTTTATACAGAATCTCATGTTGGTCCTTTTTTAGAAGTGATAATCGGGACGTCCCGCGAACAAGTGATTCTATTAATTTGTCAAGTTGTTCCAGCTTTTGTTCATAAAGCCGGTGAGGATAACGAAAAGCATACGATTTCTGAACACGGTTTAATCGTTCTTTTTCAAACTGGAACTTTCCATTCATTGCACGAAGGAGACGGGTCTGCCGCTGTAAGATTCTGTCCACTAACTCCTCAATATGTGGGACTGCAAGTTCTGCAGCACCCGTTGGCGTAGGAGCACGTAAGTCAGCAACAAAATCAGCAATGGTAAAGTCCGTTTCATGGCCGACGGCTGAAATAATCGGTATCTTTGATGAAAAAATCGCACGGGCTGTGAGTTCCTCATTGAAAGCCCATAACTCCTCAATTGAACCTCCACCGCGTCCAACAATCAAAACATCAATTTCCTCCATACTATTTGCTTTTTCAATTGCTTTAATAATCGAGGGTGCAGCGTTATCTCCTTGGACAAGAGCAGGAAAAACAAGAATATTTGCAATTGGGTACCGCCTTTTAATGGTGGTAATGACGTCCCTAATAGCAGCGCCGGTTGGTGAGGTTATAACACCAACTGTTCTAGGATACAAGGGTATGGGCTTCTTCCTTTCAGGAGCGAATAAACCTTCCGCCTCTAACCTTTTTTTTAACTGCTCATAGGCTAAAAACAATTCTCCAATACCATCTGGCTGCATTTCCTTAATATATATTTGGTATTGACCACTTGGTTCATATACACTGACGTCACCTTTTACTATTACTTTCATTCCATTTTCAGGTGAAAATTTCATTACACGAGCCTGTTTAGCAAACATGACAGCAAGAATTCTTGCTTTTTCATCTTTTAATGTAAAATACATATGTCCGCTCGAATGCTCTTTAAAATTTGATATTTCTCCTCTTACGTGAACTTCACGTAAATGGGGGTCTGCATCAAACTTTCTCTTTATGTATTTGGTTAAAGCATTCACAGATAAATATCTTTGTTCTTGCATAAAATGCTCCTTCTTCGAACCAAAAAGTAAATGGTATTTCATACCATCATCACAAAAACAGTCCTTATCTATATTATATATTTAGCCCCTTTTTTTGTCTGTAAAAACAACGGAACTAACATAGTAATAAGATAAGGACAAGATCTTACTTAATCGCGGTCAAGACTCTCAATCGCAGATTTTAAGGTATTATACATGAGCATGGTAATCGTCATGGGGCCTACTCCTTTTGGAACAGGAGTAATATAACCAGCTTTTTCAGCCACCTCATCAAAAGCTACATCCCCACAAAGTTTTCCAGCTTCATTGCGGTTAATTCCTACATCAATAATGACAGCACCGTCTTTTACATGCTCAGCCTTAATAAAGTTAGGAATTCCAACAGCTGCAACAAGTATATCTGCTTGAATTGTATGTAACCTTAAATCTTTTGTTTTCGAATGACAGTAGGTCACGGTTGCATCTCTATTTAAGAATAATTGTCCGACAGGCTTACCAACAATATTACTTCTACCTACCACGACAACATGCTTCCCAGCAATAGAAATATCTGATTCTTCTAGTAATACCATGATTCCATACGGTGTACATGGCAAGAAGGCATTTTGCCCTGTCATCATCCTGCCAATATTAATCGGATGAAAACCATCTACATCTTTGAACGGAGAGATTGATTCGATTACCTTTATTTCATCAATATGTTTTGGCAATGGAAGCTGCACCAAAATTCCATGAATCTCAGGATTTTCATTCAATTCTTCGATTTTTCCAAGTAATTCCAGTTCAGAAACTTCCTCTTTCATTTCGATTAATAAAGAATTCATGCCAAGTTCTTTACATGCTTTTTCTTTATTTCTCACATATGTCTGGGATGCATGATTACTACCGACAAGAATAACAGCTAAGCCTGGAATAACACCTTGACTTTTTATTTCCTTAACCTTTTCAGCAATTTCTAATCTTTTTTTTGCGGCGATTTCTTTTCCATTAATAATTTGAGCAGTCATTGTTCTATCGCTCCCTTTTCAAGAGGTCCTAATCCATTAATCGTTAAGAAGCATCTGTTTAACTTTTGAAAGAACACCATTAATAAACTTACTAGATTGGTCATCTCCGTATATTTTAGCAATCTCGATTGCTTCATCTAAAATAACATTTTCCGGAATTTCGTTCCGAGAATATTTTAATTCATATGCAGCCATTCTTAATAAGTTTCGATCAACTGTTGCCAATCTGTCTAACGTCCACTTTTCAAGGTTTTCAACAATTAGTTTATCAATTTCAGCCCTTTGTTCCACAACGCCTAACACGAGTTTTGATAGGTAATCGTCCCCTGATTCCCCCTCCAAAACATGTTCAATTGCTAATGCCGGTTCCGTGTTACTTACATCGATTTGAAAAAGTGCCTGTAGCGCTTTTTCCCTTGCAGTTCTTCTTTTCATTATACCGTTAACTCCTTTAGATATATTAAATAATTTTTGTCTATTTTTTTATACTTTAGTATAGTAAAAAAACATTCAAGATAGTTTGCACATAAAAGATAATAGCATAATTAAAAGGGAATCGCACGGTATGGAGGAAATTTATTAGAAAAGCACACAAGTCTCTATTAGGCTGAAACTAGACATTTAAAGTAAAGAAAAACCAAAGGAATATCCTCCTTTGGTTTTCATAGGTTAAATCTCTGAGTCAACCTCTGGTTCATTCTTTTGGTTTTCAAATTGAATTCCAACTACATGAATGTTTACTTCTTCTGCATCTAATGCCGTCATATTTAACAGCGCTTGACGAATGTTATCCTGTACTTCTCCTGCAACAGTAGGAATAGAAGTTCCGAACTTCATTAAACAATACACATCAACTTTTATTCCTGATTCCGTTAGCTCCACTTTGACGCCTTTACCGTGATTTTTTTTCCCTAATCGTTCAACAACTCCTGTTGCAAAATTGCCGCGCATCCCGGCAACACCTTCGACTTCTGAAGCTGCGATTCCTGCAATCACTTCAATAACTTCTGGGGCAATTTCAATTTTCCCGTGTCCATTATTGCCTTGATCCATTTCCAAGACATTAAATTCACTCATTTCAAACACCTCCGAATATTAGATAGACTTCATCACATCATGCAACTCCAGGAATTTCGTATTAAAGTTGCCTTCTACGAATTGATCATGCTCTAGCAGTTTTAAATGAAAAGGAATGGTGGTATAAATACCTTCTACAACAAACTCACTTAATGCACGTTTCATTCTTGAAATTGCTTCTTCCCTGCTGTTGCCATATGTGATGACTTTCGCAATCATGGAATCGTAGTAAGGCGGAATGGTGTATCCTGGATATGCTGCTGAATCAACACGAACTCCTATGCCGCCAGGCGGTAAATACATCTTAATTTTACCCGCTGAAGGAAGAAAGTTCTTTTCAGGATTTTCGGCATTAATCCGGCATTCGATTGCCCAACCTGTAAATGTTACGTCCTTTTGGGTAATCATTAACTTTTCGCCGCTAGCGACTCGAATTTGTTCTTTTACAAGGTCAATTCCGGTGACAAATTCTGTTACAGGATGCTCCACCTGAATCCTTGTGTTCATTTCCATAAAATAAAATTTACGATTGCGGTAGTCATATATAAATTCTACCGTGCCAGCACCCGAATAATCAACTGCTTTTGCAGCTTTTACTGCTGCTTCTCCCATTTCTGCTCGAATTTCTCCATCAAGAGCAGGTGATGGGGATTCTTCTAGCAACTTTTGCATTCTTCGTTGGATCGAGCAATCTCTCTCTCCTAGATGAATCGTATTACCGTAATTATCACCAATGACCTGTATTTCTACATGACGGAAATCCTCAATATATTTTTCAATATAGACGCCAGAATTTCCAAATGCAGTCAATGCTTCCTGCTGGGTGATATTAATTCCTTTAATTAATTCTTGTTCATTCTTAACAACGCGGATACCTTTACCGCCTCCGCCTGCAGTTGCTTTTATAATAACTGGATAGTCAATCTTTTTAACAAGTTCAAGTGCTTCATCGATATCATTAATAATTCCAGTTGAACCTGGAACAATCGGTACCCCTGCTTTACGCATGGTTTCTCTTGCGATATCCTTAGTACCCATTTTTGATATTGCTTCAGGGCTTGGGCCTACGAATATAATATTGCATTCACGGCAAAGCTCCGCAAAATCGGCATTTTCAGCGAGGAAACCATAACCTGGATGAATAGCATCACAGGCCGTTAGCTTTGCCACACTAATAATATTTGTAACGTTTAAATAACTGTCTTTTGATGAAGTGGGTCCAATACAGTAGGCTTCATCTGCAAGTTGAACATGCAATGCCTCACGATCTGCTTCAGAGAAAACGGCTACTGATTCAATTCCCATTTCCCGACAGGCACGAATAATCCTTACTGCAATTTCTCCTCTGTTTGCAATTAACAGTTTCTTTATCATGCTGTTACGCTCCTTATTCAGGCTTTACTAAAAATAAAGGCTGTCCGTATTCTACTAATTGACCATTTTTAACAAGTATTTCAACGATTTCTCCATTTACTTCTGCCTCAATCTCATTAAATAATTTCATCGCTTCAACGATACAAACAATTGTATCCTTTGAAACTTTATCTCCTGCTTTTACATAATTGTCAGCATCTGGAGTTGACGAGGAATAAAAAGTACCGACCATTGGTGAAGTAATTTTGTGTAAATTTGTAGTATCTGGCGAGGTAACAGTCTCTGCCTTTGGCACTTCCTGTACTGGTTCCTGTACTTGAGCAACTGATGCTGCAGCAGGAACCGGGTGAACTGCTTGTTCTACTTCAGGCCTTGGTGCAACAGGACTTACTTGTGTAACCAAAGTAGTTGTATTCTTCTTCATTTTAATTTTCGAGCCATCAATTTCATATTCAAATTCATCAATGCTTGATTGGTCAACCAATTTAATCAATTCGCGAATTTCCTGTACTTTTAACATTGGGTAACACTCCTTGTACAACTTTTAATTAGTACTAACTACTAATACTATACGATAATATCTAGTAAAAGTTCAATAAGCTAATTTGAAGACCACTACATATCTCCTGTTCTGTCTCAAGTTTATATTAATGTTTTTATGGGAAAAAGGGAATTTTAACAGTCAAATTCACCTCAAATAGTTATTTTTCCCTAAACTTATCGTTCTAAACAATAGAAAAAAGGAAAGCCATCAACTTTCCTTTTTTAGTGAGAATTATTTTGCTGGTTGGTATTCAACAGCTACATAATTAGTTTCGTCAATCTCTTTTTTCACTTCTAACATAATCTTATTGGCCTCTGAGGCGGACGGCTTCTTCTTAGCTTTAACCGTTACAACTACCTTTGGCCCATCTGCTCTAACGAGGACATCGTCATATCCCATTGTTTTAATAAATGTTTCAAGCGTTTGTTCACTTTGGGCGATTTGATTCAATTTATCCATTTGATCTTTCACTTTACTTTTTTCATCTGCGGAAATGCCTGTCGAAGCTAGCTGTGTTGTTAACTCTTCTTGTTTGAGACTACGAGAATCTTCAAGCTTCATGCGAAGTTCTTCAAATGCTAAATCGCCTGCAACACTAGAAAGGACCGTTTTGCCATCCTTAGCTTCTGTTTTTGTTTTCCCTTGATTTTGATCTTTAGCCTTTTGCTGCACCGCTGTTAAGTCACTCTTTTTTTGTTCTGGAGAAGTAATATAATAAACCGATAATACAACTACTAAACTTAACATTGTTAATAACCAAACAGTTTGTTTTTTCAAAAGCATATTGAAATCCCCCTTTTATTTTTTAGGCATGACAGCAACTCGGTGACTTGGCACTCCTAAAGCCCTAGTGACTGCTTCCTTAATCCATTTTTTTACCTCAATATTATCTGCGCCCTTGGCAACCACCAGCACACCACGTATCTCAGGTTTTTTTGTTTCTACCACAATCGGAGTTTCTTTTTCTCCTTCACGCACAATGACCAATTGTTCATCTGTAGAGGAATCTACAACTTTACGCTGTCCGCCATCACGATCGGTTTCATCGGTTGTTTGCGATTTTGTCACCCTATTTTTTTCAAGTACTTTCTTATCTGTTGAATCAAGCGTCACTACAACGGTAACATCATCAACTCCCAGCATTTCCTGTAAAGCCTTTTTCATCTGATTCTGGTACTTTTCCTCATATTCAGTGATGAACTTATTACCAGAACTCTTTTTCACGCCAAATGCCGGCACATCTTCTGAAGCCACTTTATCGCCTGCTGCAGCAGGCACGGATGCAAGATTTGTGTCCTTTTTAAACAAAATGTTACTTGCAAGCATAAATGCAGCACCAATACAGAGGACAAGAATCATATATTGGTATTTACCAGGTTTTTTCTCCTCCTTACCATCAAGTCGAAGGATTTTTTTGAGCCATGTTAATGGTCCTTTGTTATTATCCATTTTTCTTTTTAATCCCCCCTTCAATCGAAACTTCCACGGTTTCTTTTGCTACATTCCATTTTTGCGAAAGAAATGAGGTTATGTTATCTGTATCTTTTGTTGATTCATTGGATAGAAGAGGTTTTTCTGTGTTTATTTCGATTTGTTTTATCGCTTCGACTGTTTTCACGCCATCTTCTGGCTGTTTTAAAAGAACCATAACCTTTTGGAGGTTTTTCGGAAATGCTTCGTCACTTTCTTCATTTATGGCTAGGTCAATTTTCTCAATCTCCAATCCGTATTGATCCATCAACTCCTTATTAACACCCTTTTTTAGCTGGACAGCCAATTCTTCTAAAATATATGCATGTTGGGAAGCTTGTATTTCTTTTTTCTTCAAATCTATTAAATTTTTCATATTTTTTTCTCCTGGGGCTTGATATGACGGTATCGCTCCCATTGCTGATTCAAAGTCCTTGGAAATCAACTTAAAGATAGGAGTAAGAATGATTGCAATTAAGAGCAGACCTGTAACAATCTTGGTGTATTTTTGCATACCAGAATTTGGAAGAAGCATATCTATGACTGTCGCTAACAGGATAAAAAGGATTATATTTGTTACCCACTCTTTTAAAAATTCCATTCTCTTCCCCTCCTACCTCATCATCATCGTTAAATTTCCGGCCGCCACTATGACCGTAATACTTAAAAAGAACATCACCGATACAATTGCAAGAGCTGCAAAGACATAGATAACACTTTTGCTGATAATATCAAGACATTTAATAACAGGGCCACCTCCTAAGGGTTGAAGGATGGCAGCCGCAAATTTATATATAAAGGCAATCATTAATATTTTTATTGCTGGAAAAGCGACGATCAGTAACAGAATGGCAACTCCTGCAATACCAACTGTATTTTTTAAAAGCACCGATGCACTTACAACTGTATCTGTAGCATCTGTAAACATTCTGCCAATGACAGGTATGAAGTTACCTGTCACGAATTTTGCTGTTCTAATGGCCACTCCATCAGTTACTGCTGCAGATGCTCCTTGAACAGAGATGACCCCAAGAAATACTGTTAGGAAAAGTCCCATCAAACCTATGCTCCAGTTTCTTAGCAGAGCGGCTAATTGTGACACTTTATATTGTTCAGACATTGTACTAACAATACTAAGCAAGGTAGCTAAAAAGAGAAGAGGCAGGATTATATATTGCATAAATAATCCGCTCATATTCATTAAAAATAATATTACTGGATGAAAAAAGGCTGCCGATACAAGCCCTCCAGATGCTGCTATTAACGCTAGCAGGAGGGGCACAAGGGCAAGGACAAAAGAGATCATCGTCCCAATTGCCTCATTTGTATAGCTGATAGCAATATGAAAACTGTTAAGGGCTAGGATCACCAAGACCATATAAACAATGGAATAAGCGACCTTACTAATCGCACTTTTCTCAAAGGCATTTTGCATAGATTGTAGAAACATACTAAAAATGGTTAACATGATTAACGATCCTAGTAATTTTCCATTTGCTACAAACTCTTGAAAGGCAAATTTTAAAACCCCCTGGCCCCAATCTTTAAAAGAGAACTTTTTATCTCCCTTTACAAAATCATAGAGGCTGCCTTTTTGACTTTCTGGAAGAAAACCGCCATATTTATTAGTGATATCCTCCCAAAATTGCTTAAGTTCAGTTAAATCCAATGCTTCCAACTGTTGATCAACCATTTCTTGTGGTGAAAGGATTGGAGAGGTGTTTTTAGAGTCTTCGGCAGCTTGGACACTTGTAATAGAAAAAAATAAGAATAGGAGAATCATAATAGGAATAAACTGCAATTTTTGCTTCATACACTTTCACACCTCTTTTAAGGGCTCTTCAGCTAGGAATTAATTTAATGATGGTCTCAATTAACACAGTTAATATTGGAATGGCCATGGCGAGAATGATAATTTTTCCAGCTAATTCAATTTTCGAGGCGATTGCTCCTTGACCAGCATCTTTGGTAATTTGGGTAGCGAATTCGGCAATGTAGGCAATTCCTATAATTTTAAGAATTGTTTCCACATATACCATATTTACTTTTGCATTTACGGCTAGTTTTTCCAGCATATTAATGATTTCAAAGATCTTATCCACTAAAAAGAGAAAAATCGTACAGCCTACAAAAACGACCAAAAGAAAGGCAAAATTAGGTTTTTGCTCTTTAATAATCAAAGCAAGAAAGGTGGCAATGAGAGCTACACCAACTATTTTTATGATTTCAATGGCAGAGCCCCCCTCTCTATTGGAACAAAAAAACTGATTTTATTTTCTGGAAAAGATCATCTACAATCGTAGCTACCTGAAATAAAATATAAATAAACCCAAATAATGTGACCCACTGTGCATATTCTTTCTTGCCAACCTGATCAAGAACAGTGTGCAAAAAAGCAACTACAATTCCTACACCGGCAATTTTAAAAATAATATCCACTTCTAAACCCATTGCTTTTCCCCCTAAAATAATAAAATAATCAATAATAACCCTGATAAGAATCCTAGACTTTTTACCATTTTTTCATATTTTGCCTGCCGGTCGATGGCATCGGCTTCTTCTCTTTCAAGATGGGAAAGAGTTAGCATAATATGTTTTTGCTGGGAAAAGCGATCATGGCGGCCAAGAGTTTCCCCAAACTGCTTCATAATTTCAAATTCTCCCTGTTTTAAGGCGGTAGACTTCCAAACTTCTTTTAAACTAGTTTCCCAAGCATCTTTAACAGTTGTTTCGGTATCCGTTAGTTTTTTTGCAAAGGCTTCAAAAAAAACGGACAGTGGTTTTGAAAACTGAGAAGCTAACCTCCTGGCGGCTTCATGTAACGGTGTGTGGCTATACATAATTTCAGCCTCAAGTGACTGCAGCGCGGACCTTAATGCTCTTAGTTGCTTTGGGCGTTCACTAAAACTTTTGGCTACTTCGAATCCTGTCCATGTAGTCGCAACAATAATAATGATGGCACCAATTAGCTTTATCATTTAAATCACGCTCACTTTTTGAGGCATTTCCTGTCCATTTGCATCGAGAATTCTGGTAATCGTACCAGGACCTGATGCCCTGCTTAGGATGACAAATCGTTCGAATATTCTTTGGTCAATAATCTCTTTTAAGGATGGCCGCTTTTTAATTTCTTCTATATTTGAACCGTGTGTAGTCATAATTAGCTTAATTCCGGCATGAACAGCCTCCTGAATGGCCTCTGCATCTTCTCTGCGTCCGATTTCGTCGACAATTAAGATATCTGGACTCATGGAACGAATCATCATCATCATGCCCTCAGCCTTAGGACAGGCATCCAATACATCAAGCCTGTGACCAAATGTTAATTGTGGCACCCCATTTACACAACCTGCAATTTCACTGCGCTCATCCACAATTCCCACTTTACCAGCCCTAATGCCTTTTGCAGGAACCCCAGAAGAAATGATTCTAGCTATATCTCTTAACAATGTTGTTTTTCCTGTTTGTGGCGGTCCAATGACCATTGTATGCATCCAGTTTCCTTGAAATAAGTAAGGAATAAGTGGTTCGACTATCCCTACCTTTTCTCTGGCAATTCTTATGTTAAAAGAAGAAACATCCCTAATCGCTTTTACCTTTCCATCCTCAAGAATAACCTTCCCAGCAAGTCCAATCCGATGGCCGCCAGATACTGTGATATATCCACGTTTAAGTTCTTCCTCAAGTGTATAAATGGAGAAATGGCTAATTTTATTCAGCAAATGAAATGCATCTTCTGGTTGAATAATATACGATAAAAATCTTGGTGCTCCCTTTAATGTCATTTCGATAGGGCGATTAATTCGAATGCGGATTTCCTCTAATTCTTCTTTTTCCTTAGGAGGGATTTTGCTGATTTGGTCTGCAATATTTTTTGGTAAAAAATTTAGGATCGTTTCCACGTATGCTTCCTCCTTTATTTGCCTTTCTCATTATTTAAAATGTATGCCTGCTTGGACACATTATGACTTTCAAATCTGTTAATTCATTTCTATTTTTGCGATTGGATTGATAGAACTAAATCCTCATTTTTCACGAAAGGATTATCAATAGGAACATTTTTCGAGGACATCCATATTTTATAGAAGACAAGAAATATGAGGGAGGAAGAAAATTGTATAATTACCCGCCACCCGCACGAAATGGACAACATCATAAAAGCCATCTAATAAAAGTTACAGGAGAAGGTGAACTTGCAATTCCACCGGATTCAGCTTCGGTGAACTTAGGGGTCATCACTGAAAAGAAGGAATTGTCCGCTGCCCAGCAGCAAAACTCTGAGGAAGTAACAAAAGTAATCACAGCATTGCTCGCCCTCGGAATTCCGCAAAAGCAATTGCAAACTTTTGATTATCGAATTGAATCAGAATATGATTTTGATCAAGGGAAACAACTATTTCGCGGCTATAAAATAACTCACCTATTACAGGTGAAAATAGAAGATTTAGCATTGGTAGGGAAAGTAGTGGATACAGCTGTTCAAAACGGGGCTAATTATGTCTCAAACGTTCAATTTACAGCGAAGAATAAGGAGTCTTTTTATCTTCAGGCCTTAGCACTTGCACTTAACAATGCCATAGAAAAGGCCAAAACCATTGCGACAACGTTAAATGTAACTTTACTGCCAACACCGAGTTTAGTTGCAGAAGGAGTAAGAACGGTCCAGCCCTTATATCATCAAGCCGAAACCTTTGTCAAAGGTGTCAATTCAACGCAGTTTGAACCTGGTCAGATTAAGGTTAAGGCAAATATTTCTGCAGAGTTTCATTATCAAGCTAACTATCAAGGGCCGCTTTAATAAATGCAAAAAGGATTAATCCATTTATCTTGGCTCAATCCTTTTTACTATTCATACTTAATTGTCATATTTCTTTGCCCAGTTATATAACTGCATTTCTGTTATGGCACCGTTATAGTGCTCCCTTATAACGCCCTGCTTATCAATGACAAACGTTTCAGGCTGTCCTGTTACATTAAAAAGTTTAGCAACCTTGGCATTATAATCAAATAAGTAAATCATCCTCTCTTTGTTATTATCGGTAACTTTTTTTATCCTATCGATTGTTTCTCCACGGTTAATCATGAGAAGAGGATATTTATCACCATAATCCTTTTGAAACGCTGCTAGTTCAGGGAATTCTTCCTTACACGGTGCACACCAGCTTGCAAAATAATTTAATATGACAACTTCCCCGTTATATTTAGATAGCTTAGTTGTAGATCCTTCGTAATTTGGCAATTCAAAATTATAAGCCTTATCGCCAACATCGGTATTTTTGCCCTTTGTAGCCAAGCTATACCCAAAAAACCCAAACATTCCTACAATAAGAATCAATACGAGTAATTTGATGACTCGCTTGTTCATCGTATTTCCTCCTGACACCCGTAAGGTTTTGTCCAAAAGGCCTGTTAAATCAAACAGGCCTTTTGGACATTTATTTATCAAGCTGCTTCAAAAATTCAATTTCCTTTTTAAGTTTTGTATGTCTTTTTCCTAGAATGAACATATAGGCAAAAATGACAACCCAGGCAACAGAATATGCACCATACATAAATTCAAACCCCATCATTAACTCCTCCTATTTCTCCATGTCTTCTCGTAATTTTTCTTTGTAATGCTCTACTTTAATTTTCATATTTTCAAAAGAAACACCCTTTTGAAGAAGGTAGGAATAAAGAATGGTAAATGCAGCAAGCGATACAAACAGCGCTGTAAGCATCGTACCTTCAATTCCACCACCAGATTGGGAAGCACCCTCGCCAAAGACGATAGGGTGAAACTTTGTTTGCCACCAGCGAATAGCGAAGAACACAATAGGAACGTCCGCAAACCCGATAATTCCAAACACAGAAGCGAGCCGAGCTTTTTTATCCCAAACGCCATCCATTTGCCGAATCATAATATAGGCAATATAAATAAAAAATAAGATTAACGTTGTAATTAACCGAGGCTCCCATACCCACCAAGTATTCCACGATGATTTTGCCCAAATAGGACCTGTTGTTAAAACAATGATTGTAAAGACAACACCGATTTCTGCTGAAATATAGGCATAGGTGTCAAATATTCTTTTACGCTTGATTAAAAATAAAATACTAAAGACAAATGTGACAAAAAACGCCATGAAAGCCAACCATGCTGAGCTTACATGAAAGTAAAATATTTTTTGTGCTGCACCCATTGTTTTTTCTTCTGCTGAGAAAATAAAAATAAAATAAAGTGCGACTAACATGGAAATAACAGAACCGCCAAACAAAATGCTAGAAAGGCTGGGCTTTTTGGTTTCAGTCAGTTGTGCTTCAGGCAGTACTGTATTCTCTCGTTCGAGATTCATACTCATCTATTAAACCTCCAGTACATAATCTATTAATAAGAAACAAATGACAAAAAAGATGACATCATACGCCGTAACCAGTTGGATCCATGCAAGTGCACTAGAGAACTTTTCCATGTTCGTTAGGATAATTCGAGTTGCCTGCACGACACCAATCAAAATGGGAGTCGTTATTGGAAATAAAAGTAGTGGCAGAAGCATTTCACTGCTTTTGGAATTGGCGGCTAAAGCTGCTAAAAATGTGCCAATCGCAATAAATCCAAAGCTTCCCAAGAAAACCACTAATATAAAGTATGGAATGCTGCCATGAAATTTAAAGTCAAATAATAAGAATAAAAAGGGTATTGAAACCAGTTCAACAATAAGCATCATCGTAAAGTTAGCAATGAACTTCCCTAAATAAATGCTGGCTGCCTCCATAGGTGCGACTAATAAACCTTGAATCGTATCATTTCTCTGCTCCGAGATAAATGACCTGTTAAGGCCTAAAATACCGGCAAAGACGATGATGACCCAAATGACTCCTGGAATGACAGCCTTAGTAGTGTTATTTGCAGGATCAAAAGCAAAGCTGAAAACAACAATCACAAGTCCTGCAAAGATCATCTGGGTAACCATGATTTGTTTTGTCTTTAGCTCTGAATATAGATCTTTTTTTGCTAGGAAGAGGGCTGTTCGTAATAGGTTCATGATACCCCCTCCATTTGAAGCTCATATTTTTCAGAGACAAACTCTACGTTTCGATTTTCAATCTTAAAGTCATCAACAATCTTTCCATTCTTCACCATAAGAACCCTGTCGCAAATTTCTGCTGCCTGTTTGAAATCATGGGTAACCATCAAGGTCGTTGTTCCTTTTTGTTTCATAGATAGGATGACATTATTTAAAATTGATATTGCACCTTGATCTAAACCAGTATGTGGTTCATCCAAAAGGAGTATTTCCGGGTCATGGACGATTGCACGGGCTATCGCAATTCTTTGAATCATACCGCGTGAAAAATTTTTGACTGGTTCATTCAAAAAGAATGATAAACCTACTTCATTAACAAGCCCAATCGCTCGTTGTTCAACGTTTTTAACTCCATATATATTCCCATAAAAAATGAGATTTTCTAATGGTGAGTAATGATCGTAAAGCAAGCTGGAATGGGGTAAATAACCCATTATTTTTTTAATTTCGATATGATTTTTTTTCAAATCCATACCATTAACCGATAAATGCCCCGATGTAGGTTTTATTAAGGTTGCCAATACTTTAAGAAGCGTACTTTTTCCTGCACCATTTGGCCCGAGGATGGCAACAGTTTCTCCTTTTTTAATTGAGAGGTCTACACCACGCAAGATGAGTTTATTATCAGCTTGCTTCGTTAGCTTTTTAATTTCTATCATTTGCAGTCCCTCCCATCCCAGCTATTACTCAATAAAATTACGTAAATTTAATTTCACTTGAACTAAATGCTGCTTATAGGCAGCAAGCTTTGCCTGATACTCATCCTCTGTAAGCTTTCCATCGCCAAAGGTCTCTTCTAATTCAATAATCTTATCCATGATTGCTTTTTGCTTTGCCATTAATTGTTTGAAGGCTTTTTCTTCCTTGTCTGCACCAAGTCTTTCTTCTTCCAATCTAGCTTTTCTTTTAAAGTAAGCAAAATAGGCAATTCCAGCGATGATAATTGTACCGATAATAATCAAAAAAACGTGTGGATTGAACCGATGCAGCGGCGATTGTGCCCACATTCTTAGATGTCCTGGATTATGGAATGCTGGTGCAGTATGGGTGACACCGCTTTTGTTTTCACTTGTTGTGTTAGTCTGTTTTGTTGAAGCTCCTGTTGGTTGAATGTCTTTGCTGTAGACAAGTGTGAGTGTCTGGCCCTCCTTCAATCCTTCAATGCTGTATCCAAAATAATTTTTGTCGTCAAAGGCGAAGAGCCCTTGACTGGTTGATTCTGCACCCTTTATTTCAAGGCTGCCCATTCCTTCTGGAACGAGAATTTGAAGCGATTGGACTGGGTAATCAACTGATAAATTAATTTCTTTTCCCTTTGGCATTCTATAGCTGTAAGGCAGCACCATCGTTTGATTTCCAGGTACTGGTGTAGTTGTAATAAACCCTTTGTCGACCTGTTTAAAGGCAATTTGGTTATCTAAAAAATTTAGGTCCTGTGCCCCTTCAGGAAGGGTAACCTTTAATACTGCTTCATCTTTTCCATCACCACTATAGTCTTCAGCTGCTTTATTGGTATAGTTCACCATATTCATCATATTTGTAGAACCGTCTTCGGCTGGACTTACAACAATGTAATGCATATCAACTGTAATCTTTGTATCTGATGCTGCAAAACCCTGAATTGGGACGAGCAGCATCAGACCAAGGAAGAAGACTGTGATTTTTTTGATCACTTTCCTTCCCCCTTTTTATTTTTATAGTTCTTCATTTGAGCTTCAATCTCTTTTTCCACTTCTGCCATTAAATCCTTATTCACACTTGAATCGACTATTTGTTCTTCTTCTTTCATAATGTTCACTACTTCTGTTTCATATTGCCGTTTTAAAACTTTATAATCAGCGTTTGAGATTTTATCCATCTTGTACTCAAATTCGATTTCATTAAGTGTGATTAATAGTGCTTCTTTAGTTGATGCTAAATCTTGATTTTTTACATTACCTTGTATATAAATGTCCCATTTAAATAACGGTGCTACTATTAGAAACAAACAAACTAACGCCAATGCTGCCGTAAACATCATCGAAATAATTGTGATATCCTGCATATTGTTCACATCCTAAAGATACTTTTTGCGTTCTTCATCGATCATCGAAGAAAGAATCTCTCCCTCTACTTCATCCTCAGTGTTCATATAATCAGTGACTACTTCTTCTGAATCTTTTTTCTTCACCCATTTGCGGATCATGAAAAATACTGCTATGGCAGCAACGGCTAATACGACAAAAGGAAGAACCCAAGCGGTTAAACTAAAACCGCTTTTCTCAGGAGAAGTTAATATTTCTTCACCATAAATATTGACGTAGTATTCACGAATTTTATCCTTATCCCAGCCCTTGTTCATCATCCCAACTAAGTCTTTTTTAAACTCGGTTGTGAGATTACAGGTATTGGGATCACACTCATAATGATCCTGACCGCAGCCGCATGTACAGGCAAATTGCTGGGCAACAGCTTTGAATTCAGCAGATTTATAATCAATTTGTTTTGCTTCTACTCGAATGAAGGAACCTTGAAAAATAAACGCAATAATCAGGAGACCAAGATAAACTTTATTTCTCAATTAAGACACCTCTTTGCGTGCTCCCGTGTATCTCGGAGTGACATTTCCATATTTTCCGTTCCAAACAGCAAACAAGGCACCAATAACAATCATAAAGGAACCAAACCATAACCAGTTCATCATTGGATTAACCTTTACCACAAAGGTTGCTTTGCCATCATTTTCCCACGCACTTAAAACAATATATAAGTCTTCCTTGATAGATGATATGATTGCCACCTCTGAAGAAGGTTGTTCCCAATTGCCATAAAATACTTTTTCTGGCTGAAAGGTACCTAATTTTTTACCATTTCTAAAGACCGTAACATCGGCATAAACAATATCGTTAATGCCTTCCTTCTTTTGATCTAGACGGTCGTAATTGATGCGGTAATCGTTAAGTTCGATTGATTGCCCTAGAGAGACAGTTTTCATTGTCTCTACATCATAGTTTTGTGAACCAACGATGCCCATTGTAATAAAGGCAATGCCCAGGTGGACGATATATCCGCCATACCTGCGGCGATTTCGGATCATTAATCGGTATAAGGCAATCAGTGGTGTTTCATTCGTCATTTTTCTTCTTGCTTTGACACCTCTATAAAACTCTAAGAAGTGAGTAATTAGTAGTAGAATGATAACCCCATAGCCAATAACTGCCCAGGCTTTTTGAATTCCTAAAACAACCATTAAAATCATTCCAAGAACAGCAAGGATTGCTGGAATCATGAAGTTTTTCTTGAGATTCTTTATAGTTGATTTTTGCCAAGCCAGCATTGGACAAACCGCCATGACAAACATCATCGATAATAAAATGGGTGCTTCAACCTTATTAAAGAACGGAAGTCCAACCGTTACTTTTGTACCACGTACTGCTTCCGAAACTAGCGGGAAGATCGTTCCCCAAAATACAGCAAAAGCTGCTCCAACTAGTAATAGATTGTTTATCAAGAAGCTACTTTCTTTAGACACAAAGGAATTGAATTCCCCGGCACTTCGCTTAAGAAGGTTGTATCTGCTCATTAACACATACAGTGCTAGAATTACAGCTACACCCATGAAGATTAAAAAATATAATCCTAGATTTGAGTTTGCAAAAGCATGGACAGACGTTAAAACGCCGCTCCGGACTAGGAATGTTCCAAATAATGTTAACGCATAGGAAACAATAATTAAGCTGATATTCCAAATTTTCAACATGTTTTTTCGTTCTTGAATCATGACGGAATGCAGGAAAGCAGTGGCTGTTAACCACGGCATAAACGAAGCGTTTTCAACTGGATCCCATGCCCAGTAACCACCCCAGCCAAGTTCGACATATGCCCATTGTCCACCAAAGATATTTCCAAGGCTTAAGAATAGCCAAGCGACAATCGTCCAACGTCTGGTCATTTTAATCCAGAAATCATCGACATTTTTCAGGATTAACGCTGCCATGGCAAAGGCAAAAGGAACAGCAAGACCCACGTAACCAAGGTAAAGTGTAACTGGATGAATAATCATTCCTGGATTTTGCAGCATAGGATTTAAGCCTTTTCCTTCAATCGGAATGGTATCTAATATAATGAATGGCTTTGCTACAAATCCAAGGATAAAGAAGAAGAAAACCGCATTGGCCATTAAAATAGCGGAAATGTAAGGGACCATTGGGTTTCCCTTCATCTTTCTTGAATATGCAATCATGATCATGTAAAGAGTTAAGAAAAATGTCCATAATAACAGGGAACCAGAATTACCAGCCCACAAGGCGGTAAGTTTATAAATAATTGGCAGCTCGCTGCTTGTATAATCGTTCACATATTCGTATTGAAATTGAGAGGTTGCTAAAAGATAGAACAAGGAAAGCATCGCCATGGCTGCACAAACAAATAATGCAACCATTCCGCCTTTACCACTGTTGACGAGCTTTTGATTTTTAGTGCTTATCCCCAAAGTAAGAATGAGAAGTGAATAGATGGCAATGGCTAAACCTATATAAATCGTTGCGTTGGCAAATAAATACATTTCGTCACCTTCTTAACTGAGCCGTTATTTTTCTTTCGGTGGTTGATTTAATTTATCTTTATGTGTTTCAGGATCGTAGTCTTTTATATCTTTTCCTTCATATTTTGAAGGACATCTTGTTTTCACTGTTTCTGCTGCAAATGTGTTCTTTTTTGTTGGTGCACCTTGAAGAATGGTAATAACCCCTTCTGAGAAGTTATCCGGTTTGGTACCGTTATGAATAACGTGCATGATGTTGCCATTATTGTCCTTTACATCAAATTTCAATTCAATTTTGTCCGGATTCCACTTAATTGTGTCTTCCATTAATAATCCTTCAACAGTTACAAAATCGTCTTTATGCTGATCTTGTGTCGCTAATAGTTCTTCTAATGGCAATTCGACACCACTAGAACCTGGAGTTGCTGCCATAAGCAGGAATACAATCGCACCAGCAATAATGAAACCACCAAGCATAACAAGCGTATTTTTTTTCATTCTTCACACCCCGTTAAATCAATTTTTTCATTTCTTCCTCGTACATTTCTTGATCTATTTTTCCAGTTAAAAGCTTTTTGCGAAGTTCCTTCTTTTCTTCAGCATTGGCTGCCTTGTAGTCTTTATTAGTATTGGGCTGCTGTGGTTGTTGTATTTGTTTACTTCCCTTTGCTGCTGTTTTATTACGACCTCCACGAGAGCTACCTTTTAGTCCTAAGAACACAAAAAGTCCTGCAATGACAATGGCAATGCCAATAATGGATGCCCCGCCTATTCCAATAATCGGACGACTTGAGTTGTTTGTTCCACTTTTGGTAACTTGGTCGGTTGCCGTAACACCGCTATGGTTTTGGTCATTTGGCGGTTCCTGTTTGTTGATTGCTTCCATAGTAGATTCTGTTCCATCCTTCTTATATGAGAAGGAGTATTTTGGGTTTTCGCCAGCTTTCACATTTTTATACTGGTAGTAATATAACTCTTCACCATAGTCACTTTTGGTTTTATTTTCTGTGGTTGGCTCAAGTTTAATTTCCTTAGCATTCATTGGTGCATAAAAGATCACGTCTAATTGTTCGATTTCTGCATTATTGATCAGTTGATATGTAAAGCTCTTTTGATCCTTTGCATCGATAGTTTTTGTATAATATTCGATAACAAATTGGTATGTCTCATTATTCTTGATGGCCTTTGCGGGCTTCCAGGTTACAATCCCTTTGTCTTTATCAATATCAAAGGGGCGCTGTACTTCTGGTTTATTTGTCTCTGGAAATTCTGCTACTAAAAAGGCTTCAAAGCCCTTTTCTAAGGCAGGAACCGGTATTTCTATTTTTCCTTCATAGTCTTGACCACTCTTGTTTGTAATGGTTCCATATTGACCAATTAAGAGTGAAGGAACATCTCTGGATTCCCAATCTTCAGGATAATCAAACTCTGGCATTACCTGGACTTGCATTTCCTTAAAAGGAAATTTTTCAGCTTGATATACTGTTTCAGCACTAGCATTTAAACTGATAAAACTAGTTAAAAATGATGCAATGATGAACAATGCCAACCACTTTTTCTTAAGCATAGTAATCCTCCTTGACTTAGAAAACACATCACTAGAACGTATTTATTTCCCCTATAGTCCTCTTTGAAATAAATATAATCGTTCTCTTCCCCTATTTGTTGAAACACTCTTGAACATTTTGTTAAAGGGATAAAACGTTTGAGTTTTTGTCAATAAAACACCACAGAATGTTCACATTTACCAAAAAAGGAAATTCAATTAAATAGTTTTAGTCTATTTGTTAAATTGGAATAAGAAAAAGAAAAGACTCATGAATTGTGTATTTTTTTCACATAGCAACTACATGAATCTTAATTATGTAAAAAAAACCTTGAGTCCAAATGAATAGGAGTCAAGGTTTAAGGTAACCATTTTGAGTTTCTTGATTTATTTTTATCGTACGAATATAGCTAACAATATCTGTAATATCCCCTTTTTTTAGCTGCCGTGCCCCTTCAAGTCCTTTTAATGATGGACCCATGCGAGTATTCTCACGACCATAGGCTATATCGGTCCAAATTTGTTGATCAGTCGTATATTTCAGATATTGAGGATTTGCAAGAGCAGGTCCTATTTTTAATTTACCAGCTCCTGCTTCACCATGGCAATTCATACAATAATCATTATACAGGTGCTTGCCATTTGCAGAATCACCAACTACAGTTTTAGGAACATCCATTTTGACTTCTTCCGTTTGCCAGTCTCTAATAAACGCTACTAAATTTTTCAAATCTTTTTCTGACAATCTTGGTCCATAAGCAGGCATTGCTGTCCCTTCCCTGCCATATTTCACATAATTATATAGGTCTTTATTGGAAACAGAGCTTAAAAAGTGCTGATTGTTTAGAGCTGTTCCAGCATTTGTCCCTTCACCTTTTCCAGTTTCTCCGTGACAAATAAGACATTGCTTGTTGAAAACCCTTTCACCAGCAGCAATAGCCTTAGAATCTTTCTTATTAAGGATATTACTATTACTAATAACAACTATGATTCCAATAATAATCAAAATGTAACTTCCGATTAATATTTTTTTCATGGGCTACTCCTTACTTTGGTTCTGGTGTTGGAGTTGGCTCCCCAAGGTCTTCGTACTTTTTAGTGATAAGATCATATATTTTCTTAGGGCTTTTACCATTGAGATGCATATCTATCGCCTCCCGGGCGATATTGACACAAGTGTCTCACGATATACCATGTGAATCCCATCCTGTGACAGCATTGTCAGTTCTCATATTTTGAACAAAGCAATCAAGGTTGCTCTTATGTCCGTCTGTTACACAACCACAATAGCATGGAACTTGAGCTACAACTTCAGGATAGGTTGCAGCCATAATGTATGTTTCTTGAACCTTATCTGAAGAATTTATTACATAATCAGGTAACGGTTCGTGTTTTTTATCAAGTTTCCAACTTTCATCATCGAGTTTAGAACTGCAGCCCGCTGCAACTATAGCGATTAAAATAAAAAGGAACAAGAGAGATGTAATTCTTTTCATATTTTTGTCACCCCTTCCTTTATCATTATTTACTAGTTAATTTTAGCAAAAAGCAATTAGTCATTTAGCTATTAAATATTACTATTTAGTGAAGTTTTTAAGATAGTGAAAGTAAAAATAATTCTAATGACGTTACTAAGTCTCAATAACAGTTGCCTTTGTCTACTTTTCTGTGAAGTTAGCATTAGGAAATACTATTATAGAAGGACACAAATACGCTTGGATTAACGATATCCAAGCGTATAACTGATATTTTGTTAAACTATCAAATCTATTTTTAGTTCTTGAGAAGTAACCTACTCCTCTTTTTGATGGCATTTGTCAGCCACCTTCTATGATTGAATAACCATCTCAACTCTTCCTATTTCATTTCCTCTTGATGCGAAGGATTGGAATCAGGTTCCGCTACTGATGCATAAACGCTGTAACCAACCATGACAATTATTAAGTATGCAATTGCTGCAATTGCCCATTTTTTCCACATTTATGCTCACCACCTACAATTTCACTTTTTGTAATCGTAATGCATTGAGGACTACGGATACAGAACTGAATGCCATGGCAGCCCCTGCAAGCCAGGGTGCAAGAAAACCTAACGCCGCGATTGGAATGCCAAGAGTATTATAGCCCAGGGCCCAGAAAAGATTTTGCTTAATATTGGTAATGGTTTTTTTACTCATAAAGATTGCGTCAGCAATACTATTTAAATCCCCACGAATCAGGGTAATATCGGCTGCTTCCATCGCGACATCTGTTCCAGTACCAATGGCCATTCCAATATCAGCGACAGCGAGGGCAGGGGCGTCATTGATTCCATCTCCGACCATGGCTACCTTCTTACCCATTGCTTGCAATTTCTTTATTTCATCTGCTTTACCCTCAGGGAGAACTTCAGCAATAATGTGATCAATACCGACTTGGTCCGCAATTGCCTCTGCGGTCTGCTGATTATCCCCGGTAATCATAATAACATCAAGGCCCATATTTTTAAGACGAAAAATGGCCGTTTTTGACGTCTCTTTAATCGTATCTGCCACTGCAACTAAGCCTGCGTATTGACCATTTATAGCAGCTAGCATGGCTGTCTTTCCTGCTTTTTCTAATTCATTCATTTGATTAAGAGCACCTTCGACTGGCACATTATATTTATTCATTAATTTTCTTGTTCCAACCAATAATTCTTTTCCATCCACCATTGCTTTAATACCAAAGCCAGGTAGGGCCTCAAATTCTGCAACATCCTTTAATAGTATTCCTTTATCCCTAATTCCCTGGACAATTGCTTGGGCAAGTGGATGTTCTGATTGTTTTTCAGCAGAACCAATCAAGGCTAGAAACTCATCTTCTGTTTGCGAGTGGTCTGGAAAGACATCTGTTAAAACAGGGGTTCCGTTTGTAACCGTACCTGTTTTATCTAAAACAACAGTGGAAATTCGGTGTGTCATTTCCAAATGTTCGCCACCTTTGAAAAGAATTCCATATTCAGCCGCACGACCTGAACCAGCCATGATGGAGGTTGGCGTTGCCAGACCTAGTGCACACGGACAGGCAATAACAAGGACAGCGATCATTTTTTCTAAGCTTTGAGCAAAGTCCCCAGGAGTTACCCAAACAAACCAAATAATAAAGGCGATTACAGCGAGAGCAACAACAATCGGTACAAACACTCCGGAAATCTTATCAGCAAGACGTTGAATCGGAGCCTTAGAACCTTGTGCCTCTTCCACCACTTTAATAATCTGTGCTAAGGTCGTATCCCGACCAACTTTAGTTGCTTCCACTTTTAAGAATCCATTTTTATTTATTGTCGCTCCAATTACTTCATCGCCTATTCTTTTATCAACAGGGACACTCTCACCCGTTAGCATCGACTCATCAATAGCAGAATTACCTTCAACAATTTTTCCGTCCACAGGAATTTTTTCACCAGGTTTGATATGAAGAATATCTCCCACAACGACTCCCTCAAGTGGAACTTCCTGTTCAATACCCTCTCTTTCAATCGTCGCAGTTTTTGCTTGTAGTCCCATCAATTTTTTAATTGCTTCTGAAGAACGTCCCTTTGCTTTCGCCTCAAAAAGCTTTCCTAGGATAATCAATGTAATAAGAATGGAACTGGTTTCATAATAAAGATCTACTGAAGGGGCATTACTGCCAATAGACATAATCGATAAATAGACGCTGTAAAAATAGGCTGCTGAGGTTCCTAATGAAACGAGAACGTCCATATTGGCACTCTTATTTTTTAACGCTTTATAGGCACTGAAATAAAACTGCTTTCCGATGAAAAACTGAACTGGAGTAGCTAAGGCTAACTGCACCCAGGGATTCATAAACATTTTTGGCACCCAAATAAACGAAGTAAACGAAAAGTGTCCAACCATTGCCCATAATAATGGCAAGGAAAGAATCGCGGAAAAGACAAACTGCCCTATTTGCTTTTCAATTTCTTTTTGACGATAATCACTCGTATCTTTCGCATCTTCTTTTAAATTTGCACCATAGCCAAGGCTTTCCACTTTTTTTATTATTTCACTGGTTGTAAGGGCGGCATTGTTGTACTCAACCGTTGCTTTTTCAAGTGCCAAATTTACATTTGCCTTCAATACACCATCTAACTTATTTAAGCCTTTTTCGATTCTAGTTGCACAAGCAGCACAGGTCATTCCGGTAATGTCAAACTCTTCCTTTTCAGTGACAACACCATACCCTAAATCCTTGATTTTTTTTTCTAGGTCTTCCACTTTTATTTTGGCTGAATCGTATTTAATTGCCGATCGCTCTAAGGCAAGATTAACACTTGCCGTCTCGACACCTTCTAATTTATTAAGACCCTTTTCAATTCGAATCGCACATGCGGCGCAGGTCATTCCAGAGATTTGCAAATTTGTTTCTTTCAAATTTTGACTCATATAAGTCAACTCCTTATACCCCATATAGGTATATTCTTTAGTGAAAAGAACGTGCTAGTAGCTAGCACGTCTGTTTCTATATTTTAGTTGACATCGTAACCTTGGTCATCAATCGTTTCTTTAATTTTATCCAATGAAACCTCTTGTTGATTAAACTCGACATCAACCTTGGCTGCCTTTAAATCTACCTTTACAGAACTAACACCGTTAAGGGCACCAACGCTTCCTTCCACCGCTTTCACACAATGACCGCAAGACATTCCTTGAACATTTAATGTTACCTTTTCCATAGTAAATCTCCCTTTCTGTAATCGGCCTATTTTTTCATAAGCCTTTGAATTGTAGTTAACAATCATTACAATGAGAAGTATTGTAGGCTGGATCGTTATCATTCATTCCCAACCCTCTCTTACCTTCATTTTACTATACCCCCCTACCCTATGTAAAGAATCGTTTTGAACTTTTATCAAATATTTTTTCCAGCCTTCACAATTTATACACAAAAGGATTTTTAATATCGATCTATAATAATGATATAAACTTTGTAAAACAGGGGGTGGAAGAATGAAGAAAATTTTACTTGTAGATGATGTAACGTATGCTCGATCTTTTATGTCTCTATTTGGCTCCCTATAACTTTAATTGTTTAAAGGCAGAATCAGGTGAAAAGACCAAGATAAACAACTTGTTTTAAAGGAATTGGAATGAGAAACATAGCAGAAACTATGGATAATTTGTTACCAAAAAAGCCTTAGAGCCACTTATTGGTGGCCTAAGGCTTCAAAATATTATTAAGCTCTTGATACATAAGAAGAATCGGTTGTATTGATAATTAACTTGTCACCTTGGTTGATAAAGAATGGTACTTGGACCGTAAGTCCTGTTTCTAAGGTTGCAGACTTCGTTCCACCAGAAGATGTATCACCTTTAATACCAGGTTCTGTTTCGGTAACTTCTAATACAACACTATTTGGCAATTCCACTCCAAGCGTTTCATGATTAAACATCATAATATGAACTTCCATATTTTCTTTTAAGAACTTTAGTTCATATTCAATTTTGCTGGCAGGAAGTTCTACTTGTTCGTAGGATTCCAGGTCCATAAAGACATGAGAATCACCGCTTGCATAAAGGTATTGCATTTTCCGGTTATCAATTTGAGCTTTCTCTACTTTTTCACCTGCACGGAACGTTTTTTCTTGAATGGCTCCATTACGAAGGTTACGAAGTTTAGAACGAACAAATGCAGCTCCCTTGCCTGGCTTTACATGTTGGAAATCCAAAACGCGCCATAGCCCTCCATCGACTTCGATGGTTAAACCTGTTTTAAAATCGTTAACAGATATCATCTTTAAATCCTCCTGTAATCTTACAATATTATTAGTTCTTTTGTAGAATGTGTGAGTGCCTCATTAGAATCGTTCGTAATCAAGGTATCATCTTCGATTCGAACTCCGCCAAGACCTGGAATATAGATGCCAGGTTCACATGTAACCACCATTCCTGGCTCTAAAGTAATATCCGATTTCATCGATAACCCAGGGCCTTCGTGAATCTCAAGTCCGATACCGTGACCATTAGAATGACCAAAGTACTCCCCATAACCTTTTTCCGTTATGTAGTCTCGTGATAATGCATCTGCTTCCTTACCCGTGATACCAGGTCTGTAACCAGCCATCCCACGTAATTGTGCTTCTAAAACAATTTCATAAATTTCTTTTAGCTTTGCATCTGGCTCCCCAACAGCAACCGTCCTTGTAATATCAGAAACATACCCATTGTAATAACAGCCATAGTCCATTGTTACAATATCACCTGATTCTATTACCTTATCACTTGCAACGCCATGAGGAAGTGCAGAGCGATGACCTGAAGCTACTATAGTATCAAAGGAAGAGGAGGTAGCGCCAGCCTTTCTCATAAAGAACTCTAACTCATTGGATACTTCTAATTCCGTTTTTCCTGGACGTAGAAAATCCAAAATGTGTTTAAATGCAGCATCAGCAATATCTGCAGCCACCTTTAATATCTTAATCTCTGCATCCGTCTTAATCAAGCGTAATTTTTCAATCATACCTGTAATCGGTACAAGTTCAGCTGTAATTTCTTTTGCATAAACTTTATAAGAGGAATACGTTACATAATCCTCTTCAAAACCAAGCTTTTGAATACCTAATTCTTTCGTAAGACGAGCAATTTCTTCTGGAATTGAACCAGAAAATTTTACGATTTCAAACCCTTGGCATTGGTTAGATGCTTGTTCAATATAGCGGAAGTCTGTAATAAATAAAGCTTTATCCGCACTTATTAACACAACACCAGCAGTACCTGTAAAATTTGATATGTAACGGCGATTGTAAGGGCTCGTAATTAATATTCCATCGATTCCGTTGGCTTCAAAGCCTGATCTAAGTCTTGCAATTTTATCCATTGTTCTCCACTCTCCCTTTCTATTCCATTTACGGACAAAAATAATTTTATCACAATCTCGACATTCAGACTATTCGAAGCTTAGGTCGAAGCCTCCTTGTCTTGCACTTTATTAAGTTCATACTCATAATTAATGGAATAACCGATAAAGATTCCATATAACATATATAAACAAATTGAAGTAATGATGGTATCTCTGCTTAACTCTAATAACGGTTTAATTCCGGGAAAGATTGGATTCAATACTAGGAACACCAATAGGAACAATACAACACCAAATCCCATTCCAACCCATATACCTTTTAATTTTTTTAAAACAGCATAATAAAAAAATGCGGCAACAATCGACAACACTGCAAGGAAAATAATCGATATCACTCTGCCTAACCACCCAAATTTCCAATCTCCCAAGGCCCAAGGCTCTAAAATCACATTTGGGCTGATGTCGGTGAAATTAAAAAAATAGGCAATATATCCAATCGCCCCCCAAAAAACCCCTCCAAATAAACCGGTCCAAAAAACCATCATAAAAAAAGACATGGGTTTTGGATAATTATTCAGGTGCTGTTCTGCCATTGTAACAACCTCCGTTTTACAATTTGTTTCATTATGAAAGTACTTTTTACTTTTCAGCAACACTAATTAAGAAAGAAAGTCATTGCTAAATTCCACCATTATTATGCCCTTGGATAGTTAATCCTTACATGGAAAAAAATTTTTTCTAATTTTAATGGAAATAATCTGTCTTCCTAGAGGTTTTTTCATTTTTCTAGTAGAATACATTTAAGTACAAACAGATTTTTACGCACTTCTGTTATTGTGCAACTTTGTTATAGGTTGGTGTTAGTAACTATGTCCAAATCTCAAAAACCTGTTTATGGCGGCCAAGCGGTCGTTGAAGGAGTCATGTTTGGCGGAAAACATCATTATGTTACCGCTATCCGCAGAAAGGATCGTACTATTGAATACTTTCATTTGCCACGGAAAGCAAATCCTAATTTAACTAAATTAAAAAAAATTCCGTTTCTTCGAGGTATCATTGCCATAATTGAATCTAGTGCAAATGGCTCGAAACACTTAAATTTCTCGACGGAAAGATATGATGTTGATCCAAAAGATGATGAGACACTTAAAGAGAAAGAAGTCTCTAAATTGACGATGTATTTAGGGGTTGCAGCAATAGGGGTCATTTCATTTTTATTTGGAAAATTTGCCTTTACGTTAATACCGGTCTTTCTAGCTGTTTTAACGAAACCAATTTTTCCATCTGATTTTGCTCAAGTCCTTGTAGAAGGCTTCTTTAAGCTTTTGCTGCTCCTTGCTTATATATATTTTGTCTCCCTTACTCCACTTATTAAAAGAGTCTTTCAGTACCATGGTGCAGAGCATAAAGTCATTAATACCTTTGAAGCAGGTGTAGAACTTACAGTTGAAAATGTTAAGGCCCATTCCCGCCTGCATTATCGCTGTGGCAGCAGTTTCATCTTATTTACAGTTATTGTTGGCGTTTTTGTCTATATGCTTGTTCCGACTTCACCACTATGGTTAAGGGTAGTTGATCGACTTCTGTTAATACCAGTAGTATTAGGAATTGCCTTTGAAGTCCTACAAATCACTAACAAATTACGAGATATTCCAGTGTTAAAGTATTTAGGTTTTCCAGGATTATGGCTGCAGTTGTTAACGACGAAGGAACCTAATAATGATCAAGTGGAAGTAGCAATTCTTTCATTTAACGAATTGTTAAAAAGGGAACAGGAAACGGAATACGATATGAAAAGTGAAGAAATTGTTTAAATGTTTGTTCTAACGTGTTTAAAAGAATAAAAAAATGCTTAAGATGCTCTTAGGGAGGTGGCTTTCTTGAAAAATCGGACATCCGCTATTGTTGTTGGCGTACTTATTATTCTTGCACTACTTGGTCTATATGGTTCAATAACAGCTAATCCTGCCGGTTTTATTCAGAGTATAGCTGTCATCGCATTGATAGGTTTGGCGATTTATTTCCTTGTTCGCAAGTTTTCAAATTCCAGCCCTCAGAAAAAAGAGCAGCGGGCATTTCTTAAAGCAGCTAAAAAGTCAAAGAAACGATTACAGCTAAAGAGCGGAGATTCCTCTGTTAGGAGCTCTTCTCTCGGGACCTTATCATCATTAAAGAAAAGCAACAAGACAAAAAAGAAATCCCCTGCTCACTTGACCGTTATTGACGGCAAAAAGAGTAAAAAGAAAAATCGAGCGTCTTTTTAGCGCTCGATTTTTCTTTTTGGAAAAGCGGCAGCGTTGAACAGGTACTGCCGCTAGACAATTATCAATTTAATCAATAACCCCAATTTTGCAAAAACGTTTTAGCTTGGTCCCTGCCAATCTCAAATAATTTTCGTTTCTTTTCTTCAGTTATATGAAATTCGGTTAGCGAAACCCCCTCAGCAGTAATAAAAATAATATTCTCTACATGCTTTTTGGAGATATACCTTAGATCATGAGCATCTTTCATTGTCTCAAATATCGCACCAAATAATTGAATTCCATTTTTTATTTGATGTTTTTTATGTTCGTATTCACTTGGGCTGAGTTTAATTCCGAGGACAGGTCTGATTCTTTTTTCATTATCTTTTTCAAAAAGCCACATTGGGAAATTACTAAGGACCCCCCCATCCACTATAATGTTCGTACCATCTATCGAGCGCAATTTTACTGGTTCAAAAAAATACGGGACACTACAGCTCATTCTTATGGCTTTCGCGATAGGGAACGTTTCTGATGCAATCCCGTATTTTTCTAAATCATCTGGAATAACCACCATTTGTCCATTCGAGAGGTCTGACGCTATCACTCTAAGTGCCTGCGGAGGAAGGTCTGAAAAGGTCCTTAACCCTTTTGCTTCCAACTTCTCCTTCATCCAATTTTCTAGTTCATTACCCTTATAAAGTCCTAGCCTCCAATAAACGAGCAGCCATTTAGCAATCGAAAAGGGAATAATGGTTTTTCGGCTATCGAGCATTTTAGGCAGATCAAACTCATCCACCAAATGATAAATTTCTTTACTCGTATATCCCGCTGCTATTAAGGCGGCAACGATAGATCCTGCACTTGTTCCTGCGACCCGCTCAAACTGAAAACCTTTATTTTCAATTTCTTCATACGCTCCAATGAGTGCAAACCCTTTTATTCCTCCTCCAGAAAAAACGCCGTCTATTTTCATGGCAGCCACTCCTAAAGTTGAACTCATTTTTACATTTTTAAGCGTCTTTATTCAAAAATAGTACCGTGGACAAGAAGAATATTTTTTTTGATTTTGATAAAAAGAACCAAGAGTTCGCTGTGAGGTGTAAATCAAAAACTATATCAATTAGATCCTTGATTTTTAGCAATCATAATGACCAATATGTTAATGTGTCAAATATGCCTAAGATCAGCATAAAAATACCGGCAATTCGTTGAAAAATAGTGCCAAATTTTCGCCCCTTTTTCATTAACACACCACTCCCGCCAAGATACCAAATGATGAAAATGAAAATTAACAGTGGTAAGGCTGTGCCAAAAGCAAAAATGGATGGGAGAATAACCCCATATGGGCTTGACAATACAACGGGCATTAACGTAACGAAAAACAGGATAAACATTGTGGGACAAAAAGCTAATGAAAAACTAAATCCAAGCATAAAGGAACCAAATCGATTCTCACGCTTGTATTCCTTGGACCACTTAAATAAATTTACAGTCCTCTTCAATTTTATAAAGCCAACCATGTATAAGCCCACTATAATTAAAACAGGTCCCATAATTTTCCGCATCCACGGAAAATAAATGATTAAATTTTGTTCAATTCCTTTCCCCAAGGCCCAAACTAATCCACCCAAAAGAGAAAATGCCACTACCTTACCCAAGGTAAAACTGAGAACATCCTTCCAAACTATTTTCTTTTGTACGGAGCTGTTTCCATACAATGTGATTGCACTAATATTGCCAGTTAATTGACATGGTGCAAGTGCTCCCACAAGGCCTAATATTAATGCAAAGACAATTGGCCAGGATTCTAAACTATTTGCCATATTAAAAAATGGTTCACTTAAGAAAGAACTTATTTTGCTTAATAAACTATACATAATATCACCCTAAATAGTATTGTAATAGGCTTAGAATAGCATAATGAGATATAGAAGATATGAAGACCTTACATTGTTCAAATAATAGACGTTTATTTCTGTGACTAATTATAATTTTTGTCATATCTAACTCTATGAAAATATAAGGAGAAGCATTGGAAGTAACCGATGCTTCTTTCATTTAAATCACTTCTTCAAAATTGACAATGTGAAAACTCTAGAAATTTTATTCAAAAAATACTCCGGTACAGTGACTTTTATCGTTTAATTGAAAAAATGTAAGGGTAAATAACAATATTACGAGGTGAGTATAAAGTGAATAAGAAAATAGCAATAGGAATTGTTTCATTGGTCTCAGCATTTGCATTAGCTGGATGTGCTGGCAATAGCGATGAGGCGTCCTCTAAAGAGAAAACACCCCAAAAAGAGAATATAGAGATGGACCATTCAAATATGCACCACTCTAGTTCATCTGATGTTCCTGGGAGCTTAAAAGCAGCAGAAAATCCAAAGTATAAAGTAGGAAGTAAAGCCATTATTAAAGAAGACCATATGGCAGGGATGAAAGGTGCAGAGGCTACAATCGTGGATGCTTATGACACCATTGCTTACGCTATTTCGTATACTCCCACTAATGGTGGAGAACATGTGACCAATCACAAGTGGGTAATTCAAGAAGAAATTCTAGAAGCGGGTGAAGAACCATTAAAACCTGGAACAGAAGTAACTGTGGAAGCAGATCATATGGAAGGAATGAAAGGTGCAAAAGCAAAAATTGACTTTGCCGAAAAAACAACTGTATATATGATTGACTTTACTATGACTACTGGAGGAGAAAAAGTGACGAATCATAAGTGGGTAACTGAAAGCGAACTAGCACCGGTTGAAGACAAGTAGATAGACTTGATTTCTGTTTATAAAAATAATAAAACACACGGATTATCGTCATTACCCGTGTGTTTTAGTTTGTGATTGGCTGCTTAGTGATAGGTATTCTTAGCAATCGGATTTTTTCTAGCAATATTGAGAATGTATGAAGAAGCTTGTAAAAATCAAAAAAAGGCCTAGTGTTTTACACTTTGCCTTTTAACAAAATTATTCATTAATATTACTTTAGGATTATTACTATGTGAAATATTGGACAACAGCTTTTGGGAAAAATTCTGCAATATACCCACGGATGGTGCTTTCAAGATCTTTTGCTTGCTCATCAGGGTATACATACTTGCCAATCCCATACCGTCCCCATTTATATTTTCTCTTTTCCTCATTCATTTCAAGTTTCGTTTTCGGATACCTCTTGGCTATGACATTCTTGGCAGGTTTTGTATAGCGATGCTGGATTAGCTCAAAGGTTAATTCAGGGATTTCCTGTCCTGCCAATTCCTCATTTAAACGTGCAAATAATTCACGATAACCCTCTTTCCAGCCTTCATGGAGGTAGATTGGGGCAACAATAAATCCTAATGGATAGCCGGCATTAGCAACCTTTCTTGCTGCCTTAAGTCTGTCTTCAAAGGAAGATGTCCCAGGCTCGAAGTTCTTTATGACATAACGGGAATTGATACTAAATCGGAATCTTGTTTTTCCATTGTGTTTGGCATCGAGAAGGTGGTCTACATGATGAAATTTAGTCACAAACCTCAACCGACCATACTCAGTTTGTCCGATAAACTCGATTGTTTTTTTTAATGAGTGGGTTAAATGGTCTATACCCACAATATCCGAGGTACAGGCTGCTTCAAACCTGGTTATTTCAGGCTTCCGTTCATCGATGTATTTTTGGGCCTGTTCAAAAATCTCATCTAAATTTACATATGTCCGAATATATGGTTTGCTGCCTAACGTTGTCTGCAGGTAGCAATAATGACAGTGACCCATGCATCCTGTAGCGAGCGGAATCGCATATTCCGCCGAAGGCTTTGAGGTATCAAATTTAAGTGTTCTTCTAATCCCCACGACGAGAGTGGATTTAGCATTACGGTATTTTTGTAGTTCATTATCACCCGGAATCCCTCTTACTTGATTATGGGAGGTAGTTTCACGTATTTCGAGGCCCAATTTCGTGAACTTTTCTTTTAATTCCTGGCCAAGGGGATATTCTAGTGCTTTTGGCTCAATATAAACAAGCTGCGGCATGAAAGGGTCCATACTGACTCCCTCTTTTCTAATTGTTTTTTAGTAGTATGGGTTGTTATGAGGAAAGATAATAAACATTAACATAGAGAAGTTTTTCCAATAATTTTTTAGATAAAAAAGAGCATCGTTTTCCGATGCTCCTCTTACATTGCTATTTAAATTAGATTCGTTTCGCGCCAATGTATTTCGGGTGCCAATAGCTGTTGCTTGTATAAGTAATGATTACACCTTTTGATGACGAAGCCATAATCATTTTGCCTGCTCCCATGTAAATTGCCACATGGGTGGGTTTACTCGCCTTTGTTGGTGCATAGAATAGAAGATCTCCAACCTTCAGGGAACTTACTCGGTATCCTTTTGTGTAAAACATGTCTGCTGCCGTTCGTGGCATTGTTTTTCCTGCCTTACCAAATGAATACTTCACAAGACCTGAACAGTCGAAACCATTAGGTGTGATTCCACCCCATCTATATGGAACACCAAGATTGGCTTTAGCCACTGAAATTGCTTTTGTATGATAATATGCTGCTTCTGCTTTATCACCCGAAGTGGCAAATAAAGAAGTTGTTATTGTAGCTGTAAAAACTAGAGCTGCGATAATTTTCTTTAACATTTTGTTATTCCCCCTTGGTGTGATGTGATACTCATACTATACAAGGAAAGAATAACAGGGTCATCACAGCAACATTACAATACCATTACAACATTATCTTAATATAATTTTCAGAAAATGGAAAAGGAATGGAAAATGTTTTTTCCATTCCTTTTGATGATTCTATAAACCACATTTAAGTTGAGCATTACAATTTGTACATGTATTACAGCCGCCAATTTCTTTTACTTTTCCTTTACGGCAGACAGGGCAGGTGTTTCCGACTTCAGAGCCAATCGTTACATCTGTTGAGCGAAGGTCACTGATAGTATCAACTAAGACAACATGCTGTTTTGGTTTTTCATCAAACATTGATAATTGCTCATTGGTATTATCTTCTGCTTTCAAAGTTAATACTTGAGAATCACGTGAACCATCAACATAAACGGTACCGCCTTTTGCACCGCCGCGGTATAAACGTTCATATACCTTTTGGACCTGTTCGACACTATATCCCTTTGGAGCATTGACAGTTTTACTGATGGAACTGTCAATCCAGCGCTGGATGATACATTGTACATCTGCGTGGGCTTCTGGTGCCAGTTCCATTGCAGCCACAAACCATTTTGGCAGATTCTCTGGGTCTGCTTCTGGATGCTGGTCTAAATATTCTTGCACGATATCTGCATTTACTTCGATAAATTTGCCAAGGCGTCCACTGCGGAAATAAGAGAATGAGAAATAAGGCTCTAATCCTGTGGAGACACCAACCATTGTACCTGTACTCACGTTTGTTACTCCCTATAATAATCTTATAGAGGGCGGGATTATCAGTACCCGCTCCATATGTCGCCATATGGGTCAGACTATATCATCAACCATTTTTGAATGTCTTTTTCGATGACAAGGATATTCACAGAGACAAATAAGATTTACCAGTTCATTAGCTTTTTCCCAATCTCCTTTAAAATTGCGAAATGGGATAATATGATGAACCGATAGTTCTTTACCGTACTGCTCTTCTGTAATTCCACAACTTTGACAATTGAATTGATCTCGTTCCCTAGCTAATCTTCTTTGACTTAACCAATTTGGTCCATAATAGCTAATATCTCCACCGTTCCAAGTGCCACTATTTTCACCAGAAAACATTTTACTTTCACTATAATATTTTCCCATACAATTAATTGAACAAAAATTTAATGTACGCAGTGTAGAGGGCTTTTTTTCAAAATCTTTGCCACAATTACTACATGTAACTATGATTTGATTTTTAAATAATAATTTTCCCCTTATCCCATTGGATTTACCAAGACACTGCTTGGAACAATACCTTGCAGAACTCTCTCTATTTCTTGGTACACTAAATTTTTTCATACAAAAAGCACATTCAATTTCGACTTGATCTTTTAAATGCTGGTTAATTAGATGCCCATTTTGAAGTTGATATGCTCTTTTGCATTCTCTGTTACAAAAGTTTGTATTAAATATTATAGATGGTTTTCTTAGCAATATTTTTCCACAAAAATCACACTCAACTTTTTTCCTTTTCGATAATTCCTTTCAGAAATCGGGTGGGTTATTTTTGTGAAAAATAGATTGGCATTGGCGGGAACAAAATTTTTTCCTTTCAAAATGACTGGGTTTTACCTTAATTTCCTTGTCACAGTTAAGACATTTCTTAATCATAATAAACCTCCGAACTGTTTTCTTTTATTATAAAACAGAACGAATGTTCTTGTAAATAACTATGGTTGCTCAGCATGTAGTCGTTGAGGGGTCAGCCACGACTTCCCTGCGGATTGTCTGGTAGGCTTTCGCCAACACTCTTACCTTTTTACCTATGAATTGTTGGCAAGACAAGGTAGTAAGAGATACGCCAGGGTTTCCCGCATATAGCTAAGTTTACGCAGCGCTCTTACGAACACTGGGGGCAATAAATTTACCCGTAGGTGCAACGGTTAGCAAATGGGAATTTCTTATTCCTTTTTCTAAAATAGATTCGCGGATATCATCAGGCATTTTTTTCATAAAGCCTGTGTTAATGAATGCCTGTCTTAACCGATTTGTTTCTTCACGTGTTTCACCATTTAGGAATGGAAAACTTCCCTTTTCTGTCGCTAATTCAACTGAAGTTCTATATGCAGTTGTAGCGATTGTTTCAAATACTTGGTCAACAAGTTGGTTACCTTCCGGAGAACCATACTCTGTTTCACAATAGATAAGAAGATCATGTAAGCCCATTACTCCAAGGCCAACACGGCGCTCACCAAGTGCCTGCTTCTTGTTTTCTTCTAGGAAATACGGTGTGGCGTTTATAACGTTATCCTGCATTCTTACGCCAATCTCGACTGTTTGTTTTAACTTTTCAAAATCAACTGTTTTTGTTTCCTTATCTGCCATCTCTGCGAGATTCACTGCAGCTAGGTTACACACAGAAAATGGTGCAAGTGGTTGTTCCAGTTTGTTAACCTAAAGGCTTTTTATCCTTTAGTTCTAACGGTTGATTTCCCGTTAGTTCAGCATATCTTTTCATTACATAAAAATTGTAATGTTGCGGCCTCGTGCGAAGATTATAGTCTGCTTATTGCAGGATCACTTCGTATGCGTTGCCCCTGACTGAACTTTTACCTTCAGCCTTCGGTTCGGATTAGCATTTCAGCCTTCCCGCTTTATTCCGCAATTTTTAACGTGAGGCAAACTAAGCCACTTTACCACACGGATTTGTTGCAACAACTTGTTGTCCATACGCTTTTGCATTGGTCATGTCGTTGGCGTTATCAATGAAAAATATTCCTGGTTCTGCAGAGTAAGTAGCACAAATATTAATTAGATTCCAAAGTTCTTTTGCTTTAATTTTTTTATACACACGAACTTTGTGGCCAAGTCTTTCCCACTCACGCACGTCACCTACTTTGTGCCACTCTTCATTATAAATTTTCATTTCCTCTTGATCGTAGTGTTCAACATAGGGGAAACGCAGTTCATATTCACCATCATTTTCAACAGCTTCCATAAACTCCTTCGTTAAACAAACAGAAATGTTTGCTCCGGTTAGGAATTCAGAATTATGAACCGTGTAATTACCGCCGGTTAATAATTTTTCTTCAGCATGATCGATGATTTGTTCATCAAAACCACCATTCCCAGGTATGTCCTTATAATTCACGATTCCTTGGTACATAGCAGTTTCTTGTAGTGTTAATGGTGTAAATTTAAGCTTATCTTTTGCATGTTTTTTAATGGTTTCATCTTTTGTATTCTCAATCAAGAATCGTAAAATTCTAGGATTCTGCATCTTAGAAATAATAAATTCAATAATGTCAGGATGCCAGTCAGATAACATGATCATCTGGGCGCCCCTTCTGCTCCCACCTTGCTCAACCAAATGCGTCAACTTCGCAATATCATCCAACCATGAAACCGAACCGGATGATTTACCATTTACACCTCTTGCCAGAGTATTACGTGGTCTCAGGGTAGAACCGTTCGTTCCAACACCGCCGCCTCGGCTCATAATCTCCATTACCTGTTTGCGATGATCTGAGATTCCTTCACGAGAATCCGGAACAAACGGCATTACATAGCAATTAAAATACGTAACATCGGTATTTGCCCCTGCACCGTAAAGAACCCGTCCGGCAGGAATAAAGTTCAAATTAACTAGCTCTTGATAAAACCTCTCTGTCCACTCAGTACGCTTCTCTTCCGTATCTTCCACGGAGGCGAGGCCAGTAGCATTCCTTTTTGCTATTTGCTCGTAGAAGAGCTCCAGCGGCTTCTCAATAACATCTAAAGAACGGTTTATAATTCCTGTCGTTACCTCTTCAGGATCATCGAGCACACCTCTAAATTCCTCGTCAACCAATACCTTTGCCCGCTTTCTTTCCCAATCAATTTCCTTAATCGTACCAAGACCGCGTGCTGGAAACTTCGGATCCTCTTTAATTGTCAAAACAACAAAGTCGCCTTCTGTGAGGGTAATTTTTGCTGTGTCTTTAAAGGTGTAGCGGTCTAGCATGACCAATCGCGAAACGCCCTTGTGAGTTATTTTCATATCTGGGGTAACCGGGTGCACCTGGGGGAATAAGCGGATATCCTCATTCAACCTTTCAAAATCAATATTCATTTTTTGTCTAAAAACTACAGACATGAGAACAACTCCTTTAAAGATAAAATCTGTATCTTGTGTTAGATTCTAGTTAGTTATGCTAAATCTAGTTGTCTTAATAAACATACGTTAACATAAATAAATCACAAAAATCAATATATAGTACCGAAAATATTTTTGACACTACTATATATTGTGTAACAGCAAATAAAAATCTTTTTGTCAAACTCAAAATAAACTAGAATTAGAAGAAAAGAAAAGCTTTTATTTGGTTTTCGCCAAATAACAGGAAAATTCAACATAATTCGAGCCTTGCCTCTTTTTTAGAAAAGTACTAGGAAATGAAAAAAGCGGCCATCGCCGCTTCAATCTACCTTTTAAAATTCCAATCATCACTTTCATAACGCTCTTTAGCAATTTTATTAACGTATGCCAGTTCCTCTTCCGTTAACTGATAGGGTTCCAGTTCAATATTTAAACCCTCAGCAAAACCTTTATAAAAAGCCTCTTTTGCTTCCTCAAGTGTGATTTTCCGTGGGCTAATTGCATTTATCGCAACTGCCTTATCCTTAAAGGCCTTCTTCATCCGTTCCTTGACCCGCTCATTCGAATATTTGAATAAACTAAATAGCTTATCTTCATCTAAATCCAAAAGAATGGAGCCGTGTTGAAGGATTACTCCTTTTTGTCTCGTTTGCGCACTACCTGCGACTTTCCGGCCTTCCACAACGAGCTCATACCAGCTCGGTGCATCAAAGCAAACAGCCGAGCGGGGATTTTTCAAGGCATCCCTTTCCTCCGCTGTTTTGGGTACAGCAAAATACGCCTCAAGTCCTAAATGGTGAAACCCTTTTAAGATCCCTTCGGAAATAACACGATAGGCCTCAGTAACCGTTTTAGGCATCTCTCGATGACTTTCTGAAACAATGACACTATATGTAAGTTCATGCTCATGAAGCACACCACGGCCGCCTGTAGGTCTCCTGACAAAGCCTAACTTGTGAGCCTTTACTGCCTCCATATCAATTTCCTTTTCAACCTTTTGAAAATAACCTACAGACAAAGTTGCAGGGTTCCAGCCATAAAAGCGAATGACCGGGGGAAATTTACCTTCACTATGCCAATCGAGTAATGCTTCATCCAACGCCATATTAAAGGATGGTGAACCATTACCAGAATCGATAAAACGCCATACTTCTTTTTCCATTCGAAAACCTCATTTTTATTAATTTATGTTGAATTAAGTCTACCAAAATCTGATAAAAATTCAAAATAAGATGTTTCTGGTATAATTAAATTAAGTAGCAGCTAAAGATTTTTTCCTTTTCATCTTTATCTTTATCAGAATGACTTATATAATATATTAGGCAGGAAAGCTTGAAAGGAGCAAAAGAAGTTGAGTTCACTAATTACCTTAATAATTATTATTGCAGCAGTTATTATCTACACCGTTTTTACCTATTTCTATCAAAAAAGAATTGTTAAAACGGTAACAGAGGAAGAGTTCCGTGCAGGATATAGGAAGGCACAGCTAATAGATGTTCGTGAAGCAAATGAGTTCGATGGCGGCCATATTTTAGGAGCACGTAATATTCCCATGTCACAAATGAAAATGCGGATGCAAGAACTTCGACAGGACATGCCTATCTACCTCTATGACCAAAACGGTATGCGTAGTGCTCGTGCAGCACAGTTTTTACACCGCAAAGGTTACAGAGACCTTACCCAGCTTCAAGGCGGGTTCAAAAAATGGACAGGTAAAGTGAAAGCGAAAAAATAATTGAAGATACTTAGGGTTCTGGAGATTGTTCCGGAGCCCTTTTATTGTGGTAAAGAATATTATTTGGCGTATTTTTCAGTTTTAATGGATTATTTTTATCAACTATTGGCTTATTCTTTAGTTATTAGCCTCTTTACCATATTTGACCAAAAATAGTATCTCATAATTGGAAAGGTCAGATTCATTTAGCGAATCTGACCTTTCCAATTATGCTTTTTGGTATTTCAAAATAGGCTTACGTGCAGCTAATGTTTCATCTAATCGACCGATAACCGTCGTATGTGGCGCCTCTTGAACAATCTCCGGATTTTCTTCTGCCTCTTTTGCAATTTGAATCATGATATCGACAAATGAATCCAGCGTTTCTTTTGATTCCGTTTCCGTCGGCTCAATCATAATACATTCTTCCACATTTAATGGGAAGTAAATGGTTGGTGGATGGTAACCAAAATCAAGCAGTCGTTTCGCAATATCAAGCGTGCGCACACCTAATTTTTTCTGGCGTTTCCCACTTAACACAAACTCGTGCTTACAATGTTTATCAAATGGTAAATCATAATACTCTGCCAATCTTCTCATCATATAATTCGCATTTAAGACTGCATACTCCGTGACGGCCTTTAAGCCATCAGGACCCATTGAACGGATATAAGTATAAGCACGAACGTTGATGCCAAAGTTACCATAGAACGGCTTCACCCGGCCAATTGATTGCGGACGATCATAATCAAATACATACTCGTCGCCGCGCTTCGAAATAATTGGTTTTGGCAAGAAAGGAATTAAATCCGCTTTTACCCCTACAGGACCTGAACCTGGACCGCCGCCGCCATGTGGACCTGTAAACGTTTTGTGGAGATTTAAGTGCACAACGTCAAAGCCCATATCACCAGGGCGAGCTTTTGACAGAACTGCATTTAAGTTTGCTCCGTCATAATAGACCTTACCACCGGCATCGTGAACAATTTCAGCAATCTCGAGGATACTTTCTTCAAATAATCCAAGCGTATTTGGATTGGTTAACATCAAGGCTGCTGTATCTTCTCCTACAACCCTTCTTAAATCCTCTAAGTCTACAAGACCCTTGTCAGTTGATTTGACTGTGACCGTTTCAAAACCAGCAATAGTTGCTGAAGCCGGGTTTGTACCATGGGCAGAATCCGGAATGATAACTTTTGTTCGATTCATATCACCGTTAGCCTCATGGTACGCACGGATCAACATTAATCCAGTCCACTCACCGTGGGCGCCCGCCGCTGACTGCAATGTCACTTCATCCATACCAGTAATTTCAATTAAATGTTGCTGGAGGTCGTACATAAGTTCAAGTGCCCCTTGGACTGAGCTTTCATCCTGTAATGGATGCACATGGGCAAAGCCATTAAAGCGGGCAACATTTTCATTGATTTTCGGATTATATTTCATCGTACATGAGCCTAGTGGATAAAATCCTGAGTCAAGGCCATGGTTTCTTTTAGAAAGAGCCGTATAGTGGCGCATGATATCAAGTTCAGAAACCTCTGGCAGTTCAGGTGCCTCTTCTCGTAAGTAACCTTCTGGAAGAAGACCGCTGATATCTAACTCTGGAACATCCATTTCTGGGAGGCTGTATCCGATTCGGCCGGGAGTACTAAGTTCAAAAATGAGTGCTTGGTCTTGATTATGCATGCAGATCCCCCAATTCTTTCACTAAAGTATCGATTTCTTCCTTTGTTCTCTGTTCTGTAACGGCAATCAACATATGATTAGACAATTCTGAATAGTCACGACCTAAATCATAGCCTCCGATGATTCCTTTTTGTAACAGTTGTTGATTGATTTCTTTAACTGGTTTGTTCAATTTAACAACGAATTCATTAAAGGAGTATCCATCATAAACAACGCCAAACCCAGCATGTTTAAATGCCTCTTTCGTATAATGTGCCTTTTGTAAATTAGCTTCTGCGATTTCACGGACACCTTTTTTACCTAAAGCGGTCATCGCAACTGAGGCAGCAAGGGCATTAAGTGCTTGGTTCGAACAAATATTGGAAGTCGCTTTTTCACGGCGAATATGCTGTTCACGAGCTTGAAGTGTTAATACAAAACCCCGGCGACCTTGATCATCTATTGTCTGACCAACAAGACGTCCCGGCACCTTCCGCATTAATTTAGTGGTAACCGCAAAATAGCCACAGTGTGGACCGCCAAAGGCTGTCGGAATACCAAACGGTTGTGCGTCCCCAATCACTATGTCCGCACCAAATTTTCCTGGTGGTGTTAATACTCCAAGGGAAAGCGGATTACTGCTCACCACAAACATCCCTTTATGTGCATGAATGATTTCTTCAACTTCTTTTAACGGCTCAATCCTGCCAAAGAAATTCGGATATTGAACGATTACTGCTGCCACTTCTTCATTTACTAGTTCCTTTAATGCCTCTATATCTGTTACGCCATCTTTTACAGGTACCTCAACTACATCAAGATATTGTCCCTTTGCATATGTTTTAAGGACATCACGATACTCAGGATGAACTGCAGTTGACACTACCACTTTTTTTCGTTTTGTATGACCCGCACTAAGCATCGCTGCTTCAGCAAGTGCTGTACCGCCATCATACATCGAGGAGTTAGCGACATCCATTCCCGTTAACTCGCAAATCATCGTTTGAAATTCAAAAATGGCTTGCAGTTCGCCTTGAGAAATCTCAGGCTGGTAGGGTGTATAAGCTGTATAGAATTCAGAACGAGAAATAACATGGTCAACGATAACAGGCATGTAATGGTCATATACACCTGCACCTAGAAAAGAAACATTTCGTTTAAGGTCAGCGTTACGATCCGCTAATTGAAAAAGCTCTTTCATTAATGCAGGTTCGGATTTAGCTGCTTTAATATTGTACTCACCCTTGAACCTTACTTTTTCAGGGATATCGCTAAAAAGTTCATCAATCGAAGAAACACCAATGGTGTCAAGCATTGCCTTCATATCTTGTTCAGTCATAGGTAAATAGCGATGTTTCATAAACCTAACTCCCTTCATGTTTTACTTTTCTTTTTTATAAAAAGGTGTTGGAACAACTGTTGCTTTTAGGTGCTTACCGCGAATTTCAACTTCTACTTCAGTTTCCAGACTAGAAAATTCGGTCTTAACAAGGGCAAGTCCGATATTTCGTTTTAATGTAGGTGACTGCGTACCAGTTGTTACTTCACCGATATGCTCCTCACCCTTATAAACGAGATATCCATGACGAGGGATGCCACGGTCAATCATTTCAATTCCAACTAATTTCCTTGCCAATCCCTCTTCTTTTTGCTTAATTAAAGCTTGTTTTCCAATAAAATCAGCTTCTTTATTTAACTTCACTGCAAAGCCAATCCCTGCTTCAAGCGGAGAAATTTCCGGTGATAATTCCTGCCCATAGAGAGCTAAAACAGATTCAAAACGAAGTGTGTCGCGCGCCCCAAGACCACATGGAATAACTCCCTCTTCTTCACCTGCTTGTAAAATCGCTTTCCAAAGATCAACGGCATCAGCGGCATGACAATAAACTTCAAACCCATCTTCCCCCGTATAACCAGTCCTTGATACGAGAGCCTTTTTGCCATTAATATTTACATCTTGCTGGAATTTGAAAAAGCCAATTTCACTTAAGTCAGTCTCAACCGCTAGCTTTTGTAGGACTTTTTCTGCTAGGGGCCCTTGAAGTGCGAGTTGAGCTGTTTTTTCAGACAAGTTTTCAAGGCTGACATCGCCCTCGACATGATCCTCAAGCCATTTATAGTCCTTTTCAATATTTGATGCGTTAACAACAAGTAAATAATGATGATCTTCCATCTTATATACAAGCAGGTCATCAACAGTTCCGCCGTTTTCATAGCACATTGCAGTATACTGGGCACCGCCATTTTTTATTTTTGCAATGTCATTTGTCATCAATTTTTGCAAGTAACTTAAGCTATCTGAGCCTTTCACTTCCACTTCCCCCATATGGGAAACATCAAACAAACCAGCTCTAGAGCGGACTGCCTCATGTTCTTCCTTAATGCTTGAGAATTGAACCGGCAGATCCCAACCACCGAAATCGATGGTTTTCCCGCCATTTTCTTTATACACATCGAAAAGCGGAGTTCGTTTTAATTCTGTCATCCTTAAATCCCCCTTCAATCTTTTACATGTTCATTTTTTAAAACTAACAATAGATTGAACCCGTTACAAAAATCAGGTAAATGGTTATCCACCTTTTTAGCATTGCTTAACAACCCTAAAAAGCACAAAAAAGACAGAAACCTCCCTTAAACGTAAGAAAGGTCTCTGTCCTTGCACCTGAAAGTTTACCTAAAATGGCTTTCCCCTTTGGTGGCTGCTATCTAAGGCAGCGCTCTCCAGAGCTGCGTCAAACAAGAGTTCTTTTGCCTGAGAGATTCACATAATCTGTTTGCTCCTTCGGCGCTACAAAGTAGTCTCTCCTCTTGTTATCATTCGCATTATAATATTTTCCAATTTGGTCATACTAACTATACTTGTAAAATAAATTACCTTATTAAAATATTTAAAACATTGAAGCTATTACCATCCTACCATTAAAACAAGACATTGAGCAATAACTTTATTATAAAAGCACAAGTGGATTATCCTGGGAATAAATGTCGGTAAATTATAGTTAATTGTGAGCGAAAAGGAGCTGAAATGATGTCGGTCGAAATTGAATTTGATTCCTCATGGCAAGATGATTTTATACTTAGAATCGAGAATGATGGACCCTGGGGAAATTGGGAGCTTTTCAAACTAGCAATTGGTGTTGAAAAACAATTGGTGATTCCTGAATTCGAGGGCTTGCAAGCCCCGAAACATTTACCAAATTTAACACCTCTTCCACACCAGCTTGAAACCGCGAAACAAGTAATTGAAAACATGAATGGAAAAGCGATTCTCGCTGATGAAGTGGGATTAGGAAAGACAATAGAGGCAGGTTTAATTTTAAAAGAATACATGATTCGTGGGTTAGTAAAAAAGGTATTGATTCTTGTCCCGGCATCGTTGGTTACCCAATGGGCCTTGGAGCTAAATAGTAAATTTTTTATTCCGGCAATAACTCAAAAGAAAAGCTATGTATGGGAACAGTGCGATGTAGTGGTTTCATCGATTGATACCGCCAAACGAAATCCTCATCGGGACATTATTTTCAAGCAAGACTATGACCTCATCATCATTGATGAAGCCCATAAACTTAAAAATAACAAAACGAAAAACTACGAATTTGTTCAAAACCTGAAAAAGAAATTTTGTTTATTATTAACGGCAACACCCATACAAAACCGAATTGAGGAAATTTTTAATCTTGTTTCCCTGTTAAAACCTGGACACTTAGGAAGTGAAACCGCCTTTTATGAAAAATACAAACGAGATGCTCGTTCCTTAAACGATGATGAACATTTAAAAGAATTAGTAAACAAGGTAATGATTCGAAATCGCCGTGCTGATACTGGAATTGAATGGACAAAAAGACTGGTTGAAACCATTCCTATCGACATTTCACTACCCGAAAAGGAGCTTTATGAGGCCGTTACAACATTAAATCGTTCCGGTGATTGGGTTCAAAAAAGTGCTTTTTCTGTAATGACATTGCAGCGCGAGGCTTGCAGCAGCAGGGAAGCCGTTTATTATACACTTAAAAATATGCTTCAAAAGAAAGAGAACCCTACCCCAGCCTTTGAAGAACAAATTCAATTTTTGATAAAAAAGGTAGAAGCTGTTCAACAAAATTCAAAAGCTGAAAAAGCACTTGAACTAATTCAGAAGATAAACGATAAAGTCATTATTTTTACTGAGTATAGAGCAACCCAGATGTACCTGCAATGGTTTTTAAAACAGCATGGCATCACTTCAGTTCCCTTCCGCGGCGGATTTAAGCGCGGAAAAAAAGACTGGATGCGGGAATTGTTTCAAAAGAACGCACAAGTGCTAATTGCAACAGAAGCTGGCGGTGAAGGAATAAACCTGCAGTTTTGTCATCATATTATTAACTTTGATTTACCATGGAATCCAATGAGGCTTGAACAACGGATTGGCCGAATCCATCGTCTCGGCCAAGAAAAGGATGTTATGATCTATAACTTTGCGATAAAAAATACCGTCGAAGAACATATCCTCAAGTTGCTATATGAAAAAATTCATCTATTTGAAAAGGTCATCGGTGAACTTGATGATATTTTAACAAAACTGGAATTTGGCAATATTGAAGATCACATAATCGATATTTTTGGACGATCTAGTTCTGAAGGCGAAATGAGAATAAAAATGGATAATTTATCGTCAATGATTGAATTTGCCCAGTCGATGAAGGAAGGAGATTCACATGCAGCAGCAGGAAATTCATAACTTTCTTTTGAATTATTTTCTAGCCAATGATTGTCCAATCATTGAAAATAACTTGGGATATTTAACCGTTCAGTTGACAATTGAACTGGATAAAGAATTGATGAACCGTCCTTTTTATTGGCACTATTTGGAGAAAACAGGCGGGGTACCTAACCCTATGCAGTTGACCTTTATTACAGATCAAAAGAAAGCTCCAGAGAATGTAAAAGGTGAAATAATTCATTTTGGTTCACCGAGACTTCATCAAATATTTGACTCGACGAAAAAATTGGCCAACTATATTCGCCTTTATGAAAATCATCACCATATTCAAAGTCAAACCCCTTTGCTGCCATGGTTGTGTATGAATATTAAAATTTCCTATCAATGTGATCGGAAGCGCGATATTTATAAATCGATTGGGTTGCAGCTCATCAACGGACATTTGGTAGAAGATTTTCACGACCGTTTACTTAAGATTCCTCTGACACCAAAAATCCCGGACTATTCCTTTACACTATCACCCTTGGTAAAACCCAAGAGCGGCATAACTAGGGTGGAAACGTATCTAAAATCAGTGATCGCTCAAGATAACCATTCATGGGCAGATGACGCTAGGAAACGATGGGATCAGGACCTGCGGCTATTAGAACATTTTTACGAGGACGTTGAAGAAGAAAATGAGAACTATGAAACAGAAAAAAAAGCACTCCAAGAACAGTACGAACCAAGAATAAACATTTCCTTTATCAATGGTGGACTCTTTTATTTAACCGAAAAGGCCATTCAAACGGTGTCAGGCACCATGTGAATTTTTCACATGGTGTCTTTTAAAATAATCGCAAAAAAAATATTTTTTTTTGAAACAAAGAAGGAAAAGAAAGAAATATGTCGAATAATTAGCTAGGAAAAATGAAAAGGTGGTGTTACCAATTGATAGTTCAATTGAAATTTTAGCAAATCGGATTGTAACAGATGCTGCCCGGAACCAAGCGACAGATATTCACATTATTCCTAGGAAGAAGGACACACTCGTTCAAATCCGTTTAACCAACAAACTTATTCCCCGCTTATCCCTTCCAAAAGATGAATGTGACAGATTAATTTCCCATTTTAAATTCACCGCCAATATGGATATCGGAGAAAGAAGACGCCCCCAAAGCGGAGCCATTTTTTGTGAAGTAGACGGACACCTAATGGGTCTTAGACTTTCTACTCTTCCATCCAACAACAGAGAGAGCCTTGTTATTAGGCTGCTGCCCCAGCAAGAACAGATTCCTTTTCACCAACTCTCATTATTTCCAGCAATGACACGAAAGCTATTAGCCCTTCTCAAGCATGCTCACGGATTAATTATTTTTACCGGTCCAACTGGATCGGGCAAAACGACTACACTCTATTCCCTGTTAAATGAAACTGCCCACCTATTTCACCGCAATGTCATCACACTCGAAGATCCCATCGAAAAAAACTATGATTCTGTCCTGCAAATTCAAGTAAATGAAAAAGCAGGCGTTACCTATGCAGCCGGATTAAAGGCAATTCTTCGACATGACCCCGACATTATTATGGTTGGCGAAATCAGAGATGCAGAAACCGCAAAAATAGCCGTTAGAGCTGCCCTCACTGGTCATTTGGTACTATCAACGATGCATACACGAGATGCGAAAGGTGCGGTTTACCGCCTCCATGAATTTGGTGTTAACTGGTTGGAGGTTGAGCAAACGCTAATTGCGGTCACTGCCCAGCGATTAGTAGAGCTAACATGCCCATATTGTGAGGGAGAGTGTTCGCCGTTATGTTATTCCTACAGTAGATGGAAAAGAGCAAGTGTATTTGAATTATTATCAGGTCGTAACTTAAATATGGCGATGAAAGCAGCAAAAGGTGAAAAAATTGACATGCATTACCGGACACTTAAAGAAGTGATAAACAAGGGCATTGCTCTTGGCTATATACAAGAATCGGAATATGGACGGCTGGTGTTTGACGATGAAACATCATAAATGGCCTGTAAAAGAACAAGCAAGCTTCTTGAAAAGAACAGGTGAATTACTTGCCAGGGGGTATCCAATTGCTGCAGCAATTGAATCCATAGCCTTACAATTACCAACAAAGCGAAAGGAGGAGTTACATGAGTGCTTAATAGAGTTAAAAAATGGATTACCCTTTCATGCTGCCCTAACCACTCTTAGTTTCAACAAAGATTTAATTGGCTATGTTTATTATGCCGAACAGCATGGCAGCTTTGCCAACGCATTGTTAGAAGGAAGTAATCAAGCACTAATAAAGGATCAGGATAGACAAAAGCTCATAAAATTGCTTCAGTATCCAATGTTACTTATGTTTATTACTGGTTTTCTATTCATCTTTATCGAAAACACATTACTTCCTAGGTTTACTACACTTTTTTCTTCTCTCGGACTGGAAGCGAATTTTTTCACGAATGTCATCTATGCGTTTGATCAATATTTTCCAATCGTCATTGGTGCATTGCTTATCTTTATTGCTTTGATATCAGTCTATTATTTTCTCATTTTTCGAAAGCTCTCCTTGCTGCAGCAAAGGTCACAACTCGTTAAAATCCCCATTGTCGGCAGAATCCTCAAATTGCTGTTTACACACTATTTTTCCATACAACTAAGCTTCCTTTTATCAGGTGGAATTTCAATCTCTGAGTCTCTCATTCTTTTTGAAAAAAACCAAAGGCAACCTTTTTATAGTTGTATTGCTAAAGAGATTAAATATCGGCTTATTACCGGCGAAAAATTCGATACGATTTTAGCGGGCTTGTCATTTTTCGAAAAGGAATTTCCAATGATTGTAAAGCACGGCCAAGAAAATGGAAAATTAGATCAAGAATTACTATTTTTTAGTAAACACTGTGTGACAAACATGGAGGAAAGCATCGAAAAATGTTTAAAAACAATTCAGCCCATCCTTTACTTATTGATTGGATTTCTCGTAGTTTCAATGTATTTAGCAATTCTATTACCAATGTTCCATCTTCTGGATGGTATCTAAAATGGAGGTTCATTAAAATGATGAAAAATGAAAAAGGGTTTACACTAATTGAAATGATGATTGTTATGTTAATTATTTCCGTTCTGTTAATGATTACAATTCCAAATGTCACCAAGCATAATACCAATATCAACAATAAGGGATGTGAGGCATATGTAAAAATGGTGGAAGCCCAAGTCCAAGCCTATAGAATGGAAAAAAACAGTATTCCAACTATTGCTGACCTCAAAACAGCCAACTATTTAAAGGGAGAAGGTTGTCCCAACGGTCAAGAGGTTGTTATTGATGGATTAGGTAACGTCACATCCGTTCCAAAAACCACTAACTAACATGACTAACAATCAAAAAGGGTTTTCCTTAGTTGAGACATTATTGGTACTCTCGATTTTTATGATTATCTCCTCCATTACCGCTTTTTCCTTACAACCTCAACACTCTGTAATTGAAGATGATACCTTTTTAAATCAGCTTCAGGCAGATCTGCTTTATGGACAGCAATATGCTATTGCCCACCAACATGAAGTGTCAGTTGTGTTTATTCCTAGTCAATATAAATATGACCTGTTCATAAGAACAGACCTGCCGCCGATAGTCGAGAGAAATTACTCAACAAACTTTTCTATCACTGAAGGTTCCATTCCCTTATATTTTAAATTTTTAAGCGACGGAAATGTGAATAAGTTTGGTTCCTTTTATATCCAAACTAAAAAGAAAAGTTATCGGGTGACCCTTTTGATTGGAAAGGGACGGTTCTATGTTACGGAACAATAAGGGATTTTTTTTGCTTGAATTACTGCTTTCGCTGTCGGCATTGTTAATGATATGTTTATATTTAATGCCTTTATTAATGGAGGTAAGGGCTCAAAGCCTGCAATTGGAGATCAATCAAATGGCGGAGCAGCTCATGTATGAAGAACGACAAGCCAGATTAATCGATAGCCAAACATTTACAGATTACACATTCATTCAGAATAACGTTCAATACAAAGTTATTTGGAAAGACTCCGATATAGCTGGTAAAAAGGAGGTCTGTGTGACAGTTGAAAAAATTTCACTTCTTCAAGAAACAAGTGTTTGTGGTATCCTCGAATGAAAAGGCTTTTACACTCATCGAAGTACTGATTGCATTTTCTATCTTTTCCACGATCATTTACTTTATGTCACCTATTTTTCAAATCATCCTAAACAATAAAAGTAATCAAATGGAATTACAATCGATGGAATGGGAAGTGTTTTGCAGCCAAGTAAAAAAAGAAATCGGACCATCCACCAGTGCACAAGTGATAGGAGGACGATTAATTCTAACAAAGGATACAAATACCATTCAATATGAAAAGTACGGATCAAACTTGAGGAGGCGTGTGAATTCCACTGGTCATGAAATTATTCTTCAAAATGTTTCAAAGTACTCTTTTTCTATCGAAAATAATGCTGTTAAGATAAAAGTTACGGACATCTGGGGAAAAGAATATTCAGTTACTGCCTACTCATTAGTGAACTGGAATACGGGCGCATGAGGAAAAGTAATCAAGGATTCACCTACCCACTTACATTATGTTTACTTATCCTTTTCACTCTATTTTTCTCCATGCATGTCAATCAATTAATTTCTGAAATAAAAATCGCACACGAAACGACTGCACTTCTACAACAGGACTATTATTTTCTTTCATCAGTCAAGAAACTGCAATCGTTGTTTCAAACTAGTGGTTCCATCCCTGCTAAGGGAACCATGGTCTATAGTAATGGAACCATGGATTACCAAGCAGAAACTCCATCTGGTTTTGAGCAAAAAGTAAATTTTACGCTCATTTTAAAAAACAGAGAACCCATTAGTGGACATGGATATTTTGATACGAGGTCAAAAAAGGTGGTCAAATGGGTAGAAGTAAAATAAATCGTTTAAATGGATACTATTAGGGGCATAATTGTAGATGTATAAAGGCAGGTGTGTCCATGAAAACAAATGATTATGTTAAATACATGACCCAAACCATTGTAAAATATGTTGACCAACCAAAAGATGAACGAAAACGACTTCGGTTTGAGCGCAAGCAATCGAAGGCCGATTTCTGGTATCGATGGTTTGGAATTCTACCATATATATTATATTCCGAAGTAAAGAAAAGACGAAAGACTTAAGAAGCGGCCGATTCTCCTGCCGGTTCTTTTTTTCATAATTCCCCCAAAAATATTATTGACAAACCTCAAACCTTTTGTATAAAAACTCAATTTAAATAATATTGTTACAATATAAAGTCAGTAATTGTGAACATTTTCTAAACATATAGTGTTAACATTGTTAACTTCATTCCTTTGTTAATATGGCTATATTATAATGGAATAAATTATGGGGGTAAGAGGTGAACAGTGATGGAACAAACATTAAAGATAACAAACGTTTTGGCAGATCCAACACGATATTACATTTATCAATACATTACTAAACGTCATCAAGAAGTAACCGTTCAAGAGGTGGCGGAAAATTTTAATATTCATCCGAATGTGGCAAGATTGCATTTATCAAAGTTAGAAGATGTTAATATGTTAGTATCTGAAACAAAGAAAACGGGTAAAGGCGGCCGACCAAGTCGATTATATCGTTTATCGGACGACGTTATTCAGCTTCATTTCCCGTTCCGTGACTACATGCTTTTATCAAAAGTAGCCATTCAAACGATGATTTCACTTGGTGAAGCTGGAAAAGAGGCACTTTTCTTAACAGGTAAACGATTTGGTACAGAGGTAATCGAGCAGGAAATGGCTAAAAGATCACTTGGCGATGAATTAGAATTTGACCAAAAGCTAACTATATTAAGAAGTGCTGCAACCCTTGCAGGGTTTTATCCTGAATTCGAAGCCAATGGTGATAAAACAAAAATTTATTTTCAAATTTTTAATTGTCCATTTAAAGAAGTGGCGGAGGAACATACCGAAACAGTTTGTAGTATGCACCATGAATTTTTAAAGGGTATGTTTGGGGCATTGTTTGATTCGGTTGAATTAGTAGAAAAGGAAAACATGATTACTGGCTGTGAGACTTGCTCATATCAAGTGCTTGTTAAAAACTAATTTTAAACCATTATTTACAATAGGCCTTCTTTTACTTTATAATATTGTAATGATGGTATCGTATGGTAAAAGGAGGGATACATATGGATCGCATGTTCAGAGTTTGTGGTTTCTGGACTGGTATTTTTACCGTAATGCTTTATCTAGGAGACATGGATAAAACTGCAATGCTATTCTTAGCTCAGACGGGATTTTTTGTTTTACTAAGCTACCTGAAGCTTTCCGAACGTATGTATATGTATGTGTTCGGAGCATATTTAACCGTTTTCTTCGCTGGCTTTACATATTGGACAACGTTCATGATGCCGCTTGGCGGAGGACTCTAAGAAGTAAGAAAAACGCCGGAGGATCGGCGTTTTTTCTTTTACCCTGGAAAAATATACCCTTCACTTAATTGGAGCCCTTTTTGTTGAACGATGACATGAAAATAAGTGCTCATCCCTGAGGGTATAATTAAGCTGCGAATGGCTCGATTCCGTTTACTGACCTCTGAGAACGGATTAGAATCATAATGGTTCTCTAATTCTTTTAGAATGCCAGCTTTCAATAAAAACTCATCCTGCCGGAGCATTGTTAACAACTTCAACCCCTCACGCTTTCCTTTTTGAATAAAATAATCCAAATGGATGTGAGAGGTAATGTCCATTTCGCCAGGGTAAAGTAAGACATCATCCATCATCTGGTGTTGATAATACCCTCTTAAACTCCCTTTCATCCTACGGCAGTCCATCCATTCCTCATCCGTATATCCATAATCAGTTGTCACCACAAACCCCTTTGTTAAAACTGTGGAAATCTCTTGAATCATCTTCTTCATTTCCAAGGGTATTTCGATCCGCTGTTTTTCTTTTAATTCAATTTTGCTTTCCTCTAAAAATGAAAAAATCGCTGGGTTGGTTAAGGGCATGTTCTGCTCACATAATTCATTGCCATTTTGAACCCCAACCATAACCTCCATTATCTGTCCATTTATTTTTTCAATTACATGTACAGGAAGGGCATCAAATAGTTCATTTGAAAAGAATACTCCTTCAAAGTGCTCTAACTCCCTAATACTTTCTACTTGCATTATAGAAAAATCTGGAATCAGTAATTCGTGCTGTAATTTACGATGAAATGGACTGCTTTCCACAATAATATACTGTAGAGGTGTTTGGATTGACTCATTCCACTCCTGTAAAAAGGCTCTTGCAAATCGGCCATTTCCTGCACCTAACTCACAAAAAACCGGGGATAAATCTGTTGTTTTACAGATATAGGAAAACCATTTTGCGACTAGCCTGCCATATACATCAGAAATATTGCTAGTAGTAATGAAATCTCCCTGCCGGCCAATTTTCTGTTTGTCCTTCATATAATAACCATGCTCAGGATGGTAAAGGACAGCCCCGATGTAATCTGCGTAGGAGATTAACTTCATTGGTGAACTTGAAATTAATTGTTGTAAATATGTAATCATCCTGGCTCCTTTTTAATTAACACCATTGACATAGTGTTAACTATATAATATTGTTAGGATAGTAGCTTAACAATATCCCCTCCCATTATTTGAATAAGAACACTCCCAAGAAAAACCCTCCTCGTGCTGAGAAGGGTCTTTCTATTTTTTTTAGCTCCTCACAAGCTTAAAATCCATTTAAAAACGGATTACTGTCCATTTCCTCTCCAATCGTTGTCACAGGTCCATGTCCTGATAGGACATAGGTTTCCTCAGGTAAGATTAACAGTTTGTCGTGAATGCTTTTTAATAGCTGTGCTTCATTTCCTCCAGGCAGGTCTGTACGGCCAATACTCCCCTGAAACAAGGCATCACCAGAAATGACAACATCATCCTTCTTAAAATAAAATGAAACACTGCCAGGCGAATGACCAGGAGTATGAAAAACGTTACACTCAAAATCTCCAATTTTCATTTCGCCCTCCTGAGTAATGATATGCTCAGCAGGATTTACCCTGATTGGTTCAACATGCATAAATAGTTGTGAGCCATTTAATGCGGGATCACCCAGCCATTTTTCTTCTTGTTTGTGAATATAAACCGGAATCTTAAAAGCCTCTCTGACTAGAGTAACAGCCCCAATATGATCAAAATGGGCGTGTGTTAAAATAATTGCAAGTGGTTTTAATTTTCTTTGGTTCAGTAAATTTATTAGCTTATTTCCTTCCTCGCCTGGGTCAAAAATTAAACAGCTCTTATCAGCATTTTCGACTATATAACAATTTGTTTGCAAAGCCCCTAAGGGAATTTGCTGCCACTTCATAATAAGTTCCTCCCCTGCATATGACAATATAATTATTTTACACTATAACACAAAGCCAGCGAAAGCAAAGGCTATCCTTTCGCTGTAATTTTGCCCTCGACAAATATAAGAAAAAAATATAAAATAGGAAACGAATGTAGATAATATAGGTACATAATTTTTTCGAAACGATAGGTTCTTACCTGCTTATACTAATAAAGGGGGATTTATTATGGGATTAGTAATTATTTTTGCCCTCGTAACCATACTTGCTGGTTATGGCGGATTTAGTGCACTAAAGAATAAAAACTTATTAGGTGCATTCTGGGGTGTTGCTTCATTCTTAGTATTTGGCTGGTTTACAGTCATGACTGTAATTGAATCAGGATATCCTGCTGTAGCTCACTAATAGAAATGCATCATCACCTTGAATAAAGACTGAAGAAAAAAGACTGTCAGCAGACAGTCTTTTTTTCGTTCCGATTACTATAGTTTTTATTTTTCGTTCAAAAGGCTTGTAACCCTCTCAACTTTATATTCCATACTCCGCTTTACATCTCTGCGGTCATCAATTCGAATCGATGTAGCGACCCGCTGGATTCCTTCAGAGAATGGAACCTCATGCATTGCTTGGATAACTTCAAAAAGAACGGATAATTCTCCTTCTATGACTGTATTCATTGGTGTCAATTGAAAATGAATTTTGGGTTCCTCTTCATATTTCCTTAATACCTTTTGGACACTTGCCACATATTTACTAACACTAGGAGTTTCTGTACCAACAGGAATGACTGTTACATCAACAATGGCCATAACTAACACCTTCTCTTTGTAATTTCTTTTCTATGTGATTTTATCATATCCATCTAAAAAGCAAAAAAGAATGACTTGTTGATCTGTCATTCTTTTATCAGGTCATAGCTTTTCTTACTGATTAAATCAATTATTTTTTCAAGCCGATTGCCATATAGAACAGCATTTCCAGAAGGAGAAAAATTAAGTGGCACATTTTCCATACCTTTCATAATCAATCGGCTACTTCCTTGCTGAATATCATAGGTTAGTAATTGAAAGCCTCCTGTATAGGAATCCATTTCACCACTTGTAAGCGGACTGAAGGTAATAAATTGGCCTTTCTGCTCATTGTAATCATAAAAAGGGACTAACCAATCCGAAAACTTCGATAGTTGTGGAATAGAAAAGGTGAAAAGTTTTTTCATCTGTTTGTCAAAAAAAGAATAGATAGCCAATGACTGATCCTGCTCATTCTTAGTGACAGTCATGAACAGATTACGAAATGTAGAAAAATGTATTGCTGCTGGAAATACAGTTTTTTCACTTCCATTTTCTATTCCTTTCACATTAAGTGGGGCAACTAAAGATGGATTGTTTTCATCCCAATTTAAATAGGCAAGCTCTCCTTCATTCATCCACTTAACAAAAGGCTGTGGCATGAAAATCTCAGTCGTTCTGTCGTTTTTTATATCAAGTAGAAATAGTTGGAAGCTCCAGTCCTCTTCAAATTTTGAAACGAGGATCTCTGACTCATTATAAAGATTCCATTCAAAAACTAATTCATAGGACGGAAACGATTGTTTCAATAATTCCTTTCCTTTTGGATCAATAATCGTGACCAAACCCTCATAGGATGATGGTGCCGAGTGAATTAAAATATTTTTTTTTGATGGACTAATTTGTACGTTGACAATGGGATTCTGAGTGCTATATATGAGTTCACTCTTTCCTGATAAAAGATTATAAACAAAGACACTTGAAGTCTGTTCAAGATTTGTAACATAGAGAATTTGGGACTCAGCAATCCAGCCAACGAACTTATCAAATTCGCCTTCCGGTACGGAAATAGGAAATTTCCATTCTGTCCCTAAAGCTGGAGCAGGTTCTATTGGCTTTTCATTTTTAGCGGGAATTTTTTGGTTAGGCTGATCCGTATTCACACAGGCACTTAAAAGGAGGGACAATAACAAGAAAATGAATAAAATTTGTGTTCTGTTCGTTCGTATTCTTTTGTTCTTAATAATCAATTACCCTCCCCCTCCTTTTTCTTCTCTCTAATGTTAGTACGTTTTTCCAGCAAAAATGTTTCAACTATTCAAACATATAAGGAGCTTTTTCTTTATTATGGGAGCAATAGCTTTTATGGTCGTGGATGGTTTCACCATAAAAAGCCCGCATCTTAACGGGCCTTTCCTTAATAACCTATTGATTTAATTTATTTTTAATAAGCCAGGCAGCACCGAGCACACCTGCATCATTTCCTAAAGTAGCCAAGACTAGGTTTGTGGAATCCCTTACTGATGAAAACGCAAATTTTGCAAAGTTTTCATTTACTGCATTCACTAAAATACTTCCTGCTTTTGAAACACCGCCACCTAAAACGATTTTTTCCGGATTAAGCGTATTACCAATATTTGCTAAAGCAAAACCTAAATGGAAGGAAACCTCTTCTACTACTTTCTCCGCCAATTTATCACCGTCTCTAGCAGCATCAAAAACATCCTTAGCCGTAATGTTTCCATTTTCTTTAAAAAGTTCACCCAATTTCCCTGATGAGCTATCATTATTAATTTCTGCCAGGGCTAATCGCACAATACCCGTTGCTGAAGCAACTGTTTCGAGGCAACCAGTTTTCCCGCAATTACAAGGAGCTCCACCAGATGGAATTACTGTAATATGACCTATTTCTCCTGCGGCACCATTTACCCCTTGGACAATATTTCCATTAGCGATAACCCCTCCGCCAACACCTGTCCCTAAGGTAACACAAACAAGATTTTTAGCCCCATTTCCCGCTCCCTTCCACATTTCCCCCAATGCCGCACAGTTTGCGTCATTTTCGATTGCAGAGGGAAGGGCCGTTGAAGCTTCAAGACTGTACTTTAGAGGATAATTATCCTTCCATCCTAGATTGACTACGTTTAAAATAATACCAGTTTCATAGTCTACAGGCCCTGGTGCCCCCATTCCGATTCCAATTAGCTTACTTTTTGTCTCACCAGCTTCAGTAAGCTTTTTATCAATTGCCATGGCAATATTGGCAGTAATATTTTGTCCTTCATTAGAATTATCCGTAGGAATTTCCCACTTATGAACAATTTCGCCTTCTAACGTAATAAAGGCAATTTTTGTAGTTGTACCACCAAGATCGACACCCGCTATCCATTGATCGATCACACGAATTCACCTATCCTCGCTTACTTTTTTCTTTTTCAAATTGGATTTCATGCCTTAAGATTAAAAGGGCTGTTTGAAATTTCCGTGGTTCTATTAATTGGGCATGGTACAACTCTTTCAACTCTGATTCCATTAGCTCGAGATCTCCAACTCGATCACCAACATAAATAAAGGTTCCAAATTGTTTTAAAAATTGCTGAATATCATAGATTGTTTTCATCTGGGGAACCCTCCCCCTTAATTTTTTCATATTGAGAGTATAATGATATTACTAAAAAAGTATAACTCAAGTCAGGTTTCTCCTCAAGACAAGAATCTATTCTCCTTTGTCATTGGCATGAAGATATTGATTAACTTCGGTGACTAAGTCGGAATATTTTTCATTTTTAGGTTCTATTTTAGCGGCCTTTTCGGCATTTACTTTAGCTTGTTCAATTTCATTTAGTTCTACATTAATTAGAGCAAGGTTAAAGTACGCCTCATCAAAATTAGGATCAAGTTGAATTGCCTTTTGTAAATGCGTTTTTGCTTCTGGAAGCATATTTTTCTTTATTTCCACAAAGGATAGCAGAAAATAGGTCTTCTCAGATATAGTAGTGTCATTTTTTTCAGATTCCTTTAAAATACTATATGCTTTATCGTAATTGCCTTGTGTAACGTATTCTTGTGCCATTAGTAAATTAGAATATTCGTCATCTGATTTTGCAGATGCACTAAACCCATAGGACAACGAACCCCATACTATTGCTGATGAAACAATCAAAAAAATCATTTGCCATAACAGCTTTTTCTTTTTTGGAATATGGACAATACCTGCTGCGAGAAACCCTCCAGCTAATCCACCTAAATGGCCGGCATTATCTATTCCTGTAGACGAGAAGCCAAACACAAGGTTTATACCGAGGACAATAATCAAATTCATTCCCATGGTACGGAAGAATAATTTTGGATAGATTACACCGAAATACAATAAGGCACCGAACAAGCCAAAAATAGCACCACTTGCCCCTGCAGATAAGTTTGTACTAAAAATGAAGCTGGCAATAAAACCAGTAACACCAGCAAACAAATAGATAAATACAAAGCGAAACTTACCAAATATTTGTTCAACTGTCGGACCAAGAAAATACAGAGCTAATGTATTCATCACCAAATGCAAAAATCCTATATGGAGAAATACCGGTGTAATAAATCTCCACCACTCACCATCATAAATCAATTGGTTTACTTTGGCACCGTATTGAATAAGTGTTGAAGTATTCGTGCTGCCACCATGTAATTCAAGCCAGATAAAGACTGCAACTTGAATCACAATAAATACATAGGTAAAGAAAGGTTTCCCTTTAAAAAGAATAGCTTGTTCCGTCTTCACTTTTTTACTAGCATAATCTAAGGCAGCTTTTTTTACTTCCGCAACATCGTGTTCAGAATAAGCTTCATTAAAAGAAAAGTGAAGCTCACGCCCCAACCTTGCAGAGATTATACCAAACCCTTTATCAAATTCCCCGTTAGCCAGTAAAATTGAACTTACCGTTGTCTTATTTCCATCTGGATTGACAAAAGGCATTTTAAGTCGATATTCATATTCATCAACTGGCGGGAACTGACTGACATAAATGTTCACCACATGTAATTGGCTTCGGCCAACCTGCTTGCGGACTCTTTCTCCGTTGGATGCTGTAAATTCAATATCTCTCTGCATGGCATTACTCCAATCCAAATCATGAAGCAGCATTCGGATAATCGGCGCCTTCTTATTTTCTAATTTTTCCAGCCACAGTTCTTTTTGATTTTCAAATAATTGAATAATTCGATACCCATGATCAGAAATGAAAGAATATGCCAGCCTCCAAAAAATGTAACCCTCTCTATTATTCATTTCTCCCCTACTCTCTAAAAACAGTGCTTTAAGTCCAAACTATATCGTTTAGATTATTAATATGTATTCATTTTTACCTCGTTTGTTTCATTATAAACGAAAAGGGCCATTTACATTTAATGAAACACCCTGTAATCATCATAATTAACCATTTAGACAAAATAAAAACCATCTGTGGTTTTCACCATTCAGATGGTCTTCCAAATACTGACTTCATCATTTTTTGCTTAACCCCAGGGAAACTCATAATAGAACCCACTGCCAGCCTCCGCATCCAACTTGAGCCTAACAGAACATTAATAATTCTGTACCTATACCGAAATGTAAAATAACCGATTGAACCAATCATAAATATAGATGTTAACATACGCGACATCTTCATCCCTCCTATTACTATTTTGTGGAGATCATAAAGGATTTATCCAAGAATCATAAAAAACGAGACGAATTTCACAAATTCGTCTCGTTCCGTTTTTAAAGATTCTTAAATATTGGTTCCATTGTGTTTTTTAATACTTTTACAGAGTTCGTGAATTTTGTTTTTTCCTCATCATTTAAATCCAGTTCAACAATTTTCCGGACTCCTTTTCGATTGACTACAGCCGGTACACCAATATAAATATCGTCTTGACCATATTCCCCATCAAGATAAGCAGAGACTGTTAGAACGGAATTTTCATTTTGAAGTATAGCCTTGGTTAACCTAACTAATCCCATAGCAATTCCATAATAGGTGGCACCTTTTTTCTCAATAATTTGATAGGCCGCATCACGGACATTTACAAAGATTTGATTAAGATCATCCGGTTTGTAATCGGGATTATTCTTTATCCATTCAGATATCGTTGTACCAGCAATATCTGCATGACTCCAAACTGGAAGCTCGGTATCACCATGTTCTCCAATAATATAAGCATGTACATTCCGGGTATCAACGTCAAAATAATCTCCCAGTAAAAAGCGGAAGCGTGCGGTATCCAAAATGGTTCCTGAGCCAATGACACGTTCTTTTGGAAGCCCGGAAAATTTCCAGACCGCATAGGTTAAAATATCAACTGGGTTGGTCGCAACGAGAAAAATACCATCAAACCCGCTATTCATAATTTCTTCCACAATACCCTTAAAAATTTTCGTGTTTTTCTCCACAAGATCAAGTCGCGTTTCACCAGGTTTTTGGTTCGCTCCAGCCGTAATCACCACAAGATCAGCTATACCACAATCCTTGTAATCACCAAACCAAATTTTCGTCCGTGACGGTGCGAAGGGAAGTCCATGGTTCAAATCCATCGCATCGCCTTCCGCTTTTTCTTTATTTAAATCAATTAAAACTAACTCTTCAGTAATACCTTGATTTAGAAGTGCAAACGCATAGCTTGAACCAACAGCTCCTGTTCCAATCAGCACCACTCTGTTAACGCGTCTTAACATGACCATTCCTCCTCTAGAATGCATTAATCGAGTTATCTTTATTTTATGTACACCATTACATAATCTATTATTGCAAGACTATTTTAGAAGGATTTATTGTTACAAATTCTGATGGTTACCTAGTAACTTGAATAATTCCAATTGCTAATAGGGCTGCAAGTAAGCCAGAAAGAAAATTAACCATATCATTATCCACAAAGGTAAACCCTTTTATTCTGGTAGTTGGCAATTGACAATGATGCTTTTTTTCAGTTTCAATGCCACAATGCTTGCAAACATATACTTGTTGGTAAAAGGCACCCATAAATGTATCAATGACATTTCCAAAAAAGCCAAACAAAAAGACCAATATAGTTATAAGGAAATCTAAATGGAATAACCAAACACCAACCATGGTGATAAAGAACGAGCCTGCAATTGCTGCAACACTTCCCAAAAAACTAATCGCACCTGATGTTCCTTTATCAATTCGCTTAAATGTTCGTATGTAAATGGGATTCTTCTTGCTTAAACTTCCGATTTCAGATGCCCATGTATCTGAATTTGCACTCGCAAGACAGACAATAAACCCGATAAGCCAAATTAAATGGGGCTGAAAATAATAAAGGATACTAAAAAATCCAGCTGCTCCCCCGTTGGCCATGACCTGGCGCCAATCTCTTGTAGAACCTTTTGCCAATTTTTCTTCGATAGTTAGTTTAACGGAACTTTTGTATTTTGACAAAAGACTTGAAGAAGCAAAGAATGCTCCAAGCAGGATAAGACCCTTTACACCGAAACCACTATAGACAGCAAGTCCAACCAAAACAGCCGTCAATGCACCCGATTTAGTCAAATATTTAAGATGGTAACCCACTATTCCAGTAATTGAGATCATAATAATTATCAATAGTACTTTTATCATTTTAGTTTTATAGTCTCAATATTTGTAATAATTTTTGAAACAGGTATATCATGGTCTTCAACTGGAAATTGTGAAATGATTTGGTCATTAAAAGCAAGTGAAAGGGTTTTGCCGGAGTAGGTTGTTAAGTATCGATCATAATACCCGCCGCCAAAGCCTATACGGTATCCCTCCCTAGTAAACGCCAATCCTGGGACAATAATTAGTTCAATTAGATCGGGCTCAACTTTAGGGGTAAATGCTGCAATTGGCTCTAGTAAACCATAGAAGACGATTTCAAGCTCAGAAAATTCTCTTAAAGTTCTGAAGGATAAATGTTTTTCTTGCGGATTACACTTTGGTACGACCACCTGTTTTCCCTGTTCCCATGCTTTACGGATAATTTGGTATGTATCAACTTCAGGCTGTCTTGAAACAGTTATTCCAATAACTTTTGCGTTAATCCAGTCTTCATCTTCAAAAAGCCTGGATGCTATTTTATAGGAATAATCTTCGTAAAGGGGCTTCGAGATCTTTGAAAGAGTTTCTTTAACCTGTTTACGGACAGCATTTTTATCCATCATTAAATAGCCCTCCTTGTTTTTAAACAACAAAAAAAGCAGCAGGAAGCCCTACTGCTTATTTTGTTTCACGATGTGCTGTTGTACGCTTTTCTCTTGGGCAATATTTCTTAAGCTCAAGACGATCTGGGTTGTTACGTTTATTTTTTGTTGAAATATAGTTACGATCTCCACACTCAGTGCAAGCTAACGTAATATTTACACGCATGTTAATTTCCCTCCAAACGATAAGCTAGTTCGTTCATACGACTTTTCTATAATATCATTTTTCAAAAGGAAATGCTAGTGTTTTTCAAAAGAGCTTTTTCCGTGGATATTATTTAAGTTCATCATTGCTTACACCTTATTTACAATTATTTGTGTTGCCCTTTCCTCGTCCTCATTTACTCGCTTGTTTACTATAGTATCCAGCATTACTCTGCTTGTTTCTGAAGCAATACGTTTCCAGCCATACAAACTTTTAACAATTTTCCTGCCTTTGTTACCAATTTCTTCTGCAGTCTCTGGATGATTTAATAAAAAATTAATTTGGATCAGTAGATTTTGGGCATCACCAGGAAGCATGAGCATTCCTGTTTGTAAATGTTTTACAATCCCTTTCATACCGCCTGTATTGGAAACAACTGTCGGTTTCCCCATAATCATCGATTCTAGGGCCACTATTCCGAATGGTTCGTATAGGCTCGGTATAACCGTCAGTTCACTTCCTTGAATAAGAGCATTTCTTTGTTCATCCGTAATATAGCCTATAAAAGCAACATGGCTGGTTAATTTTCTTTCCATAATTTGGTTTTGATAGTCTTTGAGCATTGGACCTTTCCCCGCAACAATAAAGCTATATTCCAACGATTTTTCCTTAGCAAGCGCTGCTGCCTCGATAATCGTTTCGAAGCCCTTTTCTTGTACAATTCTTCCAATTGAAAAAATGTATCTTTTTTGCTTCAATTCGGAAAAGAATTCCTCGGCCTTTCGTTCTACTGTCAAAGATTCAATTCCATTGGGGATGACGGCAATCCTTTCAGCCTTTACATTAAAAACGGAGATAAGCTCTTCCAACATATATTCACTGCAGACAATGATTTGATCTGACTCTGAAATTAACTGGTGTTCCTTGACATGGATAAATTGCTGCATTTCATTATGAATACCCTTGTTCCTACCATGCTCCGTGGCATGTATAGTCGTTAATAATGGGATGGTGAACAATTCCTTTAAGGCAATAGCTGCAGCACCAACCAGCCAATCATGTGCATGAATAAGATCAAATTTAATCTCTTCGGTTAGTTGTTCAGCCTTAAATGCCATCGCTAAGTTAAGGCCGGCAATCCAGGAAAGAAAGTGATCGTCCTGTTCATTTATTGGTTTTATGCGGTGCACATTCACTCCATTCATTTTTTCAAAGGATGGCAGGTCACTTTTTCCCGCTGTTAACACATGAATTTCGTGGCCCAAATCAGCTAAATGGGTTGATAGTCCGAACACATGCCTAGAAAGACCGCCAACAATATTAGGTGGATATTCCCAGCACAGAATTAATACCTTTAATTTCCACTTCTCTGATTTTACCTTTATGTCAACTTGTTCGGGGTTTTTGTTATTCATTTCTATCCTCCCTGTTATTATCTTTCAGGTAATAGCTGTAAGTACTAACATGTTCCATCCATTTGGGAGGTTGTGCTTCATATTGCTGGAATTGCATTAAATCATGATGGTATAGTGAGCCGCTTGGTATATCAGGTGACTGCGTTTGAATGCTATTGGAGCGATAAAGAGGAAAGAATTCCGTTCCTGAAAAATATATCCCTAATTCAGCTATATAGCTGCGATTTTCAGCAAGTCCTTTAATAAACCAGTGTCCACTGTTATAGGGTACAGTTATTTCATTAAAATGGTGTGCATTTTTTCCATTAAACAATAGATCTGTTACATCATAAATCCTAACGACCGTAACAAGTTCTTCAACCTTCTGGTTAAAAAATAATTCGACAATCTTTTTAGGTATTTTAGAAACTTCCCAAAAGAGTGCTATTTTGCGAGGTGTAACAAGCTTTGCCTTAAGTTCACCCTTTAGTGGAATATATTCTGGTAAAGTAGTGTTATCAGAGGAATTTGTATCCTTGGTCGTTTGACTATCATTATGATCAATTAATTTTGTTTCAGTATGTTCCATCCATTTGTTCCAACGATATTGAACCTTACCAACCGTTGTATTTAACTCTGAGGCGATTTTTCGAAATGAGAAACCATCCCCTCTAAGTTTAATAATTTCTTCAATCATTTCCTTCCTCCATTCTGCAAACAATCAATATATGCAAAAGATTGTAAATAATACCTATTATTTATAATTTAATCGTATCACCTGTTAAGGAAGCATACAATAAACACAATTTGTCGTATTTTGCATATCCGTACAGCTAGCTAGATTTAGAGTAAGGAAATTTTTTTAAGTCAGCATACAAAACTTTTTTCAGCATAAATTGACAATTTTCACAGAGGATTTACTATCATTTTCGACACTGCCATTTACAAAAAAAAGATGAAGCCGCATTGCAGCCTCATCTTAAAAAATTCTATTCCAACCACTAAGCATTCAAATTCTCCCGTTTTCCTGTCACAAGATAAATAACATCCTCGGCAATATTTGTTGAATGGTCAGCAATTCTTTCAATAAATCTGCAAACAAACGCTAATTGGATAATTTGATTCGTGGAATTTGGATTTTGTGGGATATAACTTAATAGCTCTTGTATTAAGGTTCCAAACATTTTATCCACTTCATCATCTTTCTCTGCACATTTCCTTGCCACAGTAATATCCTCTGAATAATAGGCAGTTATTGACTCTGAGACCATTTCTAAGGCGATTTCCATCATTTTCGGTATATCTATGATTTCCTTGAAATGCTGTTCATTACCAATATGTATTGCCGATTTGGCAATATTAACGGCTATATCGGCAAACCGCTCAACTTCAGATGAAACTCTTAAGGCTACATTAATTTTCCTCAAATCAGTGGCTACAGGTGCTTCTCTTGCAATTAATAATATTGCTTTATCATTAATTTCAAACTCCAAATCATCGATTTCATTGTCCCCGTCAATAACCTGCTTCGCCTTTTCTAGATCCTGATTAATAAGGGCTAGCATCGATTCTTTGATTGCATGTTCAGCTTTAGTGGCCATATTTAATAGCAGGTCTTTTAATTCTTTTAAGTTATTATCAAAATTTGTTCTTGTGCTCATCTAAACCACCTCATCATCCAAATCTTCCAGTAATATACCCTTCGGTACGTGAATCTTTAGGGTTTGAAAATATAGTAGAAGTTGAATCTAATTCTACTAATTCACCCAATAAAAAGAAAGCAGTTTTATCCGATACCCTTGAAGCTTGCTGCATATTATGAGTAACAATTACAATTGTATATTTTTCTTTTAATTCTAAAATTAATTCCTCAATTTTTAAGGTAGAAATCGGATCGAGTGCAGAGGTAGGTTCATCCATTAACAACACATCAGGTTTCGTCGCAAGTGCCCGTGCAATACATACCCTTTGCTGCTGTCCTCCTGATAACCCTAATGCAGGTGTATTTAATCGATCCTTAACTTCGTCCCATAAAGCTACATCCATGAGTGACTTAATGACAATCTCATCAAGGTGCTTCTTTTTCTTGATTCCATGAATTCTCGGACCATAGGCGATATTATCATAGATTGTTTGTGGAAAAGGATTTCCTTTCTGAAACACCATGCCCACGTTTTTACGAAGTTCAACAAGGTCCATTTTTTCATCTAAAATATTTTGACCATTAAAATTGATTTCGCCCGTCATTTTAACATTTGGAACCATATTAATCATTAAATTTAATGTTTTGATGAAAGTAGACTTTCCGCATCCAGATGGACCAATCATAGCGGTCACTTCTTTTTTGTTGATTGGAAAGTTAATACCTTTTAATGCATGATGATCGCCATACCATAAATTTAAATCGTTAATGTCAAACACTTGTCTGGTTAACGTATTTACTGACACAAACTTCCCCTCCTTATCCGAAACGTCCAGAGATATATTCTTCCGTCTTTTTTACTGAAGGATTTGTAAAGATTTTTTCCGTAACATCATATTCAATTAAATCACCCTTAAAAAAGAAGGCTGTTTTATCCGAAATCCGTGAAGCCTGCTGCATGTTATGCGTGACAATTATGATTGAATAGTCTTTCTTAAGTTGAACAATCAACTCTTCTACCTTTGCATTTGAAATGGGATCGAGTGCAGAAGATGGCTCATCAAGGAGCATAATGGTTGGCTTCATCGCAATGGTTCTAGCTATACAAAGACGCTGCTGCTGCCCACCTGAAAGAGAGAGCGCAGATTTATGCAGCCTGTCCTTTACTTCATCCCATAGTGCTGCTTTTTGCAGGCTTTCTTCGACAATTTCATCAAGCTGGCTTTTCTTTTTAATTCCTGCAAATTTAAGGGCATGCGTTATATTTTCATATATCGATTTTGGAAAAGGATTTGGCTTTTGGAAAACCATTCCAATTTCCTTCCGTAAGGCAACCACATTGATCTCTTCAGACAAAATATTTAAATCTTCATACATAACTTCCCCTGTAGCTCTCGCACCAGGAATTAAATCATTCATTCTATTAATGCTTCGTAGAAAAGTTGATTTTCCACAGCCTGAAGGTCCAATTAATGCTGTAATTGAATTTTTATTGATATCCAGAGAAATTCCGTTTACGGCACGTTTATCTCCATAGAAAATTTCTAAATTATTTACTTCTAAGATATTTTCCATTTGCAACTGGACGGTTGATTGCATTGTTTTTTCTGACAATTCCTTTTCCAATAAAGTTGTAACCATCCGTTCTCACCTGCCCTTTATTTAGTTGCTGTGATTTTTTTAGTAATCCTGCTTCCAACCCATCTAGCTAACAGGTTAAATATTAATACTGATATCACTAACACTGCTGCTGAACCATTCGATACTTCTTCGACATCAGGAATTAATCCTTGTGTATTTACTGACCAAATGTGAACCGCAAGTGTTTCGGCGGGACGAAATATATTTAATGGTGATTGAGCGGAAAATGGATTCCAGTTTCCGTAATCAAGTCTTGGTGTTGAGAGACCCGCAGTAAACAAAAGTGCAGCCGCTTCACCAAATACCCTTCCTGCAGCAAGAATAATACCCGTTAATATTGATGGAAACGCACTTGGTAATATGACAGTTTTTATTGTATGCCAATGAGTTATACCTAATGCAAGGCTAGCTTCTTTCAAATCACGAGGGACTGCATGAATGGCGTCCTCACTAACACGTACGATAACAGGCAAATTAAAGACAGTCAGGGCTAAGGCTCCGCCTAAAATGGTATATCCCCATCCTGTTGTATTTACAAACACTAATAATCCGAACATGCCTATAACAATGGATGGCAAAGATGATAAAACCTCTACACAGGAACGGATAATATCCGTTACTTTCCCTGGCTTAGCATATTCCGCCATATAGATTCCGCCACCGATCCCAAGTGGAATTGCGATGATCATCGTAATAACTAAAATATATATAGAATTGAATAGTTGGTCTCTTATCCCCCCACCTGCACGAATATTGCTGGATGGAGTAGTTAAAAAGTCCCAAGAGATATATTTAAATCCATTAATTAAAATATATGAGAATAAACCGATAAGAATTGCAATAATGATAATGGCAATTGCAACAAATACTCCGGTTGCAATTCGATCAGCCGTTTTGCTTTTCATTACAACTTCCTCCTAGATGAAAGATAACGGATGAGGAGAATAAACGCAAACGACATAACTAATAAAATTAAGCCCATGGACCAAAGCGTATTATTTTCCACACTGCCATAAGTGGTATGACCCATATTTAACGTAATAATTGTTGTTAAAGTTGCTGAAGCGTCCAAAATACTTGATGGTAAGTTTCTTACGTTACCGATTACCATTTGCACTGCAAGAGCCTCACCAAATGCTCGAGCCATACCCAAAACAATTGCCGTCAATAAGGATGGCAATGCCGCAGGAATGAGCACTTTTCTTATTGTTTGCCAGCGGGTTGCTCCCAGTGCATAGGAACCTTCTCTTAAGCTGTTGGGCAGCGAACTAATTGCGTCAGTAGCAATTGTTGTAATGGTTGGCAAAATCATAATGGCAAGTACAATCATACCGGAGAGTAAGCTGAAACCTAGTCCACCCACATTTTCTCTAATAAAGGGAACTAGTACTGTAAGCCCGATGAATCCATAAACAACGGACGGAATCCCCACTAAAAGTTCAATAACAGGCTGTAATATTTTTTTTCCCCAGGATGGAGCAATCTCCGTCATGAATATGGCACCGCCAATTCCTAATGGGGCCGCAATAATTGCCGCAAGGAACGTGACAGCAAATGATCCAAAAATAAAAGGTAATACTCCATATTCGGGATTTGCTGCATTTGTAGGATTCCACTGGGTACTCGTTATGAACTCAATAAGACTTACTCCATTTTTTATGAATGATTGCAATCCTTTTGTACCCAAGAAAATAGTGATGGATATGGTTGCTGATATCATAATAACAGCACATAAAAGAACGAGAATTTTCCCTCGTAATTCCCCATTCATCTGACTTTTGTTTGATTTCAATAGCCTGTCTTTTGCAGGAGCTAACTTTTCCATTATGCACCAATCACTCCTAAACTACGTGATAATAGGGTAAACGCGTAATCGCATTTACCCTGTTCAGTATTTGAACTTTACTATTATAGATTTTTTTGTGTTCCTTTTGCATCACGTTCGACTTTCATTTTTGTAACAGGTAGATATCCTTGTTCCTTTAGAAGGGTATTTTGGATATCATCTGACATCATGTAGTCAAGGAACGCTTTTGCTAATTCATTAGGTTCACCTTTAGTGTATGAATGTTGGTAAGCCCATACTGGGAATTTACCAGCTTGTACATTTTCAGCAGTTGGTTCAACACCATCGATTGCAAGTGGTGTTACAGTATCATCAGTGAAATATGAGAATGCAAGGTAACCAACAGCACCGTCAGTTTCGTTAATAATCTTTTTAACTGTGTTTGAAGAGTCTTCAGTAACACCTTCTGCAGGTGTTGCACCATCAAGAGCAAATTTGTTGAATATTGCACGAGTACCAGATGAATCAGGACGGTTAACAAGAACGATTTTTTGATCTGCTCCGCCAAGTTCTTTCCAGTTTGTGATTTTTCCAGTAAACACTTTGATTAAGTCAGCTTTTTTAATATCTTTAATGCCAACTTTAGGGTTAACAGCTGCAGTCATACCAACAACCGCTACTTTATGGTCAACAAGCTCACTTGCTTTATCAGGAATTTTCTCTTCAGCAAATACGTCAGAGTTCCCAATTTGTACAGAACCTTCAGAAACTTGTGATAAACCTGTACCAGATCCACCAGCTTGTACTTGAATATCCACGTTTGGATTAGCAGCCATAAATTGTTCTGCAGCTGCTGCCACTAATGGTTGCATTGCAGACGAACCAGAAACGGATAATGATCCGGAAAGTTCTTTTTTCGTTTCAGTTTTTGGTGTTGTGGTGCCTGTATCTTTTGTTTTATCTGTAGAAGCTCCGCCTCCACATGCAGCAATGAATACCATTAATGCTGCAAATAATGTGAGTAAGCTTAATTTTTTTAGGCTTTTCATTTCCTATATTCCTCCTAAGATATTTAGTGATGATAATGTTTGTCTTTCTTACATGCTTAAGAATAAAGCATAACTGTAAACGGAGTTTTAACGAATTGTAAAGCTTTTGTAAAGTTATGTTTCCCTATTGTAAATCGATAAATACCATTTTCTAAAAAAATCATCTCCTAGTTGATAATAACTTATAGAATTATTTTGCTCAAATATGTAATAAAAAACCTGTCCGAAAAAAAATGAGACAGGTTTATTTATTGTAAATCAGCCCGATTTATTGGATATTTGCTGTTTGCTGCGTTGAAGCTCCTGTATCAACAGAGTTTTGCCTTGATTTTTTCAGGTCAAAATAAGCATCTAACACTCTACGCCCAATTAAACTGTTTATACTTGGGCCGCTGCTTCCTTGGTATGCCCATGGTACTACAACAGAAATAGCCACTTCTGGATTATCAGCTGGTGCATAACTAACAAGGCTTAAGTTCCATACTTCGGTCCCACGTTTTGTTTTATCTGATCCATCATAAAAGGCCTCTGCTGTTCCTGTTTTTCCTGCGGGATGATATGGAGCACTGCCAAAAGCACCAACACCAGTTCCATCACCAACTTGCATGACCATTCGAAATCCTTCTTGAACCCTGTTAATCCATTCATCCTTCATATCCACCCGATTTAACACTCTTGGCTGAATTTCCTCGACAATTGGTCCTAATTCATTATTTTCCATTACAGGTTCACGAATTTCCTTCACAATATGCGGCTGGACACGATTGCCACCGTTCGCAATCGTAGAAACATACTGGGCTAATTGTAATGGTGTGTACGTATCATACTGTCCAATCGCAAAATCGAGAAGTTTACCTGGTATATTCTCAGTACCTGGAAATCCGCTCATTTCATTTGGAAGATCAATTCCTGTCCGTGTCCCAAGACCAAATTGACTAAAGGATTGCCGCATTGTATTAAAAGTCTTCGTAGTTTCTAATACGAGTGGTCCGTTCGGGATATACTTTCCATTGGCCATCGCGATAACTGTCTTCCACATATAGACGTTAGATGAAACCTGTAAGGCCCTCAAATCATTAATTTGTCCAAATGTCCGCCAAGATTTTTTTACCGGTGTATTTTTAATGACTAATGGTTCATCCAATAGGGTATCCCCAGGCTTAATGGCACCTGTTTGATATCCTGTTAAGATTGTGGCACCTTTCACGGCTGACCCCACATTATACGAGCTTGTAAAATTTCCGCTCGCATAGTCTTTCATGATGGTTTTGCCATCTTTGTCCTTACCAATTTGCTTTCCCGCCAAGGACAAAATTTCCCCTGTATGAGGGTTCATGACAACTACAAATGCGCGATCCATAAGAGCGGTGTTCGGTTTGCTTTTGGCTGACCACATTTCTTCTTCAATAATTTTGTCTACCTGTTGTTGCAGTTCCATATCAACTGTTAAAATAAGATCTTTTCCACGTTTCCCATCGGAAACTACTTCAGTAGAAAGAACTTTCCCGGATTTGTCTGTCACATTTTTCACTTTTGCCTTTTGCCCATGGAGGACATCTTCGTATTTCAGCTCAAGATAACTTTTTCCGACTCGATCATTTCGACTATAACCGCGAGCAAGATATTTTTCTAGTTGTTCCTTCGGTATCCCGCTTTCCGATGTAGTTACATCCCCTAATATTGATTTTAATGTATCGCCAAACGTATACAGACGGTCCCAGTCTGTCGTAGTATCCACGCCTGGAAGATTTTCGAGATTTTCACTAACAACCGCAAATTCTTCTGGGGTAACATCCTTATTTTTAACAATTTGTGGTGTTAACGCATAACCGCTGTTAAACTTCAGATAAATGGCAAGTGTTTCAAGTTCCTCTCCTTGAATACTCGCGAGTTCATCATCGGTCACGCGATCAAGCTGCATTTGATAAATTTGTTTATCATCTAATTTTTTCTGGTCATATTGATTCCATTCTTTTTTAGTGATTTTTGCTTTTGCTTCTTTAGGGTGTTGAATTATCCAAAAATCTTTTTGATCACGTATAGGGATTTTTTTTGTGGTATCCATGGTAATCAGCTTTGCTAATTTTTTGGCGGTATCAATCATTTCCTTCTGAGTAACACTTTGATTTTTTGTGTAAGTAATTGCATTTAGTGGGCTATTATCGACGATGGTTTTTCCATCTCGGTCAAACATTTTCCCCCTTGGTACTGGGTTATTGACCGTTATATCCTCAGTGCGTTGAAGTTCACGCTTAAAATCATCACCGAAGACAATTTGTAATTCTCCAAGTCGAAGTATGAGTATTGAAAAGAGGATAAATACAACAAAAAATACAATATTTAAACGAAATGGAACATGTGTTTTCTTCTTTTTCTTCTTGTTATTCAAGATCAATATTCACTTCCTTTATCCAAGCATTACATAACTTTCTCTATTTTATAAGAAAATGGCCTATTTATCTATGAATAACACTTACCAATTCCAAAATAAATTGGATAAAAAATGCGATGAGTTTAAAAACACTCATCGCATTACGCTGCAGGTAATTGAACTTTCCTAATGAAAAAGTAAATCAATAAATGTCCAGTACCCAAAAAGAAAAGTAAAATGGGAATGCTTTTGTCTTCGTTAAACCAGGTTATAGCAGCTAGAAAAGCTAATATGGAAACAATCCTGCCAAAATTCAAGAATAGTTCGCGAACGACAATGTATTCTATCCTCATTTCGGCCGCTTTCCAACCTAAGCCAATTACATCATATGTTGTTGATACATAAGGAACAAGTAAGAGTGGATAAGCAATAGCAATCACCCCTCCATAAATTAATAACTTTACAAAATTCACATCCCAAATAATCAGGAGAACTGCAGCAAAAAGAAGGATTCCACCAATAAGGATGGCTTTTTTTCGATAATCCTTTTTAATCATGCGCGATGCTAAAAAATAGGCAATAAAAGATATACCCGAATTAATCAGGCCAAATGTGCCTAGAGACATTTCACTCTCCGTCGATATATAAACAAGGACGGAAATCACAAACAAAAATGTCCCTTCTCTCAGGCCCTGAAAAAAATGGGCATTGGTTATGAGGCGCCAATTTTCATTTAATTTTCTTTCTTCTAATATCCTTTTAAAATAGTAGCTACCTGCTGCAGGTCTACGTTTTAATGAAAAACTCATGAATACAGCAAGAGCAAATAATGCTAGTGACAAACCAAACACAAATGTATACCCAGTGAACTTTTCAAATCTTGTGATGATGATGCCTGCAGCTATTGGACCAATCATTCCACCAGCAGAGGATAAAATTCCCAAAAATCCATTAAAAAAATCTCTTGTCTCTGGTTCGGTAATTTCAAAGGTTAACACATTATAAGCGAGCCAATAAAAACCAGAGCCTATTCCAAGCAAACTTCCTAATAACAGTAAATATGTGGAAGCCCTTGTTCCTGTGGCTAAAACTGCTAGGTAAAACAGAGCCAAAAAGATAACTCCCATTCGAAGCACAATTACCCTGTCAATTTTCTTAGCCCAGCGCCCCGCTAATATAAATGTTAATAGTTGTAATACGACAATAGCCAGGTTATAGAGGGCAAGATCTGAATATCTTCCTGTTTGCTTCCAGAGATAAATATTCACAAAAGTGTTGGACAGAGCAATGCTTAACGAGTATAACCCTCCGATAATCAGTAAGAGTGATAAATCTTTCGTTAATTCGACATCACCTAAAATTTTAAATTTTTTAGCCATATAATACTCCCCTTTTTCATAAGGGTAGTCTTTAACAAGGATAGGGTTCTTATTCAATTTTTAAGAAAATGAAAAAGACAGCTCTGGGAGCTGCCTTTTTCATTGCGATTATTTCGCTGCACTATAACGTTTAGAAACTTCATCCCAATTTACTACATTCCAGAAAGATGAAATGTAATCTGGGCGTTTGTTTTGATATTTTAGGTAATAAGCATGCTCCCAAACATCAAGACCAAGAATAGGAGTTTTACCTTCCATTAATGGAGAATCTTGATTTGGAGTGCTTGTTACTTCTAACTCACCATTGTTTACAGATAACCATGCCCAGCCAGAGCCGAAACGAGTAGTTGCTGCTTTAGCGAACTCTTCTTTAAAGCTTTCGAAGCTGCCAAATTTGCTTGTAATTGCGTCAGCTAATTCACCAGTTGGTGCACCGCCGCCATTTGGTGAAAGGATTTGCCAGAATAATGAATGGTTTGCATGTCCGCCGCCATTGTTTCGTACAGCTGTACGAGCAGATTCTGGAACCGCATCTAAATTAGAAATTACTTCTTCAACTGATTTAGAAAGTAATTCTTCGTTACCTGCTAATGCATTGTTTAAGTTGGTCACATATGTGTTGTGATGTCTAGTATGGTGAATGTTCATTGTTTCTTTGTCAATGTGTGGTTCAAGTGCATCTTCTGCGTAAGGTAATTGCGGTAATTCAAATGCCATGGTAATTCCTCCTATGTACATATTATTTTTTTTGGGCTTTAGCAATGCTATAAACCATTTAGATTTATAAGAATATTTCTAAAGCTTTACTGTTAAGATACCAAAGTTATCGAATGGTTTCAAATAAAATGCTTTGTCTCACCATAATACAATACCCCTTCGACAGAATTTTATTCAAACCTTCTTAGAAAATTACATGTAATATTTTATTAAACCACTTTTCGAAAAATTGTCATGATTCATTAATACCGTATCCTGTCAACGATTTTTATCATACCACTCGTCCATTGAATCCAGATAATGTAATAACCATATTGACATGGTTTTATTAATTCATTTTAATCAGTATTGAAGGGTATAAAGGAGTGACAAATATGCAAACAAGTACAAATTCAATATATAATTTAATGTTTCAATTTTTTCAAAAAAACGAACCCATCCAAAAATTTAAAGCGGGCTCAGTTCTTTTTCATGAAAAGGATTCAGTTGAATATGTATACTTATTACTTAAAGGAAGCATAGCTCTTGGGAGGGTTCATTTACGGGGAAAGGAATTTATTTTAAAAATTTTAAACGAACGGGAGTTAATGGTCGAGTACCAGCTTTTTAAAGCAAATCCCCATTATCAATTTTATGCCAAAGCCTTAACAGACTGCGAACTGCTTCTAATTAAAAAAGAGCAATTTGAAGAATTTATAGGAACAGACCCTGAAGCCATGAACGCATTGGTATCATGGTTAAGCACTAGTTATTTAAAGGCACAAATGAAATGCCAAGACTTAATTATGAATGGAAAAAAAGGTGGTTTATATTCCATACTCATTCGCTTATGCAATTCATATGGAGTGAAAACAGAAAAAGGGATTCTAATTGACATGCCATTAACACATCAGGAATTAGCCAATTTAACTTATGGTACAAGGGAAGTTATTCAACGTGCTTTAAAAAAGCTCCGTGAAAAAGATGTTATTTTATATGAAAATCAAATGTTCACTGTGAAAAATTTAAGCTTTTTAAAAAATGAAGTCGATTGCCAAAACTGTCCATTTGAGATTTGTGGATTAAACTAGAAAAGCGGAAGCGCCCGTTTAGCGGCGTATGGACTGGAGCGCTTCGACTGAGATAAAGGAAACACGGAGAGCGATAGCGACCCGATGTTGACTTATCGTAGGGAGAAGAGCGAAGTACACTAGCCGCTGGGCGCTGGAGCTGGACAATTCCCAAAGTCCAAAATTACTTTCTGGAACGAAGTGGGTTTCAATCTGCTTCCTTCTTGTATATAAAGTTTACACAAGCTACAATAGAATGGCGGAACTATATAGGCGGAAATTCCGTTTATACATAAAGGTGGTCATTATGAACATTTTCAAACAATTTTATAAAAGTATTTACTCCCCGAAGGATATTGCCTTATTTCGTTTTCAGGGCATTGGAAAAACCATATTATTTGTTTTTTTCCTAACATTCATTTCAATCCTTCCGACGATTATTTATTTGAGCACAGCACTCTCAACTGGGATTGAAACTGCAAACTCTATTATTAAGGAGAAGGCTCCCGATTTCTCAATTAAAAATGGACAGTTATCGGCAAAAACAGATATACCTTTTACCATTAATAAAGATAATTTTACAGTTATTATTGACCCTACTGGAGCTATTTCTGAAACGGATGTTAAGGATGCCGGAAATACGCTGGCATTGTTGAAGAATGAGATTGCTTTGGCCTCAGGCGGAGGAATTGATACATATCAATATTCAATGCTTGGAGCAGATCTCACAAAAAGTGACATGATCAATATTGTTGACACCATTAGCAACATAAAGGGGATTATCATTCCTTTAATGTCGGTGTTAATTTATTTGTTTGCAAGTGCATCAAGTTTTATTGAAGTTTCCATTTTAGCCTTATTTGGTTTAGCATTGAAAAATCTTTTAGGAAGAAAACTTAATTATGGGCAATTATGGAGAATGGCTGCATACAGTGAAACACTGCCAACTCTATTTTTCACTATTATGACCGCAATAAAAACATCTGTACCTAACAGTTCTCTACTTAATTGGTTTGTCGTCATGCTCGTTTTATTCCTTACCATAAAGGAAGTTCCTAAACCTAAAAAATCTAACTAAAATACGCCCAATTCGGGCGTATTTTTTTCTTTTAGTTCTACTGCTATTTGGACAAGCATAGGTATGTACAAACATTCCTTTTTGGAGGCCAGTTTAATGAAGAAATTATTCGGTTTTCTCCTTGCAATCTTAATCATATATGTTATTTATTTTGATTTAACAGTTGGTACCCTTCCATCAAATACTAAAAAAGTGGATGCAAAAGTAGAAACCGTCACAAAGAATAATGAAATTAACATTCCTTCTTTTGAGGCAAAAGTAAAACCAGGTGAAACAGTAATATCAATTGTCGAACATCAAATAGATAAACCACTTCCAGTTTCAATTACAGATTTAATTAACGACTTTCAAAAATTAAATCCCGGCAAGTCTCCAGAAAATATTCAAATTGGGTCTACATATCATTTTCCAGATTACTCAAACTAAATAGGATAAACCTTATTCTTGTCAAAAATAGCAGAAGACTGATACAATTATAACGGATTGTCTTTAAACCCCTTTATTCGAATCCATTTAAAAGGAGAGCGAATTACACGTGAGTGAAATTATACATCGCACAAAAACCCGGCCAATTAAAGTAGGAAATTTAACAATTGGCGGGAGCAATGAAATCATTATTCAAAGCATGACAACAACAAAAACCCATGATGTTGATGCAACCGTTGCTGAAATAAAAAGACTTGAGGATGCCGGTTGCCAGATCGTAAGGGTTGCATGTCCAGATGAACGGGCTGCAAATGCCATTCCAGAAATTAAGAAGAGAATTAATATTCCCCTTGTTGTCGATATTCATTTTGATTATAAATTAGCACTTAAAGCCATTGAAGGCGGTGCCGATAAAATTAGAATCAATCCTGGCAACATTGGAAAACGCGAAAAAGTTGAAGCTGTGGTGAAAGCAGCCAAGGCAAAGGGAATTCCTATTAGAATTGGAGTAAATGCAGGATCACTTGAAAAGAAAATCCTTGAAAAATATGGTTACCCAACAGCGGATGGAATGGTTGAAAGTGCCCTTCATCATATTAAAATTCTCGAAGACCTGGATTTCCATGATATTATTGTTTCGATGAAAGCTTCAGATGTCAACCTTGCCATCGAAGCATATGAGAAAGCGGCTCGTGCCTTCGATTATCCATTGCATTTGGGAATTACTGAATCAGGTACACTTTTCTCAGGTACGGTAAAAAGTGCTGCAGGCTTAGGAGCGATCATTAATAAAGGTATTGGAAACACACTTCGGATTTCATTAAGCGCTGACCCAGTCCAAGAAGTAAAAGTTGCCCGAGAACTGTTAAAAGTATTTGGTCTCTCTTCCAATGCTGCAACATTGATTTCCTGTCCAACCTGTGGAAGAATTGAAATTGACCTTATTAGCATTGCAAACGAAGTTGAGGAGTATATTTCCAAGATTAAAGCCCCTATTAAAGTTTCTGTACTAGGCTGTGCCGTTAATGGTCCTGGTGAGGCACGTGAAGCTGATATCGGCATTGCTGGTGCCCGCGGAGAAGGTTTATTATTTAGAAAAGGTGAAATCGTCCGCAAGGTGCCTGAAGCTCAAATGGTCGAAGAATTGAAAAAAGAAATTGATCAACTCGCTGAGGAATATTTTCGCAAAAAAGAAGAAGAAGAGAAAATAACGAAGTAAACGTCAAGAAACCCGGTTTTGTCACCGGGTTTCTTTTTGCTCCTATGCAAGTAGTGTTAAAAGAACGGTAGAATAAAGATACCGACTACAATCGAAATTGCGCCAATCCCAATTGCCCAAGCACCAAGTCCTTCGGCACCTCTTTTACGTGCAACGAAACCTAATACAATTCCTGCAGCACCAAATAGTATAGGCATGACAAACAACGATAAAATCGATAGTGCTAATCCAAGTGTACCAATTCCGGTTCCACCTGCTGCCATCCCCTCAGACCTATTTTGCACCTGATTCTTTCGTACTGATACTGGAACAGGTGCAGCGATTTCTGCAGCTGTTTCTTCTCTATAACGAGATCTTATTGGCACAGACGCTCCAATTTCAGGTACATGTTCATCCTTTTTCAATGAGTATGAAGTCTTAATGGGTGCAGCCACTTCTGAAGCTGTTTCCTCCCTGTAATCTGAAGGAGAATTGGGGATTTCCTCACCAATAATTGAACTTCGAAGAGCTTCTTGCACTTTTGTGTCTCTTTCATCTGCCATCCTAATCCCTCACTTTCAGTTATAGGAGCATTTATTATTGTTAGCCACCTGACGTTTTTTAAATATGTTAATGTTTGTCTTAAATAGTTTTTTATATCAAATTCCTAAAAATTTTCTTATAAATAAGTACATCATTCTTCACTTATCTTTGGTAAAATATAAAAAGATAATCTGGACGAAGGTGACAACCGTAATGAGAAAAAAATTTGGAATAGATATTGATGGAACTGTAACAAGCCCTACCGCTATGATTCCTTTTATCAATCAAGCATTTAACTTAAATATTTTGTATGAGGATGTAAATCAATATGAATTAACACCATTTGTTAATGTTTCAGAAGAGGAATTCGCAAAATGGTTTGTAGAAAATGAACCGATAATTTATCGGGACTCTCCCCCTGCAAACGGTGCAGCCCAGGTACTAAATAAATGGAAAAATAAACATGATTTGATTTTTATCAGTGCCCGCGGTCCCCATTTACTTGACGTAACAGAGGAATGGTTTCATCGTCAAGGAATTTCCTTTCATGATATTGAATTAGTTGGTTCACATGATAAGGTAGCTTCAGTAAAAAAGCAGCAAATTGATATCTTTTTTGAGGATAAACATGATAATGCCGTGATGATCCATGAAGCATGCCAGATTCCAGTTATTTTATTTGATACACCCTATAATCAAGATCCACTCCCAAAAGGTGTAATACGTGTAAGAGATTGGCGGGAGGCAAATGTTTGGGTAGAGAATTGGTTAAATAAACAACAAATACCTATACGAAAAAAACAGCTTGTGTGAGCACACAAGCTGTTTTTTAATGGCATTCAGGACATCGTCCGTAAATTTCAAATTTATGCCCCGATATTTCGTAGCCCTTTAAATTTTCAGGTAAGCCCTCCATCGGACAGGTTTCTATTTCTTTCGTTTTGCCGCATTCCAGACAGATAAAATGATGGTGATGATGGGTTCTCGAACAGGTAAATCGAAAGTGTTTCTCACCCGATAACTCTGTCATTTCTAATATTCCCATGTTCGCAAATAAGGAAAGATTACGATAGATAGTATCAAAACTCAACCCAGGATAATCATCCTTCAGCTGATCAAGCACATCTTTTGCCGTTAAATATTTATCGCTGTCTGCAAATAATTGGAGCATATCTTCTCTTTTTCCCGTCTGCTTAAACCCATTTTCTTTTAAGTATTGAATGGCCTCATTTACATTCATTCTCCTCTACCTCCTATCGCAACGGTAAATTTTTTATAAAAGATCACTATTACTAAAATAAGGACAGCGAGCATCACGATTGTTCCACCAGGTGCAAGGTCAAGATAATAGGCTGAAAATAGTCCGCCCAGCACCGATATTTCACCAAAGATCACAGAAAAAAGAATCGTCTGTTTAAAACCTTTAGCAATCCGAATACTTGCCGCAACTGGTAATGTCATTAAAGAGGACACCAACAAAATCCCGACAATTCTCATTGAAGCAGCAATAACGAGGGCAACCATAACAATGAAAATAAAATGGATGCTCTTTGCTGCAATACCAGAGGCTTTAGCATGTTCTTCATCAAAAGAAAGTAAAAACAGCTCTTTATATAACAATATAATCACAAGAAGGACCACAATACTAATGATTAAAATAACCCATAAATCCATTCGACTAACAGCAGACACACTGCCAAATAAATAACTAAACAAGTCCTGGTTAAAACCATTTGCAAGCGAAATAAAAATTACTCCAAGCCCAATCCCGCCTGACAAAATAATCGGAATGGCTAATTCCTGATAGTGTTTGTATACCGCCCTTAATTTTTCAATAAATAAGGACCCGCCAACAGAAAACACCATCCCTAAATAAAGTGGATTCAGACCCGCCAACATGGAAAATTTTCTTTCAATAAGTAAGCTGGCGGCAATTCCTGCCAAGGTTACATGGCTGAGGGCATCAGCGATTAATGATAATCGCCTTACCACAATGAAGACACCGAGTAACGGGGCAATAATCCCAATCAAAATCCCTGTTAAAAAGGCATTCTGTAAAAATTCATAATGAAAAATCCCTTCAATCATATTAAAACTCCTCCGTGCCATGGTGATGAGCAAGCATGTGAACATCGTGACCATAAACTTTAGACAGGCCGCTAGAATTAAGTTGATCAAAGTCTTGCGATTCACCATGAAAATATAAACGTTTATTTAAGCAGGCAACATGTGTAACCTTGTCCGATATCGTCCCAATGTCATGCGTCACCAATACAAGAGTAATGGCCCGGCTTTTATTTAAATCAACAAGCATTTGGTAGAAGGAATTCACATTCTCGGCATCAACACCCACTGTTGGCTCATCAAGGATTAATAGCTTCGGTTCGCTTACAAGTGCACGGGCAATGAACACTCGTTGCTGCTGCCCACCAGAAAGCTCGCCAATATTCCTATGGCTAAACTCCTTCATTCCTACCGATTCCAAGGCTTCATTGACCTTGGCAGCATGTTCCTTTTTAAAAAACGTAAACATACCTAACTTTTTTGTTAAACCACTTGAAACTACTTCAAAGACGGTTGCTGGAAAACCAGTGTTGAAGGAATTAGCTTTCTGCGATACATAACCAATCTTTTCCCAGTCTTTAAATTTATTAATTTCCTGACCGAATAGAAAGATATCACCTTTTTGCAGCTTTAATAAACCTAAAATTAGCTTAAGCATCGTGGATTTACCTGAGCCATTTGGACCGACAATCGCTAAAAAAGAACCATCCGGTATGGTCAAGTTAATATTTTCAAGGACAATATCCTTTTCATAACGATAAAAAAGTTTTCTAATTTCAATTATTGATTGCATATTTACACTCTCACCTTTAATTATAAGAATCATTCCGATTTAACTTCAAGTAGTATACAATAGGAATTTCTGATTGTAAAGCTGCGATACTTAAACGATCGTCAAAGCCCAGATTAAAATCGGTTATCACACTCCCTCTTTTTCTTCATACATTAGCATGGAGGAGTGATGAGGGTGAAAATATTTGAAAGCATCATTAATCATAAAATCAACACAATCACCGCTGAAGAGCTAATTAAGTATGCAAATCAGTTTAAAATAGCAGTTAATCAACAACAAGCCAGAAAAATTGCTGAATACTTAAGAGGTAAAAATGTTAATATTTTTGATGACAAACAACGTGCTCAACTTGTAAAACAAATTGCAAAAGCGGCTGGACCCGAAACCGCACGTGAAGTAAATAAATTATTTATGGAGCTAACTAAATAAGAAAAGCGCAAGCGCCCGTTTAGCGGCGTATGGACTGGAGCGCTTTGACTGAGATAAAGGAAACACGGAGAGCGTTAGCGATCCGATGTTGACTTATCGTAGGGAAAAGAGCGAAGTACACTAGCCGCTGGGCGCTGGAGCTGGACAATTCTCAATTAGAAAATTTTATACTTTTTAACATTTAACAAAAAGCTGTGCCCTCGGCACAGCTTTTATCTTATGACTGCATGATTTGGTCTAGTAAATCCTCATTGAACTTTTGCTCGCGAAACATGTCTATTTCAAATTTATATGGTGCTTTTTTGTTGTTCTTATCTTCACCTACAAAGGGAGTTTCTAAGATTTTTGGCACTTCCATCAACTGCGGGTGATGAACAACATAGTTTAGGGTCTTAAAGCCAATATGGCCATATCCAATATTTTCGTGACGGTCCTTCCTCATCCCGACTGCATTTTTACTGTCATTTATATGGAGCACTTTAAGCTTTTCCAAGCCGACAATTTTATCAAATTCATTTAAAACACCATCAAAATCCTCAACGATGTTATAGCCAGCATCATGGGTATGGCAAGTATCAAAGCAAACCGATAACTTATCACTATAGGTAACTCCATCTATAATCATCGCCAATTCTTCAAAGGATTTACCACACTCTGAACCTTTACCTGCCATTGTTTCTAAGGCTATTTGAACCTGCTCCTTACCAGTTAGAACTTCATTCAAGCCCTCAATTATTTTCTTGATTCCAGCCTCAGTGCCTGCTCCCACATGGGCACCTGGATGGAGAACAATTTGCTTAGCACCAATTGCCTCTGTTCTCTCTATTTCACTACGAAGGAATCTTACCCCTAACTCAAAGGTGTCGGGGTTTGTTGTATTGCCAATATTAATGATGTAAGGGGCATGGACAACAATTTCTGTGATTCCGTTCATCTCCATATGTTTTCTGCCTGCTTCAATGTTCAGGTCTTCAATTTTCTTTCTTCTTGTGTTTTGCGGTGCACCTGTATAGACCATAAATGTATTGGCACCATAGGATACGGCTTCAGCACTAGCCGCTAACAGCATATCTTTTCCACTCATCGAGACATGTGAACCTATTTTCAACATGTTTGTTTTCTCTCCTCTCAGACCATTATTTTTTTCTATTCTCTATCTTTCTTTGCCGTTTTTTTATTTTATCCATTTCCCATTGCATTTTCTTTTTATAACCTGGTTTAACCTTTTGTGGCTTTTTAACCATTGATTTAGCTGTTTTAGCTGCTTCGTCCACTTTTTTAACACGTGTCTTTCTTTTATTTCGTGGATCAATCTCAACAAATCCTTCATTTTTAAGATCGATATGCTGAAACTGAATGCCCATTTTTTCTAAACGATTTAATGCGTCTTCATCAGAACTTTCATAAATGGTAAGAGCAATCCCAGAATTCCCTGCACGTGCAGTTCTTCCTACCCTGTGAATATAAAAATCCAAGTCTGTCGGAAGTTCATAATTAATGACATGACTGATCCCTTCGATATCAATTCCTCTTGAAGCAAGATCTGTTGCAACAATATATTGATATTCCAAATCTTGAATCTGCTTCATCATTTTCTTTCGTTCACGCGGGTTTAAATCGCCATGGACTCTACCTACCTTTAACCCTTTTTCGTTTAAAAAGTAGGCCACCTCTTCAGCCATTTTTTTTGTATTTGTAAACACTATTGCTAAATAGGGATTATAGGCTAAAAGTGCATCGTGAACCAGTTGTTTTTTACTTCTATGCCTTGATGGAAGAAGATAGTGTTGTAAATTTTCAGCTGCCCTGTTTTTTGATTCAATTTGCACCATCTTTGGATTTTCCATATATTTCTTAAGAAATGGTTTTAATTTTTCTGGAATTGTCGCTGAAAAGACCAGCATTTGAAGATGTTCCGGCATTTTTGCCGCTATTTGATCGACTTCCTCAATGAAACCCATATCAAGCATCATATCTGCCTCATCTACCACTAGAGTGGTGGAGGTATGAATAAACAGTGCTTGGTCAACCATCAGATCTTTAATTCTACCCGGGGTTCCAATCACAATATGAGGCTGCACTTTTAGTTTTTCAATGGTGCGCTGTTTGTCCGTTCCACCAATATAGCATCTCACCATAATCTGGCTTTCAGGGTTACAATGTTCTGTTACTTTCAAAATTTGATGGTATATTTGTGAGGCTAATTCTCGTGTTGGTGCAGTAATGACAGCTTGTACCTCTTGACGGTTTGGATCAATTTTTTCTAAGATTGGCAATACAAAGGCAAAGGTCTTCCCTGTTCCTGTTTGCGATTGACCAATCGCACTTTCCCCTTTTAGGACTAAGGGAATCATACGTTCCTGAATTTCTGTAGGTTCAAAAAACCCAAATTGTGTGAGGGATTCTATAATAAAAGGCTGAAATTTAAAACGTTCAAATCGATTTACATTCATATAAAGGCTCCTTATTTAAAAAATCTATTAGTTATGGAGTAGTTTTCTTTCCTTAGCAAGAGTTTCCACATTTATTTCCATCCTGTTATTATAGTAAAAATTCTCTTAAATAACCAGCTAACTCTCCTTATAATTCATCTTTTACCTTTTACCCACTTTTTAAAAACTAAATTTAGTTTTTTCCTTGTGTATAAGACCTAAACCAAATTAGGAAAAATGCATATTTTAATGTATTAAGTATTTTAGAAAGAGGTCATAAAATGCAACCAAGACCAAGAATGCCCATGAATAATGGCATGGGGCCAGGTATGTTTGGCGGAAGAAATCCAATGATGGGACCAGGGGGGAATCCATTTGCTGGAAGGAACCCGATGATGATGCCGCGATCAGGTCCCTTCGGCGGAGGAAATCCAATGATGGGCTCAAGAATGGGGCAAACACAAATGAACAGGGCTGGCGGTGGTTTACTTTCGAAAATCCTTGGCAGAGGAAACCAAGCAGGCGGCCCAGGTGGATTGATGGGAATGCAAGGAGCGGCAGGCAGAGCGGCTGGAGGCGGCGGCGGCGGTTTACTTCAATCCTTGGGGAGGCAAGGGGCAAACAGGGCCGCAGGTGGCGGTGGCGGCGGTCTACTGCAATCCTTGGGGATGCAAGGGGCAAACAGAGCCGCAGGTGGCGGTGGCGGCTTACTTCAATCCTTGAGCAATCCTGCGGGAATTACAAATGTTTTGAATAATACCCAACAAGTATTAAAGACAGCTCAATCAATTGGACCGATGATTCAGCAATATGGGCCAATGGTCAAGAATCTCCCCGCCATCTGGAAGATTTATCGTGGCTTCAAAAATGCTTCAAAAGACTCCGATTCGTCTTCGGATGGGAAGAATAAAACCACGGCAACCGTATCGGAAGAATCTTCAGACAATGAAACAAATGACCGATTGACTTCAGAAAATATTACTAATCGCAGAAAAGGTCAAAAGACAGGTTCCAAACAAAGCAGTCAAGTGCAAAGTTCAAAGCAAAGCAGTTCACACCAAAAAGGAAGTTCTACTCCAAAAATGTATATTTGAACATAGAATGCTGGAAACAGCATTCTTTTATTTTTCTGAAAACTTCGCAGGAAAAATGTATCTTTGTATTATATCTATTAGTATTTTATAATAAATAAATAGACTACTAATTAATGTCTTTTTTAGGAGGACTTATTATATGCAAATAATCAAAATTTCCCCACGCGGATACTGCTATGGTGTTGTCGATGCTATGGTTATCGCCAGGAATGCCGCTTTAGATAAAACATTACCTCGTCCTATCTATATTTTAGGGATGATTGTTCATAATAAACACGTTACAGATGCTTTTGAGGAAGAAGGCATTATTACCCTTGACGGTAAAAATCGAAAGGATATTCTCGATAAAGTAGATTCAGGTACGGTTATTTTTACCGCTCACGGCATTTCTCCAGAAGTACGTGAGCTTGCAAAAAAGAGAGGCCTTGTAACGATTGATGCAACATGTCCGGATGTGACAAGAACCCATGACCTGATTGAAGAAAAAACGAAACAAGGATATCAAGTCATTTATATCGGTAAAAAAGGCCATCCAGAGCCAGAGGGAGCAGTTGGGGTAGCTCCAGGTAAGGTTCATCTTGTGGAAACACCAAGTGATGTGGAGGCTTTAAAGATTGAATGTGATAAGCTGCTTGTCACTAACCAAACAACCATGAGTCAATGGGATGTTGCGGATACAATGAAAAAGGTTCAGGAAATGTTTCCACATGTTGAGGTTTATAATGAAATTTGCCATGCCACCCAAATACGCCAAGAAGCTGTAGCAAATCAAGCACCTGAAGCAGATGTGACCATTGTAGTGGGTGATCCAAAAAGTAATAACTCCAACCGACTTGCACAAGTTTCGGAGGAAATTGCTGGTACTAAGGCCTATCGGATTGCTGATATAACTGAATTACAAATTGATTGGATTAAGGATGCCAAGAATGTTGCTGTTACATCAGGTGCATCTACGCCCACCCCAATCACCAAAGAAGTTATTACGTTCCTTGAACAATTTGACCCAAATAATGAAGCAACTTGGGAACGACGTAAAAAAGTTCAATTAAATAAAATATTGCCTAAAGTAAAAAAGACCGAATAGAATGGCAAGAACCGCTCGCTGACGGCAGAGCGGTTCTTTTTTTATCTTTGGGGCCTCTCAGAACACTTCTTAGCAACCGAACTACTTGGCTTTTTGGGTTTACGGTCGCTTAGAGCACCTCTTAGCAACCGAACTCCTTGGCTTTTTGGGTTTACGGTCGCTTAGAGCACCTCTTAGCAACCGAACTCCTTGGCTTTTTGGGTTTACGGTCGCTTAGAGCACCTCTTAGCACCCAACTCCCTGGATTTTTGACTTTTCGGTCGCTTAGAACACTTCTTAACGACCAAACTCCTTGGCTTTTTGACTTTTCGGTCGCTTAGAACACTTCTTAACGACCAAACTCCCTGGATTTTTGACTTTTGACTCGCTTAGAACACTTCCTAACGACCCAACTCTTCGGCTTTAAACCTTTTCGGTCGCTTATGCACTTTTACAAAAATTGAAAAGGATCTGTATTCCCTTCAGAAGGAAAAATTTCTACATCAAAGCCTGATTCAAGGCACATCTTTTCTAACACCTTTGTCAGCCCCTTTTTCATTACCTTTTCAACGTTATGACCAGGGTCAATCATGTTTAACCCCTGCATCATGGCATCGTGGGCAGTGTGATAATAAATATCCCCTGTAACATAAACATCGGCACCTTTAAATTTGGCATTCATAAAATATTTATTACCATCCCCGCCTAAAACAGCAACCTTTTTAACCTTGGATGTTAGGTCACCAACAACCCTGAGATGGGGAACTTCTAATGCTATTTTTACCTTTTCCGCAAATTCTCCTAAAGTCATTTCGTTGACATAGCCAATTCTGCCGAGACCAAGCGTTTCACCTTTATTTTCTAATGGGTATACATCATAGGCAACCTCTTCGTATGGATGTGCTTTAATCATGGCCATAATTGTTTTCTTTAGAAGCGGTTCTGGCACAATCGTCTCCAGTCTTACTTCCTCCACTTCTTCTAACTTACCAGCCTTCCCTACAAATGGATTAGTATTGTCACCCGGCAAGAACCTCCCTGTCCCATTTGCCGAGAAAGAACAATGGCTGTAATTACCAATAAACCCTGCTCCAGCATTTCCTAAAACCTGTCTAATCTCTTCTTCGTGGCTGGCAGGGACGAAGACGACTAATTTTTTTAGCTTGGTATCAAATGTAGGCACGAGCACCTCAGCGTTCTCTAATCCTAATGCCTCTGCTAGAAGGTCATTTACGCCGTCCCTGGCAACATCAAGGTTGGTGTGGGCAGCGTATACGGCGATATCGTGTTTTAGTAATTTTTGAATCATTTTCCCTTGTGTCGTATCGGTTAGCAAATTTTTAAGTGGTCGATAGATGATTGGATGATGAGCAATAATAAGCTGGACATTTTTTTCAATTGCCTCATCAATTACATTATCCAGTACATCCAGGGCAATCATGATTCGCTCCACCTTTTGGTTTAAACGGCCGATTTGCAACCCAATCTTATCGCCTTCCATTGCCAGCCCTTTTGGTGAAAACTGTTCAAATAATTGGATGATTTCATGACCATTAGGATTCTTCATTTTTTAAAGCCTCCTCTACAATTTTTATTTTAGAAATAAGCTCCTGCTTTTTTTCGATTGTTTCTGCTGTTTCGGTTGCCCTATCAAGAGCCTCGTAAATGCGCTGCCAATTTTTCTTTTCTGTTGTCCATTTTTTCTTAAAGGCTTCTTCCATTTTTTGAACAAGGAATGGTCCTAATAATAGCCCCATCTCCATATTTGTTCGATATGGTTTAGTTGGCTCGCCTTTTTCCGCGATTAAGATCTCATAAATTTTTCCGTCTTCCTCTATAATTTCTTCTTCAATTAGTTCCCAGTTATTTACTAAAAGCCACTTTCGAACGGATATGGCACTAATATTTGGTTGTAAGATAAGGCGCCGAACCGAACTGAGCTTGTCTTTTCCATTTTCTAAAATAGTGGAGATTAAGGCACCGCCCATTCCTGCAATTGTAATGCAATCTACCTCTCCAGGATGAATAACCTCCAGGCCATCCCCCATCCGAACAGAAATCATCTCCGATAACCCTTCGGACTTAACATTTCTTTCTGCGGATTGGTAGGGTCCTTGTGCCACTTCACCAGCAATGGCATGTGAGATTGTTAATTTCTTTGCTAAATAACATGGCAAATAGGCATGATCGGAGCCAATATCTGCTATCTTTGCCCCTTCCGGCACATATTTTGCAACCGTCATTAATCGAACTGATAATTTATCTGTATTCAAACATTCCACCACTTTTAAATTATGTATTTTCATTAGTATAAAAAAAGTCCTTCACAGATGCAAAGGACCATAAATCTTATTTAATTTTTGATACCCAATCTGCCATTGAAGCTGCCTGTTCAGCTGAAACAAGACCTGCTGGCATATTACCTTTACCTTTTGTTACGATGTTTGCGATTTCTTCTTTAGAATACTTATCACCAACACCCTTTAGTGTAGGTCCTACTACCCCTTGATACTGATCACCGTGACAACCGATACATGATTGCTTATAAATATCTTCAGGTTTAGATGCAGCAACCTCTGTTTTTTCACTACCTTTACCATTATCCTTGGCCACTTCTTTCATATCTCCTAGGCCCTTGAAAGATAGCATAAACACTAACACGATTCCAAAAACCATGACAAGAATGTAAGGAATTACCGGATTCCGATTCATGAAACAACCTCCCTTATGTACGAACACTTTTAAAATTAAATGTTTACAAACAACTATTATTTTACTTGAAAATGAACAGAAGGAAAAGCCCTAAACTTATTTTATCACTATTATCTTTGGAAAAAAGAAAAAAGAGGCAAAATAGGTTAAATTAATTCCCCGCAGCCTCTTGTTATTTTCCCTTATTTCGATGTTAACATCCAATTAATCGAGAAATGACTATTCTCTGAACTTCCGATGTTCCCTCTCCAATTTCAAGCAGCTTTGCATCCCGCATCATTCTCTCGACATGATATTCCTTCATATAACCGTAGCCACCATGAATCTGGATTGCTTGGCTGGTCACTTCCATACAAATTTCTGAGGCGTATAACTTACACATTGCAGCTTCCATTGAAAAATGTCTGCCTCTATCTTTTAACCAGGCTGCCTTATAAACCATATTTCGTGCTAATTCTATTTTCAAGGCCATATCTGCAAGCTTAAACTGAATGGCTTGAAAGGAGGAGATAGATTTACCAAATTGCCTTCTTTCCTTCGCATAGGCTAGTGCTTTCTCATAAGCTCCCTGGGCAATGCCTACAGCCATTGCACCGATTTCAATGCCGTCCCCATCAAGCGTAATTAAAAACTGTCTAAACCCCTCTCCACGCTTTCCTAGAAGGTTTTCAGCAGGCACTCTAACATCTTCTAACACAAGCTCTGTTGTATTCGAAGAATTTAAGCCCATCTTTTCATAGTTAACAATCACCATAAACCCAGCAGCCTTTGTAGGAACAATAATCGCGCTAATTTCCTTTTTTCCGTCCTTTTCATCAGTTACGGCAGTTAAGGCTAAATGATTAGCGAAACTGGCATTGGTGATAAAACACTTATTGCCATTAATCACAAATTCCCCATTTTCTTCTTTAGCAATTTTGTATACGCTTTCTTTCTAATTATAAAAGGGATGATATATGTTTCTCAACATTTAAAATTTATTAAAAATATTATATTATCAGAATATAAAAAATTACATCACATTGTTATATGGTTTAATGGAATAAATGAACTCTTTACCACTATCGACATACTAGAAATACCAATTTATCCCTTTTTCACAAAAATATATTTCAATATAAGCTGGTAAAGTTTTCAAATGGACATTTGCAAAATGAAAGACAATTCAGTAAAATAATTGAAAAGCGAATGAATTTTGCATTTTAGCAAAAAAAATAGTCTACTCCTGTTAGGAAGTAAACTATTATTGCCTGCTATTTTATTCTAAGAAATCTTTAAGTCGCTTGCTGCGGCTTGGATGACGTAATTTACGCAATGCCTTCGCTTCAATTTGACGAATTCGTTCGCGCGTAACACCAAAGACCTTACCTACCTCTTCAAGGGTACGTGTGCGGCCATCGTCTAATCCAAAACGGAGCCTTAGGACATTTTCTTCACGATCTGTTAAAGTATCAAGAACATCTTCTAACTGCTCTTTTAATAATTCATAAGCAGCATGTTCTGAAGGTGATGTCGCATCCTGATCTTCAATAAAATCTCCTAAGTGTGAATCATCCTCTTCACCGATTGGTGTTTCCAGGGAGACAGGTTCTTGAGCAATTTTTAATATTTCTCTTACCTTATCTGGGGTTAAATCCATATCCTCACCAATTTCTTCTGGTGTTGGTTCACGGCCAAGATCCTGAAGTAATTGACGCTGAACACGGATTAGTTTATTTATTGTTTCCACCATGTGCACAGGGATTCGAATCGTTCTTGCTTGGTCCGCAATGGCACGTGTAATTGCTTGACGAATCCACCAGGTTGCATAGGTACTGAATTTGAAGCCTTTACGGTAATCAAATTTTTCAACGGCTTTAATTAGACCCATATTCCCCTCTTGGATAAGATCTAGAAAGAGCATACCCCGGCCAACATAGCGTTTTGCAATACTAACAACAAGGCGCAGGTTTGCTTCAGCAAGACGCCGCTTGGCTTCTTCGTCGCCTTCTTCAATCCGGTTTGCCAACCTAATTTCCTCTTCAGCAGAAAGCAAGTCAACACGGCCAATTTCTTTTAAATACATACGGACTGGATCATTAATCTTAACTCCTGGAGGAACGCTAAGATCATTTAAATCGAATTCTTCATCATCTTCTTTTGCTATTTTTTTAGCATCTGGGCCTTCCTCATCACTTTCACCGACTAATTCAATTCCTTGATCACCAAGGAACTCTAAAAATTCATCCATTTGGTGTGAGTCTAACTCAAAACTAGCCAACTTTTCAGCAATATCATCATAGGCAAGGACACCGATTTTTTTACCCAGCTCAGTTAACTGGTCTTTTACTTGTTCAAGGGTTAATTCATTTTCAACCTCTTTTGAACGTGCTGATTTTTCAGCAGCCATATGTCCCCCTCCTTCCAGAATCAAAGACAGTTAAAATGGAATTTATAGCGATTTACGCAAATGATTGATTTCATTACCAATTGCAGCAGCCTTACGAAAGTCACTATGTCGCTCAGCTTCTTTTAGTTCCACTTCTTTTTCTTTTATCTTTAACATTTTTTGATAATTCAACACCTGTTTGATATAATCAGTTAATTCTTGGTTTGTTAATTCATCATTTATGGACATCATTTCAATGTTAGCAACCATTCTTCTTAGATTGTCATCTTGAATATAGGTTAAAAACGCACTGGTGTCTGGTTCCAAGCGGTCCTCATAAAATCCTAACAGATATGTTATTATTGCCTGATGTTCATCAATATTAAACGTGTTTCCTGCAAGTAAATCCTGAACCCTATAAGCCACATCACGATTTCTAAGCATATGGGCTATTAAACACCTTTCTGCAGTATAATGTGCGGGCTTTAGCTCCTCCACATGCTTAGCAATTATTAGTGGTTTTTGCACGGGTTCATTTTTTCCATGGGATTTTCTTTTTTCAGCAAAGAAAACTTGTTGCAGCTGCTGCTTTAACGCCTCTAAAGAAAGCGAAAATTCAGCGGAGAGTTGTCGTAAATAATGGTCCCTCTCAACAGCCTTATTCAGTTTACTAATTTCTTTGATTATCACTTCGATGTATGCAAGCCGTTCTCCTTCAATTTGAAGATTTTTTCCTCTTCGAAAGTAGAGTAATTTAAAGGCCATCCAAGTTAAACTTGCATCAATCACTTCTTTACGGAATTTATCAGCGCCATTCTTTTTGATATATTCATCAGGATCTTGTCCATCGGCCATCATAGCTACTTTAATTTGAAAACCCGCATCAGTAAGATGATTACCTGCACGGTAAGCTGCTTCAATTCCGGCTTTATCGGAATCATAGCAGATGGTTATGGATTGTACGCTTTGACGTAAAAGGGCTATATGTTCATCTGTCAAGGATGTCCCCATTGTCGCAATGCCATTCTCCACACCTGATCGGTCTGCTGCAATTACATCAGCAAAACCCTCAAATAAAATTGCATGCTGCATTTTTTTTATACTTGGTTTAGCCAAGTGGTAGTTATATAAAATTTTACTTTTATTAAAGATTGACGTTTCAGGACTGTTTAAATATTTGGGTTCTTCGGCCCCAAGTGCTCTCCCTGAAAAAGCAATCGTATTACCATGCCTGTCAAAAATGGGAAACATAATTCGATCCCTAAATCGATCAAAATACGTCCCGTCCCTTTCTCGTTTGATAATCAATCCGGCTTTTTCCATCCATTCAGGTGAGAAATCCCTTTTAGAGAGGAACTTATAAACAAAATCCCATGAATTTAAGGAATAACCAATTTGAAATTTATCAATCGATTCCTGGGTGAAGCCTCTTCCAAGCAAATACTCCAATGCGTGCTGACCTTCTTTTGTATTTACCAGAAGGTGATGGTAAAATTTCCGTAATAGGTCGTGAGCATCTAGCATGGATTGGATCTCTTTGGAAACCTTTTTCCCACCGTTTGCTGAAGATAAATTAATTCCAAGGTCAATGTTTACCTTCTCAGCAAGTTTAATGGCTGCCTCCTGGAATGAAACTCCTTCAAGCTCCATTAAAAAGGAAAATACATTTCCTCCAGCACCACAGCCAAAGCAATGGAAAATTTGTTTGTCAGGTGAAACTGAAAAGGATGGGGTGCTTTCACCATGGAAAGGACATAGCCCGAAGTAATTTCGTCCCTGTTTTTTCAGTTGAACATAATCGCTGATAACCTCGACAATATCAACAGCCTGACGAATTTGGTCAATCTTTTCTTCGGCAATACGGTCTGCCATGAAAACATCTCCATTTATACTACACGTATTCGGCAAGCGATTGTTATATTCCTGCAAATTTCGACAAAATTTTTGTCAATTCTGTCACGAATCTTACTCGATCCTCAGACAGATAAGGTTTTGGATCCCTTTTCCCGTATACTCCCCTTCCAATATCCTGCGTTATGATAATATCTCTTTACCTGCATGGTTCATAATGAACATATCTGCTGCTTCCTTGTCTGAATCAACATATTTCATGTTGCATATGTAATAGTCTTATCTTTACATGATGATCATAGGAAGCAATAAAAAAACTTCAACGGAAAATTCTGAAGCAATTTCGACAATCTCTTCTTTGACCGGGTAAGAATCTACATCGACAAAAATAGTCGGAATGCCTTTTACATAAGTATTAATTCTACATCACTCCGCATATTCCTTCTTAAAGAGATAACTTTTATGAAAGGATTAATGTCGAATTTTTTTTAGGGGGCTGCCTTGACATCTCACAATAAATAGTTTATTCGTTCCAATGCAACTCTAAACCTAAAAAGATATTTTTTATCACAATTTTTTATTATAGTATATTTGTTATCATTTTACCATAACTTTTTTTCAACTTTTTTACTTTAAAAAACACATAATCAATGATTATGTGTTAAGGTCTACTTTTATGAATATAATTTAAGATGACATTCGCGGTCTCTTCAACAGCTTTATTGGTAACATCAATAACCGGGCAATCGATTTTCGCTATTACCTTTTCAAAGAAAGTTAACTCCTCTTTGATTCTTTCGATATTTGCATAACTTGCTTGATCATTTAATCCTAAGGATATCAATCGTTCGCGTCTAATATTGTTTAACTTTTCCGGACTAATTTTCAATCCAAAGCATTTATTGATAGGAACGTTATAGAGTTCTTCTGGTGGATCCACTTCTGGAACGAGTGGAACATTTGCGACCTTTAATCGTTTATGTGCTAGATATTGTGATAAGGGTGTCTTGGACGTTCTTGACACGCCAATGAGGACTATATCAGCCTTTAAAAGTCCTCTTGGATCGCGGCCATCATCATATTTTACCGCAAATTCAATCGCTTCAATCTTTTTAAAATAATCTTCATCAAGCTTTCTGACTAGACCTGGTTCACATAATGGCGTTTTCCCACTATATTCCTCAATTTGATCGATTATAGGACCAATTAAATCTACTGCTATGATGCCAGCTTCTATTGCTTTTTTCCTCAAATAGGTACGTATTTCTGGTTTGACCAGGGTAAAAGCAATCATACCTTTGTCATACGATACAAGTGATAACACTTCATCGATATGTTCCTTATCCTCAACATAGGGAAATCTTTTTAATGTCATACCAGAACCATTAAACTGGCTAATTGCCGCTTTCGTAACTAATTCTGCTGTCTCCCCAACTGAATCAGATACAACATAGATGATAGGCAAACTCATTCTCCCTCAACAGCTCCTCTATCAAGATATTTTTTATTCATCACCTAATGCCACAAATGCTTTCGTGATATTCGTTTTCGTCACTCTGCCAATTACCTCGTATCCTTTTTCTGTTTGTTTTACAACTGGCAAGGAATCGATTTGTTTTTCAATTAACTTTTTTGCTACATCAATTAATAAATCTTCCCGTTCACACACGGCTATGTTTGGCATCCTTGTCATGATAATATTGACAGGAATACTTGAAAGTTCTTGCTTTCCAATACTTGCACGCAGTAAATCCTTCCTAGAAAGTACCCCAACAAGGATAGAGTTTTGATCCACTACAAATAAAGTTCCGACATCTTCAAGGAACATTGTGCAGATAGCATCATAGACAGAAACATTTTCACTCACCACTACAGGTATAGATTGATTATCTTTTACAAAGATTTTTTGCAGATTTTCCGTCAATAGCTGCGTCCCAGACTTCCCTGTATAAAAATAACCAACACGTGGTCTTGCATCTAGAAATCCCGCCATTGTCAATATAGCAAGATCGGGTCTTAACGTAGCCCGTGTCAAACTTAATTGATCAGCAATTCGCTCCCCTGTAATAGGTCCATTGTCTTTTACTATTTGCAAAATATGTTCTTGGCGTTTAGTCAGTTCGATTGTCCTCACCACCCTATATTACCTATCAATAAAAAGAAATGATTTTTATTGATAATGATATTATATACCACTTACTTTTTATATGAAATGGATTCAACTACTAAGAAAAGCGCAAGCGCCCGTTTAGCGGCGTATGGACTGGAGCGCTTTGACTGAGATAAGGTGAAACTTCAATCAGCGAACGTTCTTCTCGCTGATTGTTAGTTGAACCGATCGGGTTCTTACGGGCAGTTGAGAATCTACTGCCCGTTAAACGCGATAAAGGAAACACGGAGAGCGTTAGCTATTCCGTGCTTGACTTATCGTAGGGAAAAGAGCGAAGTACACTAGCCGCTGGGCGCTGGAGCTGGACAATTCTCAAAGTCGAAAATTTTATACTTGCTTATCTTTTTAAATAAAAGGTGCGGAGAGTTCCGCACCTTTTATTAAAATACCATTTTCTCTTGAAGGAAGCTGACAAGTTCTGTAATTGGCAGGCGTTTTTGTTCCATTGTGTCTCGATCACGAATGGTTACCATATTATCTTCTTTTGAATCAAAGTCATACGTAATACAAAATGGTGTTCCAATTTCATCGTGGCGACGGTAACGTTTACCGATTGAACCAGCCTCATCATAATCGACAGTGAAATATTTTGCTAAGGTTGAAAATACCTCTCTTGCCTCATCTGATAATTTTTTTGATAATGGGAGGATGGCTGCTTTAAATGGTGCTAACGCAGGGTGGAAATGCATAACCGTTCTTGATGTACCATCTTCCAACTGCTCTTCATCATAGGCATCAATTAAAAATGCTAATGTTACCCGGTCTGCTCCAAGTGATGGTTCAATACAGTATGGGACATATTTTTCGTTTGTATCTTGATCAAGGTAATGAAAATCTTCCCCTGAAAATTCCATATGTTGTTTCAAATCATAATCTGTCCTTGATGCAACTCCCCATAACTCACCCCAGCCAAACGGGAATTTAAATTCAAAATCAGTTGTCGCATTACTGTAATGGGAAAGTTCATCTTCAGAGTGATCCCGAAGTCGTATATTTTCCTTTGTAAGTCCTAATGATAATAACCATTGCTCAGCATGTTGCTTCCAATAATCGAACCATTTTAGCTCTTCGCCTGGTTTACAGAAAAATTCAAGTTCCATTTGTTCAAATTCTCTAGTACGGAAGGTAAAGTTACCAGGTGTAATTTCATTACGGAAACTTTTTCCAATTTGGGCGATACCAAACGGTAATTTCTTTCTCATCGTCCGTTGCACATTTTTAAAGTTAACAAAAATGCCCTGTGCGGTTTCTGGCCGTAGAAAAATTTCATTTGTGCTTGTTTCTGTTACACCCTGGAAGGTTTTAAACATTAAGTTGAATTGACGGATTCCGGTAAAATCATGACTTCCACAATCCGGACAAGCAATATTATGTTCCTTAATAAGCTCTTCCATTTTTTCAAATGGCAGGCCATCGACAACCAATTCTATCCCTTTTTCATCAAGGGCATTTTCAATTAATTTATCAGCACGATGTCGTGCCTTACAATTTTTACAATCTATCATTGGGTCATTAAAGTTACCAATATGTCCAGATGCTTCCCAAGTTCTTGGGTTCATCAGGATACTTGCATCTAAGCCAACATTATAAGGTGACTCTTGAACGAATTTTTTCCACCAAGCTTGTTTAATATTATTTTTAAATTCAACGCCTAACGGACCGTAGTCCCAAGTGTTTGCAAGTCCTCCATAAATTTCTGAACCCGGAAAAATAAAACCTCTGTGTTTCGCATGCGAAACAATTTGCTCCATTGTTACATTCATTTTTTTTGCTCCTTTTCTAATGAAAATAAAAAAAACTCTCGTCCCTATGCTTGGTTAGCATAGGGACGAGAGTTACCCGCGGTTCCACCCTATTTGCTGCTAGTAAGCAGCCTCCTTGAAAGTGTTTCATCAACACTGATTGCTCCGGAACGCCTTCGTTAGTGCCCTATACCCTAGCTCACACCATCCTAGGTTCGCTTTTATAGAGATGACTAAGTACTACTTTCCATCACAGCAAATATATTATTAAGGAAATAGTAACGAAAACTCCAAACATTGTCAACTAGACGTTTATAAGAGATTACGAAATTGATCCATAGAATTCAGAAATTTCTTTGTCTTCAAATGGAGGCCAGAGTACTCTTCGTAGTAAGCTGTTATGATTTTTTTTAGTTCAGCCTTCGTTTCTTCCTTGACGGAAATATTTCCCAGCCTTGAAAGATCAATATGATAAAATAGCCGTAATAATTTCACTGCAGCTGGTGATAATTTAAAATGGTATGGATCTTTACCGAGACAGCGATGGCAGATAAATCCACCTTCACGAATTGAAAAAGAAAAATGTCCGTCTGTACTGCCACAAACGGAGCATTGATTTAAAATCGGGTATAATCCTAGCACTTTTAACATTTTCATCTCATAAATATTCATAAGAATATCGGGGTCATAGCCTTCATTCAGATAATGTAATGTTTGATAAAGTAATTCAAAATGAAATGGGTTTGGTTTATTATCGTCTGTACATTTATCTGTTAGTTCAACAATATAACTCGCATAAGCAGTTAAAAAAATGTCCTCACCAATCGACCGCATGGACGTAACCATTTCACCCTGTTGCATACTTCCGAGACCTGAACCTCTTTGCAGGAGAAAATATCCATGTGTAAACAGCTGAGTAATCCCAGTAAGTCGGCTGTTAGGCTTTTTAGCTCCACGGGCCATAACGCCAACCTTACCCCACTCCCTTGTATAAAGTGTCACTATTTTATTATTTTCACCATAATCAGTTGTTCTAATCACGATGCCTTCACACTTCTGAAGCATTCATGTCACCTTCTTAAGTCGCGCGAAAACAAACTTATGAAACGGGAAAATCGATTTGTGCTAGCTCTTCATTCAGATTTCCGGGTATTTCTTGGTTTTCCTTCTCAAGCTCTTTGAAGAGAAGATAGGTGTCAATATTACCTGTCTGGAGGAATACTTTCCACGTAAAATCCATCATCGAAAACCCCACCTTTCATTAATTAGACTAGCCTAAAGTGTTATCCCAAACCTTATTACTATCATAGCCTGCCTTTGCTAAAATCATAAGACGAATTATTTGTTAATGTTGTCCATGCATAATCTTATAAGTTAGCTAATATTTTAATTAGGATTCATATTAGTATTCATCTTCATTGAAGCCATAATCTCGGAGTTGGGACATCTTATTGCGCCAATCCTTTTGCACTTTAACCCATAGCTCTAAAAATACCTTTGACCCAAGAAGATTTTCAATATCTACACGGGCCCGCTTGCCAATTTCTTTCAGCATACTTCCTTGCTTACCAATAATAATACCCTTTTGTGAATCTCGCTCGACAATGATAGTAGCCATCACATGAATAATATCCTTGCCCTCGCGCCGCTCCATTTTATCTAGTACAACAGCCAAAGAATGTGGAATTTCTTCTCTTGTTAGGTGTAGTGCTTTTTCCCTTATCAGTTCGGTAATAATGAACCGTTCTGGATGATCGGTTACCTGGTCAGCAGGATAATATTGCGGACCTTCAGGCAAAAATGCTTTTATTTGTTGTAATAGCCGGTCGATATTATTTCCTTCGAGAGCTGAGATCGGAACAATCTCTTTAAAGTCATATTTTTCTTTATATGATTCAATAATAGGCAGCAGTTGATCAGGGTGAATTTGATCAATTTTATTAATGACGAGAAAGATTGGTGTGTTTACTGTTTGAAATTTTTCTAAAATAAATTCTTCACCACGACCAAATCCTTCTTCAGCATTTACCATAAATAAAATCAAATCAACTTCTTTTAGCGTGTTTTGTGCTACCTTCATCATAAAATCGCCCAATTTATGTTTTGGTTTATGGATGCCTGGTGTATCAATAAAAATCATTTGTGCGTCAGGTAGTGATAATACCCCTTGAATTTTGTTACGAGTAGTTTGGGGTTTATCACTCATAATTGCAATTTTTTGACCAATTACCCGATTAAGGAAGGTTGATTTCCCAACGTTTGGACGGCCAATGATTGAAATGAACCCTGATTTGTATGCGTTTCCATTCCCATTATTTAACATGTAAATCCTCCGATGAAAAGGCACCTGGCAATAATTCTGCCACCGTCATTTCTTTTCTATCCCCTTTAAGGTTTGTTAAAACTACCTTCATGCCGCTTGGACATAGTTCAGAAATTACTTGACGGCATGCACCGCATGGGGAACAAGGGCGTTCTGTGTCGGCAACAATGGCGAGCATCTCAAAATTTCGATCACCTTCTGAATAGGCTTTAAAAAGAGCTGTGCGTTCTGCACAGTTGCACATACTGTAAGCAGCATTCTCAATATTACATCCATGGTATACTTTTCCATCTGTTGTTAAAAGTGCTGCTCCTACGCCAAATTTAGAATAAGGAACATAAGCCCTTTCTCTTGCACTCTTTGCTTCTTGAATTAATTGTTCGATGTTCACGAAACTCTTCCCTTCCAGCAAAAAAATCTGCTGTTTCTTTATTTTACCGTAAAATCACGAGAAAATCATTACTTGTAGCAAAAAAGTAATAAAAAATTTTAAAAAATTAGAATTTTCTCATAAATCAACTTGTCTTCAAAATTAAAGTTGATTTTTCCATTTTACCTAATTCGTAAATTCTTTTCAAATCGGTGAATTTCACCAAAAATTCTATCTGTTTAAAACAATTTAAGAACGTACGGTAAAAAGATGATGGTTCCAATTACAACTGAAAGAGCGGCATAAATCAAGACCGCTCCTGCTGCCATATCCTTTGCCTGTTTTGCCAGTGGATGATAATCGCTTGTAACGAGATCCACCACCCGTTCAATGGCCGAATTTATTAATTCTAAGGCTAACATCCCTCCAATGGCGAAAAGGATGAGTGCCCATTCTATTTTTGTAATCGAAAAATAAATGGAGAAAACCAACACAATTGCCGAGGATATGAGATGGATCCGCATATTTCTTTCCATTCTAAGTGCAGTTAGAATACCTGTGAAGGCAAACGAAAATGCATTAATTAATGGGAACCTTTGATGTTTATCTTGTGAGTCCATACTCATTTAAAATTTCCTTTTGCAATGTAAACATTACTTTTTCCTCATCCACTGTCATATGGTCATACCCTAAAAGATGGAGGAAACCATGTACAGCGAGAAAACCCAATTCTCGTTGAAAGGAATGTCCATATTCCTCAGCTTGTTCCCTTGTCCTTGGAATGGAAATAATAATATCCCCTAGGACACGTGGCATTTCTACGCCTGTTAATTCTACTTCTCCTTCACCAAGCTCTTCCATCGCAAAAGAGATAACATCTGTTACGGCGTCCTTATCACGATATTCTCGGTTAATTTCTTGAATTCTCTCATTTGAAACAAAGGTAACCGATACTTCGCTGTGATCCTCAATGGTTAATTTTTTTGCTGCAAAATTGATTAACCTTTCGATTTCAAGCATTTGTTGTTCTGATAATTCATTCGTTTCGTCGATACAATCTATGAGTAGCGTCATGCTTGCTTCACCTTCTTTGTTTTTGTCAATTCAGGGTATTCAATCCTTGAGTGGAAAATCCCCTTTAATGTCTCACATAACGCGTGAGATACTGTCTCTATTTCTTTAATGGTGATATCACATTCGTTTAATTGATCGTCCTGCAGTCGATCTGCCACAATTTTCTTTACAAGCGATTCAATTAATTCAGGAGTAGGCTGTGATAACGACCGTACAGCAGCTTCTACACTATCTGCAATGCCAACCACTGCAGACTCTTTTGTCTGCGCCTTTGGACCGGAATAACGAAACTCTTCTTCTCTAATATCAGCATCATTTTGCAGTGCCTTATGGTAAAAGAATTTAAGCAATGTTGTCCCATGGTGCTGCTCGGCAATATCAATAATTTCTTTAGGCATATGGTATTTTTTTAAAATAGTTGAACCATCTGTGACATGAGCAAGAATGATATTCGCACTCTTATCGGGCGGCAGTCGATCATGGGGATTATCATGATGCATTTGGTTTTCGATAAAAAAATTCGGTCTTTTTGTTTTCCCAATGTCATGGTAATAGCTTCCCACTCTAGCTAGAAGCCCATTAGCCCCAATCGCCTCACAGGCAGATTCAGCTAAATTGGCGACCATCACGCTATGGTGATACGTTCCAGGAGCTTCCATTAGAATTTTTCTAAGAAGCGGATGGTTAGGATTGGAAAGCTCGATTAACCTCATCGTTGACAGAATCCCAAAACTAGCCTCAAAGAATGGCAGTAATCCAATCGTTAATACGGCAGAACCAATACCAGAAACGAGTGCGGTAATTAAATAGGACCCATATTCAATCCCTGAAAACTGTCCGTTTGGCAGCAGCATTAACGCTACAATTGTAAAAACATTGACACCGGCCGAAAATGTGCCGGCTTGTAATATTTTTGAGCGTTGGTTCTGTTTGTTCAAAAACAAGATTGCTGTTAAAGCACTAAAGATGATATAAATTCCTTCTGAAAAGTTAAGAGTACCTGTGATTCCTTCATTGAATAGGATGCTTCCACAAACCGCCATAACGATTGACATGAGAATGGCAAGCTTTTCATCAATCAAAATCTTGATTAGCATCCCCCCCATTGCGGCTGGGAATATATAGCCAATACCAGCAAAATTAAAAATTTGCAGCATACTAATAATCTTCATAATGAATATTGACAGTATGAAGATTATACCAAACAATAACAAGTAGGTCTGCCGTTTCTCTGGAAGAGATTTCATTTGATAAAAATAGTAATAAATTGCCGAGAGAAGAAGGGTGATTAACACCACTAATCCAGTAAATGGTTTATAAGATTTTTCATTATTTAAAAGACCTACCAATTTTAATTGTCGATAAATATCCTGGTTAATTAATTCACCTGCTTCAACAATTATCTGGCCTTGAAGGATTTTTACAGGTTCGACACTTTCAGCTGCCTGCTGCCTACGCTCTTTTGTTGCAATCGGATCATAAAATTCATTTTGGATAACAGCATATCTACCTAAATCAATCGCAGCCAATTTTAAATTATCATTTAAACTTGTATATTTTAATTCCTCTTCTACCCTTTTTTTAGCATTTTCCACTTCATCTGTAGAAATTCTTCTTGTCATAACATTGTTAATAGCTGTAACGGTTAAATCCTTTGCAATCGACAAATCATCATTGCTAGCCTGGACTAAGGAAGAAAATACTTGATTCGATAAATCCTTTGAAACACTAGAAGTCAGTTTTGTTTTTAAACTTGTCACTTTATCTGTTACGTTCGGTTGCTCGGCTACAGGTTTTTCCTCAGCAAGTTCTTCTTGTTTCTTCATTTCTGCTTTGAATTCATCATTGACTTCTATTGCTGATTGAAAAATCGACGTGATTAAATCCACTCTGTTTTGTGTATACTCTTTTTTTAAGGCATATACATCTTGAACTTGGTCAAGAGCATCTTTCCGCTTATTTTCAGTACTTTGCTTATCCTCCACAGTCCCTGGGGAACGAATCGTTTTTTCAGCCACCGAAAACAAGCTTAGTTCCATTTTTTCTGGCTTTACGTTACTGTACATAGCTCCGATTAGAACAATTCCTAATACAAGAAAAAAAAGGATCCGAAAAAAAGTAATATCGAGTAACTTTCGTATCCGTATGAAGTACTGTTGTAGTTTATCCAACTAAATCCCTCCAACCACGGCTCACAAATCATTGTTATAACGATAGAATAGACAGTTTATTATTGAAAACGTGCTTTATGTAAAATGATAACAGTTTTTATGTAAAGTTTCACGTTTTTAAAAAAGATACACTACATTACTTGAGAATTATTGAAAAAGGGATAAACCTAAATAGGTTTACCCCTTACTTGGCATCTTGGTTATCCCTTTTCTCATAGGCTGCAATAATTCTGCCGACAAGCGGATGACGGACCACATCACTTTGTTCTAAAAAGATAAATGAAATACCGTTTACATTTTGTAATATTTCCCCTGCAACTTTTAAGCCCGATTTAGCACCCTTAGGTAAATCTATTTGTGTTTGATCGCCCGTAATCACCATTTTTGATCCAAAGCCAAGCCTGGTCAAGAACATTTTCATTTGGGCATGAGTGGTATTTTGTGCTTCATCTAAAATCACAAAGGCATCATCCAATGTACGGCCCCTCATATAGGCAAGCGGAGCGATTTCAATAGTGCCACGTTCAATTAGCCTCTGTGTATGTTCTGCCCCTAGGACGTCGTTGAGGGCATCGTACAAAGGTCGTAAATAGGGATCGACCTTTTCTTTTAAATCACCCGGCAGGAATCCAAGACTCTCACCGGCTTCCACTGCTGGTCTAGTTAAAATAATTTTGTTTACCTGCCCGCTTTTAAGGGCGTTTACTGCCATTACAACAGCAAGATAGGTTTTACCTGTTCCAGCAGGTCCAATCCCAAACACAAGATCATTTTTCTTTATGGCCGTCACATATTGTTTTTGACCAAGTGTTTTAATGCGAATGGCTTTCCCTTTGACATTTTTAGCAATTTCTTCATCGTACAAATTCACAAAATAATCGAGCATCCCTTTTTGCGCCATTTGGATCGCATAAAGGACATCTCTTTGACCAATAGTAATTCCCTTTCGAATCACAAAAATTAATCTGTCAATAATTTGTTCAGCCAGGATGACCTTGTCTTCATCGCCTGACAGGCTGACAGATTCCCCCCTTGTGATGATGGAAACACTAAGCTCTTGTTCAATAATTTTTAAATTTTGGTCAGAATTCCCCAGCAGATTAACGGCCTCTGTTGGATTTTCTAGTTGTACATTTATCGTAGTTAATTTTTCTGTCATTCAGGAGTCTCCTTGGATATTGGTTGTCCAACAGCAATGTTTTCATTTATCTTAAAATGGATGTCTAGTATAACTTTACCATTTTCAAATGCTTTGTGTAAAATTTTTTCATCTTTAATGATAGCATCTTCATCTAAGTTGCTTTTTATTTGTTTTTTTGCTAGCTCCATTGCCATTTCTTCTGCCTCTTTATTTGAATAAGTACGCTGAAACTCTTCCCGCTCGCGAATCGTTTGATTCATATAAGAAATCGGCAGTTCCCATTTAAAAAAATGAATTTTATGAACGTTCTTTTCTATTTCATATTTATTGAACTTGGTTTTTCCAAAGCCCCAAACTGGTATTTCTAATTTACCAAGTAACAATGAATGCTTCTGTTCTTCCTTGCCATTATATACCTGAAAATTGGTGACCAAGGGCAGCTCAACATGACTTTTATACCAAGTTTCTCCCCATACCTCTCCTTTAGCCGCTACCAATTCAGACGGGCCCCCTTCTTGCCCATATACTCCCGATACTAGTAATTGTCCTTCTACCACGTGGTCATTAATATCAACGACCGGTTGTCCCTTTTCAACAAACCGCCTCACAATAATGGCTTTCTTTTTTGCAATGAGATTTTGCGGTGCTAATTGCTCTGGCTTTTTTGGCTCATTCTTTTCAACTACTTGTAAATGATAGGTCGTCCCCTTTAATTCCACACCAACCCATGTAAGAGCGCCAATATTATTGGTTAATTGTCTTTGAATGCCTTCAACATTTTCTACAAAAAATTGTACTTTGCCAATTTTCACCCCCATCTTGTCCAACTCTTTGCGAATTTGATACTCGGTAGCTGGTTTTGCCCCTTTTATTTCAATTCCCCAAATCATATTGGATAAGAACAAAATGATGAATAAAAAGGCGGCTGCTCCTAGCAAAAAGCCGCTATTTTTTAACAGTCTTCTTAATAAAAATGGTGCTCCACTTCGCTGTAAAAAGGAAACTTTACACTTACTTTGTCGCGCATACTGTCTAATTCTTAAAGCATCTTGAAGCCTCATTTTAAATGTAATCGTTTCTGTTCCATGTCTTTTTACATTCCAAATATGTAAGCCGTTTCTTGATAGTACATTTAAATATCGTTCAAGTCCCTTTCCTGATACTTTTACGGTAACTCTGCCAAATAAAAATTCAATCCACTGGTTCTTCATTTTGTTCCTCCCGCATTTTCATTTATATAAATGACCTGATCAATTTTTCCTTCAAGTAAAATTTCTTCAGGTAAAATGGTTTTGATCACAAATGATTTACCTTTGATCAATAATTGGCCTTGCTTTAGCAACAAACGGAGTTCTTTATCGGTAAAGGCCAGCAGGCCACGGTGATTTTCAACATAAATATGGATTTGTCCAATCATGGTAATTCGAGGTAAATCCATCATGACATCTTGAGGAAGATCCATTTTATTAGCCATCCAGTTTCGAACCCGCCCGGCCCAATTTTTTGCCATAAAAAAGAACCCCCTTTCATCTCATATTTATGAAATGAAAGGGGGTTCTAGCACACCTTTTTCTTTAGATTCATGGTTTAACTTAGCGTCTTTTTGTCATATAGGGTTTTTTTGAGCGTGGCTCACCCAGTATCTCTGACCATATAATTCCATTCACCAATGTGTTTGCATCTGGTTTTTCAAAAATAACAGTTTCGTTATCTTCCGGTTTATTCATTATCGGTTGGTCATTGTTTTTTTCTGCTATTTGCCTTGATGCGGCCATCCCAATACGGCTGATTTCAGACTCTTGTCTAACTTGTTGATACTCTTTTTCAAGATCTTGCAGGTTATTATTTATTGATTCGACTTTGAGTTCTGAATTAATCGGACTTGTTTTGCTAGGCTCATAATTAGTGAGCTCTTTAAAGATGGTGCGAATATCCTTGCTATTTGTTGAAAACGGTCTTTTGGCGGATGGAGTTCCTTTACGTTTTCCCTTGCCAAAAATAGTCGATAGGATACCGACAATAATCAAGAATAATATCGTTTCCACTAATCATCCCCTCCTTTTTTTAACCAAAGTGGGTTTTACTTTTCATCCTTCTTCTCACCGGTTATTTTTCCAATAGAGCCTCTCATTTCAGTATCAGCAGAGATGTTTTTAAAATTCATATAGTCCATTACACCAATATTACCTGATTTAAGGGCTTCAGCCATGGCCAGTGGTACTTCTGCTTCTGCTTCCACAACTTTCGCTCTCATTTCCTGCACCTTTGCTTTCATTTCTTGCTCTAGAGCCACGGCCATTGCCCGTCGTTCTTCAGCTTTAGCCTGAGCAATTTTCTTATCCGCTTCGGCTTGTTCTGTTTGTAATTCAGCACCAATGTTCTTACCGATATCCACATCAGCGATATCAATCGACAGAATTTCAAAGGCTGTACCGGCATCAAGCCCCTTTGACAGAACCGTTTGCGAAATTAAATCAGGATTTTCCAATACCTTACTATGACTGTCCGATGACCCAATTGTTGAGACAACCCCCTCACCTACACGAGCAACAACTGTTTCTTCCCCTGCACCACCAACAAGACGTTCAATATTGGCACGAACAGTAATTCTTGCTTTTGCTTTTACCTCAATCCCGTTCATAGCAACACCAGCGATAAATGGCGTTTCAATGACCTTTGGATTGACACTCATTTGTACTGCTTCTAAAACATCCCGTCCAGCAAGGTCGATGGCAGCACACCGTTCAAAGGATAATTCAATATTAGCACGATGTGCAGCAATGAGGGCATTAACCACTCTGTCCACATTCCCACCTGCTAGGTAATGGCTTTCAAGCTGATTAGTCGTAACATTTAAACCAGCTTTATGGGCCTTAATAAGTGGATTAACGACTCTGCTTGGCGTTACTCTTCTGAGCCTCATACCAACTAATGTGAAAATACTAATGCGGACTCCTGCAGCGAGTGCGGAAATCCAGAGCATAACTGGTACAAACGATAATAAAATTCCAAAAAAGATTACGGCGATGACAACAACTGCAATGATAAAAATAGTACCACCGGAAACAATATCCATTTAATAATACCCCCTATGATTTTTAGACTTCTCGAACAACAATTCGGGCACCTTCAACCTCAATTACTTTAACTTTGGCGTCTTGCTCAATAAAGCCGCCTTCACTTACAGCATCGATTCGTTCATTATTTATAACAATGGTTCCAGCTGGACGTAAAATAGTTAAAGTTATACCCTCTTTCCCCAATAAATCCGTCCGGTTTACATTTGAAACATACCCATCTTCTTTTCTAGCTGAATCAAACAATACCATTTTATTAAAAAGAACAAGCTTTTTACCGAAAATCTTAATCATCATAAAGAAAACAATGGTGGAAATAAACAGAGCTATTAAGATAGAGACGCCGATTTCTATGGCATTTTCTCCTGCTAAAAAAAGACTTAAAATTAAGGCAGCAACACCAAGTGTTCCAGAAACAGCCCCTGGCAAAAAAAATTCCAAGAAAATAAGTAAAATCCCAGCCACGAATAAAAATAATGTGCCATAACCTGCAAGACCTGCTTGAAAATGTGCATAAAAGAATAAAATAAGCGCTAATATCCCAATAAATGCTGCCACCCCAAACTTTGCTGAAAAAAGCTCGATGACAATGCCAACTCCAGCAATCGTTAGGAGAACGGTTACAACAATTGGGTCAGTGAGAAATTCGATCATTCAAGGCCCCCCCCCCTTCTTTCCTTCCTATCTGTCTATACTTATTACGTTTAAGAGTCAAAAAGGTTTCAACTTTACGATAGAATGTAAAAAGACTATAAGCAAAGAGCCTATAGTCTTTATGTCAGAATACTATGAAAGGTGTTGTTGTACAAATTTATTAACGAGCGAACCATCTGCTTTACCCTTTACTTTAGGCATAATAGCAGCCATCACTTTTCCCATTTCTGCTTTTGATTTTGCTCCGACCTCAGCAATCGTTTCTTTCACGACTTCTGACAACTCTTCTTCCGAAAGCTGTTTCGGTAAATACAGCTCGAGAATTTCGAGTTCCGTACGCAATTTATCAACTAGGTCCTGACGACCAGCCTTATCAAATTCATGGAGGGAGTCTTTGCGTTGTTTTACTTCGCGAGAAAGGACTGTTAACTCCGTATCTTCGGAAAGCTCTTTTGTACTGAGCTTAATGGCTTCATTTTGCAATGAAGCTTTAACCATCCGAATGACTGAAAGTTTGTCTTTTTCCTTATTTTTCATCGCTTGTTTCATATCATTGTTCAAACGCTCGAGAAGACTCATGTAATACACCCTCTCTTAAAACTTACGTTTTCTAGCTGCTTCAGACTTTTTCTTACGTTTTACACTTGGCTTTTCATAAAATTCGCGCTTTCTTGCCTCTTGCAAAGTACCAGTTTTTGATACTGTACGTTTGAAGCGACGAAGAGCATCTTCAAGCGATTCGTTTTTACGAACGACGGTTTTAGACATTCTCTTTCCCTCCCTCCGAAACACAACACACTAACATTCAATCCATGTACCTTGCAATTATAATATAACCTTGATACAAGGTCAACTGAATTTCGCTAGGATAAAACGAGCTTTTTAATTTTTATGCAAATATCATGATGCCTTGTCTAAAAAATGGCATGTCCCTCCCCAAAAGACCATAGAATGAACGGAGGGGGCCAGTACAATGTTATACATATTATTATTTGTTCTTTGTATATTATTATTTATTTTTGGTATGACAATTATTAGGTTTGGGCTATTTAATTTGTCAGCCAATAAATTAAAATCATGGTTGATCAAGTTAACCAGTACACCACTAAAAGGAATGTTAACAGGGACGTTCATTACTGCCCTGCTGCAAAGCAGTTCTGCTGTTATGGTTATTACGATAGGATTAATTTCGGCCAGAATTATGACCTTCCCTCAGTCGATTGGTATTATCCTAGGCACTAATATTGGAACAACCTTTAAGACTGAATTAATTACCTTTGATTTGGATGCAATCCTTGTTCCGCTTGCCATCATTGGTGCCCTGCTCATTTTATTTAAAAATAAAAAAGCACGAAGTATTGGAATGCTTCTTTTAGGGATTGCTTCCGTGTTCACAGCGATGAAAGGATTCGAATTATTGGCCCAGCCTTTAACAACGATGCCATTTATCAACAAATTTATATTGTCAATAAATGAAAATATAATCTTAAGTCTCTTTACGGGAACTGTTCTAACATCTATCATCCAATCGAGTACAGCGATGACAGGGATTGCAATGGGTTTTTTAACTGCAGGGCTGCTGCAGCTTGATGCTGGGATTGCGATTGTCCTTGGTGCAAACATCGGCACCTGTATCACAGCTATTTTTGCATCGATAGGTGGAGGAAAAGAATCAAGACTGGCGGCATTTGCCCATGTCTGGCTCAATGTATTTGGTGTATTAGTTTTTATCCCGCTGATTCCGCTTTTGACAGAAAATGCAGCACTCCTTGCTAGCGAAAAAAATGTCCAATTGGCGCATATTAGTGTTATTTTTAATGTGGCGACCTCCTTACTTGTCTTACCCTTTGCCACAAGGTTTGGTGAGATGATTTTGTTTTTGCATGATAGAAAACCGAAGACGTAAAAAGGACGGCGAAATGGCTGTCTTTGTTTACGCTATAAGCTTTACATTAAGGGGGTGTGCATGATTGCCTGGAGGGCAAGTTCCACATCCCTTCGGTGATATGCTTTTCTATTTCGGCTTTTGCCTGATTTTTTAGCTCAAATCCCTACGTAGACGCTTTCTACTTCGGCTTTTGACTAATTTTTCAGCTTAAATCCCTACGTAGACGCTTTCTACTTCGGCTTTTGCCTGATTTTTCAGCTTAAATCCCTACGTAGACGCTTTCTACTTCGGCTTTTGACTGATTTTTTAGCTTAAATCCCTACGTAGACGCTTTCTACTTCGGCTTTTGCCTGATTTTTTAGCTCAAATCCCTACATAGACGCTTTCTACTTCGGCTTTTGACTATTTTTTCAGCTCAAATCCCTACGTAGACCCCTTCTACTTCGGCTTTTGCCTGATTTTTCATCCCAAATCCCTACGTAAACTGCCAACTCCTCAGAGTTTCCAGCCCTTGCTTTTTCCAGCTCTAATAGATCTGCTAACTCCTCATACTCATGTTAAAAGGGAACTCACATCTTGTTAATAATTAGATGTTACCTCTAATCCTTTAACAATCGAAACACCTGCACTGGCTCCAAGCCTCGTAGCACCAGCCACAATCAATTTTTGGGCATCCGCAGTACTTCGTACACCACCAGAGGCTTTAACCCCGATTTCCGGCCCTACTGTTTGTCTCATGAGAGCAATATCCTCAACCGTTGCTCCACCAGTAGAAAATCCAGTCGAGGTTTTTACATAATTAGCACCTGCGTTTACTGCTAGCTTACATGCCCGTATTTTCTCTTCGTTCGTTAACAGGCTTGTTTCTATGATTACTTTCGTTAGGGCGCTAGCCTTAGCTGCTTCCACAACCGCACGGATATCACTTTCCACTAGCTCATCGTTTTTGTCCTTTAATGCACCGATATTAATGACCATATCCACTTCATCAGCCCCATGTTCAATTGCATTTTTTGTTTCAAATGCCTTTGTTTCAGAGGTTGTAGCACCTAAAGGGAACCCGATTACCGTACAAATCTTCACACCACTGTTGGCTAATAATTCTTTAGCAGTGCTTACCCAGGTTGGATTTACACAAACGGAATAAAATTTATACTCCTTCGCCTCTTGGCAAAGGGTTTCTATTTGTTGTTTTGTTGTTTCCGGTTTAAGCAAGGTGTGGTCAATCATTCCAGCAACATTTGTAGTAGTCATATAAAAATAATCCCTCCGCTTTCGGTTTAGAAAGAAAGTTGTTGCTGAACCTAGTATACCCAAAAACAAAAAGGACCTGGTTAGGTCCTTTTTCCTTAAATGGCTGCTTCTTCTTTATTAAACACTTCTTCTTTAATTAACGCTGTATCTTCGACCACTTTTACAAATTGGCCTTCATTGTACGGATAGCCGGATTTCGTAATTTTCACTTTAACAATTTTACCAATCATCTCTTCAGTAGCTGGGAAAACTACTTTCAAATAGTTATCTGAATAACCCATATATAAGCCTGAATCAGGTCGCTCCTTGTACTCTTCTTCAGGAATCACTTCCAAAACATCACCTTCAAAAAGGGAAGCGTATTCCTTTGCAAGTTGATCAGAAAGGGAAATTAGACGGTGAACCCGTTCATTTTTCACTTCTTCGTCTACTTGATCTTCCATCCGTGCAGCAGGTGTACCCGTCCGTTTAGAATATGGAAAAACATGGAGTTCGGAAAATTTATGGTCTTTAATAAAATTATACGTTTCCATAAACTCTTCCTCTGTTTCTCCAGGGAAGCCAACAATTACATCAGAAGTGACCGCAAGACCAGGAAGGACTTCCTTCAGACGCTCAAGTCTATCACCAAAGAACTCCATTGTATATTTACGGCGCATCCGTTTTAATACAGAATTTGAGCCGGATTGAATCGGAATATGCAAATGCCGGACAACGATATTGGATTGATTAATGACTTCGATTACTTCATCCGTAATTTGACTTGCTTCAATCGAGGAAATACGAAGCCGTTCCAAACCTCTTACTTCAGCTTCTAAATCACGAAGGAGAGCGGCAAGGTTATAATCTTTCATGTCTTCTCCGTACCCGCCAGTATGAATGCCTGTTAAAACAATTTCTTTGTAACCTGCATCCACCAGCTGCTGGGCTTGGTGAATAACTTCTTTCGGATCGCGTGATCTCATTAGACCGCGGGCCCATGGAATAATACAGAAGGTACAGAAATTGTTGCAGCCCTCTTGAATTTTTAAAGAGGCTCGCGTTCTGTCCGTAAAGGATGGTACATCAAGTTCTTCATAAACGCGGTTTTTCATAATATTGCCTACGCCATTAATTGGCTGACGTTCTGCTTTAAATTGTTCAATATATTCAAGCATTTTTACACGGTCTTGTGTACCCACGACAATATCAACACCGGGTATCGCCATAATTTCAGCTGGCGATGTTTGAGCATAACAGCCTGTTACACATATTACCGCATCAGGGTTTCTCCTAACAGCACGCCGAATTACCTGACGGCTTTTCTTATCCCCTGTATTCGTAACCGTACATGTATTAATAATATAAACATCCGAAATGGCTTCAAAATCAACCCGATCATAATCTTCTTGTTTAAACAACTGCCAGATGGCCTCTGTTTCATAATGGTTTACTTTACACCCTAGTGTATGAAACGCAACTGTTGCCATTTAAATCTCACCTCAATAGTTCAAAATGATAGGAAATGGCCGCAAGTGAATACAATGGAGCCGTTTCCGTTCTTAAAATTCTTGGTCCTAATCCGCATAAACCAAACCCATGAGCCTTTAAAAGCTGTACCTCATCATCCGCTAAACCACCCTCTGGTCCAAAAACCAAAAGGAGTGATTCCCCTTTTTTTATTTTTTTGAGGGTCGCAGAGAAAATAGACGTTTCGCCGTTTCTACTTTCCTCTTCAAAGGCAGCTAATTTATAATGAAAATCTTTACTTTTTTCAAGCATGGCTTTAAAACTCATCGGGCTAAGGATTTCTGGCATAAAAGCCCGATGGGATTGTTCCGCAGCTTCTTTAGCAATTTTTTGCCATCTGTCTATCTTCTTGGCACTCTTTTTTTCATCCCATTTAACTACCGAGCGGGCGGCTGTGAATGGGAGAAACTTATGTGCACCAAGTTCTGTACCCTTTTGAACAATCCACTCCAACTTGTCCCCTTTAGGCAGACCACTTGCAATGGTAATGTAGATAGGAAGCTCAGTAATCTCATCCTTCCATTGTACAACGTCTGCAACAACACTTGAATCGGTAATTTCTGCAAGCCGGCAAACAGCTTGTTTTCCTTCTGAATCAACGCAAATAATTTGATCGCCAATTTGCATCCGCATGACCTTCACAATATGATGGCGGTCTTCCTCATCAATGAAAAAATGATTATCATTTGCTAGTTGTTTTACAAAGTAGCGTTGCACACAATTGCACCCTCTCAAAACTTTTTACTCTTTATTTTACTAAAAATAAGCCCATCTTAAAAGTTAGAAAAATAAAAAGGGGTTCCAATTACCCCTTTTTACAATTTACTATTTCCTTTTAGCAATAATCGCAACCCAATCTTCCATAAGAATGGTTTCGGAAATTTCAAAACCTGCTCCTAGAAGTGCATCTTTCACCAGATCTTTCTTCGGTTGAATAATTCCAGATGCAATAAAGGTTCCACCTGGCTTAACAACTCGGGCAACATCATCCGTAAATCTTAAAATAACTTCCGCTAAAATATTAGCGACAATTACATCGGCAGATTTTTCCTCGACACCATCTAAAAGATTGTTCTGGGAGATGGAGACAGTTTTGCTTACCTTATTTAACTTGATATTTAACTTTGCTGATTTTACTGCTACTTCATCAAGATCATATGCTCTTACATCCTCGGCCCCAAGCATCGCTGCGGCAATACTAAGGACTCCCGAACCTGTTCCAACATCAATGACTCGATCACCCGGCTGGACAATTCTTTCAAGGGCCTGGATACACAAAACTGTGGTTGGGTGGGTCCCTGTTCCAAATGCCATTCCAGGGTCTAATTCAATGATTAATTCATCACTGTTAACCGGTTCATAAATCTCCCATGTTGGGACAATCGTAAATTTCTCAGAGATTTTAACAGGGTTATAATATTTCTTCCATGCTGTTGCCCATTCTTCTTCGTTTACTTCACTAATTGTTACATGATTTAATCCTAAGTCAATATCGTAAATGATAAGATTATTAATCGATTCCTTGATTGCCTCAACGGTCTCGCCTAGAAAACTGTTTACTGGCAGATAGGCTTTTACCATGACGCCTTCCTCTGGATAATCATCTGGATTGAGTTGGTAGATTTCTCCGAATTGATCCTCCCTTTCTTTCGTCAATTCTAATGGATCTTCAATGACTACACCGCTCGCCCCAGCCTCATGCAATATATTAGAAATAGGTTCGATCGCCTCGTTTGTTGTGTGGATACTAATTTCTGACCACTTCATTCTACCAACTCCATCCTTACTCGCTTTTAAAAGCACGTTTTACTTTTGAGAAAAATCCTTCTTCGTGTTCACCGATTGGAGATTTGCCACTAATATCTGCAAATTCCCTTAGAAGCTGCTTTTGTTTGTCTGTAAGCTTCGTTGGTGTTAGGATACGAACAATAATATATTGGTCCCCTACACCATATCCGCGCACATTCGGAATACCCTTCCCTTTCAAGCGGAATTTTTTACCTGTTTGTGTACCAGCTGGAATTTTAAGCTTTACTTTCCCATTTAATGCAGGTACCTCAATCTCATCACCCAACGCAGCTTGAACAAAAGTAATTGGCATTTCACAATAAATATCATCGCCATCTCTTTCAAAAAACTCATGCGGGCGTACTTGGAATACGACATAGAGATCACCAGCCGGACCACCATTGAATCCACCTTCTCCTTGACCAGCCATGCGAAGCTGCTGACCATCATCAATACCTGCTGGAATTTTAACATGAATCTTTTTGCGTTTCTGCACTTTCCCTTTACCGCCACAGGTTGAACATTTTTGTTTAATTTCTTTCCCCGTACCATTACAGTAATTACATGTGCGACGATTAACAATTCTACCAAATGGAGTATTTTGCTCCACATTTAATTGCCCAGTACCATGACAGTGCTGACACGTCTCAGGTTTAGTCCCGGGCTTTGCACCGGATCCGCTGCATGTAGTACATGTTTCTTCTCGTGGAATTTCAATATCTGTTTCTTTTCCAAACGCTGCTTCTTCAAAAGAAACAGTCATTGTATACTGTAGGTCGGCACCTTGTCTTGGCGCATTAGGGTCACGTCTTCTCGCACCCCCGCCACCGCCGAAGAAAGTATTAAAAATATCTTCAAACCCACCAAAACCGCCGCCAAAATCAGCACCACCGCCAAAGCCTTGGTTCGGGTCTGTATGGCCGAATTGGTCATAATGTGCCTTTTTTTGTTCATCGCTTAGCACTTCATATGCTTCAGCAATTTCCTTAAATTTATCTGCGGCATCTGGCTCTTTATTAATATCTGGATGATATTGTTTAGATAACTTTCGATACGCTTTTTTTATTTCATCCTTTGAAGCACTCTTACTAACACCAAGCACCTCATAGTAATCCCGTTTACTCATGATTACCCACTCCCGAATCTGTCACATAAAGATTATTCTAACACCCTTAAGAACTACATTGCAATAAAAATACTGCTCTATCACAGAGAAAAAGCCAAAGCCCCTAGTCTGACTTTGACCTTTTCCGTGAGTTGTTTATATACTTATGGCTTATTTGTCATCCTTAACTTCTTCAAATTCCGCATCAACAACATTATCATCTTTAGGAGCGCCCTCTTGGCCGCCTTGTTGTGCTTGCTGTGCTTGTGCTGCTTGCTCATAAAGCTTCACGGTTAAGGCTTGAACAATTTCTTGAAGTGCATCCTTTTTAGAACGGATTTCATTAAGATCGTTCTTTTCGATTGCTTGTTTCAATGCTTCCTTCGCATCATTTGCATTAGCAACCTCAGCGGCATCAACCTTACCTTCAAGATCTTTTAATGTTTTTTCTGTTGTAAAGACAAGTTGGTCTGCTTCATTGCGAAGTTCGACTTCTTCTTTACGTTGTTTATCTGCTTCTGCATTTTCTTCTGCTTCTCTAACCATTTTTTGAATTTCATCATCAGAAAGACCTGTAGATGATTTAATCGTAATTTGCTGTTCTTTATTTGTGCCAAGGTCTTTAGCACGAACATTCACGATACCGTTTTTATCAATATCAAATGTAACCTCAATTTGTGGTACTCCACGTGGTGCTGGTGGAATATCCGTTAATTGGAAGCGTCCTAGCGTTTTATTGTTCGCTGCCATTGGACGTTCCCCTTGAAGTACATGAATATCAACGGCAGTTTGGCTGTCTGCAGCTGTTGAGAACACTTGTGATTTAGACGTAGGGATCGTTGTATTACGATCAATTAACTTCGTAAATACGCCGCCCATTGTTTCAATACCAAGTGATAATGGGGTAACGTCTAGTAAAACAACATCTTTTACATCACCAGTGATTACGCCGCCTTGGATAGCTGCACCCATTGCCACAACCTCATCAGGGTTAACACCACGGTGTGGTTCTTGACCAGTTGCTTTTTTAATCGCTTCTTGAACTGCAGGAATTCTAGTTGAACCACCAACAAGAATAACTTTGTCAATTTGCGATGGAGTCAAGCCTGCATCACTAAGAGCTTGACGAACTGGACCCATTGTCCGTTCAACAAGGTGAGCAGTGATTTCATCAAATTTTGCTCTTGTTAATGATACTTCTAAATGAAGTGGGCCAGCTGCTCCAGCTGTGATAAATGGCAAGGAAATCTGTGTTGAAGCTACACCTGATAAGTCCTTTTTCGCTTTTTCAGCTGCATCTTTTAAACGTTGTACAGCCATTTTATCTTGTGAAAGATCAATGCCATTTTCCTTTTTAAATTGTTCAACTAAATAATCAATAATGACTTGGTCAAAATCGTCCCCACCAAGGCGATTATCACCAGCTGTTGCTTTAACTTCGAAAACGCCATCACCTAATTCAAGAATAGAAACGTCAAATGTACCACCACCAAGGTCATAAACAAGAATCGTTTGATCTTGTTCCGTTTTATCTAATCCATATGCGAGTGCAGCAGCAGTTGGCTCATTGATAATACGTTCTACTTCTAGACCAGCAATTTTACCGGCATCCTTGGTTGCTTGGCGCTCAGCATCATTAAAATAGGCCGGAACGGTAACAACAGCTTTAGTTACTGGCTCACCAAGATAATCTTCGGCATATGATTTTAGATATTGCAGGATGATAGCAGAAAGTTCTTGTGGAGTATACTCTTTCCCTTCAATATCCACTTTGTAATTTGTACCCATATGGCGTTTAATTGAAATGATTGTATTAGGGTTTGTAACAGCTTGGCGTTTTGCCACTTCCCCAACTTGACGCTCACCATTTTTAAACGCGATAACCGATGGAGTTGTACGATTTCCTTCAGGATTTGGAATTACTTTTGGTTCTCCGCCTTCAAGTACAGATACACAAGAGTTTGTTGTACCTAAGTCAATACCAATTATTTTACTCATTGCCTTTTCCTCCTAATAATATGTAGAATTATTGATTTACTTTAACCATTGAAGGGCGAATAACTTTGTCCTTTAATAGATAACCTTTTTGAAATTCATCTGTGACAATATTGGAGCCATAATTCTCATCTTCACCCTGCATAACAGCCTGATGTTGATGGGGATCAAACTCTTTCCCAACAGCTTCGATCGGTTCAACACCTTCTTTTTTCAAGGCATCTATTAAGCCACGATACACCATATCCATACCTTGCAGTAATGATTTGGATTGTTCGTTGTCAGCTTCAACTTTCATAGCTCTTTCAAAATTGTCTAATGACGGTAGTAAATCGGTTATTAGTTTTTGAGCTCTATATTTTTCACTCGCTTCTAGATCTAATCTAGTACGACGGCGGAAATTATCAAAATCGGCTTGAAGTCGTAGATAACGATTATCCGCTTCCTCTAACTTCTCTTTAAGCTGTTGAATTTCTTGGAGTTGTTCATCAATGGGATTGATATCCACTTGATTGGCCGATTCCGCCTCAGCAAAAACACCCTCAACCGCATTTTCTTCGGTAAGTTCAACTTGGTCTTTACTTTCCATTTCTACTTCTTCATTGATTGTATTATTTTTATCATTTGTCAACTTACTCACCTCCCTTAAAGGATTAGATACATTTTATAGGAAAATACATAGCGCATGGAAAGGGGGTGAAATCTTAAAGGCATTTCACCCTTACTCAATATTACCTGTGCTATTTATTTTGATACAGCTTTGTTAAAACCGAAGTTAAATCCCTGCTTAAAAATTTTAGCAAACTAATCACACGTGAATATTCCATTCTTGTTGGCCCCAAAATAGCAATAGTCCCTAAACTCTCTACACCCACAGAATAAGTAGCCGTAATTAAGCTGCAATTATCCATTACACTATTATTATTTTCGCTGCCAATTTTAACATGAATACCGGCAGAGTCGTTTCTGATTAAATTATAAATCCATTCTTCTTGATCAATCATCATTAGCAGGCTGCGAATTTTTGTAATATCGTGAAATTCCGGTTGACTTAACATATTTGTTTTTCCAGCGAAGAATAATTTTTCAGCGATCGGCATTTTTAAGGAATCGGCTATCGTACGCATCATAAAATCGTAATTATGAATATGCTGCCGTAAAAGCATGGCCACTTCCTTGTAAATTTTATCGTTCAAATCTTCAAGAGGAACTCCTGATAAGCGATCATTTAATATATTTACCGTTTTTTCTATATCACTTGCATCAACAGAGGCCGGAAGTGAAAAGGTTCGGTTTTCAACATGGCCCGTATCTGTTACAAAAATGGCCACTGCTGTTTCCTTGCTTAATGGAATGATTTGGATTCTTTTTAACTTATTAATACTAACGGCTGGCCCTAGTACAATGGAAGTGTAATTGGTTAGCTCAGATAATATTTTTGCGGATCTTTGAATAATTTTTTCAAACTCAAAGATTTTCTCAGCAAAAATTGATTGAATAATCGATATATCTTGCTGGTTTAAAACCTGAGGGGACAGTAAATGATCGACATAATACCGATACCCTTTTTCAGACGGCACACGCCCTGAGGAGGTATGTGTCTTTTCAATAAACCCCAACTCTTCAAGATCGGCCATCTCATTACGAATCGTAGCTGAACTCAAGGAAATTTCCTCTTTTTTCGACAAGCTTCTTGAGCCGACTGGTTGGGCAGATCGAATAAAGTCATCAACAATTACCTGAAGAATCAACAATTGACGATCTGTTAGCAACTTTCATCACCTCTGTTAGCACTCCCAGTTAACGAGTGCTAATTATACTAATAAATTATCAAAAAAAGGGGGATGGTGTCAATCAAAAAGCAATAAAGAATCATATCAACTAAACTACACCCAAAAAGGCTTGAAAAACTTCATTCCCCAACAAGCGCCCCTTTTTAGTTAAATATATATTACCATTCTTCACTTCTATCCATTGTTTTGCGATTAAATCCTTTATCTCTTGTTCAAATAAACTTAGCGGGTCGAGACTAAATTTTTCAATAAAATGAGCAATGGACACCCCTGTGTTTTTACGAAGCCCCAGGAACATTTCTTCTTCCATCTGTTCTGCTTTTGTTACTTGATGGTCCTCAAAGATTGGAAGCTGACCACTTTTTATTTGGTCCATATATTTCTTCAATGGTCCAGAATTAGAGCGTCTTATTCCATTCAGATAACTATGCGCCCCTGCACCAAACCCATAATAAAATTCATTATTCCAGTAGATTAAATTATGCTTGCTTTCAAAGCCAGGTCTTGAAAAATTGCTAATTTCATATTGGGTATATCCATGTATTTCCATTTCCTCCATTAACATTTCATACATACTGGCTTCAATATCCTCACCTGGAGTTGGAAGCTTGCCTTTTCTTAATAAATTATAAAAAACCGTTTTCGGCTCAATGATTAACGAATAGGCAGAGAAATGTGGCAGGTCCAGCGAAAATGCCTCTGTTAGTGTTTCTTTAAAGTCTTGCACGGTTTGGGTAGGAAGACTAAAGATAAGATCGATACTGATATTTTCAAAACCAATCAATTTTGCATTTTCAATTGTTTGATATACATCCTTGGCTTTATGAACGCGGCCGATTTTTTTTAGTAATTCCTCATTAAAGGTTTGAACCCCGAGGCTGATTCGGTTTACTCCTGCCTCTTTTAATATTTGCAATTTTTCCTTCGTTAAATCCCCTGGATTGGCTTCGAAGGTAAATTCAAGCGAATTACTTTTGGGCAAATTTCTATTAATGCTTTCACAAAATCTATAAAGCTGCTGTTCATTTAAGGATGTTGGCGTTCCACCGCCGACAAAAATGGTGTTAAGCTCATTGGTTGGAAACTCCTTAAGTGTCATCTCCATCTCGTGGTTAAGTGAATCTATATACTCATCAACTGGCTGTCCCTTAAGAAATACTTTATTAAAATCACAATAATGGCAAATATGCTCACAAAACGGGATATGCAGATAGGCTGCCTTTATCATATTACTCCCTCAATTCTTTATGGCGGCGTAACACCCCATATTGGTTTTGTAACAAAAAGAGGCTAGAAGAGCCTGTCCCCAGGCAATTCCTAACCTCGACTTGTTTTTATTTTTTTGAATTATTATCGTCCATTTTTAGCACTGCCATAAATGCTTCCTGCGGTACTTCAACAGAGCCCACTTGTTTCATCCGTTTCTTACCTTCTTTTTGCTTTTCCAACAATTTACGTTTACGTGAGATATCTCCACCGTAACATTTAGCTAATACGTTTTTACGCATTGCCTTGATGGTAGAGCGGGCAACAATTTTTTGACCAATCGCCGCTTGAATAGGTACCTCAAACTGCTGTCTTGGAATTAGCTCTTTCAACTTTTCAACAATGATTTTTCCACGCTCATAGGCAAAATCATTATGAACGATAAAACTTAAAGCATCCACTTTTTCAGCATTCAGTAATATATCCATTTTAACCAGCTTAGATGGTTTATAGCCTATTAACTCGTAATCGAAGGATGCATAGCCCCTAGTGCTTGATTTCAACTGATCAAAAAAATCATAAACAATTTCTGCTAATGGCATCTCATAGATAATACTCACCCTATTTTCCGCCAAGTATTCCATATTAACAAAAATACCCCGTTTTTGCTGGCAAAGCTCCATAATCGTACCAACATAATCATTCGGAGCCATCATAGTTGCTTTTACATATGGCTCTTCAACACTGTCTATTTTTTGGGGGTCGGGCAAATCCGAAGGGTTATCAACCTTTACCTCTGAACCATCTGTCAAATGAACATGGTAGATTACACTCGGTGCGGTAGTAATTAAATCGATTTTAAATTCACGTTCAATCCGCTCTTGAATGATTTCCATATGAAGCAGTCCTAAAAATCCACAACGGAAACCGAAGCCAAGTGCTTGGGATGTTTCAGGTTCAAATTGAAGTGAAGAATCATTTAACTGAAGCTTTTCTAACGCTTCACGCAAGTCATTAAATTTCGCAGTATCGATTGGATATACACCGCAATAGACCATTGGGTTGAGCTTACGGTAACCAGGCAGCGGCTCCGTCGTTCCATTCTTCGCATTTGTAATGGTATCCCCAACATGTGTATCCCCAACGTTTTTGATTGACGCGGTTAAGAATCCAACATCACCCACTGTTAACTCATCAAGCAGGATCGATTTCGGTGAAAATACACCTACCTCGTTTACTTCAAACTCTTTTCCAGTCGCCATCATTTTTATTTTGTCGCCGACTTTAATTGTTCCATCAACAACACGAATATAAGCAACAACGCCCCGGTACGCATCGTATAGTGAATCAAAAATAAGCGCTTTTAACGGGGCATCTGGATCTCCCGTTGGAGCTGGCACTGCTTTTACCACTTGTTCAAGAATCTCTTCAATGCCAATTCCTGCTTTAGCAGAGGCTAGTACAGCCTCAGAGGCGTCTAGACCAATAACTTCTTCAATTTCATTTCGAACCCTTTCAGGCTCAGCACTAGGCAAGTCAATTTTATTGATAACAGGTAAAATTTCCAGGTCATTATCTAGTGCAAGGTAAACGTTGGCCAGTGTCTGTGCTTCGATTCCCTGTGCCGCATCGACGACTAAAATAGCTCCTTCACATGCAGCAAGACTTCTTGATACCTCGTACGTAAAATCGACATGTCCTGGTGTATCAATCAAATGGAAAATGTATTCTTCCCCATCTTTTGCTTTGTATTTTAATTGGACGGCATTTAACTTAATGGTAATCCCGCGTTCTCTTTCAAGGTCCATTGAATCTAAAAGCTGATCCTTCATTTCACGAGATGACAAGGCATTGGTTTTTTCTAATATACGATCTGCCAATGTCGATTTCCCATGATCAATATGGGCAATAATCGAGAAATTTCTAATTTTTGATTGTCTCTTCAGTCTATCTTCTCTGTTCATGGTCTTCCACTCCTACTATACTCGCACATGTACACTATTTTGAATTATATCAATAGGATTATCAAGATTCAATTAAAAGTAAAATTCATAATTCTCAAAATAAAACAGCGGCACCAAAAAGGAGCACCGCTCTTAAACATTAATCAGTTATAAGTTGGATAAGTTTTTCCGATGTCCCCGAAATCCCGTCCGACATTTTCTTGCCCATGGATGAGAAGAAATTATAGGAACTTATTTTCTCAAGTTTCTTCTTTTTTGCCTCAATATCGTGACTAGAAATATCATTCCCTAAAATCGACGCCCTGACATCATTATCTGTTTCCTGAAAACTGACAGCAGACTGAAAGTTGGGATCATCATAACCCTTCATTTTATGAATTCCATTATTCGCCAGCTGCATCCCGGTTAATACCGAGATTAACATCAAAGCGGCTAGACATAAACTCTTTAACAAAAACATCTTCATAAAAGTGCTCCCTTACACTATTGTTTATCAGTTGGCTGCTGATTATCTTGATTGACTTTTTCTGCCTGCCAATAATATTCACTAAACACATCTGCAAGCGCATCAGCAGAACGATTTAACTCTTCAAACGTATTATCAACGCCGCCAAATTCGATGAGGATTGCTTTATCTGATAGGTTTTGGTTATAGACTGCGTTTCCTGAACTGGCTTGTTTCACAACTACTCCCCGGCTTAATCCTTTATACTTTTTTTCTAAAAGATTATGGAGTTCAGTTGCTAGTTGAGCATTCTTTTCATAATTTGGGTTTTTGCCACCTATGACAAAATCTAGCCTAGCATAGGATTTGCCGCTAATATCAGCCGTTGTTTGGGCTCTCCGTTGTGAGTCCCTATGAATATCAATAAGATAATGTAAATCACGATTTGAGGCCATTGCTTCTTGTACAACTAAACCGGATTCTTGGTATGACTTTGTGTATGATAGGCCTTTTTTATTTAAATTCGCCTGGACATCAGTTTTTTCAACAAAAGTACCGATTCCCCTATCTTCTAAGCTCGTTTTAAGTTGATCGCCAATTTTGGTGACGTTAATTTGGGAATGATAGGCCAAATTCGGATTCGTTACGCCTTTAAGATATGGTAGATAGGATTCCCGATTATGAGTGAAATAAACATAGACAACTTTTCGATCACCAGTGGTTTGTCCAGGTGATGGTGGCGAATTTTCGTTTGAAGGTTGATCCAAGCCTTCTAAATTTTGTAGCGATGCCTCCCGTTCTGCTTTCATAATTTCAATAGGCGGAGAGGATTCAATCGGCATATTCGTATAATTTGTACCTTCTCCAGCAACAACAATTTTCCCATCAAATTGATAAAACCCAGGTAGTTCTCTGCCAAGAAGACTTCTAGGATCATTTAAATTTATATTGCTTGATAGTTTAAATACCAAATTGGTCAGCTTTGGAGTCGCAGCTAAGTTATTATTCACCTTTAAAAAATGATGGTTTTCCCAGCCCATGAGCTGGTATAGCAGTTCTCCATTTACATTGGTTGCCGCTTGGTTTACAGAGGACGACATAAGCCGGTATTGCGGCTTTAATGAGGTTAACAGACCGCTTATAGAAAAAATCATTAGGATAAAAAGTGATAGAGCAGCGAAAATTTTTAATAAGCTTGTACCTTGTACGATTAAAAACGTTCCTGATGTTTTAGCATGTTTCATAGTTCCACCCCGCCTCAACGATTCTAGTAAATCTTATGACATTACTAGAATAGGTAGAACTAGAAATAAAAAAGAAGAAGCCTGTAAAAAATATAGGCTCCTTCATAAAATGACTATTTTGTATAATATCCAGCATTTTCTTGATCGATTGCATTATGAAGGGAGGCATTCAAACCATTAGCAATTAGATTGGCCATGTCCTCAATGAAAACATCCACTTCTTTTGGTGTGACCATTAAATTATGTCCAATTGGTGCAAGCACCTCGTAAATTAATTTTCTCTTCTCATCCTCTGGCAGTGTGCCAATGATTCCGAGAAACGTTTTTCGATGTTGTTCCTCAGGCAAGTCCTCATCCGTTAACTTCCTTTTTTCACCAAAGGTCAAGCCCGCTGGTGCCAGTGATCTGGATGGACGATTCCCTTCCCTAAGTTCTTTCCCAAAATGCTTTAGAATGAAATCGATTGTATCACTTGTAATCGACACAGCGTCTACAACTGTTGGTACCCCAATGGCAATGACAGGAATCCCCAATGTTTCCTTACTAAGTTCCTTTCTCTTATTGCCAACGCCTGAACCAGGATGGATACCGGTATCAGAAATTTGAATGGTAGAATTAACCCTTTCGATTGACCGTGATGCCAATGCATCAATGGCAATGACAAAATCAGGTTTTGTTTGTTCGACCACACCAAAAATAATGTCGCTTGTCTCAATTCCGGTCAGCCCCATAACACCAGGTGCCAAGGCACTAACTGAGCGATAACCTTCTTCGACATTTTCCGGCTGGAGTTCAAATAGATGTCGTGTCACAAGAAGGTTTTCACAGACCATTGGTCCAAGTGCATCTGGCGTAACATTCCAATTTCCGAGTCCGACAACAAGACACTTATCAGTTTTTTTAATTCCTGTACCTGCTAAAAAATAAGCAAACTCGCGGGCAAAAATCTCTCCTACTTTTTGTTGCACCTCTGTGTCTTGCTCTCTGATTCCTTGCACCTCAAGCGTTAAATATCGACCTGCTTTTTTACCAAGCTGCTCTTCACCTTGCTTTGTTACTTCAACCAAAGAAATTTTTATATCATCTACATCTTTTTCCTTAATAATGACGCCTTCAATTTGCGATAGATTTTCTTCTTGCCCAACAGACCTTCCAGCAAGTACCATTTCCCTTGCTTCTATGGCCAAATCTGTTCGAACAGAGTACTGACTTAAGTCAATTGACTGATCCATTTATTTTCACCTCATTATAAAATCTTTCATAAATAGAAACTATTTCCTATTTTTACCCTAGCAATCGTAAAACATGCACGGTAAAATTCGTATCTGTTTTTAATTGTGTATTGCAAAATGAGCTCCCGTTTGATAAAATACTTCTTGTTCTGAATTATTATGGATGAATGTAAAGTCGAGTTCATATAGTCTCGATTCTCTGTAGGAGGTGAAAGAATGCCTAACATTAAATCTGCTATTAAGCGTGTAAAAACAACTGAAGCTAAAAATGCTCAAAATACAACTGCAAAATCTGCAATGCGTACTGCTGTTAAAAAAGTAGAAGCTGCTGTTACTACTAACGACGCTGCTGCTGCAAAAGAAGCATTAGTTGCTGCTGCTAGTAAATTAGACAAGGCTGCTGCAAAAGGTCTTATCCACAAAAATGCTGCTGCTCGTAAAAAATCACGTCTAATGAAAAAATCAAACGCTCTATAAAAATTAAGTCTATTAATTACCAAGTGCTAACGCACGCCATTAATAGATAATTGTAAAAAACGATTCCTGGTAAAGGAATCGTTTTTTTTATTAAATAAGAATTTATAAGTTTTGACTTGGCGAATTGTCTAGCTCCAGCGCCCAGCGGCTAGTGGACTTCGCTCTTTTCCCTACGATAAGTCAACATCGGATCGCTAACGCTCTCCGTGTTTCCTTTATCTCAGTCAAAGCGCTCCAGTCCATACGCCGCTAAACGGGCGCTTCCGCTTTTCTTATTTTTTTAAGCGGAACAATAACATTTCAATCAATAATGATTTATTCATTCCACCCGTTTTCATCTGATAGTCTGCCTCCGCGAGAAGCTGAATTAAGTTTGCTAGTTCTTCATCAGTAAAATTATTGGCCTGTCCGAGAGCAAGCTTCACGCGGAATGGATGTGCTTTTAAATAACCAGCAATCTGCTGCTGGCCATACCCTCTCCTCGAAAGCTCTTTTACTTGATAAATTAACCGAAATTGTCCTGCAAGCAAAGCTAAAATTTTTATTGGTTCTTCATTTTGCTTTAACAAATCATAATAAATCCGTAATGCTTCATCAAGCCTTCTTTGAACCACTTTTTCAATCAGGGTAAAAATATTTTGCTCCAGCGACCTAGCCACTAGATTCTCTACTAAGCTCCGAGAAATATACTTTTCCTCAGCAGCATATAAGGCCAATTTATCCACTTCACTAGAAATCATAAACATATTGGTTCCAACCAGTGCGAGCAATTGGTCAATTGCATCAGCATCAAATTCAATTCCATAACTCTTTGATCGTTCCATTACCCATTTCTTTAAGTCATGTTCATTTAATTTCTTTGCCTCAACAATTTCAGCATTTCTTTTCAACTCTTTTGTGATTTTTTTTCGTTCGTCCAATTTTTCATATGGAGCTGAAATAACCATTACCGTAAAAGGAGCAGGCTCTTTCAGGTAAGCTTCAAATTTTGCTAAATTGTGATCAATCTTTTCTTTTGTTCTTTCGGCTGTTAAAAAAGTAGGATTATGTAAAAAAACAACTTTTTTCTCCCCTAAAAAAGGAAAGGTTTCGGCATCTTCCAATGCCACATCGATCGGTGTTTCCTCTAAATCATACGCAGAAAAATTAAATTCCTTCTCTTCTTCATCTAAAATACGGTCAAGAAGTAATTGCTTGGTTTCATTAATTAAAAATGCCTCTGTTCCATATAATAAATATATAGGAGCAAATTCCTTTTTCTTTATTTTTTTCCAAACATCTAATACCATTTTGTCCAGCGCTCCCCTTCATTTCACTCACATCTTATCGTAATGAAGCTCGGACGATTTGACAAGTATTTAAAGGGAAATAGCACCACTTATCTGAGTAGTGCTATTTCCCGATCTATGATGAACGCCAGCAATAATCAGCCCTAGGATCCCTCATTGCCTGGCGGAGTTCCTTTTTAATAGCCATATTGGATTGTAAGTATAGTGTTGCCGTTTCTGAGTCAAACTATTTTGACAACTCTTGTCAGTATAGGAAGCGAATAACGTGATACTTCTACAGTGAGTTCATTCCACTTTTAAGACTCTATGTGACCTTATGTTGTACCCTTACAGCATATATCTCCTAAGAAAGGCGTGCTGGATTTTTTTAGCCATATAGCTTATACTATAGTTGAAAATAGGAGGGGTATATTGTGAATCATTTTGAAAAAGAAGTGCGGGATAACCGTAATGATGCGATTGATTCTGGTGTAGGATTTATAGTTTCCTTTGGCTTTTTTGCAGCTATGTTTATTATTGCCACAGTTATTAAGTTAATTGGTTCCTAGTGAAGGGCTACATAAGTGTAATGAGAGAGGCTGCAACTGGTGCAGTCTTTTTTAATTAGCGTACTTTATCATATGGAAGCCAGGTTGAAAAGGTTCCTTTCCCACGATAAAAAGTGTAGGTAATTGCCCCCTGCAAATCAGTTCGATAGATGATTGTATTTGTTTCTTTTAAACGGTTAAGCACTTCTTGGTGGGGATGGCCAAAACGATTCCTTTCACCTACCGATATTAGAGCTACTTTTGGTTTAATTTGAGTAATAAATGCTTCTGCACTTGATGTTTTACTGCCATGGTGACCTGCCTTTAAAACATCAATAGCTAAATGAGGAAATTTCTTTATGATTCTCTCTTCTCCTTCCTGGTCAAGATCTCCACCAAAAAACCAGTTTAAACTGTCTATTTTGGCAGCAATAGTAATAGATCCGCTATTTCGCTCACCACTAAAATTTTTCTCAGGAGAAAGAACAAAAAACTCATTTTTATGATTCTCCCATCGATCCCCTGTAGATACTTTTATAACTGATATCCCTTGTTTCTTGGCCACCTGGATGATAGCTAGTTCGGTTTCAGATGGCTCCTTTACAGAAGGCATCAGTATTTGTTTTACCTCCAGCCCCGCTAAAATCGATAATGCCCCGCCAATATGGTCCATATCCCCATGAGTCAAAATTAGTTTGTCTATTCTTGTAATTCCTTTTCCTTTTAGGTATGGAACAACTACATCCCTCCCGACTTCAAATGGCTTTGCACGCTGCCGCCATTTTTCCTCTCCAAAGCTTACCGTTCCACCTGTATCGATGAGATAGTTTCCTTCTCCATGTGGAAGATGTATCAATATACTATCACCTTGCCCGACATCAATCATAGTTACCTCACCTTGTGGATTGAGCCAATTCCAGCCTGGTTGTATTGTACATAGTAAGATTACCAAAACAAGCAGCATGGATTTCCTTTTCACATAGGTTCTCACTTCCCAAATATAAAAAATAACCAGTATGAGTAGGATGTAAACAATTAATATGGATAGGCCGGGCCTTCCAGGAATAAAGTGGGCGAAAGAAACATTGGCAAGATAATCAATAAGTTGGTTAGAAGGATTAATTATTTTTATTAGAAGGATTATCAGGAATTGAGGAGTCTTACCAAAAATGAACTGAATCAAAAATATCAAATATAGCCCGGGAAGATAAACAAAAGAAAATAGCGGAATATATATCATATTTGCAAGTATACCGATGATTGAAATTTCAAAGTAATGATACAGTAATAAGGGAAGAGCTGCTAACTGTGCCGTCAGCGATGTAACCAACATTGTGATCACATTTTCCTGAGATTCCTTCATGATATGTGGAGCAGATAAGATAATCGCTAGACTGACCGTAAAAGAGAGCTGAAAGCCCACGTCAAAAATCACAAACGGTGAAAATAACAGAAAAATCATAATGGCCAGGCTAATCGCGTCAATCGGTAAAAGCTTAAGATGACTTTTCCATTTACCAGTTAGCAAGACGAGGAAGATCATAAGGGCTGACCGTATGACAGAAGGCGAACTACCTGTAAGGATCACGTAAATCGGGAGCATGATAAGAAGGAAATTTGTCATAAACTGTCTAGTTAGACCACTTCGAATCCCTAAATAAAAAATCATTCCTATGAACAAGGCTACATGCAGTCCCGAAATGGCCAACAAATGGACGATACCCGTTTTTTGGTAACCAGCTAATAAATTTGGGTCAATCATACTTCGATCTCCAAAAATTAATGCAGCGGACAGTGAAGCTATTTCAGGTGGAAAATGTTTTTCAAGATAATGGATACCAGAATATCGAAGCTGTTTAATCAACACGAGTGGTGAGGGTTTCATAGAAGTACAATGTTGCAGGAGAGGTTCTTTACTTTCAACGACCCAATATATGCCTTTCGTGGCCAGATAGTTACGGTAATCAAAGCCATTTGGATTTTTTGCAATTGATGGTTTTTCTAGCGTGCCTGACACCATACATATACGACTATATAAACTTTTGTGCTGCAGTGTTTTTTTCTCTTCTTCTGTTTTAATTTTATAGCGAATTAGGAGCGTTTCTTTATATTGTTTTTCTATTGCCTGTACTTGTAATAAATCACCGTCAATTTTGGGGTCTTGGATATATTCAATAATAAAATTAGTATTCTTTTCAGGAATAACGGTTTTATTTTTTAGTTCAGCACTCTCGCCAACAAGGAAAAAGACTGCCACTATAACCATAACCACTAAAAGGTGGGTATTCGTAAATTTTTTATATTTTGTTAAAACAAAAAAATAAAGGAATGATAACAGAAAATAAGGGAGAAATTTTACAAGTGCACAAAGTATGCCCAATAATGCAGCAAGTGCAAAAAAAATATATTTTCCATTCATTATTTTCTTCTCCATCTATGGTATTCCCAGTTAGAGGGGGCTTTCTTAAAATGAGGTGGACGCCGGCTGAAATCCGGCGCCATATGTGGGAATGATTAATTAATCTTCCTAAAATCAAGAAATGAGGTGGTTAATTCGACCTTTTCAACCTTAACATTTGCCTGCTCAAAAAGTTCAATCGCGTATGGATGATTTTTATAATCCTCGGCATAATAGACTGTTTTAATGCCAGCTTGGATTAAGGCCTTACAACATTGAAGACAAGGGAAATGCGTAACATAGATTTCAGCCTCTGCTGTAGGGACACCAAACTTTGCACATTGCAACAGGGCATTCATTTCAGCGTGGATGGTTCTTACACAGTGGTGGTCAATTACATAACAGCCCTTATCAATACAATGGTCTCCACCGGCTATAGAGCCATTGTAGCCACCGGCAATAATTCGTTTATCTCTTACAATTGTTGCTCCTACTGTCAGCCGTGTACATGTGCTTCTAAGTGCAAGCAAATGGCTTTGTGCCATAAAATATTGATCCCAAGAAATTCGCTCCATTTCTCCCACTCCTCCTACCTGCTTTCCTTTTAAGTTTATGGTGTTTGTCCATTTCGGTCAATGACAGAATTATTTCACCACAAGCAAATCCTTTAATTTTTCAAAGGTTTTATCCCCGATTCCGCTTACATTTTTTAAATCTTCGATAGTTTTAAAAGGACCGCCAGTATTTCGATAGTCAATAATGGCGGCAGCCTTGGCTGGTCCAATACCAGGCAGGTTTTGAAGTTCCTGCTCGTCCGCTTTATTAATATTAATCTTCCCCTGATTTTGGCTCGTCCCGTCTGCTGCCATATTCCCCCCAGACGAGCTTGGTGTACTAGCGCCTTCCTCCCCCTTTGAAGGAATGTAAATAATCATTGCATCCTGCACATGCTCAGCAAGATTTACTTGAGTTTGATCTGCTTGTTCTGTTAAGCCCCCCGCCCGGCCAATCACATCCATAATCCGTTCACCTGTATTTGATTCGTAAACCCCAGGCTGTTTTACCTGGCCCTTTACATCAACCATAATCTTTTCAGGCTGCGTAACTTGATTGGGCTGTTTATTTTCCTTTATACCTTTTCCTTCATCCTGAAGCATATTTTTATCAATACTTGAATTTATTGGTACAGTCTCCACACTCTGATTTCCATAAAAATAATAACCGCCGCCAAAAACTAGAAAAATAGCCACGCCAAAATAAATTTTATGTTCCATTATCCAGCTTTTCAAGAATATCCATCCTTTCAAGGTATATTTCACCACTGAATTTCATATTGTTAAAAAAGAATATTGCTAGTGAAGGAGGGTCGGAAAAATGAAAATAGGTATCATTGGTACCGGAAATATGGGGAGAATCTTGGTGGAGGCACTTATTGAGGGAAAAGCCATTTCCCCTTCTTTAATGATGATTACTAACAGAACAAAATCAAAAGCCATGTTGCTTAAAGATAAATATAAAGAAATTAGGGTTGGAGCAAACGCAGAGGAAGTAGCAGCTCACTCCGAATTATTATTTATTTGTGTTAAGCCATTAGACGTAGATAAAATATTGGATAAAATTAATCCACATGTAAGTCCTGAAAAATGTGTCATTTCGATAACGAGTCCTATCAGTACAAGCCAGCTCGAAAAAAAAATATCTTGTTCAATAGCTCGAGTGATTCCAAGCATCACCAATCGAGCATTCGCAGGGGTGTCATTAATTACTTACGGAGAAAACTGCAGTGACCATTGGAGGACAAAAATTGAAAAATTAATTTCGAAGATTTCTGTACCAGTTTGTATCGATGAAAGAATCACAAGGGTTGCCTCTGATATCGTAAGCTGCGGACCAGCTTTCTTCAGTTATCTTCTACAGAGGTTCATCCAAGCAGCAGTAACAGAGACCGAAATTGACACCGAAACTGCTACTATTTTTACAAGTGAAATGATTGTTGGACTAGGAGAATTAATAAGACAGGGACATTACACATTACCATCTTTACAAGAAAAAGTTTGTGTAAAGGGCGGTATCACAGGCGAAGGAATAAAAGTATTAGATAACGAGCTGGGAATGGTGTTTGAACACATTTTTCATGCAACGCATTCAAAATATAAAGAGGAGCTTAATAAAGTAGAAACACAATTCTCTAACCATTAATTCGCTTTTAATTGACGAATTCCTTCAATTTTTTTAAAGAAAAGCCATCTTTTTCAAAAAAAGATGGCTCTTTTTATTTTTTTTTCGTTACAAAAAAGATGCGTTCAGATTGTGGTTTTGGTGCCAATGCTTCAAAATCAGCAGAGACCTCCAATATTTCAAAGCCGGCATCCTCTAACCATTGGGTATACTGCTGTACAGAGTAGGTCCGCTGAAAATGAACTTCATCAATGCGATCATATTTCCCTAACCGTTCATCCAAAACAAAAAAGCTTAGTTCATGTTCTACACTATTAGGATTTTCTCCAGGAAAACTATTCCATATATATGAAATATCTTCTTCATTCAAGGAAAAAGTTTGGTTGATAAAAACATCGGTAACTTTATAGATTGAATGTACATCAAAAATGAAAATCCCATCCTGCTGCAAATGTTCCACAACATTTGCAAAAGTGGCTATTACTTCTTCTTCTGTTTTCAGATAGTTTAAGGAATCACAAAAAATGCCAATGACATCAAATAGCCCTTGACCTTCCAAATTCGCCATATCTTGTTGAAAAAATGGGATCCTGACGCTTTTCTCTTCTGCCTTTGCTTGTGCAACGGCCAGCATATCCTCTGATAAATCGACTCCAGTGACATGAAACCCTTCCTTAGCAAAACGAACTGAGAGCTCCCCTGTCCCACATGCCAAATCCAACAGACTTGCTGCCCTCACCTCATACTTTTCAAGCATGTCTTTGACAAACTGAACCCACTGATCGTACGGGGCATCCTTCATTAGCTCATCATACAAATAGGCAAACTGTTCATAACTCATGAATTCAATGCACTACGGATATCTTCAAGCGGAGCATCGCCCCATAACCGTTCCAAATTGTAGTAACTTCTTTCATCACGATGGAATACATGTGCTACAACATCACCCATATCAATGAGGACCCATCTCGCTTCATCAAAACCCTCAATTCTCTTTACATCGTATCCTAATTCCTGAGCCTTCTCTTTCATTTCACGAGCAATCGCTTGTACTTGCTTATCTGAATTACCATGGCAAATAATAAAATAATCAGCAATTAGAGAAATCCCTTTCATATTTAAAGCAAGGATATCTTCTGCTCGTTTATCATCGGCTGCTTTTACAGCTATTTTTAGTAGTTCTTGGTTATCCATTCATCAGTCCTCCAATTTATTGATTAAGTCATTGTAAGTAAAAAACGTTTCGGGATAAATAGTTTGATTCTTTTTCATTAAAAAAAGAATCGTATTTTGAACCGCTTTAATTAAAGCATGATCTAAATTTTCCTTAGCCATAGCTCTAACTTCATCGACACCTGGGAAATGTCTTCCCGGTTCCATATAATCAGCTAAGTAAATCACCTTTTCCAGCAAGGTCATGTTTTCTCTTCCTGAAGTGTGGTAGCGGATGGCATCCAATACCTCACGATCAGTAATGCCTGCTTCCTTTTCCACTAAGTAGGCACCAACAGGGGCGTGCCATAATTCTGAATTAAAATCGAGCAAATCTTGTGGAAATCCCTGGGCTAAAATAATTTCTTGCATTTCATCCTTTGGACGGAATTTCGCATAATCATGAAAAATGGCTGCAATTTCCGCCTTTTTCACATCTGCACCATATTTACCAGCTAAGGTAATGGCTGTTTCCATTACTCCTAACGTATGTTGGTAACGGTGCTCGGTTAATTGTTTCTTGACTAGTTCTAACGCCTTTTCACGTTCCATATAGATGCTTCTCCTCAATATATTCGATTACCGAATCGGGCAATAAGTAGCGAACCGTTTTTCTGCATTTTAATCGATCCCTAATCATGCTAGAAGACACATCAATCTCTGGGACATCGACATAAATTACAGGGTAATCTGTTTTGGTACTATATGATGGCCTTTCCACTCCCACAAATTGGACAAGGTCAACCAGAACATCAATTTCATACCATTTCGGCAAATATTCAATCATATCTGCCCCAATAATAAAGTAAAATTGATGGTTCTCGTATTCGGTATGGAGAATTTTCATTGTATCCACTGTATACGATGGCCCTTCCCGTTCAAGCTCAATTGGCTGGATTGTAAAAGCTGGATTACCTGCGATTGCTAGCTTTAGCATATGCAGCCTGTCCTCATCTATGACCGATTCCGGTTTTTTCTTATGTGGCGGCACATGGTTTGGCATAAACCAAATTTTATCAAGCTGAAGTGTGGACAGAACTTCATTAGCAATCAAAAGATGTCCATTATGCGGGGGATCAAACGTTCCACCCAATATTCCAACTTTCTGCATGCGTTCGTCATCCTTTGCTTCGTTTGAAGTGTCACCCTATGGTAGAATAATCGTTTTCTTTTCAACTGACTCTTTATAAAGGACAATCGTATTACCGATAATTTGAACAATGTCAGCACCAGTACCATTTGCTAGCTTTTCTGCCACCTCTGTTTTATCTTCCTCACAGTTTTGCAAAATACTGACCTTAAATAGTTCTCTTGACTCCAGAGCATCGGCAATTTGTTTAATCATATTCTCATTTACGCCACCCTTACCTACTTGAAAAATTGGATCTAAGTGGTGTGCTTTTGAGCGTAAAAATCTTTTTTGTTTACCCGTTAACATGTTTTTCCTCCTAGTTGTTCTAACACATTTTCCTTCATTCTTTGTACATCTGGAAATATGCCTGTCCATTTTTCAAAGGCAAGTGCACCCTGATAGACAAACATATCGATACCATTTTGAACCTTTGCCCCTTTTTCCTTGGCATCCTGTAATATCTTCGTTTCAAGAGGATTATAAATTATATCACAAACCATTGAATTCTTGCTTAAATTTTTTAAATCCAATGGCTGTTCTGTAATTTTGGGAGACATGCCAATCAGGGTCGTTTGAATAATCAAATCATATTCTCCCAAATATTTGCTTGCAGCATCTAAAGTCAATGCCCTTGATGAAATGGCGTATGGACATTCCTCAATTAGACCCGAGGCCGTCTCCAATGTGCGATTTGCAAGATCCACTTGAAATGGTTTTTCCTTGGCTAAGGTGAAATAAATGGCTCTTGCTGCACCGCCTGCTCCAATCACTAATATCTTTTGACCCGCAACACGGGGCACATATTCGTATAACCCCTTCAAAAAGCCAGGACCATCTGTATTGTAACCAATAAACATTCCATCTTCATTCACTACCGTATTTACAGCTCCAATACTAGCAGCAAGTTCATCTATTCCATCGAGAAATGGAATGATTTTACTTTTGTGAGGAACCGTTACATTAAAGCCGCCTGCCCCAATCGCTTTCAATCCTTTGATAGCATCCTGTAAATGTTCTTCCTTAACTAGAAAGGGAAGATAATCACCATTAATGTTATAGAATGAAAACAAATCATTGTGCATAGCCGGGGACATCGAGTGACCAATTGGGTTCCCCAAAACACCATAAAGCTTATTCACCTGTTTCTCACCGTCCCAATTACTTCTCTATATGAATTAGATTAAAGATTTTCGCATTAATGTTTGGACACCCTTTGGAACATAGGCAGCCACTTTTGCTCCCGGCTCATTTACTGTAATCCAGCCGAGTCCCGAAAAAACAATGTCTGTTTTCGCTTCTTTCACCGTAAATTCCTGTTTCACAAGCTCTGGAAATGATTCTAACCCATCAGGACCAGGTGGTGTCAACATTTCCCCAACATGCTTGTCATAGAGGTCATTAGCATTTTCCATTTTTGTTCGGTGAATATTCAATTCATTGGATACATAACAAACAAAGGATCTCCTGCCGCCACTGATATAATCAAATCGTGCCAATCCCCCAAAAAACAAGGTCTGTCCTTCATTTAATTGAAAAACCTTTGGCTTGATTTCCTTTTTAGGGGTGATAATTTTTAAGTCATTCTTATTAATAAAATGTGCCATTTGATGATGATTAATAATGCCAGGTGAATCAATCAATGATTTTTCATCATCAAGCGGGATTTTGATGATATCCAATGTCGTCCCTGGAAAATGTGAGGTAGTAATAACATCCTCTTCCCCCGTAACTTCCTTAATAATTCTATTAATAAAAGTGGATTTCCCAACATTTGTACAGCCTACCACATAAACGTCCTTGCCGTTACGCAATTCATCAATGGCCGCTGCTGTTTCTCTTATATTTAAGCCTTTTGCCGCACTGACTAGGAACACTTCTTCAGGTCTTAGTCCCAGCTCCTTCGCTTCTTGCTTCATCCAATTTATTAATTTGTTCTGCTTTACAGACTTCGGCAACAAATCAACCTTGTTGCCCACAAGAACGACCTTATTCTTGCCAACAAATCGATGTAAGCCAGGAAGCCAGCTGCCATTAAAATCGAAAATATCGACAATCATCACAATGAGGGCATCCGTCTTGCCGATTTCATTTAATATTTTTAAAAAGTCATCGTCCGTTAAACTTACATCTTGAACCTCGTTGTAATGCTTGAGACGAAAACACCGTTGGCAGATAATGACTTCCTTCTCTAAAGCAGATGTTGGAGCATAGCCAATTTCATTTGGGTTTTCAGTTTGGACTTTTACACCGCAGCCCATGCAGATATGTTGTTGTTCACTCACAGATTAATCCTCCCATTGAAGCATACCCTTTTTACGGAACCAATTTAAAATTCTTCGTTCCGCAAATCGGTTAAATTTTGTCCAGAAGCCGTCATTTTGTGCAACAGGAACCACAAGGATGGTATGAAATCCACTGCGGTTTCCGCCGAGCACATCCGTTAATAATTGATCACCAATAACAACAGCCTCATCCTTTTTGATCCCCATTTGTGCGATAGCCCGTTTAAAGGCTGGGCCCAATGGCTTCCTTGCCCGAAAAATAAACGGAACTTGGAGCGGGTCAGAAAAAGCCTTTACACGTTCTTCATTATTATTAGAAACAATCGTAACAAGTATATTATGTTTTTTTATTTCATCAAACCAGTTTATCAACTGAGGAGTGGCACTGGGACGATTCCATTCCACTAATGTATTATCCAAATCTGTGATAATCCCTTTGATCCCTCTTGATTCTAATTCTTTAGGAGATATATCCAGAATGCTTTTCACATGTTCATTTGGTAAAAATTGTTTTAGCACTAAGCTTACACCTCATTAATTTATAAATATGAATGGTGCTAGGAGCAATTTAGCAATCACACATTATTTCTTGTATCATCATACCCAATTTTAACCTTCGTTTCAAAAGAAAAGCGAAAGTAATAAATTCTCATTCAGTTTGCTTAAGAAAATTCAATATCTTATTGTTCTTCAAATCTCGACATTACATGATAATCAATCGCCAATCCTTTTAATAAAAAGCGAAATAATTTCAAAAAAATAGCAGTCCCATAAAATTCAAAAAATATTTTTCGACAAACCTGTAGCTTTCCATCGCTTGTGGATAACCTTATTAACATTATACCCATTGTATCATTTACATTTTGATGCTTTATAAACAAATTAACCACAAGTTATCCACTACATCCTGTGGATAAATAGAACGATTGTTCTAGAAGAATAAATTTGGTAGATTTAGGGTACACCCTTTGAACATACCATTTTATGTATATCTTTATTAAATAGAACCATTTATTTCTAAATTGGAGGTGGATTCTGACGTGCGTAAACTGTCAGATGAATTATTAATTGAGTCATACTATAAAGCGAGAGAATTAAAGTTAAGCCCAGAATTTATCGGTCTTATTGAGTCCGAAATTCACCGACGCTCCTTATATAATAAAATTAAAAAGTCTTCCTAATTTTTTTATATTTGCCCCTTAAGGGCTTTTCTTTTTGCCCAAAAATGGTGCGAAAAGCGAATCTTTGTCTATTTCTTCAGAAACCCAATTTTCTCTCCAACCTTAATTTCTTTAGGTGTATGAATCGTTGAATCGATATGAAATACATTCTTTTCAAATAGAAGTACAACGGTTGATCCGAAACTAAAATAAGCCATTTCTTCGCCTTTCTCCAGTTCTGAACCCTTGTGGATGGTTTCAATTGAATTCACAAACATTGCCCCAACCTTGACAATGGCTACATGACCAAACGCTGTTTTCACCTCTGTTATCACCCTGTAATTTTTGGCGAGTGTATGACGCCCGTATTTTAATCCCCATTTATTAACTGGATACGATTTTAAACCAAGCGTCCATTGCTTTATCACCCTGCCATCTACTGGACTATGTATGCGATGATAATGACTAGGGCTTAAATACAAAATGATGTATGTCCCATTTAAATACTTTGCTAAAATTTCCGAATCCCCAAGCATCTCTTCAATTGAATATGTTTTTCCTTTCACGATGATGTCCCTGGTTTCTCGAATTGTCCCGACATCTTCAATAACAGCATCGACAGGACTGACTACAGCATCATGACTTTTATCAATTTCCCTGACTTCCTTTTTTAACGTCCTAATAAATAAGTCATGGAGGGTTGGATATTCTGACAAACCTTTCTCCATTTCTTCCTGATTTAGATGATAAACTTTCGCGAAAGATGGGACAACAAAACGACTAATACGAGAACGGGCAAAGCTTTTTAAGATAGCGGATGTCCACCTCCCATTCGTTAACTCAATCATTAGTCGATATAACCCTTGTATCATGAAAAGCCCCCCAAATAGTGTAAAAATACTCTTTACGGAATGACATAAAACCCTTAAAATTAAATACTATAGAGTAAATATAGAAAATATTTCCTTCTTGTTTGAAAAAAGGAGTGGTGTGGAGAATGTTCTTATTGGACGTATTAGATCAAACAATAAAAAAAATAAAAGCGCAAACTGCAAATGTCATGACCCTAACAAATTTATCTTTGGGCGGATTTGCCATTGTACTAGGATTACATGGAAATTTACGATTAAGCCTTCTGCTTATTTTTATTGCAGCCCTAGCAGACCGATTTGACGGTATGATTGCCCGAAAATTTAATATTGAGTCAGAGTTAGGGAAACAATTAGATTCCATGAGTGATATTATATCATTTGGAGTCGCTCCTGCACTATTACTATATCAAGGAATTTTATTCGAATTTGGCGGCCCTGGGTCCTTTTTTACTGTATTTTATATCAGTTGTGGGGCATTTAGATTAGCACGTTTTAATATTACTGAAAGCAATGGCTATTTTACAGGATTACCAATTACGGTTGCAGGCTGTTTGGCAACGCTAAGTTTTTTGGCTATTCCCTACCTTCCCGGGCAGACGTTTTTATTTATAATAATGATTCTATCATTTCTAATGGTAAGTTCATTTAAACTGAAAAAAGTATAATACAAATTGTTTATTAGAAAAGCGGAAGCGCCCGTTTAGCGGCGTATGGACTGGAGCGCTTTGACTGAGATAAAGGAAACACGGAGAGCGTTAGCGATCCGATGTTGACTTATCGTAGGGAAAAGAGCGAAGTACACTAGCCGCTGGGCGCTGGAGCTGGACAATTCTCAAAGTCGAAAATTTTATACTCCCTTATTTTTAGATAAAATTAAGTTGGCCTTCTTTAGCAAGTTGCTAGTAAGGTCATTTTTATTTTTTTAAATAAAGTGAACAGGACAGACACAATTTTTTGTTTTTTTCATAGGAATTAGTAATGAGTCCTAAAAAAAACACGGGGGTGGATGTGGATGTCTGGAATCTTAACAGCTCTCGGATATTTAATGAAAGAATTCTTATTTCTAGTTTCATATGTAAAAAATAATGCCTTTCCGCAACCCCTATCTGCTGCGGAAGAAAGGAAATATTTACGCTTAATGGCAGAAGGGGATTCGCATGCACGGAATATGTTAATTGAACATAATTTAAGGCTTGTCGCTCATATTGTCAAAAAGTTTGAAAATACCGGAGAAGATTCTGAGGATTTAATCTCAATTGGAACAATTGGATTAATTAAAGCAATTGAGAGCTACTCAGAAGGGAAAGGAACAAAGCTCGCCACCTATGCGGCTCGGTGTATTGAAAATGAGATCCTGATGCATTTAAGAGCTCTCAAGAAGACAAAAAAAGATGTTTCCCTGCATGACCCAATTGGCCAAGATAAAGAAGGAAATGAAATTTCATTAATTGATGTGTTAAAATCTGAATCCGAAGATGTCATTGATACCATTCAGTTGAATATGGAACTGGAGAAAATCAAAAAGTATATAGAAGTGCTCGATGAGCGCGAAAAGGAAGTAATCATTGGCCGATTTGGACTTGATTTGCAAAAGGAAAAAACACAGCGGGAAATTGCGAAGGAATTAGGCATTTCAAGGAGTTATGTTTCGCGAATTGAAAAGCGGGCCCTAATGAAAATGTTCCACGAATTTTACCGGGCTGAAAAAGAAAAAAAGAAAAAGAATTAAGAGTAACAAAAAGAGCGGGAGATTGCCTCCTGCTCTTTTGTATAATGTAATTAATTTGATTGTTTACCGGCTGCGAGAAGATTACTCCAATGTTCCCCACCATCAGTGGATTCATATAAATCATTTTTATAAGTCGTAAACGCGATTTGGTTACTATTTTTTGAATTTACGGCTAGATAGGTAATCGGATTATCATAATCAAGATAGGGGAAAGCGATGTTCGTTTGTTCACCAGATGATGGATTTAATGTCTTTAAAAGTATTTTTTCATTTTCAACACTTGAAAAGAGAATCGAATCTCCATTAAAGGTTAGTGCAGTGACCATGATGGGGTCAGACAACAATTTCATGGTATTCCCATAATCAGTTGAGTAATAGATTCCAGTCCTTGTTGACATCGCAATCGTTTCACCATTGTTGGGATGGACAGCAATCATCCCAAGGGAGTCGGCGTTAAACTCCTTGAAGGCGCTCTTTTTCCAAGACTTTCCGTTATCAATAGTATAGTTTACACCTAAACTTATCTCATCGTTTGGCTGCTCACCTATCACATACAAACCATCTCCAGAAAAGCTGGCTGCAGTGAAATGAAAGTTAGTTTTTCCATAAGAGGCTAGTGTTTGTAATGTTTCCCCTTTATCAACACTTTTTACTAATCCAAGCGGATCCTTCAAACTAGACCCTTTTTGCGGGTGCCCACTCGCAATAAAACCAGATTCAACCGCTTGAAATCCGATATAGTCATGGTGCTGGGTTGTCGTTTCATACCACTTTTTATCCTTATACATTTTCAAGCCATCATTACCGGCCACATAAAGGGCATGATCATTACCAGGATAGCCAATCCCCCGGATATTTTTCAACTTTACTGATTTTGCCTCAACTATGTCAAAAGGTATTTTGGTTTCTGCCTTATTTTCTTGGTCAGCCGATTTTTGTCCTTGGCTTTTATTTGTACAGCCAGCTAAAATAAGCAGCACTCCCATAAGTATTACAAAAATTGTTTTTGTAACCTTCATTATTCTCCTGATTACTAAAATCTATCAAAAATTACATTTCGCCCCTCAACCAAGAAAATAGGGACCTACTGTGACGATTCTCACGTCATTCCATCAGGAAGGGATTTTCACCCTTGTCATGAACCTATTGTCCAAAACAACCTGTGGTGCTCTGTTAGAGCCAGCGTGGGTGCGATAAACCATTCCTTCTAGGTCAGTATACCGCAAAGTTTTAGCACCAGGATTACACCTCCTTCAGTTGTAATTCTTGGTTTTTCATCCGTGTCGTTTTATGCACCACATTCCACAGCTTCCAACTGTGATGTTCTTTAAAATGTTCGATGTTTTTGAGCATTATGGCCATGTATTTCCATCTTTGTTTCCCCGTGTTTGATTGTTTCTCGGATTCTTCCATCGACCCAAGAAGACCAATCAAATGAGGTTTTACCTTCGTCTTCAGTTGTTTGAGTAATTCCTTTGGCACTTTCTCTTCAAAGTCTAAGCCCCTTCTTCCAATGACGAAAGAAGCCGCTTCATGCACGGATACCCCATACATCTTCGCATATTTATATCTTCCAATCACCGACGTATACGCGGGATTCACCTTTTTGATGTGAAAACCAAACCTCAACCCTCTTGAAATCAGTGCCTTTTGCAGTTTATTCTTGGAAAAAGAATGAACCAAACGATTGAAACGTTGATTCGTATCATAATCCTGTTTGAACATAAGATCTTCTAACACGATAACTCCCACATTCCAGCTCAATAAGTAATCGATGATGTCTTTAGCTAGTTCACCCGCTATATTACTTCTTCTAGTACTCCAGACGTACTCCATTTCATGACAATAAAAGGTTTTGGACTCCAATAAATTTCCTTGATTCGATAACACAGAAACCGCTACTCGATCGATATTCACATCGATTCCAGCGATCACATCAGACGTAACTTTGTCACTCCATGCTAGTTCAGAGCCTACTTCCTCCACACCGTAGGTAATGTGTACATAATATCGATCCTCTTTGCGTTTGATTTCAATGGAATAGACCTTGTATTGTTCGATGGGTTTCCCTGATGTCTTCTCACCTACAGTAGTAGGCATCACCACATCTACGATTTCATTAAAATATTTATCAGGAATGCGAAGTGCAAAGCGCAAGCGTGGACTATTTTTCCCCTTCTCCACAAATAATGGATACGCCACTTCTAGATAAAATTGTTGGTCTTGATCATCGAATACAATTCTGGTATTCAAATTGCCCTTTTTAGAGCAATCACCACGAGAATAAAGAGTATTCGAACGTAATTCCTTCCACTCTTTGTTGGTCATCTTTCCTTTTAATCGTTCATAAAATGATTTCTTCCCCCCAAAAATAACAGGAGGACTCGTGTCTGCTTCCTGATGTTTCAAAAGAACGGCTTCTTTTTCTCTTAATTTGTGTAAACGAGCCTGTAATCCTGCTAAACAGATCGCAAGCGCAACCTTTTTCGGTGTTTTCTTACCAGTTTGATACTCCTCTATTTTTCGTTCTGTTTTTTGAATTTTAGCTTGCACCCCTTCTATACGGATGGGCAACAGCTTTTTTTGACTGGACAGAACCGCTTTTGCTTGCATAACAGCATCTTCCGCATATCGTTTATTCAAAGGAAAAAGCGCAAGTACCTTTTTAATCAGCTCTTTCTCTTCTTTCCCTTCGACTAACCGATTAAAGGAAAAACGCAAAGCCGAACAAAAAACCGTCATTAATTGATGTAATGGTTCCAATTCTTCTGGTTTTGTTTCCTCGAATCGAACGATTTTTGTGATTTTCATGCCACTCACCTCTTTTAGGGAACGTTTGTTCTAGTTTTATTTTACATGTTCCGAAGAGAAATGGCAAGAAAATACAATACTGTTCTCGAAGTAATTCTTTATATGATTTAGTAGGTTTTTATACGTTTTTTTAAGCTGTTGTAACCTCCTGAAAGATATATATAAACGATGAGGGATTCTTTTCGAAACCTTTTCCATCACCACTTATACCCCAGTAATCATTCTGTTGTCAAATAATCAAACACAGATCAACATGAAACTTTTAACAGCATATATTATAGAATTTTTCGAAAAGAAGCTTATAATTAAAAAGTACATATTTAAAGGGGGTACAAAAATGACAGCCACTACATATTTAGATGTATGGAACCTTGATGTATTTTTTACCGGGGGGAGTGATTCTCCGGAATTGCAGGAATATCTAGGCCAAACCGAGGAAAGCATTAAACGCTTCGAAACAAGCGTAAACAACTGGACACCAGCTAATTCCTTGGCTGACACCACCTACTTACAAGAATTACTTGCAGAATTAGAAGGTGCAGCAAAAAAATTGATTCAAGCAGGAGCCTTTGTTGGCTGCTTACTAGCACAAAATACCGATGATAAAAAAGCATATTCACTTGATGCGAAAATTACAAGTTTAAGTGCTGTTTTCCAAACAGCCCTTGGGACATTAGACAATTTGTTAACAACATTTGATGATGCAGTTTGGCAGCAATTAGTCGACTCTGAATCATTAAAGGAGCTCTCGTTTGTATTAACAGAAAGCCGGGAAAAAGCAAAGGAGAAGCTTTCAAAAGAAGAGGAAGCAGTAATTAGCACCCTTGAAGTGGATGGCTATCATAGTTGGGGGCAGCTGTATGATTTAATCGTTAGTAAAATTAAAGTCCCATTTAACGAAAACGGTGCGGAGAAGCAGCTGTCTGTGGGTCAGGCCTTCAATAAATTCTCAAGCCCCGACCGCGAAGTTCGCGCAGCTGTTTTTAAAAGTTGGGAGAAAGCCTGGGGTGAGCAAGCAGATTTTCTTGCAAAAACCTTAAATCATCTCTCTGGATTCCGTTTAAACGTTTATAAAAAACGCGGCTGGGAAAATGTATTGAAAGATCCGCTCAGCATAAACCGTATGAAAAAAGAAACGCTTGATACAATGTGGGCGGTTATAACCGAAAATAAACAGAAACTCGTCCACTATTTAGAGCGAAAAGCTAAACTAGCAGGTCTTGAAAAATTGAGCTGGTTCGATTTGGATGCACCATATGGGGAAACAGAATCAAAGGTTTCCTATCAAGAAGGAGCCGAATTTATAGAACAGAATTTTGGTCTATTTGGCGAAAAGCTAGCTGCCTTTGCCAAGAATGCCTTTCGTGAGCAGTGGATTGAAGCTGAGGACCGTCCTGGAAAAGCACCTGGGGGCTTCTGCACCTATCTACCTGAGAGCGAACAATCACGCATCTTCATGACCTATTCTGGTACACCATCAAATGTGTCAACACTAGCACATGAGCTTGGACACGGTTTTCATTCGTACGCAATGAGAGGGGTTCCCTTCCTTAATTGTAATTATGCTATGAACGTAGCAGAAACTGCCTCAACATTTGCGGAAATGATTGTGGCAGATGCAGCTGTTAAGAATGCTAAGAATGAGGAAGAAAAGCTTGTTCTTTTAGATGACAAAATTCAACGGACAGTCGCCCTTCTCATGAATATTCATGCTCGTTTCTTGTTTGAAACACGTTTTTATGAGGAAAGAAAACATGGTACAGTTACAGCAGAAAGATTAAATGAATTAATGTTGGCAGCACAAAAAGAGGCTTATGGAGATGCTTTAGAGGAATATCATCCATTATTCTGGGCTTCAAAATTGCATTTCTTTATTACCGAGGTTCCGTTCTATAATTTCCCTTATACCTTTGGCTACCTTTTCTCACTTGGAATTTATGCTCGGGCATTAGAGGAAGGAAAAGGATATGAAGAAAAGTATATTGCCTTATTACGTGATACAGCTTCCATGTCTGTTGAAGAATTAGCACAGAAGCATTTACAAGTGGATTTAACCCAAAAAGATTTTTGGGAAAAAGGCGTCCAAATTTGTCTTGCTGATATTGATGAATTCTTGGAACTTACAGAAGGAAAGTAATTAATTTAACTATCAAAATAGGAGCATCGGCCCGCTTTGGTCGATGCTCCTTGTTTTATTCTGCACTTAATTCAGCTAAAATAACGAATCCAACTGCCCCAGTAACTACGAGAGCCATTACAACCATGAACATCATATTCTCCACCCCTTAGATAGATCTATATATTCTACTTTCAATTTATCATATTTACACAGTATCTATCTAAGGAAAAATGAACATTTTGTTAAAAAATAAATTAAAACTCTTTGCAAAAAGATTAAATCATGTTTGGAATTACACTTTAGTTTTCTTAGGTTTAAAAATTAGTGATATCAGTAAAATATGCAGTGGCATGTCTTACCTCCTATTTTTCAAATTCAGCTAGGTGGAATCCTTCATATCCCATAAGCTAGCCCCTCGTCCTTGCATCAGTAAAAATCTCATAATTAAAACCACCTTTCTTCATACTTAGTTTTTTTACTACTTACATTATTCAATACATAGTTGCTTGACGATCTTTGTTTTTTTCATAAAGCTTTTCAACCGTTTCTTGATGTACTGCTTCATCAAGACTCAGTTTCCGTTTTTTTATCGTAATCGAGAAGAATAATATATTTAGGGTCATGTATTACCACCTCCTTAAATGATTTTTTTTACAAACCGCAACAACATTCTTATGCAAGACATATCCAAATGGCCAGTAAAAAGGGCACAAAAAGGCCGCAAGAAGAGGGCTCCCTGCGGCTAACCAAATTTTGGGCACAAAAATACCGCAAGGCGTCATTCTCCCTGCGGCATGGATATGTATTGTCACTTAAATTAAGCGATCCATTCCAGTCTGGTCGAATGCGTGATAGTCAAATATACAGTTTTCATAGTAGTACCAGCGGCTGCTGCAACAGTATCAATTGTTAATAACATCATTTTCTTCGACCTCCTTTTTTGGAATTTTCAACTTACAATGGTAATTATATCCACGGATATGTACTTTGTAAACCTTTTTACTTGAATTTTTTTAAAATTAATTAAATAGCCCTTTAGAAAGCAAAAAAAATAAGCATTCCTCCTTACCTCGAAATCGCTTATTTCATCATGGAATAATTCCCTATTTTAATGCTTGTGTGAGGTCTTCAATTAGGTCCTCTATATCTTCAAGGCCGACTGAGATCCGTACTAAGCCATCAGTGATGCCTAGTTCTGCTCTTCGATCCGCAGGAATGGAGGCATGTGTCATTCTCGCTGGGACCGAGATTAAGCTTTCAACTGCACCTAGGCTTTCTGCCAAAGTAAAATATTTAATCTTACTAAGTAAAATGTCAGCATTTTCGGCACTTCCAACATCAAAGGAAACCATGCCGCCAAACCCTCTTGCCTGTTTTTTCGCAATATCATGATTTGGGTGTGTTGCTAAGCCAGGATAGAATACCTTTTTAACCTTGGAATGTCCTTGGAGAAACTCAACAATTGCTCTCGTATTCGATTCCGTTTCTTCCATTCGAATACCTAATGTTTTAATGCCCCTAATGAGCAGCCATGAATCCTGCGGCCCCAAAACCCCGCCAGTTGAGTTTTGAACAAAATGAAGGTCTTCAGCTAGCTGATCATCGTTGACAACAGCTAAGCCTGCCACAACATCGCTATGACCGCCAATATACTTTGTCGCACTGTGCAGGACGATATCAGCACCAAGTTCAAGTGGATTTTGCCAGTATGGGGTAGAGAAGGTGTTATCCACGATCGTTAATAGATTATGTTCTTTAGCAAGCTTAGCGGCCGCTTCAATATCGGTAATCTTCAAAAGCGGGTTTGTCGGCGTTTCAATATAAATAGCTCTCGTATTTGGTCTGATTTCACTTTTAATATTGTCCAAATTGCTTGTATCTACAAAGGTCGAATCGATGCCAACACGGTTTAGCACCTTTGTCATCACACGGAATGTGCCGCCGTAAACATCATCAGTTAGGATGACATGATCCCCGCTGTTAAATAGCATAAATACAGCCGTTATCGCGGCCATTCCGGATCCAAACGCAAAGCCTGCTTTACCACCCTCGATGTCTTTAATCAACTCTTCAAGCGCATGTCTGGTGGGATTGCCTGTTCTAGAATACTCGTAGCCCTTGTGACGGCCAACACCTTCTTGCTTATAGGTGCTTACTTGATAAATGGGAAATGACACTGCCCCTGTTGCGGGGTCTTCACTGATTCCACCGTGAATTAATTTTGTTTTTCTTTTCACACTAAATACCCCCTTCAAATATCTTTTTGCTCAAATAGCGTTCACTGCCATCTGGAAAAATAACCACGAGATTGGTACCAATCTTTGCCGTTTTAGCTTCTTCCAAAGCTGCATAGAATGCCGCCCCTGAAGAGCTGCCGACAAGAAGTCCTTCTTTCGCTGCTAATAATTTTACGAACGCAAAAGCATTTTCATCCGATACCGTATGAATCGCATCAAAATAGGCGGGATCCATATAACCTGGTAAAAATTCCATGCCAATTCCTTCGGTTTTATGAGGACCTGATTCGCCGCCATTTAAGATGGATCCTTCTGGTTCCACGATAACTGTTTTTATATCCTGTTTCTGGTCTTTTAAATAGCGGGCAGTTCCCATAAAAGTTCCACCCGTACCTGCACCAGCAACAAAGACATTGACTTGGCCATCCATTTGCTCCCATATTTCCGGTCCAAGCGTTTTGTAATAGGTTTCCGGATTAGCAGGGTTTCCAAATTGCCGTGGACAATAAGAACCTGGAATTTCTTTCAAAAGTTCCTCTGCTCTTGCAATGGCCCCCTTCATCCCTTGCTCCGTTGGTGTATGGACCACCTTGGCTCCGAGGGCCTTCATCAAGTCCTGCTTTTCAATGCTGAATTTCTCCGGTACACATAAAATAACCTGTACCCCAGTGTTTATAGCAGCAAGTGCCAAGCCAATTCCTGTATTTCCAGCGGTCGGTTCAATAACCGTGCCGCCTTCCTTAAGGTTCCCGGTCGAAAAAGCCTCTCTTAACAGTTCAATTCCGAGCCGGTCCTTAACACTTCCACCTGGGTTCATGAATTCCAGTTTAGCAAAAATACGGACGTCTTTAGGCAAAGGAAATTGTGTGATTTCAACCAATGGTGTATGCCCAATCAATTCATGTACGTTTTTGTAAACCTTCATTTTTCCACTCCTGTCAGCTATTTCAAAGCTGTTACCATTTTCATGACAAATGTAGCAGAATTAGTCGCTGCTCTATCAATAAATTGATCAAATGATATTTCTGATTCTTTTCCGGCAATATCTGAAAGAGAACGGATAATCACAAAAGGAACTCCGAACTGGTGAGCCACTTGTGCTATCGCAGCCGCTTCCATTTCGACAGCTTGTAAATCCTTAAATTTTGAGCGAACAAAATCAGTGCGTGCTGGGTCCTCCATAAAAGAATCACCTGTTACAATTAGACCTTTAACAATTTGGAAATTCTCTAGTTCGTTTGCAGCTGCTTCTGCAACAGATATTAATTTTTCATCAGCTAAAAAGGCAGCCGGAAGTTGTGGTACCTGGCCATATTCATACCCAAATGCTGTAACATCTACATCATGATGACGGACCTCTGTTGAAATAACAGCGTCCCCAACATTAAGGGAAGGGTTAAAGCCACCTGCCGATCCAGTATTGATAATACAATCTGGTTTATATTTTTCAAGCAGGATAGTCGTAGACATGGCCGCATTTACTTTCCCAATCCCCGAACGGAGCAATATGACATCTGCTCCATGCATGTTACCAAACGTGAATTCGCAGCCTGCAACCGTTTCTTGTGTTTTACCCACAATATTGTCTCTTAGTAATGTTACTTCTTCTTCCATTGCTCCAATGATGGCGATTTTCATTCTTTGACCTCTTTCGTATGGTATATACTATTCAGTTTCCAACCCTTTGTAAGATTAGGAACGAAATTTTTGCTTTTACGATTTCATTTTAATACTCTTCCTCGGATTGTACCATCGTATCCGCAAACACTATTCTACCATCAATTGAAAGCAGCTTGCTATGATGGACAACTGATTTCACCTTTTCTTCACCAATGTGATAATCGATTTAGAATGCAAACTGCTCTAATATCGCTTATAATTCCTATGTGTATACTACGAATTAATTCAAAATTATGTTATCATACTCCATACTTTTCTACAAATACATTGCTGAGTTCTTGAGATTTAACTAAAATGGACTTATGTAAAGAAAGGAAGATGTAAATGAATTTTAAATTGGACTTAATTGAGGATAAAATAGAATTTTTCGAAGCAAACAATCTAAAATCCTTGCAAAAAAAGATTGAAGCACAAATTGACGAAAACAGAGCGATTCTGCTGGGTGTTCACTCTGTCTCCCATCAAATGCATGTGAGCGAAAATGGACAAACCTATTTTACAGCGGTTGTGCATTTTAAAAAGAAATAGGCTGGGACAAAACCCACCTCTAAGATGAAAAAACCGGTGGAATTTTACGACAA
>CAUSCO010000008.1:0-177207 GCA_963530265.1 uncultured Bacillus sp.
CTTTAAGATCAGGCTGCCATAATTGGCGGCTTTTTCTTATCTAGCTAAAGGCGTTAGATTCTTTAATAAAAGGATTGCATTTTTCTTATTCAAGTAACGGGCAGGTTAGCTATATAAGAGCTAGTTTTATGAGGAGTATAAACTAATTGTAGGACCTACCAATTTTTGTTGTTGCTGTTTCGATATGGATTACATTCTTGCGGTTTTCGGGGATAGGATAATTTCAGAAATAACAATGAAAGCCATATTTGTATATTCTATAAAAGCCTTTAAATAGGAGGTTACTCAGGAATCAACAATCAACAATATTCATGGAGTATTTTCTGAATTGTTTTACGCAGCTTTGAAAAAAGGGCTAGTTAATCTTGTATGAAATGATCATAGGGAAACTATTGTTGGCGTAAAAGAAAAAAAGAGGTCAGAGATAAGGTGGTTGCTGTTGGGCAACTTACCTTTTGTGTTGTGAGGAATGTTCATTAACTAGGCGGTGCAAGTCTACTATGAGCGTAGGTTTTCTGAACTATTAGCCGGGGCAAGGATTGTCCGTGTGTATAGAATACCCGGATGTCAAAACGTTTTCTTATTTAGTTGATGCTGCTGCCACGTTTTTTATTAAAGAGCCATCTCTTTTTGAGATTGTTGTTACATCTAATTTGTTTGGGGATATTATTACTGATTTAGAGAGCATCTATTGCAGGTGGTTTAGGGCTGGCTGCAGGTGCAAACATTAACCCTGAGCGGGAATATCCATCTATATTTGAACCAGTTCATGGTTCAGCATCTGATATTGCAGGGTAGGGAATCGTCAACCCACTAGCCTCTATCTTGTCTGCCAGCCAAATGTTAGATTTATTAGGATATGAATATTGGGGTAAAAAGGTATTAGATCAATGGAACAATTAATGATTGATGGAAACACTTTGACAACTGATATGGGTGGAAATTCCAGTGGTAAACAAATTGGACGCGAAGTTGTTCGAATGCTTTATGAAATAAATACTCCTTGCTGAAATTTTGTAAACTAGAACAATATCTAGATAGATGCTCATTGTATGTTACTTAGTGTGAATCTAAAAACCTGATCCCTCTCCGCAAATGAAAAGTTTTAATTTTCTCCCGATTTTCTCTTGACAGAGTTTTCAAAAAATAATATTATCTAGTTAGATATTTTTTGTATACAATTTAGATAATGTATACAAAAAACTTTGATTACTAAAATGTCGGAGGTGTATTATAGTGAATACTCAAGAAATTGTGAAAAATTTAGTAGAGAGATCAAGAGCAGCACAACAAATTTTGGAAGGGTTTTCTCAAAGAAAAGTGGACGAGCTTGCTGCAGCTATTGTGTATACGCTTTCAAGGCCGGCTTTAGCAGAAGAAATTGCAAAATTTGCAGTTTCCGAGACTGACATGGGAGATGTAGTCTCTAAAACTAATAAACTTACAAAAAAAATGCCAGGTGTTTTTTATCAAGTAAAGTCGGTTAAAACTGTTGGTGTAATTGATAGAAATCCTGAAATGGGTTTAAGAAAAATTGCTAAGCCGGTTGGAGTAATAGCTGCTCTTGTACCAAGTACAAATTGTGAAGCAACTCCAATATTCAAAGGAATTTTAAGTCTTCGTGCTAGAAATTCTACTATCTTTGCTCCTCATCCAAAAAGCAAAAATACAACGAACAAAGTTGTAGAAATTATGAGGGATGTTCTTGAAAAAAATGGAGCACCAAAAGATTTATTCCTTTGTATAGATAAACCATCAAAAGATGCGTCCCAAGCACTAATGAGTCAATGTGACTTAACAATGGCAACTGGTAGCGGCGATATGGTAAAAGCAGCTTATAGTTCTGGAAAACCAGCATATGGAGTTGGAGCTGGAAATGCAGTAGTTGTTATTGATGAAACAGCAGATTTAGCAGAAACAGCGAAAAAAATCAAAATCGGCAAACTTGGTGATTTTGCTTCTGGTTGTTCTGCAGAAAACTCTTTAGTTATAAATGAAATCGTTTACGATGAAATGATTGAACTTCTTAAAGATGAAGGTGGTTATTTAGTAAACGCAGATGAGAAAGAAAGGCTAAAAAATGCAATGTGGGTAGATGGTCATCTTTCAAGAGATATTGTTGCAAAACCTGCAAAAAGGATAGCAGAAGTTGCAGGGATAACTATCTCAAATAAAGCTGAATTTATAATGGTAGAGGAAACAGGAATTGGTAAGAATTATCCATTCTCTGGAGAAAAACTATCGGTAGTTTTAACCATCTATAAATATAAAGAATTTGAGGAAGCAATAGATAAGGTAAACAAAATAACTGATTACTCAGGATATGGTCATTCTTGCGGAATCCATTCCAATAATGACAATCATATTCTGCAGCTTGCACTAAACACCAAAACAACGAAAGTTATTGTAAGGCAACCTCACGGGGTAGCTAATAGTGGTTCTTGGCAAAATGGACTTGCAATGACATTTTCTCTTGGTTGTGGAACTTGGGGAGGAAATATTGTATCCGAAAATATTACTCAAAAACATTATATGAATACAACTTGGGTTGCTGAGCCAATTAATAGAGAGCCAGCAACAGAAGAGGAAATTTTTGGGGATTTAATTAAGGATGTAGTGCTTAATTAATTCGAAAGGAGAATAATCTTGGGACAATTTCAAGTAAAACCTGCCATTTATGAACTACTATTTTTACAGAATAATTTTTATATGAAAAATATCTAAATGATAAAGTAGATTGTCAATTTCTTTTCCAAGATGATTATGGTCTGGGAGAACCTAGTGACATTATCATTAATAAAATATTGAAGGATATCCAAGGGAAAGAAATTAACAGAATGATTGGTATCGATGGAGGCGCCATTCTTGATATTGCTAAACTCCTTTGTGTTAAAAATGCAACATCTACGGAAGATATATTTGAGGATAAAATTCCACTTGTAAGAGATAAGGAACTTATCCTAATACCAACTACATGTGGTACAGGCTGTGAAGTAACATGTGTATCCGTAGTAGATATTACCAAAAGGAAAAGCAAGATTGGTAAGAAAATTGAAGCCAACTTTGCTGATACAGCAGTTCTAATCGAAGAATTTCTTGACAATATTCCACCTAAGATTTTTCTCATAGTTCCGTTAATGCTCTAATTCATGCTTTAGAAATTTTTGTAGCTCCAACTGGGAATCCACATAATGATGTATTTTGTTAAGAAGCGATTAAAATAATTATTAAGCGATATAAAGATCTTTTTGAGAATGGTTTAGAAAAAGATTCGATTATATGGATGGGTTTTTAAGGGCAAGCAATTTTGCTGGTATTTCATTTTCTAATACTGTTTGTGGGGCTGTACACGGATTGGCAATGCATTTTGGAAGTGCCCATCATGTTCCTCACGGAGAATCTACGATGAGATTTTTAATGGCGGTATTTAACAAGTATGTGGAGCTTGCACCAGAGGGGAAATTAGTAGAGGTTGCCCAAATTATTAACGAAGCTTTAAATATAGACACAGATAAAAAAGGATCTTTTTTAGCTCTTGAGGAGTTATTAAATAAACTAATTCCTAAAAAAACTTTACGTGAATATGGCGTTAAAGAAGAGGATATTGAGAAAAATGTTGATAAGGATATAGAAACTCAACAGAGACTTCTTATCAATAATTTTGTAGAGTTGTCTAGAGATGACTTAATTTCGATTTACCAAAGTATCTATTATCTACCTATTATCATTATTTCCTAACTGTTCTAATGATGATGAAGAAATACTAAAGCTTCTTAGTGCTGCGATTATCAAATAGGAAGGGGTGATATATCGATATTTATATAAATAGGTTCTAAACTATATTAAAACAAAAGCAGTTATTAAAGGGGGGGAATTATATGAAAGATAACATTGCATTAGAAAAAAGGACTCTAAAAAAAGTATCACTGAGAATTATACCTTTTATTTTCATACTCTATATCATTGCTTTTTTAGATAGGGTAAATATTGGTTATGCTGCACTTGATATGAATCAGGATTTAGGGCTTACAGCTAAAAATTTAGGATTTATTTCGGGAATATTTTTTATAGGTTACTTTATTTTTGAGATTCCGAGCAATATTTTTATGAATAAGTTTGGAGCAAGAAAATGGCTTGCCCGAATTTTGATCACTTGGGGAATTGTAGTTGTTATTACGGCTTTTGTACAAAGTGCTACGCAATTAACTATACTACGATTTTTGCTAGGGCTTGCTGAAGCTGGGTTTGCTCCAGGTGTACTTTTATATATTACCTTTTGGTTTCGTCCTCAAGAGAGAGCCCGCGCTTTTGCTTTATTTTTGACAGCGATGGCTGCCTCAAATATTATTGGAGCTCCTCTATCAACTTGGATAATGGACAATATTGCATGGGCTAATATGGCAGGGTGGCGTTGGTTATTTGTTTTTACAGGTGCACCTGCAATAATAGCTGGGATCGTTACCTTCTTTTACTTAACCGATCGTCCACAGGTTGCTAAATGGCTTACTGATGAAGAAAAAGAGTGGCTAATCACTGAAATAGAAAAGGGTAGTGTTACGGAAAATTCGAATAAAAGCCACTCTAAATTAGGCGTCGTAATCCGCGATTTTAATGTTTTGCGTTTTGCATTGATTTACCTTTGCTTGAATACTGGGTCTTATGGTATTGGATTATGGTTACCAACTATTATTAAAGCGTTTTCAAGTAATTTAACAACTACTCAAGTCGGTTTAATCGCGGTTATTCCTTATATTCTAGGTGGAGTTGCTATGGTATTGTGGGCTGTTCACTCTGATAAGAGTGGAGAGAGAAAAATGCATGCAGCTATTCCAAAATTAATAGGTGCACTCGGATTAATTGGCGCAGGGATATTTTCTTCCAGTCCAATTATGTCCATGGTAATGTTATCTATCACTACAATGGGAATCTATAGCTTCGTGGCAACGTTCTGGTCGCTAGCCTCAGCAACGTTAACTGCCTCAGCTGCCGTAGTAGGGATTGCTGTTATTAACAGTGTTGGAAATCTAGGTGGATTTATTGGACCATATGTTGTTGGTTATTTAAGCGATGCAACAGGAAATACAACATCTGCATTGTATTTTCTAGGTGTAGTTCTTGCCATAGGATCTGCTTTAATTCTTTCTATTAATAAGAAGAATATTAAAGAATCAAGACAAGAATACCCTGGAAAAATTGAAAAAACCTTATAGTTTATAAGATATACACCACTAACTAATCAAATATAAATGAATCAATTTATGAATATCTAAAAAAGCTTAAACATTATCCTTAGCTACCTTATTTATGAAGGTAGCTAATATTGTTCTAAATATCTATCACAACACATTAAGTTAATTTGAACTAAAAATTATGTAGGGGGTAAAGGTAATGAAATTACCTAAGGAAATAAAAATCATTGAAGTAAGTCCAAGGGATGGTCTACAAAATGAGTCCACATTTCTAGAAACAGAAAAGAAAATTAATTTAATTCATCATCTTGTTGAAAGTGGATTTAAAGAGATAGAGGCAACATCCTTTGTTAACCCAAAATGGATTCCAAATTTATGTGATGCAGAAAAGGTAATACAAGAAGTACGTGATCTCCCTGCTACCTTTTTTGCATTGGTCCCAAATGAAAGAGGATATGAGAGGGCAATTAATAGTGGTGTTGATGGGATAACCTTTGTTCTTTCTGCAACAAATTCACATAATAAAAGGAATTTGAATTCCACAACGCAAGAATCGCTTCAACAACTTGCGCCACTTGTTCAACGGGCGATAAATGACCAACTACAATATAGGGCTTCCCTTTCTACGGTTTTTGGTTGTCCTTTTGAAGGGAATCCAGGTATAGACAAAATTATTGATATAGTTAAAGAATTAAAGAATATAGGAATCAAAAGAATCTGTCTTTGTGACACCATTGGTATAGCTAATCCATTACAAGTTTATACATGGATGAAGCAATTAAAAGAAAAATTTAGTGATATTGAATTTGAGTTGCATTTTCATGATACCTATGGGAGAGGGTTGACAAACGTCTTTGCAGGGATTCAAGCAGGCGTAAATTCCTTTGACAGTAGTATAGGAGGATTAGGTGGATGCCCGTATGCACCTGGGGCAGCAGGAAACATTTCAACAGAGGATTTAGTCAGTCTTTTATCTGAAATGAACATATATACAGGAATCCATCATACAAAAATGCTTGAAACTTCAAATTTACTAAGTAATTATTTTGGTAAAGATTTAAATAGCTGCCTTGGGAAGGTGAACAAATCAACCTCTATCATTAAACCATAATTTCATTTGGTTTTTAGTAAAGATTTGACTAGAGGAATAACTTTTTAAAATATACCACTAGAATAATTACCTTTTTAAATTCAGAGAGTAGAGGTAACAAATTTTACGTTAGAGGCAATGAAGGCCTTATTGGAGTGTAGTAATGCAGTAATAGAAGTAACCGATTAGAGAGGGCTTTCAATAAAATTACGGAGGTAAATATATATGTCTAACCCAACAAAAGAAGCATCATTCACACCACAAAAATTGAAATCAATGTTGCATGATATGATGCGGATTAGAAGTTTTGAAGAAACATTAAAGAGATTATATCAACAGGGGATAATTCATGGAACCATGCACTTGTGTACTGGCCAAGAAGCGACTGCTGTAGGGGCGTGTGCCGCACTTTCAAATGAAGATAAAATTACGAGTACCCATAGGGGCCATGGTCACAGTATTGCGAAGGGAACAGATATTAATCAAATGATGGCTGAGTTACTTGGAAAAGAAACAGGTACTAGTAAGGGCAAAGGGGGATCTATGCATATTGCAGATCTAAATGTGGGTAACCTTGGTGCAAATGGTATTGTGGCGGCAGGTTTGCCTTTAGGAACAGGTGCAGCGTTAACATCAAAAATGAAAAATTTAGGTTATGTTGTTGTATGTTTTTTCGGAGATGGCGCTACAAATGAAGGATCTTTCCATGAATCACTTAATCTAGCAGCTGTTTGGAATCTACCTGTAATTTTCTTTTGTGAAAATAATTTATATGGTATGTCATCTTCCATTAAGGAAATGACAAAAATTGAAAATGTAGCAGACCGAGGAGCAGCCTATGGCATCCCGAGCGAGACCATTAATGGTAATGAAATATTAAAAGTAATAGAGGCAACAACGAAAGCTGTGGAAAGAGCAAGGAATGGAGAAGGCCCAACTTTAATAGAGGCCCATACTTACAGATGGGAAGGACACTCACGAAGTGATGCTAGAAAATATAGAACAAGAGAAGAAGAAAAAGAATGGAAGAAACTAAGAGATCCAATTGTACTATTTAAAGAACAGTTAATCGCAGAAAACGTTATTACTGAAGAAGAATTTATCGAGTTGGATAAAAAGGTCCAGGCTGAGATGGATGAAGCAGTTGAATTTGCTGAGAATAGCAAAGCACCTGGGTTAGAAACGTTAACAACAGATATTTATGCGTAAGAGAAAGGGATGGGGAAAATGAGAGAAATTACTTATGCAGAAGCAATCAGAGAATCAATGAGTCAAGAGATGCGAAAAGATGAAGATGTTTTTATTCTTGGGGAAGATATTGGAATTTATGGAGGCGCTTTCGGATTAACGAATGGAATGATTGAGGAATTCGGACCGGAGCGGGTAAGAAATACGCCAATTTCGGAGGCTGCGATAAGTGGGTGTGCTGTCGGAGCAGCTATGACAGGTATGAGACCAATTTTAGAACTTCAGTTTTCTGACTTCGTTATGATTGCGATGGATAATATCGTAAACCAAGCTGCAAAAAACCGCTATATGTTTGGCGGAAAAGCTAAAGTTCCGATTGTCGTTAGACTCCCAAGTGGTGCAGGAGCGGGATTTGCCGCACAGCATTCACAAAGCTTAGAAGCATGGATGGCGCATGTACCTGGCTTGAAAGTGGTTCAACCTTCAAGCGCGTATGATGCAAAAGGTTTAATGAAAGCAGCCATTAAGGATGATAACCCAGTTATTTTTTATGAGCACAAACTTCTTTACAATTCAAAAGAAGAAGTGCCAGAAGAAGAGTATGAAATTCCACTAGGAAAAGCAGATATTAAAAGAGAAGGTACGGATATTACGATCGTAGCTACCTCTATTATGGTTAGTAGATCACTCGAAGCCGCCAAGGTTCTTGAAAAAGAAGGAATTAGCCTAGAGGTTGTAGATCCACGCACCTTAGTACCATTGGATACAGAAACTATTTTAAAATCTGTTAAGAAAACAAGCCGAGTACTAGTCGTTCATGAAGCCGTTAAGAGAGGCGGATATGGAGCGGAAATTGCAAGCATGATTGGAGAAAGTGATGCGTTTGATTATCTCGATGCACCAATTAGACGATTAGGCGGTGTAGCCACACCAATCCCATATAATCCAGAATTAGAAAAAGCAGCAGTCCCACAAGTGAATGACATTATTGAAGAGTGCCGAAAGTTAATGAATAAGTAAGGAGGTGTCATAATGGCAACAGAAGTAGTAATGCCTAAGCTAGGAGCAACAATGGAAGAAGGGACGATCGTTTCTTGGCTGGTTCAAGTCGGAGAAACAGTCGAAGAAGGAGACCCGATTGCTGAAGTTCAGACAGATAAGATTATCTTAGAGATTGAAGCAGAGACAACTGGGGTTTTATTAAAAAAAATGTACGATGAAGGATCAACCGTCAAGGTACAAGAAATAGTGGCTTATCTAGGTGAAGAAGGGGAGAGTGTAGAGGGTCTAAAAGCACAATCTTCCAGTGTCACTTCTGGGGGTGCGGAGGAACAAAATCAAACTCTGATTGAAGCTGCAGCTTCCGTAGAAGTATCAGTAGAAACCGGTAAAAAAATAAGAAGAACACCAGCTGCTAGAAAATTGGCTGAGGGTAATCAAATTAATTTAAGGGAGATCACAGGGTCAGGGCCACTCGGTCGTATTCAAAAAATCGATGTTCAAGATTATTTAGCGAAACCGACTAAGAAAATTACGCCATTAGCGAAGAGGATTGCTGAAGATCAAGGGATTGATTACAAAAATATTAAGGGTACAGGTCCAAATGGAAAAATCATTAAAGAAGACCTCGTATTAACTCCTTCTAATAATACAAAGGATGAGCAATTAATAACAAATGGATCAGAAAAACGAGTCCCATTAAAAGGCATGCGTAAAGTCATTGCTGATCGTATGTCACAAAGTGCTTACACTGCCCCTCATGTGACGTTAACGAGTGAAGTGGATATGACTAATTGTGTTAGTCTACGCAAAGAATTACTAGCTCCTATCGAGAAAATAAATGGATATCGTCTTTCTTTTAATGAAGTCATTCTAAAAGCAACGGCCCATACATTGCAAAAACATCATGGGATCAATGTTTCTTTGCAAAATAATGAAATTATCTATCATTCAAACGTAAGTGTTGGATTTGCGGTAGCAGTACCAAATGGACTGGTAGTTCCAGTGGTAAAAGAAGCTGATAAAATGGGACTGGCCTCAATTACTGAAGAATGTAAGACGTTAAGTAGGCTGGCAAGGGAAGGAAATTTATTACCAGAACACATGAGTAATGGTACGTTCACTATCAGTAACTTGGGAATGTATGCTGTAGACGCATTTACACCAATTATTAACCAACCTGAATCTGCCATTTTAGGTGTTGGAAGAATACTAGAGAAACCTGTAGCATTCAATGGGGAGATTGCTTTGAGATCAATGATGACAGTAAGTCTTTCATTTGATCATCGTATTATAGATGGTGCTCCTGCAGCTGAATTCTTAACTGACCTAAAAGAAACGTTAGAAAATCCTTTCAAATTAATGATATAAGGGGTAAATAGAGATGTTCTATGATGTGGTTATTGTTGGCGGCGGTCCAGGCGGTTATGTTGCTGCGCTTAGAGCTGCCAAAAATGGAAAAAAGACTGCGCTTGTGGAAGCAGATTATTTGGGAGGCACATGTCTTAATAGGGGCTGTATTCCTTCTAAAACTCTTTTAAAACACACGGAAATTATTGAAGTAATTGAGAAAGCGCAAAACTGGGGAATTAAAACGGATAACTTAAGCTTTTCACTTAAAGAGATGTTTGCGCGCAAGGATCAAGTGATTAACACTTTAAGAAACGGCATCGAGCACTTGTTAAACGCTGGAAAAATTGATCTTTATCGTGGATACGGCACGATCCACGAGGATAAAAAAGTAACGGTTCAGAACCGCAATGAATCACAACAAATTAGTGGTGAAAAAATTATTATTGCAACAGGCAGTCAGCCTGTTATACCCCCAATTAATGGGCTAGATTCAGTAAATTATCATACAACAGATACAATTTTTAACATCACGGAGATTCCGAAGTCGATTGTCATTGTTGGTGGAGGGGTCATAGGAGTAGAGTTTGCTAACATTTTTACTAGTTTAAAAACAAAAGTTACCATTGTTGAACTTGGTGATAGAATTATACCAACTGAAGATGAGGATGCATCAAAAGCCTTACTCAAAAGTTTAAAGAAAAAAGGTGTAAAAGTGTTAACGAAATACCAAGTAACATCGATTGAAGAAAGTAATGATAAAAAAATAGTAAATGTTACTTCCGAACATGGTAAAGTAGAATACCTTGAAGTTGAAGAAGTATTAATGGCTGTTGGCCGTAAACCTAATGTCTCTGCTGTTTCAGAACTAAATCTTAAAATGATTGGACGACATATTGCAGTAGATGATTATTTAGAAACGAGTAAAAAAGATTACTATGCTGTAGGAGACGTTATTGGAGGACTACAGTTAGCTCATGTCGCCAGTGCTGAGGGACTAACGGCAGTTAAAAACTTAGATGGTAATAATGAAAAAATGAATTACAAAGTAATGCCACGTTGTATATATACAACTCCACAAGTGGCTAGTGTGGGGATGAGTGAAGCCGAACTGAAAGAAAAAGGGATTAAATATAAGGTAAATAAATACTCTTTTGCAGGTAATGGAAAGGCTTTAGCATCAGGCGAAACAGAAGGATTTTCAAAAGTGATAATTGATGAGAAGTATGGTGAAATCCTGGGTGTTGTAATGGTAGGTGCCCATGTTACTGAAATGATCAGCCAATCATCAGCTTATATGTTTTTGGAAGGAACTGTCGAGGAGTTGTCCCAAATGGTTCAACCTCATCCTTCTATCTCTGAAGTATTAATGGAATCAGCGAGTGCATTAATTGGAAAAGGAATTCATTCTTAAAATTAAGGAGAGATTAAATTGAGCTTTGATATAAGCGGTAAAAAGGCAATTATTACAGGCGGCGCCCAAGGTTTAGGTTTTGGAATGGTAGAGGCATTCTATAACGCCGGTGTGGAAATAGCAGTTATCGACATACAAGATGAGGTTTTTCATATATCGAAAAAAATAGGTGCTGATGAAACAAAAATTCATCCTATTCAAGGAGATTTATTGGATATAGAAAATCTTAGAAGTTCTTTTAAACAGGCATTAGAAAAACTTGGTGGAAAGGTTGATATATTAATTAACAGTGCTGGGATTATTCAGCGGGAACCGGCATTAGAGTCTTCACTTGAAATTTGGAATAGAATATTATCACTAAATGTAACGGCTACTTATGAGTTATCCAGATTAGCTGCGATAGAAATGAAGGAACAACTAACAGGAAAAATCATTAATATGGGTTCGGTAGTGTCTATTTTAGGAGGCTTTAACGCGGCAGCTTATTCTACTAGTAAAGGTGCAGTAATGCAATTAACGAAATCCCTATCCAATGAGTGGGCACAGTATGGTATTCAAGTAAATGCGCTGGCTCCAGGTGTTATGTTAACCGATATGAATACAGGTACTTTGAATGACCCAGTAAAGAAAGCTAGAATTCCTGCAAAAAGATGGGGTACACCTGAAGATGTTGCCAAAGTAGCGTTATTTTTAGCATCGCCTGCTTCTGATTATGTAACAGGAACATTAATTCCAGTAGATGGCGGCTACTTAGCAAGATAGGGTAAGAACAATTTTTTTTGACTCTAAATTCCAACCAAACGATTATTAAGGAAAGGTTGAATTTTACATAACAATTTTGAAAAAAGAGACTAAAAAGCTTTTTTATAAATGGAGAACCAAATGGTTAGGTAACGGATGTAAATGGTGTTACTAAAGAGGACTATGGAAAAGAACTGGATTAAAAACATTAAAAGACTTATGGACCAACAAAAGAAAAAAACGCTAGGTATCCATGACCATAAGGATAAAATCGACCAACTAGCTTTAGAATTTGAGGAGGATGAAGCATAATGACTGCTCTAAAAAGGGGTAGGTTGGAATCCCGATGATGTGGATATTGTCATAAATACGTATCTCCACTATGATCATTGTGGGAACAACAATCCTTTAAAAATGCACGCTTTATCGTCCAGGAAAAAGAGTAGAAAGCTACCCTTAACCCGATACCTAGTTGTACGAAAATATTAGTGACAATATTCCTGCCGGCATTCTGACAAGTGAAAGGGAAATTGTAAACAGTATGGAAGAGGTAAGAATAAGAACTCAATTTATTTTTCCGGGTCATGAAGTATTGATAAAGAAATATCAAAATAATCATTTTCCTGATATTTGCAAAGCAAAACGACCATCGTGGGGTAAGTTATTCTCAAAGTCGTTTACGATAAGGCTAGGTTGTAGCCGAAGGCACGACCTGCGTTATCCTCCGTGGCCAAGCAATCAGTTACAACAAAGCCTTACCTATAAAACATTGAATTCGAAATGAGGTATGAAGTATGAAAGGTGTCGTGAAAACAAGACCCGGATTCGGTAATATTGAGTTGCTTGAAGTTGCGGAACCAATCATTTTTCCTTCAGATTCAGTGAAAATCGAGGTGAAATTCGCGGGGATATGCGGAACGGATTTGCACATATATCACGATAGTTATCCTAACAATCCGCCGTTAATCATTGGTCATGAATTTTCAGGAATTGTTGTAGAGGTCGGTAAGGATGTAAAGCGCACCCTGATTGGGGATCGGGTAACCGTACTCCCTACCACTGCCGTAACATGCGGTATCTGTGAATATTGTAAAACAGGAAACTATGTTTTTTGTAAGGATCGGAAATCGTTGGGCTCCGGAGTCGACGGAGGATTTACCAAGTACGTCATTGCCAGAGAGGATATGCTATATAGAATTCCGGAACATGTATCCCTGGAAACGGCAGCTCTAACTGAACCGTTAGCTTGCGCGGTTCAAGCGATCGAACAATTGACTTCGATCCAAGTGGGCGACACGGTATTATTGTCCGGTCCGGGTCCAATCGGACTTCTGTGCTTGTCGTTACTTACTTTAAAGGGGTGTAAAGTCATCGTTGCAGGAACAGAGGCGGATTCTAAGCGTTTGGAAATAGCCAAGGAACTTGGGGCGGACATTACCGTTGATGTTAGTGCTGAAAATTTACACGAAATTATCGATAGGGAAACAAAAGGGCTAGGAGCAAATGTCGTTGTTGAATGCTCAGGTGCAGCAGCTTCCATAAAGAGTTGTCTGCAAGCTGTTAAAAAAATGGGGAAATACATTCAAGTCGGTATTGCCGGCAAGGATGTGATGCTGCCGTTTGACACGATCTTATATAAACAAATTCAGTTGTTCGGTTCCCTGTCACATTCCAAACAGACATGGGAGAGGGTGATGGACATTCTCGAACAGAAAAAGATTAATCTTGCTCCGATTATTACGCATATCATCCCTCTTAGCAATTGGAAGGAAGCATTTGAAATTTGCGAAAATAAGCAAAGCGGGAAAGTGCTATTAACCTATGACGAAACACCGTAATGCGGTTAAGAATAAATTATCTCAAGAAAAAAGACACCTTACAATCTGAAACAAGAATAGTCGTTATCCACTATTCTTGTTTTATTATTTTTCAATCAATATTTTTGCATTTTTCTTACTAGTGTTGATTGGTCTAATTTTAACGCGGTAGCGGTTTTCCTAATATTTAGGAATCTGTTGATGGCGTCTTTAATAATCTCCGCTTTAAATAATTCTAAACGATTCTTTAATGGCACTATAATCCGCGTGTCATCTTTTATAAAGAATCTCGGATGGCAGAAGCGGTAATTCCTTTGTATTGGATTTTTATCGCCCGCTGAGTAAAAAGTTACCCAATATTGAGGTATTCACTACAAATTCTGACGAGCCGTTCAACCCGGGATCATCCACAAATAAAAATTGCGCTTCCTTTATACAATTACAAGTTTATACATGGATGAAGCGAGTAAAAGAAAAATTTAGTGATATAGAATTTGAGTTAATATTCACTTATGGGAGAGGTTTTTACAAACGTTCTTGCAGGGATTCAAGCAGGTGTAACTTCTTTTGACAGCAGTCCGGAGGATTAGGTTGTTGCCTGTATACAACTGGGGCAACTGGAAATATTTCAAAGAGGATTTAGTCAGTCTATTTTCTCAGATGTAAATTGATACTAGTATTTAACATTCAAAATACATGAAACTTCTAATATAATAAGTAATAAAATTGGTAAAGAATTAAATAAACATATTTGGAAAGTGAACAAATCGATTTGCGCAAATGTTTAATTAAAATAAAAAGAATGTAGTAAATTAATTTGCACTTGAGTTGATTAATTATCTTCTTCTAAATAAAATAAATAGTACCTAGAAAATTGTAACAGCATGGAGGTGACAAAATTGACAATAACTAAAGAGGATAAGAAATTAAGTCTAAATGAACAAGTATACTTAACAATTAAAGACCATATTATTAAAGGTGTATTTAAACCAGGTCAAAAATTGGTAGAGACTAAATTAGTAAAATTGTTAAATACAAGCAGGACGCCTATAAGAGAAGCCTTACGAAGATTAGAAATGGAAGGTTTAGTAGTATTTAAGGCATCCTCTGGTGTAGAAGTAACTAATTTTACTAAGGAGGCGATGATTGACATATTTGAATGTCATTCAGTTTTAGAGGGATTGGCTGCCAGAAAAGCTGCAGAAAACATAGATGATGAATCTATTATGTTGTTAGAGGAATGTCTCTTTTTAACTAAAAAATATTTCGAGCAGGATAAATTAGAAAAAGTTGTTGAAAAAAATACTTTGTTTCACGATACTATTTTAAATTCAAGTGGTAATCAAAAGGTAATTCATATGATGACACATATAAATTCACATATTCTTGCATATCGATCATTTATTAGTTCATATAAATTTCGTTCAACTTTTATGGATGAGCATTGGGGGATTTTTCAGGCTATTAAAAATCGCGAACCTAATAAAGCAGAAGTGTTAATGAGAGAGCACATAATGATTGACTATAAAGCGATTGATGCTCAAATAGGAAATTATTTTAATAAGAACAATTAATTTAATACTGGAATCATTTCACACTTCCGTATATACATTAAAGGAAGCGTAAGAGACGATATAAGAAGTAGTGAAAAAATAGTGTATTTAACATTGGAGGAAACTGCTGAATATTTATCGGTGCCTATTCCTGTGGTAGAAAATTTAATTTTGCAAGGAAAAATTCGAGTTTTACATGATGTGGAAGAAAATACGCTGGTTTACAAGGAGCAGTTTAACCTCCAATTTAAACAACTTGAAAAATATAAAATGTTAGTAGAAGAATTGGCAAATGAACCTATTCCAGAAGATCGTGATTATTAAATAATGACCCACTTTATGAGACTTCGATTCCCAACTTTGTACAAGTAACTAAAGATGTTCAAAAGCTCTGCTTGCGATTGCAGAGTAAACGGCATTTTTAGGAGAGAAGCTGCTTCTCTCTTTTTTTTATTGTTTACTACGTCTATATAGACGTATAATAAAAGAAACAAAACTTATAGGATGGTTTATATGGAAAAAATTCATTTATCCGAAGTCTACACTGCAAGCACCGCTTCAACAAAATTCGGGATTCCATATAGTACGCTAAAAGATGATTTAAGATATGGAAGGTTTGACTCATTAATCCGGCGTGGCTTAGTGAAAAAAGAGGGGAGAGTATGGTTGATCTCCATACAAGCCATAGTTGAAATTTATGGAGAAAAATATAAATAGGAAGGAGAGAAGGTATTTGGTTAAGCTGAAGGAAATTTTAGGGCATCGTGAAATTGAAATGCTGAGGCATTTCCACTGGATGATTTTAAATACAGATATTGAAGATTTTGAAACGATTGAGATGTACAAAAATGAAATTAATGAACGAATATATAAGGCCAAACAAAGATATTATGAGGTCAATCCCTCGGTAGTTCCGATTAAGTCTGATGCTGCAAAGGTAAAAGATTCTTTTAACTCAAAGGTATTAAAAGTGCGGGACCTCTTTACAATCGAGGAAGATGAGATTTCCTTCGTTGGAGAATGATGAAAACATGGACACCTTGGGGAAGATATCGCCTAAACACTGTAAAAGGATTCCCCAGCACAACAATGATAAGAAACACAAAATGACTAAATTCAAAACCTGAAAATGAGGTTTTGTTTAACCTGTTCAACAATTCGTATAATACTAATTATTCGAGTAATTCATTTTGAATAAAGACCAACAACCCCCATGTATTTTTCCTGGTCTTCGGTATGACACAAGGATTTTTTCATTGTTTGTATTTTAGTGTAGACCTCTTATTGAAGAGTATGGTCGCTATAATTACAAGAAGGGAGCCAGTGATTTAAAACTTCAGGCAAATTTAATTGTTCCCCCTTTGAATACTTCATCGACCATCTTAATAATCCCGCTCTATACTATAACGAACAATTTTTTTAATACTGGAATTGGCCTTCTAGGCCTTTCCATAAAATTTAAGTTTATGAAGTAAAATGCCCAAAAACATGATGGAACAATCTAATAAATAAGGCTTCTTTTTACCTTCACCAAAGATATCAATGAAGCGATTGTATATCCATCGAAGGAACTGTAATAGACCTCCTTGAATAAATTGTTTAATTTCTCCGTCTTTTGAAACAATTACCTCCTCAATAAGAAATAGTAACTTATTGGCTCGATTCATTTTTAATTCAACTTGCATGATAAAAACTTCAATATTTCCGCGATCTTCACAAATGAGGAGTTTATTCCGTTCTTGATTCAGTTTTTTATTTATCTTTTTAAATAAAGCGATTAATAATTCGTTTTTAGTTGAAATATAATTATAAAATGTTCCTTTAGAGATTCCGCTATACGAGTCTATCTTAAATCGAAGTGGCTTGATAACCTTAGTCAATAAATAGTTGATAGGCTGTATTGATTACAGGCTGTTTCCTTTCATTCACTCTAACACCCTTAATTTTGGTTAGACAATCTGTATAAAAACAATAGTATCCAAATTTTTCGTTTAGGACAAACCCATTAAATTACACGATATTTTTAATTGCAATATTTGAACCAAAGGTATAAGATAGAATTTATGTGAAATTAGAGTACAAAATAATGAACTTAGCGTCTAAGGGGGAATCATAATGGACCAATCCATAAAAAAGACCAATCGTCCACCGTACGGAATTATTGCCGTGTTGATGATTGGAGCATTTATTTCGTTTTTAAACAATACCTTATTAAATATTGCACTGCCTTCTATAATGAAAGACTTAAATATTGAAGCAGCTACCGTTCAGTGGTTAACGACTGGTTTTATGCTAGTAAACGGGGTATTAATTCCAATTAGTGCTTACCTAATTCAAAAATTCACGGTACGGCACATTTTTTTAGCTGCAATGGGATTATTTACAGCCGGTACAATACTGGCTGGTTTTGCTCATGTATTTCCAATACTTTTAGCGGGACGCATGTTGCAGGCCGCTGGATCAGCAATTTTAATGCCACTCTTAATGAATGTTATGTTAGTTAGCTTTCCAATCGAAAAGAGAGGTGCGGCAATGGGTGTTTTTGGCCTGATTTTAATGTTCGCACCTGCGATTGGCCCGACTTTATCAGGTTGGATTATTGAACATTATGACTGGAGAATGCTTTTCCACTTTATAACTCCAATTGCGATTGTGGTAATTTTACTGGGCATTTTCTTACTGAGAGATAAAAAGGAAAAGGTTAATATTCGTCTCGATTTCTTATCGGTCAGCCTATCGACTATCGGCTTTGCAGGCATTTTATATGGGTTTAGCTCTGCTGGTAGTAAAGGCTGGGACAGCCCTCAAGTTTATGGGACTATTATCATTGGAATCATTTCATTGCTGGTGTTTATATTACGTCAATTAAAACAAGAAGAACCGTTGTTAAATTTCAGAGTCTATAAATACCCGATGTTTGCCTTATCATCAGTTATATCGATGGCTTTAAACATGGCGTTGTTTTCTGGGATGTTATTGCTCCCCATCTATGTGCAAAATCTTCGCGGCATCTCGCCAATGGATGCAGGGTTGCTGCTGATGCCAGGGGCAATCTTGATGGCGTTCATGTCACCACTTACAGGAAAATTATTTGATAAAATAGGTGGTAGAATATTAGCAGTAATTGGTTTAGCGATTATGGTAATCACAACTTATGGGTTCAGTAAATTAACACTTCAAACTACCTATATGCACTTAATTATGTTGTATTCTATCCGTTCAGTAGGGATGGCAATGGTGATGATGCCTGTTTCGACCAATGGTCTAAATCAATTGCCGAGACGATTCTATCCTCATGGTACGGCCATGAATAATACATTAAACCAAGTAGCTGGTGCGATTGGTACTGCATTAATGGTAACGATCATGTCAAACCATGCTGCATCACAAGCCAAGGTGCTTGGCGCCGAAGCAATGAAAAAAATGACGGCGCAGCCGACTGCAGCAGCGGTTGCTGAAATGAAACAACATATTATGATGCAAGCAACATTAGATGGAATTAATTACTCGTTCTTAATTTCTACCTTTATCGCCGGTATAGCATTTGTATTAGCATTCTTTATCAAACGTGTCACACAAGCAGAAGATGAACAAAAAGGTGGCAGCAGTACAACAGACACAAATAAACAGATAAGATCCCAATTGGCAGAAAATTAATGGTGCCTGACACCCTTAACAATATTTGCACTTTGCTAAGAGCTCATTTCTACTAAGGAAATGGGCTCTTTTTTTAAAAAGTTTTGTATTTCAGAAAATTCACAAAAAACATTGAAAGTGCATGCTATAATTAAGGTAAAAAACTTCTGCAAGGAGTAATCACAATGTTAAGAGATTTATTTATGGGGTTATCTCAAAATCAATTTTTAAATACTGCTGCTAAAAAGTACGGGTTAAAAATGGGGGCACAAAGCGTTGTTGCTGGAACCAATATACCAGAAGTAATTAAAAGTATTAAGGAACTAAACGCCCATGGTATTTCTTGTACGGTGGATAACCTTGGTGAGTTCGTTTTTAAAGAAGAAGAGGCAACTACAGCCAAAAATCAAATTCTTCAGGTAATCGAAGCAATCCATGAGAATCAAGTAGATGCACATATCTCGATAAAACCCACACAACTAGGGTTAGATATAGATTATTCTTTTTGTTTAAACAATATAAGAGAAATTGTCGACAACGCAAGCTACTATAATATGTTTGTTAATATTGATATGGAGACATTTAAACATTTAGAGCTTACTTTCTATTTATTGGACGACCTATCACTCGAATATGAAAATGTCGGCACGGTCATTCAGGCTTATTATCACAAAGCACTTGAATACGTTGAAAAATATAAAAACTATCGGGTTCGCCTTGTAAAGGGTGCCTATAAAGAATCAGAAGATATTGCCTATCAAAACAAAAAAGATATCGATTCAAATTTTATAAAGTTAATTGAATGGCATCTTTTGAATGGTAAATTTACATCGATTGCTACACATGATCACAGAATCATTCATCATGTGATTGAATTTGTTAAGCGTAATAATATTCCAAATGAACAATTCGAATTTCAAATGTTGTATGGGTTAAGAAGGGAGCTCCAGCTTAAGTTAGCAAGCGAGGGCTATAACTTCTGTACCTACGTTCCTTTCGGTAATGATTGGTATGGGTATTTTATGAGACGTCTAGCGGAAAGACCACAAAATATAAATCTAGTAGCCAAACAAGTTTTTAACAAAAAAAACAACACCATCCTCGCTGTAGCTGCTGGGGCATTTTTATTGGGAAGAATGACCACAGCAAATAAGAAAAAAAGCAAGTAAATTTCACAGATATGTGCTTAGTTACAACACGAAGTAGAACAATTAGTCAGGAATCCATCTAGTAATAGAGGGACCTGACTTTTTTTTATCTTTAAAATCTTTGCCCTTTCATTAGTTCAATTATTTGTAACAACATGTGGTTTTACATTAAAATAAGTTTATTCTTCGTGAAACGAAATATAAATAAATGAATTTATTGGTTTAAATAGTGTTTATTTTTGGAAAAAAGTACGAATATTAATTTTTAGAGGTGTTATGAATGATTGATAAATTATTTTATAAAACGTTACTTAAAAAGACTTTTTCAAATCCAGTCGAAATCACATTTTGGGATGGTGAGTCTGTTCAGTATGGAGAGGGAGAACCGCAATTTAAACTCATTTTTCGTGATGTAATCCCAAAGGCAGAATTGATAAGTAACCCGTCGATTGCTTTCGGAGAAGCATATATGGATGGAATCATTGAGGTAGAAGGGGATCTAAAAGAAGTTGTTACTTCCATGTACCGAAGTCAGGAAAGCTTTCTGAGAGATAGTAAATTTACTACACAACTTTTGAAAAAATTCTCAAATACCACCAAGCGAAGCAAAGAAAACATCGCCTTTCATTATGATATTGGTAATGATTTTTACAAGCTATGGCTTGATGAAACGATGACCTATTCTTGTGCCTATTTCAAGTCCCCGTCTGATACACTTATGACGGCACAGCAAAATAAAGTAGCCCATATTATAAAAAAGCTGAATCTTTCAGAAGGACAAACACTATTAGATATTGGCTGTGGATGGGGAGAGTTGATTATTACTGCAGCCAAAAACTATGGTGTGAAAGCAACAGGAATTACACTGTCCGAGGAGCAATTTGCTCGTGTTAAAGAGAGGATTAAAGAAGAGCAGTTAGGAGAGTATGTAGAGGTACATTTAATCGACTACCGTGAATTGAAGAAGCAGAAATTTGATCGGATTGTCAGTGTTGGAATGATAGAACATGTTGGCAAGGATCACTTACCGGAATATTTTCAAAAGGTGAATGAATTATTGGTTGATGGCGGTCTTTCTGTTCTCCACACGATATCTTCACCCAGGGAGGGTGGGAACAATGCTTGGATTGATAAATATATCTTCCCTGGCGGTTATATTCCTTCAGTTAGTGAACTGGTCAATCAGATTACAGAAAACAACTTCTATTTAATTGATCTCGAAAGTTTGCGCCGGCATTATGCGAAAACACTTGTGAAGTGGGCAGAAAACTTTGAAAATGCACTCGATGAAATTAGGAAAACAAAGGACGAACGATTCATTCGAATGTGGCGATTGTATTTAAATGCATGTGCTGCCTCTTTCCAAACGGGGAATATAGACCTCAGTCAATTCATATTTACAAAGGGGACAAATGACTCCATTCCATGGACCCGTGATTATTTGTATAAATAGGGTAATAAAAAGGGTGTCAGGCGCCTTTGGTGCCTGACACCTTATATTGCATTTTCACGATGCAAATATCTTAAAATACATATGATAGGGGCATAATTGACAGAAAAAAAAAGGCACCCAGCCTTTGACTGATCAATCAAAGGTGTTAGGCACCAGTACTAACAGCACTATAGGAGAAATTTGCATCATCCCATTGATAGATTCCTTCTTGAAGCTTGATAACTGAATCAAAAGGGCGATTGATGTGGAGATTATCTTGAAGTTCCATTTCATCTGCACCATTTTTTTGCTGCTCGATTAAATGGTCCTTTAAACGTAGCATATCAGACTTAGATGCGATGCGAATGATTTTATCCAGGGTAATCTTCTTTTCGCTGATTCCATAACTATTACAAATACTCGTTTGAAAACTCTTGTTATATTGGAGCATCATGTGTAAATCATTGATACATGCCACGCCGAAAACCTCTTTTATAGTATCCTCATAGCGCAATTGCGAGCCAGTTGCAAATTTAATAATATTTTTCTCTGGGTTTTCTAAGAAATAAACTGTTTCAATTGAATTTTCCATGCACAACCACCCTTTTCTAAAATTTTATATATCAAGTTCATTTAAGGACAATGTACGTTGTATCAATAAAGAATAATTGACGATTTGATTGATTTATATTTTTACGATTCAATCAGCATTTATCTTTATTATACCACACTTTATTTTTTCTGGTCGCAACAGTGCTCAATTTTTGTAGAATTTTGCCGGAATATCAGAAAAACAAGGCAAGGAAAAAACTATAATACGTTAAGTTTTATATTATTTCCGAACATTTTTCTCTTGATTCTTTGGAAAATTCGCCTTTGAGAAGGTACTTCAATTACACGCCTTTTTACCATTTCATCAATAAAATGAAAGCGCTATTTAATATGTAAAAAAATATTCACAGGTTTTTACCTAAAATTACTATAGAATAAGTTATGTGACGAACTTCACAAATAGAATGAAATACAATGTCTAAAGGAGCACAACTCATGGGTTACAGTAAACCAGACAAAATTATGGAAATCACCGTGGAGAATGGAGTTAAAAAAACTAAATATTCTCCTCTTCAAACAATTATTTTAGGTTTCGAGGCAGGTGCATTTATTGCTTTAGGGTATTTACTTTTCATACGTGTAACGGCAACATTATCAGGTAATTTAGAAGGCTTGAGTAGTTTGATTGGGGCTTCCGTTTTTCCAATCGGTCTAATCCTAACTTTACTTGCAGGTGGTGAACTTTTAACTGGGAATATGATGGCGGTCCCGCTGGCTAGAATGGCAAAAAAGGTAAGCACCAAACATGTTTTAACTAATTGGTTCCTTGTTACGGTAAGCAACTTTATTGGTGCTATTTTTGTTGCTTACTTTTTCGGACACCTGGTTGGATTAACGGAGACAGCACCCTACCTAGCAAAGACGGTTAGTATTGCCGAACATAAGCTTGAAGTAACCTTTCTCCAAGCATTTATTTCAGGAATTGGCTGTAATTGGCTGGTTGCTTCGGCCGTGTGGCTTTCCTATGGGGCAAATGATATGGTTGGGAAAATTACCGGGATTTGGTTTCCGACGATGGCATTTGTAGCCATTGGATTTCAACACATAGTGGCAAATATGTTTGTTATTCCAGCGGCTATATTTGCAGGCCATTTTTCATGGCTAGATTATATGGATAATTTTATCCCCGTCTTTTTAGGAAATGCTGTAGGTGGTACCGTATTTATTGCAATGGCTTATTGGTATACGTATAAGAAAAATGCCTCTGATAATGTTGAGGCAATAGTGGTTCAACCCATGGTGAAGGTTAGATAAAATATATTAACGTAATATTGCAGCACTAAACCCATGTTTAGGCTGCTTTTTTATTTCTTTAAATAACAGGATTGATTATACAAACCAATACCTCCTTTACTAAGTAATATATCCAGGTTGAATGGAATAAAATGGGTGAATGAGAGTGATTCCTTCCAGGGTATTCACGTAATACGTAAGCAACACATCAAGAATTTAGAGTAAGAGGAGAAGTTGGGGAAAATGGCTAAGCAGACATGGGTAATCTCTATTGTTTTAATAGGTAGTTTAATAAGTTTAGCAGGTTGTACGGAAGAATCAGCAAAAGAAAAGTCTCAAGAGGAACACAAGGTAACCAAAACGCAACCGAAGCCAGAACCAAAGCCGGCAGCTGAACCAGAAAAGGTTGAAGTAAAAAAGCCCATTTTGGTTAATGTAATTGATTCGAATACGAAACAGATTGTAAAAACCTTTTCGCCCGAAGAGTTACGTTTTGAAACCAATCCGGACTTATATAAGAAGGAAATTGAGCAGTGGGCAAAAAATTTGGCTCGCGGGACGAAAACGACGGCCGGATATGACCAACGAATGGTCCTTGATAAGATTGATGCCAATGGTCAAATTATTAAAGGGAAGCCCCAGATAATTTTAGATGAGGAAGTATTAGTGGAAAGAGTGATAACAGCATCCACTAGTGGGGGAGAAGTGGAACTGCCGCTTACAGTGACAGAAAGCGGTTATAAGCCTGAAGATGTTGCACATTTAAGTGAAGTAGTGCTGGCTTCCTTCACGACTTATTTTAGTGGCGGGGTGGCTGGTCGTTCAAAAAATATTGAGCTTTCGGCACAAGCCGTTGATAATATAATAATTGGCACCAAAGATATTTTTTCATTTAACACAACTGTCGGTCCAAGTGATGCAGAACATGGATACCAGCCAGCTAAGGAAATTGTAAACAAACAATTGGTCGATGGAATCGGTGGGGGGATCTGCCAAACATCTTCTACATTGTTTAATGCTGTTGATCGAGTAGGAGTAAGCTATATCGAGAAGCATCACCATTCCTTATCTGTAGGGTATGTACCTGCAGGGAGAGATGCGACCGTTTCATATGGCGGCCCGGACTTTCGTTTTCAAAATACGACGGGTGCACCGATTCTAATTAAAACTATTTACGGCAAAGGAAAATTAACATTGGAAGTGAGAACATCGGCAGCGTATCAAAGTCTTATAGCAACAGGGAATTAGGTCGGTAAACGGTTAGTATTTTATTTAATTTACTATTGCAAGGCCGCCATCCAATTTGTTGGGTGGCGGCCGTTTTTTCAATATCTATTGATAAGAACGTTTTAACTCATCAATTAGGGAACCGACATATTCAACTGCTTTCCTGATTGGGTCCGGTGTCGACATGTCCACGCCAGCATGTTTCAATAACTCAAGAGGCTTCATTGTTCCGCCGGCACGAAGAACTTCTAACCAACGGTCAACTGCTGGCTGGCCTTCTTCCTGAATCATTTTGGCAACTGCAGTTGATGCGGTTAATCCTGCTGAGTACGTATATGGATATAAACCCATGTAATAGTGGGGCTGACGCATCCAAGTAAGACTGGCACCTTCATCGATTTCAACAGTGTCTCCCCAAAATTCGGATAACACTGCACCTGTTACTTCTGTTAATGTTTTGGCAGTGAGGGTCTTGCCAGCTTCTGCAAGTGCATAAACTCTGCGTTGATATTCTGCTTCAAGCAAGTGAGTGACAAAGTTATGATAGTAGGTGCCCAAAAGCTGTATTACTACCCAGCGTCGCATTAGCTTATCTTTATTTTCAGCAAGGAGATACTGGCCTAATAACATTTCATTCATTGTCGAGGGGGCCTCAATGAAATACATGGATGGACGTACATTCATAATTCGTTGATTTTTATTCGCTAAATAAAAATGTCCTGCATGACCGAATTCATGTGCTAAGGTAAAGGCCCCGCGCATATTATCCTGCCATGTGATGAGAATGTAGGGGTGGACACCATAAGGGCTTGAGCAAAAGGCTCCTGTTGATTTCCCAATATTATCTGCCAGATCCACCCATCTATTTTCAAAGCCCCTTTTGATTATTTCGCAGTACTCTGGTCCCATTACTTTTAGTGATTCCAAGATGATTTGACTCGCTTCTTCAAAGGTGGTTTCAGGGTTGAAATCCGGGTCCAATGGTGCTTTTAAGTCACAGAAAAGCATTTGATCCAGACCCAAAACTCGTTTTTTTAATAAGGCATACCGGCGCATATGTGGAGCTAATTCTTTAAAAATCGTATCGATTTGATTATTGTACATTTCAAGTGCAACTTGCTGTGGTTCCAGAAGCATGTGCGTGACGGACTCATACTTGCGTAACCGAGCGAGTGCAACTTGCTTTTTTACCTCTGCAGCATATGTAGAGGCTACTGTATTTTTATATTGTTTTAGCGTTTTTACAAAGGAGTGATAGGCTTTCCTACGTACATCAGTATCTGCTGAAAATTCGTAACGGTTTTCAAATAATGCAAAAGAAACAGGTAATTCTTTTCCTGTTGCATCCTGAATTGAAGCGAAATCCATATCAGCTAACTTTGTCATTTGATAGGTTTGATAGGGTGACCCTTGTAGTTCACCCAGTGCTGCAAGTGTTTCTTCTGTTTCAGGTGACAATCGATGCTTTTTCGTTTCAAGAAGCTGTGTTAAATTTTTTCTGAAAGGTTCAAGTGCCGATTCTTCTTGAAGGAACTTTTCAATGGTTCCTTCTTCAAAAGATAGGATTTCAGATTTAATAAAAGATAAAGCGGTAATACTTTTAGTATGTAAGGCAGAGAACTTGGCTGAATATGCCTGATTAGCAGGGTCAGTTCCATCTGCAGATTGTTTTAAACTTGCATACGTTGCTGCCTTAATAAGCCGCATCGATAGCTGTTCCTGTGCACATAAGCATTCTAATAAACTTCTTGAACCAGTGTGTAATGTACCTTTAAATCGATCAAATTTTGCAATTTCCTTTTCGATGACCCTTAATTCTGTCTCCCAAACTTCAACTGACACAAATAAATCATTTAAATTCCAGGTTTGAGCCTCAGGAACTTCTGAACGGGTTAATCGTTTTTTAACTGGTTTATTCATGATTTTACCTCCTTAAGTCTTTTTAGCTATATTTCATCCAAATCAAAAGACCCCTAATCAATAATTTAATTAGAGGTCTTTTTAATTAACTGTTATTGTCTAACTGATTAAAATAATCTTCAATTAACTGCTCCAACACCTGGATTTCTTTTTTCAAAATAGGCTGACCATTCAAAGATGAAAGAGCACTTTTAATTAAAAATTTTCTAGGAGAACGTGAATGAAGAAACTCCTCTTGGATAAAATCTAAAAGTTCGATATATTTCTCTTGTTCATCCACATTTTGTAGAGACTTTGAAATCGCTTTCCTGTATACTCCAACGCAATCTAGCAGTTCATTTTTAAAGCCTTGATTGTTCTTCGAGCAGTTCGGCAGCCATTTTTCCAAATGTTCAGGTTCAAGCAATTGCTCACCTGATTTAGAAACATCTTCAACCATTTTCATTAATCGTCCAACACTATAACGAACAACTTGGCTTACCTTCTCACCCGTTTCATAGGCCATTCGATTATATTGGAGATTATGTTGGATAATTCCTTGAAACATAATCGCACAATCTAACAAATAGGGTTTTTTATCCTCGCCAAAGATGTCTATGAACCGATTGTAATACCAACGAAGTGTATTCAAGCGAATAATTCGGACAAATTGTTGGAGATCCGCATCGTTTGAAGCCACCACTTCTTCATAAATATTAATAAACTTGTTTTTTCTATTTGCAATCATTTGCATTTCCAACTGCTTAATGAATATCTCAATGTTTGAAGGATCCTTGCCAATTAATAATTCATTTCGATCCTTATCGAGCTGTGAATAAATAGTTTTATATATACCAATCAATAATTCGTTTTTTGATGAGAAATAATTATAAAATGTTCCTTTCGAAATCCCGCTGTAATCTAAAATATCCTGAATAGACGTGGCAAGAAAGCCTTTTTCAATAAAAAGCTGGTGTGCAGCCTTAATGACATTTTGTTTCCGAGTGTACATACAATCACCTATTGATAGATTTATACTGCTTGTATAAAATAATACTACCTTATTTCCCCCTACTTTACAAACCCATTTATTTGTGTATATTTTTTAATTGCAAAAATTGTAATCACAGTATATTATAATGGAAACGTGAAACAGAGGTATAAAAAAATGAACAATTAGTTTATAGGGGGGGAATTTAATGGATATATCAAAAAAGGAGATTAATCATCCACCGTACGGAATTATTGCCATTTTGATGATTGGTGCTTTTATTGCATTTTTAAATAACACATTACTTAATATTGCCTTGCCTTCTATTATGAAAGATTTAAAGATTGAAACATCTACTGTACAGTGGTTGACCACAGGGTTTATGTTAGTTAATGGAATCTTAATCCCTACATCTGCGTATTTAATTCAAAAATTTTCTGTTCGACAACTATTCTTAGCGGCAATGGGTTTATTTACTATCGGAACCATACTGGCAGGTTTTGCCCATGCCTTTCCACTATTATTATCAGGTCGACTGCTTCAAGCTTCAGGTTCAGCCATCTTGATGCCGCTGTTAATGAATGTTATGTTAGTAAGCTTCCCAGTTGAAAAAAGGGGTGCGGCAATGGGTGTGTTCGGTCTGATTTTAATGGCCGCACCAGCAATCGGGCCAACATTATCGGGTTGGATTATTGAACACTATGATTGGAGAATGCTTTTCCACTTTGTTACACCAATTGCCATTGTTGTTTTATTAGTAGGCTTTTTCTTGCTAAAAGATAAGAAGGAAAAGGTTGATATCCGTCTAGATTTCATTTCGCTTCTCCTATCGAGTGTTGGTTTTGGCGGAATCCTTTATGGGTTTAGTTCTGCCGGAAGTAAGGGATGGGATAGCCCACTAGTCTATGGAACCATCATTATCGGAGTCATATCACTTATAGTATTTATTTTACGACAAATAAAACAAGAAAAACCATTACTGAATTTCAGGATATATAAATATCCAATGTTTGCCTTATCATCAGTTATTACCATGATCGTTAACATGGCGATGTTTTCGGGAATGTTATTAATTCCAATCTATACGCAAACAATTCGCGGGATTACTCCAATGGATGCAGGATTAATGATGCTTCCAGGAGCACTTGTGATGGCTATCATGTCACCAATTACAGGAAAATTATTTGATAGGTTTGGCGGTCGAATTCTTGCACTAATTGGTTTAGCTATTATGGCAATCGCCACCTATTTTTTCGGTCAACTAACATTAACCACTTCCTACTCCTACCTAGTTATTTTACATGCTATTCGAATGTTTGGAATGTCGATGGTCATGATGCCTGTTTCGACTAATGGATTAAATCAATTACCAGCACGTTTTTATCCACATGGTACCGCTATGAATAATACATTAAATCAAGTAGCCGGTGCTATTGGTACTGCATTATTGGTGACAATCATGTCAAACCGGACAGAATCAAAGGCGATTGAACTTAGTAAGGCAGCAGTGAAAAACGTGACTGAACAGCCAACGCCCGCTGCAGCAGCAGAAATGAAACAACAAATTCTGATGAAGGCAATGTTGGATGGTATCAATTACTCATTTTTAGTCGCTGCCTTTATTGCAGGAATTGCACTCATTTTTGCCATATTTATCAAACGAGCCAAACAAGCAGAAGACCCAGGCGAATCAATGCCAGCAAATAAACAAGTCGCGGCTAAAATAGTGGGAAATTAAGGAAAAAGGTGTCAGGCACCATTTTGGTGACTGGCACCTTTTTTTGCTTTTTTACGATAATTAATTTGCTTTTTGGGAGAAAAAAACTCAATATGAAAATAGGAATTGTTGATAGGAGGATTTAAATGTTAAAAGAACAAATGAAACAATACATAGCTAACCAGCAAGAGAGCCAAAACAAAGATGGTGTTGTCATTTTTCCAGAAGAAAAAGAGTATATTGAAAAGAATCAGCTGGATGGAAACGTCTCGTTTATTATGGAGAAGGATACAAGCACTCGCTTTACTGATGCCTATATTGAACGATGTGATAAAGAAACAGAAAATTTGATTCGGAATGAATCATCGGCTTTTTTAGCCGAGCCACTTGTATATTTAAAAAAACAAAAGAATGAGTTTATTTATATAGAATCAAAATGGTTTGATCTCGTGAATGTTGAGGCTATTTCTTTAGAAGCGGACGATGTATTCGGCACATATGACGTCATGTTAGGTTTGAAGCTACAAAAGAAATTTGAACAAGTCTTAAAAGAGCAGTTGAACGCAAATTTGCATGGGGATGAAGCGAAATTTGATTTAATGTTCAGCTTTGAGGATGGTTTATGGAATTTGAATTTTGCATTGAACTATGTAGAAGGTTTTAATGAGGAAATGTCAATTGGTGAGGCATTCCAGTTAATCTATCATTTCTTATTTAAATTGGTGGAAGCAGTCGAAGATAACAAATAATGAACTCCCAAAATTTAAAATAAATCAAACCCTTGAAAATCCAGTCAATGACTGGATTTTCGTTTTAATAAAGTGTACATATATCCCCCACATGAAATGGAACAATGGGCAAAAGGAAAAAAATAAAGTAAGCTTGAGTTAACTAAATAAAAAATATGTGAGGTTATTGAATTGGAAAAGGGTTTAGCAGGAAAACGAATTGTGATTAGTGGGTCTCGAAAGCTGGAAGAAATGTGTACGTTAATTGAAAAACAAGGTGGTATTCCACTTATCTGTTCCCTACAAGGTACAGTATTTTTAGCTGAGAAAGAATTAGAACCAGCACTAGCTGAATTTGCCAAAAACGGCGCAGATTGGGTGATTTTTACAACTGGAATTGGTATTGAAACCTTGGTATCTGTGGCGGGAAAGCTGGGGCTTGAAGAAAAATTTTTACAGAATATTCGTCATGCAAAAGTGGCATCGCGTGGATATAAAACACTCGCTGCACTAAAAAAAATAGGAATCAAGCCAGACGCGGTCGATGTGGATGGGACTACGAATGGGTTAGTTCATGCGCTTGAGAGCATTGACTTCTCAGAAAAGAATGTACTGGTTCAATTACATGGTGAAACTGCTCCTAAATTAACCCAATTTCTAGAAGACCGCGGTGCGACAGTGCAAAAAATACTGCCGTATCAACACATCGCCCCGGCTGTTGAAACGGTAAACAGATTATGTAATGTACTGCAGTCAGGTCAGTGTGACGCCGTGTGTTTTACAACGGCGACTCAAGTTCGGTCACTCTTTGACTATGCACGGGAACATAATATTGATCATGAAATTGGGGATTGTTTTAAAAATAATGTACTTGCTGTTGCGATTGGAAAAGTGACGTTTGAAGCCCTTAGAGAGGAAGAAATTGAGCGAGTCCTTGTTCCTGAGAACGAAAGAATGGGAGCCATGATTATTGCCCTTGCTAAATATTATCAGAGTTAGTGTACCTACAAAGGTATGCTTTTTTTTGTGATTTTCCTCAATAACGTGTTTGGGAATAATTGGTTACATCCAAGTTTTTAAAAACTATGAAAGATATATTGACAGTTCGATTTGTTTTTACAATATTTTTGGAATGATTATGGTAAATTGGTAAGGTATTTATCACATTGGCGTTTTCGCAGCAATGGCCTTCTTCCCCTTCTTTGGCTGGAAGGATTCCTTCTATGGTGACCTCCATGTAAACAGCAAAGACGGACTAAACTTCTATATCCGAAAAAAATGATCACATCTAGATTTGAAGGGTAAACAAGTTGTAAAAGTGACTTATGGTGTCAGGCACCATTTCTACTATGGGAGGAATGATAATGGTTAAAACCAATGGTTCTCATGAAACGTTGTTGGGGCAGGATGATCAGTACGTATGGCATTCGATGAAGCCATATAACCCGAAGGCGACGCTTGTTGTGACAAAGGCTGAGGGATCATGGGTCACGGATGCTGACGGAAAACGTTATTTGGATGCTATGGCAGGATTGTGGTGTGTGAATGTTGGTTATGGGCGGACGGAGTTAGCGGAAGCCGCTTATGAACAATTGAAAGAGATGGCATATTTCCCGCTTTCCCAAAGTCATGTTCCGGCTATTAAACTAGCGGAAAAGCTGAATGAAATGCTCGGGGATGACTATGTTATTTTTTTCTCAAACAGTGGGTCTGAGGCAAATGAAACCGCCTTCAAAATTGTCAGGCAATACCATCAGCAAAAGGGCGAACATAACCGTTATAAAATCGTGTCACGCTACCGAGCCTATCATGGCAACTCGATGGGGGCTTTGGCCGCAACCGGGCAGGCACAAAGAAAATATAAGTATGAGCCGCTGACTCCAGGTTTCATCCATGTTTCTCCGCCTGATTCCTACCGAGATGAGTCCAATGTTACCGATGCACGGGAACTGCCTTCGGTAAAAGAAATTGATCGGACGATGACGTGGGAACTTAGTGAAACAATTGCAGCGATGATCATGGAACCAATCATCACGGGCGGAGGCATTCTCGTTCCACCTGATGGATATATGAAGGCAGCAAAAGAAGTCTGTGAAAAACATGGTGTCCTGCTAATTGTTGACGAAGTAATTTGTGGATTTGGCCGGACAGGGAAGCCCTTTGGCTTTATGAACTACGGTATTAAGCCTGATATTATTACGATGGCAAAAGGGATTACAAGTGCGTATTTACCGCTTTCCGCTACAGCCGTACGGAAAGACATTTACGAAGCATTTAAAGGGACAGAGGAATATGATTACTTCCGCCATGTCAATACGTTTGGCGGGAATCCCGCTGCCTGTGCATTGGCATTAAAAAACCTCGAAATTATGGAAAAAGAAAACTTGTTTGACCGTTCCAGAGATTTAGGGGCACAGTTATTGACTGATTTAACCAACAAGCTTCAGGAACATCCCTATGTCGGCAATGTCCGTGGAAAGGGATTATTAATCGGGATTGAATTGGTGATGGATAAAAAGACAAAGGAACCATTGGATCCAGACCTTGTGAATCAAGTAATCGCAAGTTGTAAGCAAGAAGGAGTTATTATCGGAAAAAATGGGGCAACAGTCGCTGGATACAACAATGTATTAACCTTGGCACCGCCGTTAAATATTGAGCATACTGATTTACAATTTCTTGTTAAAACATTGACAGAAGCTCTTAATAAATTAAGCTAGTAAGCTAAGGAAAATAAGAGTATACCGTGAAAATTCTATTAAATAGGCAAGCACTTGTTCCTTTATTGAACGAGTGCTTTTTTCTTTCCATCCTAAAAATGCTATAGTATGTACATCAGTTGCAATAATGAACAGTAAACCTATTAATTTAAAGGAAGAGTTGAATGAACACTACAGTTTCATACATAAAAGAATGGCAGAAGGCCCTTCAAAATGAAATTATCCATTTAAAAAAGTACGGCAGTAATAAATTTCTCGTTTCCAATGGCAGGCTGTTAGCGAATGATGGTTCTTTTACCTATTATTTTGATACTTCAGCTTTATTACGGATTCCAGTCGGTTCCCAAATTAGACTTGAGTGGGGAGGATTGAAACAGAATGGTCGTGTACTGTCATCAGAAGGAAAAGGTATGATCCTTTCCCTGGAGAAATCTTTCGGAGACTTAATTTCGGAAGCAATCATTTTTCACGATCCCTGGGAACTGCTTGAACAATTGATCCAACGACTTGATGATATCAAGAAAAATAAACAAAAACGTTTACGTGTGAAAAAATTAATGGATCCGGCGATGCCAGCCAAGCATCCATTAGAAAAAATAAAAAGCAATGTTCACGAGTTAATGTTACGGTCAAAATACAACCCTGTTACCTTTGTTTGGGGACCGCCCGGGACAGGAAAAACCTATACACTCGCAAGGACAGCGGCCAATAAATATTTTCATGAAAAGCGCGTACTGATTTTATCGCACAGTAACCAGGCGGTTGATGTCCTAATTAGTGAGATTGCAAATTTTATAAAAAAGAAAGACCGCTACCGTGAAGGCGACGTCCTTCGCTATGGATTCAATACGGGAGAAACACTTGCCCACCATGAAGCGATTACAACTGGCCAGCTACTTGAGAAGCAAGACCCCCAACTTGCTGAAGATAAGGAAAAACTACTAATTGAAAGAAGGAGTTTGAAACAGGATTTAGCTCGTTCTTTTAGCAAAAGGGATACGAACCATTTACTAGAACTTGAGACAAAGATGGCCAGAGTGCTCGAAAAGATACGCCAAAAAGAAATTCAGTTTGTAAAGGATGCCTTTGTAGTAGGCACAACTCTGGCGAAAGCCGCTAGTGACCCTGCAATTTTTGAAAAGGAATTTGATATTGTTATCCTTGATGAAGCCAGTATGGCCTATGTTCCTCAGGCAGCATTTGCTGCAACGCTCGGAAAACGCGTGATTATTTGCGGTGATTTCAAACAATTGCCACCGATTGCTGCTTCAAGGGACCCTTTAGTGACTATGTGGTTGAAAGAGGATATTTTTCACCGCGCTGGAGTCGTGGATTGGGTGCATGCTGGCAGGCTTCATCCGCATCTATTTTTATTAAAAGAACAGCGCCGCATGCATCCAGATATTTCTGCCTTCACCAATCAGTTTATTTACCATTCGCTTGTCGGCGATCATGAAAGTGTGTGGAAGAGCAGAAATAAAATCGTCGAATCAGCACCTTTTCCGAACAGGGCATCGGTTCTTGTCGATACAAGCTTTACTGGTGCCTATTGTATGACTGAACAAACATCGTATTCACGGATGAATCTTTGGCAGGCATTATTATCCTTTCAATTAATTCACGAATCATATTTGAGTGGTTTACGGTCCATTGGCTATGTGACACCTTACCGTGCTCAAGCCAATTTAATGGAGCTTCTTCTCGCGGATTTATATGAACAAGAACGGGCAACAGCTGATATTATTGCAGCGACCGTCCATAAATTTCAAGGGAGCGAAAGAGATGTCATGGTCTTTGACACCGTCGACAGTGAACCGCAAACCCGTGCAGGCATGTTATTAACTGGAAAAGATAGCGAGCGGTTGATTAATGTGGCCATCACTAGAACAAAAGGGAAGTTCATACATGTTAGTAATCAAATCTTTATTCGTAAGCATGTTTATAACAAAAAAACATTGAGGCAGCTTGTTGAACACCAGGAAAAGAATCGGCAAACGGTTAGAACAAGGGAAATTGGGACCTGGATCCGACATCAGCTTCCAAGATTAAATTGGATACATGCTTTAAAGTTAGAAAAAGTCTTCAAAGATATTGAATATGCCCGCAATTCTATTTTGATTTCGTTACCAAAGGAAATCTTTCTTTCTCAGGAATGGAAAAAGAAACTAACCAATCGAGATAAACAGGTGAATTTAACTATTATATCTGATGAAGAATGGTTAGAGCTCCATGCAGACAAAAGAGTGGACGAAAGCCTCTCGTTTCCAATAATCATCATCGACGCAAAGATATTGTGGCTGGGGTTACCTTTCGAAGGAGAAAGTCATGTTCAACCACCATATATTGCAGTAAGACTGGATTCGGAGATGGTATCTGAATACTTTTTAGGACAATTTTTAAAAACTGAGTAGGAATTGGCTGATTTTACAATTCCTACTCTTTAAATTTGTATGTTGAATAAGATGGTAAACTTTTAATAGAATCGAATAAAGAAATTGTGTAAGGCACAACTGCTTTTCTTAAAATTTTCAAAAAATTCTATTGACTTTTTCTTCTTTTCTATGGATAATCAAAGGAAATTATGAAAATGAAATGGTATGGGACTAGTAAATCATTGGAAGGTGGAAGAGAGTGAAACCCACAGGCTGAAAGGTTTCTCACTGGAAGATGATTGAACCTGCCCTGGAAAAGCTGCTTATGCAAACATAAGCCGTTCGCCCCTCGTTACGGGTTCAAGAGGATGCAAAGCATCAATGAAGGTGGTACCGCGGAAACGATTTTTCCGTCCTTTTTTAAGGACAGAGAAATCGTTTTTTTATTTTTTAATGAAAGGTCTGACGGAAATGAAAAAACAGCTGGTGGTCGTTAAGATTGGGAGCAGTTCGCTTACAAATGCGTCGGGGTCTATTTCTGAAGAGAAAATCCGCGATCATGTAGAGGCACTTGCTTTTTTAAAAGCACAAGGGCATGAAGTCCTTTTGATTTCATCTGGCGCGGTTGCGGCAGGATTTGGCGCACTCGGCTATCCCTCTCGTCCAAAAAGTACAGCTGGGAAACAGGCTGCCGCGGCGGTTGGCCAAGGGTTATTAATGCAGCATTATATTCAACTATTTAATGAGTTTGCAATGGTACCCGCGCAAATATTGTTAACACGTGAAGATTTTTACAGTCAGGTTCGCTTTCAGAACCTATTTTCCACGATTCATGAGTTGCTCCAAAGGGGTGTTTTGCCCATTATTAATGAAAATGATTCGGTTTCGATTGATGAATTGACCTTCGGTGACAACGATTTGCTGTCAGCACTCGTAAGTGGTTTTTTACATGCCAATGCCTTAATTATTTTAACTGATATTAATGGGCTTTATGATGGAAACCCAAAAGTTTCAAAAGAGGCAAAAAAATTTAATTTTATCCCAGAGGTTTCTGAAAAACTACTCAGTGTTGCCGGGGAAAGTGGTTCATCTGTAGGGACTGGCGGCATGAAATCAAAGCTAGTTGCTGCTAAGAAGGCATTATCACTCGGTGTCAGCGTCTTTGTTGGTACTGGAACTGGCAAGGAAAAATTAGCTGATATTTTGGCCGGAAAGGGTGATGGTACCTATATTGGCGGACCATTTCATTCGCAAATGCAAATGAGAAAGCAGTGGATTGCCTATCATTCTCAAGTCGGTGGAGTTATTGAAATTGATGACGGGGCAGAAAAAGCGGTTCTTTTCCATGGTAAAAGTTTATTGCCAGTTGGGGTGACTAATGTCATGGGTGACTTTAATGCTTTAGATGTAGTAGAAGTAAAAAATCAAAAAGGAATAACGCTAGGAAAAGGGCAAATTTACTATTCTTCTAAGGATTTACAAATAGTGAAGGGGTTACCGAGTGAACAATCGAAATGTTTTTCCATTAACAAAAAAGCCGAAGTGATTCATCGGGATAATTGGGTCACTTTGCCAAAGGAGTGAGTGTAAGAATGAGCGAGTTAATCGAAAAAGCTAGTAAATTAAAAAAATCAGCCAAACAGTTGGGGATGCTGTCATCCGCTGATAAAAACGAAGCACTTTTAAAGATGGCTGATCGACTCTTAATGGAAAAAGAATGGATTATCAAGGAAAATGCGAAGGATATTTTTGCAGGAGAGGAAAAAGGCCTTTCGGATTCTCTTTTGGATCGCTTACTGTTAACGGAAGAAAGAATCGAACAGATTGTTGATGGAATTCGGCAGTTAATAAATCTTGATGATCCGATTGGGGAAACGATTGATGCATGGGAACGTCCAAATGGGTTACAAATTAGCACGATCCGGGTTCCACTTGGTGTGATTGGAATGGTGTATGAAGCCCGTCCAAATGTAACAGTTGATGCAGGAAGTCTTTGTTTAAAAGCGGGCAATGCTGTTCTATTACGAGGAAGTACGTCTGCGATTCATTCAAATAAAGCACTTGTTTATATCATGCGTCAGGGGCTTGAAGGAACATCGATTCCTGTAGATGCGGTTCAACTACTGGAAGATACTAGCCGTGAAACAGCAGCGGAAATGTTTAAATTAAATCAATATCTAGATGTCCTTATTCCTCGCGGCGGGGCAGGGTTAATTCAATCAGTGATCAAGAATGCCACAGTACCTGTCTTAGAAACTGGTGTCGGCAACTGTCATGTGTATATTGATGAATCGGCCAAAAAAGAAATGGCGATTGACATTGCTATTAATGCAAAGTTACATCGTCCTTCGGTTTGTAATGCTGCGGAAACGGTGCTTATTCATAAAAATTGGCCTTATACTTCCGAGCTGCTAAGCAGTTTGCAGGAGAGTGGGGTTGAATTGCGTGGAGATGAACAAATAGCTTCGACTTATGCATTCGTCAACCGAGCAACAGAAGAAGATTGGTACACTGAATTTTTGGGGCCAATCTTAGCAGTAAAATTCGTAGATGATGTAAAGGAAGCCATTGACCATATTGATCAGTATGCTACAAAACATTCAGAAGCGATTGTAAGTGAAACCGCCCAAAATGTTCAATTATTTTTCCAGGCAGTCGATGCTGCAGTCGTTTATCATAATGCTTCGACTCGTTTTACCGATGGTGAGCAGTTCGGTTATGGAGCTGAAATTGGTATCAGTACACAAAAGCTTCATGCACGCGGTCCAATGGGTCTGAAGGCATTAACGACAATAAAAGCGATTGTAAAAGGAACAGGTCAAATTCGCTTCTAAAAATGAGATGGGTGCAATAATTGCGCCTATTTTTTTTGCTATCTCTTTCTGTTATACTAAAAACACAAACATACATTCTCATGTGGTAAGTTGGTGTACAAATGACAGATAATTTTCACATATCGGTAAGAACGCTGGTCGAATATGTTTTTCGCAGCGGCAGTATTGATGCACGTTTTCGCTCCCAATCCACACTACTCGATGGGACAAGGATTCATCAAAAAATCCAGAAAACCTATCAAGACGGAGATCAAAAGGAAGTTTATTTGCGTGCCGAAATTCCTTATGATGGCCTTTCCTTTATCATTGACGGAAGATGTGATGGGCTTTTGTTTCAAAATGAAGAGGTAACAATAGATGAAATCAAATCATTTTCACACCCCCTAGAACAACTTGAAGGAGAAGGGTATCCTGTTCATTGGGCCCAGGCAAAAATGTATGCCTATATGGTGGCGATTGATCAAGATTTGCCGGAAATCCATGTCCAGTTAACCTATGTTCATGTTGAAACTGAAGTGAAGAAATATTTTAAAAAAAGGTATTCTTTTTCAGAACTTGAGCATTTTGTTTTGGAGGTCATAGAAAACTATGCCCCATATGCAAAGGTACTAGACCTTCATCGAAAAAAACGGAATGAAAGTTGCCGGAAACTGGACTTCCCATTTGATACCTATCGTAATGGACAACGAAAACTAGCTGGAGTTGTTTATAAGACCATAATCGATAGGAAAAATCTATTTGCTAAAGCTCCAACAGGAATAGGGAAGACAATCTCAACTCTTTTTCCAGCCGTAAAGGCGATAGGCGAAGGTGAGCTTAGCCATATTTTCTACCTCACCGCAAAAACAATTACCCGAACAACCGCGGAGGAGGCATTTGCCCGAATGCGTTCATGCGGACTATGTCTGAACGCCGTCACCATTACAGCAAAAGACAAGGTTTGTTTTAAGGAGAAGACAAATTGTCAAAAGAGTTATTGTGAGTATGCCAATGGCTATTTTGACCGCATCAATGGGGCCATTCTTGATATTTTGAGCAATGAAGATGGAATGACCCGTGAAGTAATTGAAGGTTATGCCCGTAAATATACGGTCTGCCCCTTTGAATTTTCGATCGATTTAGCATATGCAGTGGATGCGATTATTTGTGATTACAATTATATCTTTGACCCGCACGTTTCGTTAAAACGGTTGTTTGAAGAGCAAAAGAAGTCAACCGCCTTATTGGTTGACGAGGCCCATAATTTGGTTGATCGTGGTCGAGAGATGTTTTCGGCAACTTTACACAAAGACATCTTCCTTCAATTGAAAAAAGAGTTTAAGGGAGTCAATAAAACAATCTATGATGATGCCAGTAAATTGAATTCTTGGTTTATTTCCTTGAAAAAAGTAATGGCTGAAAAAACTGAGTTTGTTCTAAATCAGCTGGATGAAATATTTTTAGAACAACTTAATCAGTTTTTAACGGATACAGAACTAGTTTTACAAATAGATGCTTCAGAAAGTCTTTTGGAGGCCTATTTCAAGGTAAATCAATTCTTAAAAGTATTGGAGTTTCTCGATGAGCATTATCTGATTTACGCCGAAACAAATAGAAACGATTTACTGGTCAAATTGTTTTGCATTGACCCCTCGAAACTCCTTAGGCAAATGGGGAAAGGGTATTGTGCAAAGGTGTATTTCTCAGCAACACTATCGCCGTTACCTTATTATCAATATATTCTCGGGGGGAGTAAGGAAGATTATGCGGTATCTATCCCGTCCCCATTCTCAGAAGAGCAGGTTGACGTTTTAATAAAACCATTGTCTACGCGTTATCGTGATCGGGAACGGACGAAGAATGAGATTGCTGCACTGCTTCACTCGTTAATAAAAAATCATCCAGGAAATTACCTAATATTTTTCCCGTCCTATCAATATTTACTATCCGTATATGATCTGTTTAAGAGCCTAGACGAAGAGACCCATACGTTGATTCAGGCTACTGGGATGACGGAAGCCGAAAGAGAAGAATTCCTAGCGGCGTTTAGCCCTGATCGAAGAGAAACCTTACTTGGATTTGCTGTACTTGGAGGGATTTTCTCTGAGGGTGTGGATTTGATTGGTGATCGATTAAATGGGGTTGTTGTTGTGGGAGTGGGGCTGCCTCAGCTTTGTTTTGAGCGAAACCTGATAAAGGATCATTTCGATCAGGATGGCAAAAATGGTTACAACTATGCCTATATATACCCAGGTATGAACAAGGTATTACAGGCAGGTGGGCGATTGATTCGATCGGAAACAGATAAAGGTACAATTGTCCTTATAGATGACCGCTTTTTACAAAAGCAGTATCAAATGCTCTTACCGCAAGAATGGGAAAAGTATACAATCATTTAAAAGAGAGTGATATTGAAAATATTATACTACCTAAACTAAATGGATTTTAATTTGACTATTTAATCTAACTTTACTAAAATTAGATTAAATAATCTAATTAGGGTGAGGAAAATGTCAAAGATGCCTAATCCAGTCTCGATTTTTATATGTGATGTCAGTAATTCTTCGTCGGGTGATATCGGAGAGGAACTGACCGTTTATTTAGATGAAATGGTAAAATGGATCAACATTTGGACTGATAATACGGGCACTGTAAAAGTTAAGCATCGAGCAGGGGATGAAATTATCTTTGTTGGTAATGGCTATTCAACTGCCTATATCATTGCTTTTTATCTTAGCAGAACTTGGAAATACCGTTACCATAAACCCTATTTTGGTTTGTCTTTTGGTGATATCTCTAAAGAATTAGCGGAAGTGGATCTAGAAAAATGGATTCATCCATTAATCAAGCAGGCAAGGTATGCCAATGATTTGTTAAAACAAGAACAGAATAGACCAGTGTTTAAATTTGAGCTTGACCAATTTTATAGTGGTAATCAAAGTACTCCTTTTTTATTCAATCAGTTTAGAAATGAATTCGAGTCATTATTCAATACCATACTGCTGTTGCAGCATAATCTCATTCAAGAACAGACCAGCATTCAGGAGCTCGTTTGTACTTCCTATCTCATCTTACAACAGCAAAAAGCAGTCGGACAACTGCTGGGCAAAACAGCACCGACGATCTCAAGCCATTTTAAAAAAGGAAAAAGCCAAGAAATCCTTTATACCTTTCATGAAATCATCAACATCCTAAATTCATTGGAGAAAAAGGCCTATCAAGATCACGCGGTTAGCCCAAATGAAAAAAGTGATTTATTAGATAACTCGATTAGAAACCATTTAAAAAAAAATATAAATTCAATACTGGTTCATTAGAACTTTAAAAATAGAAGGGGGAAACCATGCTTATTTTATGTCTAATTCTTGGACATCTCCTTGCTGATTTTTATTTACAAACGGATGAAATGGTAATGGAAAAGCATAAAAACATCGGAAAGCATCTAACACATCATTTTTTAGTGACTGTGTTAGTTCTAGGCGGCTACTTGATTTTTCATTTTAAACCAGAGAATATCCTAACCTATCTTATTTTCCCTTTATTTTTTATTGTCTTTTCCCATTTTCTCATCGACTTCGTCAAAATTAAATTGCTCGATAGCTTAAAAATAAATAACGAGGAAAACCTGAAACGGCTTAGTTTTTTTCTTTTAGACCAACTCCTTCATAGTGTGATGATAATCCTTGCCTGCCAGTTCTTTATTGGACTAGATACTACTAAAGTACTTGAAGTTTTTAAAGAAGGCTATGGGTTAAGTACTGTTAATGCCGGCTTATTTATACTTATCATTATCATTCTAACGACCAGTGTTAGTGGACATTTAATAAGAATTCTTTTAGGAACTATACCGAACCAGCTTTTAAGCTTTGAAGGAAAGTATGCATTTAAAACAGACAGACCTGAAGAACATTTTGCCACTAATAGCATGGGGGAAAAGGGATTAACGGAGGAATATCATTACACCATTTTTTCCAAACATGACCTTTCTCGTGGAAAAATAATTGGCTATATTGAAAGACTGTTAGTTTTAGTGTTGACCTTTTACAGTGCCTATCCTGCCATTGGGTTTATTGTTGCAGCAAAATCAATTGCACGATTCAAACAAATGGACGACAGGGACTGGGCTGAGTACTTTTTGCTCGGCACACTTACCTCGATGCTAATTGGCATCTCACTTGGTATCATACTGCGTGAAGTTTTAATTTAATCATTTAGCTGCCTTGAAAGGAGGCGGCTATTTTTTTTTTTCAAAAAGGTGGCAAGATTCAAAGTAACTTCATATTATTATTAAAAAGTTGCACACGGTAAAAACTTTGAAAAGGAGGAAAGAGAGATGGATAAACCTAATATTATTAAACTGGTGAATGGGGAAAAAGGGAATTTAATTAAAATTACCACTTTGAATTTAGAAGGCGTCATGAGAAGAAGATTATTAGATTTAGGATTTGTGGCTGGAGCACAGGTTGAGGTGGTTAGAAAAAGTCCTTTAGGGGACCCAATCGCCTTCCGAGTCAGTCAGACAACGATTGCTCTACGGAAAGAAGAAAGTTCAAGAATCGAGGGGGAGCTGTTAACAAATGGGGAATGAGTACCGAATTGCACTAGCGGGAAACCCGAACACAGGTAAAAGCACCTTGTTCAACGCCCTTACTGGCCTTAGACAGCATACCGGGAATTGGGCAGGGAAAACCGTCTCACTTGCACAAGGCAGCGTTCCATATAAGGATAAGACCTTTCAATTAATTGATCTACCTGGAACGTATTCACTTTTTTCGAATTCAACCGATGAAGAAGTAGCGAGAAATTATATCGTGTTTGAGAAACCGGACGTCACTCTTGTCGTGTTGGATGCCACTTCATTAGAGAGAAATTTCAATCTAGCCCTGCAGGTATTAGAGATGACGAAAAATGTGGTGATTTGCATTAATCTAATTGATGTCGCGGAGCAACAAGGGATCCACATCAATGAACGGCTACTGACCAATCGGTTGGGGGTTCCCGTTATTAAAATCTCTGCTCGAAATAAAAAAGGTTTCCCAATGCTTCTCGATACCATTGACCGAATTGTTACCGGGGCAATTGAATGTCTGCCAGTTCAAATGAAATATCCCGATGAAATAGAGGAAAAAATCAAAAAAATCGAACCTAAAGTCTTTGAGATTGTCGGAAATCAAATTTCCTCCCGTTGGGTTTCTTTAAGATTACTAGATGGTGATGAAACCTTACTCAATGAAATTAATCAGCGCTTGGTGCCGAAGGAGGTTAAGAAATGAGTATTCAAGAATTATTTGTTGAGGCTCAGAGTTTGTCGACATCGAAGCTACGAGATGACATTGTTCAGCATCTTTACGAACGCAGTCATAAATTATGTGGGGAAGGCATTTCCTATACAAAATCAAAACGGGATACTCGAACAGAAAAACTCGATGCAATCTTTACTTCACCCATTTTTGGGTTCCCCATTATGCTTGCGATGTTGGGGGTGTTGTTTTATTTAACCATTGCCGGTGCGAATATTCCATCGTCGATGATCGCAGAGTTTTTTGGATTCTTAGAAGGTTATTTAACATCATTCTTTTCTTTTCTTCATGCACCCGATTGGCTGTATGGTATGCTTGTCCTCGGTTTATATCGAGGAACAACATGGGTTGTCAGTGTCATGCTGCCGCCAATGGCTATTTTTTTCCCGGCTTTTGCCCTTTTAGAAAATTATGGTTATCTGCCGCGGGTTGCGTTTAACATGGATCGACTCTTTAAAAGAGTTGGGGCCCATGGAAAGCAATCATTAACAATGGCAATGGGATTTGGCTGTAATGCTGCGGCCGTTATTTCAACAAGAATTATTGAATCACCACGAGAGCGCATGCTCGCCATTTTGACTAATAACTTTGTTCCATGTAATGGTCGCTGGGGAACGTTAATTGTGTTTGCATCATTATTTATGGCAGCCAATTTTACAGGCGGATTAAAATCATTGGTTACTACCGGTGTCATAGTGGGCATTGTCTTATTTGGAATAATTGTGACCTTCTTTGTCTCGTGGATACTATCTAAAACAGCTCTAAAAGGCATCCCTACTCATTATACATTGGAGCTTCCACCCTACCGGAAGCCTAAAATTTTTGATACCGTCATTCGTTCATCGATAACAAAATCCTGGTCAGTATTAGTTCGTGCCGTTAAAGTTGCCGCTCCAGCTGCGATTTTAACATGGGTGTTCGCAAACATTTATATAGGTGACACCAGTATCCTCATGTATGCTGTAGAATTTTTAGACCCGTTTGGAAAAATGCTTGGCTTGGATGGTTATATCATGATGGCGTTTATTCTAGGTCTGCCTGCAAATGAAATTGTCCTGCCAATTCTCTTAATGGGATATTTATCAACTGGCTCCTTAACGGAAGTGGATAACCTGGTAGATTTAAAGCAAATCTTTCTTGACCACGGCTGGACATGGCTAACAGCACTAAACATGATGTTATTTTCTCTGCTTCATTACCCTTGCGGAACAACATTATTAAATATATATAAGGAAACAAAGAGTAAAAAGTGGACATTTTTAGCTTTCCTTATCCCAACTGTAATTGCCATTGTGGTGCCACTCACTATTACGCAAACAGTGAATATGTTAGGTTTACTGTAATTTGTTGAGGGGAGTAAGAAATTATTGTATATAAACTTAAAAGATTTTGATCATTTACCTAATTATGACGTTATATTGAAATACACAAGGTTTATCGTAAAAAATATGAAAACTGCCCTCATAGAATGAGGGCAGTTTTGCTATTGACCAATAGTTATTTCATTTTCCCAATTTCTTCTGTTACAACAAAAGCGAGATCATCATTACCAAATAATGATAGAACCCCTAACAAGGTTTGGTTAGCAATTTCTCCAGCTTCTTCTTTTGGTACTGTTAATTCAATAGTCTCTTTCAAAGCAGGATTCAAAGATTGATTTGGATAGGCCTTTACATATAGTTCTTGTGGGTCAAGGTTATGATTCACACACCACTGGGCGAATACAAGAATCATCATTTTTTCTTCACCTTGGTAGTGTTGAATAATTTTTTCTTCTAACTCTTTTGAGCTCATATTAATACTCCTTTTAAATGTTTATAGGTTCATTATAAGTTATATTTCTTGAATAGAAAGCCTTAAAAGTTTCATACTACCAAAACATGGGTAAAATTTGGATTGAGAATCCTTTTATGAGATACTATTGTAAGTAAATCTTTTTTTGACAAGGAGTGTTTTACAATGAGCAAAATTGAAGTAGGCGAGATCTTTACGATTAGCGATGAGAATACAGAAGAACAAGAAGTAGAAGTATTAGGGGTCATGACAATTGAAGGAGCCGACTATGTGGCTGTCGGGTTTGCCGATGACATTAAACAAGAATCAGATGAAGATATCGATATTTTCTTCTTAAAGGTTGATGAAGACGGTGATTTTTCCGCGATTGAAAGTGATGAGGAATTTGATAAAGTATCAGCTGCTTTTGATGAAATGATGGACGAGGAAGAAGAGGAAGATTGATTTTTCGTTTTAGATGACTTTGTAAACTAATTGGAAAAATTATGTATGTATAAAATTTAATAAGGAATACTATCATGGAAAATATCTACAAAGGAGATTATCCATGTTAATTGAAGAAGGATTAAAGTATCAAATATCACAAACTGCAAAAGGATTTTTTAACTCTGCAGAAACGATGACGGTGAAAAGCTTTAATGGAGTTACTGTACAATTTACGCTCGGAGAAAGTAAAGGTTATGGCTCCATGCCAGTAGAACATTTGCAATATTTATTGAAAAAATCGAACTTAACCATCATCCCAAATAAAAGATCATTATTAAATACAGATTTGAATGAAGAACAAATTGGATAACTACCATGCATTGCTTCGAAAAGAGGTAATGCATTTTTATTAGGATTGGTTTAATCTTAAATTAATGGGTATATAGAACCGTAAGGAGTGATAAGGATATGGAAACCAAAAGTGTGAAATTGTCCAATGCTGCAATTGCGTATGTTGACAAGGGAGAGGGAGAGGTAATCGTTCTTCTGCATGGTTTCTGTGGAAGCTCGAGGTATTGGGAAGAAGTTATTCCAGTCTTGTCCGAAAGTTACCGTGTAATTGCCCCAGATCTCCCAGGACATGGGGAATCATCATCGACTTTGAAAAATTATTCAATTGCGGATATAGCTGACATAATTAAAGGTCTACTAGATCAATTGAATATTGAAAAAGTAACAATGTTTGGTCACTCATTAGGAGGCTATATTACACTAGCCTTTGCGGAAAATTTCAGTGATCAGTTAAATGGGTTCTCGCTCGTCCATTCCACAGCCTTTCCAGATTCAGAAGAGGCGAAAAAGGGAAGAACTGCGAATGTAGAAAAAATAAAGAATGATGGGATTAAGCCGTTTATTGATGGTTTGGTGCCAAAACTTTTTTCTCCAGACCATCAGGAAGAAGACTATGTTGAAACGGCAAAACAAATAGGATATGTAACCCCTCCTAAGGGTGCTATGAGTACTTTGACTGCGATGAGGGATCGCCCAGATCGTAATCAGGTATTAGAAACTACATCATTGCCTGTACTATTAATTGCAGGGGAAGATGATCAAATCATTCCAGCAGAAAATACCTTTTCAGTAAACAGAAATAATATTAAGCAGGTTTTAATTGAAAATTCTGGGCATATGAGTATGTATGAAAACCAACAGAAGCTTATATCTGAAATGAAAGATTATCTAAAAAATATTTAGTGAGAAATAAAAAATTCCCAGCCTAAAAATTGGTTGGGAATTTTATCAATTATTTTACTGCTCAGGAGAAACCCCCATAAGAACACCATCAAAAAATACAGCAGTTACTACGGTACCTTGCAGATTCTCAAAAGGTACTCCAACCATAACAATACCATAACTTATATTTTTCATAACTTCTACATTATTGGCACCAGTCCATTTATAACCATCATTCTTAAGTTCTTTTTTCACTGTTTTAAAAGATTCACTGCTAATTATTCCGGCAACAATTTTATTTCTTTCAGCCCCTAAAATAGGTGTAACAACGCAGCCGCATTCAGAATCAGATGCAACTGCTGGCTGGTCTGGCTCTGCTGCTTTCGCAGTATTCCCAGTAGTCACAAATAAAGATAAACCAACCAACACTCCACATAAAACAGTTAAAATTTTTTTCATCTATTATTCCTCCTTTTTCATGTACCTATATTTCTTTCGCTCTTTTTCGACATTCTCCTTCAAAAACTTTGGAAAAATATTCGACAAATGGCAAAATTTATTACAAAATTGTGTCATTCGTCCTACAAAGGACCATTCGGATGTCCTTTTTTAAATCATGACTTTTAAAATTTACACCACCAAAGTATCGGATATTTGCTCGAGCTATTCCTCAATGCTATGATTTTTGTAGAAACTTAATGAAGGAGACGATATTTTGGTAGCAGAGATCGTTTTAAACAATACAGCCATTAAACTAGACAATTATCGAGAAGAAAAAATAAACGATTTATATAAAATATCCGTGGATTTTAAAGTGACGAGTGAGGATTATCATGATATCACCACCTTGCTTTATCAAGGTACCTTCGATGTAAAAATTCCAGAAAGGGAAATAGCGTTTAAGGGAACGATTCAAGAATATTCCACTTCGATAACGAATTTATATGAAAAAGAACAAATAGGGGATTTTAAGATTAGTTTACTGGAAATTAACAATTAACAGAGGAGGTGGTTATGTGAAGTTAAGCATATTAGACCAATCACCGATTTCTTCTAATCAAACAGCTAAAGACGCATTAAATGCATCGATGAAGTTAGCACAAGTAGGAGAAGCGTTAGGATACTATCGTTATTGGATTGCCGAACATCATGACCTGCCAGGGCTCGCCTGTCCTGCACCAGAAATTATGTTAAGTTATATCGGTGCAAACACATCTAGGATTCGCATCGGCTCAGGAGCAGTATTATTGCCCCATTATAAACCATATAAAGTGGCTGAGGTTTACAATATGTTAGCAACCTTGTTTCCCGGTCGGGTCGATGTTGGAATTGGTCGTGCTCCAGGTGGTTCTGCGGAAGCCACCAATGCCTTATCAGATAACTTTTTACAACAGGTTTGGAACATGCCGGAGAAAGTAAATGAACTTCTTCATTTTTTAGAAAATGATTTTCCTGCTGACCATGAATTTGCCAAACTGTCGGCATCGCCAATCCCCCAAGAGCCTCCCGTACCATGGCTGCTTGGAACAAGTAAGAAAAGTGCTTTACTGGCAGCAGAAAATGGGTTGGCCTATGCCTTTGGCCAGTTTATGAGTGGAAATGACGGGGCAGAAATCATCCAACAATATCTAGATGCCTTTAAACCAACAAACCCAAGGAAAATACCTGAAGTCATCATCACAGTTACCGCCATTTGTGCAGAAACCGATGAAAAAGCAGAAGAGCTGGCGTTAAGTACACTGATATGGGCGGTACAAAGAGCAAAAGGTGAGGAAAAGGGAGTTCCTTCTATATCAGAAGCTAAAGAATATCCTCTTAATGATAAAGAGATGGGAACCATAGATAAAATGAAACAGAACATGATTATTGGTAATCCCAAAAAGGTAATGGAAAAAATAAATGAGGTTAAAACAATGTATAGAGCAGATGAAGTTATGATTGTGACCATTACATACTCACCAGAGGACAAAATCCAATCGTATCAGTTGATCGCAAACGAAGCATTTAAATAAAGGCTGTACCCCTAATGGGAGTACAGTCTTTCTACTGTCAGTTACGCTTAACTGTATAATATTTCATTGGTGAGTCAGACGACTTCTTTATGTCCTCAAAGATAGAACTTGTCAAACTGTGAGACCCTTGGGCATCCAATCCGAGTTCCCATATCATCATCCCGCCAAACCCATGGTCAAGAGCTAGATTCGTTTTCTTTTTCATGGTGTCAGTGCCATTATAATAGTAGGTAGTACCATTCATATTTACCGTGTCCTTCGAGGCATTTGCCGGATCACTATTGATAATTGCCCCATAGGATACTTGCTTAATTTTCGGATCTTCCGGCTGGGCATAAAATGGAACACCTAATACTAGCTTCTCTTTTGATAGATTTTGTTTGTCAAACAAGTCGGTCCAATAGTTTACGATTTTCTCTGTAAATGGATATGGTGATAAATTCGCGGCATTGTAATTGCCGTCCCATTGTCCGTCATAGGCCATAATATTGACATGGTCCACATCCTGGAACATTGATGGTTCATAAACAACAAAACCAATTTCGGTCAATGTTTCAGCATGTATTTTTGAATAAACCGCCACTGACAACTCTTTATTTTTTGGATGAAGCTGTGCACTTAGTTCTTTTGTAAAAGCAGCCAGATTTTCAGCATCCGCTTTTGAACGCGAGTGTTCAAAATCAATATCAATTCCATCAAGGTTTTCACGATCAGCAATACTAGTAAGTTCATTAACTAGCTTTGTTCTGGAGGCAGGATTAGAAATTGCTGTTTTAAAATACTCATAGGATTCTCCACCGCTGATATGAAACCAACCACCAACAGCTAACATTACTTTCGTATCATATTTTTTGGCTTTTGCCACCGTTGTTCGGAGGTTTTTTAATGCAGCATCACCATTCAGCAGAATGCCTCCGTCCTTTGTCGGATGGGCAAAGGAAAAGATGACATGTGTTAGTTTTGCGTAATCAACCACATTGGGGTCACGAAAATCCTGTACATACCCAATGAGCACCTTTGAGGGTACTTTTTCTACCTTAGGTACTTGTTTAGAATGCGGCTTAAGGGCCGACTTAGGTGCTTGCTCTATATGAATTGTGTCTGGTTGCTCATTGTTAGTGGTTAATTTTACTCCTGTAAAGATCCCTCCAATAAAGGTAAGTACAATTACCAGGGTAAGGAGGAGGGTACGTTTTTTCATAGGAATGTTTCCTCCTTCAAATGCTTCACTATTAAAAATTGTAACAGATAAAATGGGTAAGAACGCATGGTAATATCCACCTATACAGCAACAAAAGGCATTAAATATTTATTTATTTGAAAAGAGTCACTAGTTTTTGATATAATCTTAAGGTTAATGTTTAAAATCAGTAAATTTTTATAAAGCTTAAGGTGGTTAATCATGAATCAAGAATATAGAGTGTTACTGTATTATAAATATGTTCAAATTGAAAATCCGGAAGAATGTGCGAATGAACACCGTCAATTCTGTACCGATTTAGGGCTAAAAGGACGGATCATCATCGCCGCTGAGGGTATAAATGGAACGGTGTCAGGCACCGTCGAACAAACAGACGCGTATATGAAATATATGGATGAGCATCCTTTGTTTGCCGGGACCATCTTTAAAATTGATGAGGCGTCCGAGCATGCGTTTAAAAAAATGAAGGTCCGGTATCGACCAGAACTTGTTACATTACGTTTGGAGGATGATGTTGATCCGAATGTTGTAACAGGGAAGCATTTAAAACCGAAGGAATTTTTTGCGGAAATGCAAAAAGAAGATACCGTCGTAATCGATGCCCGAAATGATTACGAATATGATTTAGGTCATTTTAGAGGGGCCGTTCGACCAGATATTTTAAATTTCCGGGATTTACCACAATGGATTAGAGATAACAAGGAAGAGTTTGAAGGCAAAAAAATCCTCACCTATTGTACTGGCGGAATTCGTTGTGAAAAATTCTCTGGCTGGCTCTTGAAAGAGGGTTTTGAGGATGTTTCGCAGCTTGACGGCGGTATTGTCACATACGGAAAAGACCCTGAAGTCCAAGGGGATTTATGGGATGGACAGCTTTATGTGTTTGATGAGCGCATCAGTGTGCCAGTTAATCATAAAGAACATGTGGTTGTCGGAAAAGATTACTTTACTGGCGAACCTTGTGAGCGTTATGTCAATTGTGCTAACCCAGAATGTAATAAAAAAATTCTTTGCTCAGAAGAAAATGAACACAAACATTTACGGAGCTGCTCACATGAATGTAGAGTGCATCCACGGAACCGCTATATTGTGGAGCATGGGTTAAGCGAAGAAGAAGTGAATGAGAGATTAGATGCAATTGAAAAAGAAGTAATTAAATAAGGAAGTAGCAGGCAGGTCATGCAGATGACCTGTTTTTTTTGTTCCTCGCTTGCCATTAAGGTTTTTATTTTTAAGGTTTGGGAATAGGATTTTTTGAATATATTGATTATGATATAAGTAGCAAATTAATTTCTTACATAGAGATGAAAGGGGTTAACAAATGGTGACTTACACGAATCGAAGTGAGGTTCCAACACATGAAAAGTGGAATTTAGCCGATATCTATCCTGAAATAAGTAAATGGGAAGAAGATTATCAACTTATTGAAAGAATGGCACAAAAACTAAAAGAATATGATGGCAAAATTCAGGATGGACACAGCTTGTATCAATATCTCCATCAAAGAGAAGAGTTGTCCTTTCATTTCAACAAAGTTTACGCTTATGCCATGTTGAAGGTAGATGAAAATACAAGGGAAACAGCAGCACAGTCCTTTTTAGATCGAGCAAAGCAACTTAGTGTGAAAGTAAGCGCTGCTACCTCCTTTTTCATGCCCTATCTATTAGGCTTAAATGAAGTTACATTAAAAGAATACATTTTAGCTGAAGAAAAACTTGAGTACTTTTCTGAAGACTTATGGGATTCGTTTCGATACAAAACACATGTGCTTAGCAAGGAGCAGGAAGAACTCTTATCCCAGTTAGGTGAAGCACTTTCAGCACCAGGGCACACATTTGGCATGATTAATAACGCTGATATAAAGTTTGGGGAAGTTACTGGCGATAACGGTGAAAGTGTCGAGTTAACTAGAGGGATGTATTCAAAATTAATCGAAAATGAAGATCGCGATACGCGCAAGGAAGCCTATAAAGCCTATTATCAACCATATCTTCAATTAAAAAACTCGATTGCCTCGACACTTTCAGCTGCGATAAAAAATAATGTAACGCTGGCTAAAATCCGTCATTATCCTTCCGCACTTGAAAAAGGATTATTCGGTGATAAGGTACCCCGTGAGGTTTATGAGAATCTCATCAAAACAACCAAGGACAATATCGCACCGCTTCATGACTATACAAGGATTCGGAAAGAGAAATTGAAGCTAGATGAACTTCGCCAATATGACATGAGCGTTCCACTCGTCAGTGGTGTCAAACAAGTCATTGGATATGACGAGGCGTTTGAAACGATGCTGAAGGCATTAGCTCCTTTAGGGGAGGAATATGGCAAAATTCTGAAAGAGTTTAAAGAAGCCCGATACATTGATGTGTGGGAAACGCCTGGGAAACGGTCTGGTGCCTATAATCTTGGTGTGTATGGCGTCCATCCGTTTATCCTGCTAAATCACCAAGATGATTTGGATAGTTTATTTACATTGGTTCATGAATGCGGCCATGGTGCTCACAGTAAGTTAAGTTCCCAGCATCAACCACAAATTACAGCGGGTTACAGCATCTTTGTTGCCGAAGTGGCTTCGACGGTAAACGAGGTTCTGCTAATTAACTATTTATTAAACAATGAAAAGGATACTCAAGTACGAAATCATTTACTCAATCATTTTATTGATCAATTTAAAGGGACTTTTTTCACTCAGGTCATGTTTGCAGAGTTTGAGATGAAGACTCATGAAATGGCAGAAAAAGGTTTGCCGTTAAATGTAGAGGTGTTTAACCAAACCTATGAGAAATTATTTAGAGAATACAATGGGGAGACAATCATCTTTGATGAGGAAGTTAAATATGGATGGTCGAGAATTCCCCATTTCTATCGTCCGTTCTATGTTTATAAATACGCAACCGGTTTTGCCTCTGCCATCCATTTGGCCACCAAGATTTTGGACGGCGATCAAAATACTCTCGATTCCTATTTAGAGTTTTTAAAAAGTGGTAGTTCTGATTACCCACTGGAATTGTTAAAAAACACTGGGGTCGATTTAACAACACCAATTCCAATTGAAAATGCCCTTAAACGATTTGGTGAACTAGTAGAGGAGTTCTCGAAAATTTGAAATAAGTAAGCATTACAATCCATCTCTAAAAAATAAGCCTAATACCCACTTTCATTTAAACTCGGGGATTAGGCTTTATTTTTTACACTTTTTTTACACGATTCTCCCCCAAATATATCAGAATAATGTTAAAATTAACGGTAATAATACCCATTTTTTACATTCTAGGAGGTTGCTCATTGCACACAAAGTTTAACAAACCAAAAGGATTCGGAGAAATATTAGATCATACATTTAGTTTAAGTAAAAATCGGTTTAAAGAATTGTTTATGATTTTAATTATCTTTATGGGGCCTGTCTACTTGGTTCAGGCGATTATCCAATACGCTTCGGGTACTCGCTTTTTTAGAGAAGTAGGCAGTGGTGGCACTTGGTTTGAGCAAAGGCTTTCGAGCTTCGAGACAACTGGTACAATCGATTCCAGCAGCTTGGGAGTTGGCATTGGCTTCATCGTAATCAGTTTAATTGGTGGTCTTTTATTTCCTGTGGCTGAAGCAGCGATTCTCTACATGCTTTATCACATTCGTAATAATGAAGAATATACGGTTGGCTCTCTAATTAAACAAGCCTTTGCCCGCTTTTGGCCAATCCTTGGCAGCAATATATTATTTGGACTCATTTGCTTGGGGATTATCTTACTGCCACTCGGGATTGCAATAGGTGTAGGCATTGCTGTTGGCATGACGGTTCATCCAATATTGGGAGGATTGTTAGGGTTCTTCCTATTTATTGGTTTTGCTATAGGAATAGGCCTTTTAATCACCCGCTGGAGTTTTTATTTTGGTTCTGTCGTTTTAGATAAGCAATCTCCTGGATTTTCAAGAAGCTGGCGACTTTCAAAAAAACGTACCTGGGCCTTGTTTGGTCTTTATATTGTATTTTATTTAATCGTTTCGAGCATAGGTTTTGCCATACAATTAACTTTTGGGGCATTGTTAGGGAACAGTGTTTTGTTAACTTTGATTTCTAATATTGTCTCACTGTTTACCACGATGATTTTTTCAGTCGGCTATGGGGTTATGTATCTCGATTTAAAAACGAGACATGATGGCGAGGATTTACGAGGATTGATTGAAGACTACAAAACTATTTAATAAAAAACCTAGCAGTTAGGTGATGATTATGGTAGACACAAACAAGGCACGAGATGAACTAGTAAAAATTTTAAATTCATCAGAATATCAAGTTTATAGCAAACAATCTAAAGGGCTTATCCAAACTTTGTGGGACAAAGCAAAGGAATGGCTATCTGCACAGTTGGAAAAGTTGTTCCCTGCCCTAGAATCCGCAGATGGTACATCTGAGGTCATTCTAATTGCAGTGATTGTAATGGTGGTTATTCTTTTATTATTATCAGCCTACTTTCTGATTCGAAATATGAAGCGTAATCAAGTACTAAGGAAGAAAAAACCGCTTCAATCATTGAAAGAACGGAATTGGACCTTTCAACGGCACCTTGAAGAAGCAAAGAAACTAGAATTGGATGGAGACTATTCGGGCTCAACCCGTCACCTATTTTTAGCTTTACTTCTTTCCTTTCATGAAAGAGGATGGTTGGAGGCTAGAATTTGGAAAACAAATTGGGAGTACTATGACGAACTAAGAACGGTCAATAAACAATGTGCGGTGGAATTTTATGATTTCGCTTCATTTTTTGATGAAGTGACATACGGTGAGACGATCGTACAGAGAGACGATTACCTTCAGTTTCTATCTGGAGTGATTAGATGGTTCGAGGAAACTGATCCATTATCAGAACGGAAAGGAGGGATAGTCAACACATGAAATCACCCAAGACATGGGCATGGCTAGCCCTCTTGTTATTCTTTTTTATGGTTGTTAGTTACTTTAGCTTTTCACCAAAGCCGCAAGCCTATCCAAGTTATGTGACCAATTCTCCTGCTCCAACTGGTGTGAAGGCTTTTTATACATATTTAAAAAAAGAAATGGACGTGACGGTCTGGTCGAAGTCACCGGAATTGCTTTCTAAAATAGGAGAGAAGAAACTCTTAATTATGGTAGAACCCTCAATACAAACGAGTAAGGAGGAAATGCAAAAGTATGTCTCTTTTATGGAGGAAGGCAACACAATATTGTTATTAAAAGACAACCCAAAAGGGATGTTTACAGTTAAAACAGAATCAACCAAGAAAAATATCTCTACCAATATCTATGATCAGGACCTTAAAGCCGTAAAGTCACTGGTTAAAAGCCGCTACCGTATATTGTCGACAAATCAGGACCAAATCCTCCTTTACGATAATTTAGGTGCGATTGCCTTAAAACGTCCCTTTGGAAAAGGACAATTGATTGTTTCGGTTACGCCAGAATGGCTGACAAATGGACAAATCTTAAAGTTGGATAATTTGCCATTGGTTCTCAATTTTATAAAAGAAGGAAACACAAACAAACTTTTGTTTGATGAATACATACACGGTGAACAAAGTACTTCCTTGCTCGTCGTTTATCCAAAATGGTTTTTACTATTGCTGCTGCAAGGAATTCTCTTAACTATGTTCTGGCTTTGGTATAAGGGTAAGCGTTTTGGACCTATTTACCTCCCGAGGGAAGAGTCGGTGCGATTTAGTGATGAAGGGATACAAGCCATTGCTGCTTGGTATCTAAGGGGCAAACGTTATCATGATTCCCTACTGATTCAAGCAGATTATATAAAGCTGTTACTGCAAGAACGCTGGCAGATTCCCTACAACAAAGAATGGCAGGATCTTGCCGGGTATTTTGAAAGAAAATGGGTAGGATTGCCGGCTCGAGAGATTGGTCCTTTTCTAAGTGGATTAGTCTCTATACTTGAAAAAGACAAAATCAATAAACAAGAATACTTATTATGGTCGAGAAAACTTGAGCAATTACGGAAAGAGGTTGAAGCATGAGATCAGAATTAACATCGTTTTTAGAAAAATATGAGGAGCGGATTTTAGGACAAAACCGAAATCTACGACTTTTATTATCTGCCATTTTAGCAGGGGGTCATGTCCTGCTTGAAGGAGTGCCCGGCACAGGGAAAACACAGATGGTTCGGACGCTTGCCGGTCTCCTAGGCGGCACCTTTAACCGCATCCAGTTTACACCAGACTTATTGCCAAGTGATATTACGGGAAGCACGATTTACAATATGAAAGACAGCACCTTTCAAACATTAAAGGGGCCGATTTTTACTAATATCCTTTTAGCTGATGAAATTAACAGAACACCTGCAAAAACACAGGCAGCACTATTAGAGGCAATGGAAGAAAAGCAAGTTACGATTCAAGGCGAAACCTTCCCATTGCCAGAGGTATTTTTTGTGGTTGCCACACAAAATCCAATTGAATTTGAAGGGACCTATCCACTTCCAGAAGCACAGCAGGATCGCTTTTTATTTAAACTGATCATCGATTTTCCTTCGTTTGAGGAAGAGAAAAATGTTTTAAAAATAGTGATTGAAAACAGTTTTGAAGAAAATCCACTTACAGCGATTTTAGAAATGGAAACCTTTTTACGGATTAGAAAAGAAATTGAAAAAGTGACAGTAAGCGAGAATGTCTTGGATTATTTACTGAAAATTGTCAGGAAAACACGTGATGCGGAAGCAATTCGCTTCGGAGCCAGTACGAGAGCGGGGATTTCAATCGGCAAGGCAGCACAAGCATGGGCTTATCTTGCAGGGAGGGATTATGTGACGCCAGACGATATCAAAATGGTCGCCAAACCGGCGTTAAGACATCGTATTCAACTATCCCCACATATAGAATTGGAGGGAGCAACTGTTGACCAAATCATTGATGAGCTTGTGGGGGCGGTTCCTGTTCCAAGATAGAGGGGTAATCCCAACCAAAAGACTATTGTTGTTCTTTTTTATCATTTCACTGTTTTTATTGATTGGAACGTTCTTTGGAATCTCTTGGACCTATGTGATTACTCTAAACATAGTAGTATTTTTTATTAGTTTGATTGATTTGTTGTTTTCACCGAAGAAACAGCAGCTTTCGTTTCAAAGGACCATCGCTGAAGAAATCGAAAGAGGGCTTTCCTGCCAGGTCCTGCTTGAAGTAGGAAATTCGTCTCCATATTCTTTTTCTTATCGGATTATGGATGGATTACCACAATCCTTTGACAGGCCATTTCCGCTCATTGGAAATGTACCAAAAGAATCTACCATCCAGATTAAATATGAAACGACAGCATTTGTAAGAGGGCTTTTTAAGATTGAAAAACTATATGTCCGCTATTCTAGTCCATTCGGTTTATGGGAGAAACAAAGAACTGTTAACTTAAAAGATTCAATGAGTGTGATTCCTGATTTAACCGAAACAAAGCAATACTTGGAAAATGCCCAGCAATTTTTACAATATGAGGGGTTAAAGATCCGGAAGCAGCGGAGTGGCGTTGGTGAGTTTTCAAAGATTAGAAGCTATGTGGTTGGCGATGACCCTCGTAAAATCAACTGGCGGCAAACAGCTAAGCTACAAGAAGTAATGACCAATGAATACGAACCAGAACACGGAAAGTATATTACCATTTTAATTGACTGCGGCAGGATGATGGGGGCCGAATTGAAAAAAGTGAATCGTTTAGAAAGGTCATTAGAAGCGGCCCTTACTGTAATAGCAGCGGCACTTCATAAAGGCGATTATGTTTCGGTCCTTGCTTTTTCAAAGGATATTAAAGTATTTGTGCCCCCAGCAAAAGGAATGGCGCACTTACAGACGATCTTGCACGCTATCTACAATCTTAAAGTGGATGCTGCCGAATCCAATTATGCGGCTGTGCTGCAATATTTAGATTCTGTCCAAAAGAAACGAAGCTTGCTGCTACTTTTCAGTGATGTTAGGACTTTTTTACATGAGGAAACGGCATTGGCTTACTTAAAACGACTCCGCAAGAGGCATTTGTTTTTCATGATTGGTGTAGAAGATCAGACACTTCTAAAAAGAGTCATCATAGAACCGACTACTGTGCAAGCAGCAATGGTGAAAAGTATTGCCCAGCAGCAAATTCTCTTTAAGAAGCGTGAAAAAAACAAATGGGAAAAACAAGGCCTCCAAATGATAGAGGCCCGTGAGGAAAAACTGGCTGTAGCTGCTGTCTCTCACTACATCGATGTTATGAATCAAAATCTTTTGTAGGAGATGATTTAACTAATTTAAGCTTCCCAATAACAACATACAGGATTAAGCCAATTACGGTTAAGAGGGCAACGAAGTATTTTGCTTCTAATGAGATATCCGCTGGCGTAATAAAACCTTCAATAATTCCTGCGATTACAAACAATGGAATGGTCCCGAGCAGAAGCTGGACAGAACGTTTCGCTTGTTGTTTTAATTGGTAGCCGCGAGAAGTTTGCCCTGGGACAAAGAGCTTATAGCCCATTAATAGACCCGCACCACCAGCGATAAAAATGGCTGTAAGCTCAATCATCCCATGTGGTACGATAAAGGCCCAAAAATCATAGGATTTATCGTGATTCCAAAAAAGGGCTGCCAATGCGCCAATAATGATCCCGTTATAGACTAGCAAATAAACTGTCACAAGCCCAAAGGTAATTCCACCGGCAAAGGCAAAGATTGCCACCTTAATATTGTTGGTCATAATACTAGCAGACATGAGGGATGAATCCACTGCACCGGAACTTTGTCCTATTTTGTCAGGGTCGACAACACCTCGGGCAATTTCTGCTGGGAGGATAGAATAAAGATGGAGTGGGTTATTCGCGACCGAGAAAAAACTCCCTATTGCACCAATCATAAATAGAAGCATTGCAACCATAACAAACTTCCATTGCTCAATTAAGAGTCCAACAAATTTTGTACTAATGAAATAACGAATTTGTTTGAAACTTGATACTTGGTCTTTATACAAAAGATTATGGGATTTTGAAACAAGACCATTTAAGTATTTCGTTACTTCATCAGTAGGGAAGTAGGTTTGACTGTAAGAAAGATTTTGAGCAGCCTTTTGATAGAGGCGATGGTACTGAGTAATTTTTTCACCAGTAAGCATATTCTTACGTTTACTAAGTGTTGTCACTAATTGTTCGAGTTGTTTCCATTCTTCGCGATGCTGTTTCACAAATTGCTTTACATTCATTTTGACACCTTCTTTAAGGGGACTATGTAATTTTGTACTCTATTCTCCTTATTATAGTAATTTTGTAGAAAAATAGAAACAACAATAGATAAAATCAACAAGAGGATGTGGGAAAACACATGTATGAGGACCAATTAGATATTAAAACACCTGAATATGTTTCCATTCAGTTTCAGATTGCTGGTTTAGGAAGTCGAGCTGCTGCCTTTATCATCGACCAGTTACTGCTCTGGGTAGTCAATATTATAACGATAGTCGGGCTCCTTTTCATTTACAATGGGATGGAATCAATGCAGTTCTTTCTTATGGATAGTTCCATACCCTTAGCTGTTACACTTATTCTCCTGTTTATTGTGAATTGGGGCTACTTTTTTGTATTTGAATTTTTTTCTGGCGGAAGGACAATTGGTAAAAAAGTCGTCGGGATTAGAGTCATTCAAGAAAATGGACACAGCATTACATTACTTTCAAGCTTTATCCGAAATATTATCCGCCTAATAGATTCTTTACCGACAGCATATTTACTAGGAATGATTATGATTTTTTTCCATTCTAAACACAAACGGCTAGGTGACCTAGTTGCAGGGACCATTGTGGTTCATGAACGGAGAGCAAAGAGGAAAAAGAAACTTTCACCAATTGAAAAAGAAATAATCAAGCGAGGGCTGTCCAAAGACGACCTCACCATTGATGAATGGACATTAAAATCATTTGGGATGAAGGATTGGAAGATAATCAGTACATATGCCAGCCGTTTTCTTCAATTACCATTAAAGGAAAGAAATCAACTTACAAACGAGATTGCCAATCTTCTACTAGCTAAAATAGGATTAGATATGGATGGGAAAAACGAGACCGAATTAGAGAATTCACTCCTAACCCTTTATCTGAATCTTAAGGATGAATGGGAATTTGAGCTATAATAAAAAGCTGCCATTTCTGGTAGTTTTTTCCTTTAATAGAAGGAATATATGAAAGTGAAGGGAGGGGAGAGGAAAAAAAAGAGCCCAGCTTTACAACTGGGCATGAAACATTAGTATGGAAATTGTGAGGAATAATTACTAAATTGCTGGTAGGCTTGATCAAGTTTTTGTTGTTCCTCAGCCTCAAGCTTATACCAGCCATGTTGAAACATTAAGTTATAAAGGGCACGACAGCTTTTGTGTGTTTCAGTAAGAATCTGAACATAATCAGAATGAAGTTGTTCATGGCTTGCTTCACGAACGGCAATGTTTAAACTATCCGTTAAATATTTGCATGTACTAAGCCCATCATTAAGAAAGTCGCGGTCATTCATATCAGGGCCTTTTACTTTCGGTAATTCGCCTGTTTGGGGATTGGCAATTTGATTTTTGTTTTGTCCTTGTGATTGTTGGTTTTGCATTTGCTGATTTTGCATTCACTTAACCTCCGTACCTGTAGTTATGATTGCTGCGATTGCTGAGTATTAGGCAGACTTGCTAATACAGTATTGTTATTGACTTGTAGATGCGTAAGTAACTTCTGAAAATGATTTTGGTGCATTAGCCCAGCTTGATCAAGAGCTTGTTTAATTTGTGGATTAGATGTTTGCTGGGCTAGGAAATGAAATTTTTTAAAAGCTAAAAGTTCCCATGATAAAGCATCCTTTAAATAGTTTAAATCCTTTGTTGTAATTGCTTGTGGTGGGAAGGGAATGGGTGGTTGGTTATTTGGCATGATAAATCTCCTTTCTATGTTCCATATAGAATTAGATTGAACAGAAAGGTTTATTTTTATGAGTAAAAATTTTGAAATAGAAAAATAAATATAATGGGCATGTTAGTGAAATAAGAAACGTGTTAAAAATAAAATTTTTATTATGGTTCAAACTAAATTATGTGACTTTAAATTGTTAAGATTGCATGATATGGTTCCTTTATCATGCAACCATACAATTACTTGTGTTTGACAAGCAACCGTAGAGTTGCTTATACTCGATATATGAATTGGGACAAAGACGCTATATTCAAAGCACTTGGCGATTCGACTCGACGGCTAATATTAGACGAACTTTCCGAACGCAACGAGCAGACGTTGTATGAACTTACGGTACGTCTTATTACGAAGCACGACCTATCCATTACGCGACAAGCGATAGCAAAACATCTTTCTGTACTGGAAGATGCAGGGCTCGTAAAATCAGAAAGAAAGGGAAAATATCGAGTAGTTATATTTAACAGCGAACCACTTGAAAATTTGCTAAAAGGATGGATAGAGTAATTTATTTAAAAACGTCTGACGAATGTAGGGGTTTTTCTGCTTGGAGCCAGATTGTTTAAAGAGCACCAACGTGGTAAATATCAAAGGAGGCAAAACATTATGAAAATCATTGTTACCAGTATATTCGTACAAGACCAAGACAAGGCACTGGAATTTTATTCAGAAAAGCTGGGATTTGTAAAAAAGCATGACGTTCCCATGGGGAAATTTAGGTGGATTACGCTTGTTTCTCCCGATGATCATGACGGTACCGAGCTTTTACTCGAACCGAATGACCACCCTGCCGCCAAAGAGTATCAACAGAAGATATTTGCCGATGGCATTCCGGCAACAATGTTTGGAGTTGCAGATATTCGCAAAGAGTACAAACGATTAGTGGAAAAAGGCGTGAAGTTTACTATGGAACCTACAGAAATGGGCGAAGTCACAATAGCTGTCTTCGACGATACATGCGGCAACCTTATTCAGGTAGCACAGAAGTAACTACAGAACGAAATAAGCTAGTTCTTAACGACTTTATTGGTAAATTTGGTGAGTGTTTTTTATCAAGAATTAATCAACTTTATGTTAACCCTGTCCAAATTTTAGGACGGGGTTATACATTTTTAAGGTTTGAAAATAAATGACATTGTTCTCATTCTCGAATAGAATTGACACATTGTTAATAAGTTCACTTAAACGGGGGCAATAGTTATAGATGAAGGTCGTGTCGGGGTCTTTTTTTTGTTGGAACTACGGGCCAGTTTTGTCTTCTCGCCTATAACTTAACGAATTGGCTGCGAACTCTTTCTTTTCCAAAAGAACAAAGGAATATGCAAATTGAATCCATACGTACAAGAATCATTAAAGTTGCAAGTAAATTGGTAAGGTCAGGGAGATCCCTATATTTTAAACTATCTTCAAGTTTCGTTTATCAAGAATTCTTTTGGAAAGTGCTTAGCAGAATTCAAAACCTCAAGATAGAATAGTGAATTAATTTGATAAATTTAAAAAATAATTTTTATCCAAGAGAGTAGTCTGCCTAAAAACACCCATTTTCAATTTAAAATTTTGGAAATACTGTTTTTAAGTTGTGCAATATCCAAATGCTTTCCAAATAAATAGAAATAGACATGAATTTTGATTAATTGCACCATTCATACCTCCGGTATGAATAATTCAGGTAAATATGTGAACAATAAATGATTTCAGCTTCTAAGTCTGAAAATTCATTTACAAAAAACACCCAATTATGGTTAATTGAGGTGTGGATGATCATCAAATGTTTACATTTATTTTAAGTATTCTTTGTAAATTGCTTTGTAATTGTCAATCATTTCTAAGTAGTTTTCAATTGATACGTATTCGTCTATTTGGTGAGGTAAATCTGAAATGCCAGGGCCATAGATTACAAGGTCGAATTCATTGTCAGCTTTAGTAAATGCAGCTGCGTCTGTCGTTGGTGAAATACCAGTTACAGGCAATTCTTGATTTGAAACAGCTTGGATAGCTTTAATTAGTTCAGAATCAGATTTAGATTCTACAGGGTAAATATCATAATCAACGATTAATTCTAAGTTAAATCCTTCCTTTTTGTTCAAGTCATCAACAATACTTTGTAACAATGCTTTAACTTTGCTGTTATCAAATTCAGGAATTGTACGAATATTACCTTGTAATGTTGTAATAGCAGGAATACTGTTAACTTGATCCCCACCATTGATGATTGTAATAGAATGAGCAGTTTCACCTAATACATCATTTTTGTATTTGTTAGTGATTTCTTGCATTTCTGCATTAGCACGAGTCACAAATTCATTAATATTTGCGATTGAGTTAATACCTTCTTTAGGCATTGAGCTGTGCGCAGATTTACCACGAGAAACAACTGTATAGTTCATTGAACCTTTGTGAGTGTAAATCAATGCTGGGCCAGTTGGTTCACCAATAATCAATCCATCAAGATCATTTGCATAACCTTCTTTAGTTAATTGTTCAGAACCTAATTCACCGACTTCTTCACCAACAGTTCCCATGAATTTCAATGTACCGTTGATGTCTACGTTTTCTTCTTTAATTTCAATCATAGCGATTGCTAAAGCTAATAGACCAGATTTCATATCCGTTGAACCTCGGCCGTATAATTTGTCACCATCGATTTCAGCTGAGAATGGTGGGAATTTCCATTCACTTTCGTCACCAGCTGCTACAACATCTTCGTGTCCGCTGATACCTAAAACTTTACCGTCACCTTTTTTGTAAGTGGCTACTAAGCTTTCACGGCCTTCACAATATTTTACTTTTTCAGATTCAATCCCATGTTTTTGGAATAGATCTGCTAAGTAATCAGCTACTTCTGATTCATTATCGTTTACCGATTTTATTTTTATTACATCTTGTAAAACTTTAATGCGTTCTTCTTTATTCAATGTATTAGTCCCCTTTCGTTTATATATACTGGTTCACACCCAAAAAGGCAATTTGACTATTTTCCATACTACATATAGCATTTCTTTCTCTGATTAAATCGCAATATATTGCTTTTTTACAACGGTGAATTATAAAAACCACCTTTTCGGGTAATAACCAATATACTATCATACCTCATAAGAATGAACTTTTGATTAAAAAACTATTAAAGCACCTGATTAATTGTATTTTTATCGAAAATTGCACCTTGACGATTATTTTTATAATAGTAAACGCTATATATTAACGTTTACATTTGCATTTGCATTCTTGTTAAAGAGGATCAGTAATACAAACCACTCCTTTGACGGAAAACAGCAAATTTATGAGATTGTTAGTCATAAAATACCCTCATAATGAAAAAAGTATTCGAAAATAGCAGAACAATTTTACCTTTAGCCACTACATATTGTATTCTAACTCACTTTTTGGCAAAACACCCCTCCTAAACGAAAATTAGTAAATTTTGGGGATTTCACTTTTGAATAGAGGGGTTATAACTAAAAGGCTCCCCGGCACGACCGCGGAAAGCGAAGCGCCTAGAGCGGAAATCAACAGACAAGTTTCAAAGAACCATAAACAAAAAGGGGGTGCCCCTAAAAGTTATACTTTTGGGACACCCTCTTCACCTTGTTAAAACGGGGTAAGAATTATGAATCCTAGTGAAGAATTTAGGTACTTCACTTTAAAAACTCCCATCTAACTTTACCGTTCCCTTCAGATTTTGAATCTACATATATCTTTCTATTAGGTATCGCAAGGGAAACCCCTTCATTATCAAGGATATCCATTATTTTATAGTTTATTTCTTCTTTTACTTTTAAGAAATCTAACCAGACAGTTTTGTGAAAAAATAAATGTAAATATCTAACCCATCTACTCCATATTTATCAAACTTAGTAATGACTGTGTCTTGGTGGATTCCAGAGTGAGATTTCAACATATACTCTATCTGTTTAATAACACCTTCTAACTTTTCTTTGGGTGTTTCATACGTTATACTTAAATTGAACACAATCCGCCTTTTTCTCATTTTACTCCAGTTAGTTATTGTTTCATTTGCTAATTTTGCATTAGGTACTGTTACGAGTGCTTGTGCAAATGTTCGTATCCTTGTACTTCTAAAAGTAATCGTCTCAACTGTACCTTCTACGCTAGGTGTCAAAATCCAATCTCCAATGGTAAAAGGTTTTTCTGTAATGATGATGACTCCTCCAAATAAATTACCGATTGCATCCTTAGCAGCTAGGGCAAATGCAAGTCCACCTAATCCTAAACCTCCCACCAAACCAATTACATTATAATTAAATTCTTCTGCAATCCCACTAAAGATGACAACCACAATGATAACTCGCAATAATTTAGACAAGAAAGGGATGAGTATTTCATCAATTTCAAAATTGAATCTTTCGTTAAGCTTTGCAAAAAGAAGTGTAGATGAAGATGATAAGTTAAACAGCCCCCAACCTACAAGAAAGATAATAGCGGATTTTACTAATTTCACAAATAACACATTTGTTTGATCAAAATAAGGGAAATACCAAGCGGATACATAAATTCCTAATAGAATAAACAACCACTGAATTGGTTTTTCGAACGATAAAAACAGGTGAGAGAAAAAAGGATGATTTTCTTTTCGAATCCCTTTTACTATCAGAGCAATGACATGCTTGGCAAATATCTTCCGAAAAAGTAAGAACAGCAAAAAGATACCTACTGAAATTCCAACATCTTTTATGAATCCGTATGAAAAGAATAATTTCCATGACATAACGATTCATCTCCTAATAAATCGCAACTTTAAAATTATCAGTTCTTCTAATATCTTCAGCTTACTTAATTTGGTTGAAACAAGTAGTACAATAAAGCAATTGAACATATACTATTTTGTAAATGTTATACATCCTATTATGGATTACATTTATTATTCACGATTTTGACCGAAAGTAGCCAATAAAAAAATGCAAAAAGAGTCTGTCCCTCTTTCTTCATTTTGGGCTGTCAAGAAGTCCGCTCCTACTTTTTCTAAAAAAAGCTTTTAGAAAATAAAAGTAAGCGACAAATATCCCCACCTTTAAGAAGGCCGGGACTTGAAGTACTATTTGGTTAACTTGTTAAAGGCTATGCAACTAACAGGAAGTTTCGTATTTTTTTAATCCCTTATATATTGCAAATCTGTCTTTTATTATCCTGTAAAAAAGTCGGTATTTTTCTGTTTTCACTCGAATTTCCCCTCAAACACTTACGGCTCTAAGGCTCTCTCTTCCTTCTTCCCCTCTTTTTTCTGTTATTAAGGTCTTCCCCAAAACCGCCGCTTTTCCTCGATTTCCACCCCTATTTTCCGCTCTGACTATGTAAAAAAGATGGTATCGGGAATGGAGAGACGAAAGCAGAGAAAAGACCGGAAATGTAGCAATTTTCGGACGGTGTTACAGTTAGGAAACCAACCGGATAGAGATTGGAAATCCTACGGATTTGTGTATTGGAGAGACAACGAAAATCCTTATTGGACAAGGGATTGAAGGGATATTGAGCAAAAGAATAAGGAGTAAAATCCTACTGGATCTGCCCCAAATTTGTATTGATTTTTGATTGAAAAAACCAGTTGAATAAAGATTGATTACATAATGGTCCGCCTGCTTCTTTTCTCCGATCCCTTTACCGTTCGGAAACAACTATGTGGCAGTAGGTTCCGACTATAAAGCAGAGGGAAGAAGAAAATAACAGCTATATATCTTTCTTTACAGGATTCCTGAACTTTATGATTATAGCAATCATAATAAAAATTTTTGGTATATCGTTCATTGCATTTCCTTCCTTTAACATTATATTTTGCTGTTCTCCGATTAAAGACTTTTTTGTTAAATATAAAGAGTGGATTACAAAATTTAGGTTTGTATTTGTTAAGTTTACGGGTAGCGTTAGTGCAAAAATCGGGCGTTGGGACAGTTTTCGCTAAAAAGCAGTTAATAGAATATGATAGGAGACTAGCTTTAATGCTTGCAAAAGACTATTTGGTAACTACAATTGCCACTCTTGATGACTAATGGAAGATTTGTATGAGCTGGTTATAACCCACCAAGAATCTGATAAAACAGAAGAACAAATCAAAAGAATAATTAGATGGGGTGATACAGGGATTCCTGGGGACCTAATCAATAGGCTGCCATTGCTGGAAACTCATGCAAACCCCAAAGGTTTCAAGCTTGAGGATTTCCTTAATACCTATGAGCATTTAAGGCAAATTAGGCATGCCACTGTGCATACGAAAGGTCAATTAAGAAAGCGACATCTTTCAAAAATGCAAACCCTCGAAGAAAAAATGAACGAAAAGCAAAGGGAATCCGTTCAGCAATTTTATGACGGAGATAAAGTGGTCTTGTCTCCTTTAACCACTTTTGTATTAAGGCATTGGTGCCTAACCTTTATTTCATTTTTAACAGTTGCAATTAGAGAAGCCACAGAGGAATAAAATCCAAAAATACATAGTCTTTATTCTAACGGGTTCGGGTTTTCGAGTACAAAAACTAAATTAACACACCAATTAGCAGTCCAATTCATAACTGAATTGGACTGCTTCTTTTTATTGATATGATGGTAAAGGGAGCTTATTTAACTAACGGTCAGGTTAGTGAAAGAAGGAAAGCTAGGAATCAAGGTGAATCTATATTAAGAATACATTTGGAATTCAAGGGATGATTGTAATGTATGGGTGTACCAAAGGAATTTTCTAAAAGATTAATAAGAACCATTTAAGTTAAGGCAAAAAAGAGCTTGGATAACAAGCTCCCTTGACGTTCTAGATTATATATTTTACAAGAGAAATTTTTACAAATAGCTTCTATAATGAAAAAGCATTGCAGCAAATGTAATTACGGTATACGCAACGGATGTAAAAAACGCAATGCTTGGTGAAAACTCAAATTTTTGTTGTTCAATTTTAATACCTGTCGTTCCCTGAACTTGTACATCCATATTCCGAGATGTAAACCCTCCTTTGGATGTAGAAAACCAAAGTATAACTGTTACTGCTAACCCAATAAAACAGGCATAGTCAATAAATTTCGTATGAGTAAAGTAAGTAATCCCAAAACTGATTCCTAATAAAATTATTAAAGTAATTGTTATGGAAATGAACTTTTTCAAATTATCCCCCTAAATTTTATGTATTTTCCTAAATTATACAATAATTTACATCATTAGTTTATAGGTTTATTTATTCTTATTTAACTTAAGTGGCAGGATAGTGGAAAAAGGGCATATGTTAAAGGCTAATTTTGTTGAAGAAATAATAAGATAATAGGAAAAATCGAGTTATAATTATTAGAAAGTTCAATAATTACATATGGAGTTTAAGTTAGATAATTCATTAAGTGAAATGGGGTTTTATTATGAGTATTCACTACACAAAAAGTACAGAAAAATTAACATCGGAAAGTTTAGAAGAATTGTTCACATCAGTAGAATGGGAATCAGGAAAATATCCAGATGAACTCTTAAAAGCAATGATTGGTTCTCATTCCGTAGTAACTGCTTGGGAAGGGAATAAACTAATTGGCTTAATAAATGCCTTATCAGATGGTGTTTTAACCGCATATTTTCACTATATGCTTGTAAACCCACAGTATCAAGGAAAGGGAGCTGGGAAAAAAATGATGGACTGATGTTGGAAATGTACAAAGGATACCAAACAAAAGTGTTAATTGCTTATCCGAATGTAATAGAATTCTACGAAAAACTAGGATTTGAAACTGAAGAAGGTACTACACCTTTGTTTATATCAAATCTTATTTAATAACATTTCGCAGAGCATAACAGTGAATCCCTTTATCCCTCGGCTTTTTTTCTTGTTGATCAAATAACGGATCAGCTTTGTGGAGTAAGGATATCTTCTCCCTTAGCAGGTCCGGACCAATAATGCCGGTACATTGCCCATTTAGCGATGTCCGGATTTTTTTTGTAATTTACGCTTTACTTTGTGTAAAGTTTATATTACATTATGTATAACAGATTTTACAAATTGTAAAATAGAAAGTACAAGGAGGAACCCATGACTTATCAAGAAAAGAAAAGCATTGTATCGTTGATCAGCGCCATACTCATTTTCGGAACTTATTGTTTGTACATGTACCCGCGGCACCCAGTAGGGGGGCTGGAATCGCTGGAAACCTTTCGCTATTGGGGTTCATTTGTCCTCAATCTGATTTTGTTTTCAATAGTCGCACACATCATTATTAGCATTGTTTTTAACATCTTCTTTAGAATTACGACCGGAGAAAAGGAACCAACATTTGCGGATGAACTGGATAAGTTAATTGAATTGAAAGCGACCCGAAATTCTTTTTTTGTATTTATCATCGGCTTTCTACTTGCAATGGGATCGCTGGTCATCTATCAACCGTCACAGGTGATGTTCATTATTCTGATCACTTCAGGGTTCATTTCAGATGTGACCGGCTCGATTACAAAACTTTATCACTATCGGAGAGGAGTGTAAAAATGGGTAAAAATCTTGTCGGCAATCACATCCGTAAATTACGATTCAACCATGATGAAATGACTCAGCAGCAGTTGGCTGACAAGGTGGGAGTAACAAGACAAACCATCCTGGCTCTCGAAAAGGGAAACTACTCCCCATCTCTAGAACTAGCTTTTCGCATTGCTTATGCATTTAACTTACCGCTGGAAGAGGTATTCTTTTATGAGGATTAAGATGAAAAAAAGGAGAGTGGCTATAATGAAAGCAATCGTATGCACCAAATATGGATCACCGGATGTTTTTCAACTCCAAGAGGTAGATACGCCAATCCCCAAAGATCATGAAGTCCGGATCAAAATACACGCGGCTTCAGTCGGACCAGCGGACTGTACCTTTCGAAAAGGTTCCCCCATAGTTAAGCTTGTTTACGGTCTGAAAAGGCCGAAAAACCCGATATTTGGTACGGAGCTGTCTGGCGAAATTGATGCGGTTGGCAAAGAAGTAACGCGATATCAAGTAGGCGACCAAGTATTTGGGTTAAGTGCAAAGACGTTCGGTGCTCAAGCCGAATACAAATGTCTGCACGAAGACACCCCGCTGGCGATCAAATCGGCCGAGATGTCCTATGAAGAAGCCGTCGCCGTCTGTGATGGTGCACCTACCGCATTGACGTTCCTTCGCGATAAAGCAAAGCTTCAGCCCGGACAAAATGTTCTGGTTAATGGTGCATCTGGAGCGGTGGGGATTTATGCGGTACAGATTGCTAAACACTTGGGGGCTGAAGTCACAGGAGTATGCAGTACAGCAAATGTAGAGTTGTTAAAGGCACACGGAGCCGATAAGGTCATTGACTATACCCAGGAGGATTTTACGAAAAACGGTCAGACCTATGACGTCATTTTCGATGCGGTGGGTAAGCGTTCCTTTGCACAATGTAAAGGCTCGCTCACGCAAAGAGGCGTCTACCTTTCCACGGTGCCTTCATTGTCCCTTCTATTTGACATTTTACAGACTGCGGCGCTCGGCAACAAGAAAGCCATTTTTGTGACTGCGGGACTCATGCAAAACCAAGCAAATCTGATCTTTCTTAAAGAGCTTTATGAGGCTGGTAAGATCAAAGCGGTCATCGATCGACGATATCCATTGGAACAGGTTGCCGAGGCTCACCACTACGTGGAAAAGGGGCACAAAAAGGGAAATGTCGTCATAACTTTGGCGCAACGCTGAGGGGTTTAATGTTAGTGCATTTGTGGAACGTAGACAACGTGGCGGGGGCTCAACACATCTATCATCATCAACACTCCGCCCCTAATAACGACCACTAAAAGAGCAGGAAGCTGAATGACCGGTTGTCCGGTTGACACGTCTCGGACCAGCTAGAGTAAGAAAATACGCTAAGCCGGACATAATCGAGGGCTTAGCGTATATTTTCGTTAAAATGTTGGCAGCCCATTATATATTTTGAGGTCTTCTAGCCACTTTTTAAACGAACGGGGGCGTTACTTAAATAGCGGTAATGCTTTTTCTTCTTCAAGTAAAGGGGCAGGTTAGCTTAAGAAGCTAATCCAGGCCAATATGCTCATTCCTTGTACCACTAACGGTTCAAGTAAAGGAAAAGGGAAAGTTTTGAAGCGTTGGCTGAGGCAGGGGCAATGGGAGGAAATACACTGGATTGATTCTGTAGCATCTGGAAAGAGGTTTTTTCAGGCAACGTTGTTCTAATGAAATTATAAAAAACTCACTAAGAATTTACGGGTAGCTAAAAATATCTTCATAATTTCATCCTAACAAATTTATTGTTGGCATAATAGGAATTGCGATATTAGGCCTGAATAAAAAAAGACCGTAATACGGCCGAATGTTAATATGAATTTTCAAGTGCAATTATATTTTTAAAAATATTTTCCATGATATATTCGTCATATTCATGATACCAGTTGTTGTGTAAATCAATGTCTTTTATGAGTGAGATAAATTCATTAACGACATTGCCATCAAATTGCGTCCAAGAGCAATTCTTTAACTCTTCTATCGCTTCATAATTTGTCATTCTTTTTGTCTTATAGCTTCTTATCTCATAGGTCATAGCATCAAAGGAGTCACAAACACGGATTATTCTGCCTTGGAGTGATATTTCTTTACCGGTCAGGTTTCTGGGATATCCGGTACCATCCCAATTCTCGTGGTGATCTCTAATAAAACGAGCTGCGCGGTTATTCCCAATTAGCTTCCTTACAATAGTGTTACCGATATGACAATGGCTTTCTACAATGATCCTTTCTAGAGGTGTTAATTTACCGGGTTTTAGAAGAATATCACTTGAAAGACCTACTTTGCCAATATCGTGGAATAAGGCTGCTATTTTCAAATCTTCATCGTAACAATTTAATTTTTTTCCAAGCAATGTTGACAGGTACATTACTCTTAAAGAATGGTGCTTAAATTCTTTTAATACTTCATTATTTTGTGCAATCCATTCAAATAAGGACTCGGACAAGTATAAACCTCCTTTTTCTCTTCCGCTTTAGGGAAAGTGGGGAATTTATGTAAACAACGAAGGAACAAATTTTATTCTTAAATTAGTTTTTTTATAACGGTATTTAAATTATTTAAATATGGTTTAATGATAAAATCTTTTGCACCATATTGAAGGCATTCCATAATAACAGATTCTTGCCCTAAGGAGGAACACATTATAATTTTCGCTTTAGGATCATAGGATATTATTTCTTTAAGAATAGTTAATCCATCAACAGGTGGAATAACAAAATCTAAAATAACTAAATCTGGGCAGAGACTTTTATACTTTTGTACAGCTTCAAAACCATTGTTAGCCTCTTCAACGGAAAAAGTATTCTCTTTTAATAGAATGTTTTTTAATGTTTGTCTCATAAATTGTGAATCATCAACTAAGAGTATTTTTTTAATCTCAACGTCACCTTCTATCAAATAAAGTAAAAAAACTTATGAAAGGTAAAAAGTTTTCATAGCTACCCGGCTATAATAACATTTAGGTCTTAGACCCGTGGCTTTGCGTCTTTTATTTTCGTAAAATTTGCCTTAACTACTTAATCGGAAAATGTCGAATCTTGTTTAATGTATTCCCAAATTATTAATAGGGAAAACCAAGGAAACAAAATAGCAATAGAGTGGTGAAAATGGACCATAACAACTTTGCATTACACTTGATTTAGCCACCCTCACGTACTTGGAAAAAGATTAAGGGTATTACTCTTGAAACTTTGTGAAGAATGACACTTAAACTATCGGGTGCTTATCTTCAATAAGACAACCTAATTGATCTTTCACAATAGGGCGCTTTCCTGAAACAACGAACAGCGCTTATTTTCATTTTAGGGCCAGATTGCGAAGGAAGAATTGCTGACTATACACAAGGTAAATTAGTTAAGGATAATAAGTGGTGAACCGAAAAAATGGCGCTTTTGAGTGGAGCTATTATTTGGAATTTAATGCATAAGTTTGGAACCAATGTCCATTTCAAACGTAAGTAATGTAAAAGACTTAAGGTTGGGAGGCATAAGTATGAGGCAGCTTTATATAAAGCAGAAGGTATTCAGTCTTAGCAGGAAATTTACAGTAAAGGATCAGCAGGAGAAGGATATATATTATGTGGAGGGAAGTTTTATGCAAGTTCCAAAGACTTTCTCCATTATGAATACAGAAAGAGATGAAGTAGCACTCATTACGAAAAAGGTGTTCAGCTTTTTACCAAAGTTTTTGGTTGAGGTGAATGGTCGAGAGGTATTAACAATAAAGAAGGAATTTTCCTTCTTAAAAGCACGATATACAATTGATGTGGCAGGCATTGAAGTGCATGGTAATTGGTGGGATATGGATTTTCAAGTTTTACAGCATGGTAAAATCGTAGGTAAAGTGGGCAAGGAGTGGTTCACTTGGGGCGATAGCTACAAGGTTCAAATAATAGATGAAGAGATGGAATCCATTATTATTGCACTCGTTGTTGCAATTGATTGTGTGAAGGCTGATCAAGCAGCTGCTTCCTCAGCGGCGTCGATTTAAAGTAGAAGTGTAAAATTAAAAGGCTGACAGTTTTTAAAAAATCACGGCTTGAATAGGTGCGGTGAACTGTATCATAAATAAATGACAAGGCCATTTGGTACCAAGGTTTTATATTCGTTCTTCAGCAATCGGGCGCTTTTCTGTAACCAGGAACAGCGCTTATTTTTATCAAAGGGCCAAATTGAGGAGTAAAGGAAAGAAGTATGAGAAAGTAAATCGAACATCTAAGAATTTTGTTTTTAGGAGGGAATTATGAGAAAAATCACTTTGTCGAATGGAAAAACTGTTGAGGTTGAATGTTTAAGTTGTGCATTAACAAGTGGGGAAATAGAACCGGATGGTGGTGTAATAGTTGAAACTAAATACTTTCATGCTCATCAAGACGTTGCATATCCCATTGAAGGGTTAGTTATTTTAGCATCGAAACGCCATATTAAGTGTTTTGATGAATTAAATGAAGAAGAAAAGCTAGATTACATAAACTTATTATCTAAGATTAGAAAAGCTCAAAGGGAAGTATTAGGAATAGAACATGTTTATTACTTTTACAATGAAGATACTATTCACCATTTTCATACTTGGATGGTTCCTCGGTATAAATGGATGTATGATTTTGGACGTTCAGTAGAATCCATTAGACCAGTTTTACTCCATGCAAGAAACAAATTGAATAATGATGAAAATGCAAAAAAAGTATTTCATGGAATAAAGGCATTAAAAAAAGAACTAAATACTTAATCCTTCCTTGTTCCATAATCGGGCGCAAGAATTGAACAACGATGGACTGTTTCAGCAGTCCATTTTTCTTGGCCTTTAATCAGTTAAATGGCAGATTAGTTGAATAAGGAAATCAATATTATTAGAATTTTTAGCACTTCTAAATAATTCCAAAACAATATAATTTAATTTATAATATGGCTATCATTATTTTTAAGGAGATATTTATGGAACTACTTACAGGCAAGGTCTTATTAATTTCTCTGTTCATATTGATAATTACAATTATTGAAACATTAGCTTATTCAACTAGAATTTCAGGAGCACGAGTAAAATTAATTGCAACAGCATTATCCTTGTTTAGTACACTGGTGATTGTTTCAAGGTTTTCTACGATGTTTCAACAACCTTTGACAGCTAAACTGATTGCAGAAGCACCAGATATAAACAAATTACACTACATTGAGGAACAATATAGAATTTTAATCGGTGTAACTACAATAGGTGTATTGTTCGGCATTCTGTTGTTTCCGACCTTCATTAATATCTTTTCAAGAGCTATTGTGCAGCTTTCAAATCAACGAGGTTCAATAATTGGATTGTTTGCTAATCAATTCAATCGAAATGGCATAAGAAAAATTTTTATGTGTTTTAGGCTACCTAGATTTACATATCTAAAGGGAATTACCTGGAAAACTATCCCAAAACGACTCTTCGTGATTAATGTTATCATTTCAGCTGTTTTTACAATTGGGGTACTATCCTCAATATATGCATCTATGTTAGTACCTAAAGATTATGCTCAGGCTGCATCAATGTCTTCTGGGATTATAAATGGTATAGCAACAATTTTATTATCATTGTTTATTGACCCTAAAGCTTCCGTATTAGCTGATAAAGTAATGAAAAAACAAACTAATTATATATATTTAAAAAGTTATTCTTTGACAATGATTAGTTCTAAATTTTTGGGTACTGTTGTGGCTCAATTACTGTTTATTCCTGCCGCATATTATGTAGCTTGGTTTGCTAAGTTGATTTAATGGGTTATTGCTAAATTAAAGTGTGCTAGAGTAAAACTAGGAGTTGCTTCGGCAATTCTTTTTGTTGTGTCAACTAAAGGGATGAATTGACATCCTTTTTTTCAGGATTGTGAAAAGATACACTTAAGCTAACGGGTGCAAGAGTACAAGAATGGATTGCTGCGGCAATCCTTTTTTCATATTCAAGTATCGGGCAGGATAGTACAATAATCATTTAGAAATGATATAATAAAAAGAATATTCAGGTATTTGATATTTACGAGGTGAGATAGTTATGGAAAAAACAGAATATGAATGGGTAAAACAAACAAGACAGATTTTATTAGACCAGTGTAAAGAGTTAAGTGAAAATGAATTTACAAAGCAGTTTGGTTTTGGTTTTCAAAGTATAAGAGATTCATTAGTCCATATGGCAGGTTGTTATCACGCTTGGTTAGGTTCTTTTGTGCTATCAGAAACTGCTTCACCGCTCTTAACAAAAGAAGCTATAAGTGTTATGAAGATTGAGGATATTCGAATTTATTTCCAGCAAGCAGATGAATATATAGATGCTGTATTTAATACATTTAACGGTAAATTTGACAAACCGATTGAAAAAGAACTTTCTTGGAAAGCTGGTAATGGGGCTGTAAGAAAAACTCCTCACCAATTACTATTTCATTCTATTACACACGAATATCATCATAAAGGGCAAATTGTAGCAATACTACGTCTACTTGGTTACATACCTAAAAATACAGACATACTGGGGCTACCTGAGAGGGAGTTTGTTAAACAATAAAAAAACAGATTTGAATAAAGATAGCTTAAAAAATGTTTTTTGGCTTTTTCAAGCAAGTTACACTAACGGGTGCGAGAATTTAACAAGCAACGCTTAGAGGCGTTGCTTTGTTACGTTAAAAATATTTTCTATAAAATTCTTGTCTAAGGTTTCCACTCAATTGAGCATAAATTTTCGTTGTTTCACTTTTTTCGTGACCGAGTAAACTTTGAATAACATCTAAAGGTGCTCCATTATTTAATAAATGAGTGGCATAGCTATGTCTTAGCTTATGTGGATGGATTACTTTGTTGATTCCGGCTCGATTTGAAATTCGCTTTATAATGTATCTCATCTGGGCTATACTCATCCGATGCTGCTGCCGTTCAGTTACAAAAATGGCCGAGTCATTGTCTTTACGATTATCTAAGTAGCGTTTTAGCCAAATTTCACAGCGAATATTAAAGTAAACTGCCCTTTCTTTATCTCCTTTTCCACAGACAATAGCTGATCGATTTGACCAATTAATGCTGTTTTTCTCTAAGGAAACAATTTCTCCAATACGACATCCAGTTGAAAACATAAATTCGAATAAGGCTTTTTCCATTGGCGTGTAGCAAGCTTCGCGTAAGTGTTCAATTTCTCTTTCTGTAAGAAACTTAGGTATTCGTTTTCCAACTTTAGGTTCCTTAATCTTTGCTGCCGGGTTTTTTTGAATATGACCTTCTTCGTGTGACCACCGAAAAAGTGATTTCATAAAGCGAATACGATGAGACAGATTTGAAGGTTTTAAGTTTTCACTAGACTTTGCTAAATATTCCTTTAAGTGAGTTGTGGTGATCGATTCAATTTTTACATCGTCAAAATATCGAATGAGTAGTATAGATTGAAGTCGATAAGCTTTCAAAGTCTGTGGTGAGAAACCCTCGATCCGTTTATCAGATTCATATATTTCCCAAGCTTTTGATAATAGCAAAAATACATCTCTCCTTAAATTTATTATTTTAGAGGAATTATTGACGCATTAATCGAAATTGAAACGGTAAGGTTATTCAACTATAGAAGCAGGTTAGTTGAAAGGGTAATTTCCATTTTCTGTATCGAAAATATTATAAAACAGACTTTAATTAAGGGGTGGCCTTATGCTTTTTCATTATCATTTTTGGACTCCATATGTTGAAGAAACAGAAAAATTTTATGAGGATAATGGCTTTCGTATATCTCAACGAATAGGAAGATACGCAGGGGAATTTCACACGTTTAATCCTCCTTTAACCTGGAACGACTTTCGTAATAAAAATATTCTATTTCGAATTATAGAGGCAAGAAAAGGGACTATAAATATTACTTTTGGTTACGGAAAAAAGATAATGTTTGACCATATTGGTTTCTTTGTTTCTGAAAAAGAACAAATGAAGATATGTGAAAATGCCAATAAACTCAATTGGAAAGTTGATAAAGGAGAACGAAGAACCTTTATTGCGACACCATATAATATTAGAATTGAGCTTCAAACCAATGAAGACGTAGTAGACTCCTTGAATCACCAGGTGAAAATCCAAGAATTAAAGTTGGTAACAAAAAAAGCAGGATTAGAAAAAGACCTTTTTACTTTATTCGGAAATTCTACATATAATATTAACTCGGAAGTTGGAGATGTAGTTACAATCAAACAAGCGGTAATTAAAAACCTCGTTTCATCACCTATTGTTGATCCTAATGGCGTTGAAATTACAAGTGACCAAGGTTTTTAGATTGTGAAAAGTGTACTTAAACAAACGGGTGCATTACTGGAACACGGTAATGCTTTTTTCTTATTGAAGTAACGGGCAGTTTAGTTCAACAAGAAAAGAAAAGAAAAATCTTTCGAGAATTTTGGGAATTATAACCTTTGAGGACAAATCAAGAAGAAGAGCTCCTTAGGTATATGTAAATAAAAATATATTTAATTCGAGACTCTTTAATTGAAGTCAATTAACAGAAGGTTTATTATTAACTTGTTCACTAAAAGTACATAATAGAAATTGTACATGAAGTTGTTTTCTTAAATGAAAATGACTTTGAAATTTCGAAAGGAGAAATTCAAAATGGGAAAATTAGATGGAAAAGTAGCAATCATTACAGGGGCAGCACAAGGTATGGGTGCTATGCATGCCCGTAAATTCGTGGAAGAAGGCGCGAAAGTAGCGATTACTGATCTTAACTTTGAAGGTGCACAAAAACTAGCCGATGAATTAGGAGAAAACGCAATCGCTCTTAAATTAGATGTTTCTAGTGAAGAGAACTGGGTAGAAGTTGTAGCAAAAACAGAAGAAACATTTGGTCCTATCAACGTTTTAGTAAACAACGCAGGAATTGGTATCTTCAAAACATTAGAAGAACTAACTGTAAAAGACTTCGAATTAACATTTAAAGTAGACGAGCTTGGCGTATTCTTAGGAATGCAAAAAGTACTTCCTTCAATGAAAAAAGCTGGCGTAGGTTCTATTATTAACATTTCATCCGTAGATGGTTTGGTAAGTGCCCCAACGGCTATTGCTTATAGTGCTTCTAAACATGCTGTAACTGGTATGACTAAAGGTGCGGCTACTGAGCTTGGGCAATATAACATCCGTGTAAATTCTGTACATCCAGGAATTATTAAAACACCTATGGCTGACCAACCAGATGTTGAAGAATATCTTAAGCAACTTGAACAAGATATTCCACTAAGAAGAAGAGCAGAAGTAAAAGAAGTATCTAATTTAGTTGTATACCTTGCTTCTGACGATTCTAGTTATTCAACTGGAGCACAATTCGTTGTCGATGGCGGTATGATTTCAGATTTGTAATTAAATTAAACTTATAGACCCCAACATTGGGTAGTTGGGGTATTTTATTGTCATCATTAGATGCACAACTAAATAATGCTGCATATTTATTAAATTGCCCTTCTAATACAATATTCAGAACGGAGTAATTATAGTGTTTAGTCATTCGCTTTTTTTATTCAAGTAACAGGTGTGTTACTTTAAGATCCGGCTGCCATTTCGGTGGCCATTTTTTATTGAACTAAATGGCAGGTTAGTTCAATAAAAAAAGGTGATTATTCATATCGTAGAGAATTTTTACATAGGAATAAATAATTCAAGGTGGTTAGAAAAATGGGAATGTCCGTTTATTATAAAAACCTACGTGAAAAAGTCGGTAATGAACTAATTTTTATGCCAAGTGTAGCAGGAATTGTTCGAAACAATTTGGGAGAAATTTTATTACAAAACAAAGGCAATGGCGAGAAGTGGAGTCTTCCTGCTGGTGCAATTGAACCTGGAGAAGCACCTGCCGAAGCGGTAGTTCGTGAAGTATGGGAAGAGACAGGATTATATGTTATGCCAAAGAAGTTATTGGGAGTATTTGGTGGGAGAGACTATCGTTACCAATATCCTAATGGTCATCAAGTTGAGTATAACGTCTTTATGTTTGAGTGCATTATTCAAAGTGGTGAACTAAGTCCAATAGATAACGAAACGGTTGAACTTCAATATTTTAGTCCAAGTAAAATGCCTGAACTTGCTTTACCTTACCCTAAATAATTATTTTTACAAAGAGAATATAATGAAATATATTTTCAGTGGAATGAACAGTGGTTAAAAAATCTTTCAAAAAAATAATTATTTCTTGTTGAACTACCATGAAAATAAGTTTCTTCAAGATTAGAAAAATGACAATACTTAAGAAGACCCTGCTCAATAGTAAAAAAAAGAGGAGAGCGATAATTAATAAGTATATGGATTAGGGTTGACTGGATTAAGGTAAGTATCAATATTGCCACCCTTAATCATTTTCATTCTCTGTGGTGCAGCACTGATTTTGTACTGCATGGATGGCTACCGGGTGCGTTAGTAAAATAACTGGAAAGCCCACTAATGCAGCTCCTTCGTGTTTTTCAATCTTCAACAATTGGGCGCAATTCTTATATAAGGAATTGTGTCTTTCTTAATTATAATCTTGAATATGGCATTGCTTATTTGACACAAAATGTGTAACAAAATTCAAAAAAGGGCAATCCATTAGATACCCCAATGTTTAAAGTAATCAAAGAAACCTATTTTAAGCGGTATGGCCCAAATGTATATGCTAACTAAACCAATTATGCCAAATAAATTTTTGAAAATTTTCTTTGGCAACCAACTAAATAACCAGCAATATAGCAAGGATAAGCCACTAATTATAATAAATAAAACAATTGTTGGTCCCACAAACATCATTGTATTTAATTCTATACCTTCGACAATATTCAATTATACTCACCTCTCTCTCATAATTGTTTATTAACTTAATTTTACAATAAAGAAGGAGTATGTTCACTTGTAAAATTAAAAAGTGTTACTAGACAATAGGAACACAATGTGCAATTAAGAGCAGCTTATTCAATAAAAGGGCGCTTTCCTGAAACAAGGGACTTAACTTATTTTCATTTTAGGGCAAGATTACTCCTTCTTCTCCTTGGAGCATAAAAGTCATTAGGGCCTGGCTTTAATGGAACAATTCCAAATGGCTTTTCGTCACACAAGAGTTGAAATAAGAAAACGCTGTTGATGTCAAAATCAACAGCGTTTTGAGGTTTTATACTAACTTGTGTGGCCGTATATCGCTTCGACTCCCAACAAATTATCTAATAATCTTTTCCCAAGTAATATTGAAAGCTAGTTTCCAATGAGTAGCCAAACAAATGATGGCAATCACCATATATAGATAGATTCCGTAAGAGAACAAAGTGCTGACAAAATGTAGACCAGCAAACAATGCAACAAACAGCATTAAACCGAATACAATGGCACCGTTGCTGTTTTGATTGTACTGATCAAAAGACTCCGAGAAGGGAATGGACTTTTTAAGAATCATAAAACAAATGACAGCATAAGTGCAGGCATTTAAAAATACAACTACAAGATCTGGCAGAACCCTCACTCCAAATAATGCAATAAATAATGCACTTAAAAGCAAGTAAACTGGTAAATATAACTTAAAAATAAACGCCTTTATCGTACCACTAAATATCGGTTTTAGTTGTTGTATAGGAGCAACCCTGTAAATCCACGCACCCTTATATTTTCCTGAAAACTTCAGGAGGATCATGATGGTCGGGATGATGATTAAGCTAAAGTAAATTGTTAAATATGATTTGCTAGTGGATAGATGATTAAGACTGGTATCAAAGCCATTCATGATAATAATAAAAGGAATCACGATGGAAAAACCCAAAGATGGATAGACCTTCAATTTAAAATCTCGTTCATTTTTCATCATGGTACTGGCAAATCGGAAAAAGGCTACTTCCTCATTTGAGTGACAAATGACTCTAAGGAACAATTGACCAAGCTTACTATGTTTATTTTCCTTTGCTTTCCCATGATAAGTGAGCTTTTGAAGGTTTTGTTCAAAAGCATGATTAAATTTCATATAAATCCAAATGGATAGGAGGGGAATCAGGATTCCTAAAGCTGAAAAGAAAAGGTAAAACGGCTGAAAAGCACCTTTCATCATCGTTTCCATATTTGCCCCATACCACATCGGAAAGATAAATACTTGCCACCATTGCGGTTCAAGCGAAACGGTTAAGTCAATAAACTGAAAAGAGCGAACAAGCAATTGGTACCCAACCATAATCATAAGTGACAATCCAATTTGGACATAATTAATAATATCTTTTAATTTTTCTCCATCAAAGAATCGTAAAATAAATAAATAGATAAGCGCGGTTAACCCAACGATCAACAGGTCAATGAGGATGATATTTACGACTGAAACTAGGAAAAACAAGAAACCATTTTTGACAAGTCCAACAATCAAAGGGATGCTGACAAGCGCTATGGTAAGGAAAGACAGATAAATGACAACATGCACCATTTTAGCAGTGCTAATCGTTTTTCGATCAACTGGCTTTGGAAACAGGATGTTTCGATCACGGATGTCTAGTAAAACAGAAGAAAAATCGGCAATCATTGAGGTCATGACAAAAAAGGTGAAAATCCCAAAGAAGAGACTCATTTGAAAAAGATAATTTTCACCCATAAGTACAAATGGAATCATAAATAGACCAAATAACACGTAAATCCATAAAGATTTTATATACTGATTGCTATTTTCCTTGTCTTTTTTTTTCGCGTTTTGTGAGAAAATGGTTGGCACACGCCGGCCATCCATCGTTAACTTTACTTGTAAAATTATTCTCATTATCTTGTAATCTACGCCAAAGCTGCTAAAAACTTTCTCAAAACGATCCAATAGTTTCAGCGTGCGATAGTCCTGCATTCTTACATCTCCCTTATGACCGATACAAATTTTGCACCAAGTTCTTTATGTTCACTAAATCCTGTAAGTTGGTTAAAAATTTGTTCAAGTGACCCCTTAGTATTTTGCTGTTTTAACTCTTCAAATGTACCATCTGCAGCAATTTTACCGTCATACAGGAGAATAATGCGGCTGCTTATTTTTTCGACCACATCCATAATATGAGAAGAGTAGAAAATCGTTTTTCCATGTTCGGAAAGTTGTGTCATGATTTCTTTAAAAATCATCACGCTGTTTGCATCCAAACCATTGATAGGTTCATCAAAAAATAAAAGTTCTGGATTATGTAATAAGCTTGAGATAATTAAAAGCTTTTGACGCATTCCTTTTGAGTAAGATGCAATTCGAGAATAATAGACTTCGCCTATCCCGAATAGTTCCATTAGGCTTTTTGCCTTATAATCAGCGAGGTCAAGATCTAGACCATACAATTCGCCAATAAAGGTTAAATATTCTTGGCCGGTTAAATTGTCGTAAACTTCGGCGATTTCCGGTACATAACCAATTTTTCTTTTATACTCGATATTTCCATCAGAAATATCATGACCGAAGATTTTGATCTCACCGAAATAATCGTCTTCAATGCCAAGCATGATTTTAACAGTGGTACTTTTTCCAGCTCCATTCGGTCCAATATACCCAATGATTTCTCCTTTTTTTACTTGAAGAGAAACACCATTTAAGACGGACTTCGGACCATAATTCTTTTTCAAATCAGTAATTTCTAATATAACTTCTTCCATCACCTTAATCCCCATTTCTAGATAATATATCCATTTAATCTATTTCTAGTGTAACATTAACTCCTTTGCTTACTAAAGATAGAACAGAAAAATTCCCATGAATCACTTTCTGTTTTTCATCTATCTGCATACCCAGAGGTAAGGGGTTATAAAGCCAGAGTGGTTGCAATTGCTAATTCAGTTGATTATGTACCTAAGAGGAAAAGTATGTTTTTTGAATTAACGAGGGCTTTAGAGAAAAACTGAGGAACTATTTTAATAGCTATTACATGTTGTTCAATATTCAGCGATCAGGCGCTTCTTAAGTAAGAAGGCGTCTTCTTTTATTGGGCCATATTCTGGAATAAAGTGATTGCTCAAATTACGGAATTTTGAAATAATTGTTATTAAGTTAAATGACAGGAGTGTAGAAGAAAGAAGGGGTATTTTATGTTAATTAGAGAGATAAAAATTGAGGATGCAGAAAATTTTATAAATATCATTAAGGAAGTAGAAGCTAAATCAAATTTTATGCTTATGGAAGCTGGAGAAAGAAAAACTACTCCTGAACAGCAACGAAAACATTTAGAACGTCATAGACAGCAAGACAATTCAACAATCTTTGTAGCAGAACTAGAAGGAAATTTAATAGGTTATTTGATTGCTAATGGTGGAAGTGTAAATAGGACTAAACACTCTGCTTACATTGTTGTTGGAATTTTAGAGCAAAACAGAGGACAAGGGATTGGAACCGCTTTTTTTCAACGCGTAGCTGAGTGGGCGAAAAGTCACCACATTTCACGATTGGAACTCACTGTGGTTACTAAAAATGAAGCAGGTGTAGCTCTATATAAAAAGAGCGGATTTGAAATAGAAGGCACAAAAAGAAATTCTCTTATGATAGATGGAACTTTTTATGATGAGTATTATATGTCAAAGTTATTTTGACCTTGTATCTCAAAACAAAGGGAACGCTTTTTAAATAAAAAAGCGTTCCCTTTGTTTTGAGCTATTAGTCGAAGAAAGACTTCATTTTTTCGTTTTTAGGGTTAAAATACAGGATGATAAGGGTAGGTGATCCTATTATGAAGGTTAATCAACGAACAACTTTTATTAATGATAAAGAAGTTCAATACACACATATTGAAAATGGAAGTAAAGTAATTTGTATTATGTTCTCAGGGGCAGGTTACACGTATGATAAGCCATTATTTTATTATTCGACAATGACAATGATTCAGAATCAGTATGATGTTGTTCATATCCATTATTCTTATGGACAAGAACTATTGAAACTTTCATTAGAAGATATAACCCAAATCATTGTTAATGATGTAAATCCCATCATTAACGAGGTACTTAAAAATCATAAATATCAAGAAACTATATTTTTAGGGAAATCACTTGGTACAATTCCAATCATCAACGGACTTATGAAAAGCGATATGTATATAAATTCTAAAATGATTTTGCTTACACCATTACTGAAGTATGACTCAATTTTTGAAACGTTATTGATGACCAAACATGCAGCACTTATTGTGATAGGGGAAATAGATACTCATTATTTTCCTAGTAAAATCGAAAGAATTGAAAATAAAACAAATATAAAAATTGAAAAAATCCCCAATGCTAACCATTCTCTAGATATTGAACCATTTAATATTTTAATGTCTATCAGAGTCTTAGAAAAGGTGATGAAAAGATTAGATAATTTTCTAAAATTATAACTCTTCTTCAACAAAAACGGCGCAATTGATTAAGATCTGTGCAATTTTGCAATAGGAAATATAGTAGAAAACTAACTTAGGGGTGAACGTAAATGGACTTGGTAATCCATACTGATCTTTCAATCGCCAATATTGATGAGATGAAGGAAATATATCATTCTGTCGGTTGGGAAAGGCATACAAATGAAGTTATTTCAACAATCGGGCGTGATTCCGGAACAAGTAGTAAAAGAGTAATACATATTATACATGACTAATATGTACCACTCCTTAATTTTTATGAGTTTTTACGACTTAGGTCTTGATAAATTTTGAAGCTACAGTTGGCGCACACATATCGAGAAAAAAGGCAAAAAACGACTTGACATTGGAGTCAACTCAAATGTTATTCTGAATTCATGGAAAAACTTTATTCTATACAAGAGGTTTCGCGGATACTTGGGATTTCCAAGGACACACTTCGGTATTATGACCGGATTGGGATCGTCTCTCCGTTCCGGGAAGACAATCGGTATCGCAGGTATTCGAGGGACGACCTCATAGACTTGATGAATATTCAGATCATGCAGTATGCGGACTTTTCTCTTGACGAAATCAGGGGGAAGTTTGGTTTCCGCAAGATGGAAAATATCGACTCTGCTTACTGCGAAGAGGTTTCTGCGTTCCTCGATGCTAAGAACGCAGAAACGCGCAAGAAGATTAACCATCTGGAAAAGGTCAGTCAGCTGCTCAACATAGCAGCGGAAACGTTAAGGGACTTTAATAACGAAAGCGACCAACGGTTGGCAGAATTGGTCCGCGAGCTTTACAAGGATATCCGAGAGAATGGACCGGGAATTTCCAAGGAGGGTTGTGATTAACATCAAGGTTAGGAATTTTTATTATCTGATTGCAGGCGTTCTTGCGATGCTGTTTGCCGTCACGCATGCATGGAACGGGCAATCCGCTGTGCTGCCGACGCTCGACATTAGGGCGATGTCCATGGATACCCAGACGGTATTCACGTATGTTTGGCACATTATAACGGCGGAAAATCTGGTCTTCGGAATCGCATTCATTTTCATGTCATTCCAAAGTGAGCGATCGACGATCAGGTTTGCCGCATGGATGATCGCGGCGATCCTGATCGTCCGACTGATGGTCATTCTTGGCGTAACGGCAATGCTTGACGTTTCGGCTCTTACGGATACGCTTATAGATTCGATTGCCATCGTAATCTATGTCGCCTTGATTATACTGGGCACAACTATGAAGAAAAAACAGTCTGGTGGTTAGCAACTACAGTAACAGAGAAGTCAGAATTGTCTTATTTTCAAAAAGTCAATACTGGTACTTATGAGTGGACAGCAGATAAAAAGGTACGAGAAAATCAGCTAATAGATGGTTCTTTAACAGTAATTATTATAATGATAATACAGTGAAGGGAATTGATAATCAATTAATTACCTATGACAAGGTAAGGGATGTTCAAATAAAGAGTGAACAAGAAGCGTATAAAGAAATTTTAGATGGGAAATTTAAACTTTACTCCGAAAATAACAAGATAGAAACCTTACAGATCCATAAAGTAGAGGTAAGCTACTATTTGGATTCCAAAGGCTATTATCAACCTGTTTATGCTTTCCATAGTACAGTAGATGGAATGGATATGACTATCTTAATTCCGGGAATCTAGAAATCTTGATTTTTTATCAAAATTTCACAATCTAGCCCTTTTGTTGAAGAAATATTTTTGAAGCCGAATCCTCTTGGAATTCGGTTTTTTTGATTTAACGGTATCATAATTTAATAGCCAACTTATTAATTAAAACATTCGTTCATAGATAACAGTATTTCGATTGAGTATCGTACTTACTAATAAAAATCTGTTTTTAAAAGAAAAACAACGACCGTTTGATGATCAAACTCCCGAAAAGGTTCTCGAACTAAATGAGACAAATAAACAATTGATCCAAGCTATTCAGAAATTAAATAGAAATTATCGGGATGTGATTGTTCTACGTTGTATAAAAGAACTGTCCATCAAAGAAACGGCTGAGATTTTAAACTGGAAAGAAGAGAAGGTCAGGCTCTCCTACCACCGGGCAATAAAGGCTTTACAAAATGATAAAGGGAGGTTAATGTAATGTCGGAGAAAAGCCATGGAGTAATCCAACAACAGTTAAAAGAGCTCGCCCACCCCGTCCTGACAACTGAAAAACAGGAGCAAATGCATTGATCACATTCATATTTTCTCAAATACTTGGGCTTCCTATGACACAGAAATCCTTAAAATAAAACAGTTGTATGGAATTGGTGGATTATATGAGATAACGTTGAAGGTGTACCCTTATTATCGTGCTCATAACAGTTATGGAGAAGATGAGGTTGCGATTAATAGAAGAGGTAAACTGATTAGTTATAAACATATGAAAACATATCCTTGAACTACAACTTCCATATACAAGAATAATCCAAGGGGTTGCCTGTGGCAACTCCTTTATTTATTGAGCTAACAGGGCAGGTTTGTTGAAGAAGAAAAAGGAAAAGGTTACAACAAAATGTAAATATATCTTTACATTTTGTTGTAATTTTTTATTTATCTAAGTAAAGATATCTTTACTTCCTGTTTGGAGGGTTTAATGAAGGTGATAAATCATATTAGGGAAATTCGACAGAAAAAGGGCATAACACAAGTCAAAATGGCAGAAGACTTACAAATTACACATCAAACAGTAAATGCAATTGAGAAGAATAAGTATAATCCAAGTTTGGAATTGGCACTAAAATTAATACAATATTTTGATGTGCCAATTGAAGAATTATTTTATTTAGAGAAATCAGAAGGGGGAATAGCTATGAACAACCGAAAGTTACAAATCACTTTTTGGTCTGTTGTAATTCCCGTTCGTATGCTAGTATGTTTTGTTCAGGATGGTTTTTCCTTATTGGCTTCTACTGTTACTAATTTTTTGCTCCCAATTAGATACAATAACAAAATAATAATCATAAAAGCTGCAGAATAACTAAAAGTCATGCCGTACCCAACACTTTTTGCTAAGAACCCGAGACCTACTGATCCAACGGCCAAACCAAAATCGATAAAAATAAGAAGCATAGAATTGGCTGTTGCTTTTTTCTCGGGTGGAACTAGAGTTAATGCCCACGCTTGGATAATTGGATGGATGATGGCAAAAGCGATTCCGAATAATGCCCCTGAAACCCAAACCATCACCATACTTTTAGAAAAGCCTAAAAGAATCAAACCTATAGCTCCTGAAATGGAAGCTGGAATAATTAGGATTCTGTGACCGAATCGATCGAAAATTTTACCAGAGAATGCTCGAAATATTACCATTGCAATCCCTTGTGCGATAAAAAACTGTGAAATCCTTCCGCCAACATGGATCTCTTTACCAAACGCCCCCATAAAGTTGACGGTTCCTGCAATGGTTATATAATTGAACGTTACCAAAATACATGGAAGAAGGACTCGCTTATCGAACATGTACTTATAGAAAGGTTCTTTTTTTGTCGCCTGTGGACGTTCCTTTTCTTTTTTAACCGTATTTTTTGTGAAAAAACTGCACACTAATGAAAAAGCCATAAGCCCAAGAGTTAACATCATCATGGAACGGAATGAAAAATGTGCAAGATAAGAAATGGCAATTAGCGGCCCCATTGTCGTCCCAACGCTTGTAGACATTGCGAAAAAAACAATGCCCTCTCCTAACCGAGATTTAGGAACAATATTACTTGATATCGTAAAAACTAAAATCGTAAGCATGCTAAATCCAATACCTTGTAGTGCTCTAATGAATATTAAAAATCCGATGGAGTCGTTTACAAAAGTAAGACCGATCGTACCCAAAAAATAAACGAGAGAAATAATGAGGAGCAATTTCATATTCACTTTTTGGATAATGACACTCGCAAAGAAGCGTGTAATTAATGATGCTACCATTAAGGTCGTGGTCATGATTCCTGCTATCGCAGGATTCTTAGTTATGGTTGATACGAAAATGGGGAAACCAGCTGTAATCATATAAAAAGAAGCGAACATTACTAAAGACAATAAAATAATAATGACATATTGGTTTGTCCATAGTTTAACTTTTCTTTTACCCAAGGTATATAAGACCGCCTTTCAAGGCTATTTATAAAAAATAGTGATGATTTATACGTGAAATTGCTTTTTAAATCATGACAAATTTATTCTTCCCTTATTTTCAAAAAATATTTAGAGTTGTTTTCAATAAAAGCAATTAATAATAAAAATACCTTCGTAGACGGTACACCTTATTAAAATATTAAATTCGGGGTTGTTTGACATGGAAGAAAAGAAATAGATTGTGAAGTGTTACACTTAAACTATAGGGTGCTTTACTTCAATAACGTTATTCAGCAATCGGGCCATTTTACGGAATAACTATTTATAAGGTCCCAGCGATTTTTGTCAAAAAATAGGATTTACATTTTGGTAAAAAAAAAAACACATTCCTTTAACAAACCATGGATTGTACTTTATGTTTGAGTTTCATATAATTCGAGGTGTCAGACAGCTTTATAAATTGGAGATTATTGGAGGGAAATGATTGATGAGAAAGATGATTACAAGTCTATTGTCTGTACTAATGCTGGCTGTTTCTTTGCAAGTGGGTTCGACTACAACCCATGCAGCCGTAAGCTATTCTGATTTGGCTGCACATTGGGCACCCCAGATTTATCAGGATGTCAATGCTGATCTGAACGTTAGAGCTGATTTTCCTACGAACTTCAATTATGACGGCGATTATTTAGCGCTGAACAACTGGGAAAATCTTGACAACTTCAAAGAGAATGGTTTTGTGTATTACAAGGTATCTGAAACGAGCACGCACTACTTCATCGAATACGACTTGTTTCATGCTAGAGATGATGCATATACAAGACCTCTTGATGCACACGAAAATGACCTCGAAGGCTTAATCGTTGTTATTAAGAAAGACGGATCATCTTATGGACAGTTCCAGTTGATGGAAACGATGGCTCACAATCAATGGTATGATTATACGAATGATCCAAGCATTACATCAGGTTCAGACAATGTTGACGGCGGTGTTCTCTTCAACGGAAGTCATCCAAAGGTATTTTCTCAAGCAAACGGTCAGAGCCCAAGTGGCGGTCATGGTGTAAAAGCTTATGATGGTTCATCTGCTCCCGGCGGTGACGGAATTGTTTACGATTATACGGGCACAGCCGAATTTCCGAGCGCAACGAACGGCAGTTATATTCATCATTACGGCTATTCATTGATCGAATGGGGGGATCTCTGGAACAGAAGAAATGACCCTACTATTTTCTCATCATGGGGCACATTTGCGGGGGATAATCATACGGCAAATTCTGCGAATGCTCCATGGGGTTGGGATGACAGTGATGACGGACCTGCACTCCAAGGGATGAACTGGTCTGATCCGGCCCATCAAGTGGATGTACACCTAAATGGACTTGGTAATTTTTCGCATAGTTATGTTAACAACCCGTACTATTCTCATAAAATTGTTCTTGTCAACACTCAAAGTATGTCGAACCGTGATCCATTCGGTGGAAACAGCGACCTTTATATAAAAGCATATGTAAACGGCCAAGGCCAAACAGACGCAAGGTTCTGGAAGAAAAACGATGCTCCTTTGTATCAGAATTATAATATTTTATTTGGTGCAAATGACGCAGAATTCGGACCAAATTTTTCTGAAAATTATAACACAGTATTTGTAACAAAACCATCTAACACGAATGTTGAAATTCATGTATATGATTCAGATGGAACCTCAGGCGACGATGATATGGGTTATGTATCGGCTGTCGTAGCTCCTGGAAACTCGGTAACGTGGAACAATGTGATTACGAGCAATGGTCAAGCCAAAGTATCCGCTTATGTGGAAGCCAAATAATCGGCTTTATGGTCTTGTTAAATTTGCTTAACCCTTGCTTACAGCAAAGGAGGGGAATTCCCCTTCTTTGCTCTTCTTTCCGTTTCGGGAAGGGGGAATTCATTATGGAAGCATTTCTTGAACTGCTACGAGAAATTCTGAAAGGAGAGATCCCTGAAAACTCAGCTTTTATCTTTCGGAAAAATGTACTTGAAAACAAGAAAACCACTCTATGCCGACGCAAGATAAAGGGTTGTGTATTTCGAAATAAAAGTGCAGCACTAAGAGATATATGATCAATGGATGTAAGTGATGTTGGAAGAGGAAACAATTTGTATAATACAATTTAACGCTTTATTAAAATGATTATTAAGATGTCCAAACCCTTGATATATATGGGTTTGGGCACTTTTTTATTTTACCATATTTTGCGTTAAGAAGGATTAACGCTTATTTTAAGAATTAACGCTTATTATTGTTGAATCTATGGTTATGAATTTCAAATAAGGGTTCTATTTGATGGTTTGGGGATGGGACCTGGTGGTCGAGTAGAGGTTACAGTTCTTTTACCTGGATTCGCTGAACTTGAGCCAAATGAAACCCGCGGTGTTGACTTAAATGGAAATGAGATAAGCGAGATTTCCTACGAGTTGCATAATGTTAATCGGTAAGCAATAACCTTTGCTTATTAAAATGACCCTTTATTTAATATAAGATACCGCCATACGCAATCATTGCATTAAGACAAGAATGTCCCTAATCACCTAGGGGCATTCTTTTCTCTTTTTGATTAACCTTAGATTTTGAAAGGGTTGACTAATTTATAAAGAAAAAGGCAAACCAACTTTGGTGTTCCTCTTTAATCGGGTTTCGTATGAAGTAAAAGGACTAACACGATTCTCTGTAGAAATTATTAATTAAAATATCTCTAGGGGGAAATGTATTGTCTGACCATAGATATGAATTAAGGATGAGGTTAAAGTTTAATCTTTATGCGTGTAGAACAGCAAAAGATAGGCTTGAAAAAGCTATTGAAAATAATGATAATCATGAAATTTATACTGCAATCGGTGAACTACTTCTTTGGATTATGACAACTAATGAATGGTTTATAAAACATGGTTTAAAAGATTATAAGAGAAGAGCAAATAGAGATCCGAAGGGTACCCTTATACTCGGGCTAGCTCATGCCTACAATTCAATGAAACATAATATGGATTTTTTCACTATTCATTATAAAAACGCTGGATTTTCATTCAATAACATTGATTTTGCAAATTTGGATTTTAGGCCATCAGCTGTTCGTTGGATTTATGCAGGAGAACTTTTAAAGGGAGTTTTTGAGAGCCAAAGGATTAACTATATTAAATATATTGAAGGAAAAGAAGTCTTAGATACATTTAATGATGCATTATTATTTTTAAACAACGAAGCACAAAAATACTTATTCAAAAATGAATAATAACATTAAAGAGTCTAATGATATACTTGTTATTCAAATTTGATTGATTCAGCCAGACCCCCAAAAAACGCCGAGTAAGGGATTTTGGTGTCCTTAACTCGGAGTAAAGTTTAGAGTATAGTGTCCTTACTAGTCATTGTTTGGCTCATTATGGTCGTAATTTAACAGTTTTATTTTGATTCCTTTTGTTATTACTCCTAGACATCCCTCAAAAAGGGTTCTTTGTTGTTTTAACCAAAAATCAAATTTCATTAAAGGGCCATGATTGTTGAGTACCTCATTTTCAAAATAAATGGATATTTTAGAGGAGATTGTGAAGAAATGTACTTAAACTAACGTGGCAGTTTAGTGGAAGAATCGCCTTTAGCTCTTATTAAGCAATCGGGCCAGATTGTTGTATAACTCATTTAAATAAAATCGTTATAGGTGAAGAGATTGTGAGGATTTTCACTTAAACTACCACGAAAATTGGTTTCTCCAAGGATAGAAAAATGACAATACTAAAGAAGACCCTGCTCAATCGTTAAAAAAGAGGAGAGAGTTAATTAATAAGCCTATGGATTAGGGTTGACTGGATTAAGGTCAGTATCATCATTGACACTCTTACCCATTTTCATTCTCTGTGGTGCAGCACTGAATTTGTGCTGCATGGATGGCTAACGGGCAGGTTGAATAAGTCTATTTTTGGTCAAACCAATAATTAAAAACAATATTTTCACACTTTAATGCTTTAAACTATTGAAAAATTATTCAAGGAATGATAATATTTCAATAGTTTAAATTCTTCTGAATTTAGACCTCCTATAAGGCTTAGACTAGACCACTAAGCTTTCTTTGAACCTTTGATCTTATTGATTAAAGGTTATTTTTTTCTCATTATTAAAAGAAGGAAATTCTTCTTATAGGGAAATTAATAAAGAATATTGTTATGTTTCTTATTAAGCTCTAACGGCTAGGTTAGTTGAATAAGCTAATCCAAAGGTACGTAAGTTTATATGCTTAGGAACTTTTAATAATTGGAAATCGTATTTGTTAGAAAGGAGGTAATGAATTGAAAAAAGTTGGAATGATTTTAGGTTTATTTATAGCCATTATTGCAGTGTTCGTATTTGTAAATAAATTGCATTATCCTTCTCTTCCGATAGATGATACGTCTGCAAAAGAAGTGATTGATATACTGAAAAAATCGGAAAGTAAAATAGCAGAAATTGCAGTAGAAGGCGATTCTATTTGGTATATCACAAGTAGTGAGAACAAAGGTATTTCGATTGCTGATGAAATTATAAAACAAATGATTGGTTCACATGGATGGGAATTTAAAGAAAAAGATGGTGCTGGTCTGTTATTTGAAAAAGACGGAAGGAGATTAATTGCCACCACTCAAATGTGGACTAAAAATTATGTTCTCGTTAAAATTCCACGTAATTTTAAATAATATTGAGAGGTTTATTAAGCTAACGGCGTTTTACCCATTAGTTGATTAATTCCTTATTAAACAAACGTTTCTACAATAAGTGGAGACGCCTTTTTCTTTTTGAAGTAACGGGCAGATTAGTGCAAGAAGGAATAATTAATTTCTGTATCGAATGAAAATATTGTTAAAACCAATGGAAGGTGTGCAGGGGGATAATATGGAATCTAAGCTAATTATCATACGAGGAAACTCTGGGAGTGGAAAAACAACGACTGCGAAAAGTCTCCAAAATCATTTGGGTCGAGGAACGCTCTTGGTTTCTCAGGATACCGTTCGCCGTGAAATGCTGAAGATTCACGATAGGGATGGGAACCTTTCAATTGATTTAATTCGACAAATCGCTGAATACGGTAAAGAAAAATGTGAATTTGTTATTTTGGAAGGAATCTTGTATAAACATCGTTATGGTGAAATGCTCAATAACTTAATCCAGTTCTTTAACCAAAAGACATATACATATTATTTTGATTTATCCTTTGAGGAAACAGTCATACGTCACAACTCTAGTTCGAAAAAGATCGAATTCGGAGAAGATTCGTTGCGTGCCTGGTGGAATCCAAACGATTATCTTGGCGTGGAGGGAGAAATGATATTAACTAATGATATGTCACAAAACGATGTATTGAAACTGATTTTAAATCAACTACAAGAGTAATTATTCCAATTGGTGGTTTGAAAAACTCCTTAACTATAGATTGCGTTTATTGAAGAGAGTGCTACCCATTGCTGGCTTTTGTTAATTCATAAGGGGGATTTAAATGAGTAATGTGACGTATAAATCAATTAAAGAGGACATTTTCGAGGCAACTACTAATGTTTTTGGATTTAATATTATAAATTTTTCTAAAATTGAATTAGGTCATATGAATTTAAAATGGAAAATAAAGACCGATATAGGGGATTTATTTGTAAAGCAATATAATAAAACACGGTATCCTGAAGAAATGATAGTAGGGTTATAAACTTCATTAAATCATCAAAACAATCTATATAAGGAGGGTATTCCTTGCCCTAAACTTTACTCTCACAAAGGAAAATATGTAATAAAATCTTCATATGGTGAGCGTTTTGTTTTAATGGAATTATGTGATGGAAGTAATATTAAGGCTGGAACGGCAAACGAACAACAAATGTTCAGTTTGGGTCAAGTCATTGGACAAATGCACAAAATTTTAAATAGTAATAATACAGTTCAATTGCCACTACACTGGGATGTCCGTTCAAAAGAAAGTATGATTGGAAATTGGAAAGAAAGATGGAGTGAAGCTATTAGTGTGGATTGTAGCAATACACTTTCTAAATTGGAAATACAAAGAAAAATCATTGAAAAAAACGATGTAGATATTTTTTCGGATTGTGAAAAAGGTTGGGGGCATTGGGACTTATTTGTAGATAACATTTTATTTAAAAATAATAGTGTCTCTGCAATTCTTGATTTTGATAGAATGAATTATGTTTATCCTGAATTCGACATTTCAAGACCTATACTATCGTGTTGCATTGACAATGGAAAAATAAATATTGATAGCGTTTCTGCCTTTGTTAAAGGATATAGAGAATATCAAACATTAACAAATCAAAAATTAGTACGCTCAATTAAGTTAACTTGGTGGAAAGAAGCAGAATAGGTTAGAGTTGATAAAGTTCAAAATTCATCACCGTTAAAAAGATTTAATGAAGAGAACGTTTGGGTTGGAAGTAACTGGGATAATCTGGAAGGTTTGTTTGCTAATATTGATTAATATGATATTAGGGAAAGTTTGTGAGATGCTTCACTTAAAGTAACGGGTGCTTTACTGGAACAACGATATTGCCCTTTTCTTCGTAACAATGCAGTTGCTTGAACGATGAATTTTAAATAAGTGTTATAATTTTTTTAAAGATTTAGTGGAGGAATAAAAAATGATAAATATTGGGGACATCATTTTTCAGTTATTTTCAATACTCATACCAGTGGTTTTTATTGTTCTTATTGTCCTATTCGTACGGTCGTCAAAGAAACGAGATGAACGTCTAAAAAGGATAGAGGAAAAAGTAGATAATTTTAAAAATTGATAATTGAATTTTTTATTAAACCAAAGGTGGTTTCTTTTTGAATGCACCTTTTTTCTTATTCAAGTAACTGAGCAGAATAGTTGAAGGCCTAGTCACAGGGTTGCTGCTCTAGACCGCAAAGTAGCATATAAGTAAGTGGAGAGATGATGGGGAACACAGGAGAAAGGTGCATTAGAGCCTTTTATCTCGGGCATCACACAATTGATGAAAGAAAAGCTCCATTTACTGAATCAAGGGTTCGAGGATAAAAGCAACGTTAGGGTTAGGATTACCAGTAGGAATAATAAGGGATGGATTCGTGTAATCCCTCTAGAAAAGCACATTGAGTGGTGCTTTTAGCGCTTGGAAATATTCATCTTTGTGCTCTTCGAAATCTTGAGCTAGATCTTCATCGGGGTTTCGGTATCGATCAGCGCCCTCAATCCAAATTTCTTTACATCGAAGTCCCGTGCGAAGGGATTGTAAAACAGCGATCTCATAATTGATTCGGTTAACCCTTTCTATCCCCTTACTATCCGTTTCAATAATAATATCCTTCCACTTAGGTTGAATGACTCCTTCAATCGGAATTTCGTCCCCAATCGCAAAAAAACATGAGTTAGGTTGTGAATTTATGCGAATTTGTGTTATTTATAGAATAAGTAAAAAAAATAAGAAATACCAAATTTACCCAATAACTAAAGCAGGTGAAAATATTGTTAGCTCATGAGCGTCATGAAAATATAATGGAATGCTTGCGAAAAAATAAGTCTGTCAAGGTGTCTTGGATCACAAAAACGTTTGGTGTGTCTACCGAAACAGTCCGCAGGGATTTTGAATATCTCGAGAAAGAAGGGTATTTAAGAAGGGTGCACGGTGGAGCGGTTTTAGATAATACGGACAGTCAAGAAATCAATTTCTCATTGCGGGAAACCAAAAAAATTGAGGAAAAGAAGGAAATAGCGAAGATTGCTGCACATTATGTTACAGAAGGACAATCCATTGCATTAGATGTCAGTACAACAAATACCGAATTTGCGAAAGAATTAAAAAGCAGGTTTCAAAGACTTACCGTTTTAACAAATTCCTTAATCATTGCCAATGAACTTTCAGAAATGCCTCATTATACGATTTTGATTCCCGGGGGTGTACTCCGAAATGAAGAATTATGTCTAGTAGGTTCTTTTGCGGAAGAATTTTTTAAAGGGTTTCACATTGATACTTTTTTTATGAGCATCAGTGGTATTTCCTTGACGGAAGGGCTGACGGATTACGGGTTAGGTGAATTCCAAGTGAAAAAGAAAATGCTTGAGAATTCTAAAAGTTGCATTGTACTAGCGGATAGCAGTAAATTTGATGTTGCATCATTATTGAAAGTTTGCAATTTTGAAAGGGTCGACCGTATTATTTCTGATTCAAATCTATCCGAAAAGGTACTGCAGAAATATAAAAAAGAAGGTATTGAAATTGTGAATAAGATTAATTTGGAGGAAAAGTAGCCGTCTACTTTCCTTTTTTTTTATGTGTTATTTAAACTCAGTTTATCTCATTTCAGCTTCTCTCCTCAAATTTCAAGTAGCACAGTAAATCTTTTATTTTTTTTAGCCAGGAAAATAAAATCCACCATCAGCTCTTTGTGTGTTTTTGTGTTTTTGTGTGTTTTTTAATATAAACAACAACAATTTACAGAATATTTACAAAAAATCAATAACTATTGTGTATTATTTGTTTATACAATAGTTAATTTGTGTGATTGTGTTATATTTTATGCTGTTTTGAGGTGGCGTCTATTGTCATGTATTCCCCCTATTCTAGGAGGTGATGTTTCAAAATATCGGCGGACCAGGATTAAAGCACCATTTCAGTTTAATGAGAGTAGTAGAAGGAGAAAATTAGGGTTCCAATATTGGAAACGAAAGGGGGATTTCCGTGACGAAAAATCTCCTCCCATCCCGATCGATGGGAGGCTGCCCGCCATCTTTGTAAAGCGGGGCGACCTTCTCCAGCACAATGGAGTCGTCGATATGATCGATATAATCAATGAGTTCCGCATCAAGATCGCTACGGCACGTTTTTTACTCCATTTTACGAACCTTTTGAACAGGCTCGTAAAATACATAAAATTTGGAGGTTTTCTGTAATGAAAAGAAGCTTATCTATTACCCTCGTATTAATGATGATATTCTTTATGTTATCGAACGCCACAGAGGCATTTGCAAACACATCGGGCGAAAAACTCATCAAAATCGATAATATGCAGCCGGTTCACGGTCAAACGATCACCGCCAGTGCAACCATGGGTCAAGGTTCAGGCGGCAAAAATCTATCCTATCAATGGCAAGTACAAGAATCACGGACAAGCAATCAATATATTAATGTAAAATCGGCTGGCACATCCAAAAGCTACACCGTATCGGTAAATGATATTGGTAAAAAATTGCGCGTTGTAGTTGGTTTACCAGCAAATGGAGACAGAAAAACGTCATTGCCTACGAACGCGGTATTAAATGCCAACCCCCTTATGGCATCGATGAAATTCGATAATAATTTGAAGGACGATGCAAATCAAGAGAACTTGAAAGGGAACGGGAATTATAGTTATGTAGACGGTGTATTACCAGGGACCAAAGCTCTGCACGTAGAAAGCGGAGACGGCAATTATGTCGGTACGACGCATAGCTTGGATTTCGGTAATGACAGTTTTACCACATCCTTCTGGTATAAGGGTGACACGAACAATAATCAGGTACTATTATCAAACAAGGATTTTACTAAGAGCTCTAACGAAGGCTGGGCGATTTATACAACAGCTAATTCGGTCAATATGAATTTAGGATTCCCGACCACATCAGTAAAATTTGGTCGCGACACGTTTCATGCTTCCGAATGGCGTTATGTGACATTTGTTGTCGACAGAGATAAAATGCTCGGATCATTGTATATTGATGGTTATAAAATGACGGAAACGTCACTAGGGAGCGGAACTTTAGATACATCGAACCCATTAAATATTGGTAGCGACGGATTGGGCAAAAATGGTGGAAATTCATTCGATATAGCTGATCTGAATGTTTGGAAAGGTGCATTTAGCAGTGACGTAGTTCAAGCGAATTATACTAGTTACGCTGTAAATAAAGTGAATTTGAAGGCACTTAACGACAAAATAGCAGAAGCAAATAAAATAGTAGAAAAAGGTCTCGGCAACGGCTTCAGCGAAACCGATTTTGATCATTTGAAAAAGGTTTTGAATACGGCATCTACGGTTGCCACAACGCAAAAGGAAAAATTATTTACACAGGAAACCATCAATTATTACGAACGTGAACTAAGCAGCGCCATATTCATCTATCAAAAAAGTAATAAAACATTAACTCCCGCTGGTTTAAATATGATTGTGGACAGCGATCCGGAAGTAAGTGCTAATCCCGCAACAATCGCGCGCATTGAAAAAGATTACAGAACGGAACTGAAGCTATTCCCACAGGCCGACGTACTCTTTATTCCTGGCGACGTTACTGGCGGAAACAACGCCAATGAATATGTGTGGATGAAAAATCTGACAGACATATACAATAAACTTAAAGGTGAGGGTCTGTTTGACAATGCAAAGCTTTATATGGTAAGAGGCAACCATGATATGGGCGGTGCCGAACAATTTATACCTGTCGGTTCAGCAGGCGCGTGGAATGCCGCAACAAATTCATACGATAACAATTTCTTTAATAGTGCTTATCGGGTAAATGTAAAAGGATATAATATTGTCGGTTTTGACGGAAATTATGACAATAACAACACGTCTGGAAAAGCCAAAAATTTCCTTGATGAAATTAGAAAAGAAGCAGATTACGATCAAACAAAACCGATATTTGTATCTTCTCACTACCCTATAACCGGAACCGTGTGGTCAGGGAGATGGAGCAGCGCGGCAAGTAATAATGTAGGTAAATATATTGCCGACCATGACTTTTCGCAAGTGGTATATATGTCAGGTCATACGCAATACGACCCGACTGACGAGCGTTCTCACTATCAAGGTGCGGCTACGTATCTCGACAGCGGTGCGAGTTCATATTCCAGTTATATTGATGACGGTCCATACGGTGGATATATTGAAGGTGCGTATATCAACTATAAAACCACACCTCGCATCGTGAATTTCTTAGAGGTTTACGGTTCAAAAGTAATTATCAAACAGTATAATTTAAGTACAGATGAATATGTAGGCATCCCTTCTGTAAAAATCGTTGGTGAAGGCAAAGAGGCGTTTACTTATAGCAAGAGTGATATAAGGGAACTCATAGCTCCACAGTTTGAAGAGGGTATTAAGGTCGATTCCTACAAAAATAACGAACTTGCTTTTACAATAAAACAAGCCGATGACAATGTGCGCGTTTTGGAATATAATATTCAGCTTATCAACAAGCTCACCGGGAAAGTGGACAAATCGTTTAACAGTCTTTCACTGCCGCTAGACAAGCCATTCGATCAGCACAGACAATATAAGTTTACAGGTTTGTCGCCGACTACTCCATATATACTCAGGGTATTCGCTGACGATTCCATGTATAACCGTACGTCGCAGGACATTGAAATTGAGGGTAAAAGTGTTAAATTAAACAGCATCACTGCGCCTGAATCGGTATCTGCGAACAACGGAACGGCCAAGACAGCGGAAGCTCTTAAATTGCCCACAGAAGTAATTCTTGCAACCGATGGAGGAAATGTGGACGCAAGTGTGACTTGGGATTTAAGCGGCGTTAGCTACGATCCGGCTATCAAGACGGTGCAGACCTTCTCGGTGCCAGGGACCGTAACCCTGCCTTCCGGAGTTGAAAACCCGAACAGCGTTCCATTGACAACAAGCATTAACGTAACTGTTCAAGCAGTTGGAGCAGCTACAGGCCCAATAACACTAGACAAATCCCAGTACATCCAAGGGGAAGCTATTACCCTAGCCTATACTGGGGCAGCGTTAAATGGGAAAGATTGGGTTGGCATCTACAGAACCGGAGATGTTCCTCCAGGTGCCGGTGCATCTTTGCGATGGAGTTATTTAAATTCTGGATCTGGAAGAGTTAGTTTAAACAATGGACTGGCCCCTGGCACTTATGATGTACTCTTTTTGCTCAATGACGGTTATACGGTAGTGGATCGCAAGACATTCCAAGTCGTTCAACCGTGACGTTAAAGAGCATAACAGTGCCCGCAGCCATCCCGGATTACACTATCCGATAAGTTGTCGGGTGTAGACAACGCAAAACGACGGTGACGCTTGGGAAGCATACGTTTGTTGTATCCTCCACCGACTTAGCCAGCAACTGGGTTAGCAAGACCGCTCAGTTTACGACGGTGGCCAGCATCGATTCTTTAAAGGCATTGGTGACACGCTTTGCTGATAACAATGGGATCGATAATGCCGGTATTACCGATAGTCTGGTGGAAAAATTGGCAGACAACGATTTGATCAGATTTGTAAATGAAGTGAAGGCTCAAAGCGGGAAGCACATCTCAAGCGAAGCGGCTGAATATTGCTGCGAGACGCTCAATATGTATTGACACAAAAGTAGAGCAATTCAAATGTTTGAAACCAAAAGTATACACGCAGGTGTCATCACATTAGCGAAATTTAGGATAGATCGATAATGAAACTGGGGGAGATCAATTTTCTCCCCCTCATCGATTTGGACGATTAATGGTACCAAAGGTGTACTAAAGCTACATTTCCTCGCTCTGCAACGGGATACCGGCTCATATTTCATATGTAATGTAATAACACTCTTGGACAGCTTGAAATAAGTCGAGCAACATGTTCACTTTGCAGAATGGACGTTCGTAACCGGATAAACTATATTGCAGATTGTAATACTAACATTTCATGAAAAGAGGTTCCGCTATGAAGCAGCGTTCATTTCTGTCCATGTTCATCATCATGATCTTATTATTTTTTGGGACTGCCACAACTTCACTTGCGCATTCCATAAATATGAATTACTCGGATTTAACCATTGAAGGGAACGAGATTCTCTATGATCTTTTTATTGAACAAAAAGACCTGTTTCCACAATTCGGTACTGATTTGGATAATCAGGTGAACGACGAACTCGCCTCGCAAAAAATCGAATCCTATCTACAGAAAGGTCTTCGCATAGATACGGATTCGAAGCCCTTAACAATGGAATTGGTTTCGATGAACATGGCGCAAAAGGGTGCTGCAAGAGGAGTGGAATTTCAACTGAAGTTTATCGCCGATGAGGAAATCGAACAATTTAATCTTCATTACTATCTGGTGTTTGACGATGCTCCTGCTCATACGAGTGTACTTATGGTCCATGCAGGGGAATATTTTCAGCAGGATATGATTGATAGCACTAATAGAGATATACTAATCAACCTTCCCCATATTGATAGCACTAAAAGTGATAATCTGAGCAACGTTCCCCAGCCTAAGATTGGCGATGTTTTGTGGGAATACTTTAAGCTTGGAATCGAACACATTTTGACAGGTTATGATCATTTGCTGTTTTTGTTATCCTTAGTATTAATCGCATCTCGCTTCAAGGATGCTTTTAAAATTGTTACTGCTTTTACAATCGCCCACAGCATAACACTATTCTTGGTGGCCACCGACCGTATTCAGGTCAGTTCGCATTGGGTCGAAGTCTTGATTGCCTTGACGATCTGTTATGTGGCAGTGGAAAATATGTTTGTTCAAAAGGCGAAATGGCGGTGGATATTGACAGCCATATTTGGCCTGATTCACGGAATGGGCTTCGCCGGGGCTTTGGCTGAAACAGGACTTCCAAAAGGAAATCTGCTTGGCTCACTCCTGACGTTTAATTTAGGTGTGGAAACAGGCCAACTATTAATCTTATGCCTAGTACTGCCCCTCTTAATATGGCTGCGAAGGTTCCCATGGTATCGTAAAATGATGATCTCAGCGTCTTGCCTTATTTTTGTTTTAGCATTTTATTGGTTGATTCAAAGATTGTAATTAGGCCATTTATTGATCAATACGAGAGTTAGCAGTATTTTTGCTAGCTCTTTTTTATTATGCGTGTCTAACCAAGTCAGGGACAACTAGCTGGTAAAGTCCGGTCGAGGTAAGAGCCTAGTCGCCTCGTGCTTACGGCAGCTCGTGAAGAGATCATATCTGATCGGGATTCACATTATGTGTCGGAGGACTACTGTACAAGAGATGCAGGTCGGCATGAACCGCAATTTGACGGAACAAACCTGGGGACGCAGTGCCATTGCCACCATCATTCTCTAGGTTAATTTCTCGAGTACAATCCGGACATATACTATAGGCATCCGGAACATCATCATCTTTATCTACAAGACTAGGACTGACTTTTACAACAACTGGGTTGTTATGGTGTTTAATTGTTGCGTATTTTTCTTCATATTTAACAAATAAACTAAGAGGAAACCAGAAAATTGGAATGGTATTAAACAAAATAACTGGAGTGATCTTTATTGGCATGGGGATTAAGCTGCTTCAAACAAAAGCTCCTAACTAAACTTATTAAAACTCCGATGCCCCCTAAAATAAATAAGTTTAAGCTGAATCAAAAATAAAATGAAATCCTTCAGAATTGTTTATATGAAGTTTTTTTTTTTTTTGAATATTCGTTACTAACGGGTGCTTATGTTGAAGATTAATTCTGCCAACGTAGAGGCGGCTTTTCTTATCGAAGTAACGGGCCAGTTTACTTGAAGAAGGATTTTCATTTTCTCCTGTAGAAAGTAAAGATATGTTAGAACTCTTCTTTATGAAAGTAGGGTGAAATATGGGGTCTTATCCTTCTGAAATTAATTTCAATTCCTTATTTAAAAGTTCTTCCAGTAAAGGAGTGAATCAATTAATTTGCGTTATATTTTGTTTTTATTGGTGATTGTGCTTTTGGTAAGCGGTTGTTCTAATTCTACTGGTGATATTGTAAAAAATAAAGGAATGAAATCAAAACAAATTACAATCCAAATAGAAGATAATCAAATTAATGAACAATATTATTCAATACAAATAATGACAAATGGTAAGGAAACAAAAAAAGTGGCTGTTCTTCCCAAAGTAAAATATTTGATTATTGATAATAAGAAGCAAGTTAAAGTCGAGGTAGTTGAAGATGTTCCCTATACCATTAGGGTATATAAATCCAATGCAAAATCAGTAAAAGAACTAAGCAATAAAACCAAAATTGTAGAATCATCGTCACAGATAGATGAACCTTTGGCAGAAATAAAATTTATTCCAACAACTGATTTGAATAACCTAAAAATTAAAGTTAATCCGAATGGATAAAAGGAACATACTTTCTGAACGATTACTTCATTAACCAAGTAAACTAATTAAAAGGGCTTCATTTTGAATCACTTTTTAAATCAACAATGTTATTTAACGTAGTCTATTACAAAACCAAAATTGTGAAGTATTACACTTAAACTATAGGGTAGCAAGAGTTTAAAAAGAGTCGTTGCGGCGACTCTTTTTTTGTTCCACTAAAGGGGCAGTTTAGTTGAAGAAGGACACTTCCCAACTTGTTCATTTTCACGATAAAATAACTATACAGTAATATCCAGAATGGAGTGTTATCGTGGTTCAATTATGGCGGGCATTTGGAGAATTGGTTCCTTTATTCTTAATAATCGTTTTGCCGGTAATTTTAATTATTTACTTTGTTAGCAGGAAGAGAAAATTAGATTTCAAGAGTGTATTTGTTAACACGATGTTTGTATTTAGCATTATTGGAACTTTATTAATAACTGTTTTTCCGCTGTATTACGGTGCTAGTATGCCAAGAATTGCTAACATAGTACCTTTCGTTGGAATGTACAATATTATGTTTCATTCAGTTGATATAACTGTGCCTATTCGTAATTTAGGGCTAAATATTTTACTATTTGTTCCTTTTGGTTTTTTTCTATCTTTGAAAAAGAGATTTATGTTTGTTGTAATCCTAACTGGACTGCTATTTTCTTTGTTTATCGAAATTGTACAATTTTCTATTCCAATGGGGCGTTCAGCAGACATAGATGATGTAATATTAAATACTTTTGGAACATTTCTAGGGTACATAATTTGGAAACTTTTCAATTCTAAGTTCCTAGGTATTTCATCATCGAAGGAAACGTCAAATGGACATATTTGATACCATTCTAATTGTATTAATATGTGTAAAAGTCAAAGAAAAGCTTCCATTTGGCAGCTTTTCTTATTGTGCTAACAGAGCAGATTAGTTCAAGAAGGATTTTCCATTATACTCATAGAACTCTACATAAAAACCGAAAGTAGGAATCGTATGATAGTAGGGAATTTTATTAATTTCATATTTATTTTTGCTGTGGTTTATGGTGTGAGGTTCTTCTTTGAACCGAAATTCAAAAATCCAGGGACAAAAAAACTCGTTATAGACATAGTCAGTAACGCAATTTTAGCTTTAATATTTCTACAGTTAATTAATTCCTTTTTCCATTAAATTAAAAAAGGAAATGCCTTTTCCTTGTTCAATTAAAGGGGCAGGTTAGATGAACAAGACAAAGTTAGGGGTGGGTTATTTGAGAATACTCTGTAAATCCTGTAAGACCGTTATTTCAAATGAGTTAAATGCTTTGGAGGATGTCACAAAATTAAACCACGATGCTTATGGAGAAGATTTCATTCCCCAAGGCTTTTTTATAATAAATGGTGATAATGTTTTTCCAACTCGTATAAGAAATCGAATAATAATAAATCTAAAAGACCTTATTCATTCTAAATATCATCAAGACATAAGTAGGTTAAACGGTTGTTGTGGAAAAAATGGATGTGACGGCAATAACATTGTCTGCCAAAACAATCACGAAATTGGAACAGAAATGTCAGATTGCTAGCAACCCCATTTAGTTGCTTTAGACCCAAACCTTGTGGAATACAGTTTCGAAAAGCCTTATTGAACAAACTGGGCAGGTTAGCTGATTAAGGAAGTTCATTGTTAATTTATAGTATAGAGTACAGAAGTTAAAAGTCCATACTGGGGTATTTTGAAAGGAGCTAATTGTTTTGGATTTATTTGAAGAGATTGTAACAAATGTTATTGAACAAAATTCAATAATTAAAATTAGGGAAAATAATGAACATATAAAGGTAGAATATGACAAGTTAGAAACTGGTGAACCTTCTGGACAGGAAATTTCATCAATTGCTCAGTATTTATTAGCTCCTTTCAAATTAGTTAGTTCAAACGGAATGTTAGATATTCCAATAAAGGACAAGAAAGCTCTCGATAAAGCTATCAAAGAAATAGCCCCTCACTTCAACAAAGTTGTAAAAATTACAACCAATGGAGAACAAGTATTAATTATATTGCAAAATATTAGAGAAGGCTCAAAAATACTTTTTATGAATCTAAAAGAAAACTGTAAAGTTAATGCTATTGTTAATGATATATACTCAAATGGGGCTTCGAGCTGAGGAGGATTATTTACACCAAGAGAATATAGAGTCAATCTCGAACTTGTAAGAAAAACAGCTAATCACGATATTTTACCAATGTGGGATTTTTTTAAACATACTTTCGTAGAAGAGTATGGAGGAATGGCTATATTACCAAGTGAATGGTCATTTGATGAGTCCTTTAAAGATAGGATAGCAGTTCAGTCTTTTGCCAGTGTTTGTAATGAAATGACAGTAACGGTTAATAGTGAAAAAAATATTATTACATCCATTCTTATAAGTTAAATTACCTTCTTAATCAACTAAAGGGTGCAATAGTGTGAAAAAAGCAGCGGAAAATCCGTTGCTTTTTTCTCTATCTCTAAAAATATTTTCTATAAAATTCTCTTCTAAGATTTCCACTTAACTGAGCGTAAATCCTAGTGGTTTCACTCTTTTCGTGCCCTAGTAAACTTTGAATAACATCAATGGGAGCTCCGTTGTTTAATAGGTGTGTGGCATAGCTGTGGCGTAGTTGGTGCGGATGAATTTCTTTGTTGATCTCAGCCCGACTTGAAATACGCTTAATAATGTATCTCATCTGGGCAATGCTCATTTTATGGGGGTACCGTTCAGTGACAAAAATAGCTGGATCCTTATCCTGCCGTAGGTCTAGGTATCGTTTCAGCCAGATTTCACAACGTATATTAAAATAGACTTCCCTTTCTTTATCTCCTTTTCCTATCACTATTACTGAGCGATTTGACCAATTAATAGAATTCTTTTCCAGAAAAACAATTTCACCTATTCTACAACCCGTAGAAAACATAAATTCAAATAACGCTTTTTCCATTGGAGTAATGCACGATTCCCTTAAATGTTCAATTTTTCTCTCAGTTAGAAATTTTGGAATTCGTTTTCCTTGTTTAGGTTCTTTTATTTTCGCTGCTGGATTCTTTGAAATATGTCCTTCTTCGTGTGACCAGCGAAATATCGATTTAATAAATCGTATTCGATGAGATAAACTTGATGGCTTTAAATGTTCACTGGACTTTGCTAAGTATCCTTTCAGCTGATCTGTCGTCACGTTTTCAATACTCACATCGTTAAAGTGTTGAATGAGTAACTTAGATTGGAGTCGATATGCCTTTAATGTTTGTGGAGAGAACCCTTCAATCCTTTTATCCGATTCGTAAAGTTCCCAGGCTTTTGATAACAGCAAAATAAATTCCTCCTTAAATTGGTTATATTAGAGGAATTATTGCCTTGATTATCGAAATGAAAACGTTGGATATAGAACTATCGGTCAGGTTAGTGCAAGAGGCTTGTTTATTTATTGATAATGAATTTCGAGAGTTCCTTTTCGCAATAAATCATGAAAGGGTAACGAAAAGGTCAATCACAAGATAGAGTAAAATGGAAATGATACCAATTTTAATAAGCCTCCTAGTTGTCTCATTCCCTTGTTCTGCCAAGTCTCTAAGAAGTGTTATCCACCAATAAAAAAGATAGAGATAACCTAAAAGTGCAAGAAATCGCAATATAGATCCTTCTTCTAACTGCGACAAGAAAAAATCCGTTTCTGTGGGACCCATTCCATGCCTATTGAAGTTGATAAGTACCTTAATTAGTGGAACGACAGCCATAGCCACAATGGTTCTTTTGATCAGCCTTTTTCGAAAAAGACCTAGAATAGTTGCCAGTAATGTTACAATTGGCAGGTACTTAATGACAGTAAATACAACATATAAGAAAAAAAAGTATAAAACACCAGTTAAAATTTAAACACATGCAAGCACCTCCATATTTGAGGTAAATTATACCACTTAATACATAGATTTTCTAGGTATCATTCAAAAAATCTCCAACTTTTTAATGGAAGTCAGGGCTAAAAGCACAATAATGATTGAGAGTATATGAAATAGATTTGATTTATGTGTATATCAAAAAAGATTTATTTTTATTTATACCTAGAATTTCTTTGTATACTTCTGGTAAAGTTGATGTAAGAATTAGGAAGTTAAGGAGGAGAAAAGGAGGATTATATTAGAGGCAACGTTGCTAAATATTTGAAAATAAAGTTCTTATTTGGGGGTAAGGATTTGAACAAATGGTTGAAATTAGGAATCGTTGGGGTAGTGGTTGGTGGATTGTTGGCTGGTTGTGGAACGTCCAAAGTGAAGGATAAAGAAGTGAAAGTCGGGGGGGCGGAAGAGAACAAAAATCGATCTGTAAGTGCAGCGGAAATCAATCCAAAGGAATGGGAGGACCCATCTTCAGAAAATGGCTCAGAAAAGATGGAATTTACACCAATCGCACAGGGTTGGGTGGCCGAACAATTGGAAATCTTTCGGCAAGCACCCGATTCAAAATTGCTGGAAGCTGGATACGACAAAGGTTATGATTATTATTTAAAGGCGGATGTCGTTTCGAGAGGAATGGGAAACTATGTTCGAGTGGAAGACGTTGACCTTGAAAAGGATTTTGAAAACTTACGGGTCCTTGCAAATATTATCGTCCAAGAACAAGATGTCCGAACCGCAGCTATTGACCTCAAGAAATATGAGGTAAATAAAAAGGATGCAATAAAGGAATGGATGCCAATGCCCGTACGAATGCAAATGGCTTATGACTATATGACGGAATTGTTGAATGACCTTAACATCGCCCTTAATTATGGTGGAAAGGGCGAAACTTTCGGGGTGTTACACCAATTGGACGGCGACAAAGTGAAAGAAATGGAATCATTCATTTCAAACTAAGTAGGATAATGTCGTGGAAAATAATTTCGTTGTCTTTTTTGTTTTTTGAAACAAACATTCGTTCAGTTGTAAATACATTTATTGTGGTATCACATATCGTTTTTTAAGCTAACGGGTGCTTTACTTTAAGATCAGGTTGCTGCGGCAGCCTTTTTGTTATTGTGCTAACGGGGCAGGATAGTTCAGCAAGGATAATGGTCATTTGTGGTAAAATCTACAAGAATAGTTGTTAATTTATAGGGGGTGTTTAAGTGCAAGAAAACAAAGAAACTCCTGAACGCAAAAGAGAGAGATTAAGACAACAAGAATTAAAAGGCAATCCAACGGGCAATCTGAACGATGCCTTTAACAGAGCAAACAATGGCAGTCTTGTTGATTTAGTAGGCAGTTTAGGTTGGAAAGGTACGGGTATCCTTATTCTTGTACTTATAATTGGAGTTATAATTGCTTCAATCTTCTTAAAGTAACGGGGTGCGATAGTTAAACAAAGGGGTGCTACGGCAGCTCTTTTTCTTGTTTCACTACCGGGGCAATTAGTCAAAGAAGGATTTCCCATTACACTCATTGAATATTTACATAAAAAATGGGGGAAGGAATCTTATGATAATAGGCAATTTTATTATTTTTATTTTTACTTTTGCTATGGTTTATGGTGTGAGGTATTTCTTTGAACCAAAATTTAAAAATCAAGGTTTTAAAAAACTGTTTTTAGACATTGTCAGTACCGCAGTTTTAGCCTTAATATGCCTGCTGATAATTGATTTCACTTTTCACTAACGGGTGCTTTAGTAAAAAAAAAAAGACTGTCTTTTTGACGGTCCTTTTTGGTGAGATTAACACAAATACATTTTTGTAAAGTGCCTGCTACTTATTTATAGAGTTATTATAGCTCTCATCACGATTTGTGGAAGCTGTTTTGTCATCGATTTCAGCCCCCTCTATGATCTGGTTACCAATAGCACCGCCTGAAACACCGCCTATTACAGTTCCAATTAGTCCAAATGGAGCACCTATCATAGCACCCGCAACGGCTCCATTAATAGCTCCTGCTGCTTCACCAAAGTCACTCGCATCTTGATTAGCATTACTACCAGCTTGATTGTTGCCACTTTCTTCTACATTTTCACCAAAGTTATTGCGTTCGTTACTCTGATTCATCTATTCACTTCCTTGTTTATTAATGGGGAATATGCTAATAATGAAAGCACACCATCCCAAACATATACTACCCAGCTTAAGGAGTTTTACTCACTATGTTGGTTCAAGATATACTTGTCATATCGGCAGTCATTTTTTCTTGTTCAACTAATGGGTGCTTTAGTTGAACAACAACCAACATTCTTGTTGTAGTAATTAGGGGAGCAGGTTGACTGTGTTACCTTTTTTTGGGTACTATGATATTAAAGTATAAGGTGGCTCATATAACGTAGAAGTCAATTAGAAGTAACACCGATTTTAATAGAATTCTAGTTGAATATTTCAAGTATGTAAGAAGGATTCGACGTGGTGGAGCGACTACATAATGGCCTTGTACTATAGAGGTAGCATATAACACATAGTAAGTCGGGGGTACGAAATGAAAAAGCTCAACTTAGAGAAGAAATCAAAACTGAATCGAACAGAAAAGGCTACAATCGCAATCTTAGTGGGGATCATTTCATTATGTGCAGTACTAGTTCCTGTTGGTATTGAAGCACAAGCCGAAAGAGTAAAGGAATATGAAGCTCAATTGAAAATTGAACAGGCAGAAAAGGCTAGGAAAGCAAAGGAAGCCAAAGAAGAACAAGAAGCTAGTGAGTGGATTAAAGAACAGCTAGAAAATGCTCCTAAAAAAACTGTTGTCGTAGAAGTAACCCAGTTCGATAAAGAGAATGGTTATTATATTGCGAAAGACAACGAAACAGGAAAACTCTATTCACTGCAAAATTGGACTGGCCAAAGTAAACATAGATATGACATAGAATCAATAGAGTTTTATAGCAGGAATAACGTATCAATTGGTGATGTTGTTCAAATTACACTGCAAGGCTTATACGAAAGAGAATTAAGTACAGAAAGAGTGAAGCTTAACTAAAGCTTACGGGTTCTTACTTGAACGTTTACAACGATTCTCGTTATTATACAAATTTCCCAAGTAGACAATTCAATTCTGTACCTCTGAAGATGGCTCTCAGCAAGTGCATAACTATCCGGTCAAGTTGAACTTATGAAGTAGCGACTGGAACGATTCAAAATAAAGAAAAACACTGAGGTATTAATAAATAATGTGTATAAAGGGAGTGGTAACTTGGACATTTTACAAGTTACCACTCTTTTGTTTTTTAATATTTTAAAAGACCATTTAGATTTTATTAAGTAAATCTAAACATTTCCAAGAATGAGCGAATTGTTCTTCCTAGACATCTTACTTGGAGGTAAATTTTCGTTGTTGATATATCGGAATGTCCAAGACTTTGACTAATAGTAAGTATGTCGGCTCCATTATCAGCGAATGTGAAAACAGCAATTGGAGTTAAGGAATTTGTTGAACTTCTTCTTAAGCTAACTGGCAGGTTAGTTTAAGAAAGTTTAGAATATTTTACATTTGTATAAGTTGGTTTCAGTTAATAAATAAAGAGGTATTATAGGAGTATAAAAACTGTTTCATTAATAAATCATAATCTTGAATAAATCCGACCATTACTTAGTATTAACGAAGTATCCTCAAATGTAGAATAAAGACCGAAAAAAATTTTACTGCCGTTATGTAATAAAACTCAGTAATAATGGTTTCTCATTAAGGATAAAAGTAGGGTAGTTACTTAAACGTGGAGAAAAATCTAAATAACAGTGTAAATGTCAAGAGCCGAACAAAATATGTTAAGTCTAATCCTATAATAACTGCCTTTGGAAGTAGAAATAAAATACCTAATTCTGGTCCTCACTAAAAATAAAGAGGGAAGTAAGAGAATTACCTTAATTGAAAGGAAAATACATTCTTAATTCAACAGAAGCACATTTCCATACTTTTGTGTTACTTGTCAACAATATGTGCTAAAGAAAGAAGGTTTTCCTTTCTCAATTTTTAATAATTACGTAAAATATAAATTTGACGTAATAAAGTCAATTATGTAAAATATATAAGTGAGGTGTTTATATGGTAAATCAGGAAAAACAATCTAACTATAACAAACTACAATCGCTAATGAACGAATTACCTTGGTATGTTGAAGAATATATCAATCATAAGTTACGTAAACTTTCGACTGCATCATTATTTAATTACTGCCATGACTATAAAATCTTTTTCAATTGGATGATTAGTGAGCAACTATATAACGGGAATGTTAAGGATATTCCATTAGATCGACTAGAACAAATCACTGTTTTAGAGATTGAAAATTTTTTAAACTATCTGCACTATCAATTAAATAATAAAGAACTGACTGTAAATCGTAAGCTATCAGCCTTAAAATCCTTGTTTAATTATCTGCAAAATATCGCTGAAACACCTGATCTAAAGCCTTATATCAACCGGAATGTCATGGCGAAAATTGAATTTAACGAAGTCAAAGATAGTATGGAAACAAAGGCAACTAAAATGGAAGGTAAAATCCTGCTTGGGGATGAGTACGAGAAATTTCGCTTATTTGTTGCCATTGATTATGGCGAGTTGAACAAAGATAATAAGAAAATCTATAACTTCTATCAATTAAATAAGGAACGAGATACGGCCATTGTATCATTAATTTTAGGATCTGGACTGCGTCTTTCGGAGTTAGTTGGCATTGATTTAGATGATATCGATTTTAGCGCCTATCGTGTTAGAGTAATCAGAAAAGGAAATAAAGAACAGTTCGTTTATTTCAGCCAGGTAGCAATGGCTGACCTGCAGGAGTATCTAGCCATTCGAGCTTCTAAGTACCAGGTGGATAAAACGAATAAGGCTTTATTTATTTCCGCTCCCATCGGCCCAAAAGGAAAATCACGGCGGCTGACGGCCCGATCGGTAGAAAAACTTGTTGAAAAATATGCTGCTGCCTTTGGTAAACCAGCGTTATCGGTACACAAGCTGAGACATTCATTTGCCACCAGATATCATGCTGAAATCAATGATGTACCAAAATTAAGACGGCAATTAGGCCATTCCTCAATCCAAACAACGATGATTTACACGCACATTAAGAACGATGATCTAAAAATTGCTGTTGATAAAATGGATATGCCTAAAGAACAAATGGAATAAGTAAAGTGTAGCTGTCGCAATCTAGGCAGCTTTTTCTATTTTTATCAGTTTACATAATATTATTATGGTAATAATTATTCAAATTGTCTCAATTCCTAAGTATACTTAAGATAATGAGACAAAATAAATTTTAATGAAGTTTTACATCAATGGTCGAATTTATTTTTATTAATTCATTACAAAATTCATCCTCATGTTTAGGAGAAATTAAAATCGTACCCCATTTTCCATATAAAATCTCCAACCGGTTCAATGACAATGCTGGACTTGATAATGGATTTCGGGTTTTACGGATACTTTTAATCGTCTTAATATCTATTTTCCAGCGAAATGGTCCTCCGACTATTTTTAATTGATTCCCATTTATTTCATAATATGTACCGAACCAGATCCACATAATAAATAAACTAGTTAACACGGTTAGTAAGATCCCAAAGATTATCTCTCCTCCTCCCTTCCCTTCACGTCCACCTGGCAAAAAAATAAATGAACCAACTAAAAATAGAACTGTTCCCCATAAAATCATACCGGTTATGAGCCCTTTCTTCGAATAATACCTCACTTTTTACCCTCCCTCGTATTCTTTTAACTTGTGAGCGCCAATTAATTTTTATAGTTTATATACGATGGAATCTATATTTGGTTGCAAAAAAAGCGCTTAGGAAGTACATCAACTTCCCAAACGCGATTGTATTACCCTACTATTTTACTAGTAAACTGGCTATTATACAATTCAGCATAAAAGCCGCCACTCTCTAATAATTCCTCGTGATTGCCTTTTTCAATGACACTTCCATTATTCATAACAAGGATTAAATCAGCGTTACGAATGGTTGATAGGCGGTGGGCAATGACAAAGCTGGTCCGTCCCATCATCAAATGATCCATCGCCTTTTGAATTTGAACTTCAGTACGGGTATCTACGCTGCTGGTCGCCTCATCCAGGATGAGAATGGCTGGATCAGCAAGAATGGCTCTAGCTATCGTTAATAATTGCTTCTGACCCTGCGAGATATTGGATGCTTCCTCATTTAAAACGGTATCATATCCTTCTGGAAGGGTTCGAATAAAGTGATCAGCGTTTGCTGCTTTAGCCGCGGCCACTATTTCCAGTTCTGTTGCCCCTTCCCTTCCATAGGCAATATTATCTCGAATCGTACTATTGAACAGCCATGTATCTTGGAGCACCATTCCAAACAGGCTTCTTAAACTTTCCCGCTTTAATTCCCTAGTATCAATTCCGTCTATTAAAATCTTCCCAGAATTGATTTCATAGAATCGCATCATTAAATTAATCAGAGTGGTTTTACCGGCACCAGTTGGACCGACAATTGCAACCTTTTGGCCTGATTTTACATCGATATTCATGTCATTAATCAATAATTTATTTACCTCATAGCCAAAGGAAACATGCTCAAATTTCACATTACCTTGTGGTTCAGCGATCACTTTTGGTAGAACCGCTTCTGGTACTTCTTCGATTTCATCCAAAATTTCAAATACACGTTCAGCACTAGCAATTGTTGACTGAATGACGTTCGCAATTTGGGCTGTTTGTGCGATCGGCTGTGAAAATTGACGAGTATATTGGATAAAGGCTTGTATATCACCAATTTCAATTGCCTTTTTCGTGACCAATATGCCACCGGCTACGGAGACAAGTACATAACCAATATTATTGATAAACGACATAATCGGCATAATCATCCCAGAGACAAATTGGGCCTTCCAGCCGGATTGATATAGCGTATCATTTATTTCCTCAAATTGTTCCATTGATTTTTTTTCATGACCAAACACCTTTACGACTTTATGGCCCGTATACATTTCCTCAACATGACCATTCAACTGGCCAAGTGATTTTTGCTGTCCTTTAAAGTATTGTTGGGACTTTTTCGCAATGTTTGCTGTAGCGATAATGCTAAGCGGAAGTGTCACAATAACAATTAGCGTCATCAACGGACTGATTGAAAGCATCATGATGATGACCCCAATTATGGTAACAACCGATGTGATGAGTTGTGTTAAGCTTTGCTGTAAGGTCGTACTGATATTATCAATATCATTTACCGCCCTGCTTAAAATTTCCCCGTGAGTACGCGAATCAAAATATTTCAGCGGCATCCGATTGAGTTTTTCGACTACCTCTTTTCTTAGATTATAGACGGTTTTTTGAGCTACTCCTGCCATGATATATTGTTGAATATAAGCAAATATAGCACTTAAAATATATAGTCCAATTAAAAAAAGAATGATTTGTCCGATATAGTCAAAATCTATTTTAGCCCCAGGCACTCCCTTAAGCTTCATCATTAACCCTTCAAAAAGTTTTGTTGTCGCTTTACCCATTATTTTGGGGCTGACAATCGAAAATACAGTACTTATCATAGCCGTAATCAATACGGAAACGAGCTGTATTTTATAGGGCTTTAAATAGCTTACAAGTCTTTTAAGTGTTCCTTTAAAATCCTTGGCCTTTTGGACAGGCATTCCCATACCCATTGGGCCGAATCCACCGCCCCGGCCAGGACCACCAGGACCCTTTTCAGATTTTTGCTTCTTGGCATCTTGGCTCATGCAATTTCCTCCTCTGACAGCTGTGACATCACAATTTCACGATAAACTGGACTTGTTTCCATAAGATCTTTATGATTACCGATTCCTGAGATTTTGCCATTGTCTAACACAATAATCTGGTCGGCATCCATGATTGTACTCACGCGTTGTGCCACGATTAATAATGTAGAGTCCGCTGTTTCCTCTTTTAACGCTGCCCGAAGCTTGCTATCTGTTTTAAAGTCTAAGGCCGAGAAGCTATCATCAAAAATATAAATCTCAGGTTTACGAACAAGAGCACGGGCAATTGATAAGCGTTGTTTTTGTCCGCCCGAAACATTTGTTCCCCCCTGGGCAATAACCGCACCGAATCCCTCTGGCATCGTCGAAATAAATTCGTTTGCTTGGGCAATTTCGGCAGCATGCCGCACATCATCGTCAGTAGCATCTTCCTTACCATAGCGAATGTTTTCAGCAATTGTACCTGTAAAAAGTACCGCTTGCTGTGGAACAAAACCAATTTTTTCGCGAAGCTGCTCCTGTGGCATATCTCGAACATCTACCCCATCTACAAGTACTTTGCCACTATCAACGTCATAAAAGCGGGGAATCAAATTAATCAGTGTTGATTTTCCTGAACCTGTTCCGCCTATTATTGCTGTTACTTGCCCAGGTTTCATTGAAAAAGAAATATTAGAAACGGCTGGCATTTCTGCACCGTGATAGCTAAAGGTGACATTTTGAAATTCAACTTGCCCCCTTTCAACTAGCTTAGGTGCAAGTGCAGCAGAATCCTTGATATCTGCTTCCAGCTCTAGTACTTCATTTATTCTTACCGCTGATACGGATGCCCTAGGAATCATCACAAACATCATCGACAGCATAATAAATGAGAACATAATTTGCATCGCATATTGAATAAATGCCATCATATCGCCAACTTCCATATGACCATTACTAATGCGTAGGCCGCCAAACCAAATTATCGCAACGGTTGTAAGGTTTAGCACAATCATCATAATCGGCATCATCGCTGCCATGATTTTATTCACTTTTATGGCCGTTTGCGTTAAATCCCAGTTAGCTTCGTCCAAACGTTTCTTCTCATAGTAAATTCGGTTAAAAGAACGAATCACACGAATTCCAGTTAAATTTTCCCTTAAAACCCGATTGAGTTTATCTAATTTGACCTGCATCGCCTTAAAAAGTGGGAGTCCTTTTCTTGCAATAATCACAATCGCAAGAACGAGAATTGGCAATGCAACAGCTAGAACTAAAGTGAGCTTCGCATCCTTTGAATAGGCCATAATGATCCCGCCAATACACATCATTGGGGCCATCGCCATCATTCTAAGCATCATAACTAATACCTGCTGGATTTGTGTAATATCGTTGGTTGTTCGCGTTATAAGCGATGCTGTTCCGAGCTGGTCAAACTCATGTAGTGAAAAGTTTCCAACGTGTGCAAAAATTTTGCTTCGCAATGATTTTCCAAAGCCTGAAGCTGCTTTTGCTGAGAAAAAGCTAGCAAGGATGGAACAAATCATCCCACCAACAGCCACCACCAGCATATAAGCACCGATTTTCCAAATATAAGCCGTATCCCCTGTAACTACACCTTTATCGACGATATCAGCCATAAGCGTCGGTAAATATAACTCTGACAATGATTGCAGGAGGACAAGGGCAAGAACAATATAAATTGGAATTTGGAATGGTTTAAGATATTTGCCTAATTTTATCAAGTTGCTTCAACTCCGTTTTCAAGTGTGAATGATTAAACAATTCGATACTTTTATAGATTGTAAAGAATATGGACATTGTTTGATAACACAACCCATATAGTCTCTTATCCTATTGATGACTAACTTGATTGAAATAGTCATGAACTTTAGTAAGTAAATCTGCCAGCTGTTCACTATCTTTTTCACCTAGATAATCAATTAATCCCAAAAAGGTATCGGTAAAAGCCCTTTTTGCCAGGGCCGCTGCTTCAAGGCCTGCTGGACTAAGTTTAATATTAACCGCTCTCCTATCCTCGGGGTCAACGGACCGTTCAATTAAGCCATCCTTATGAAGAATGTTAATAATTTGCGTAATAGTCGGTGGAGTAACTTTCAATTGTTGACTAATCTCCGACACCTTCATCTCGGAATTTTTCTCATTTGCACCACGCTGAATCGCCGCTAAAACCCGGAATTCACTTGGGTTAAAACCAGCAATTTTCTTATCATGCCAACCCGTCTTTTGGAATTTCATAAATGATTGAAGGAGCTTTTGGGAAGTCTCGCTGTCAATTGTGGCCATATAAATCACCTCCATTTACCTATTATACATAATAGTTAGGTTACTTAAATATTTATAAACCTAAGTATATTCTCGACCATTGTCATCGTCAAATTTTAAAAAAAGAAAAACACAGAAAAAAATCCTGTGTTTTTGATACAGCTTTTGATGGGGTGATAAACAAAAAAAGAAGATTATTTTATGTCTGCTTGTTTAATATCTGCACTAGCTAACTTCCATTGACCATGATCATAATTCCAGGTGGATTCAACCAATGCAATCGTGTCAGCGTTTGCTATTCCTGTTACTCTTTGAATGCCTTTTAATCCTGGCTTATTATTTTCTAATAGTACCGGTTTCAGGCTAAAGTATGTGTTAACTGATAACTCTGTTGGTTCATTAAGCTTCCCTTTATTGTAAAAACCAAGTTTTTTGTAATATTTTTTGCGATTCTGTAAATCAAACGAATAAGATTTTCCGGTTTCTGTCAGCGTGATTTCTGCTTTGTAGCCATTTGAAAAATTTGCTTCCATTTCAAGTGGCTCTGGCACCGTTATTTCGGTACGGGCAAAATCCTTTAAAGAATACAAGTAACTAATGACTGTCCCTAGTCTTTCACCTGTTAGTACATTTGCAAATATATCCTTTAAACCATCTTGGTTTAAATCAACAAATTCAAGAGACGCTTTAAAACCGCTTTCTAATGGAAACGTATAGGTTTTCCCATTAGAGGCATCTACTTCTATATAAACCTTTTTCAAATAAGAATCTTCATCTTGAGAGGGAACTCCCTTTAAAAAGATGTTCTCATTTTGTCCGTCCCCCGATAAATCTAGTTCCTCTTTTGAAATCGTAATGACCTTATTATTTTCTTCAATAGCATATACCCCAGTTATTGCAGTGAGTGATATGAGAAAAAACGAAACAATCACGAGAAGCAATTCTTTTTTCATCCATTTCCCCTCCATACGGTTGTTTTATCTAGTATGCCCATTATTGGTAAAAAGATGAAAAAAAGGACCCCTTTTTAAAGGAGTCCTAAAAATTTATTCCGTAACAGTTTCTGCCTGTGCATCCACTTTCCAAACAGTTGTTACCTTACCGTTCACATCTTCATCAATGATAAACGAGCCATTGGAGTAACGATCACTATAGTGAATATCACCTGCAGTTAATGTTTCAATATATCCTTTTTCGGTTTGAACAAAAATAATATCTTGGTCATTTGCAACAACAAAGCCCATGATCCGATGAGGATTCGACTTAAGTTCCCTTAGGATGACGACACCTCGCTTGGCACGAGTGGTTTTTTCGAACTCTTTTAATTTCATCCTTTTCAAGGATCCACGCTGTGTTGCAATCACGATGGTTTCCTTACTATCAGGAGTAATTAGTTTGCCGCCGACAACAAAATCGCCATCTTTTAAGTTAATACCTTTAACACCGGCAGCACGTTGACCAACAATACTGATTTCTTCCTCATGGAACCATAGGGCATAGCCAAAGTTTGACACCAGGAAGACTTCTTTTGTCCCATCTGTTAAATGAACATCCAGAACCTGATCATCATCCTTAAGGTTAACAGCTACAAGTGATTTTGAGTAACGCTGTGCTTTATAGGCTTTTAGCTCTGTCTTCTTAACCATGCCATGTTTAGTAACGAAAACTAAATAAGCTTCGGCTTCAAAATCCTTGACAGGAATGGCTTGGATGATTTCTTCGTCCCGTTCAATTGGAATAATATTGGCCACATGTTGACCCATGTCCTTCCAACGAATATCGGGAAGCTCATGAACCGGACAGAACAGGTAGTTTCCCTTATTTGTGAAGAGGAGCAGTACATCTTTTGTATTGATATCAAGCTGCGCTAGGAGACGGTCGGACTCCTTCATCGCAGGATCCTGCCCACCTGATGCTGCGTGTGAACGCTGGCTTGTTCGTTTCACATAACCTTGTTTGGTTACTGTTACAATGACATCTTCACTTGGAACCAAAACGTCAAGATTGATTTTGATCTCTTCAATCTCTGCCTCAATCTTTGAACGGCGCACATCGGCAAAGCGTTTTTTTACGTCTTTTAATTCTTTTTTGATAACGGAAACAAGCTTTTTCTCACTAGCCAAAATGCTAGTCCATTCTTCAATTTTTTGGGCTAACTCTTCCGCTTCTTGTCTTAATGCAGTGATATCGGTGTTTGTTAACCGATAAAGCTGTAAGGAAACAATCGCTTCTGCCTGCAGTTCAGTAAAGGCAAATTTAGTGATTAAATTGTCTTTCGCATCACGTTTGTCCTTAGATGCACGGATTGTTGCAATCACTTCATCGAGAATCGATAAAGCCTTCATTAATCCTTCGACAATATGCTGGCGTTCCTTCGCTTTATCCAGGTCAAACTGCGTACTTCTTGAAACAACTTCCTTTTGATGGCCAATATAGGCATCAAGTAATTCGCGAATGCCCATTTGTACAGGCCGCTTGTTATAGATCGCGACCATATTGAAATTATACGTTACTTGAAGATCACTATTTTTATATAAATAATTCAAGACACCTGCTGCATCGGCATCCTTTTTTAACTCGATGACAATTCGTAGTCCAGTTCGGTCTGTTTCATCGCGAACCTCTGACATTCCTTCTACTTTCCGGTCGAGGCGGAACTCATCCATTTTTTTGACGAGATTTGCTTTATTGACTTCATATGGAATCTCCGTAATGACAATTTGCTGCTTACCGCCACGAGTCTCTTCAATCTCTGTTTTACTGCGGATAATAATTTTGCCTTTACCAGTTTCATAGGCTTTCTTTATCCCAGCTACCCCTTGGATAATCCCGCCTGTAGGGAAGTCAGGTCCTTTAATAACGGTCATTAACTCATCAACTGTTACGTCAGGATTTTCCATTCTCATGATAACCCCGTCAATGACTTCTCCAAGATGATGCGGAGGAATATCCGTTGCGTAACCTGCTGAGATTCCTGTCGAACCGTTCACAAGTAAATTCGGGAACTTGGCTGGTAACACGGTAGGTTCATTCGAAGTATCATCAAAGTTTGGAATAAATTCAACCGTATTTTTTTCAATATCCCGCATGAGTTCAGCCGAAATCGCTGACAGCCTTGCTTCTGTATAACGCATCGCTGCCGGCGGGTCACCATCCATACTACCGTTGTTTCCGTGCATTTGCACGAGGACATTTCGAACCTTCCAATCCTGACTCATCCGTACCATTGCTTCGTAAACGGAGGAATCACCATGTGGGTGATAGTTACCGATGACGTTACCAACGGTTTTGGCTGATTTACGAAAGCCTTTATCAAAGGTATTTCCTTCAACATGCATGGCATATAGAATTCTTCGTTGCACCGGCTTTAAACCGTCCCTTGCATCTGGCAGGGCACGTTCTTGAATAATGTACTTACTATATCTGCCAAAACGATCCCCAATCACCTCTTCTAGAGTTAAGTCCCGAAATATTTCATTTGCACTCATCCTTCAGAACCCTCCTCTGAGACCGTGATATTTTTGTTTTCTAAAATCGTGTCATCCTCTTCTAAACCAAATTTTACATTGCTTTCAATCCATTTACGGCGAGGTTCAACTTTATCACCCATAAGGGTTGTTACCCTTCGTTCCGCTCTGGCAATATCATCAATTTTTACACGAATCAACGTGCGTGTTTCGGGATCCATAGTGGTTTCCCAAAGCTGGTCAGCATTCATTTCACCAAGACCTTTATAGCGTTGAAGGATGTAACCTCTACCCACTTTTTTAATCGCATCTTGCAGGTCATCATCGCTCCAGGCATATTCAATGATTTCTTTCTTCCCTGTCCCTTTACTAACTTTATATAGAGGGGGAAGTGCAATAAATACTTTACCGGCTTCAATAAGCGGCTTCATATACCGATAAAAGAACGTAAGTAATAATACTTGAATATGGGCGCCGTCTGTATCGGCATCCGTCATAATCACGATTTTATCGTAGTTGATGTCATCAACGGTGAAGTCAGCTCCAACTCCGCCTCCGATTGCATAAATCATCGTATTGATTTCTTCATTTTTAAAAATGTCAGCGAGCTTTGCTTTTTCGGTATTGATGACTTTACCTCGGAGTGGCAGTACTGCCTGAAAGCGTCGGTCTCGACCTTGCTTGGCAGAACCTCCAGCGGAATCACCCTCCACCAGATAAAGTTCATTTTTTTTCGGATTTCGTGATTGAGCAGGTGTCAGCTTTCCTGAAAGAAGCGTTTCTGATCGTTTCTTCTTTTTGCCGCTTCTAGCATCCTCACGGGCTTTCCTCGCCGCCTCGCGCGCTTGAAAAGCCTTTATCGATTTTTTAACTAGGAGTGAGCTGATATCAGGGTTTTCTTCAAGGAAGTAGGAAAGATGTTCAGATACGACTGAATCAACAGCTGATCTTGCTTCGCTAGTTCCTAATTTTCCCTTCGTTTGACCTTCAAATTGGAGTAAGTCTTCCGGAATTCTAACCGAAATAATCGCAGATAATCCTTCGCGAATATCATTACCCTCTAGATTTTTGTCTTTTTCTTTTAAGAAAGCAACTTTACGAGCATAATCGTTGAACACCCTTGTCATCGCAGTTCTGGCCCCAGCTTCATGTGTTCCTCCATCTCTTGTTCGAACATTATTGACAAAAGAGAGTACATTTTCTGAGTAACCATCATTAAATTGAAAAGCAAACTCCACTTCAATGCCATTTTGCGTACCTTCAAAGCTGGCAACAGGGTGGAGGGAATCTTTTTCTTCGTTTAAATAGGCAACAAAAGCCTCAATTCCATTTTCATAATGAAACACTTCATGGAGATCATTGCGCTCATCATGGATTTCTATTTTTAACCCTTTTAGTAAGAACGCCGACTCTCTTAACCTCTCACATAATGTTTCAAAGTTATAAGTAGTGGTCGAAAAAATGGTTGTATCTGGCTTAAAGTGAATGGTAGTTCCTGTTTGGTTCGTTTTGCCGATTTTTTCAAGGGTTGTTACCGGTTTGCCGCCATTTTCAAAGCGTTGTTCATAGACAAATCCATCTCTTTTAATGGTCACGACTAACCATTCTGATAAGGCATTAACGACAGATGCACCCACACCGTGCAACCCACCACTTGTCTTATAGCCGCCTTGGCCAAACTTTCCGCCTGCATGCAATACGGTTAAAATGACCTCAGGCGTCGGTTTTCCGGTTTTGTGCATACCTGTAGGCATTCCGCGTCCTCTATCATTAACACTAATTGAATTATCTTTGTGAATTTTTACAATGATTTGATCTCCAAAGCCGCCAAGTGCCTCATCGACAGAATTGTCAACTATCTCATAGACGAGATGGTGGAGTCCGCGTGCATCCGTGCTGCCAATGTACATTCCAGGGCGTTTTCTAACCGCCTCTAGACCTTCTAGTACCTGGATGGCATCATCATTGTAATCAAAAGCTTGCTGAGTCCTTACCACTAAAATACCCCTTTCATACCTAAAAAACGTAAAATGCGTTAAACGCACTTTGGTAAATCCTTCGTTTTATCGAGTCATTTATCCTTAAAATAAAAATAATAGAACTTATGTTTGCTAATGATTGCCACTTTTATTTTAACACATGTTCTCGTGGCGTCTATGCTTAATTGTAGCGATTTATTTGGATTTGGCAAATACGAAATGTAAAACAACATATTTTTGGCATAGATTTTTAGTGATTTTTGCAGAAATATAAAGAAAAAAACTGCTAATTATTAGCAGTTTTTCAATGATTTTATTTGGTCAATGCATGCTCTACTTTAATACAGCGATTCATCACGACAGTATAACCCTTTTCCTTTAAAAACTGGTAGGCTTCTTCATTTTCAAGACCTAGCTGGGCCCAAAAGACATCAGCATCAATTTGGTCAAATTCCTTTGCCACATCAAATAATTGCTCAGAGCGGCGAAATACATTGACGATATCTACATGTCCTTCAATATCTTTTAATGAAGCCACTGCCTTTACACCAAGTACTTCATCCACAGTTGGATTAACTGGAATAATTTCATACCCTGCTTTTTGCATGACTGCTGTAACTTGATAAGAAGTACGTTCTGGATTATTACTTAAACCCACGACTGCAATTCTTTTTGTTTTTTTTAAAATAGCCCCAATTTCTTCGCGGCTTGGATTTTCAATTGTCATGATTATCACTCCTTAAAGAATGTTTTCTTTATTTTACCTCTTTCTTTTAGAAAAACATAGGGAAACGCTTTCAAATAAGAAAACCATGGTACTGGTTCCTGTGCATAAGCAACACAGATTTCATAAAGTACAAAAGAAAAAACCCCGATTGAGTGGGGAGTTCCGCGTATAACTATTATTTAATAACCGTTTCAGTTTTCATTGTATCCGAATCCTTTGGTACAAAAAGGCTGACGCAGGCTCCATCACCTGTGTTTTCTACGGAAACATGTCCATTCATATTCTCAAGCATCATTTTTGTCATATAAAGTCCTAGGCCTGTTCCATTTAGCCTGGTTGTAAAATAGGGATTGAACACCTTATTTAATAATTCAGGCTCAATTCCACCGGCATTATCGATAAATTTTGCTGATGCAAATTCATCTGTTTCACCCAGTTTAATGACTATTTTACGATTGCTTTTGTTTTTTTGATCGAAAGCTTCACGAGCATTTGTTAAAATATTTAGCACAACCTGACTAAATTCATTTGGATAGCCATACGCAGTTGGTTGTCCTCCATATTCAAATTCTATATTAATCCCATAATAATTAATGCTCGATGAAAAAATAAACAATGCATCCTCAATGGAATTCCCGATTGAAAAAAGGGATTTTTCCTTGTTAGGTTGATAGAACTGCCGAAAATCATGAATAGTACGTGACAATTCCTTAATTTGACTCATACTTTCCTTCGTGAATTTATCAATGTACTGGTCATCAATCACACCATATTCAAATTCTTCGCGCACGTCTTGAATGATAAGCGACAAACTATTTAACGGCTGCCCCCATTGGTGGCTAATGCTTGTAATCATTTCTCCCATTGAAGCAAGTCTTGTATGCTTAATTAAAAAATGATCCTTTTGTCTGTTTTTTTCTACTTCTTCCAGAATACGTGTTTCTAAATTTCGATTATTGGCCGTATACTGTTCTAGTATGCCTTGATAGCTTTTTTCACTTTCCTTTAGCTTTTTCATTAGTTCTTGAGTCTTAACTCTATATTTAAAAATAGTCATTATAAGGAGTAGTATGACTAAAGATATGAAAATAGATAAAAAAATCATCATGCCACCCTCTTAATCCTCTTTACTGTATATGGTTACACAATTTCGGCCTTTGTTTTTGGATTGAGTAAGGGCTTGCTCTGCTGCTAATAACAATTCATTCTTGGAAATTCCTGTAGAAAATTCTGCAACTCCAAAACTGCAGGTAACCTGCTCAATACTAATAAATTGAAAGGCTTCAATAAGGCACCGAATGGACTCAGCAAGTTCTAATGCACTTGAACCGTTCGTTTCAGGTACAAGCAGGATGAATTCTTCTCCTCCCCACCGGGCAAACATATCACACTCACGTATCCGTTGTTGAACGATAGTTGAAATGGTTATTAATACTTTATCACCTGCTGATTGACCAAATTGATCATTAATGGTTTTAAAGAAATCTATATCCATCATAATAATTGAAAAAGGGTGACTAAATCGTTCTGCACGCCTCATTTCGCTCGTTAAAATATCCTTAAATTTCTTGCGGTTAAAACAATTCGTTAATGAATCCAACATGTTTAAATGTTCATTTTTTCTGCTTTCTTTCTCTAAATCTGTTATATCTGTACAAACAAATAAAGTTTGATTTGAGCCTGGAATGCTGGCAGCTTTCATCACATAGTTATAATCTGTTCCATGAGGTCCTTTCCATCTCACTTTTGCCATGTTCTTACCAATATTGAAAAACTCTTCAACCCATTTCACCTTATCTTTAGGGTAAAAGTAATGAGGATCCTCGACAAAGAAACTAGATAAAAATTTACTTTTAAACACTGCAGGATTTCCTTTATTAATGCCTGTTAAACTAGTAAAAGCTTGGTTCCATTCCACTATTACATCGTTTTCAATAACGAAGATAAGATTATCTTGAAAGTCAAGGAGGGACCTCGTTAATTTTTTTTGTTTATCCAGCTCTTTTTCCAAGTGAATTTGGTAAACCGATTTTTGAATAATCTTTAAGAATATATCTAAATCGATCGGTTTTAAAATAAAATGATTCACATTTTGTTGTAGAGATTGGTCAAACAAGTCAGGTTCATCATAAGAGGTGGTCACAATTACTTGTACCCTTTCATCCAACTCCCTAATTTTATTGATCATTTCTATACTGCTCATTTGATTCATTTTTATATCGGCAATGATTAAATCTGGTTTATATTTTTGATAGAGTTCATACCCTTCCACCCCGTCAATGGCAATATGAATATCGGCAAAACGACGCTTTAGTACTCTCAAAAGTTTTTCGCGTGAAAATTTTTCATCCTCTACATATAGAACACTGATCTCTGGATACTGATATTTAAGATAGTGAAGAATATTTCTAGCCATATGACAATCACCTCTTTCATTCATTCAGAAAATGATATGTAAAGAAACCGACCCATTTTTAGGTTGACTCGGCCAGTTCAAGTTTTTTCTTGTTTATTTATTTTATCTAATATATAGGGCCTCCGAAACGTCTGTCATTGAATTAACACAAATGGTTTGAAATTTCTCCATATTTTTGTAATAAAATTGACTAGAATTGTTCTTGCTTTAGACTAATAAAAAAGGAAATCATAAAGGGCCGATAAACTATCCCTTCATGATTTCCTTTATTTTTGTGTGACGGATTGATCAGCAATTAAATTTAATGTCGTCCATGCAGTTTGATCGCCAAACACTCTTGACCAGGTCCCAATACCAGCTAGTTGGTATTTTGCGGCTATATCCGCCCTTTTCTTCAAGGACAATTCATCTTCAATCCATATTTTAAAGGTAGAGTTTTCTGCAGGTGACAAATATTCTGCATAGTTTTGATCAGTACTTTCATCATAGGTTGGCTGCACTCCTTTTTCAGCGAGCCATTGCTTTACTTTATCCATTGAAAGAGCTTGTGCTGTTACCACAGTGGTACCATCGGCATTTGTTTGTTCTTTCCATAGTCTTGCATATAGAGGGACACCAAGGACTAATTTTTCTTTTGGAACCTCTGTCAACAGGTTCTTTAGGTTCCTCTCAACCCAGGGCAGACTTGCTACACTTCCAGCATCAGAAGAAGAACCCGTATGTTCATCATAGGCCATCACAATGAGGTAATCGGCAATTTTTGCAAGCTCTGCTCGTTCATAAAAGGTAGACCAATTGTTGTTATCACCTGCTGAAAAGGTAATATCCATTGAAACCACTAAACCGGCTTCATGAAGGTACGGAGCTGCTTCTCTCATGAATTGAGTGACGAGCGGCCCATCTTCTGGATTAACATTTTCAATATCAAAGTTTACGCCCTGCAACTGGTACAATTGACTAAAATGAAGCAACTGCCTGATTATATTTGCACGTGTTTCAAAGTCTTTTAATGCTTCATGTGTAAGGAACGGGTCAAAGGAATTCGAAAACACACCCCAAACTTGATAGCCTTTTGCTTGTGCCCACTGGCTATATTTAAGTGATGCCAGATTTTTAATGGAGCCGTCATTAGCCGCAAGCGAAAACCAGGTAGGCGACACAACGTTGACTCCAGGCATTTCTAGTATCTTTGTAGTATCAGGGTTTTTCGTGTAAACAGCTTCCCATGTTAACTGAATCGGCCCATTGATCTTGGGCATGGAAAAGCTTTTTCTTTCGATCGGTATGTTAATCGATACACTCTCTTTCTTTTGAACATAATCCTTTTTAATATACCCGCTTACTCCATTCGCTTTTCTGACGAGATAATACTTCCCTTGATCAGCTTCAATCGTTATCACTTCCTTTTTATTCATTTCGGCCACATACGGTGATTTCCAAGAAGGTTCCGTTCGAAGTCTAAGCTTTTCGTTATGAATATCTTTTTCTGTTATTCTCCCACGCTCGTATTTGTCTCCATCTTGTTGAATCCAAATAGCCTTACTTTCAGGCAATTGTTTATATTGAATCGGGAAAAGGGAACGGATTGGCTCTAACGCAACAAAAATTTCACCATTTCGTGAGATAATGGGTGACAATTGCAATTTGACCTCGGTTTGATTAATAAAATATGTTAATGAATCTGTCGGCATTTGTACAACTTGATTGCTAGTGGTAATAATCACTGAGTTTGATTTTTCATCAAACAGGATACTATGATCAATGTTTGCTTGGAGAAATGTAAGAGGAACGAACAATGTTTTGTCTTGGATTAAAGCATTCCCCTGCTGCTTCCCATTAAACAAAATTGGATTTTCACCTTTGAAAAACTCTACCTTTTCAGTTGATGCAAAAGGATATATTAATAGAAAAATGGAAGATAATATGAGTAAACCTGCACCAATTATTCCGCCAATCATCCATTTCATTGAGTACTTTTTGTTATTTTGATAGATAACTCTAGCCATGAAAAATTTCCTCCTTAATTCTATCCTAAGGTATCTTATCGGAATTGAGAAGGTATTTTTGAATCAGAAACACATTTTCCTATTTTCCCCTATAAAGTTATCAATGAAAGGAATAGTGCTTTTTCGCAAATACATGGTAAAATAGAAGAACTGGATCTTTTATAAAGGAGAAATCGTTTATGGTTCAAATTATTTTAGTCTTGATCCTTGCTTATTTGCTTGGTTCAATCCCATCTGGCTTAATTATTGGAAAGGTATTTTACAAAACAGATATTCGTGAGCATGGAAGTGGGAATTTAGGCGGGACCAATACCTTTCGAACACTTGGAGTGAAAGCTGGATTGGCGGTTACGCTTGCAGATATATTGAAAGGGACGTTAGCAGCAGCCTTACCTGTTCTCTTCTCAGTGAATGATCTAAGTCCTTTACTGGTCGGTATTTTTGCAGTTATTGGACATACATATCCCATCTTTGCCGGGTTTCGAGGCGGAAAAGCGGTTGCCACTTCGGCCGGTGTCTTGTTGTTCTGTGCACCTTTCTTGTTTTTAACAGTATTAGTCATCTTTTTTATCAGTCTATATATATCAAAATATGTGTCCTTATCCTCGATGGTTGCAGGTGTGTGTGGCGTTATTTACGCCCTTGTCATTTGGGACATTCCCTTGCTGATTGCCGTTACCCTGTTGGTATCATTTGTCATTTATCGACACCGAGCAAATATTAAAAGAATTATCAATAAAACAGAACCAAAAATTAAATGGCTATAAAGAAACCTTTTTGGTTCTCTTTATAGCCATTTTTACTTCAAATACGAAGAAGTTTAAAACTTTTGTTTCCCATCACATCAGTAATAAAGTCTAACTTCGTATTGTCAAAGTAAACAAAATCTTTTTCATGAATAATCACGGTGAGATCACCAAATTCAAATGTAAGATCTCCCCTAATCTTCCGCTCTTCCAGAGACAGATTTAATTTTGGACTGCCTCAGCCAATCCCCATGCTAAGTCGTAAGAAAAGTTGTTCATCAGGTGTTACTTTCTCATTATTTACTATATCAATCAATTTTTTATCAGCACTTTCTGTTATTTTAAACATGGTGTTCACTATCCTAACATTTTAATTTGTAAGCCAAGAATACATTTTATTTTATATATAAATATAATATAGTATGAACAAGGAGCAGAAAAATATTTTGCTTGAAACCTGGATATAAAGGAGATTTTATGAAAAAAAAGATAATCCCGTCCATTGTTATTATTACTATTTGTATGGTTGCAGCTTCAGCCCTGTTCATTCAGCAAAAACAAACTGAAGATCACGCTGATAAGATTTATAGTCCTAAAGAACATGATCCTCGACAATTGCTTAAGGTCAACAATCGAGAGATGATTGAAAAAATAACGATTGGAGCCATCGGTGATATTCTTATTCATAGCCCTGTGTACCAAGATGCCTTTAACGGTGCAGAATATAATTTTGATCCTATATTTGAAAATGTAAGGCCAATCTTAGAAAAACCAGATGTGGTAACCGCCAATCAAGAAAGCATGTTAGGTGGACTTGAACTTGGGCTTTCCGGATATCCAATGTTTAATAGTCCGTATGAGGTCGCAGATGCACTCGTCCATACAGGAATTGATATTGTTTCCACTGCCAATAACCATACATTGGATAGAGGGGAAAAAGGAATCCAGTTAGAAGCAGCCTATTTAGACAGTATTGGTTTACCCCATGTGGGGAGCTTCCTTGATGAAAAGGACCAGCAAAAATTAAGGATAATCCATAAAAATGGCATAAAGATTGCTTTTCTTTCCTATACCTATGGAACCAACGGAATCCCTGTTCCAAAGGGGAAAGAGTTTCTTGTCAACCTAATTGAGCGTAATAGAATGAAGGATGAAATTCATCGGGCAAAAAGTGAAGCAGATGTTGTGGTTATGAGTATTCATTGGGGAAATGAATACATAAGAACCCCTAACAATGATCAGAAAGAATTAGCAAACTATCTCTCAAACGAAGGGGTGGACATCATTTTTGGTTCCCATCCACATGTTTTACAGCCAATGGAATGGCTAAAGACGTCGGATGGCAGGAAATCGTTTGTTGTTTATTCATTAGGGAATTTTATTTCGGCACAGCATGGTGATTACAAAGATATTGGCGGGATGGTAACTGTTGATATCACAAAACATATTTCTGAAAAAGGGCATACGGTTGAGATTTCTAATCCTGTTTTTTCTCCAACCTACGTAACAAGTCAAAAATCTCATCATTTCCAGGTGGTGCCATTAGAACAAGCTGGAGCCTATGGTCTTTCCAATGCAAACAGTAAATACCAAGAAATTCAAGAACATATGAGCCAATGGATTCGTTAATACATATTAAAAAGGCACACTTGAAAAATGACTATTCTTCAAGTGTGCCTGTTCTATTTACCCAAATATGTTCGCTTAATCCTTCTTTTTGTAAGATTTCGACCTGCTTTTCGCCAAGTAAGTCAAAATGGGAATAGCCATCTTTCCGATGATCAATCCATTCTTTTTTCAAGCCATGTTTCTTACCCCAAGCGGCTAATTTATCAAGGTTGTTACAGCCAACCTTTGTTACAGTTTTACAACCTGGGAAGCGGTCATCAAGCCAGTAATGGGTTAAAAAGGCAATCTCTCCGCTATCAATTTTCCTCTTCCATTCGATGAGTTCTTGTCTTTTTATTTCAAAGGCCATCCAGCTCACCTCAGTTCTCTCACGATTCGGACGATGTCCCTAATTTATTTTTTCTTGATTTCTTCATATTTTAAATACCATTCAGGAAACTTCTTTTTAAATGATGAAGGTCTAAAATTAGCCTTTTTAACGATAATGTGGGTTGACGTACCGATCGCACATACTTCATCATCCTCGTTGACAACGGTGTAGCCATAAATGGTCTTAATTCCATCATTTAATTCCACCCATGTCTTTACAAATGCTTGATCACCATACCGTAACGGTTTTTTATACGTAATATTTAGGTCATAGACAGGCGCAAAGTAGCCTGATTCCTCCATCCCTAGATAACTGAAACCGAGGTCTTCAATAAGCCCTGTCCGGCCAAGTTCAAAGTATTTTAAATAATTGGCATGATAGATGACCCCCATCATATCTGTATCTGCATAATAAAGCTGAATTTCTCGAGTTGAAATAAAAAAGTTTTCCACAATATTTTGTCCTTTCATTGACGAAGATTAGGATAATTTACTTAGGGCTTTATTAACATCTTCCACTTCTAGAAAAATTGATTTCTCTAAAAGGCTTTCGTCTTCTTCCACTTCCATTAATCGCAATGCTTGTGCCTGAATCATCTCATCTACTAAATTGGTGGCGAAGCGGCCATTCCCTTTGAAACTTTCTGCTTCGAGTGTCTGGATCAAAATTGACTTTGCATCCGCTGTTAACTGGTATTGGAACCCCTCGGCGTATGTTGTCATGATTTCAAGCAATTCTTCAGGTGTATAATCAGGGAACAGAAAGAACTTTTTAAACCTTGAACGAAGACCTGGATTGCTTTCCAGCAATTGATTCATTTCGTTTGGATACCCTGCCAACACAACCACCAGATTTTCATTTTGTTTGGTCATTTCATCCACAAGCGTATCAATGACCTCTTTCCCATAATCACCGGCAGTTTGACTAAGAAGTGAATAAGCCTCATCAATGAATAAGACGCCGCCAAGGGCTTCTTTAATCTTTTGCTTTGTTTTTCCAGCGGTTTGACCAACATATCCTGCGACAAAATCTGCCCTACTCGCCACAATTAGGTGGCCTCTCTTTAAAATCCCGCATTCCTTTAAAAACTCTGCGTAAATCTTGGCTACTGTAGTTTTCCCTGTACCAGGATTACCAGTGAAAACTGCATGAAGTTGAATGGGTACAGTTGGCAGATCCTTTTTTCTTCTAAACTGCTGCATTTTGACAAACGAAATAAGTGTATTCAATTCCACTTTTAAGGATGTCAGACCAATTAACCGATTCAGCTTTTCTTGTGGTGATTCTGTAATGTTCTCTTTTTCCAAAAGAAAATCCTCTTTATTTAACAGCATATAGTCTAAAAAGTCTGTTTCAGCGGCTTGATTGTCCGCTCCTTTTTTAAAAATGGCATCCAATACAATATTTCGAACTGTCCTTGCATTTCCAAATGTATCATCCACCCGTTCCTGATCAAGCCGGTGGTCTATTTCAATTTTTGATTCTTCCGTTAAAATATAATCATTTTCAGCAGCAACATGCTCGGCAATTTGAATTAACTCTTCGTTCGAGTAATTGGGTAAATGAATAAAGTTTGACTGTGGAAACCGACTCCGTAGGCCAGGATTGGCATTTAAAAAGGTACGCATTTCATCCGGATAGCCTGCCAAAATAACAGCAAATTTACCGCCATATTCACTGCTGCTCATGAGGGATACAAGGGTATCAATGGCAGTTTGGCCATAATCATTCCCTGTTTGGCCCTCCCGTTTTAAACTATAGGCCTCGTCAATAAATAACACTCCGCCAATAGAGCGTTCGACAATGGTTCGAACATTTTCTTCTGTTTGACCGACAAATGAACCGACGAGCTGGGAGCGGTCCGTTTCTATGACTTCCTCCCTTGGCAGTGCACCAAGCTCATGATAAATCTTGGCCAATAACCTAGCCAGCGTTGTTTTTCCTGTACCGGGATTGCCAGTTAGAATCATGTTAAGGCTAAGCTCGTCCTTAATTTGAAAGCCAAGTCCCTTTCGTTGTTTTTGATACTTTAAAAACCGATAAAAATCATTCACCCGTTTTTTTACTAATTCCATACCTACCATGTTTTGCAGTTGATCTAAGGCTTTCTCGGTCACTGGGGCAGTTTGTTCTACTTCTAGGAATTGTTGCTGCCATGTCTGTTTAATTTCTTCCAGATTAGCCATGTGCAATTTCAAGTCCTCATAATAGGTGGAGGTATGGAAAACACCTGTTATCGATTGGTCATATTCCTCTGCTGCTTTTAATAAGCTTCCTGTTTCCTCTATCGCTGAAGATAGTAAATCAGCTAGCTTTTGATAGCGTTGGAAAAGATCGTTCATGACCATCGTTGAGGCAATATCCACCATTTCCTGTAAATTATGAAGCTGCTCATCTGCTTCAGCTAAAAAGCTTTGACAAACCTCTATGTATTGCTCTGCTGTTTTCTTTTTTGCTGTACGATTATCGGTTTCTCTCATAGGTGGAAAAGTGAGCGGTGATAGCAAATCCTGCATCTTTTTCCAATCAGATTGAATTAAATATTCTTTTGCTTTTCGGTTATTAGGATTGAGGGTTTGTGCCTTATCCAACCAAACAGCCGCTAATGAGTCTTCTTTATTACGCTCAAGTCTTGATAATGCACCTATAGTTAACAGTGTGGATAATGTATCAGAATCGGACTCATGACGGATTGCATGGATAACCTGCGCTTCATCTGCAATTTTACCTGATTCGTTCAGTTCTTTTTCCCACTGTTGTATTTGTACTTTGGGAGTTATACGCTTGGTTTCTTGTTGATTCAAATTGATCACTTCTTTACCTAAATATTCTTTTTACTTCTCAAAGGACTGGGGGAAATGAAATAAGACCCAGCAGAGAAGCTTCCCTCTATCTTACCATAACCAGCTAAACCGTAAAAATAAAAAAGACCTGTTCAATAATGGAACAGGTCAAGAATCATAATTAGCCTTGATTATTATGTGCTTCATCTTTGATTTCCGAACGAAACGAATCAATGCTTTCACGTCTACGCTCATTTTTTGCTTGAATTTGTTGCTTTTGCTCCTCACTATCAGTCAAGGCTAGTGATTCTTCAGCAGCTTCCATGTTTTGAATGGTATCGGTAATCATCGCTTGAAGTTTTTCAACATTATCGCTGCGATCATCCGGATTGGGTTTGTTATTATAAGTCATCTTAAAATTCCTCCCTTTGGGTTGTTTTTGGTACAAATATAGTTTGTAACGGAACGCAAAATTTATCACACGAGAGAATCGAAATTTATATCCAAATTCAAAATGCTCATTTTTAAAGTGCTCTGGCCTTTTTCCCGATAAAAAAGACCCAAAGGCAAGGCCGTGGGTCTTAAATACATAAATTTATTATTCGCCTTTAGTTTGGATGACCTGGGCATGTTTCCCCGAAGTATCATTCATTTTTTTTCCTTTATTTCCACTAAAGCCGCGTGGTTGGGTGCCTAAATGGCTTGGTGTAAAATGTTTAAAGTCTCTTTTTGGATTACTCATGTCATGATCCCTCCTTATTAACATTTTGCCCTAAAGGTGCGGAACCATGATTGGAAAACTTTTGGATTACTCGGCTTTCCCGAGGCGTTTTTCTTCTAAGCGTTGCTCTATTTTATCCATCGCAGCACGATCTTTTAAAAGTTGTGATTTATTTTCTGAAACTAGTTCAGCGAAAGAACGTTTTCTAGGTTTTCTCATTGGTATCACCTTCCTTATTTCCTATTCTAACAGTTATTATGACCGGAAAAGGTTGCAATTATTACAACTTTTTGAAAATTTTATCGATTACACCTTTTATTTAATTTTTATAAAATGAAAAGACGTTGGCAAAAAACCAACGTCTGTCTGTTTACTTCAATTTTCCAGTGAAGCTTTTCATCATCTCAAGCTTCATGGAACCAGTATATTTATTCTGAATAAGTCCCTTGCTATCAATAAAATAAGTAGTCGGAATGGATAACACTTGGTATGCTTCATTTACTTTGTCTTCTGCATCTAGCAGTATCGGGAAAGTAATTTTATTTTCATCAACAAATGCTTGAACATTTAATTGAGGATCAATATTAACGGCCAAAATAACGGTATCTTTCTCTATCTGTTTGGATAATTGCTCCATTGCTGGCATTTCTTCTTTACATGGCGGACACCAGGTTGCCCAAAAGTTTAACATCACTTTTTTGCCTTTTAGCTCTGAAAGCTTGACAGTTTCACCAGTTAATGTTTTTAACTCAAAATCAGGTGCTTTGGCTCCAATCGCAAGCCCCTCATTATTTGCTGATGCTTGAGTTGTCGTTTCGGGAGCTTCTGTCTTTTTATCCATTGCCTGTACAATTGCGACCGTCAATAGAGTAACTAATACCACGGCAGCAATAACTTTTTTAATCACCCCGAACCCTCCTTTATGTATTCTTCTGCTACATCGATTTTACACTATAATCCCAGTTGAAACAAAACTTGCATATGCCAATACTGTGACATTTTCTCTGTATCATAAAAAAACTCCCTTCAAATGAACCTGAAAGAGAGTTAATGGTATTATATTGATCATCATAAAAAAGGTCGACAAATAAACCAAATAAGGTTTGTTTGAGCGTATAGACGTCCATTTGTGTCAAACAATTTCTTATATTAATAAAAACACCATGCCAATTAAGACATGGTGTTTTTACGCATGTAATTATGCTTGTAATTTTTCGCGAAGGACCATTTGTAGAATCCCGCCGTGACGGTAGTAATCGATTTCTACTTCTGAATCGAAACGAACAACAACTTCAAATTCTTTCTTGTTTCCAGCTTCGTCAGTAGCTGTTACTTTTAGTAGGTCATGTGGTTTTACGTTTTCGCCCACTTGGACATCGATTGTTTCCTTACCCGTTAAGCCAAGTGTTTCAGCACTTTCGCCTGCTTTAAATTGAAGTGGAAGCACACCCATTAACACAAGGTTTGAACGGTGAATACGTTCAAAGCTTTCAGCAAGAACTGTTTTAATGCCTAAAAGGTTAGTACCTTTGGCAGCCCAGTCACGAGATGAGCCCATTCCGTAATCTTTACCAGCAAGAACGATAAGTCCTGTGCCTTCTTCTTTATATTTCATGCATGCATCATAGATCGATGTCACTTCACCAGTTGGCCAGTAAGTAGTGAAACCACCTTCAGTTCCTGGTGCAATTTGGTTGCGGATACGAATATTTGCAAAAGTTCCGCGCATCATAACTTCATGGTTACCACGACGTGAACCATAAGAGTTGAAGTCACGTGGTTGAACACCTTTTTCTAATAAATACTTACCAGCTGGAGTATTTTTACCAATTGCTCCTGCAGGTGAAATATGGTCTGTTGTAACGGAATCACCGAATTTGCCAACCACTCGAAGTCCTGTTAAAGGTTCTACTGTACCAGGTTCTGGTGATAGACCTTCAAAGAATGGTGGATTTGCAATATAAGTAGAATCTTCATCCCAAGTATATAAAGGCTCATTGCTAGTTTTGATTTCGTTCCAACGCTCATTATCATCAAATACATTTTCGTATTCTCTACGGAATAGCTCAGGGGTAACGGTACGTTTAACTACATCATTAACCTCTGCAGTTAATGGCCAGATATCTTTGAAGAATACATCGTTTCCATCTTTATCTTTACCGATTGCCTCAGTAGCGAAATCGATGTTCACTGTTCCTGCAAGCGCATAAGCTACAACAAGTGGTGGTGAAGCCAGATAGTTTGCTTTTACAAGCGGATGAATACGTCCTTCGAAGTTACGGTTACCCGAAAGTACAGATGTTACTAATAGGTCATTTTCAGCAATGGTTTTTTCAATTTCTTCTTTTAATGGACCGGAGTTACCGATACAGGTTGTACAGCCGTAACCAACAAGGTTGAAGCCAATTTGCTCAAGGTATGGAAGTAATCCGGAATCACGAAGATAACCAGTTACAACCTTGGATCCTGGTGCTAAAGAGGTTTTGACGAATTTTGGAACTTCCATTCCTAATTCAACAGCTTTCTTCGCTACAAGGCCAGCACCAACAAGAACGTATGGGTTTGAAGTGTTCGTACAGCTAGTAATGGAAGCAATCGCTACTGCACCAGTCTTAATAGTAGTTTCATCCCCATTGTTGAATTTAACTGCTGCTGACTTTTCAAGTTCATCTGCTTGTAAACCAAAGCCTTGGTTGCCTTGTGGAGCAGAAACAGCTTTCACGAATTCTTCTTTCATTTTAGAAAGAGGAATCAAGTCTTGTGGACGCTTCGGACCAGAAAGATTTGCCTCAATCACTGAAAGATCAATTTCTACAACATTTGTGTAAACTGGCTCTAAAGTTGGATCGAAGAACAATCCATTAGCTTTGCAGTATTCTTCAACAATCTTAACTTGCTCTTCTTCACGGCCTGTTAAGCGCATATAAGCAAGTGATTCATCATCAATTGGGAAGAATCCACAAGTTGCTCCGTATTCAGGAGCCATATTGGCAATTGTTGCACGATCGGCAAGTGGTAATGCAGATACCCCAGGTCCGAAGAATTCTACGAATTTACCAACTACTCCTTGGCTGCGGAGTACTTGAGTTACTTTTAATGCAAGATCGGTTGCTGTTGCGCCATTTGGAAGTTCTCCAGTTAACTTTACTCCAACTACTTCAGGAACTGGAAAATAAGACGGCTGACCAAGCATGCCCGCTTCTGCTTCAATACCGCCAACGCCCCAACCAAGAACGCCTAGTCCATTAATCATCGTAGTATGTGAGTCAGTTCCTACTAATGTGTCTGGATATGCTTCTAGTTCTCCATCTACATCCGCAACATGAACAACATCGGCCAAGAATTCAAGGTTTACTTGGTGTACAATTCCTGTAGCTGGTGGAACTGCACGATAGTTGTTAAATGATTTTTGTGCCCAGTTTAAGAATTGATAACGCTCGGCATTACGTTCAAATTCATAATCCATATTGATTCTTAAAGAATCAGCAGAGCCGTAAGCATCAACTTGTACAGAGTGGTCGATTACTAGGTCAACTGTTTTCTCAGGATTAATTTTGTCTGGGTCGCCGCCAAGGTCCGCCATTGCTTTTCTTAGGGACGCAAGGTCAACAACTGCTGGTACACCAGTGAAGTCTTGAAGGATTACACGAGCCGGTTTAAATGGTACGTCCACTTCTTTAAGTTCATCTGTTCCCCATTTTGCTAAGTTTTCAACATGCTCTTTTTTAATGACACGGCCATCATATTGGCGAAGTACGGATTCAAGTAATACTTTTACGGAATATGGTAATTTAGAAACCTTGCCAATACCTGCTTCTTCCAATGCATTCAAACGGTAGTAGTGATAATGTTTACCGTTTAACTCAAATGAAGTCCGCGCATTAAATACATCATTTTTTACCATGTAAATACCCCCTTGTTCGTCATAATAGTCGAAAATAAACGAAAAGTTGAAAAATTTGAATTTTCCCATCCTTCTTCACTTTTCTCACAATTTTATCTTAATACAACCGATTACATAAGTAAATAACAAGAAAGTTATTGTGATTGATAAGTTTTTCTTATGGCTTTTATGTATTTTGTTCAGAATATTTTGCAAATACCATTAAAGGATAAGTGAATTTGGAATTTTGGGAAAATGAAACCTTTCCCTAATATTATCGCAAAAAACTATTATTTTGTCATTATTTAAGTAAACGAGGAAATATTAAAAAATAGGAGGTGATTAGAATGGCGAAACGAAAGTCTAATCATGTAATTCCAGGGATGAATGCTGCTAAGGGGCAAGGTGTAGGAGCAGGTTTCAATGAGGAATTGGCAAGTGAACAAGAATTAAATGCCAAGGAAAGAATGAACAATAAAAAGCGGAAAAAGAATCAATAAAGGTAGAAAGCAGGAGGAAGCCCCCTGCTTTTTCTATTCTCCTTGATTTACTTCGGCTACAATACTTTGTAAATCTTGCTGGAAGCGCTCTAGCTGGGCTCTTTGGTGCTCAGAAGCAACTTCAAGTGCATTTTCAATTTGTTGATAGGCTTCATTTACTTCATCTTTTAAATGCTTTAATTGATGTCCATAACTTGCGCTATCACTAACAATAGTCTCAAAAAGACCTTGGGCATTTTCAAATCCTTGTTGTGCTGCTTGGAATGCTTGTTGTTTGTCCTTATTGTAAGGAAACTTTTCCATTTTCATTTTCACTCCTTCATTTTATTTACCGTTAAATTGCACAGAACAACAAAATTTATTCAGCATAAAAAGACTTATTGATTGCATCCTATTAGATAGGAGGGATGAAAATGGTGAACAAAAACGATGGAAAAGATATGCGTAAAAATGCACCAAAGCAATCTGGGCAGCCTGAGCCGTTAAGTGGTTCTAAAAAAGTAAAGAATCGCAACCATACTCACCAAAAGCATAATTCCAGCCATGATATGTAATAGAAAACCCCTCTTAAATTAAGAGGGGTCGACATTTATTAATGCATCTAACAATTTGTCTTGATCTTCATTTGAAACAGTACGAAGGTCAATAATAAAATTGTCTTTTTGTATGCGAGCGATGATCGCTGGCTTCGATTCTGTTCGTAACTTTCTGCCCAGCTGCTCTGCCGTTAAAGAATCATGTTTTAGCGCAATGACCATGGTTGGCAGTAAAACATCTGGCATGGTTCCCCCACCCACTTGGCTAGAATCTTCAAAAATTTTAGCCTGAAAATGGTTGTTTTTTTGTAACAAAATTGTAACAAAAGCTTTCGATCGTTCGTCTAATTCATGAATAGAAACTAATAAATCACGAATGGTTGGGATCGTTCGCATTGCTGCTTCCCCTCTGGCGTAATCGATTAATGTCCCTTCAAGGGCTGCTAATGTCATTTTATCGACTCGAACCACTCGGGCTAATTGGTGTTTTTTCAGTTGATTAATAATTTCTTTTTTACCAGCAATAATCCCTGCTTGTGGACCGCCAAGAAGCTTATCACCACTAAAGGTAACAACATCAGCCCCCATTTCAATAACTTCTTTCACGATAGGTTCTTCACCTATTCCATGTTTTCTGAAGTCATACAACGCACCACTTCCAAGATCTTCATAAAATATTACATCCTCAAGACCCTTGGTTAGTTGGATGATTTCATCGGTTTCAACAGATTTCGTAAACCCAATCACCTTAAAATTACTCGTATGAACTTTCATCACAATTGCAGTATCAGGAGTAAGGGCTTTTTCATAATCATAAAGATGTGTTTTATTAGTTGTACCCACTTCTTTTAGTGTTGCACCACTTTCCTCCATTATAGAAGAGATACGGAAAGAGCCTCCAATTTCAACAAGCTGCCCGCGTGAAACAATGACCTCTTTATCTTTAGCAAGTGCCCTTAATACAAGATAAACAGCGGAGGCATTGTTATTGACAACCATGGCTGCTTCAGCACCAGTTAATTCCCTGATTAATGCTTCCACATGACTATGTCGTGAACCACGTTCCCCTTCCGCTAGTTTATATTCAAGATTTGAATAATTTTGAGCGGTTTCAACCACATGACTAATGGCATTTTCGCTTAATCTTGCCCTGCCAAGATTGGTATGTAAAATAGTTCCCGTTGCATTAATGACTCTTTCTATTGTATAAGAAAATTGTTTTTTTACGTTTGCATTTAAAGCTATAAACAATTCATCAATAAAATGGTTTGTACCTGGAATAGCTCCTTGCCATGTACCATTTATGATTGCTTCCCTTATTTGCTCAATGAGATCTTTTAATTGTTTTGTAAGCTGAGAATGATCTAGCTGACTCTGTTTCAGAAGATTTAAAAATTCTCCATGATTTTGAAGCTCATGGACTGCTGGTATTGATCGTAACCACTCTTTCAACATAAAAACTCCTTCACAATCCTACTTGGATTCAATAGGAACCACCTATTCAAGCTTAATTGCATCAACATTTCAGTCCTCGCCCATTAGGGCTTGCCAAGCAACTAGATTTCTTTATTCTATTATAACATATTTGTTTCACATTTTAATTCTGACCAGAATAAAATGATACGAGCAAGGGGGATTGAGATATGAAGAAAAAGAAACATTCGCCAAATCAAATTGTTGATATTGATATGGTGGAGAAGTGGCTGGAAAACTATTTTCTCGACCCACTTACATCTTATTATGATCAGACACAGTTTCAAATCGACCTTTTGGAAACAGAAAATGACTGGATTGTTGAAGCAATCCTAAATGACTTTGAAGCCTCGGATATTAAAGTATATATAGAAGAGAAAAAATTAATTATTTCTGCAAAAAAATCCCCCCCTTCCTCGCAGCATAGCAATAAGATTCGTTCAATCGAATTTCCTTTTCTTGTTACTAGACAAAAAGTATCTGCTGTATTTACGAATGGAATATTAGAGATATTTATTTCAAAAACAGAATCAGATATCGAAAAAAACAGATATATTACCCTCCCTTAAATTCTAGCTATGATTTTATTTTTTTTTCATCAGTTTACATAATAATATTTCCGTTAATACAAAACCCTCATAACAAATGATATGAGGGCTTTGTATTATTCACTTTATATAGAAGAAATGATTTCAATCATTTCTTCTATATCTGGAAACACACCTGTTTCAAGCTTGGAATAAGTCTTTACTCCGTTTACCGATACTTCGAATGCTCCACCTGAACTTGGTATCAGTTCTAATTTTTCGATGTTCCGATTAAAATGGTTTAACAGCTTTTCCGCGAACCTCGCAGCTTTTGGTGCATAGTTTCATTGCATACAAAATTCTACAACCAATTGGTAATGCTTCATGAAAAGCCCCCTTTTACAAATAATTTGAAATACCACAATAGTAAAAATATTTTATCGTAACTCCCTCTGTCCTGCAAAAGTTCAGCACGAATAGTGCGGATTTTAACCCAAAGAGGTATACTATGAAAATGGAGGTGGACTCTTTGAGTGAACATGACAAAATACGCCTAACTTCTTTATCAACAAAAGCTGGTTGAGGCTGCAAAATTGGTCCTGAGGACCTGGCGCAAGTTTTGCGTCAATTACCAAAACAAGAACCTGTTCCTGAATTATTAGTGGGACTTGATACTTCTGATGATGCCGGGGTGTATAAATTAACCGACTCTATTGCCCTGATTCAAACAGTCGATTACTTTACTCCTATCGTGGATGACCCATACATGTTTGGTCAAATTACTGCTGCAAATGCATTAAGCGATGTCTATGCAATGGGTGGACAGCCGAAAACCGTCATGAATATTGTCGGCTACCCGATTAAGAAGCTTGGTGCCGACATGTTAGCTGATATTCTTCGCGGTGCAGCAGATAAAGTAAAAGAAGCAGGTGCGATAACTGTTGGAGGTCATTCCATTGATGACCAAGAACCTAAGTTTGGCCTTTCTGTTACGGGCATCGTTCATCCAGATAAGGTGTGGAAAAATGTCGGGGCCAAACCTGGTGATGTTCTTGTACTGACGAAACCTATCGGTGTGGGAATTATGACAACGGGAATCAAGAGAAGTGTTGTCACCCAAGAACAGGAGCAAATTGTCACAGATACAATGGCGATGTTAAATAAGACAGCATCGGAAGTTTTGACGAACTACCAGCCGCATGCTGTTACAGATGTAACGGGGTTTGGTTTACTTGGTCATGGCAGTGAAATGGCACGCGGAAGTGGTGTGAGTTTTGAAATCTCATTGAATCAAGTGCCAATTCTTGATGGAACGATTGAATTAGCAAAAAATGGAGTAGTTCCTGGAGGCTCAAAATCGAATCATAAATGGTTAAACGATGATGCGGTTTACGAGGATATTCTTCCTGAAGAACAGCTTGTCCTTTGTGATGCCATTACTTCTGGTGGTTTACTCGTCTCCTTGAATGAAGAGGATGCAAGAAGTTATGTGGATAAACTTCACGAAAATGGTGTTTTCCGAGCGGCTATTGTCGGGAGAGTTACTGAGAAAAAAGATAAACTTATTTATGTAAAAAGATAACAGCGAAGCTTTTGGGGCTTCGTTGTTTTTTTGTTGTTTATAAGCTAAAATTTATAATTTTATGGAAAAATATCCATAAATTGATGGGTAAAGAGCCATACCCTAATAAATGATCCCACAATGGCCAATACCCTAAAAAAGGCCTAAAAACTCCCTACCCGAGATGGATAAGGAGTTTTATATTAAAGTTTCATTCGCAGTTTTTCAATCATTTCCTTTGTCATACTGTCTAAATCATACTCAATCTTGAAGCCCCACTCTTCCCTTGCTGCAGTTGCATCAATAGAATTTGGCCAGCTATCGGCAATTTTTTGACGATCCAGATCGACATTATAGGAAATCTCAAAGCCTGGGACATATTTAGCAATGCTAGCAGCAATTTCTTCAGGTGCAAAGCTCATCGCTGTGACATTAAAGGCATTGCGATGTCGTAGTTTGGAACCGTCTGCTTCCATTAGGTCGACTATGGCATGTAAAGCATCCGGCATGTACATCATGTCCATGTAAGTACCCTTATCGATGTAGGAGGTAAATTTACCTTTTTCAACTGCATCATAATAGATTTCAACAGCATAATCCGTTGTACCACCTCCTGGGAGTGCAACATAAGAGATTAACCCTGGGAAACGCAATCCACGTGTATCAACACCAAATTTATGAAAATAATAATCAGCCAATAACTCTCCAGCAACTTTATTCACCCCATACATGGTCGTAGGACGCATAATGGTATCCTGTGGAGTGGCATCCTTTGGCGTAGATGGTCCAAATGCTCCTATCGAGCTGGGGGTAAAAAATTGGGCATTCAGTTCCCGAGCAGTTTCAAGAGCATTCATCAGCCCACCCATATTTAAATTCCAAGCAAATACAGGCTTCGCTTCTGCCGTAGCTGATAAGAGGGCAGCTAAATGCATCACGGTATCAACTTTGTATTTCTTGGCTGTCCCCATCATCTTATTTAAATCGGTTACATTGACCGTCTCAAAAGGACCACTTTGCGCTGCTTCACTATCATTCTTTTTGATATCTGTCGCAATAACATTATCTGCTCCATAGATTTCTCTAAGCTTTACGGTTAGTTCTGATCCAATTTGCCCTAAAGCACCTGTGATTAAAATACGCTTCATCTTCGTTACTCCGTCCTCTACACTTATGCTGAATTTAACTGTACTTATAAATACGTCACCTTCATGTGTAAAGTGTCTTGTTTATTATCAATAAATAACACCCAATTCTTTGCCGACTTTTTCATAAATTAAAATGGCTTGGTCCAGCATTTCTTTTGTATGGGCAGCAGTTGGCATATTGCGGACACGTCCGGTTCCTTGTGGTACAGTTGGGAAGACAATTGCTTTTGCGTATACCCCTACTTCTATTAATCGTTTGCTAAATTGCTGTGTTAGTGATTCATCGCCAATAATACATGGAGTAATGGGGGTTTCACTGGTACCTATATTAAAGCCTAATGCTTTCAAGCCTTTTTTCAGATAGGTACCATTTTCCCAAAGTTTCTTATTTAAATCGGTACTCTCCATTAAAATTTCAATCGATTTTTTACTTGCTGCTACATCGGCTGGTGTTAACGAAGTTGAAAAAAGGAATGGACGGCTGCGTACTTTTAACCAGTCAATTAGGTTTTTCTTACCTGCAACATAGCCGCCCACTACACCAATGGCTTTTGATAAAGTACCGATTTGTAAATCAACTTTATCTGTAAGGCCAAAATGTTTGACTGTCCCTGCGCTATCTCCAAGAACACCAGAACCATGGGCATCGTCTACGTAGGTAATCAGATCAAATTCTTCGGCAATTTTAACAATTTCAGGTAATAACGCAATATCCCCATCCATCGAAAATACACCGTCGGTAATGACCATTACCTTATTATAAAGACCCGACTCTTTTGCTTGTTTTGCTTTTTTGCGTAAATCTTCCATGTCGGAGTGATTCACCCGGATAATTTTTGCTTTAGAAAGACGACAGCCATCTATAATAGAGGCGTGATTTAATTCGTCTGAAAGAATCGCATCATGTAAATCCATTACAGCCGATATCGCAGCCATATTGCAATTGAAACCCGACTGGTACGCAATTGCTGCTTCGGTATGTTTAAATTCAGCTAATTTTTCTTCTAATTCAACATGGAGCTTGAGCGTTCCGTTGATGGTACGAACAGCACCAGCACCTACTCCATATTTTTCAATTGCCTCAGTGGCAGCTTTTTTTAGTCTCTCATCTGTTGCTAAACCTAAATAGTTGTTCGAAGAAAGATTGATAAGGTCTTTGCCATTAATCGTAATAACTGGGCCATTTGGACTTTCAAGTGGGTCGATGACATTGTATAAACCTTTTCTTTTTAAATCCTCAAGATTATCATTTAAAAATTTCTCCAAATCATTACTTGACATCATTCATTCCCCCTTAATCAAATTCGTTCCGTTTTTTAATTTCCGAAAGAATATTTGTCCGTCTCAAATGGACAACTAATATTTATCAAACATTGTAAAATAAGGATTCCTTAACTATACTTTATCATATTTCTTTTCCTTTGTTCACTAGTAACGGACAAAAACAAAAAATAAAGAACCGATTACTTTAAAAGATGAAACGTTTCCAAAAGACGAATGATATTCGATATATTTTATTCATCATTCGTTTTTATTATGAAAAAAGGATTGAATTGCCCTTATATCATGTTATAATGTGAATAAATTAATAAGGTTTCACTCATATAATAGCGGGGATATGGCCCGCGAGTTTCTACCAGATTGCCATTAACAGTCTGACTATGAGTGGGTAATGAGAATTTGCATTTTTTTATATGCTATTCTTTTCCGTGTGGATAGTAAGCCCAAAGGACATTGCCTCACTCATTTGTTGATGTGAGCATAGACCTTTGGGCTTTTATTTTTTTTTAGGGGGAAAATTAACATGAGATTGCTAGAGGATAAAATCAAAACGGATGGACTGGTACTTTCTGACCATGTACTAAAAGTGGATTCATTTTTAAATCATCAAATTGACCCAGTCTTAATGAATGAAATTGGTAAGGAGTTTGCCGCACGGTTTGCAAATGATGGAATTACTAAAATTGTCACAATAGAATCTTCCGGGATTGCCCCTGCAGTTATGGCAGGATTATATATGAATGTTCCAGTAGTTTTTGCTAGAAAAAGAAAGTCCTTAACACTTGTTGGAGATTTACTTACAGCAACCGTTGATTCTTTTACAAAAAAGGAATCGAATGAAGTTTCCATTTCAAAAAAATATGTAAATGAAAAGGATCGAGTACTTATTATTGATGATTTTCTTGCAAACGGACAAGCAGCGCTAGGTTTATTAGATATCGTTCAACAAAGTGGTGCCGCTGTAATTGGAATTGGCATTGTGATTGAAAAGTCTTTTCAGCCAGGGGCCAAAAAGTTGGAGCAACTGGGTTTTAGGGTTGAATCCTTAGCTAGGATTGCCTCCCTTACAAACGGAGAAGTTCAATTTATCAATGAAAATGTGGAGGAACTAATCTAATGAAACAAAATCCTATGAAAACAGCCTCTTTAGGAATTCAACATGTACTCGCAATGTATGCAGGGGCAGTGATTGTTCCTCTCATCATCGGCGGTGCCCTTCATTTATCTGGTAAACAATTAGCCTATCTCGTTTCACTTGATATTCTAACGAGTGGAATCGCCACTCTCTTACAGGTTTGGCAGAACCGCTATTTTGGTATTGGTCTTCCGATTGTGCTTGGTTGTACATTTACAGCAGTAGGGCCCATTATTGCAATTGGCGGACAGTATGGACTTTCCGCTATCTATGGTTCTATTTTGATTTCAGGAATCATTGTCATGTTAATTGCCAAATTTTTTGGAAAGCTGATTCGTTTCTTTCCTCCTGTTGTAACTGGCTCAGTGGTTACCATCATTGGTCTCACTCTTATTCCCGTTGCCATGAATAATGTCGCAGGTGGTCAAGGTAGTCCTGATTTCGGTTCATTGTCCAATATTGGTCTAGCTTTCGGTACGCTATTATTCATTATTTTCCTTTATCGCTTTTCAAAAGGCTTTATTCGTGCTATTTCTATTCTTATAGGATTAATTGGTGGAACCATCGCAGCTTTCTTGATGGGGAAAGTTAACTTTGCTGCTGTTGGAGATGCGTCATGGTTCCATATGGTATCGCCATTACATTTTGCAGTCCCATCATTTGAACTGGCACCGATTATTACAATGACATTGGTAGCGATTGTTAGTCTGGTAGAATCAACAGGTGTCTATTTTGCTTTAAGTGACATAACCGGTAAAAAGCTTACGGAAAATGATTTAGTAAGAGGATATCGTTCTGAAGGTCTTGCAAGTGTAATTGGCGCTTTATTTAATTCCTTCCCATATACCACCTACTCACAAAATGTAGGACTTGTACAGTTTTCAGGAGTAAAAGATAAAAAGGTCATTTATACTGCTGCTGGTATTTTAATTTTCCTAGGCTTTGTTCCTAAAATTGCAGCGTTAACGACTGTTATCCCTACTGCCGTTCTAGGTGGCGCCATGGTAGCCATGTTTGGAATGGTCATTTCATCTGGTATCAAAATGCTAAGCAAGGTAGATTTTTCATCTCAAGAAAATCTCCTTATTATTGCCTGCTCTGTTGGTGTCGGACTTGGTGTGACAACAGTGCCTAATTTATTTGACCAGCTGCCAGAAAGTATCAAAATTCTCACAAATAGTGGGATTGTGGCCGGAAGCTTAACAGCAATATTTTTAAACATTGTCTTCAATGTGGCAAAACCTATTAAACAAAGCAATGCCACTGAAAACACTAATCAAAGTGTTGCCTAAATAACTGTATATTTTTACTATGCATTCCAAAAAACTCCCTTCCTTTATTGTGAAGGGAGTTTTCTTGCTATCTCACTTTCCAAGGCTTTTTCTTACCTTCATTAATTGAAAATGATATAATAATATAAATACGCAAATCTAAAAATAAGGTGATATTATGGATAATCAAGAAACCGATACTAAGGGTTATGACACTACCATCATTTATAATTTCAAGGAATATCCAGACATCCGAAGTGGACGTTGTGACAATTGTGGAAATGCTAATTTTAAAAGTTCAACTTCAAACCACAAGTTCATAAGAGAATGCCAACATTGTGGAATGAAAAAGAGCATTTAGAGGTCAATAATGATCAAAAAATACACAAAAATTCAGACAGAGTTACCCTAAACTCTGTCTGATGATTCCCATTAATCCAGACTTACTATCCAGCGTAGAAGAATCCCTTTCAGTAACCGTGATGGTATTCCCACCCACTCCTGTAGTTGTCTTTGATACCGTTATCGGTGAAATAATAACAGTGCCACCAAAATTGACAATGCCGCCGGAAATGGTACCAATCCTAACTCCATCTTGGTTGACCTCCAATTAAACCACTCCCTTCACTCTTTTCTAATATAATATGTACAAGCACATAACTTGATAAGGACTTCATGAATATTATTTGAAAATGGCCAAAAAACCTCAAAAACCAGTAGAACAGCTCTCTCATAGTTTCTTCTTATTTATTTACCAATTAAATTACAGTAAATTTCTCCTTAAAAATCTAGTCGAATCTTTAAAAATCTAGTATGATGTAATAATGTATTAATTCTTGAACAAAGCGAGGATTACAAAATAATGAGTTTATTAACTGTTGAAAATTTATCCCATACATTTGGGGATCGGACTTTATTTAAGGACGTTTCCTTTCGTTTATTAGCAGAAGACCATGTTGGCCTTGTTGGGGCAAATGGTGTCGGTAAATCTACTTTAATGAATATAATTACTGGTCAATTAATTCATGATAGCGGCCGCGTCGAATGGACGCCAGGTGTTCATTATGGCTATTTAGATCAGCATACCGTCCTTACTTCGGGCAGAACGATGCGAGATGTTTTACGTGATGCCTTCCTCCCTCTTTATGAAAAGGAAAAGGAATTAAATGAAGTCATTGCACAAATGTCCGATGCCTCTCCTGAAGAGCTGGAAGAACTTTTAGAAAAAATGGGTGAAATCCAAGATGTACTTGATGCTGGAGGATTTTATACATTAGATATTAAAATTGAAGAAGCCGCACGTGGCTTAGGTCTTGATGCCATCGGTTTAGACCGTGACGTGGCAGCACTCAGCGGCGGACAGCGTACAAAGGTTCTTCTTGCAAAACTTTTGTTAGAGCAGCCTAAGGTTTTATTACTCGATGAACCAACAAACTATTTAGATGTTGAGCATATTCGTTGGTTAACTTCTTATCTAAAAGACTATCCATATGCATTTATTTTAATCTCCCATGATACCGAATTTATGAATCCAGTATCAAATGTTATTTTTCAATTGGAATTTTCAAAGTTGACTCGCTATACAGCCAGCTATGAAAAATTTCTTGAACTTGCGGAAATCAATAAGAATCAGCATATTAACGCATATGAAAAACAAATGGATTTCATTAAAAAACAAGAAGATTTTATTGCGAAAAATAAAGCCCGCTATTCCACTACAGGTCGTGCAAAAAGCCGTCAAAAGCAACTTGACCGCCTTGAACGGATTGACCGTCCGGAAACGGCTATGAAGCCTACCTTTGGTTTCAAAGAGTCACGCAGCAGCAGCAGGTATGTTTTTGAAGCAAGTGATTTAGAAATTGGTTATTCACACCCCCTTCTGCCAAAAATGAATATGACACTTGAACGAGGGGAAAAAGTAGCGATTATTGGATGCAATGGGGTTGGAAAATCAACTCTTCTTAAAACGATGCTTGGTAAAATCGATCCTTTAAATGGAAAGGTCGAACACGGAGATTTCCTCTTCCCTTCTTATTTTGAACAAGAAGTAAAAGCAGGAAATATGACACCGATTGATGATGTTTGGAATGCCTTCCCTTCCATGGATCAAAGTCAAGTTCGGGCTGCACTTGCCCGCTGCGGTTTAAAGAACGAACACATTTCCCGTCCGATGAATCAACTAAGCGGTGGTGAACAAGCAAAGGTTCGCTTATGTAAACTGATGATGAATGAAAGTAACTGGATTTTATTTGATGAGCCAACCAACCATTTAGATATCGTGGCCAAAGAAGAATTGAAACGTGCCCTAAAAGAATATAAAGGAACGGTTGTTCTAGTCTGCCATGAGCCTGAATTTTATGAAGATTGGGTAACAAAAGTTTGGAATGTCGAAGAATGGTCACAATTAACAGTTTAAGAAATTACGTCAAGGCCCCTGCTTAACTGCAGGGGTTTTCTCTATTAACACACTGGACCCTATCTATATTATCGATTGATATAGATAGCAATTATAGATAATATGAATTTATAAGGTTTAATTCTTTACCTATAATGTAAAAGGCAACAATATAATAATAAATATATAAGGGGTTAACATTAATGAAAAAATTGCTTTCTGTTCTATTATTAGCTTTGCTTGTATTTTCATTAGCTGCTTGTGGCAGCCAAAAAGATGAAAAGACAAGTGAAGGAAAAAAAGAGACAAAAACAACAACTGAAGTATTTAAAATTGGTGCGATTCCTGACCAAAATGCTGCTGTTCTCGATAAAGGAATGACTGCAACGGCTAAATACTTGAGTGAAAAAACAGGGATGAAAGTAGAATTCGTTCCGTCTGTTGATTATGCTGCATTAGTAACAGCTTTTCAACGTGGGGAAATCCATATGGCTTGGTTCGGCGGCTTAACAAGTGTCCAGGCTAGAAACCTTGTCCCAGACGCAGAGTCAATTGTCCAAAGACCACGTGACGCTGAGTTCCACTCGGTATTCATCACCCAATCGACTGAAAATATTTCAAAATTAGAAGATTTAAAAGGCAAATCCTTTACGTTTGGGAGCGAAAGTTCCACATCAGGTCATTTAATGCCACGTTACTTCTTAACTGAAGCAGGAATTGATCCCAACAAAGACTTTGATGGCAAACCGAACTTCTCTGGCTCACATGACACCACTTACAAGCTTGTTGAATCAGGTGCCTTTAAAGCAGGTGCTTTAAACGAAGCAGTTTGGGAAGCAGCTGTTAAAGAAGGAAAAGTTGATACAAATAAAGTAAAAGTATTTTATACTACTCCCCCTTATTTCGATTACAACTGGACGATCAATAGCAATGTAGAAGATGTTTTTGGTAAAGGCACGAAGGAAAAAGTAAAAGATGCCCTTCTTTCCATTACTGGCGACCAAAAAGATATTGCGGATTTGTTCCAAACTGATAAGTTTGTTGAAACAAAGAACGAAAATTACAAAAAGATTGAACAAGTTGCGAAAGAATTAGAGATTATTAAGTAGTAGGTGTAGTAGAGATGTCTTCAAAACCAATGATTGAAGCAAACAATATAACAAAAAACTTTGAGCGGAAGATAGCCCTATCTTCCCTTTCTTTTACCATTAATCAGGGGGAATTAGTTGCTTTAATAGGACCAAGCGGTGCTGGTAAAACAACATTGCTTAATTCTATAGCTGGGCTGGTATCACTATCAGGAGGAGAGCTTCTGATTGATGACCAGCCTCTTTCTTCTTATAAAAAAGGGAAACTTTTTGCAAAAAAAATTGGTGTCATCCGCCAGCAATTTGATTTAATCGGTCCTTTAGCTGTCATTCATAATGTGTTAGCCGGGAAACTTTCTGATTGGGGAACCATTAAATCGCTTATTTCTTTAATTGTCCCTCAGGAAAAAGAACTGGCCATACAAGCTCTGGATCGGGTTGGACTTCAGGGCAAGGCGTTTGAAATCACCTCTACATTATCCGGTGGCGAACAGCAGCGTGTTGCAATGGCTAGGCTGATGGTTCAAAATCCTGAAATTATATTAGCAGACGAGCCGGTTGCATCTCTCGACCCAGCAAGAGCCGACGATATCCTTGCCATGCTGACAAAAATTGTTCGTGAAGAAAAGCAGACATTACTAACAAGCTTGCATTCCGTTGAATACGCCAGAAAATATTTTACAAGGATTATTTCAATGAGAAAGGGAGAAATCTTCTTTGATTTACCGACGGAACAAGTTACAGATGACCTATTAGCTGAGCTATACGAGCTAAAGAGCGGTGATCAACTATGAAACTAGGTTTGGTCTTTCGATTGCATAATCGTTTTGCCCTTACATTACTGTTAGGTGCTGTTTTCGTCTGGAGCCTATTCTCCATCCAATGGAATGCAAATTTAGTCCATTCCGGCGGGATTCCCACATTATTGCAGATTGGTGAAGGCCTCATTCATCCGGATTTGTCCCCAGATGTCTTATTATTAGGATTCGAATCAGCCTGGATCACACTTGCCTACGCAGTTGTCGGGATGTTTCTTGCTATTATTTATGCGTTTATCGTTGGGACCCTCGCCTCTGGTGTTTTGACTTCCAATAAAACATCCAGAATCGTTTCAAAGGTGTTGTTTAGAGGGATATTGGGGTTTACTCGTTCCATTCATGAACTCATTTGGGCATGGCTTTTTGTGGCGGCTGTGGGTCTCTCTCCTTATGCGGCTATTTTTGCACTTGCTATTCCCTACGGCGGCATTCTTGGACGAATTTTTGCGGATATGTTAAATGACGTACCGGAAGAGCCAATTAAAGCCCTAAAATCAGCAGGTGCCAGCAAGCTGCAAACTCTGATTTACGGTTATCTTCCTTTAATTTGGGCCGATATGATTAGCTATACCATGTACCGTTTTGAATGTGCCATCCGTTCCTCCGCCATAATGAGCTTTATTGGACTTGGCGGCTTGGGATATCAAATTCAACTCTCACTTCAAGATTTAAAATATGATCGAGTGTGGGCTTTTGTCTTTTTCTTGATTGCACTTGTAATTTTTGTAGATATTTGGAGTAACTATGTCCGCAGAGCTTTAACAGAACGTAAAAGACAACGAGGGTTTAGCTCTGGTTGGAGATCGGTATTTTTCACATTGATGCTTATTCTAGCTTCTTGGATTTATATTAATCTAGGTGAGAATGCCAAATTTTTTGAATTACTTTCTGATAAAAACCTCGAAGCCGCCAAGAGATTTTTCGGCGGGCTTATTGGCATCGGTAGTGATAATCCGGCATTTCTTGATGGGGAAAGCTGGGCTGTTGCATTGAAACTTACACTTGAAACGCTTGAAATGAGTATTATGGCGATTGGATTCGCAACCATTGCGGCCTTTTTAACAGTCCTTCCTGCAGCACGGAATATCGCTAATGGAAAATTAACCGGTTCAAAAAAATGGTATAATTGGCTTCTTTATGGGATTGTCCGGGTTTTTTATATTTTTTCAAGGGCCGTTCCAGAGCTTGTCTGGGCGATGATGATCATTTTTATTTTTAAACCTGGTCTATTACCCGGAGCTCTTGCACTTGCCCTTCACAACTTCGGGATCCTTGGTAAGCTATGGGCTGAAGTGATTGAAGATATGGACTCTCGCCCAATCCGAAATCTAGCAACAGCTGGTGCCTCCAAAATTGAGATCTTTTTCTATGGCATCCTCCCTACTGTTTTACCAAGATTTCTGACCTATATTCTTTACCGCTGGGAAGTTATAATGAGAACCACAATAGTTGTTGGTTTTGTCGGAGCCGGGGGTTTAGGGATGGATTTTAAGCTCGCGATGAGCTTTTTCAATTACACGCAAATTACCCTTCTCCTATTATGTTATATGGCTCTCGTCATAATAGCGGACTTTGCATCGGAAAGTACGAGAAAAGCAGTGAAATAAAAACACATTTCCCTTTGGAGATGTGTTTTTTATTTATTATCTCTATGCTAAATTAGAACTATCAATTTGCTATTTATTTGCTAGCAAACGATTAGTGCTTGCTAGTTTGCGGATTCTGGCTCGAATTTGTTGCAAAACCCAATGAATATACCCTCTACGTAGGTTGTAGACTCCTTCTACTTCGGGTTTCTAGGAAAAAATTCATCCAAATCCCTAAGTAGACGTGGTCTACAATATTCTAGCTTGGTTTTTTATCAATATCATTAGGTTGCTGTGCTTTTCTAACCAACTTTCCTCCATCAAAGTGTCGTCCATAAGTAGTGACAATTTCGGCTGCTTCATCATAGCTCGGAATTCGTCCATTCGCCTTCCAGGTTAAAAAGTAAGATTGCACTTTACCACTATAAAATACCCAACTAAAAAACTTTCGAGCAATATTGTGTATACCGCTAGTTCGGAATGAATTCATCTCTTTTCCCGCTGCCCAAATCGTCATCGTCTGACCAACGCCGCCTTCAAGTTGGCCTTTCAACTCAGCATAAAGCAAATTTTCATTTTTACACATTGCCTTCATGATCATCTGGTTTAAAAACCCATTAATGATTAACCGAGGTATATTAAATTGCTCTCCCCTTGTAACCGAAACAACAGCATTTGGAGGTATTTCTACATTCCTGTCCCCAAGGATAAATGCCCCGCCATACTTATTATTTGGGTCAATTTGTTTTTCCCATTTTTTATTCATCCCAACATCCCCAAAGCATCATATTTTCCTTTTTATCATAGCAAATTATTATAAAATTATGAACATAAAAAGTACGACTTATTTCCTATCAATTTGATAATTTTCCCATTTACCCATTTTCCTATTTGATTATGGATCAAAAAAAGCCTTACACTATTGCTGCCAAACCAACCACTAGTAGGTTGTTTCAAAGATTCACACCATGTAATTTTCCCATAGTATTACTATGCAAGGAAATAATTGTGGTTAAGTGCTTGTTTTAGTACGTTCACTTCCATTATTCTTATTAGGAACAACTGTTTAACTGCATATTCTGGGGAGTGAGAATTCGTTGCAAACAAAGAGGGCTTTACCGATCTTATTTGTCGTTATGTTTTTGGTTATGGTGGGTTTTGGAATTATCATTCCGGTTTTACCCTTTTACGCTGAGAAAATTGGGGCAAATCCCACTGAGCTCGGCTTATTAATGGCAGTTTATTCTCTCATGCAGCTCATATTTGCACCTATATGGGGGCAGGTTTCCGACCGCATCGGACGAAAACCAATAATGATGATTGGAATAGCTGGTCTTGCCATCTCCTTTTTGATTCAGGCTCTCTCCACCGAGCTTTGGATGCTATTTGCTGCACGAATTTTGGGTGGTATGCTATCTGCAGCTAATATGCCAACAGCGATGGCTTATGTTGCCGATATTACGACGGAAGAAAATCGCGGTAAAGGCATGGGGATTATTGGCGCAGCTACAGGATTAGGCTTTGTTTTCGGTCCGGCTATCGGGGGTATTTTTTCAAAAATAAACTTGAATATGCCCTTTTATTTAGCAAGTGGGTCTTCCTTTATTACCCTGTTCCTAGTTCTACTTCTTTTAAAGGAATCCAAAAATCATTCAAGCGATCCTGTAAAGGAAAGACTATCGATTTGGAAAGCCTTTACTGGTACGGTTTCGATTCTATTTTTCGTTCAATTTTTAATATCGTTATCCCTTTCCGGTTTAGAAGCAACGTTCGCCTATTTTGCTTCGAAAAAAGCAGGATTGACCTCAATCCAGCTTGGCTACATCTTCATGATTATGGGCTTTGGGAGTGCGATCGTGCAGGGTGGTTTGGTTGGAAGGTTGACCAAAAAATACGGTGAAAGTGCAGTCATTCAAGGCGGCATGATTGTATCCGCGATTGGATTTGCCTTAATTTTGCTAGTACACAATTTTACAACAGCAGCCATCTTTTTAACTATTTTCGGGCTTGGAAACGGAGTGATTCGGCCTAGTGTGTCTTCTCTTTTGACAAAATCCTCCACCGCTGGCCATGGCAGCACGACAGGCTTATTATCTTCCTTTGACTCATTAGGCAGGATAATTGGTCCGCCTCTTGGCGGCTTGCTCTTTTCAATTACAATGGGTCTTCCTTACATTTCGGGAGTAATCATTACGATTGTAGCCTTTGTGCTTTTACTTCTATATCGTCCCCACGTAAATCCAGCAAAATTAGCAAGCAAATAGGCATATGTTGAGTGGACATGCATAAAATGGGTTACGAGGATTCAAAAGAAAAAGGAGCCCTGGAAAATGACACTAAAAACCTTTACAAGTGTTTCTATCTTGTTGTTGTTAATAGGTTTTTCCGCCTATCTCGATTCACCGTACTCATTTTTGAATATAAACTATGCCTACACAGCGGATCAGCCTGTCATCGTTCAGCCTGCTGCCGTTGAACCATCATCAGATGTGCCGGAATTGGAGGAGAAATTGGAGAAAACCGAAAGAGTCGATGGTTATATCGTGGAAACATATGAGGAATATGAGGTTTACAAAGATAAAGATGGTAACGTTGTAAAAAGTGAGCCTACTGGAAATACAAATACTCTAAAATATTGGGATTACCACAGTAAAGACCGCTAACGTCAGCGGTCTTTACTGTTTATTAGTGTTATCGCTTCTTCAATATCAGCAGTGGGCTTACTGCACACAAAATTCTCACAAACATAAACGGTTGTTTTGTCCTTTATCGTGCGGTAGTCCATGGTAAATGGCGCTGTTTCTGCTAATTTATCACGGCGATCACTGACAAGGAAGGTAATTTCCGGATGGAACTCTCGTTGTAGTTCTTCCAAAAGTTTGCCCGACTCTCCAGATGCAGCTAACACTATTACCTCCTTCATTCCCATTTGCGTTAATAAATAACTTTGCAGTAATACCGTATGACCGGCTGGATAACGAGTTATCTCCAATGCAAAGGCATCAAATAATTGTTGAACTTTTTCTTCTAGTTCAAAGGCACCTGTCAGGCGGGCCAGCCTGATTATTTGCTGGGTGGCAACACTATTTCCAGAAGGGATCGCTCCATCATAGGCTTCCTTTTGGCGAACTAGCAATTCTTCATTATCCTTTCCTGTAAAGAAAAAGCCGCCATCCTGTTGATCCCAAAACAAATCAATCATTTCTTTCGTTAATCTTTTGGCTTTGTCTAAATACGCCAAATTTAATGTACTTTCATACATTTCGACATATGCCCATAAAACAAAGGCATATTCATCTATAAACCCTTTGTTTCTCACTTCACCATCCCTGTAACGAACCATCAATCTACCATCAACAATTAGGTTATTTTCAATAAAGGTAATGGCTTTTTCAGCCGCTACTCGATATTCCTCCTGATCAAAAACTCGCCCAGCCTTCGCAAGTGAAGCGATCATTAGACCGTTCCATGAAGTAAGGATTTTATCATCCTTATAAGGATGAACCCTCATTTCTCTAGATTGAAATAACCTCTGCCTTGCATCTTCCAACTGGTATTGCAATTTTTTATATGGAATATTGTTGCGAAGGGCAAATTGTTTTAAATCTTCATTAATTAAATTTGGAATGTTTTTTTCCTCAAAGTTCCCATGCTCGGATATATCATAAGCCTGACAATATAGGTCTCCTAATTCATCCCCTAATAGTTCTTTCACTTCTTGAGGTGTCCAAACATAAAACTTACCTTCTACCCCTTCTGAATCCGCATCTTCTGCACAGTAAAATCCGCCATCAGGATGATGCATGTCTCGAAGTACATATGTAAATATTTGCTCGGCAACCTGTTTGAATCGAACTTCCTTTGTAATCTGGTACGTTTCTGTATAAACCATGGCAAGCAAGGCATTATCATAGAGCATTTTTTCAAAATGAGGAATTAGAAACATCTCATCCGTCGAGTACCGTGAAAATCCAAAACCGATATGATCGTAAATTCCGCCTTGGGCGAGTCCATCTAGCGTCTTGATAACCATGTCGAGCGCATGTTCGTCGTTCCTGTATTTGTAGTAACGTAACAGAAACATCAAGGAATGCGGCATTGGAAACTTCGGTGCCTGACCGAAGCCGCCATACTTTCCATCAAACGTTTCAACAAAATGATCAAAGGCATCTTCAATCACTTCCCTCGATAACTGGGCTGTTGCCCCATTACCTGGCGGAGGCCTTAGTGCCTCCATAACATTTTCAGCCACTTCATTGATATGTTTTGGGTCCTCTTGAAATTTGTTTGATAATCCTAGAATCAAATCCTTAAATCCAGGCTGTCCATAACGGGCTTCTTTTGGATAGTAGGTACCTGCATAAAAAGGGACTTTGTCAGGGGTCATAAACACACTCATTGGCCAACCGCCATGACCTGTCATCATCTGACAAACCTGTATGTAGATTGAATCAATATCCGGCCGCTCCTCGCGGTCAACCTTAATGGACACAAACAGATCATTTAAGAGCTTTGCTACACTCTTATCTTCGAAACTTTCTCTTTCCATGACATGACACCAATGGCAAGTGGACTAAGAGACCCACTAGGAGTAGCCAATAGAAACAAATACAGGCTTATTCTCTGCCTTTGCTTTAGCAAAAGCCTCTTCTCCCCAAGGAAACCAATCTACAGGATTATGAGCATGTTGGAGAAGGTATGGAGATTTTTCATGTATCAGTCTATTAGCTTTTCTCTCAGTAGTCATCAGGCATCAACTCCTTTCTTATGTACAAAAATAGAGAGAGGCTGAGCCTCCCTTGTATTATGCCCTATAGAAAATGATATTTACCCAGTTCTGCGACCTTCCTCGCCAGTTAAACAAAATTCCCATAATCAATTACTATAAATTCCCCATTTTCGGAAAGTGCTAGATTCTTCTCTTTGATATCTCTTGGTTTAATTCCATTCTCCTTAAATATCTCAATCAATTGTGATATTTTTTGATCATATTCTTTATCTTGCGGTATCTTTTGTGTCATTTTTTTCATTATAATCCATCCGTAACCAAACTCCATTACGGGGCATAAATGTTTTTGTATGTGGGATGGTGAATTAAAGAATAACTTATATTCTTTTTTATTGCTCTTCATTCCCCAATTATTAATGGCAACTTTTAGTACATATCCATTTTCAAGATCAAAGACAATTCTATTCTTACCATTTCCAATGATTTTATATTTTAACTGAAGAGTTAATATAGCTCTTTCTACATGTGCATTCATTTCTTTGCTTTTTTTAATATTGCCTTTATTTTTTATTTTTAAAATCCATGAATTTATTGATTTAATTTCTTGTTCAGATAAGTACCTAGATTTTAAGGAATCAAACTGATTTTTCGTTCTATTATTATCCTCATCTTGATGATCGTAGATGTCTTCCCATCACCCTTCCTAAAGTTTTTACAACATCTGAATCGGGAGCTCATAGCCACAGCCACATTCGTCGCGCCCGTTTGCGTGTGGTCTACAGCCGCATTCATACAGCCAGTAGGACTATGGGGAGCAAGTCGAGATTTTTTTTAGCTTTATTTTACTATATCCGCCCGTGTCGCCAATTTCCGAGTTTTAGGAATTTTTTTATATCAACTCAGTGTCACCATCTCTTAAAAATAAGAAACTTTAATATATTTTTATGCTATATAACAACCTTAGGACTGGACTTTATTGGGTAAAAAAATAGAGATAATTATATATTATGCAATATGAACATACAGAGACACCAATTCCTCCTATAAATCGGCACCCAATGATAGACATTTATAGATCCTAAATCCACTTACCGATGCTGTCGTAATGGGCTTGTTTTCCTGTTTTGTTATCATAAAAACCTTTTTGGACCAAGGATACCAGTTAACTGGATTGTAGGCATGTTGCAGTAAGAAATACGGTTTTTCCTTGGCTACTAATCTATTGGGTTTGCGCTTCATTGTCATAGGCACCACTTCCTTGTGTTCTGGATTTAAATTAATGTATAAAACTTAACGTGCACTACAATAATAATTTAAATCAAGTCTGCTTCTGTGCAGTGCACCTCACATGTATGTTTCAAGTTATAATGGTATAATTAAGCAGAATTAGAATTCGATTTAGCGGAAAGGAGAACCATTATGAATAATAAGCAATTGGAACGAATCAGAACAGGAAAAGGATTTATAGCAGCCTTGGACCAAAGCGGAGGAAGTACTCCAAAAGCACTAGCGTCGTATGGCATTAATGAAAACAGATATTCCAACGATGAAGAGATGTTTACATTGGTTCACGAAATGAGAACACGTATTATCAAGAGTCCCGCATTTGATTCTCAGTATGTTTTGGGAGCGATCTTGTTTGAAAACACTATGGATCGTTTTATTGACGAGCAATATACAGCTGATTTTCTATGGGAGAAGAAAGGTATTGTGCCTTTTCTAAAAGTCGATAAAGGGCTCGAAGAACTTGAGGATGGAGTTCAACTCATGAAGCCTATTAACGGTTTGGACGAGCTTTTAGACCGGGCAAATGAACGCAATATCTTCGGAACGAAAATGCGCTCCGTTATTAAGGGAGCCAATCCGGCTGGTATCAAAAAAATTGTTCAACAGCAGTTTGATATCGCGAACCAAATCGTAGCGAAGGGACTTGTTCCGATTATTGAACCGGAAGTGGATATTCACAGTGAGGATAAGGCTGAATCGGAAAAACTATTAAAAGAAGAGATCATTAATCAATTATCCACCCTTGGTAAAGATGTAAAAATCATGCTTAAACTCTCCCTGCCTACTGAAGACAATTTCTATAGCGATTTAATGGAGGATCCCCATGTTATACGGGTGGTAGCACTGTCAGGCGGCTATACGCAAAAAGAAGCCAATGAAAAGCTAGCACGTAATCAAGGATTGATCGCGAGTTTCTCACGTGCCCTATCACAGGGACTAACTGACGATCAAACAGACGATGAATTCAATGAAGTACTGTCTAAATCCATTCAGGACATTTATGAAGCCTCTATTAAATAAAGACAACCGAAAAAACGACGCTGAGCATGCATATTAGCTCAGCGTCGTTTTTAATTGCTAATCAAGTTGGGTGAAGCTCTTAGAGGCTGTTCAGGATGGACAACAAATTGAGATTAAAGAGGATGGGACTGTAATCATTTGCTAAAATGATTGAAAATGGAGAAACACAGGAAGTTTATTTCTTGTGACTCCTCGAATTTTCAAGTGTTTAGCTCTATATGTGCTTATGGATGATGCAGACGTTCTTTAAATTCATTAATGGCTATGTAACCTTGTTGTTCTAGTCGCCAATTTTTAGCCGCTACTTCGATTAAACTCGCAATGTCTCTTCCGGGACGAACCGGAATTTCAAGATGTGGCACTGATACATCTAAATAATCGACCACAGCTGTTGAGGCCTCAATAATATCATAGTATTTTTTCTCATCCCATGCAGACAATACAATATCTAAATCAATTATCGTTTCATCTTGAAAGGCACCGGAACCGTAAAGTCTTGGTACATTAATCATCCCAATACCGCGTAACGATAAAAAATCACGGTTCGACTGATTATGTGTACCAATTATTGTTTCAGGATCAATTTGTTTTATAATGACTAAATCATCCGAAATAAGGCGGTGTCCTTTCTCAATTAAAGATAGAGCAGATTCGCTTTTTCCGATTCCACTTTCTCCTCTGATTAATAATCCCACACCAAAAACATTCATACAAACCGCATGAATCCCGATACTTTTTGCCAATTCTTTTCCTAAGTAATTATTCAATGTTCCAATAACTCTTGTCGTTTTTTCTTTAGCTCTGAGTAGTGCTACTCCTTCTTCGTTGCAATGCTTAATTAAATAGGAAAGTCCTTCTTGGTTACGTGTAATGATGATACATGGGGGATGTTCTTTGATGATTTTGCCAATTCTCTCATCACGTTCTTTTTTAGATAACGAGTGCAAATAGGTAATTTCCTGTTTTCCTAATAATTGTATTCTCTCCTTTGGAAAATACTCAAAATAACCAGTCAATTCTAATCCTGGTCTATTAATATCATCGTTGTCAATAACCCGATCTAGTCCTTGTTCACCCGCTAGTGTTTCTAATTTTAATTTATCTGCTAATTGTTGGACGGTTATAGTAGTCATCATGCTTCCTACCTTTTCTTTTCATTTTTGATTTTATATAATTCTGCAAGAAATGAATAAAAATTTCGATTCAATAAAGAATTAATCCCTTTCCCCCTACTCTTCTTATCATACCCAGCTTTTAACCTATAAAACTTGTTAGATTTTTTCTAGATAAAGAACAAAAGCTGTCGATTCGGCAGCTTCCTTTCTATTCCTATATTTTAACTATGGTGCTCCCTCTGATGGAAAATAAGTTAGTCGCAGCTTTTTATTAGCAATTTCTTTAAGGCCGATACGGATTAGTCGAAAAACCACAATCCATGATATGACCATCAATAAGATTTGTCCAAAAGGAAACATACCTGGTATAGGAGTGTCCCAGAGGGCATGCATTAAAACAACAAGGATAAAAATACGGATAAAACTTGGCTTGATTAACATGTTAAGTTCAAATTTTTTGTCACCTTGAACAATACAAAAGCCAGCACCTGTCAAAGCGGCCCATGCGACATGTCCGCCAGGAGCTAGAATACCGCGCCACAGTATGGTGATATACAGATTATAAGGATCACCGGAAAGAAGTGAACGTAAGGCATAACCAGCGGTTTCAAAAGCGGCAAAGCCCGCCCCAACGGCAGCACCTAGGAGAAGTCCATTGAGGACATATCTATATTTAAGATTTCGTACAAAATAAATAACGGTTATAACCTTTGCCAGCTCCTCGGCAATACCAATCGTAATGGGATTGATGTTATTTTTTAAGATATCAAAAAACACCAACGCCACTAACATGGAGAGGATCCCGCCAATAAACACGACATAAATGATTCGATAAAAAGCAATATTTTGCGGAGCGTTCATTTCCCAGAAGAAAATCAACGTGGTAAAGGGAACGGCAAATGCACCCACGATAATAAGACCGGGGATAAAGTTTATATTTTTGAACAAGTCGACACCTAAGTACAATCCCAAAAATGCAATAAGAGCAATAATGAATACCCTCGCAAAAAGCCAAGGTTTTGGCCATGTGTCCTTCACTTCTTGGATTTTTGGGGTTGTTATGGCAGTGCCCACAATAAAAAGCCGCTCTGCCTCAAGTTCACTATGGTTCCGGAACACCCGCGAAAATATATTTTGAAATTTAGGTTCTACAGAACGTTCATATCTCGGGACCATGTCAACATAATGAGCAAACTCGTAAAATAGACTGTTTTGTTCTTGTTGAGTACTATCCCGTTTACCAAAATCTTGTCCGCAGTTCAAGCAGAACTTTACCTCATCTGGATTAGAATAAACACATTGCGGGCATTTCATATGCATTCTCCCCTCTCTATTTCAAGACCTTCCAAAAAAGTTATAAAAAATTTTTACTGTTCTTAGGTTACCCTTGATACCCTTCATAAATTATCTTTTCGCTAAAATAATATAACTACTAATAAAAACAAATATAAAAATTGAATTCCCCTCTAAACAGAACAAATGTTTTGTTATATAATTAATAATGCGTGGTTGTTAGTAACGAGCCACAATTATTCTTATAGAGGTGGATTTAAAATTGAATGGTACAGCACATGCAGCATTGGGAGCAGCAACAGGATTTATTGTTGCCAACACATATCATACTTCCCCCTCTACTACACTCTTATTAGTTGGTTTAGGAGGTATTTCCGGTTTGTTCCCGGATTTGGACATTGATGGAAAGCTCCGTGAAAAAATCACTTTATCACATAAGGTGATACAGGCAGCTGCCCAGTTAATCGGAATTTTGATGATCTTTTATTGTTTTTTCGAGGGTTCAGCACAAGAGAGATGGGTTGGGATCGGTATCGGATTAGGGATGATGCTTATATCATCTTTGATCAAGCAAAAGCACATGTTAACAATTACAGCAATCGGTGTACTATTGATAGCATTCACCTTATCAGAAATCTGGTTGATGCTACTTGGGATTTATATTTTAATCGCGTCCTTCGTTTCGCATCGAAGCTATACCCATTCAATCTTAGGTGTTATTTTTTTCGGAATTATTGCTTCCAGATTCGAAATGTCCCTTGGAGTAAATGGTGTTTTTTACACCTGTCTTGCTGGATACATAAGTCATCTTATTGCGGATTTAAAAATTTTACCGTTTAATAAACGAGGAATTAAGCTGTTTTTACCGGTTTCTTCAAAAGAATTATAAGTTGGAGGGCAAGAAATTTTAATATTTGTTTTGGTGCTCTAGAATGTCCATGAAGAAAAAGCTCGTTTATTGGAAAATAAACGAGCTCTTTGTATATTAAATTCTTTTTAGCAACGCTACGCACTCGACATGTACAGTATGTGGAAATAGGTCTACTGGTTGGACTGCCTCTAGCGCATATCCAAAAGGTACAAGTTCTTTAATATCGGTAGCGAAAGTATCTGGGTTACAAGATACATACACGATTCGTTCTGGGGTGGAACGGCCAATTCTCCTCATAACTTTTCCCCCGGCACCAGAACGAGGTGGATCAAGCAATAATAATTCTGGGTTTCCAAAGCTCTCTAGAACTTGATCAATCCCAAGTCTAGCATCCTTCGCTAAAAAGTAGGTGTTTGATATTCCGTTATCTTCTGCATTTCGTTTCGCGGATTCAATCGAAGTTTCTACGATTTCAATTCCCGCAAGCTTAGCAACTCGGCTGGCAAATGGAAGGGAAAACGTACCTACACCACAGAAAAGGTCGATCATTTTTTCTGTTTTTTGCGGTTGTCCCATTTCTAAAGCTAATTCAATTAACTTTTGAGCTTGTACTGGATTTGTTTGGAAGAAGGTATCGAACCAAAGGCGATAACGATAACCATACATCTCATCATATATGAAATCACGTCCAGCTAATATATGGGTTTTTTCCGACTGAGTCCGATCAGCCCATTGCGTATTTTCAAGCCATAATAAGCTTTTGACTTGAGGAAATTTCTTCTCAATTCGCTCTATTAAATTGCTAACCGACTTTTCAAGAGTATCAATAGGTGCTTCCGTAGCAAAAAGCGCAAGCATCATTTCACCTGTCTCAAAAGACTGCCTAACCATTAAATTTCGAAGCAAACCTTCATGTGCATCTTTATTATAGCCTTTTAATTCGTGATCCTTTACCCATTTGGCAATTTCCATCGCAGCCTCTACCATTTCTTCACCTGCAATCAGACAGGTCTCAAGTGAAATGATTTTACGGAAGTTCCCTTGTTCATGTAACCCAAGCGAGCCATCAGGTGCAAAGGTAAATTCCATTTTGTTGCGGTAATGCCAAGGATCTTTTTCCATACCTATTGTTTCTCGAACCAGCTTGGGATCAAATCCTTGTGCTTCAATTGCCTGCCTTACGTGATCAGTTTTTTGTTTTAGTTGTCCGGTGTATTCCCAATGCTGCCAAACACAGCCCCCACATAGTTCAAAATGTGGACAGGATGGTTCAACTCTCTCTGGATGTGCCACGATAATTTCTTCCGGTATCGCTTTTCTTCTTCTTCGCTCAGGCTGATCGACAGTCACACGCACTTCTTCACCTGGCAGGGTCTGTGGGATCGTTAGCTTAATTTTCTTCGGATTTCCCTGTTCATTTTCACGCCAAACAACTGATTGTCCTGAACCTTTTGCATCTAATTGGCGTATTTGAGTAACCAATGTTTCTCCTTTTGCAATAGTCAATAAATGCTCCACCTTTCAAAATACATTTGAGAACTTTACCTAAAATTACTAAGCATAATCATGTATTTTTACTATTAATTAGTTTTTTGATTTTTTACATACTCAACTATTATAACGAATTAAGTTCCATGTGTGAATGATTCATACCTAGTAATTTTTGACTAAGGAGACAAAAATCGATGTAGTTCCTGGCATATAGACTTAAAATCCATTGACGACAATCGATATCCCTCTCACTTTGAAACTATTGAATCCTTTCCTTATGGATAAAATTAAGTTTATTCCAATACTTACTTTTGGACGAATTAATTATATGAGAGTATAGTAGTTCCATGAGTCTTTTATAGGAGGCCTACTATGCTAGGATTAGCCTTACCGCAATCTTTTTTACAGATGAATACCATTTTTATATCAATCCTAATTGAAGCCCTGCCATTCGTGACATTAGGCGTACTCATATCAGGGATCATTCAAATATTTGTAACCGAAGAAATGATTGCAAAAATTATGCCTAAAAATAAAGTACTCGCAGTAATCTTTGCAAGTTTCTTAGGAATTTTATTCCCATCATGTGAGTGTGGGATTGTTCCAATCGTTAGCAGGCTTGTCTCTAAAGGGGTTCCGATTTCTGCAGGCATTGCCTTCATGCTGACTGCGCCGATTATCAATCCAGTTGTCTTGTTTGCCACCTATATAGCATTCGGCAGTGATTGGAAGATGCCGTTATTCCGAGCTATTGGAGCCATTATTGTTGCTATTTTAGTAGGCACTTTAATAGCTTTCCGATATAAGGAGAGTCCATTTAAAGACCATGTCCATCTCCACCACCATTCTGTTGAAAAATCCATTTCATTCTTTAAAAAAATAGGGCAGACCTTAGAACATGCTGTTGAAGAATTTTTCACTATGGGTAAATATTTAATTATTGGTTCCCTAATTGCTGCAGCCGTTCAAACATACATTAAGACATCGACACTTGTTTCAATTGGCCAGGGACAAGCATCCTCCTCTATCGTGATGATGACTCTGTCTTTTATTCTTTCTCTGTGCTCGGAAGCAGATGCATTTATTGCTTCTTCTTTTAGAACAACATTTTCTACTGGTTCGTTATTAGCCTTTCTAGTGTTTGGACCAATGGTAGATATTAAGAATTTGATGATGATGCTGGCAACATTTAAAAAGCGGTTGGATTTTATGATAGTTTCATCCGTTTTCGTTGTTGTCTTTGTCTACTCTTTGTGGTTTTAAGGAGTTGGAACTATGATAAGAAGCTTAATATTAATTGGATTTACTTATTTACTCTTTCACCTGCATATAACAGGAGATATTAATAAATATATCAACATGAAATATTCCTATCTTTCTGCAACTGCGGGTTATGCTTTACTGATATTGACTATTGTCCAAATTTGGAAGCTAAACAAGGATGATTCTGAAAAAGCTGACTGTGATCATGAACATTGTGGACATAAGCATGCAAAAGAAGACAAATGGTATAAAAAGGTGTTGATCTATCCGATTTTCGCCTTTCCAATCATATCAGGATTATTTTTTCCGATTGCCAGTCTTGATTCAAATATTGTTAAAGCAAAGGGATTTCATTTTCCTATTTATGATGAAGGATCAGGAGACCCCTTCATGCAGCAGCAATTTCTGCGTCCCGATATGAGTGTCTATTATGCAAAAGATGACTATGATGCATTAATGAACAAGGAAAAGAAAAAATATGTTAATAAAGAAACGATTGTTTTAGATGATAAAAATTATTTAAAAGGGATGGAAACAATTTATAACTTCCCTGGTGATTTTCTGGGAAAAGAGATCGAGTTTAAAGGTTTCGCCTTCAATGATTCGGAAACAGTAAATAAGAACCAGCTCTTTGTTTTCCGATTTGGTGTGATTCATTGTATCGCTGACTCGGGTGTATTTGGAATGCTAGTTGAAATGCCTGATGGCACGAAATTGAAAAACGATCAATGGATTACTGTTAAAGGAAAGATTTCAACGATTTATTACCAGCCCTTTAAAACAAACATTCCTTACCTAGAGGTAGAGGATTGGTCCACAACTTCTGCACCAAAAGAACAATATGTTTTTAGAGGATATTAAAAAGCCATCGGATTTTCGATGACTTCTCCTATCGAAAAAGCCGATTTCAGATTTCTAATCTAAAGTCGGTTTTTTCATTGAAAGTTAATGTAATATCTTTATTGTGAGTATAAAAATTTTTGGTTAGATTTAGGATACGGACAAAAAAATTTGTATCATTTATTTATGTAAGGATAATAATGGGGTTACCTTGACAATAGTTGACGAAGCAAGCTTTTCAACTGATCTCAATAATTGTATCGAGGTATAAAATGCTATGGTCAGCAATTGAGGAAAGTATAATCAGGAAATTTCCTCAATTCTTTTGTTTAACAGTGTGGTTGCCTGATTTTCAGAAATCCCTCTAACAAAACCCAATTCACTTATGAAAATTCTTTTTGCACTCTCAAGCATATGCTTTTCACTTAAATTAAGCGCCTTTTTTTTGTTAATGAGCATTAAATCTCTTACTACTTCAGCACCCTTTTGAATATTACCTGTTCGCAATTTTTCTGTGTTGACTTTATATCTTTCTTTCATCGAAAGAGTTGTATCCATTTCACCGGGCTGAAATATATGAAGAACGTTTTCAAGGGTAAGTCCATCGGTAACCAAACGAATCCCTGAATTTTTCACTTTATTTGTTGGAATCATCACTTTCATTTTATTAATGGGCATCATGATGATATAATATTGCTGTTTTTTTCCTAATATTTCTTTTTCTTCGATTGCTTCAATAACGCCTGCGCCTTGCATTGGGTAAACAATATGATCTCCAACTTGAAACATTCTATCGCCTCCAAATTTAAATCATATTAAGTATACCATAAATAACTATTTTTATGAAATTTTTAATTTTACCATACGGTATTATTCTATGTCAATAAATTAATAATGGTAAGTTGGATTTTTCTATGTAAAGTCCAATTCTGTTGATTTACTGCGGGTTACAAGTGTTCAAATTGGTGTTTGTGAATTGGCTATAAATCATCCTCTTTTTTAGATTTAACCAAAAACAAAAAAGACACAACAATTTTTGTAAGTGCCTTTTTAAGTTGATTATTTAAATTGTAAATACTTGTTTAATTGATCATCCGCTGAGCCTCACGCAGTTGAAAGGAACGAATTTTGCGTGGTAAAAATCTTCGAATTTCGTCATCGTTGAACCCGACTTGTAATCTTTTTTCATCAACAATTAAGGGTTTTCGTAATAAACCTGGGTAATCACTAATAATCTTATACAATTCTGGGAGTGAAAGTGACTCAATGTTTACGTTCAGTTTTTGAAAAGCTTTTGATTTTGTGGAAATGATTTCATCAGTTCCATCTTCTGTTAATCGAAGAATATTTTTAATTTCATCATCCGTAAGCGGTTTAGATAAAATATTTCGTTCTGTAAAAGCTATTTGATTTTTCTCCAGCCAAGATTTTGCTTTCCGGCAAGAGGTACAACTAGGTGTTGAATATAAAGTTACCATTTAGTATACACCCTCCCAAAATTATAAGTATTATTTCCTTTTCATAAAAAGATTAATACGACTAATTTCTACATAGTGATGATCCCTTATTTTTAAATATCTCAAATTCAAGATAATTTAATTATAGACCATCTAAACATTTTGTCAACATGCTATTTTTCAGCAAAATTTGAAACAAGTGCAACAACATGCTACAAGAACTAAAAGAGTTTTAAATCAAGTTGTTTATCTTTTACTCCTCCATTGTATACCCAAATGGAAAGTGTCCAAACCGATTTAGATGTTTTTATTGAACTTTAAATTCCTCGAGTAACATCTCTTCTGTCTGTGGCATTGTTAGACCTAAGTGCCAGCAGCCCATTCCCGCTAATCCATATTGTCGAATAACACGGAACTTAACAAGTAGGCTCCGTGGATCCTCAAACCAGACTTCGTGTAAATTCCCTTTATTGTCAACATAGCGGAACCATGGTGCAGCAGCATTTTCATCATAGTGAACAGGACTTTGATATCCTGTATATAAATCAATTGCATGCTGGGTCGAATAAGCAGAACCTGAATGCTTATTCGTTCCAATTACCCAATCATAAGCGTATTGGGGTATACCAAGCATCAACTTTGATTTATCAATAACTGAAACGGCATAATCCAAGGTTGCCTTAACTCTATCTATTGGGGCAATCGGACCAGACGGACCTCCAGGCCAATGCCAATCATATGTCATCAAAAACATTTTATCCAGGTATTTCCCAAGAGTTCGGTAATCATAGCCCGTTGAATAGGATGGTACCTGATCACCTTCTTTTGGAGGCACAGCCATCATAACTTCCATTCCTGTTGGATGAAGCTTTGCAGCTAGTTCTTTAATAAATAAGTTTAGGTTGTTACGATCCTGAGTCTTCACCTGTTCAAAATCAATGACTACTCCTTTGTAATCATGACTGTCTAAGAGGGAATAAATATTATTAACTAATTTTTTCCTTAACCAAGGCGTACTTATTAACCGATGAGTAAGATTCGGATCAAACCCTTTTTCACTTAAATTTGTAAGTGTTGCAAGCGGCGGAAGGTTCTCTCTCCAGGCAATCTTATGCGCCTGGTTTTCAGGTGTTTCAATGATATTTCCTTGTGCGTCGGATCGATATTCAAACACGAAAATACTAGAAAGAGTCTTTTTGTAATTATTCAGCATCCAAGCATTGGCATTCTTATCTTTTGGAACAAAGTAGGTTCCAGTCCAAATATTCATTTTGGGGGGCCGAGGAATACTTAGTTTTTGATTCGGTACAATGACACGATTTTTTAAATGATTTTGTTGCATTAATGTTTCTTCACTAATTGCGTGACGATTAGCGATTTCCCAGATACTATCACCTGGTTGTACGACATAAGTGGACCCGGGAATCAACATCGCCTGACCAAGGACAAGTTGACTTTTCTTAGCTAAACCATTTAACTTGGCAAGCATATCACTGTCGATTTTATATTGTTTTGAAATTTTAGTTAGGCTATCTCCAGGTTTCACTTCATGGATGACTTGAGCATTAGTCATATTGGGAGTCATGAAAACCAGGCAAACTGCCACTAACAAGAACAAACGTTTCTTTTTCATTTGAATCCTCCTTGTTCAATTTTCATAGAAACTCAAAAGACAATAGGTTGGTTAGCGTTAATAGGATAAAATTTTCCGTCTAAGGCAAATGATATTTTGCCCGTTTCTTCAGAAACAACTAGTGCAAGAGCATCGCTTTGTTCTGATACTCCGAGTGCTGCTCGATGACGTGTTCCAAGTTTTTTTTCTGTTATGAGTTTTGTTAATGGCAATACATTTGCAGCCGAATCCACTTTGTTTCCTCGGATTAAAACTGCCCCATCATGCAGCGGGTTCCCTGGGTAAAAGATGGATTCCAATAACTTGGGTGTTACCATTGCTCCAATTGCAGTACCATTCTGAATAATTGTGTCAAGAGAATCACTGCGTTCCACTACAATTAGAGCCCCGTGTTTACGCTTCGATAGATGCTGAACCGTAGTGGTCAAATCTTCATATGAATCAGTAAACTCAGATAAATAACAATTTAAATAAAAGGAGGCAGCCATTGATTCAATAGAATAAAGTTGTTCTTTAACATCCTCGAGACTTCCTAAAACACAAAAGTTATCGCTTCCAAGTATATTTAAATTTGATTGGAGCTGATGGATTAGTTGTTGAATACCATCTTCTAAGTTCTGTTTCATGGGTGAAAAATCGCAGTTCATGCTTTCCATGTATGTATCCCTCCAACTACTTTTTATCTGTTAATCCTATTGAATGGTAAATTCCGCTTGAATAATCTCCTCTGTTTGTGGCATGGAGGTACCTAAATGCCAACAACCCATTCCCCCTAATCCGTATTGCTTTACAAGCCGGAACTTAGCGAGAAGACTACGAGAATCTTCAAACCATACCTCATGTAGAGTTCCATTTTTGTCTACATATCTAAACCAAGGAGAAGCTGACTTTTCATCATAATTTATTCGACTCTCGTGACTCATAAACTGATCAATCGCTCGTTGTGTCGAATATGAGATTCCTTTTTTCTTTTCTCCTGTAAGGGACCAATCATAAGCATATTGCGGAATACCCAGCATGATTTTATTTTTAGGTACTACGGCCACTGCATAATTTAAGACGGGCCGTATTTCGCTTATGGGAGCAATAGGACCTGATGGACCACCGGGCCAATGCCAGTTATAGGTCATCAAAAACAATTTATCCACGTATTTTCCAAGTGTTGGGTAATCATAAGCCCCATAATAGGCAGGCCACTTATCACCTGACATTGGCGGCATGGCCATTAACACTTGCATCTGCGAACTGTGGAGTTTTACTGACAATTGTTTAATAAACTGGTTGAGATTCTCTCTATCTTGAGGTCTCACCATTTCGAAGTCAATGACAACCCCTTTATAATCATGGCTATCCAGCAAGGCGTAGATATTATTTATAAACACCTTCCTTAGAGAGGGATTATCAAGAACCTGATGAATAAGATCGGGATCATATCCTTTATTACTTATGTTTGTTAACGTAGCATAAGGAACAACATTCTTATTCCAGGCAATTGTATGAGCAGCATTTTCATTTACTTGTATAAGCTGTCCTTTTTCGTTTGGATGATAATCAAATACAAATAGACCGGATAGGGTTTTTTTATAATTTTCAAGCATACTGGTATTTGTCGTTCTATCCTTTGGAACAAAGTAGGTCCCGGTCCAAATGTTCATTTTGGATGAACGGGGAATGTTTAATTTCTGACCAGGGATAATAAGTGTATTTTGGAAGTGATTATAACTCATTAATAACTCCGTGCTAATTGCATGCCGATTAGCAATTTCGGCAATGCTGTCTCCCGGCTGAACTACATATGTATAACCAGGAATTAACAAAGCCTGTCCCAGAACAAGATGAGCATCTTTTTTTAAACCGTTTATTTCCGCTATTGCTGCTGATTTAACGTGATATTGAATGGCTATTTTACTTAAAGTGTCCCCTGATTTTGTTTCATGAATGACATGAGCATACGTTAAAGAAGATTTAACGAAGCCAAATACTAATAGGAACAATAACAGTAAAGTAGTTTTGAACATTAATTTTCTCCTTTTAATAAGTTATCCATAGTATGACTTAGTTTTACGATTAATATAAAAAGGTAATTTATCCCAAATATTCACAATGTTTACTAGTGCCAAAAATAAAGAGCCCATATCAATAGGCTCTTTATTTACATATTTATTAATTAATTGGTAGTGATAACAAACAGTGTATTAATTCGATAAAATGCTAAAATTCTTTTCCCTATCTAAGGTAATAACGATGTCAGCCATTCCAACAAATAGACCATTCTCAACTACACCTGGTATAAGATTCAGGTTTTTCTCAAGAATTTCAGGATGGTTTATTTTTGGAAAGTTGCAGTCAAAAATATAGTTACCATTATCAGTTATAAAAGGCACCCCATTTTTTTTGCGCATTTGTGGACGGCAACCAAGTTGTTCGATTTGTTTCATCGTCATTTCAAAACCAAAAGGCACCACTTCGACTGGAAGTGGAAAAGTTCCTAAGGTAGGCACCCTTTTGTTAGGATCGGCTACCACGATAAAGGTTTTAGCTGCTGCCGCGATGATTTTCTCTCTTAAAAGGGCACCTCCACCGCCTTTAATCAGATTTGATTCATCATCAACCTCATCTGCGCCATCAATCGCCAAATCTATTTGCTCTATTTCATTGAACGCCACAAGCGGGATTCCTACTTCTTTTGCCAATTTCTCTGTTTCTTTGGAAGTAGGAACTCCCTTGATAGACAGCCCCTGTGCAACTAATAATCCAAGTTTAGAAATGGTATAAAATACGGTTGACCCCGTGCCAAGTCCAAGTATCATACCATTTTTTACGTATTCTGCAGCTTTTTCCCCTACTATTTTTTTTTCATTCAAGGACTTTACCCCTTTCAATTAAATGACAGAAAAGATATCAATATTAATTAGTTCATTGCTTTGTAATTTGTTTCTTTTCCATATTTTAAATACCCAAAAAAACTAATCGAAATACTGTCCGATTAGTTTTTTACATCCAATAATCTGTATTCAAATTAGCTCTAATGGACGCAACTTTTCTTCTATTTCTTTTCGGTGCGGTTCTAAGAATGGTGGTAATGCTAGTTTTTGGCCCATTGTTTCCATTGGTTCATCTGTTGCAAATCCCGGGGTATCAGTTGATAGCTCAAACAATATTCCATTAGGCTCTCTGAAATAAAGAGCTTTAAAATAATAACGTTCAACCTTACCTGAGTTTGGCAGCCGGTGATCCCTTATACGTTGTGCCCAATGATTATATTCTGTTTCATTCGGTACACGAAACGCAACATGATGGACTCCACCACGACCAATCCGAGCATGTGGCAGATCGGTTCTGATTTCTATATGAACTTCTGCACCACTTCCTCCTTCACCTGTTGAATAAACCAAAATATCAGGGTAATTCCCTTCGAGAGAAGGATAGGAGCCGACATACCGAAATCTCATTACTTCGGTTAACACCCCAATTGTAGGTTCTGCAACGCTCACAGTCAGCGTAACAGGTCCTAAACCAATAATGGCGTGTTCAAGCGGAATATCTTCCCTTTGCCATGGAACACCCGCTCTCACACCTTGTTCATTATTGTCAGCTACAAGGATTAAGCGAGTTCCTTCGAAATCTCTAAAGGCTAACGTATCCCGGTCAGCTCTTTTTTGAATAGAGTCATGCTCCACTCCAAACAGGTTAAAACGTTCTTCCCAAAATAACAGCGAGTCCGTATTTTTAACCCTTAACGATACAGTGGAAATATCGGATGTTCCTCTATACGAGTGTCCAAGCCCTGGAATGTCAAAAAAAGTTACCTCAGTTCCTGGTGTTCCCTCAGCATCTGAATAGAAAAGATGATAAGACTCTGTGTTATCTTGGTTAACAGTTTTCTTTACCAATCTCATTCCTAAAATTTTTGTAAAAAACTCATAATTTTTTTCTGCTTTGCCGGTCAAGATCGATACGTGGTGCAAGCCCATTAGGTGCATTTCATTTCACTCCTTAACTAATGAATGTTTATACCACTGTGCTGCAGCTTCTACTTCCTCCATCGTTAATTGATGACCTCTATTTTCCCAGTGGATTTCAACGGATGCGTTCGCCTTTTCTAGTAATGATTGTAATTCCTTTGATTCCAAAGGTGAACAAATGGGATCATTGGTCCCGGCAGCAATAAACACGTTCTTCCCTGATAAATTAGGAAGATCCATTCCTTTTCTCGGTACCATCGGATGATGAAGAATCGCGCCCTTTAAGGCATGTTGATAATGGAATAATAAACTTGCTGCAATATTGGCTCCATTTGAATAGCCAACTGCTACAATATTATCTCGGTCAAAATCATATTTCTGGGCTGCTTCATCAAGAAACAGATTCAATTCTTCTGTTCGAAAAATAAGGTCTTGTTCATCAAAAACCCCTTCAGCTAATCTGCGGAAAAATCGCGGCATTCCATTTTCCAATACGTTTCCACGAACACTTAAGAAAGACGCTTCATCATCAATCATTCCTGCAAGAGGCACCAAATCTAACTCATTTCCTCCTGTACCATGAAGCAATAACAAGGTTGGTTTTGCTGAATCTTTCCCTTTTTGAAATATATGTTTCATCTTTTAATCCCCTTTCATTGTTTTCTTTTTCAAGATAACGTTCACTCTCTTTTAAGTTAGTATTTACGAAATAGCAGCATTCAAATGCTTAATATTTATATTAAACTCAAGTATCTTTACTTGAAGATATTTTCAAAATAAACGTTTTAAGCTGTGAGTTATTTCCAATTATGATTCAACTCTTTTACCTACTTTTTGCAAAAGATTGACCAAGGCTTGATCCTCATCCTCAGTTAGAGAACCAAACATATACTCAATCAATTCTTCATGTGCGGGCATTATTTTTTCCATCAATTCAATTCCATCATTCGAAAGTATAACATATATAACGCGGCGATCTTCAGAACAAGGACTACGTCTTAATAATCCCTTCTGTTCTAATTTGTCTATCACATATGTCATTGATCCACTAGAAATCAGAATGCTATCACCAATTTGATGGATGGTTTGTTTACCTTTAAAATAGAGCACTTCCAGCACAGAAAACTCCGTTACATTTAGCTTGTTCTTAGCCATCTCATCCTTGATTCGCTCTTGAATTGCTTTGGATGTTTGCATTAGTACAAGAAAAGGTTGGTTCTTGCAATTTCTCTCCATTTTATCACCTCCTGTTTTTTTATGGTTATTTCGAATTAAAATATCTTGAATATGAGATAATTGTAAATCAAATATGGATAACTGTCAATAAAAAAAAGCGTACTATATATACGCTCTTTCAACAAATTTATTTTATTTAGTTAAAATAATTGGACCGTCTTTTGTCACAATCATGGTATGCTCATATTGAGCGACAAAACTTTTTTCTGTCACAAAAGTCCATTCATCTTCAAGTTGAAATACTTCCTCATCATAGGTTGAGATAAAAGGTTCAAACGCAATAACCATACCTTCCTTTAACAACCCGCTATCAGATGGTTCGTTATAATTGTAAATATACTCAGGAGCTTCGTGAATGGTACGTCCTATTCCATGCCCTGTAAGGTTCATAATAACCGTTAATCCATGCTTCCTTGCGGTTTGGTGAACTACTTTACCCATCCCGGTAATTTTTGCACCAGGTTTAACCTTTTTCAATCCAGCTTCAAAAGCCTCTTTGGCAACGCTGCAAATTTTGGCTAATATTTCATCGCCTTCACCCACGACAATCGAAATGCCTGTATCTGCGAAATAACCGTTTTTGGATCCTGAAACATCGATATTAACAAGATCACCTTCTTTAATAACCCTGTCACTAGGAATGCCATGGGCTACTTCTTCATTAACACTTATGCAGGTATAACCAGGGAAATCGTATTCACCTTTTGGTGCTGAAATTGCCCCTTCCTTCTCAAAAAGTTCTCCTGCGATATCGTCAAGTTCTTTCGTCGTAATTCCCGGTACTGTTCTTCGAACCAGTTCATCGCGAATCGATGCCACAATCCTGCCTATTTCCTTTAAACTGTTAAAATCTTCTTCTGTCTTTGCAATCATTGGTCTTGCCCCAATCTAAATAATTTAATAAAAATTTATTCATACCTTTGATTTTACCTATCATTATGTAAAATTCCAAGTAAAGAAGTATGTTCGTAATTTTTTTAAAATAACAAATAATACTTTTGAACAAATATACCGTATCCGATATTTTTTTACATGTTCCTACTAGTACATGTTAATTAGGCAATAATAAAATAAGTTGTGGTAAAAGATTGGTGAAATAAATAAAACCGATACTGTTTAAGTACCGGTTTTGAATGGTTATAGTCTATAAATTTCTAAACTTAACCTTTTAGAAATTATTCCTAATCTCTTTTCTTACCTTTCCCTTTAGGACCTTTCCCGCCTTTTGACCCCTTGCTGCCTTTCGAACCTTGACTACCTTTTGACCCCTTGCTGCCTTTCGAACCTTGACTACCTTTTGACCCCTTGCTGC
>CAUSCO010000009.1:0-177054 GCA_963530265.1 uncultured Bacillus sp.
AATTAGGTAGAGGTTCGGTCGCTTAGTAGGGTTCTAAACTACCGTCCGGACAAATAAGTAGAGGTTCGGTCACTTAGTATGGTTCTAAACTACTGTCTGGACAAATTAGGTAGAGGTTCGGTCGCTTAGAAAGGTTCTAATTAGCCAAAATATAATGCGTCGGTCGTTAAGCAGCAATGAACCTCGAGAGCAAAAAATAAGGATTGAGCCTGCTTAAGCGCCCAATCCTTTTAACTTTCTGTTTGCAATAGGCTAGTAGTGGTAATGGTGACAGGCACCACAAAAAGACATTGTCCACTGCAGGCATACACTGCAGACATACACCAGATGTACCTAATAAGATACGTTATTTATTGCGGCAGTTTTTGCAGACTTTGATGGTTTGGTTGGATTCTGTTTTATGTGGATATAGAAGCTTTACTCCCGTTCTTTCACATAATGGGCACGTCCCCCGGCCATTTGAAGGCAGGTAGCTGATTGTTTTTCCTCGGTTTCTTTTTGCCATTTTCCATCATCCTTGTCCATAAAAAAATCTTGTTGCTTTATTAAATGATGGACTGGCACAAATATTGTTAGGCATTTAATTGTTTTTACAGCAAGTTCGTAAAACATTGTCTGCCCTTTGAATACGTACACCTTGATTCCATTTACTCAATAGCTTCTACTCCGAGAACAACACAATAACGATACATCCCCCGACGTTCGCTGCATTTTTACTCGTTACTTTTCATACATTTAAAAAGAACAATTGCCTTCAATGTCCTCACGACAATAAACCACTTTCCATACGATATGAATATAAGGAGTAAGACTTACTTTCAGATGGAAGGGAAAGATGTGGTGCTTTAAATGAAAAACAACTCGACCTATCACCATTCATTTCAAAATCTTCAGGAGAATGGGCTATCGTTCGAACAGGTCTTTGAACGGATTGTTACATTCATGAAAATCCAACCAAATGGAAACTACCGTCTAATGGTGGGAACAGATTCTCAGGTTCATAAATCACAAACGGTTTTCATCACTGGCATTGTGATTCAAAATAAGGGAAATGGTGTATGGGCATGCATAAGAAAAGTGGTTATTCCAAGGAAAATGATCCAATTGCATGAGCGAATTTCATTAGAATTATCGTTAACGGAAGAGATTGTTGCAATGTTCACCGAAGAGAGAAAAAGTGAATTAATTGCCATCGTCCTTCCCCATCTTTACGAAGGAGCCACCTTCACAATGGAGGGCCATATTGATATCGGGGCAGGTAAACGAAATAAGACGAGGGAGTTTGTCAAAGAAATGGTGTCCAGAATGGAATCCATGGGTGTAGAACCGAAGATTAAACCAAATGCCTTCGTCGCCTCAAGCTATGCCAATCGTTACACAAAATAAGGGTGTCAGGCACCATGTGAAATTTTCACATGGTGCCTGACACCCTTTTAAATAATATCTAATTCTACTTTTACAGTGGTTCCTTTGCCAAGTTGACTTTCAATTTTCATGCACCCATTATGCTCTTGGATGATTTTGTTACTAACGGTTAGCCCAAGCCCAATTCCTTTATCCTTGGTGGTATAAAATGGTGTTCCCAAATAGCCTATAACCTCTGAATCAATCCCTGTGCCTTGATCAGAAAAACTAATCAATACTCTTTTTCCTTCTAATTTTTGGACATCAATACGGACGCTGCCACCGAATTGCATGGCTTCAATGGCGTTTTTTAGAAAATTAACAAATACTTGTTTTAGTTGGTGCGGGCTGCACAGTATATAGATTTCGTTTGCTTGATAGGCGTTTATTATTTGCACATTATGTAGTAAAGCTTGTGGGTAAAGAATATTTACCGTACTCTCTAGAATTACCTGCAGACTTACCTGCTCGAATTTAATGGCCTGTGGCTTAGCCAACGACATAAACTCATTGACAATCATATCGATGCGGTCCAGTTCATCCATGATAATAGATAAGTAACGTTCTTGTTTATCTGGATTAGTGGAACTTTTCAAAAGCTTTGAGAACCCTTTTAGTGATGTCAGGGGATTTCGTATCTCATGGGCGACACCAGCAGCTAATTGTCCGATAATCGAAAGCCTATCTAGGTTACGAAGAGCATCGTCATTTTTAATCCTATCCGTAATATTTCTACCAACCGTAACATAGGACTCAACCTCATTTTTTTCATTATAGATTGGGGAAATAGTGGTCTCAGATTCTATAAAATCATGATTGCCACTTTTTACCTTGGATTGAAGCACTTGGGGCTCTCCCGTTTGTATTAACTTTTGACAGACGGTCTCAAAATGTTCATGATACTCTGGTAAAATCACATCATAAGCCGTTTTGCCTATTAATTGTTCAGGAGTAATCCCAATTCCTCTTTCATGTGAGGGAGAGGCATAGATAATGGTTTTTTCCTTTGAATAAAGCTTAATCATATCTGATGTATTTTCGGTGATTAATTTATATAATTCGCGCGTTTTTTTTAATTCTCTTTCTATATTAATATATTTAGTGATATCCCGATAAATGGCAATTATGGCGATTATCTCTCCTGCTGAATTTCGAAAAGGAGAATAAGAGACAGCAATATCAAGCAGGCTCCCATCTTTATGGAACTCTTGCGTAACAATATCATGGAAGATTTCCCCTTGTTTGACTGCCTGTATGATTTCATTTACTTTGTTAGGATGTGGAAATTCCTCAAACGGTCTTCCGAGAACATCTTCATCTGTATAGCCAAAAATTTTGGTGTACATATGATTGATGCGAATAAACCGATTCTCCATATCCACAATACAGATTCCATCTGCCGTACACTCGAGAAAAAGGTCGATTAACTCATCAGGATTGCAGGTAACAGACTCAAATTGATTATTAAAAATAGGGAAACACTTCGTCATAGAGATCTCTCCAAACTCACACATGATACGATCAATCTTTATTTTACAGAATTAAACGATAAAAGTAAGCAAAAAATTAATTGGTGTCAGGCACCACAAAAGGACATTTGTCTGATTTTGTCCGTTCCACGTGGACAGATTATGTTCTTCGTATGAAAAGAGCCAGGATAGATTCCTGGCCCGCAATAATTATAACGATTTTTTAATTTCTTCTGTCATTAATTTTACTGACTTAAGTCCCCCGCCGCTTAAGTACCAAGTGTCGGAATCTAGATAAATAATCTTGCCATCTTTATAAGCCTTTGTTTTTTGAACAAGTTCATTTTCAACTGCTTTCTTTGCACCTGTTTCGCCGCCCACGGCGACATTACGGTCTATGACAAACAATACGTCTGGATTTTGCTCCATAATATATTCAAATGTAATACTTTGTCCATGCGTTGATACCTCAATATTTTTATCAGCCGCACCAAAACCAAATACATCATGGATCAATCCGAAACGGGAACTTGGTCCAAACGCACTGATTTTTCCTTCATTTGCTAAGACAATTAAAGCTTTCTTGTCAAGGGCGGAGGCCTTTTCATTTAACTCACCAACACTTGTTTTAATATCTTTTAATTCACTGGCAACCTGATCTTCTTTTCCGAAAATCTCTCCAACCATATTCATATTTTTCTCAAAAGAATCCATATAGTTCGTATAATCAAAGTCTACAAAAACAGTTGGAGCAATTTCTGCAAATTGGTCATATAATTCTGCCTGCCGTGCTGAAATGAAAATGACATCTGGCTTTAACGCATGAATCGCTTCGAAATCTGGCTCTTTTAAGCTGCCGACATTTGTATATTTCTTATCCGCATATTTTTTAAGATAAGAAGGGATGGTGGCTTGTGGAACACCCGTTACGTCGATACCTAACTCATCTAGGGTATCCAAGACACCAAAATCAAATACAACCACTTTTTGGGGATTCTTTTCGATGACTGCTTCGCCATACTTATGCTTAATCTTTATCTTCTCTGCTGTATCTGTCTTACTAGTAGAAGTCGTTTTCGACTGATCTTCCTTATTTGATACTCCTCCACATGCTGCTAAAACAAGAATCATAGAAAAAATTAACCCTAGTATACTCCACTTTTTCATTTACTCATCTCTCCCTTTTTATGAATTAAAATAAACACAGATTCTGCAGTTGTTCATTTCTTGAATCGGAATGTCCATATCATAAATCTCACTCAACGCTTCTGATTGAATGATCTCTTCTGTCGGCCCATCCTTGACCACTCTGCCATCCTTCATCGCCACAATCCAGTCCGAATAGACAGAGGCAAAGTTGATATCATGGAGAACAATAACAACTGTTTTTCCGAGTTCATCCACTAAGCGGCGTAAAATTTTCATAATCTGAACGGAGTGCTTCATATCCAAATTGTTCAATGGTTCATCTAGCAAAATATAATCGGTGTCCTGGGCAATAACCATCGCGATAAAGGCGCGCTGCCGTTGACCTCCTGATAATTCATCTAAAAAGCTATCTTGCATTTCCGTTAAATGCATGTACTCAAGCGATTGGTCGACAACTCGCTCATCCTCATCAGTTAACCGCCCCTTGGAGTATGGAAATCGTCCAAACGAAACAAGCTCACGAATGGTGAGACGGACATTCATGTAATTCGACTGTTTTAAAATCGACACACATTTGGCAAAATCATTGGATTTCATCTTTCGGACATCAGAACTGTCTACAAGCACTTCACCTGTATCGGCATCAAGCAAACGGCTGACCATCGACAAAAGCGTGGATTTTCCCGCACCGTTTGGTCCAATAAAAGAAGTGATTTTTCCAGGTTGAATATTGACTGTGACATCTTCGACAACGGCTTTCTTCCCATAAAACTTCGATAACGACTTTACTTGGATCATGCTATTTTCCTCTCCTTCAGTAATAAATAGATGAAATAGACACCACCGATAAAGTTAATAATGACGCTCAGTGTTGTTGAAAAGGTAAACACTCGTTCTACAATCCATTGCCCGCCGACAAGGGCGATGACACTCATGGCCATTGCACCACTTATCAAAACCTTATGTTTGTATGTTTTAAAAAACTGATAGGACAGGTTTGCGACAATTAAACCAAAAAAGGTAATCGGTCCGACGAGGGCAGTTGAAATCGAAATGAAAATTGCCACAATGACAAGCATCTGTTTCACAATCGAGTCGTATGGAACACCCAAATTAATGGCGGTCTCACGGCCCAGCGATAAAACATCAAGATATTTTACAAAGCGCCAAGCATAAATCATCACAAGCCCAACAATAATCAGCGCCATCCATACCAAGTCAGAATTAACATTATTAAAGCTGGCAAACATTCGGTCTTGCACAATCTGGAACTCATTCGGATCAATTAACACTTGAAAAAACGTTGAAATACTTGAGAAAAATGTACCGACAATAATCCCGACAAGCAATAAAAAGTAAATCGACTGCCCGCCTTTTTTAAATAAAAATTTATAGAGGAAAAGGGCAAATATAATCATCACAGCAACAGATAGTAAAAAGTTCACCTGTTTATTGACCACAATCATGTGTCCAGACCCTAAAAAGAAAATAATGACGGTTTGTAAAAGTAAATAAAGGGCATCGAGCCCCATAATGCTCGGTGTTAAAATACGGTTATGGGTGATGGTTTGAAAAACAACAGTTGCATAAGCAATCGTTGCCCCTGTAATCACCATGGCGATTACCTTTATCGCCCTTTTTGGCAAGGCATAATCAAAACTGCCATTTAAATCATGTAATAAGTAAACGGCACAACATGCCGCTGCCAACAAGACAAGGGTGGCCATTTTCATGGAATTACGCATAGGCCTTCCTCCCAAATAGCAGGTATAGGAAAATTCCACTGCCAATGACACCAACCATGAGACTTATTGAAATCTCATATGGATAAATAATGACTCTGCCTAAAATATCGCAAACTAGCAAAAAGTTGGCTCCTAAAAGGGCAGTATGGGGAAGCGTTTTTTGCAAATGATCGCCTTTAAAAATAGAGATGATATTAGGAATAATCAAACCAAGAAAAGGAATCATCCCGACTGTCAGAACAACAGTTGCAGTAATTAAAGCTACAAGCACCAGCCCAATATTCACGACCCGTCGATAGGCCAGGCCTAAATTTTTCGAAAAATCTTCCCCCATCCCCGCTACCGTAAAACGGTTTGCATAGAAATAGGCAATTACCAAAATGGGAATACTTATGTATAGGAGCTCATAACGTCCTTTCATAATCATCGAAAAATCACCTTGTAGCCATGCTGACATATTCTGAATCACATCTGCTTTATAGGCAAAAAATGTTGTAACCGAAGATAAAATATTCCCGAACATTAACCCTACAAGCGGAATGAAAATAGCATCTTTAAATTTTATTCGGTCCAGTATTTGCATGAATAGAAAGGTTCCAGCAAGTGCAAACGCAAAGGCCACGACCATTTTTTCCATCATAGAGGCGTTTGCAAATAGCAGCATTGACACAAGAATTCCAAGACGAGTAGCATCCAAAGTCCCTGCTGTGGTTGGTGAAACAAACTTGTTGCGGCTAAGCTGCTGCATAATTAAACCAGCGATACTCATCCCTGCCCCGGCTAGTAAAATGGCCACAAGCCTTGGTACCCTGCTGATCAAAAAAATTTGTGTTTCCTCTGAATTAAAGTTTAATAGGTCCATGGGTGAAATTCTGCTAACCCCGACAAACAATGAGACCCCTGATAAAATAAGTAACGCTAATACTAAATATCGTTTTTTCATCGCAGACCTCTACATACTATATAATAGGTGATATTGAAAATCATTATCATTTATTCACTTACTTGATTATAACATCGGCCACTACTGTGCTGTCAATTGGTAATTGAGAATTTTTATCAATAAAATCTGCATTTTTTTGAAAATAACAAAAAATTAGCTTGCGCTCCTAAGTTCCCTTCGGGTAAACAGGATACATCCTTCGACAGAAAAGGCTCTTTTTTCCCTTTCTTAACCCCAAAAAGGAGACAGTCGCCATTCTTTAGTGGACTGTCTCTCTATTGTTTACTCTAGATGGAAATGCCATCCGCAAAATTAGCTTCTTTTTCGCATCTCCGGTAGTTGTAAATAAGTCAATGCTCGCCAAATCCATTCCAAAGGGCCAAATTTAAAAAAGTGCAGCCATATTGTACTGAACACTAGTTGGATTACATAGATGGCTAAACACACAAACAGTGATTGAATATAGGTTATTTGATTAAATACATGCAGTACCTTACCCGTCAGCAAGATTAAGGCTGTTTGTGAAAGATAGTTGGTAAACGCGATCCTTCCATAGCTTTTTAAAGGCGATAGCAGTTGACGAATAAATGGATTTCGCAATACCAAAATAATGAGTCCTACATAAAAGGCCGAGATAACCGGGCCAATCGTGATTCCCATACTAATGAACCGTTGTGTCTTTATGTAACTATCATCTGAAACCGTTCCAAATACAAATGGTGCATACTGATATTGATAGATGAGCCCAGCCACACCTAGAACAAAAGCCATAATTGTAAATATGGCCACCTTTTTTAAGTGGTGTGAGATTCCTTCAAACACTCGATATTGCCCTGCAGCGATTCCAATTAACATTAGTGGAATAACCATAAAGATTTTTGCAGCAAACATACTTAAAACCACTAACATGGCTAGTCCAACCACAAGGTTCACTATCTTTTTGACTTTATAAAAGGGCAGGAGGATCAAACCAGTAATAGCGTATACCGTTAGTGCTTCCCCTGGATGAAACTTCATGTGCACCAAACCAAAGAGAAAAAGGAAAAGCAGCCGCCGTAAAAATAAGGCATAGCCATTTTCCCCTCTTGCATTGGCACGTGTAATGAAAATATAAAACCCAACTCCAAATAAAAAGGTGAAAATCGTATAAAAGCGGCCTTCTATAAATAAATACAAAAACCGCCAGTAAGAAGCATCCAAAGAGTCAGATGCCGGCGGATTAACCGACAACAAAGGGCCAATATTAACCAAAATAATCCCCATCAAGGCAAATCCCCGCAAATAATCCAGCGTATCAATCCGTTTATTTAAATCCATTGTATTCATATTAAACTCCTATTGGTGCCCGACACCCTTTTTACTATTGACACCAGTCATATAAATCTTTAAATCAATTCAATTCCACCTTAGTATGCCCACTTCTATTGTCCACCACAGATGGAAACTTGTCCACAATTGGTGCCTGACACCCATATTAATCTTAATATTTTTTTTAAGGTTATGAACATAGTTATTCTGTAAAACGTATTTTAATTATATATAAGTGGATACGAAAACAGGACCGTGGTCTCTTTATACCCCGGCCTGATACTGATTGTGGGAAGTGAACGGCTAATCCATCCTTTGTCTGCCAAACAAGTGTGGATTATTTTTTTGACCTCGTTTCTTACTTTCTACTTTCAACGTGCTCGGACTACTCGATAACACGATTTTCAAATGGATAGTCCATAGTTGCTGAAACAGGTTTTTCTTTTTCAATAGCAGGTGTTTCTTGTCCAGCTATTTGATATACTGCGGCACTAATAACTTTAGCTGCTTGAGATAATTTCTCTTTGCTAATCTTATCAATTGTATCTGTAGGTTTATGGTAATCAGGTTCCACTAGGGCATCGATAAATAGGGCTGTCGGAATACCCAGTTTGTGGAACGGCTCATGATCACTTCTTCCTTCTTTACCATATGGAATCACTTCAGAAAGTACTTGTTTACCTGCTGCCGCCGTCAGGTCTGTAACAAGGTTTTTCCTGCCATCAATGGTATACATGATTAATCCGCCTGCAGGATGATTCCCCCCTGCGGCACGTGCGCCAATCATATCTAATTGGAAATGTCCCACCATGCGTTTCACATCACTTTTCGGCAAATGCTTGGTATAGTAGATTGACCCCAATAAGCCTCTTTCCTCCGAACCAAATGTAAGGAATCTGATTTCTGTATCAATCGGGGCCTTTGCAAAAGCCCTGGCTAATTCCAGTACCCCTGCGACACCTGATGCATCATCATTTGCACCAGGACCGCCAGGAACAGAATCGTGGTGAGCTCCAATCGTAACCAGCTGGCCAGTGTCTTTTTTCTTATTGGGTTTTCGAGATGCAATTACGTTGTAGGAGGAAGCTTTTATTTTTTCAACATTAACATCTAATGATACTTCCAGTGACTTCCCCTTTAATTGTTCAACGAGTTTTAACCCAGCATCTCTTGATATCGATACAGCAGGAAAGGTTTGATCGTCCGGAAGCTGCCCGGTAATGGTTCCATTTGGGCTATTATTAAACAGAAATGCTCCTGCTGCACCCTTTTTCACTAGATTTTCAATCTTGGCAACGAATGTAATGTCCCCGCGTTCCACTAGAGCAATTTTTCCTTTTATATCCTCAGGAATCTCCCATGGCTGGGCTTTCCCAACATAAACTAGTGGTGCGCGAACGCTGCCGTTTGCATCTCCCGTAAACGGGAGGGGGGTGTCCTTTAATTGCATATCACCAATATTTACTGAAACATGATTTGTTTTAAAATTATAGATAGGAAATTCCTGAACTTTTGTTTTATAACCTAAGCGTCTAAATTCTTTTTCTATGTATGTTACTGCCCGAAGTTCCCCTTCTGTCCCTGCTTCTCTTGGCTGTGCTGATAAATCATCAATCATTTTATACATATGATCAGCATTGATGCCTTGAAGGAGCTTGCTTTCAACATTTTGGTTATTTTCCATCTTTGCATCCTTCTGGTTGTCACTTTGGACATAATAGCCCCCTGCCACCAAGGCTAAAACAAAAGCTATTGATAACATAGTGATGAATGATTTACGGTGCATAATATCCCCCTGTTCTTGTCACTTCATATAATATCCAAAAAGCAACAAAAATAGCACCTGCCATCATACATCCCATGTACAATGAACAGGTGCCAAATCACCGATCACGAAATCTATAGATTAAAAAGCGTTCATTAGGATTATGCTGCGATACAAATGGGAGCGATACTTCATCTTTCAACTCAAAAGCGGTGTCATTTTCTAAAAAGAAGATATAATCCGCCGATGGGTAATATAATACAAGCTCAATCTCCCGCTCTGACTTTTCAACGGAAAGCAAAATATTGTTGATAATTTTTTGAAAAACTTGAATCGAAAATGGGTTAAAAAAGTAGAAACGGTTATCTAAGTCATCCACCTTATATTCTTCCGCTAAGCAGCAGTGGAAGTGAATTTTATCCTTACTTTTTTTCTTCACATATTTGTTTTGATTGTGAATGGCTTCTTGATAGAGTGCTTCATTCATCTCAATTCCTACAACATTGGCACCAAAAAAATAATGAAGATAGAAATTCAGCCGCCCTTTTCCGCAGCCAAAGTCAACAATATGATCACTGCTTTTCATTTCGTAGTGACGAAATAACTCTTCAAGTGCACTATAGGGTGTTGGCTCATACCGATGGTAATGCAGCGACTTGTTAAATCCTTGCTGGTCACCACGAGTCTTTATGTTAAGTAACTTATCATAATAATATTCTTTCATTGATAACTCCTAAATTCTTGTAAATTTATTACCTTATTATGAACGAATAAAGCAGATGGTTTACTAGGGTTGATTATAACCCTTGGTACCATCTGCCTTTTTTATGTTTGCATTTAGTGTGAATATTTCTCCGCTCTATTTTTACGTATTCCATGAATAATAAACGTAACAACAAAAGCAAGAATCATGACAATAATAAAAATCTCATTTGGAATTTCGATACCCACGAGTGTAAGCCCCATTTTAACAGCAATAAATGTAATTAATACATATGCAGTCGTTTCGAGCTCTGGGACTCTGTTCATTAAACTAATAAAGAATGTGGCAACCCCTCGCATTAAGAGAATTCCAATCATACCGCCAAGTAAGACTACCCAGACTTCATCCGATACGGCTAATGCAGTAAGGATACTATCAACAGAAAAGGCTAAATCCATGAGCTCGACACTAATAACCGTTGCCCAGAAAAATCCAAACGTTTTCGTTAACCAGCCCGTTGGCTTTCGTTCTTTTTCCTCTTCTTCCCCTTCTTTACTTTTATACTTGTCCACAAAGAACTTGACGGACAGATAGAGCAAATAAAGAGCACCAATTAACTTAATGAACCAAAGTTTAATAAGGAACGTCCCTAGTCCAATAAAAATGAACCGGAATACATAAGCACCCCATAGTCCATAAATTAATGCTTTCTTTTGCTGCTGTTTCGGCAGTGGTTTGACAAAGGCAGATAAAACCAAGGCATTATCTGCAGATAAGATACATTCAAGTACCGCTAATGATAAAATTAATCCCCACGATTTTGGTGAGCTCAACACTTCTGCCCACATTTGCCAATCCAGCATCGAAGCAAATGTTGATCCAATCTCCTGTAACATGTTCATTTCTCCTTTATTGAGTAAGCACTTGTTTCTAAGTTAGCTATAAATGATTTATTCTATACTATAACAGTATAGTAATTTGGTCTTATTTTCAAATTTTCTGCTAGACTACTCGATTTTTCATTAAAACAAAAATAAGCCAGCTATAGTGTGAACATCCACTTTAGCCGGCTTGGTATCATTCTTATTCCTTTACTTTTCCACCCTAATAAACGCCATTATCTAAAATACTTTTTACTCAGTCCCCAGTGTAACCCCGAGTTTCTTTAGTTAAATAGGATTCAGAAACAACAATTGAATTTTTAAATAGGCTTAAAAAAGTAGGGTTAGTTACTTTGACTAATCCTCCTTTTGTTTACTATTGAAGTAATGCTCCCGAAGATGGGTCTTTCATCTTGATTTATTTGCCGGCAACATTAAAAGTAGCTGAAGCAACAGCATCATACCCACTTCCATAGAAATAAATGAATTTATAGGTTCCGCCTTCTTTGTATCTCGCAGGATAGGAGTTATTTTTCGGATCAAACGTCACCTTAAATGTTCCATCTGTCACATTGGTGTACACCCACCAGATGGAAGCTACATTACCAGGGTTTTCATTCACTTCATAGAGACCAATCCAGTCTCCATTGGGAACTCTTACATTTTCTACGGTAATTTCAACTTTGTCATCGATTCCATTCACTATATCTTTAGAAAGGGTAATCACTGGTCCTTGGGCTGTTTTTCCAAAGGCCTTTAAAGAGGTAGGGCTTTCATTAGAAAAGGCATCTATGGCATATAACTCAATTTCATAGAAAGTATTCGATTTTAATCCATTGAGTGGCAGTGTTAATGGATTTGGGATTGGATCCTTATAAAACTCCGAAAAGGCAAGAATTTCTTTTTCAAGCTGCCCTGTTTCTACATTAATTGCTTTTAACTTATAATCATGAACAAGCAGGTCATCTTTGGCTTGAGTGAACATAACAGCAAGGCCCGATGCTGCCGTTTGGTCATGAATGATAGACATCATCGCGTCTTTAGTAAAGTGCGGCGCTTTTTTATCGCGATTGTCTGTGTATGTAAATTTATTCTTCATCGCAGGAAGGCTGATTTCAAATGGCTCTCCTGTCCAATCATTGTTATGAATATCCCTGCGTTTCAAGAAGACTTTGTTATGATGTACCTCTACAATCAAAGCTTGATTTAAAAAGTCTGCTCCCTCTGGCACTTCCCCTTGAATTCTGCCCGTTTCGAGCCACAAATAGGCTCCAGTAGAAGTTCCAATTGAGGTAAAATCCTGTTGATGAATAATCCGAGGATCATCTAACGGATAATGGGTATGCCCGGAAAAAGAAATAACCTGCGGATAAGGTTTTAACGTATCGTAGAATAGGTCCCTATTTTTCGAAAATCCCCATTCACTTCCATAAACTGTCCCTTTAATGGGCTGATGATGGAAAACAAAAATAGGTTTATGCGGATCATCTACTGCTGCCTGCTTGAGTTGTTCGGCGAGCCAGCCAATTTGCTGATCAGTATACGTTCCTTCCGTTACTCCATCTTCTGGACCAAGTAAGATAAAATGATACCCCTTGATCACCTTATGATAATAAATTGATTCCATCCCCGTTTTCTCAAGGAATAGCTTCTGAGCGTCTGGAACAGATAGCCCATTCCAGTAATCATGATTTCCGATGGTAAACATCGAGGCAGCTTGTGTTTGTTTTCTCGCATTGTAGGCAGTGAAAAATTTATCATATTCTACTGTATAACCATTATCCGTTAAGTCTCCTACAACGATAAAGGCATCCTGTTTTGGGACAAGCTGATTTAATTGTTCTAATGTTGAGATAAACTTATCCAAGGTTTGATTATTGCTTGACTTAATATGTACGTCACTTATAACAGGAAAAACTAAATCTGGTTTGGCTCCCTTTGAATGCATAATCGATGAACTGGAAACAGCACTAACCGGCAAACCCGTTAACGAGTTTACTAGAGTGGCACCGACTGCGGCACCGACAACCATAGATGTTTTCTGCAAAAAGGCACGGCGGTTGAGGTTTACTTTTTCGCCCACTATTTTATCTTTCATGTTTCAAACTCCTCCCTCTATAAGGCTTTTTTGCCTTTACCCTTTATAAAAATCTGTGAGTAGATTCAATTGGTCCGCATACCTTTTTGAATCTGCTAGATTTTTCTAATGGGATTTATCTTATATCAAAACATTACATGATAATGATTTAGACAATGTTAAGCGGGAGTTGAAGTTATGTAAATTTTTCAATTAATAATCTCACAATGAAATAATTTCTTGCTTAACTCAGTTCTGTTTTAAAATAGTTCTTCTTACAGTACAATGAACTTGGTATTAAAACGGTTGCAAACATAAATTGAAGGAAACAGAGCCAGATGAAGGTTACTGTTTTTTTCCTTAAAGGAAGTGTACGTAAATGACTTCAGTATACAAACCCTCCGTGCATTTTAACCATGTTAATTATTCAGTTAATGATAGCCATATATTAAAAAATATTACAGGATCCTTTCCCGAAGGTTATATCACCACTTTAGTAGGGCCCTCAGGAGCAGGAAAAACTACCTTGCTTAAACTATGTAATGGTTTGCTGTCACCTGATTCGGGCGAGATTCATATCAAAGGTAAACTGATCAACAGCTATGAACCAGTGAAATTGCGCAGGCTTGTGGGGATAGCTCTACAAAGTGCGCCAATGATTAATGGGACTGTTTTTAAAAATCTTGACTTGCCCTTAGAACTGCAAGGGCAGCACCTGGTTGAAAAAGATGCAAAAATTTTCTTGCATGATGTGGGGTTGGAGGAGGAATTTTTACATCGGCCTATCAAGGATTTATCAGGTGGACAACGCCAAAAAGTATCGATAGCAAGGACTCTGGTTAACCATCCACAGGTATTGCTGCTTGATGAAATAACGTCTTCGCTGGACCGTGTATCACAGGAGGATATCGAGGAACTCATTGTAAAAATTAATCAAAAATACGGAACCACGATCATCTGGATTACCCATAATTTACAGCAGGCCATGACGATTGGACACTATACTTGGGTCATGATGAATGGGGAAGTCATTGAAACTGGAAAAAGCGATTTACTTCGTTCACCTGTAAATGAGAAAGTGCAGCTTTTTGTAAAGGGGGAAGTGGAATGAGTTATCTTCAACTATCAATTGCCCTAATTTTTGTCATCCTCCCGCTTGTTTTATCCAAGACGCTTCACTTAGGGCTGGAAAGAGACACCATCATTGCTGTGGTCCGTTCCATCATTCAATTACTGGCTGTGGGGTATATTCTAAAATTTGTGTTTGATTCCGAACATCTGCTGTATATTGTACTGATGGTAACAATCATGATTGCCTCCGCCACACAAAATGCACGCAAAAAAGGCGCTTCAATTAAAGGGATTACATGGAAAATAACAGTCACACTAGTTGTGATTGAAGTGCTGACGCAAAGTATTTTACTTGGATTTAGCATCACACCGCCGTCAGCCCAATATATCATTCCAATTAGCGGCATGGTCATCGGAAACTCAATGGTCCTTGCTATTCTTTTTCTTAACAGATTCACCTCAGAAGTAGAAACACATCAAGATGAAACAGAACTCATCTTGTCACTTGGCGGAACACCTAAACAAGCCATACACACGCAACTAATTACTTCCATTAAAGCAAGCATGATTCCAACGATTGAAAGTCAGAAAACAATTGGCCTTGTCCAATTGCCGGGAATGATGAGCGGCCAAATTATTGCCGGAGCGGACCCTATGCAGGCAGTCCAATTTCAACTACTCATCCTGTTCCTATTACTTACAACCGCATCCGTCACAAGCGCCATGCTCGGATACTTATCGTACCCAAGCCTTTTCAATGAACGTATGCAATTGTTGAGGGGGAAATAAAGAAGGACTCGAAAGGAAGATTACTGACTACCCTGATGAATCATTTTTTGGGTTGAGGGTCGTCACTGATATTGCGTCCCCTTTTCTCCCGCTAGCAGGTCTATATGGCTTTTGCCGGTATGGAGGAAAGTTTCATTGATAATGGAAAGGCTAATAGCAGCAAACAAATGATGAAGCCGATAACTCCACCCCAACCGAAATTTGACCAAAAAAAGCCGCCGGCGGTACCTGCAATGCTTGAGCCACAGTAATAAAAAAATAAATAGAGCGACGAGGCCTGTGCTTTGGCTGTTTGCGCTCTTCTACCCACCCAGCTGGAAGCAATCGAATGCGAGCCAAAAAAGCCAAAGGTAAAGATGGCGATGCCGATTATTTTTATAAGCAGGGGTTCTACAAGTGTCCCCACCGCTCCTGTAACCATGATAACTAGGCTTAGCCATAAGACCTTTCGGCGTCCTAGTGTATCGGAAAGCCGGCCCATCCAAGTTGAGCTAAAAGTACCTGTTATATAAACAATAAAGATCCAGCCGACAATGGTCTGGCTTAAGCGGTATGGTGGGGCCAATAATTGAAAACCTATATAATTATATAAAGTGACAAAGCTTCCCATTAAGATAAAAGCAATACAAAATAAACATAATAAGGCTGGGTCTTTTAAGTGGCCGATGAAGGATTGGAATAGACTATTTAGTTTCAATGGCTTCGGTGTGAAATTTTTTGAGTTTGGCAGATGGTACCAAAACCAAAGACTAAGCAGCAAGCTGATGACACCGATACTCCCCATGGCCACCCGCCAAGAAAAAAGGTCGGTAAATGTACCAGTAATAATTCTTCCTGCCATACCGCCAATAGAATTTCCGCTTATATAGATCCCCATAGCCGTTCCAAGACTTTTTGAATCGACCTCCTCCCCAAGATAGGCCATAGCGATTGCGGGCAAACCCGCCAGAACGATGCCTTGCAGGACGCGAAAGCCAATTAACAACTCAAACGTCGGACTGAAGGCAGTAAAGATGACAATGAGTGAGGATAGAAGTAAAGAGGCAGCCATGATGGGTTTCCGTCCCCACGCTTCAGATAACGAACTGGTAAATAGCATGGCTACAGCAAGCGTGAATGTCGTCGCTGATAATGCTAAACTTCCCGTTGCTGCTGTGATATGAAATTCCTTTGTAAATATCGGCATTAATGGCTGTACATCATAAAGGATGGAAAACGTAATAAATCCCCCAGCAAAGAGGGCAAAATTAGCTTTACGAAAGGCCGTTGTCCCCTGTTGCAGTTTACTCAACGATAAAACCTTCTCTCTAACTTTTTTCTCCTCCTACTGTACCGCTCTAATACAAGAAACTCAATAAAAAATGGTGTCAGGCACCACGAAAGGACATTTGTCCATATGTGGTGCCTGACACCATTAACTACTTATCTATCGTACTTAGATAGTTTTGAAGTTATGTTCCCTGCTTTTCTCTCTTGTGGTCTTGTTTTTAGGTTAGAGGCCCAAGATATTTTTGATTCATATTTTTGGGAATGCTCTTTTTTGACTAGGTTCTGTAACCGTTCTTTGTTTTTCTCAAGGGATTCCTCAAGAGTATGCAGGCGCCGTGCAGGAAAGGCGAGGCCGGCAAGAACCGTTGTAATCGTAGGGTCTGATTCTGAAATATAGGTCCCTTCAAATAGTTCGAGCGGTTCCCCAACCCTTTCAAAAATGGATGGAACATTAATCAATTTTGCCATCTTCTCTGGCCCGTCATAAATTAATCCGGCGCGGATTACGCCTGTTGATTCAACCGGACAGAAGATGGAGTTTGCCCAAGAACTCTGTATTTTACTAGAAACGTCTGAGGTTGTTTTCGCGTCCGTGATGGCTGTTGAAGAAATAATTGTTACTCCTCTTGTCCCAAGAATATTCATTAGATCGGTTTCATCAAAATTCCCGTAAAAAGAACTCTTTTTCGTTACTTGCAGTACATTTTTAATAGCTTCCATGACTTGATGATTAGAAGAAAGGTAAACCTGGTGTTTGCTAGATTGTGGGTTTAACTTCCGCATCTGATCATTGTCCACCAGGAACACAGATGAGAGCGAGTCAATTTTGGAAATTTCCTCAATGCACTCCGCTGCATTGATACGATTACCTGCTAATACATTGCGATCTGGTACAATCGCGATTGCACCAATGTTGACGCCGGGCAGTTGATCTAATAACAAATCCATTATTAACGGACTCATCCCTGATCCTGTTCCACCATCAGTAGAGAAGGCCACTAATAACAGTCTTATGTTCTTAAACGAATGCTGTACAAAGTCTATAATCTCTCGATAATTTTCGTTAACGGCTTTTAAGCCGATTGATCGGTCCTGCCCTGCACCATTGTACCCTGGAACAAAATACTTCTTTTCCACCCTCGTGTTCACTAAGCCATCGCGTTGGTTTGTGTTGATTAGCGCAGTTTGGAACCCCATCGTTGAAGCAATCTCTGCTATATTCCCGCCTGCTTGACCGACTCCTAAAATACCAACTGATTTCATTCAATCGCCTCCTTCGCTCTCTCTTAAATAATACTCATATTTTATAAATTTAGACTTTCCATTATTAAATGAATGAAAATAGTTGGAGAAGGAAGGCATAATCACATTTTTTTCTTACTTTTTTAAACCTGGTCTATCACTTCCACATCGCTGGTTGAAAATTAATAATGGTCAATGTAAGAAGGGCCCGTTCCCATAGTTTAAGCATCATGGAAACGGGCCTCTTCATCTATAACAATTTTTATACACTACATTAATTGATACTGATTAACTGGCCGTCCAATCCCGCCATATTCGATCTGTATTTTTACCGTTCCAATTTGCTCCAAATACTCTAGATACCGCCTCGCTGTAACTCGAGCTATGCCAATGCCCTCAGCCACTTCTTCAGCTGAGATGGCCTGACATTGTTCTTTTAAAAAATGGATTACCTTTTCCAGCGTAAGGGAATTAAGACCTTTTGGCATGTCGCCTTTATCCTGTTTGCCTTGTTGAAATAATAGGCTATCTAATTCCTGCTGGGAGATTGTTTCTTCTTTTAGAAGACCGTTATGATAATTTCGATAGTTGGTAAGGGCCTGTTGAATACGATTAAATTTGAAGGGTTTCATAATATAATCTATTGCCCCATGCTGCAAGACACTTCGAACTGTTTCAATATCACTTGCAGCCGTTAAGGCAATAATATCGGTACCCAAATCTTCTGAACGGATTTGTTTTATGGTTGTTATTCCATCTTGATCGGGCATATAAATATCAACTAACGCTAAGTCCGGATTTTCTTTTTTAATTAAATGAATCCCCTCTCTGCCGTTTGAGGCACAGCCAACAACTTTAAATCCTTTCACCTGCTCAACAAACTGCTTATTGATTTCTTGAACCATTGGATCGTCTTCAATCAATAAAACTCGAATAATTCCTTCCCCCATAAAGCATCCCTCATTCCCTCTTAACTAAGCTAAGCTGTTAATCGTTATCATAAAGGTTGTACCTTTTCCAGGATAGGATTCTACCTGAATCGTGCCATTTGCATTTTCAACGATTTCCTTAATTAAATATAGTCCGATTCCCCGATCTAGATTGCCCTTTGTTGAAAAGCCTTTTGTAAAAATCACGGGCTGAATTTTTTCATGAATCCCCATTCCATTGTCCTCTATCAAAATAGATAATAGCTCATCATTTTGTTCGATGCTGACATACATATTTTTTTCTTTTGTCCTGCTGTCTTTAAAGGAATCAAAGGCATTTTCAATTAAATTGCCTAAAATAATAACCAAATCATGTTCATCAAGTGGCTTAGGATAGGAGTCTACATGGCTATTTCGGTCAATATGCAATTGAATTCCTAATTCTTTGGCACGTTTCACTTTGCTTAATAGCAGGCCAGAAAGACTTTCACTCTTTATATTTTGGGATAAAAACTGTGTAAGCTCTTCATGCTCTTCGGTTGTGTGAAAGACATATTCAAGTGCCTTTTGCGGATGACCGAGCTGAAGTAATCCAGCTATCGTATGCATCTTGTTCATATGCTCGTGATTTTGAACTCTTAATGCACTGACAAACGCTTTTACACCCGTTAATTCTTCAGCTAATTTTTTTACTTCCGTTCGATCTTGGAAAATAGCTATGGCTCCAATGATTTGATCATTTACTTTAATAGGTATTCGATTGCTTAAAATATTTAAGTTTCGAACCGTTAGTTCTTTGTTGTAGATGGGTTTCCGAATATCCAGAATTTCAGGAAGTCTCGTGTCAGGCACAACGTTAGAAATATTTTCACCAATCACCTCACCTGAAACGCCCATCATTGTTTTTGCTTTATCATTAAAAATGGTAATGACTTCGTCTTTATCAATCGCGATAATTCCCTCATGCATGGCATTAAAGGTTTCGGTCCGTTCTTGCACTAGTTGCGCAATTTCATGGGGTTCCAAATTAAACATCTGTTTTTTCGTATTGGAAGCAAGCAGCCATGCACCCCACCCACCAAATAATAACGAAATGGCTCCTGCTAAAGCAATTTCTATTCGTAAATCCCAAATCATTTCCCAAAAAGTCGGAAGCAGGTAACCAACTAACACAACCCCTACTTGTTGATGCTCTTTATTCATAATTGGTACAAAAGCTCGAATAACGGTACCAACTTCTCCCTTTGCTCTGGTCGTGTATGTGAGTTCCGCAAATGCCGGTCCTTCATCCTTTCCGTTCGATTTTAGACCAACCCTACTTGGAACTGGATGGGATAAGCGAATATGGTTCATATCCATTACAACAATGTAATTGGCATGATGAATGATTCTCAGTGTTTCTACACGATCACGAATCTTACTTTTTTCTTCTAAGTTCCCAGAAATATTTAATTTTATTTCAAAATCTTCAGCTACTGTTTGCGCAGTAAGAAGGGCACGTTGTTTTAAATCTTCTTCTTCTGAGTCTATAAAATTACTAATAACGACGATTCCAGCGAGTAAAAGAGAGAATCCCACAATAAAAAAAATTAAGGCCGTGATCTTGGTTTGAATGGAATAACGATTCATTTTGTGGGTTCCTTTCACATGAAATCATCCTAATTTACAAGAAAATAAGCAAGCAATTTTTTTAGGAAAACTATTCGTTTTAAAACTATCGCCATAAATATACTAGTAAAATAATTTTATCATAGAAAACGATTACATGTTACAATTAATGGTAGAAAGCGGAGGAGGAGAATGGGTGGATGAAGTATTTAATAGGAGCTAGTATTCTTGTTATTACCTTTATCTTATGTATCTCTGTCTATCCACTTGACCTGTTTAGCGGTAAGGAAATAACCTATGATGATGAACAAGAGGGTTTATCCGAACAAATTGTCATTCGCTTTAGTCACGTCGTAGCAGAAAATACACCTAAGGGGTTAGCCGCACAAAAATTTGCGCAGCTTGTTGCAGAAAAAACGGATGGATTAGTGAAAGTGGAAGTTTTACCAAATGGCAGTTTGTATACCGATGAAGACGAGATTGAAGCATTAAAAAATAATGATGTTCAAATGATCGCACCCTCCTTATCAAAAATGACCAAGTTAGCCCCTGAATGGGGACTTTTTGATTTACCCTTTTTGTTTCAAAATAATCAGGATATTGCATCCACTCTTTCAAGTAACATCGGAGAAAAGTTTTTAAGCTTACATGAAGATGTGGGAATAAAAGGACTTGCCCTTTGGAGTAATGGCTTTAAACAAATGACAAGCAATGTTAATCAAATTCAACAATCAAAGGATTTTACTGGCCAGCGTTTTCGGATCATGCCCAGCCAAATTATAGAAGAGCAATTCAAAATGTTAGGTGCTGAGCCCATTGAAGTTCCTTTTGATCAGTTGTACACGTCCCTGCAGGAAGATGGATTTGATGGACAGGAAAATACCATTTCCAATATTTATTCACGACGTATTTATGGCCTTCAAAAATATATGACTGTAAGCAACCATGGCTTTCTAGGCTATGCTGTGTTAATGAATAAAAAGTTTTGGGATAGCCTGCCTAAAGAGATTCAACCAATAATAGAAGATGCCATGGAGGAAACGACCTCATGGATGATAGCAGAATCGCAAAGAGTAAATGAAGATCAGCTCCATCTGATCGAACAAGAATCACCTATCCATATTTATTATTTATCAGAAACTGAAAGGATGGAGTGGTATAAAGAGTTAAAACCAGTCTATCGTAACTTTCTTCAATCCGTAGACGATGAAGAGATGAAAGAATTTATAACGAAAAGAATGAAACAAATGGAGACGCAGTAAGATGTGTCTTCTTTTTTTGTTCTTTTAATTTTGCTGATCACATCAAAGCACAATGTTTACCTACGAGCCTACCTAGCTACAAGTTTGGTCTCCTCAAAAAGACCAAAAAGACCAAAAAGAACAATATCACCAAAAATATCAATATTCCAAATTATCATTTAATGTAAAAGAGGGATAAATGAAAGCGGTATCAAATAAAAGGGGGTAATAACGAATGAAAATTAATTTCCGTAATTTAACTGTTCAAGTTATAATCGGCATTATTCTTGGTATTATGGTTGGATTTCTGTTTCCGGAGTTTGGGGCAAAATTGAAGGTGCTCGCTGATATTTTTATTAAATTAATCAAAATGGTCATTGCTCCAATCATCTTCTTTACGATCGTGATCGGGATTGGAAGTATGGGGGATTTAAAAAAAGTTGGTCGAATTGGCGGCAAGGCGTTACTTTATTTTGAAATCGTCACTACTTTTGCATTAGCGATTGGGATTCTCGTTGTATCCATTATCAAACCAGGTAATGGCTTTAATACCAAAGGGGCAGAAGGGGCGGACGTATCACAGTATACAAAGGCCGCAGCAGAATCAAGCCATGGGATTATGGACTTTATCTTAGGAATCGTACCCGAAAATGCCGTTTCAGCCCTGGCAGGTGGTGAAATGCTGCCAATATTATTTTTCGCGGTATTATTTGGAATTGCTGCTGCATCTTTAGGGGAAAAGGTGGCACCTGTTATCACTTTATTTGAAAAGTTATCTCAGATTTTCTTCTCAATTGTAAATATGGTCATGAAAGTATCACCCATTGCAGCCTTTGGAGCTATGGCGTTTACCATTGGTAACTTTGGTTTAGGTTCGCTTATTTCATTAGGGAAATTGATGGGTTCTGTCTATATCACGATGTTTATTTTTATTGTGTTGGTTCTTGGGGCAATTGCAAAACTCTATAAGTTTAATATCTTTAGCTATCTCAAATATATTAAAGACGAAATCTTACTTGTTTTAGGCACCTCTTCCTCTGAATCGGCACTGCCAAAAATGATGGAGAAACTAGAGAAATATGGTTGTTCCAAATCGGTGGTTGGTCTTGTTGTTCCAACCGGTTATTCATTTAATTTGGATGGGACTTCCATTTATCTTTCTATGGCAGCGGTTTTTATTGCTCAAGCCTATGGGGTCGATTTAACCATTTGGCAGCTGTTAACCTTACTTGGAATCTTAATGCTTACATCTAAAGGGGCCGCAGGGGTTACCGGTTCAGGATTTATTACTTTAGCCGCTACCTTAGCAGCCTTTCCGATGATTCCTGTAGAAGGAATGGCATTAATTCTAGGGGTGGACCGTTTCATGTCAGAAGCACGCGCCATTACAAATTTAATTGGTAATGGTGTAGCAACAATCGTTATATCAAAAACGGAAAATGAATTTAACCCAAGTGGATATGTTGAGGCAAAATCAAAATCCTCTGTTGGTACGAAATCCGCATAAAAAAAAGAAAAAAGTGCCTGTCACCACCCGAATTTTGTCAAAAAACAATCGACAAATTTCGGGGAGTGACAGGCACCTATTTCCTTCACATTGTAATGACCACTTTTCCTTGAGCGTGTCCTTCTGCAAAATACCTGAGGGCTTCGGGAACTTCACTTAACTGATAAAGTCTATCAATTACCGGTTTTACTTTGCCAGCTTCAATAAGTTCTTTTATAAAAATCAGATCTTTCTGGTTTTGCCTTTGTAATAAGCTGCTCATTTTCTTACTCCCAGTCCTTGAAATCCAAGGCCCCAGGGCTATTGTCTGAAACAACTGAGCCCCAGAACCTCCGACGTGAACAAAATTTCCATTTGGATTTAATGTACGCTTATAAGCGGTAATCGGGTGATGTCCATTAACACCCAGAATCAGGTCATATCTCTCATTGGTTTGGGTGAAATCTTCCTTTGTATAATCAAGGCAAAAGTCTGCTCCAATTGATTGCAAAATATCTATATTTCTCGTACTACAAACACCCGTTACCTCAGCCCCGAATGATTTGGCAATCTGCACGGCGAAAGTCCCCACACCACCAGAAGCACCATTAATCAACACCTTCTGTCCTGACTGAATCTTGCCTTTATTACGTAGACCCTGTAGGGCTGTGACTGCTGCCATAGGTACCGCAGCGGCTTCCTCAAAAGTCAAATTGTTGGGTTTTAGGGCTAATACACTTTCTGGAACAGATACATATTCGGCAAATCCCCCCCAACCACAACTAGATAGGTCTCCGAACACCTCATCGCCCGGTTGAAACTGCTTAACATCTTTACCCACTGCTTCAACCTGACCCGCTATGTCACCTCCGGGTATAGAGTATTTTGGTTTTAGAAGACCGAAAGCAAAGCGGGCTAAGAACGGTTCTCCTGTCAAAAGAACTAAGTTCCCAAAATTCACAGATGCCGCATGAATTCTTACCAGTACTTGATTGTCCTCAGGAATAGGTTTTTCAACCTCATTTAATTCAAGAACATCAGGTGGACCATATTTGGTATAAACTATAGCTTTCAGAAATCCCCCTCCTAACTTCCTCAGATTTATTTTTTTCATCTCTCTAATAAAATAAAAATTTCTTTTCAATTAAAAGATACTCAAGTTAATAGATATTCAAGACTTAAGATACATATTATCCTAAAAATGAAAAACAAAGATAAATTTACTGAAAATTAATTATTTTTTACATTTTAAGATTCTTAAGCTTTTACATATATTTCTTTGAAGTTATCGATTTAGAGACTTGATGAAGGGGAAAGTAATCTATAGGATAAAGATAAAAACAATTTTTCCAATAAGGTGGCAGATAAATTGACAGAAAGAGTAGGAATTATTGATATCGGTTCAAACACCATCAGACTTGTGATTTATGAACAAGCTGCATCCAGCAAAAACTTCAAGGAAATCGAAAATATAAAAAAATATGCTCGCCTAAGATCCTATTTCGACCATACTCAATCTTTAAATGAAGAGGGTATCCGCTTATTGATCAGTAGTCTTCAGGACTTCGAAAAAATCCTTCAACATTATCATGTAAACCATATCACCTGTGTGGCCACAGCTTCCATTCGCCAAGCAGCCAATAAGGAAGCTGTCTTACAGAGCATAAAGGAGAAGACGCACATTCCCTTAACCATATTAAGCGAACAGGAAGAAGCCTTTTATGGGTATGTATCTGTCATTCACTCCACCAATATCAAAGAAGGAATCACCATTGATATTGGTGGAGGAAGTACAGAAGTAACTTATTTTCATGACCGTCAGTTGATTGACTATCATAGTTTTCCCTTCGGGGCATTGTCCTTAAAGCTGCAGTTTGTCAGTGGAAATCTCCCCACTCCAGAAGAAAGAGAAGAAATCAGTCAGTATATAAAAGACCAAATCCAAACACTTCCATGGTTATCTGATCGGCATATTCCTGTCATCGCAATTGGAGGCAGTGCCCGAAATGTGGCTCAGATGCACCAGCAATTCACTAAATATCCACTTAGCGGTATACACCAATATGAAATGAATACATCCGATCTTGGCATGGTTAAAGGTAGGATTCTGCCTCTATCCTTTTCGGAATTACAAAAGACGGAAGGACTTTCGAAGGAGCGCGCCGATACCATCATGCCAGCTATAGAGGTATTCAAGGTTTTGTGTGATGTTTCAAAAGCAACAAAATTTATTACTAGCAGAAAAGGGTTAAGAGATGGAATCCTATATCAAAACTGGATGAATAGAAATCATGTATCCCCCCCACTAGCAGATGCAAGTATTGATGAATTTATTGAGGATTTCAATATTGGTGCTGAAGATGTAACACAAATAACAAAAATCGCTGTTATCTTCTTTGAACAGATTGAAAAAATAAAAGGAAATAGTGCTTATTTTTCCGATGAAGATTTAACATTATTAAAGCGTGCAGCCCGAATTTACCTCTTAGGAAAAAAAGTAGATGAGGAATCCAGTAATACCGCCTTTTCCTTGTTGTCCAATCGGACTCTTTTAGGATTCTCCCATCGTGAGCGTTTGAAATTAGTGCTCGTTGCCTCTTATATAGGAAAGGGCACCTTTCAAAAATACCTGCGTCCTTTTAAGGATTGGTTTACAAAAGAGGAGCAAACTAAGTTAACTGTATTAGGTGCCATTTTAAAAATAGCTAAAAGTTTAAATGCCACACATCAGGATATTGTGCTCGGATTAGACATAACACCTGTTGAAGACCGTTGGTTACTGAATATACGATGTCAGGGCTACTTTCGTTCAGAAGAATATCATTTCGAACGGCAAAAAAAACATTTAGAGAAGTTATTGAAAATATCACTCATTCCGCATTTTGAAATCATTTAAATTAGACTTATAAACGCTATCATAACGGCGGAAACTTTTTATTTACGATAATTTTACATAATCTTTACGAATTATTTACATTCTTTTGATATTTTTAATAGAAGAATGTGCGAAAAAAGGAGATGTCATATCGTGGAAGCTACAGTTCCTGTAACCAACTTAGATAATCCTTCCTTTTATAATAATCGAGAATTAAGCTGGTTGGATTTTAATCTACGAGTATTAGAAGAAGCAATGGATGATCGGAATGCTCTCCTAGAAAGACTAAAATTTTTGGCTATTTCCAGCTCAAATTTAGATGAATTTTTCATGGTTCGTGTTGCAGGGTTACTTGACCAAGTCAAAGTGGGCTTTAACCGCCCTGAAAATAAAGCTGGATTAACACCAAAGGAACAGCTGGATGCGATTTCTAAGATTACCCATAAGCTGATTGAAAAACAAGATTATACTTATTTGCACCAACTTACACCACTTTTAGAAAAAGAAGGTGTAAAAATCGTCCCCATTTCAGAGGTATCAACCGATGAATTGTGCTTCCTTGAGAAACAATTTGATGAACATATCTTTCCTGTTTTAACGCCTATGGCAATTGATGCCTATAGGCCTTTTCCTATGTTATCAAACAGGTCTTTAAATTTAGCCATTGCCATCGGTGAAATATCAGAAAATGATAGCAGTAAACCAAATTCGGACAAACTTGCCATTGTTCAAGTTCCTTCCGTACTTATGCGTTATTTAGAATTACCTAGGAATGACGGTTCAAGAACATTTGTCTTGTTAGAGCAAGTGATTTCACGCTTTATTGATAAGTTATTTATGGGATACAAGATTAAATCTGTGACTGCATTTCGTATCACACGCAACGCTGATTTAACGATTCATGAGGATGGGGCCGATGACCTTTTAACTGAAATCGAAGAGGAATTGAAAAAACGGAAATGGGGAGCCACTGTTAGATTGGAAGTTCAAACACATTTTTTTGACAAAAAAGTGGTTAATTATTTAATAGAGGAACTAGAAGTCCATTCAAAAGATGTGTATTTTATTGATTCCCCTCTTGATTTAACATTTCTATTTACGTTCTACAAGACGATAGAATCGACTCATGGTCACTTAGTTGATGAAGTATATATTCCACAAACTCCTGAAGATTTAATCGGAAAGAAAGATTTATTTGTAACTGTGCTCAATCAGGATATTTTACTTCATCATCCATATGAATCCTTTAAACCAGTTGTTGATTTCATTTCCGAGGCGGCAGATGACCCTGATGTCTTGGCTATTAAACAGACTCTTTACCGGGTAAGCGGACATTCCCCGATCATAAAAAGTCTTGAACGTGCCGCTGAAAATGGCAAGCAGGTTACGGTTCTTTTGGAATTAAAAGCCAGGTTTGATGAAAAAAACAATGTACAATGGGCAAAGGAATTAGAAAAAGCCGGCTGCCATGTCATTTATGGCATTACACATTTAAAAACCCATAGCAAAATTACTCTTATTGTGCGCCGCAAAAAGAATAAAATAGAACGATTTGTTCATCTGGGAACGGGTAATTATAATGATTCCACAGCCAAGTCTTATACAGATATGGGATTAATTACTGCAAATGAAGAGATTGGGATCGATGCAACAAACTTTTTTAATTACCTAAGCGGTCATATGGAAAAACCCAATTACCATCATTTAATTGTGTCTCCCTTTGACATAAGAGATGAATTTTTGGAATTGATAGATCAGGAAATCAACATTCATCAGCAATATGGTAATGGAAAGATTATCGCAAAAATGAATTCCTTAACAGATAAGAAGCTCATCATGAAGTTTTATGAAGCTTCCAATGCAGGTGTAAAAATTGATCTAATCGTAAGAGGGATTTGTTGTTTACGCCCGGGTATAAAAAATGTAAGTGAAAATATCAAGGTTCGAAGTATTGTAGGTAAATTTTTAGAACACAATCGAATCTATTGTTTTTATCATAATGGCGAACAAAAGATTTATTTATCATCCGCAGATATGATGACGCGTAACATGGAAAATCGTGTGGAACTTTTGTTTCCCATCCTAGAAAATCATTTAAAACAGCGAATTCTAAAATGGGTCGGTCTGATGTTAGCAGATAATGTAAAAGCTCGTGAGCAAGATCCAACAGGCCATTACCATTATGTTGAACAAAAACCAAATGAAGTAAAAATCAATAGTCAGCTTATGTTATGTGAAATGGCTCAGCAAGCAGAAGAATTAGTGAAAAAAAAAACCTTTTTGGCTGGAGTTTTAAGAAAAGGATAGGAGTCCTATCCTTAGGTAACTTGCGAAAGCTGTACAAACATTCACCATCGAAAAAAGAGTAAAAAGCAAGCGGTCTTTGCCGTTTGCTTTTTTCTTTACCCGAATGCTAAAACGCAAAGGTAATCGAGGGATGTTTTCTGTATTTATCATGAGTCATCTTTTTTAATCCCATTAATAACTGAAGATATTGCAATAGTTCATGTATTGTATACTAACCCTTTTGAATTCAGTAAAATTCGAATCTCCATCAAAAAAAAAAGGTTGTAAAAATTATTTAATTGCATATAATATAATACGGAACGTTTCGTTTTATAATTAAAAGATGCACTACTATTCTTCAGTAAAAGAAACGAAAGGGATGGATTATGAAAAATACAAAAATAGATACAGGTATTGGTTCACTGCAATGGTTTATATTTTTACTAGCTAATTCTCTGACGATTCCTATTATCGTTGGTCAGGTCTTTCAACTCTCCTCAGTAGAAATCTCTGGGTTGATGCAAAGAACTTTTTTAGTTGTTGGGGTATCTTCTTTCTTATCAGGCTGGCTAGGACATCGTTTACCAATTCCTGATGGCCCCGCTGGTATATGGCTGGGAGTATTTACATTAATGGGGCAGATGGCTGCTGTACAAGGGGTAAACAAGGCCGGCGGCTCCCTGCAATTATTGGAAGGCGCCATGCTTCTAACCGGGGTTTTTCTCATTATCGTTGGTTTAACAGGCTGGATGAATAAGTTACTTAAACTGTTTACACCACTTGTCAATGGTGTTTACTTGACCATTCTCGGCTTTCAGTTGAGTGGAATGTTTCTTAAAGGAATGATTGGGGTCAGTGATAAGTCAACTACAATTCAACCAGGAATTGTGATTCTTTCTTTTGCTATCTTTATTCTAGTACTCGCTCTTTCTATTTGGGGAAAAGGTTGGTTAAAGAGTTATGCTGTCCTAATTGGTATGGTGGCAGGTTCCATCGCTTTTGTTTTATATTTCGGTTCACAACCCATGCCTAAAACGTCCTCCATTATTTCATTACCAAATATTTTTGCATGGGGAATGCCACAACTTGATGCGGGTATGTTTGTCTCATCCATCATGGTTACATTTGTATTAATTTCCAGCATTATTGCTAGTGTAGCAGCTATGAAGCAAGTGTTCAGTGAAAAAGCTAATGAAGGTACTCATGACAAGGCCATGCGAAAAGAGGGTTCACTTAAGAGTTCTGGTATTATTAGTGGATTAGGTACAATGTTGTCCTCTGTCTTCTCGACAGTCGGAGTTGTTCCATTTTCCGTGGCGGCAGGGTTTGTCCGTATGACAGGTCAAAGTCGTATACTTCCATTTTTTATTGCCAGTATAGCTCTAGCAGTTGTTTCCTTTTTTCCAAAGGTGTATTCACTGCTTGCGATGCTGCCAGGTCCGATTGCTTATGCCGCTATGTTAGCTTCGTTTACTTCAATGGCAGGAATAGGCATCAGTTCTGTGCTTAAAGAACCGCTTGATCAAAGACGACTAACCATTCTAAGCACTGCTCTTTCACTTGGAACAGGGGTTATGTTCTTACCTCAAGCTGTCTTTTCTGCCTTACCAACCGTCCTGCAATATGTATTAAGCAATGGCGTAATGGTCGGTATGTTAGTGGCTCTTATATTGGAGCAAGCTTGGCGTCCTATGAAAGTAGAAACTAGATTTAAAAGTAAAGACGACGAAGTCGCTAGTTAAAGGTTGATTTTTCTAGGAATTATGTTGTTAAATTGATTAATATCATCGTATGTGTGAAATGTTGCCATTACACCTACAGCTATTTAAGTGAGGAATGAAAATGTCAGAAAAAAATCAATCTAAACAGAATTCGGTAGGAAGACCGCGAAGTGAGGCCTCCAAAACCGCTATTCTTAATGCAACCATAGATTTACTAGAGGAATCTGAATATTCCACTTTGACAATGGAAGCCATTGCTGCTCGTGCGGGCGTTGGAAAAGCCACCATCTATCGTTGGTGGTCTAACAAACCCAAACTCGTTCTTGATGCGTTTCTGATGTCGACCGAAACACATTTGCATTTTCTTGAAAATACACCTATTCGCGAAAATTTCCGTCAACAGCTTAAAACTCTTGCAAATGTTCTTAATGGTTCCCTTGGAAGAACGGTGGTAGCCCTTGTTGCAGAAAGCGGAGAAAATTCAGAAATAGCGAAAACCTTTTACACAGACTTTCTACGACCACGTCGTGAGGACGCAAAATTAATTCTTGAGCGTGCCATTTCTCAAGGTGAAATCCAAGCAGCCATTAATTTAGACGTTGTGTCAGATATGTTATACGGTCCTATCTACTTTAATATCCTTATATATAAGAAAAAAATAGATTCAAAATTTATTGACACATTAGTAGATCAAGTAATGAAGGGGATAATTGGTTCCTAAAAGACGGTGCCTGTCACCACCCGAATATTGTCTCCTTTTGTCGATTACACATGTAATTTCATTGCAAAAAGCCGAGATTTCTTCTCGGCTTTTTTGCGATATGTTTTTATGGCTAATTTAAGTTTCTATTATTTGTTTAATATCAATTTTTCGATGGCATAAGCCACTCCGTTTTCATTATTAGAAAATGTTTGAAATTCAGCAGCTTCTTTTACGCTTGGTACTGCATTGCCCATTGCTACACCGCAGCCGGCATACTCAACCATACTTAGATCATTATCACCATCGCCGATGCAAATCACTTCTTCCTTTTTAATCGAAAGTTTTTCCGCCAGTTGTTTGACGGCATTCCCTTTACTGACGCTGGGATGAAGAATTTCTAAAAAGTACGGGGCACTTTTGACCATTGTATATTTTTCCTTAAATGAATTCGGTATGGCCGCAATGATTTTATTTAAACGGTCCGGCTCATCAATAAACATAACCTTCGGAATCAAAAAGTCTTCTGGTATTTCCTCAATCGTCCGATAATGAAGGGGGACTTGATTTATATTGGATTCATGAACTGTATATCGGCTAATGTCTTTATTCGGTGTATAGACATTTTTTGAATCAAAAAAATGCATTGGTGAATCAAGTTCTAAACTCAATTCATATAATGCTTTTAAATCGTGGTACGTTAAAGAAATTTCAGAAACGACCTCATTCGTATGGGTATCTTGCACAAGTGCACCATTAAAGGTAATCACATATTCATTTTCATCTGTTAATTTCAATTCCTCAATAATAGGCCGGGCCCCAACGATCGGCCGTCCGGTACAAACAACCACCTTCACACCTTTTGCTTTAGCAGCTTGAATCGCCTCATTTACTTCCTTCGTGATTTCTTTACGATCATTAAACAGTGTACCATCTACATCAATTGCCACTAATTTATACAAATTTCCCACCCTCTAATCTCTGTTGTGAAGTGCTGCATTATTAAGATTAACGATATCCAAGTCAAATATCAATCTTAACACTCTTGCATTTCTAACAACACAGGCTTGCCCACTATGTTTTCTGAAAAATAAAGCAAAAAGGCAACTACTATAAAAGTTAGTTACCTTCCTTTAAAATCAGCCTATTGACCACTTTCACGTGCCCAGAGTGTACGTGGCAACACATTGAGTACTAGTGCATAAATGATACTCTAAAACCAATTCCACATTGTATCATTATTATTGAACGATGTTCGTTATAAAGGGAAATTTTGTAATAAACCCGAGATGGAAAAACTATCAATTTATTTTTAGAAAATTATAATATTTTACTTTGTTTATTTTTCTAATCAATTGACAAATTATTGCGATGGTAGTTATTATAAATTCATAACATTTAATATTTTCGAACTAAATCCGATATTGTCGTATGAAATTGAAAGGCTCTTATCGAACACCAATTTGGAACCGTTTACTAAGTACACCTTGACTGATAAAGAGCAGATAAATGAACATTTACAAACTGTCCGTGAACAAGGCTATTCCATTGATGATGAAGAAATTGAATTGGGACTTAAATGTGTTGCGGCACCAATTTTCAATCATCATGGCAAAGTCATTGCGGCTATCAGCTGTGCTACCCCCAAAATGCGACTCGATGACGAAAAGTTGGCGGAAGTGATTATGTGGATTAAACAAGCAGCTGCGAACATTTCAGAAAGTATAGGTTATAAAGCCAATACTGTATTAATGTAAAAGATAGAAAGGGAGTTTTCTTATGTCTAGTAAAATTCAAAACTTTGCAGCACAATTGGCAGAAGCAGAAGTATCTCGAGTCGGCATTGATCCTCTAACTGTAACCGATCCAGAGATTACAGTTGATGAGGCTTATTACATTCAATTGGAAAATATCAAAAAGAGGTTAAATGAAGGCCAAAAAATAGTTGGAAAAAAAATTGGCTTAACTTCTGTTGCTGTTCAAAAAATGTTAGGCGTTGATGAGCCTGACTATGGACATCTATTAGACAGCATGGTAATTGAAAACGGCGGTACTATTTTCTGTGAAACCATGCTACAGCCAAAGGTAGAAGGTGAAATTGCCTTTATTTTAAAGAAAGATTTAAAAGGTCCGAATGTTACTGTCCTTGATGTACTGCAAGCAACAGATTATGTTGTCCCAGCATTGGAAATCGTTGATAGCCGGATACAGGATTGGAAAATTAAGCTGGCAGACACCGTTGCTGATAATGCTTCATCTGGATTATATGTATTAGGTGGCAAACCTACAAAAATTGAAGACATTAATCTTGAATTACTCGGTATGGTATTGCTTCAAAATGGTGAGGTTGCCAATACTGGTGTAGGAGCTGCTGCACTAGGAAATCCTGCGACTTGTGTGGCATGGTTAGCGAATCGATTGGCTGATTATGACATTTCCCTAAACGCAGGTGAAGTGATTCTTTCTGGTGCGCTTTCTGGCATGGTAGTTGCAAATTCAGGCGACAATTTTACGGCAAGATTTGCTCATCTTGGGCAAGTTAGCGTTAACTTTAAATAATTGGGCTTAATTAGATCATTGACTCGTATATAAGGAGGAAAAAGGATGGCAAGTGAAATTATAAAGCAAATTGCTGATTACTTGGTTGCTGCGGAAGTAGAAAAACGTGAAGTTGTAAAGGTTACTAAGACAATCAAACCTGATTTAACAGTCGAGGAAGCTTATCAGGCACAGGAGTTACTCGTTCAGAAAAAATTAGATGAGGGGCGCAGAATTATTGGCCCTAAAATGGGGTTAACAAGTAAGGCGAAATGGGATCAAATGGGCGTATCTGAGCCAATTTACGGTTATGTGTTTGATTATATGCTGATTGATAATGGTGGTGTACTTCCTTTTTCAGATCTCATCCATCCAAAGGTTGAAGCAGAAATTGCTTTTCTAATTGGTGAAGATATCGAGGGACCTGGAATTACAGGTGCTCAGGTGTTGGCTAAAACAGAGTTTGTTTTACCTGCACTTGAAATCATTGATAGCCGCTATGAAAACTTTAACTTTACACATACGGATGTTATCGCGGATAATGCCTCTACTTCTAGAGTCGTATTTGGAAATACACTTAAAAAACCGAGTGAGTTTGACCTGGAATTAGTAGGAGCAACTTTATCGATTAATGGACAAATTAAAGAACTAGGGGCTGGGGCAGCTGTTTTAGGCCATCCTGCCAATGCAATTGCTGTGTTAGCAAATATGCTTGCAAGAAAAGGAGATAAAATTAAAAAGGGAGAAATTATTTTATCTGGCGCCTTAACAAGTGCTGTACTGTTAAGAGTAGGAGATTTTGTTTCTGGTAAATTTGATGGTTTAGGGGAAGTTACCTTCTCTGTTGGTGAATAACAATATTTATCTATAGAAGATCAATTTTTTAGAAAGGGGAATTACTATGCCCTTTATCCAAGTTAACCTTATAGAAGGAAGACCGCCTGAAAAAATAAAGGCATTAATTGAAAATATTACAGATACAGTTGTTGAAACATTAGATGCACCAAAACAAAGTGTACGAGTAATGGTCACAGAAACACCAAAAACTCATTGGGGAATTGCAGGAGTACCGGCTTCGGAAAGAACATAACAGTGCCTGTCACCACCCGAATTTTGTCGATGAGAATTCGACAAATTCCGGGGAGTGACAGGCACTTATTTTATGAAACCTGATGCAAATGTCTTTTTTGCAGTCCTAGTATTTGTCTTGCTTCATCAGGTGTGGCTAGTTCTTTTCCTGCTTCTTGTACTAATCTTTTTGCTTGATCCTTTTATAATCCCCTTTTTAACATAGTATAGAGCGTTATATAACATCCCTGTATCAAAGGTCGCTAGCTCTGGCAATAATTAAACAAATGGTCGATTCTTTTATTATCATTTAATCCAGAGTGCCTGTCACCACCCAAATTTTATCAAATGAGAATTCGACAAATTCCGGGGAGTGACAGGCACTTATTCTAATTCAGTTACTGTACGTTCAAAGGTATAATGTGTATAATTTTTTATAGTAGGTATATACTTTTATTTTATATAGTGTTAAAAAGTATACTATTAAATCCCAAAAAGGGGAGATAACAATGGGACATGTTTGTAATAGAGAGTTTAGCTGTGAGAAAGAGTTAACTTTAGCTGTAATAGGCGGAAAATGGAAAATGCTTATTCTTTGGCATTTAGGAAAAGAAGGAACAAAACGATTTAACGAACTAAAGGCACTGATGCCAAATATTACCCAGCGGATGCTAGTGAATCAGCTTCGCGAATTGGAATCAGATTTTATTGTTCACCGTGAAGTTTATCCAGTTGTTCCGCCAAAAGTGGAGTATTCGTTGACTGATAAAGGAAAAACGTTAATGCCCATTCTTGAAGCAATGTATGAATGGGGCAAAGAGTATAAAGAGTTTATTGAAATCAACGAAATCAGTTCAGAAAAAGAAGCAGGATCAAACAAGTAATATATTCCTGCTTAAATTCCGAAACCATGTGCAGAATAGATCTGTACATGGTTTTTTATGCTCTTTTTACAGTATACTTTTTAGCACTATGTGTTTTCGAAATAACTATATGTGTTAAATGTGCGTACTTACTTTTTCAAAAATAGAGATTTATAATGGGCATGTACTTCACAAATAATCAAAGATAGGGAGACATGATAGATGAAATTACAATTAGCATTAGATCTTGTAGATATTCCAGGAGCCCTTGAATTAGTAAAAGAAGTAGAAGAGCATATTGATGTTGTAGAAATTGGTACACCTGTGGTGATCAATGAAGGTCTTAAAGCAGTTAAAGAAGTAAAAGCTGCATTTCCAAACTTAACAGTATTAGCTGACTTGAAAATTATGGATGCCGCTGGATATGAAGTAAGCCAAGCTTCTGCAGCTGGTGCTGACATTATAACGATTCTTGGCACTGCAGAGGACGAGTCCATCAAAGGTGCTGTAGAAGAAGCCAAAAAGCAAGGAAAAGAAATCCTTGTTGATATGATTGCAGTGAAAGATATTGCAGCCCGTGCAAAAGAATTGGATGAACTTGGTGTAGATTATGTCTGCGTACACACAGGTTACGATTTGCAAGCTGTGGGGAAAAACTCCTTTGAAGATCTCCACACGATTAAAAGCGTTGTAAAAAATGCAAAAACAGCGATTGCTGGTGGAATCAAAATAGAAACACTTCCAGAAGTGATTAAGGAACAACCTGACCTCATCATTGTAGGCGGCGGTATCACAAGCAAGGAAGATAAACGAGCTGCTGCACGAGAAATGCAAGAATTAATTGCACAAGGTTAATTACGACAATGAAGACTACTCAATATTTAACTGAAGTCGTTCAAGAATTAAGTCAAACAGTCCAATTAATCTCTAATGATGAAGCAGAAAAATTGGTGAACAAAATTCTGGAATCCAATAAAATTTTTGTAGCTGGTGCAGGCAGATCGGGTTTTATGGGTAAGTCCTTCGTGATGAGAATGATGCACATGGGAATTGATGCCTATGTAGTTGGTGAAACTGTAACAGCTAATTTAGAAAAAGCCGATCTGTTGATCATCGGTTCTGGCTCAGGTGAAACGAAAACATTGGTTGCAATCGCTGAAAAGGCAAAAAGCTTAGGAGGGACAGTTGCGGCTGTAACGATTTCTCCTGAATCCACAATTGGAAAATTAGCTGATATTGTTGTGAAAATACCTGGAGCACCGAAGGATCAATCTGAAGGTACTTACAAAACCATCCAACCAATGGGATCCCTGTTTGAGCAAACGATGTTATTATTCTACGATGCCATAATCCTGCGTTTTATGAAAAAAAAAGGGTTGGACTCTACTAAAATGTATGGAAAACACGCCAATCTTGAATAGAATAGCCAAAAAATTTTCGGCATAATAAAGACCGCATTCATTTCCATAATGAATTTGCGGTCTTTTCTGTCTATCAAAGATCATTTCATAATAAAGAAATGAGGTCCGATAAATGATCCAATTCGTAGTAATTGGTACTCATGGAATGCTGGTGTATTGAAGCAATCAAGTATTATAGAAGCAGGATTAACTTACTATTTATGCAACTCCCGCCATTTCTTTACCATACGTTTTGGTGCTGCACGTAAATAGGCTTCTTGAATTAAATCGGTCAATTCATCCCAGTGTTCCCTTTGTGGATTTTGAATTGATACCCAGCCGTGATGTCCTATGTAAGGCGTTTTGGAAAAATACTCCTTCTGCAGCAATAATGCTTGTGTTTCCCGATCTGACTTGAACGACAAGCTGAATCCCTTCTCGCTTTCACCTGATATCACGAAAGATTTTCCATTGATTTTAAAGGTATTGTGGCCGAAACCGTCGATAAGTTCAACGGCTTCGGGCATTGCAAGACAAATATTGCGCACATTTTCAAGCATGCCTGCTGCCTCTTGTGATTTCATGCTATTTTGCATTCGCATCAGGTTGATGAATCCCAAAAACATTCCCTTCGGTATCCAAATAGTATCCCTGCCAAGCCATTCCAGGCAGGGCGTATTTAGGTAATGCAACCTTGCCGCCATTCTCGATAATTTTAGTTTCCGTTGAATCGTAATCTTCTACTCCCATAGTACAAGCAAATGCATTTAAAGCCTGATTTGTTTCTGGCGGAGCACTTTGACGCTGCATCAATGCACCATTGATTCCAGGTTCATTTTCATCACCAGTTACTGCCCCAAAGTAAGGCATTCCCGCATAATCACTCCAATCTTGGAATGACCATCCAAACACCTCTCCATAAAACTTCTTGGCCCGTTCCATATCATTCACATGAATTTCGAAATGAACTAATCTTCCCATAATAACCTCCTAATTATCACCATAAAAGCCAGAAACTTATACTTTTCCTCTTTATTATAATATAAGTATGGAAACATTTTCAATTTTCCATACTGCCTGTCACCACCCGAAAAATATTGTCGAGATGAATTCGACAAATTTCGGGTAGTGACAGGCACTTATTTAATTTTTCAGGCCTGCGAAATTACATGTGATTTCTTATCTGTAAAAACCCTATTTAAGTATCTATTTAACAGAAATATAACTTCTAATCCCATGGCAGATAACTGATTTTGGTAAAGCAGCCGTTAGTTGAAGTAGTAGTAAATAAAGAACGCAATAACAAGATTCGGTATTCCAATCAAAGCTAAACGAAAAGTAACAGCATTCCGATTACGCCTATCTTCAACAGATTCTGTAGCAAAATTAGCTCTCATTCGGTCTCCGCTTACCATTGAACCTGAAAAAACCATTGATATTCCAATAAATAAGATACCAATAATACCAGTTATAGAATACGCTTTATCAATTCCCCAAACAGCCAATGATACGAAGACACATATTACAGACAGAAGAATCCCTATGAAAAAATACCTCAAGTTACCCCCTCCTTGACTTATACTACGACTTAATATCACAAATGTTTCAAGTAAGGGCACTCTTCTGCACCCTTACTTGAATAAGGCAAATAAGGCAAATGCGATCCTTCGTTGTTGAAGAATCGCACCCGATTGTTAACAAAATAGAATTACCATTCTGTTTTGTTAAATTTATTTTAGTAAAACTTCTTTTTTTAAATAATCCCTAGCTACTTCTAATGGGGTACTTCCCTCTACATTCACTTGATAATTCATTTCTCTCATTTCATCATCGGTAATCCTGCCAGCTAATTTATTTAATGTGGCAGTGATTTCCGGATATTGATCTGCTGTTTCTTTTCTCAACAGCGGTGCTCCTTGGTATGGCGGGAACAAATGCTTATCATCTGCTAAAACTTTAAGTTCATACTGTCGTAATTCACTATCTGTAGAATAGGCATCCACTAAATTTATTTCACCAGATTCAACCGCAACATAGCGCAGTTTTGGTTCCATTGTAACTAGATTAGGAAACTGAATATTGTACAATGATTGAATCCCCCTGTAACCATCTTCACGGTCGGAAAACTCTAATGTGAATCCTGCTTTTACGTTATTTTCAATTGCCTTCAGATCCGAAATTGTTTTTAAATGGTATTGATCAGCAAGCTCTTTTGATACTGCCAATGCATATGTATTGTTATATTGCATTGGTTTGAGCATGACCATATTGTATCGGTCCAGCAAACCGTCTTTCGCTTGTTTATAAACTTTTTCACTATCAGTACTATTCGCCGTTTCTTTTAAAAACTCAGAAATAGCGGTCCCTGTAAATTCTGGATAGATATCAATACTCCCAGATTTAAGGGCATTGAAAACAAACGAGGTCTTGCCCAGCCCCGGTTTCAATTCCACTTTCAGGTCTGTTTCATTTTCAATTAAAATTTTATACATATTCATTAATATTTCCGGCTCTGCACCTAGTTTCCCTGCAATCACTATTTTTTTCTCTTGAACATTCATTAGCGGGGTTACGATTATACCGAGAGCTAAAACGGCTATACTCGCTATAGTGATGAAAGCTTTCTTATACGAGAGATTTTCAAACCTTTTTAGCAGGAAATCAAATAATATAGCTAACACAGCGGCTGGTATCGCCCCGAGTAGAATTAGATTTGTATCATTCCGGTCAATGCCAAGCAGTATAATATCCCCTAACCCGCCGGCGCCGATTAAGGCCGCAAGTGTTGCTGTCCCTACGATTAAGACCATTGCTGTCCGAATACCTGCCATGATCACCGGCATCGCAAGCGGCATTTCCACCTTTATTAATCTTCTTCGTGCATTCATCCCCATGGCACGAGCCGCTTCGATTAATGAAGGATCTACTTCTTTAATTCCTGTATATGTATTTCTTAATATAGGCAGTAATGCATAGGCAACTAAAGCAATAATAGCAGGCACTTTTCCGATTCCCAGTAACGGAATAAGTATTCCCAATAATGCTAGAGATGGAATCGTTTGTAATACAGACGCTATACCAAGCATTACTTCTGCTGCCTTTTTTTTCTTGGTTAAATAAACTCCTAACGGAATGGAAATGATGACGGCAAAGAAAAGGGCAATAAAGGAAATCTGCATATGCTCCAATAATGCACCGACTAGCTGACCTTTTCTTTCCTGTAATACTTGCACAAAATTATTCATTTGCGAGACCTCTATCCTGCAGGTTAGTTGATAAATATTGGATAACTGCCTGCCGGTTAATCATGCCTATTCGTTCACCATTTTTATCTACAACAAGTTGTTCATGTTCAAATAGTAATTCCAATATCTCCTTCCATGAAGTTGAAACTGGTATAACAATGGAAGAAGTCTGCAGGATTGCCTTTTCGTTCAGTGGCTGCAATAGTTCTTCCAAATCAATAGTAGGAATTCTGTTCCCATACTTGCTCCCTACAAATTCTTCTACAAAATCATTTGCAGGATTGTTAACAAGCTCTTGAGGCGATCCAATTTGGACCACCTTTCCATCCCTCATAATACAAATCCGATCCGCGAGTTTTAAAGCCTCTTTCATATCATGAGTAACAAAAACAGTTGTCTTTTTCAAATTTCTCTTTAAATCCATCATATCGTCCTGAATTTTTTCACGGCTGATTGGATCCAAGGCACTAAACGGCTCATCCATCAATATTATTTCAGGGTCTGCAGCAAGAGCCCGAATGACTCCAACTCTTTGCTGCTGCCCGCCGGACAGTTCATTCGGCTTCCTGTCCAGAAATGTCTCAGGCTCTAAACCTACCATTTTCATAAGTTCCCGAGCCCTCTCCTTCATTTTTTCCCTGCTCCACTTTTTCATCTCAGGAACAACCGAAATATTCTCTTCAATCGTCATATGAGGAAAAAGTGCAATTTGCTGGAGAACATACCCAATACTCCATCTTAGCTCATGAATGTCGTACTCACTTATTTTTTTACCATTAATAAAAATGGTCCCGTCGGATAAAGGGATTAACCTATTGATCATTTTTAGTGTCGTTGTTTTCCCGCATCCACTTGGTCCAATAATGACAAAAAACTCACCTTGATTAATTTCAATGTTTAACGAATCGACAGCAAGCGTTCCATCTGCGTACCTTTTTGATACATTATTAAATGTAATCATTCCATTACCCCTTATATTTTCTTTTCAAAAAAGTCAGTAAATCTAAGGTTCCTTATATTTTTTAACATCTATTCCCATTCTACCAATAATTAAAGACAGGATAAAACTTAAGACTTCCACCGATAAATATATTTCCTGTTTATGAAACGATATACCTAAAAAATCGTCATCTCCTGACTATACATAAAAAAGCTGGCTCTATGAGGTCCAGACGGACCAAATTAGAGCCAGCTTTTATTTTTTTAACTATGCTACTAGCAAGATAACTAGAATTTTCGTTTCACTGTTCCAATATAACCTACGATGCAATATAATCTTCTTCCGGTATATCGTCCGCTTTACATTGGCTGTAATATTTTCCTTTGGTTAACACAGCGAAAACTACAGTGAGGATAGAAGCTAAAATCGCCGCGAAAAAGGCTGCTGTACTTTGTAAAAACATCCCCATATAACCTAATGCAGCCACCGTTCCTAAAACACTTGCAGTAACTAAAGGAATGACTCCAACAGGATTCCATTTATACAAATTCTCCTGTCTGGCCTCATAATAACTAGGACCAATCTTCAATATCTTTTTCACAACTAAAGAATCAGTCACCAAAATTGCTGCCCAAGTCAAAAGAAAAACACCTTGGAATGTCATGGCAGTATCTAGATGATCCAGTATTCCGCCCAGCATCAAGGCCATGGATATTACCCCTGCCACAACAATCCAAAAACGTCTGCCTGGTTTAAATCTAAAAACATTCTCAAAAAAGCTAGAGAGTGAAAGGGAAGCACTATAGATATTAGTAATATTAATTCTGATTTGAGTCAACAAAGTAAATAGGACTCCGCCTAAACCAAGGAGTGATACAATGTAAACACCTGGATTGGACTCTCCTAACCGAACACCAAACCATATTCCCAGGCCGCCCATCACTCCAAAACAGAAAATTTGTGGGACAAATCCAATCATGAATGAACCTATTTTAATATCCTTTGGTTTAAGGAACCGTGCATAATCTGATCCAAGAAGAGCGGTTAACCCCATTATACCGTGCTGCATCCCGATGCAGAGAAGCAAGGCTGTTCCTCCTGTTTGAACACCATCTGGCAAATAGGTCCAAAAGCTCCCGTCGTAAAGCGAGGTTTTATTGAATGCTATTATGATAGTTGTTAGTAAAAACACTCCGAATATAGGCAGTGACCATTTTTGTAATTTATCCAACTGTTTGATCCCAAACCAATTTAAAGGTATAACGACTGAACCAAAGATAATGATTAAAAGCCATACTGGGATAAAGGGGAAAAATGCATGTATGGCAGCAACTAATATCATGCCTTCAAATGCACAATACATGATAAAGTTGGATGCGTAAATGATAGAGGTTAAGGAGGCACCTATATATCCAAATCCTCCTCTGGATAATAAATTCACATTCATTCCAGATTTAGCTGATAAATAGGCAATGATTGTACCGAGTACTCCCGCGACAATGATGGCGTAAATGGCTGATATGATTGCGTTAACCGCCCCAAATTGAAGTGCCATTAAACTTCCCATTTGAAAGTAAAAAATAGCTGTTGCGATTCCAAAGGTAATGTTTGTGATACTAAACCAGCCCATATTCCTTTTTTCCATTGGTACCCTATCATACGAATAATCATCTTTTATCTCTTCTTTTACTTCTAAATTGGTTGTTTGGACCTCTCCCATTTTACCATTCCTTTCTTTGTGTATGTTTTCACATATAATTCTTTCATTTCCAAAAATCACCACAATAAATATAAACCTAATCAATATGATTAAGAAGTAACAATAAGTGAGAATGCAGGACACGTTAGTCAGAAAAATTACTATGAAAATAAGAAAAATTCTTATTTTCATTATGCTTTGCAACGAGTGTTAAGGAGTTTCCAACACAAATAACAGCTAAATGTCTATATGAATTGAAATCAACTGGCCCGTGTTAAGGCCGAACCTGAAAATAGGATTTTTTTAATGATTCATAATTCGTGCGGAGGAATCATTTGATCGTTTCAATTAGATCTAAGTAATGGCTTTTCAGAAGGATTAAACCGCCGATTAGGCAGCTGAGTTGAAAGGGGAGGATATTTTCAATCTAAAAAACAGAACAGCCATGGTTTATTAGGAAATAAATTAACTTTCCTTTTATACAATAAAAAAATGAGTACGGTGTGGGGCATTTAGTGCCCGCCGAACTCATTCCCAATTCAACATTTAGTGTTTTTCGAAGCCTTCAATGTGGTTTTTCTAAAATTCATTGCTTTTTGGGAAGAGCTTAACTATCCTTCTTATTCAAAAAAACCGCTCGCTAAATAAGAAACATAAATAATTTTTTAAAACCAGACTTTTAATATGTTACTAGTTTAACACAATCAGTTTACATAATCAAGGTCTTCAGGAACCGGCCGAATTTCATAGTGCCTGTTCCTACCCGAAATCAGCTCCACAAACGGATTACGTCCACTTTCCGGTTTAGTTTCTGAATGATAACCCATTTTCCTTTAAAACAGACCTAAGTTTAGGTAAAGAGGCTGGTCCCATACCGTGAAATTGCAAAATCTCTTTTTCACTATATGTTGATAGCTTCTGCAAAGAGATTATTCCATTGTTTTCCAATGCTCGTCTTGCTGGTGCCGAGAGCATGGAAAGGAACCCATTAGCAGGTCTTCGTTCTTGCTCACAAGTCGGACAGGTTGGACAATCGCTGCTTTTATAATATTTGTGTCCTTTATCGCAAATTCTTAAATTCTTTTCTGATGTTGTCATTTAAAATCATCTCCTTTTCATATGGAAATACTTTTATTACCTTTCAACATTCTACCAAATTTTAGATGGATTACCCATAAGTTATAAAACTGTATCCAAATCAATTGTTAAACTTAATATGCTATCGGCTCATCATAAAAATGTTCTTAATATACATCAAAAGCTCAGTCCTATTAAGACTGAGCCTAATTTAAAAACAGAACACTACTCTTGTCTTTCTCTAGCTAAGCAAACTTCCTTTTAACCAGGCGCGGGGACGGTATGGACCCACCGGGATTTGGATTAGGCTGGTTTTTCCTTTCGAATCGATCCTGTAAAGTTCATCACATTGGTTCGCATCAAATCCTAGCAATGGATGGCCCCCCATCCCTAAGGCACACGACACCAAGAGCAGCCGTTGGACAAGAATTCCCGCTTCCATTTGTTGAATGCGATATCCTCTATACCCCAATTCTTCTTTGAGGTGATTCTTGTCTCCAACGACGTGCATACAGAGCGGGACTTGATACAGGTTCACATTGGGCATTGTTAATCCAAATTGTAAAAACTGCCGGTAATCCCCCTGAATTATTCTCCGAAGTGCATGAGTGGCATTGTCATAAGAGTAGGCACCATTTGGAACTCCTTCCACGTTGTAAAAACTGCCATATAACGAAACATGACTCTCCACATTCCCAGATGTGCTCTCAAGGTCATTCTGATACGAGAAGGAAAATGTCTCTTTTAACAAAGTGGATAGTTGCGTTTGACTGACTTTACCCATCATAAAATCAACATCAGGAGAATGCCGCTCCCTGCAAACGGAGGCGATATCGTACGAAAAACGCTCAGCAAAGGGAAGCAAAAGCATTTCCGAATCTAAGGAAAGTTTCACACTACTATCTTTCTTTATCTTCACAAACGACTCTGTTGTTTCAAACATGGATGCCTCATTAAATTTTCTCAGCATCGGATAATCAATAACCCTCTTTGAACGGTTATAGGAAACATGCTCCAATAGTGGCACTTCTCGGCACAATTCAGTGTCAGTAACAATTTCTTCACTAATAAGATCGTTGTCAACCCAATTGATAGATTGATTAATAGATAATGGGATCATCGCATATACACTTTCTTCCTGTTCGGATAATCCAAGCAAATGATTGATAGACCGATCAAGAAATTGGTAGCATACCCGAGATGAAAACCCCATCGTATTGGCCACTTCTAAAGATTGCCCAATTAACACACCTGCATCTAACCCTTGGAGCCTGTAGGAAAAATTATTGTATTTATAGAAATTTTTCCAAAAGAGCGTCGAGACAAAAACTGTACAGAAACAGTCAGAAAGAGTACAGCTATTTCCAAGACTTCTTGATAAGTAGGAATCGTAATTTCCTTCTCGTATCAAGAGGAGGCGGTGGTGAGCCGCATCGTAATGGTAAATTCCCATTGGTGCGTCCTTCAGCTTTACATACACATATAATTCATTGGGATATAACGCCCCGCCAGAGGGTACAAATCTGCGGAATAACTGGGCATAACTCACAGCAGCTTTTCCCTCGGTGTCCTCGATTAAAGCGGATTGAGCGTATTGAGTAAGGCCGTAAACATACCATAAGAAATGACCCAGCTCCTTAAGACTGGGTTCCGTCTGAACTTCCCGTCCGCCCAGTGAAAATGGTACATCTGCGCTCAGTGGAACCTCTGGTAAGCTGCGGTACAGTTTATAGGGAAGTGGTGCATCCTCCCAATCCACTTGCCAATCTGGCGGAGCAACTTTTTCCGTATCAAAGTGAAGATGATGTACAAATGTTTCTAGCTCCAATCTTACGCCTCCTACTTTTCAATTATGGGAATGGGTGGGGATAAGGATTAAGCTGTTCATACGATAACGGCTGTTTAATAAATCCAAGTTTCATTGGCACGCTAAGGACCCTCTCCAGCCCTTTCACACGGGTCAAGTGATGTCCAAATGTCATCGGTAACATACCAGGAATCAATACCTTCACACAGAATAATCCATTCCGTTTGGTTATCGGTGTCGTTTGGTTCACCACAATGACCTCCAGATCTAACTGGCGGAACCTCTGAAGAATATCCTGAAGATCTTCCTTCAAATCAGTATTTGCAGGCGGCTCCTTGAATTCTTCTGCAAACGTGCGTAATGGACGTTGATCATCCAATAAAAAATTCAGCCGTTCCTCTGCTTCTCGCAGTCCGTAGAGCAAACCATGGTCCTCCATGGTACGTACTGCGTACGGGTTCTGTAACATATGTTCATATTTCTGCCGGTTTGCCTCCAATTTTTCGTTATGTCTAACCATCATTCCCGCAAGCTCGTAAATCGCGCTTTTTACAGCCCTTACAGGATCAGGGTTAGCTCCGGCTGCACATATGAGGTTTACACCCTTGGATCTTCTGTTTTTTGCCACTGCCCATACGCTTGGAATCGCATGTTCCATCGTCGAATTGTAAAAATGCAGGTCATATCCCGCCACCTCACGTATACGGTCGACCATCAGCTGTAATTCTTTATCGTTAGCAGAACTAAGGTCAAGACGCGGAAGGGGGAGTTTTGCATACCAAGTTAACAAGAATGAATCTCGCTCGACAACCTCCATAATGGCATGGAAAATAGCTTCTTCTAAACTCCCCCCTAATGCACATCCGTTGGAGGTTTCATAAACAAAACACTCCCCATAGCCCAAACTGTAATAGGCGAGTAACTCCGGGACCAGTATAGGACGTTCTTGTAAAAACGAATAGCCCCAGACCCAATTCATTGGGTTATCAGGATGAAACGGTTTAAACGGAAAATGAGGCTTTGCATATTGTTCCTTTTCATGCAAGCCTACTCTTGTAGGATTTAGTGCATTTTGCTTTATATTATGATAACTATCACGAACTACCGTCCTTTTGCCTCGAGGCTCGATCCCGCAATATCGTTCCAACCCCTCTAAAATGGCAGTTAGCTCACTCATTTCATAAGAATTAGACCGGCCCGCGACTCCCTCGTCCGCTTCAAATAACGGCATGTTCACTAAAACATCAGCAAATGGCAGCGTGAAATCTTGGATTTTTCCATTCATGACACCAGTACGGTAATCCAGATAGTCTTTGATTAGTACTGTTTTAAATTCATCCATCGAACGGCAGCGATAATCTCGGCTATTCAATTTAGGGCTAGATTCTAACCTAATTTGGGCTAATTCTGGTGTATCATCAGGTAATGGCTTGCAAATCGGGCACGAGGGATTAGGTAAGAAAAGGTGATTAGATTTGGTTAACGTTCTTAGGTTAATAATGAACACTCTTTCTTCTAAATTGCTGGGTTCTCCTTGAAGAACCTTTTGTACTTCGTTACATATCAAAGTTGCCATTTGTGATAGTCCTGTTCTTGAAGCCCATGCATCTTGCATTACACTTGATTCTTCTGCTGCCATCCTTAGCTGTAACTGCCACATTTCTTTTCGATCGGATCCAGCTATCATGCGCCGTATGTCAGCGCAGAAAGAACATCCCGGTGTATCGGGGCGAACTAAAGGGCCAATGATTCCCTCCCCAAATGAAACGAAACCTCGAAGCCACGGGATACCTGCGTTCCTGTATTTTTCTTCCGCTTTTTGATGAATGGCTGGATTCCAAGCATCGTGCAACACCAGAGCTAATTCTGTTTCTTCGGGAACCTCTTCTAATAGGCTTTGACGCCTTACGAGATAATTGCCGGACAATTGATCAAAGACATAATCCGCTAATAAACCCTCTCCGTCAATGAGAATATGGGCGGCCATTAGGATTCCTCCTCTCGAACCTTCACACCATACACCCCTGCCAATTCCTGTTTTAAAAATGGTTCGAACGCAAGATCATAAACCAATAGTCGTTTGCTGTTTTGGTTCAAGACCTGTATGGAAGATTGTAATAGCTCCAATTGTGTTATTTCTTCACAAGAAGGGATTCCGAGTTTAAATTCCTTTTCTTTCAAAAAAACAGCTGACTCCGATATCCTTTCGGTTGCATGCACCTGATTTTGATTATCCAAAAGCGCTTGTTGTAATGCACTCCGTAAAGCCAACGTTATATTTAAACCTGTACTAGTGTACCGATGCCCCTGCGACTTTACCCATATTACGGGGAAGCCTAGTATTTCATTTTCTAAACCGATGGTCGGTGCACCATTTAAGGTAGTCAGGGCATTTAAATAAAATCTGCAGCGTTGATCTTCAATTTCTCCCAGTTGTACGCGAAAAATAGGCTTCTGTAGATCGTCCTTTTTATTTCTCAATTCTTTCTCTAAATAGGCTTGCAAGCCGCGACAAACTGCCTCTTCAATTGTTTCCCCTGCACCAATGCCGCTCAAACCCCCTGGTATGTTTTCACCTGCCTTATCTTTTTGATCACTACATCCCTTGATCATTTGTGAAACATACATTTCAATACCAGTCAGTCCCGCTTCCCTCTTTGCCTCCTCATGTGTAAAACCCGAACATACAACCTCTGGCAGGAGATCTGCTGGTCCCTCTGACACTGGATTAACCGCTTGAACATAGCACTGCGAAAGAGGAAGCTGTTTCAAGTTTCGCTCCTCCCAGGTATGGAAAATCCCTGTTTCTTCCGAAGTTAATAGACTGAAATATTCCAAAAGGTTATTCGAAGGTTCGTTTTTACTCTTTTCTTGCTCTATCCTTACATCAAGATCCTCCACAAGTCTAGGCAAGTCACTTTTATTTGTAACCAATGGATGTGTAATGTATGAAATCCAGTCTCCTTCCAGCGTTTCAAGATCAAGTTTGTAAATTTGGTTACTCTGATTTGACTCGGCAATTCCTGTAGCCTTTTTAAAAAATTCGAATACGGTGACATTGGCCAGAATGGCTCCGACAGTTGTAGAGAAAGATTGCGGCTGCCGATCTAATTGCAATGAAGATTGATGGGTTCGGCGCCATGCTGACTCCCAGCATCCCTCTGATTCCGGATGAACCAATGGACCAGCAAGCCCCACTTGGTCTAAACATATGGCAGGAAAAAATCCTTTCCTTTGCTCTTTGCAAACCATATTCAGATTCCTGAGTTCTTTTACATTTCCATCCTGAGAGACATATAGAATCCAATCATATGGATGCAAAGCTTCTTGCCAAAAACTCCTTCCGTCCCTTTTTTCAAATGGTACTTGCAGGGCCTCCACCTCAGAGTCAGCATTGTAGGCATTGCGTACTAACTCATTTATCCGCAATTGATTTGTAGGTACTGAATCGGTCAACATGAAGTGGAATTTGGGAAGTCCCGATTCAATTAATGCAGCAGCCAATGAAACCATAAAGGATCCAGAACCGATAGCCAGAACTTTAGCTTGACGGTATTCTTGAAAATGATAGGCACCAGAATCTACAAAATTTTCAATAAATTCAATTTGAGAAGCATACTTTTCTAGAACTTTGCGATTTAAATCATGTGTCCTATCTTGGCTAACATCTCGAACAAAGCCATTCTTGTACAAGGTTTCTCCTATCTCATATACCCTGTTGCGATACGGCGCCGTTAATCCCTCTGTTAAATCTCCCAATGATTGCTCGCCGTTAAACATCGGTACTAATTTTTCAATCCATTGGTAAATCGTATTTCCTTCCATTCGGAATGAACTTATGTTATTTCTAAAATACACACCACCCTCTGGATCTGGTAGATAAAATGAATCCCTTTTGACCTTTAAACGTGTGGACGAGTTAAGTTTTGTCATTCAGCTCCTCCTTAATTCAAATCAATCCTAATTATGCACTATCATTTTATGTACACTTATTTGTCCATTATGAATAGAAAAGCGGAAGCGCCCTGTTCAGCGGCGTATGGCCTCCTCGGAAAAGCTAACGCTTTCCCTTCGTGCGATGCCAATGCTGCCGAAGCCTTCCTTGTGGAGCGCTCCAACTGAGATAAAGGAAACACGAAGAGCGTTAGCGATTCGATGTTGACTTATCGTAGGGCGGAGAGCGAAGGACACTAGCCGCTAGGGCGCTGGAGCTGGACATTTCTCAAAGCTGAACTTTATAATTATCACTAAAAAGAAGTGCCTCCTGCAGCACATGTCCATGCAGGAGGCACTTTCTTATCATAAAATAACTATTTTTTTCTGAGACACCAAAACAACTAAATAAAACCGATACCGAAACAGCTAAAACCGAAACCGATACCGAAACAGCTAAAACCGAAGCAGCCGCCACAGCCGCCACAACCACCACAACCGCCACAACGGAAACCGCCACAACCAAAACCGCCGCAACGACCGAAGCCTCCGCAACGACCAAATCCTCCGCAACGACCGCAGCCCCCGCAACGTCCAAACACACGCAGATCTTGGCTCTGAGGATCCATAGGAATTAACTCACCAACGTGGTAATTATCCATTCCCAACATTTGAAGATCATTTTGATAATTATGCATATTTTCCTCCCCTTTGTATTTAATAACAAGTTAGATACCTGGTAAGAGAGTCGAGCAGAGAAATTTGTGTTATGTGTAAATGAAACCATCTAATAATACGTGTACTCTCTTCAACAAATTATGAATCTGATTAGGTGGTTGTTACTGTTTTAAGTGCCCATTTCATGCTGAAAGTATCATAAAAAAAGACACCTTCTTATTTCAGAAAGGTGCCCATTTGCTAAAAAAGGAAAATTATATTATATTGCTGTTTGCTTTTTCATTCTCCTTATCAATAAATAATTCCTTGACCTTTACATGTGACGGCAGCAGAGGATGATTGCGAATGATGTTGACCGTTTTTTGTACGCCATCCGTTAAAGTTTTGCTTCCCTGTAACCATTCACTTAACGTACCCTCATGAAATTCCGGCATGGTATTTTTAAAAAGATAATCTAGTGTTTGAATCTTGTCCTGTAATTCTTTGTTTTTATATATTTTGTTCAGTATATCCCCTGTATTCGTTTGAAAATCATTTGTGGAGACCACAACGATTTCCTCAACATCTTTCTGATACACCGCAATAATGATGTCCCTCATTAAATCGTCGAAGGGGTTTGAAATGACTGACTGATAACATTGCAGGATAACCATGTTTTCAGGATTGACATAGGTTTGTTCTTTAATGAAACGTTCTAATTTATGCTCCATTCCAATCACAAATAGTACTTTTTTCTTTTCATCTCTAGACATCAAATCACCCCATTAATAATTTGAATTTTGCTCTAATAAGTTTCCTGACTCTTTCTTAAATGAAAAAAATGCACAAGTCTTAAACATATCCTTTTGTTAACATAATTTGCTTTGCAAGTCACTGGAAAGCTTAAATGCCATTATTCGTTCTCCAGTTTGTGTGCTAATATCGGTGTGAAAACTCACTACTTGTTCCCCTGTTATCGTTAAGATAATTTCCTTTAAATCATTCAGACCGGATTCCACTAAACTGTTGCGATGTTCTTTTACTGATAACAATCCTTCTTTATCCAGACATACTGTATATTCAGCAGGAGTTAATATTCCATTCAGTATCACAATCACCATATTCCGTATGATATCTGTTTTAACAGATACAGAGCCTCGTCCAAGATAATTTTTCTCCCATTGTGTTAAAGCTTTACTAATTTCTGCTTCAAGCGTTCCTTTTGATTTATCCATACCGATTCCTTTTCCTTTATTCAAAGTTACATTCATAGATAACCAAACATTCCTTATAATATTCTAAAAACAATCTTTTCTGCCCATGTAATGACTTTCTTTCGGAAAGCTATGTACCATTGCTATAAAGCCGGAAAGAAAGCGGCCTTTACACAAGCACAAATATAAAACCGGGAAAGAGGTTAAGACCAACTCTCCCAGTTTCCTTCCGGATCAATGGACGCAAGCCGGATCCATCCGTTTTTCACTTTTTGCCCAAAGGCATGATTTTGGTCCAGTATCCGTTTCACATACTCCCTCGGTGCTTGAATGACCACCAGTAAACGCAGTGGCTCATGATATGCCTCTTCATCCGATTCCATTACAGACTGCCAGGGAAGTCCGGTTAATAAGTCACTGGCGTTTCCCTGCATGACCCCTAGACCAGCTGTGACGGTTTGGGTTGTTTTATTCCCGCTGCCATAATAATGAGGAGCAACAGTAGATGCATAATATTGCAGGTTAATCCATTGAGCTACCGTTGCCGGCCCGGAAATTATGTTGGCCAGGATCGCACCATTTTTATCCTTCTTCCAGTTATAATTATTGAGGAAAACTCTTCCGCCCAAATTGCAGCCTTGGGTCAGCCGGCGTTCCCCAATAATAAATGCGGCGTTACGCGCCAACCCCCACTCTGGACGCACCTCACTCCAATCTTCTGAAAGACGCTGGGCTTCAGCCTTCGGATTCTTGAGATGAGTTCCGAGATTTGGCAAGTGCGTAATTCGCTCGGCATTGGCTTTCTCACTGACCTTTGGCAATGCGGCTTGAACAAGCTGAAATGCTTCTTTAGCTTCGTCAGATAGTTCTGGAACATAAAGCCAACGCAATTCATCAAGTGTGGTAATATGCTCGGCAGCTGCAAAAACGGTATCTTTCGGAATCATAATTCCCTCTGTTTCAAGGCTCTTCCTTACGTTTGGAAGATTACATAAGGCTGCCAGCACCCTTGCATTGAATCCACTTGATGCCCCTCCGCATGCGCCGCAGTCGAGTGCGGAACTATATGGATTGTTCGTGCTATGACTTCCATGGCCACAAATAACGACTAGTGGTGCAAAGTGATCGGTCAGCCCCATCATTTTTAAAGCTTGCCGTACATAGTGTACTTTTTCTTTCACCGAAAAACCAATTGGCAGACCTGTTTCCAATGGATCCATATGGTCAAGCGAGAGTTCCGTGGATGGTTTGTGCAGCCATGTTTCGTATAGTTTGCTAAATGTCCGGCCTGCACTTCGCGGAACAAAGCTGCGAGCCAGCGTTTGCAGACTTAGCCAAGGACCACTAATTTCCGGCAGCACCATACTGGAAACCAGATTATGTTTCATTGTTTTAAACGTATTACCTAATGCACTGGCCGCTTGATGCCGTTGTTGATAGGATTCAGAATCCAGTGAAAACTCTTTTACTTTGTATTGCGGTTTAAACATTACCGGCAAAGAATGATGCGTGTGGTTACTGCCAAGCTCGCAGGTTTCAATTGGCAATCCGAAAAAGCCTGCTGTTCCAAAGGTCTCAAAATCTCCTGCTGTTTCAAGTTTTCGGCGAAAAGGCTCTGAACGCACATCAATACAAAACACAAATTGGGCGAGTGCAGGTTTTACGTTTTCTGCGGCTGCAGCAGGCTGTTGAGATGTAATTATTGTCTTTAATTGGTCTTCATATGTTTTTTCCCACGCTTCAAGCCAAAGCCGATTGCGTAGAGTCTTATCAAAACGATATGCAAGGGTCAAACGCGCCTTTATTTCTGTAGAAGATAATTGTGACCAAGCCTCGATTGGCAGGTTCCCCCATTCGGCCCAGTCGGCAATCAATGGTTCTAAATAAACTTTAACATTTCTTTTTTCGGGCATAGGAAGATAGGGTTTAACTAAGGCCCATTCCAGAGAAATCCGAACAGCTAAATAGTCAAGAAGTAGTGAACTTTCTTCAGTTGATTGCTGTGAGCGCCATAGCATCATTCCTCCCCAGCCCGGTAAAGCAAGGAAATGTGCTTCAAAATAGTCCTGAATTTCTGAAAAAGGAATTTCGAGTTCGAGCAAAACTTCCATTAAGGCAGCATCAGCCTCTTCCGGCAGCTCACTTAGTTGTTTACGTACTTTACGACTAAGTGCCGGGTCATGCCGGACTAGTTTCCGCCACGCATGATAGAAACCGTCTTCTCGATTGGGCATAGACCAGACAGCCTGGGACTCATTCAAAAACAATTTACACCACTTGATCATATGACGGTTAAGTTCGTGTGCTGCATTTACCCTTCCCAGCTGTTCCAAGCGCTGGCTATAAATTTGGACCGAGTGTTTTTCGGTCATTTGAGATGTAAAACGAGTTAGTTTTCTGGCCATGCTTTTTATTTCAGGTGCTTCCAAAGAGATGGAAGATGGTTGATCCTGTAAAAGCACAGCCCTGCAGAATCGCTCTGCTGCCTTACGCGGCAGCTCCAAAGACTGAGAGTTTAACCAATGTTGAAGCGCTTTTTCTAAAAAATCCTGATGAATCCCTCCTCGATCCCGTGCAGACAGAAATAGGGAATCATTGGGGTAGATATCTACATCACAAGTATCTTTAAGCCACCGCGCTGTTTTTTCAAACGGTTGTCCCTCTAAGCCTACCCATGGGTTGCGTGCTGCAAACGTGTTAATAGGCCCGAGTGGTGCAATGACGCTGCTGGCGGAATTCACCAAGTCATTAAGATCAAAATCAATGGTATCAGGCAGCTTTTCCCAATGTAATGTTTTTGCTAATGTTGTATTCATCGTAAATGACCTCCTTTAAAGAATGATTGTGTCAAATACTTAGGATGACTTTCGACCAAATCATTTTGAGGCTCACCCAATCGTACAAGCCAAAGATAAATGACAGCATAGGCAGTTGATGAACGATGACGAGCCAGCCATACACCTGCAGCACTTCCGGCCAATAGAATAATCAAGAGCAAAATGACCGCCGGTGCCTGTGGTTGAATTCCTTTCGGGATTGAATCCTGTAACACATCATAAAAAGTATCATGTACTAAACTGTATACAATTGTCGCTATTGTAATTAAAGAAAAGCCTGCAATACGCCCGACACGTCCCGAGCCAAAAGCCACGAGCTTGGTCCAGGCTAAAGAAACGGACCATCCTAAGGTAAGAGCGCTTATCAATTGATAACTCTCTCCCGGAGATGACATCCAAATACCAAACGCGACCAGGAGGCCTAAAATACCGCCAGTGACTGTCCATAATAAAGACGATGGCTGGTGCGTCCTAGAGGTAGGTATTACGTCGTGATGAAGTGCAGAGCCAGCCTGTAAGAAAAGGGTTGATTTGAATAGACCATGTAAGACAGCGTGGATAATGGCTGCCAAATATGCACCTAATGCACATTGGATTAACATGAACCCCATCTGGGCAATCGTAGACCCAACCAGCTGCCGTTTATAATCAACGTGAACCAGCATAATTCCGGTCCCTATTATGACCGAAACACTGGACAATAGAAGCAAAACCATTTGGGCTATATCTCCGCTAAAAAGCGGTGAGAACCGAGTCAGGATTATTCCGCCGGCATTCACTAATCCCGCATGCATTACCGCGGAGACAGGTGTGGGAGCCACTACTGAATCTAACAGCCAGCGTTGGAAAGGCCATTGTGCTGCCGGAATCACGACAGCCAGGATTAGCAGAAGATTAATACAAGTCCTTTCCCATGAATCAAGCTGTGCAAGACCGCTTTTGGTGAGGACGAGCGATAGCTGCCAATGCCCTGTGGCTTGGGCTACCCAAATGACAGCTCCCATCAGGAAAAGCCAGCCTAGTGCAAATAGACGGCCGGATTGCTTGGCTGCGTCTCTAGCCACACTCCACTCTTTTTTTAAGCTTATAAGCAGGGTCAGTCCCAAGAGTGTAACCCCCCAACAAACCAGCAGCAGGCGAAGATCATTACTCAACCACGCACCTGAATCAACTGTAGTAGTAATAGTCAACAGGGCAAAATATTTTCGATAGGCAAGATCACCGAGTAAGTAACGAACAGAATAGCGCTGCACGATAAAACCAATGGTAAGAACAAACAATGCCAGCAGCCATGATAAGGAATCAAACCGCCAAGGTCCATAAATCACGGTCTCATTGTTTGTAACTAGGGCCAGCAGGGCAACAATTGGGGGAAATAATGTGATACCAACGTGGAGCCGCACAAAAGACAGCGGAACCTTTGGGCATAACAGGAATAGTGCGCTGAGCACCGATATTGCAAGTAATACAAAAAATATTTCTGGCAGATAAATTAACATTTTACTTCCCCCCCATCGATGGATGGAAGAAACCAACATTCCGAAAATATGATTCTAACTATTTCCTTCATTACGCTACATTCCATTCTGTTTAATTTTAAAAACAAAAAAACCGACAATTTTTAAGTACAATGGTCAAAACCATTATACTTTGAAATTGTCGGTTTACTTTTAACGGGCCCAGTCAGGCCTTTTATTAGTCTACCTAATTATCTAATATTTTCTTCCCTTTCAATAAGGAAGTATACTTACAGTTTATCCTCATTTTATAGATTTACTTTTTCATAGTGTCAATTGATCGTTATTAACCTTATGCTAAAGTAATCTATTTATTTAGAGAATCAATTAAACAATTTATTTATGGTAGTAATTTTACTATTGTATCAAACATTATGTCAAGTTGAATTTGGTTCAAACTTACTTATAGAACCCGAAATTTTTTTTACTTTATGGTTCTCCCATTATTATAGCCATACTGTTTTTGTCTACAGCACCTTACTTAAGAAAGCTTTAGTTCTCTCATGCTGTGGGTTACCGAATAACTGATTCGGTTCATTTTCTTCTACAATATACCCTCCATCCATGAAAATAACACGATCTCCAACTTCCCGAGCAAATCCCATTTCATGTGTAACAACTACCATAGTCATTCCTTCTTTAGCAAGCTGTTTCATGACTTCTAAAACATCCCCAACCATTTCAGGGTCAAGTGCAGAGGTCGGTTCGTCAAAAAGCATGATTTTTGGATTCATTGCTAGTGCCCTTGCTATGGCAACCCTCTGTTTTTGTCCGCCAGATAGTTCACCCGGATAGCTGCTTGCTTTTTCTTTAAGGCCAACCTTATCAAGTAACGCAAAGGCAGCTTTTTCAGCCTCCGCTTTATCAATAGATAGAATTTTAATAGGTCCTAAAGTGATATTTTCTAAAACGGTTTTATGAGGAAAGAGATTAAATTGTTGAAATACCATTCCTACATCTTGTCTAACCTTGTTTATATTAATGTTTGAGTCCGTTATATTATGTCCGTTAATCACAACCTCACCACCTGAAATTTCCTCCAGGCGATTTAGGCAGCGAAGGAATGTACTCTTCCCTGAACCAGAAGGGCCTATTACGCAAATCACTTCTTTTTCTTGCACCTCTGCATTAATATCTTTTAAAACCTCTAGTTTTCCAAATGATTTTCTTAAGTTTTTTACAGTGATAATGCTCATCGCAGCTGAATCCTCCTTTCTACGAAATTAGCAAGTAGGGTTAATAAATAAATAATGATAAAGTAAATAACACCTACAGCCAGCCAAATCTTAAATGCTTCAAAAGTCGCAGAAGCCTGAATTTGACCCTGCTGTGTTAAATCTGCTATACCGATAACAGATAAAAGAGAAGTATCTTTTAAGCTAATGATCGATTGATTGGTAATAGTAGGCAGCATTGTTCTAAAAGCTTGTGGAAGCACAATATAGCGCATAGTTTGGGCACTAGTAAATCCTATTGATCTAGCTGCTTCTGTTTGTCCCTTATCAATTGATTGAATACCTGCTCTGATAATCTCCGCAAAATAGGCCCCTGCATTGATGGCAACAGTGATAATTCCCGCTGTTGTACTGTTTAGGGAAACCAAATGCAGCGAATTCACTCCAAAATAAATAAAAAACAACTGTACAATAAATGGTGTTCCTCGAATCGCATCAACATACACCTTTGCAATCCAATTCAAGATTTTAATAGGTGCAAGTCGGAACAAGGCCATCACTAAGCCAATTAAAAAACCTAGAATAATAGCAATAACAAATATATAAAGTGTGACTTGAAGACCTTTTAATAATATTGGTAAAGCTGCAATAATAATATCCATTTTTTTCATCCCCTTTCAAAAAGAAAGCGCGCTTTATGCGCGCCCGATAATCTATACTTATTTACCAAGATACGTTTCGATAATTTTATCATAGGTTCCATCTTTTTTAAGTTCTGCAAGACCTTTATTAATTTTTTCTAATACGTCTTTGTTTTGCCCCTTCAAAACAGCAATTCCATATTTGTCACCGTTTAATCGATCACCCACAATTTTCAAACCAAGGTCCTTTTGGGCAATAGCATAGGAGATAACAGGATAGTCTTCAATAAGTGCATCTGCATTTCCATTAGAAACTTCCTGGAACATTGCTGGACTATCGTTAAATTGAACAACTGTAATCCCTAGTTTTGCTGCATTATCTTGTGCATATTTAGCACCTGTTGTTCCTTTTTTAACGGCAACGGTTTTTCCTTTAAGGTCATCCGCTGATTTAATAGTTGAATTATCTTCTTTAACAACTACTGTTAATCCTGCATCAAAATACGGAGTTGAGAAATCTACTACCTTTTTTCTGTCATCTGTAATGCTCATTCCAGCAATCGCTACATCAAGTTGATTGGCTTGCATGGCCGGAATAATCCCACCAAAATCCATTGGATTAAGTTCAATTTTAATGCCCTGATTTTTCGCAATAGCATTGATCAAATCAATATCGATACCCTTATATTCATTTCCATCTTTATATTCAAATGGAGGGTAAGTGGTATCCACGCCAACTTTATATACCTTTTCATCACTTGTTTTATCTCCAGCTGTTTCCTTGCTTCCGCAAGCTGCGATAAACAATGTAAGAATTAAAAATAGACTTAATAAACCAAATTTCTTCATAAAAGTCACCCCTATTTTCTAATTATTTTCAAAATAATAAAAACTTTTTATTAATATATCATATCTCTTAAACATTAAAAAGAGGTTAATTTCTGGTAGATAATATTTTTTTAATTCTTAGTTCTAAAAAATTGTTTTCATTATTCTTTTATATCTCTCATTAAAAAAGACAGGAGAAATAAATCCCCTGTCTTAAATAAGCATTTAAGCACAGTTTTCCCCTGCCAGGTTTGACATCTAATTTAGTTAGAAATGTTTTTTTACAAAAATAAAATATTAAAGATGGAAAGCACTTATTTGAAGTAAATAACTTTAAAAAGAGTACATAAGCAAAGGGAACGGTTCGAACCGTCCCCTTGGTTTCGTTAAGTTCTTGTCCAAATACCCACACTCTTTATTTCCTTATACTCTGGTTCCCACATGGCATCGGCAACCGCTTTCTCAACATCCTGAATGTCCGCCCTTGCAATTCCTTCGTATATTGCAGCTTTGGCGACTTCAATTGCCACATATTCTGATACTTCATGCAGCTTTTCAATAGATGGCAGAAGGGATGCTCCTGTTGTGCTGCTGTCTGACAACTTAGCAACCGCATTTGCTGCTGCTGCGAACATTCCTTTTGAGATGATTTCAGCTTTTACAACAATAGCTCCAAGCCCAAGACCTGGAAATACAAACGCGTTGTTTGATTGGCCGATTTCATAGGTCCTACCTTTGTATTCTACATTCGCAAACGGGCTGCCAGTTGCAATTAACGCCTTACCATCTGTCCATTTAATCAGGTTTTCCGGAACTGCTTCAGACAGTGCAGTTGGGTTGGACATTGGCAGAATGATTGGGCGTTCAACGTGCTTGGCCATTTCTTTTACAATATCCTCAGTGAAGGCGCCCGCTTGCCCGGAAGTCCCGATAAGAATTGTGGGCTTTACGTTCTGAACGACTTCCATTAAAGAAATAATGCCCTCTTCGTTCTGATCCCAGTCCTTCACTTCATCAGCCTTTCGTACATAAGGTTTCTGGAATTTCAGAACGTCAAAAGTTTCATCAGTCAACAAGCCCCGATGGTCAATAGCCCAGAAGCAGTCATACGCTTCTTCCCTAGTCAGGCCATCTAGAACCATTGTATCTGCCATTTGATCAGCGATACCGATGCCGGCAGCGCCTGGTCCGAAGACAACAATACGCTGATCCTTCAGGGAAGAGCCTGTTACTTTCAACGCAGACATAACAGCAGCAAGAGTAACGGCACCTGTTCCCTGAATATCATCGTTGAAAGTAAGGACTTTGTCACCGTATTTGTCCATAATTTTACGCGCGTTCACATTTCCAAGGTCTTCCCAGTGAAGAAGTACTTCGGGGAAGAACTTTCTTGCAGTCTGAATGAAAAGATCAATGAATTTGTCGTAACGCTCGCCACGGACACGGGCAAATTTGTTACCGATATAAATTGGATCGGCAATCAAAGCCTGGTTGTTCGTCCCCACATCCAGTACGACTGGCAGTACGCGGCTTGGATCAATACCGGCGGCTGCTGTATACACTGCAAGTTTACCAATCGCGATATTAATGCCGCCTACCCCCTGGTCCCCAATCCCCAGAATGCTTTCAGAGTCGGTAACGACAATCAAATCAATACCATTTTTTGGCTGACTTAGATTATAAAATGCCTTTTCCATGCCATCCGGGTCATCAATAGAAAGATACAAGCCCCCTGGGCGACGGTAGCCATGAGAATATTTCTGGATTGCTTCACCGACAGTTGGAGTGTAGATAATCGGAAGCATTTCTGCTAAATGGTTTTTTAAAAGGCGGTAAAATAGTACGATATTACGGTTATACAAATCATAAAGCTGCCCGCTCTTAAACAAATTAGTGGTCCTCATTGAATATTGCTCATAGGCCCGATCCACCTGTTCAGCAAGGGTAAGCACCCGAGGCGGCAGCAAACCATCGAGTCCAAGCTCTTCCCGTTCCTCTTTAGTGAAAGCAGTTCCTTTATTCAAAAAAGGATTTGAAAGAACTTCTTTTCCTTTTAGCGTTGTAATGATTACATTTTCTGGAACATTCATGAATTTTCCTTCTTTCTTATTTACATCTGATAATATCCATTTGGAGTTGAACAAGAAGTTGATTCTCACATTCCTATTGTTAGTAACTTATGTTCTTTTTCACCAGGTTATTTAACTTGTATCCCCTTTTTGAAACTAAAAAAGGCAGGGAGTAAAACAACTGCCTGCTTTAATCCCTGTTCTATTCAAATTAGCTTAACAGCTTTAGCAGCATGATTGCCAGAATGACGGTAGATGCGCCGCCGATTCTTGTTGATACTTGTGCAAAGGGCATCAATGACATACGCCCAGAAGCTGAAAGAATTGCAACGTCCCCAGTTCCTCCAAGGCCGCTATGGCAGCCTGTTACAATGGCAGCGTCAACAGGATACATTTTCATAAGCTTTCCGACAAAGTAACCAGACGTAATCATTGCAACAACGACAGCCACACAAACGATTACGTATGAAGGAGTAACAATTTTCACAACATCTTTAAGTGGAATGTACAGCATTCCAAGTCCGACCATCAACGGCCATGTAAGGCTTCCGGATACAAATTTGTACATGTGGTATGCGCCTTGCTCCATTTTTGCAGGCATAAACTTAAGGCTTTTTACCAATGCTGCAGCAACAATCATTAAGACAGGTCCTGGAATTCCCAAAAACTTATTTCCAAGTCCGCCAAGGATAAAAAACGAACAAGCGATCAAGAGACCTGCACCCATCAGCGGGAAGTCAACAGGCTTATCAATTGTTGCGGCTTCGGTTATTCCATCGCCGCCTTTTGTTTTAACAAGAACACCGTTACCAGTAAGGTGAGGTTTCTTTTGGCCAAGGCGGGAAAGGACACCTGCACAAATGATTGCGGCAATATTCCCAATAACAGCAGCCGGAATTAATTGACCGACAAATGCTTCTGAAGCTTTTCCGAGAACCGCGCCGTAACCAATGGAAAGCGGCAGGATACCTTCACCAATACCGCCGCCAATAATAGGAACAACGATATAGAACAATGTATGCTTAGCGGAATATCCAAACAGCATACCAACAAGTACTCCAACCCCAACAGAGGCAAGAGTACCGATAATGAGCGGCACGAACATCCTGGTGAACCCTTGGATTAAGACTTTACGGTTCATCCCCAGGATACTTCCTACTACCAATGTAGAGATATAAAGATAAAGGAAGTTCGATGTTTTCATTAACTGAGTGACAGCGTTCATTCCTGTTTCATTGATAACGCTGAAATAGACTAAAATCGATGGAACAAGCAGCGCCATAATAGCCGGACCGCCGATATCCTTCAGGACCGGAATCCTCATTCCAAGCTCACCCAAAAGAATACCCATAGTAATTATGATGGCAAAGCCGCCGATCATATCTGCTGGAAGAATTTTATTTACTGCTGCAAAGTAAACGACAGCAGCGATTATGATGTATAGTGGAAGCGGAACTACGCCAATCTTCACGCTGGTTAATTTCGAAAAAAATGATTTGTTTTCTCTCCCATCTTCAGCAACTGTAGAAAGCGGTTCTAGTTTTCTTGCTTGTTGTGCCATGTTTAATCCCCCTTTGGTTTGATACAAATCCATCATATCTCCCTGTTAAACGCTTTCAAAGTTTATGAAAGTTTAATAATTCTTTATGAAAATAAAAAAAGTAAGCAGTTTCATAAACCACTTACAGAAAGTTTTTTATTAAGTACTCATTAAATTGGTTATATTCATGCTGGTAAACAGGCCTTCCGATGGTTCCATATATAACCTTGACATCCAGGATTCCCAAATCCTTCAAGAAGTTTAGATACTTTCTCACTGAGACCTTCGATATGCCTACAACATTCGCCGCTTCTTCGGTGGAAAACGGTCCCACCTTCAATTCCTGAACAGCATCCCAGACTTGCTTTAAGGTATCCTTAGTCAATCCTTTCGGAAGCTCTTCAACTATTGCCGCTTCATCCCTATGCAAAAGATAATTATCGAGCTCCTGCTGACTGACTGCACCCTGTTTATCGATAAATCGAGTCTGGTGCTGATAGGTAATAAGTGCCTCGTTGAACCGTTCAAATTCAAAAGGCTTAATTAAATAATCGACAACGCCGTACCTCAATGCCTTCTTGATCCGCTCCAAGTCTGATGCAGCCGAAATGATGATTACATCGATTTCAAGTTCATTTTTTCGGAGGTATGCCAATAGCTCCAGACCCTGTTTACCCGGCATAAAAATATCAAGAAGAATGAGCTGTATATCTTCCTTTCCCAGCAAGCGGATGGCTTCATCGACTGAATTGGCTATTTGGGCCAAATGGAACCCATCTATCTTGGAAAGGTAACGTTTATTGATTTCCGCTACCATCGGGTCGTCTTCTACAATCATTACATTAATCATGCCACTTCATCCTCTGCTTTATAAGGTATATACACTGCAAAATTCGTTCCTTTCCCTGGCTTGGAGGAAATGATTAGGTCCCCTTCCAGTCTTTCAATTGCCTGCGCTAAAAGATATAGCCCGAATCCTCTAGTATCTCCTTTCGTGGAGAAGCCTTTATCCAGTATTTTGTTTTGAATCGCTTTTGTCATTCCCATCCCGGTATCCTTAACCTCAATGGTTAGAATATCCTCTGCATAATCCAGCTTTAGGTCAACTTTTTTGACAGGACTCTCCACGACTGCTTCCAGTGCATTGTTGACAAGATTACCAATAATCGTTATCAGTTCATGGGTGATTTCAGGGTCCGCCGGCTTGGGTAACTTTTCAGAACAATCTAATGATAGTGAAGCACCTGATTCTCGGGCAAAGCTAAGCTTTCCAATCAGATATCCTGCTAGAACCGGATCATCGACTTTCTTGGTTACAAACCCCATTTCTGTTTCCCGGTGATTAACCGTCTCACTCACATAGTTCGCAAGTGTATCGTATTGCTCGGTACGGACAAGGCCAAGAATTACATGCAGCTTATTCATGAATTCATGGGCCTGGGCACGCAGGACATCCGCATAATTGCGCACACCTGTGAGCTGTTCGGCCAATTTCTGAACTTCTGTTTTATCACGGAATGTAGCGATTGCCCCAACCGAGTGATGATCCACCACTACTGGTACCCTGTTTACTAAAATGGTAACCCCATGCAGGTCCAGTTCCCGGTCAAGCTCTGTTTCTCCAGACAATATAATACGTGTTAGGCTTGTCGCAGGCAAATAATCTTCTAATTTGAGCCCCATTGGATTCCCTTCAAGGCCGGCTTTTTTAAAAAGCTTTCGTGCTGCCCTGTTTACAAGGGTGATTCTTCCTTCTTGGTCAATGGCTATAATGCCTTCACGCACAGACTGAAGCATGGAACTCCGCTCTTCTAGAAGCCTAGCAATAGCGAACGGCTCGAGTCCCAGTAGAATTTTTTTGATATACCTGGCCAAGCCCACAGCACCGGTTACCCCAATTAGTATTCCGATTAACGTTCCGATAACCATATCCCTCCGGCCTTTATGTACTGCCTTCGTTACGTTTTCCAATGAAATCCCTACAGCAACTGCGCCGACTTGTTTTCCCTGTGAATCCTTTATTGGGGTAAATGCGCGCATGGAGGGGCCGAGAGTACCCTTTGAGATGGAAACATACTCTTCTTTCCCTTGAAGTACGGGACCTTCATCTCCTCCCCTAAAGTGCCTTCCCACTTCGCTGGGTTCCGGATGGGAAAGCCGGATTCCCTTCATATCCATGACGACTACGAAGTTAACTTTTGTAATATCTTTTATTTGGTTGGCAAAGGTTTGTACTTCTGTTGGGTTAGTTTTCCCTTCAAGAGCCCCCATCACCAGTGGGCTATGGGAAACCATCTTTGCAACATTGAGGGCCTTTTCTTTCTGGGTCTCTTCCACACTGGAGGTAATACTTTTGCTGATTAGCAAATCGGTTATACCAAGTGACAAAGCAACGACAATGCATACGAATATAATAATGATGGCCTGTAAACTAAATCTGCCCTTTTTCATAATCTCCTCCAGGTTATCTGCTTAATTTTAGTATGGATAAGATTGATCCAGTAAATGCCAAGAGACCGCAAAGCTCTTGGGAAGAGCTTTGCAGCCTCTATATAAATCATCGAATTAATAAAATTGCACCCGCCATTATCGGGGTAGCCACCATCGCACTTTTTAAAATTGGCAGCGGAACATTGTTTGTAAATTTTGCTCCAATATAAGAACCTATCATGGTTCCGGCCAGTACCTGAACTAGAAGCAGTACATTGAAGTAGCCTTCAAAATAGTAGCCTGCTCCGCCAGCTAAAGCAATTGGCAGAATCACTAGCATCGTCGTGCCGATTGATTTTTGCACAGAAAGGCCTAATACAACCATTAGCCCAAGCTGGATAAATGGTGCTGACCCAATACCGAACGTACCGGATAAAATACCAGTCACTGCACCGACAAATGCTGCCTTAAATGTAAGGCTGACCGGTGATTTAGTTTCCTTTTTATTTACCTGTATATGCCTATTCACAATAAACAGACGGATGATAAGCATAACAGCTGATAGGAACAGCATTCCCGCTGTAAGCCAATGGAGTGAGTCAATTGGAATCCTTCCGGCAATCTTTGAACCAAGAAAAGAGGTTATTGCCCCAAAGATGCCGACAGTCAGTCCCCTTCTTACATCTATATTTCCCTGCCGGTAATGGCTGTAGGCCCCAGATAAAGTCGTAAACACCATAGCTGCAAGCGAAGTCCCCAGTGCTGTGTGGATAGGAACCCCGTAAATTACGGTTAAAATGGCAATAATAAACCCGGCTCCTCCGGCACCAATAAACCCCAGCAAAATCCCCATTAAGAACATAGTAAGTGTGATAATCATAAATATCCCCCCAGGAACACCTATCTCTTCCGAAATTTGTCCATGTTCTATTATATTACCAGAAACCCGGGGGACGAATTATGTAATTAAAAAAAGTATTCAGGTGGAAATAATGCAACCATTTTGTTACCAAATTTAAACACTTAGCGAGCCACGGAAACCCCTGGCAGCATAATAGGATTCTGCTCCATTGTGGTACACAAAGACAGTGTCGTAGCGACGATCACAAAAGATGGCACCACCGAGTTTTCTAATATTAGCAGGTGTTTTCACCCAGCTCGATGTTTTCGTATCGAAATTCCCAAGTTTCTGCAGCTCCCGGTATTGTTCTTCCGTTAAAATCTCAATACCCATGTCAGCAGCCATATCCATAGCGCTATTTTTTGGTTTATGTTCTTTCCTTGACTCCAGCGCTTCACGATCGTAACAAAGACTTCTGCGGCCTTTAGGACTTTCAGCTGAACAATCATAAAAAATGAATTCGCCCGTTTTTGTATCGTGAACAATAACATCAGGTTCACCGCCAGTTGTTTCCATTTCATGAAGTGACCAAAGTTTTTCAGTATTCGTTTCTAGCTTTGCTTGTACTTTAGCCCATTCAAGTCCTTTATGGCGATTCAAGTTTTTCTCAAAACGGGCTTTCAATGTTCTGAGTATATCTTCACTTTGTTCTGGAGACAACTTCCTTTTTTCACTTTTCATACTAAACCTCCTCGTATAATATGTTTGGATCAATGATGTAATAAACATGCTATCTTTCATTAGAATTCAATATCTTTTTAATAGCCCGTTCGAAAAATGCACTTTTCGAACGGGCTATTTAGTTTCTCCATACGCTAAGGAACTTACTTTACTTTTTTGATCATTTATCAAAAGGAATTCTATAATCAAATAATAATTAAAACTCTGCTTTTTTTCAAAGGAATACTGTAACAATCATCACAAACCCCATTATTATCGTGGTATTCCCATTCATCGATTATTTCTTTACCACATTAAGAACATTTCAAAGAATGATTCGCGATCGATTCTTCAATGTGATACATAGTTTCATCTCCTCATCTCCTTTTTACCATCTATAATTCGATAAAAGGAGATCATTCCCTGCTTAAAAACCCTGTGTTTTACCTTTCACTCAAGTTTCCCCTACAATAAATCAAATTTTACTCGTAAAATGATGACGGCTTTGACCGGCTTAACCCTTCTTTTTAGTATGGTTGGATGCAGTGCGGGGTCGGATACCATTACGATTGGCGGAAAAGATTTTGCTGAACAAGCAATCCTTGCGAATATGTTGAAGCTTTTGGTCGAGAATGATACCGATTTAAATGTTAAATTAAAGACTGGACTTGCAGCAAATATTACTTGGGAAGCATTAAAAAAGGGCGATATTGATGGCTATGTTGAATACACTGGAACTGGTCTAATCAATATTTTAAAACACGAACCTGTAACCGATCCTAAAGAAGTATATAACATAGTAGCTGAAGAGTTTCCTAAGAAGTTCGGAATTACATGGTTAAAGCCAATTGGATTTAGTAATACGTATGTCGTTGCAATGCGTAAAGACCAGGCTGAAGAATTAGGTATTAAAACGGTTTCTGATTTAGCCATAAAATCCGATCAATTAATTTTTGGTACTGGGCAGGAATGGATTGGACGTGAGGATGGTTTCCCTGCTTTTAAGAAGACATATAATGTAAACTTTAAAGAAGTTGTCGCAATGACTTATGAATTATGGTATCCATCCATTGAAAATAAAAAGGTTGATGTGATTATTCCTTACTCTACTGAAGGTAAACTATCAACATATGATTTAGTTCTTCTTGAGGACGATAAGCATTTATTCCCACCTTATGATGCCGTACCTATTTTTAGAGATGAAGTCCTTAAAGAACATCCCGAATTGGAAGAAGTATTGAATAAACTATCTAACCAAATTGATGAAACAGAAATGCAGAAATTGAATGCAAAAGTTGAAATCGACAAAGAAGATCCAGCAAAAGTAGCTGAAAAATGGTTAAAGGAAAAAGGTCTTATTATTAAGGTGAATGGAAAAAGCAGGTAGAAATTGCTTATCTTCTTTTTTACAAAAAATAGCCCAAGCTGCTCTTTCTTGATAGAGCAGCTTGGGCTATTTTTCTGACTGACTCCATTCCAACCATCCGCCATCATATACACTGATATTAGGCCACCCCAATAGATGAGCAATAAAGAATGCTTCACTAGCCCTCCAGCCAGTTCCACAATAAAAAATGACTTTTTTTTGTGGAGTAATTCCTGATTTCTCCCATAATCCCCTTATTTTTCGAAGGCTTTTGAGGTCTCCACCTTTTTCTTCAAAGTCTTCCATATGATATGGATCAGAACCACCGTAACCCCATACGGAATTTGGGATACGACCCTTTTCCTTCATATAATCATACCCAGTGGTTTTACCTGTATATTCATTCCAACTACGAACATCAACCACAATAGAGTCTTTATCGTATAAACTTTTTTCAACATCACTTCTTGTAGAAAGATAGTTTGATTTCGGGTTTAAACGTTTTAAGGGATCTTCATTGACTTGTATGATCGAAGGATGTTCTTCAACATCATATCCAAGGGCTTTCCATGCTTGAATTCCTCCATTCACCAAACGAACATCTTCTACACCCGCGTACATGAATGCCCACGCAGCTCGAGCGGCAGCCATAATTTGTTGTCCATAAACAATAACTGTGGTTTCATTAGAAATACCTAATTTATTTAACATGATTTCTAGTTGTTCAATTGAAACAAGATTCCACAATGGTCCATCTTCTATTAAATTTGTATCAAGATAAATGGAACCCGGAATAAATCCATTCGTATAATCAGTTTGATTACCAAACCCAACAAAGACAATAATAAATTTTTGGTTCGTTTGATTTCTACGACCATCTATAAGTCTCTTAAGCTCGACTGGTGAAAGTAACTTATGTTGATTTTTAATATGCACTTTATACCCACCTTTAAATAGCATCATTCTGCAATAAATATACTTTTAGATTTTCTCCATTAAAAGTAAACTACTTAATGTGAAATGCCTCCTTTTTTCATTATTCATTTTTGTGTTTTTAACCTGACGGAATCACATTATTAATGAATTTCATATAATTCCCTCCCTATCCTTTATGAATAGCCTTTTCAACACTTATATCTCTCCATTTTACTACATTTTAAAATGTTATTAGAGTGTTGTACTTAAATTGAGCAAGGGATGTTACACATTCAAACATTCTACTGGCAAGATCCACTTACAAAAAACCTTGGATCTTTATCTTATTCAATAGGACAGAAGAATCAAAATCTGAATGATAAAAGGGTGAAGAGTTATGACAAATAACGTGAAACAGAGAAGAATAATTTTAGATTTAGCAGTTACTTTAGAAGGTTTTATTGAAGGGAAAAATGGAGAAGTTGATTGGTGCATTATGGACCCTGATATGGGTTTCACTGATTTTTTAAATCAAATTGATACTATTTTATATGGTAGAAAAAGCTACGATTTATGGGGACAATATATTCCGAAAAATGAGGACTCTGATACCGAAAAGGAAATTTGGAAATTGGTTAATAGTAAAAAGAAATATGTTTTTTCCAGAACACAAAAAGAGACTGGTAATCAAGCAATATTTATAAACGATAATATTCTTGAAGAAGTAAATAAATTGAAGAAAAAGTCTGGTAAAGACATCTGGCTATATGGTGGAGCAAGTCTCATTACAACTTTTATAAATTTGGGGCTTGTTGATGAATTTAGATTATCTATTCACCCTGTTGTCTTGGGAGAAGGAAAACCGTTGTTTATTGATTTAAAACAGAGGATTAATTTAAAAATGGTTAATACAAGAACATTCTCCTCTGGCATTGTGCAAATAATCTATCATTGGAATGGTAACTAAAAATATCTTTCACTCCAAAGATATATTTATTAATGTAATACTCGACAGTAGTTTCGCCCACTGATCTAAGGGAGAACCCATAAATAATGGGTTCCCCCTTAATATTATGGAATTATCAACATTAAATTTTAACAGAGCCATTTTTTTAAAACAAGCTGTGACACACACTCCACATGCGCGGAGAGTATGCGGCAACACATGAGATGCTCGTGTGCAATACTAGGTTTTCGTTGTTATTTAAATCTTTGTATTTAACAATTGCTTTACATTGTTGGACTGGAACTCTAGAGAAGAAGGAACACTCAATTCCTAAGAACATCACATTCTAATGCTCCCTCTTTCCTTCGGTACTAACTTCTTCATTAAATATTGATTTTGATAAATTATGAATAATATCGCCTCGGCTTATAATCCCTACCACCCTGCCGGCTCCATTAACGACAGGAATCTTTTTAAAATGATGCTTGGATATTAAACGAATGGCGCTTTCAAAGTCATCATCAGGTGCTATTGTCTTAATATGTTTCTTTACCATAATTTCCTCAATTGGGGTATTCATTTTTTCTCTTAATACATCCTCTATTTTTTGAGCTTCTTCTAAATAGGTAACATAGTAAGCTAAATATATTTTTTCTTTATGCGGGGAAAGAAAGCGTACAATATCCCCGTCTGAAACAATGCCAACTAAGTTTCCTTTATCATCAACGACTGGTACACCACCAATTCGATTCGTTTCTAATATTGAGATTAATTCTTTGATAGTTGTAGACTGCTTAACTGTAATTATTTTTTGAATCATAAAATCGCGTACTTGCATTTAGACCCTTCTCCTTTCTTCTATCATATTTCCTTTTCCTTTTAGTAAAGAATGTGATCTGGTATAAGGATACTCCATATTTATAAGTGCATTTTTTAAATTTTTTATCCAGCAGTTTTATATTTGAAAATATATTAATAACGAAATCAATAGGGAGATTTAGAAAAATAGCCTGCTTATTCAGTAAAAAAATATTATAAGACAGGCACATGGACAATTTCTATTATTTATTTATTTTCACTTTCGCTTCAGACATCCATTGAGCTGCATGGCGATTATCTTTTTTCTTTCCGCTTGCCCAAGCGAAGTAGGCAAAGCCTCCTGCGACAATAAGGACAATTCCAGAGATAAAGACACTGCTATAACCAAATGAATTTGCTGCAATTCCCAGTACAAATGCACCAATAGCCATTCCTAAATCCATTGAATTGAAGAACAACGAATTGGCGATTCCGACACGATGTTTTTCAACAGAACTAATAATCTGTGTTTGCAGTATTGGTGTAACAGAACCATATCCAATTCCAATGATTGCACCTGCCATAATCATAATGACCGCTGTTTGGGGCAATGAAAGCATGACCATCCCAATTGCAAATAAAATGATACAAGGATAAACAATTTTGTTTGCCCCATAACGGTCAGCCCAAACACCTGTAAATGGCCGGAAGACAAACATTAAGCCTGCATATATAATGAAAAACGTACTAGCGGCCTTTACTAAGTTAATTTCTTGCGCGTACAAAGCTAAGAATGAAGCAATACCTGAGTAAGCGCAGGCTAATAGAAATATTACAAGGGCAAATGGCGCTGCTTTTTTATCAACCAAATCGTTTAGATTAAATCTTTTACTTGTTTTTGATGCTTTTTCAGGATGTCCTTGTTCTGGAACATGAATACTCATTGATAGGAAGATGTTGATTACTGAAATGACAATACAAAGAATGTATGCTGTGTTGTATGCCCTAATGTTAGCTAAGTTAAGACCTATTACCGGCCCAATAACCATCGCCAATCCCATGGCTAATGAAAACCAGCTCAGTCCCTCACCGCGTCTTGAATCAGGTATGATTTCTGCACTGATTGTACCTTTTACAGTTGTTATAATCCCAAAAGTTACTCCATGAAGAATCCTCAGGATAAATAATATCCAAATATTTGTTACAAATGGATAAAAAAGTGTGCCAATAAAAAATGCTGCTGCAGAATAAATCAGTATTTTCTTTTGTGATCCTGTACTTACCCACTTACCAGCAAATGGTCGAATAACAATGGCCGGGATTAAAAATAAGGTTAATAATAAACCAGCTTGATCCGCCCCTCCGCCAAATTCTTTCGTTAATTGTATTGGAAGTGCTGTTAATAAGATATAAAATGCTAAAAAGACAAAAAAGCTAATAGTTGTGACATTTATAAAATCCTTCGTCCAAAGTTTTGGTTTACCCATATCGTGTTTCCCCCTTAAATTTTCTATCTTGTCATTTGACTCATCTATTAATGATAATTTCTTTGAAATGAAGGTTACTTATTTAGTATACATCTATTTATCATGCGTACATAATTGTATTTTTTATAATATCCATGCATAATAGTAATATCATTAATTAACAAAGGAGAAAACAGAATGGATTTTGACCAGCTTTTTTATTTCCAAATAGTTGCAAAACATAATAGTTTTACAAAAGCCTCCGAAGAATTAAACCTTTCACAGCCAGCGTTAAGCCGTTCTATTTTGCGTCTTGAAGAAGAAACTGGTGTCCCTTTATTCGAAAGAAAAAGTCGTGGAGTGGTTTTAAACCAATATGGGAAGACTTTCCTCAAGTATGCAAACCAAGTATTATCGGAAATGAAAGAAGCAAAACAAAAAATTCATGATATGGTCGATCCATTCCATGGAATTATTTCGCTTGCATTTATCCAAACACTTGGTTCTAGTTTTGTACCTGACTTAATCAGTGATTTTCAAAAGGAATTTCCGAACATTCAATTTCAATTATCTCAAAATATTTCAAGTAAAATCTTAAAAGATATAGATGCTGCTAACATTGACATTGGTTTCTGTTCCCCACAAGATCCGCATGAAAATCTGTGTTCCATTTCAGTTTTGACCGAAGAATTGTTTCTAATTGTTCCGGCTGCACACAGGCTGGCTGGAAAAGAGCGAGTCAATTTAAGTGAAGTAGCTGGTGATCCATTTATTCTTTTCAAACCTCACACAGCCTTGCATGATTTAATAGAGAATCTCTGCATTGAGGCTGGATTCCACCCAAGAAAGATTTTTGAAGGATATGAGGAGAGGACGGTCTCTGACTTAGTAGGTGCCAATTTGGGTGTTGCCATTGTACCGTACATCTCTAATCTTGACGAAAGTAAAATTTCAATGATCCGCGTACAGTCACCAAAATGCTTTCGAGTAATCCAAATGGTGTGGAGATTGAATGGATATATGTCTCCTGCAGTAAAGAATTTTAAGGAATTTGTGGAGAAAAAGGCTATGGGTATGGCAAAGGATTGAACCTATACAATAAATAAAAGAGCCTGTCACCACCCAAATATTATCAAGGGTTGTGACAGGCTCTTACTCAAGTTTTTTATAACAGCCCATAGTTGAATTATTTTAACATAGTCGCTTGGAGAAATTCTTTTGTACGTTCCTCTTTTGGATGATCAAAGAATTCATTTGGCCGATTTCTTTCGATAATTCTTCCATCGTCCATGAAGACAATCCAATCAGCAACCTCCCGAGCAAAGCCCATTTCATGGGTAACCACTACCATGGTCATTCCTTCATCGGCTAGCTCCTTCATGGTTGCCAATACCTCACCAACAAGCTGTGGATCAAGGGCAGATGTCGGTTCATCAAAAAGCATGATATCCGGCTTCATGGCCAGCGACCTGGCAATTGCCACACGCTGCTTTTGACCGCCTGACAATTTGCTAGGATAAACATTCGCCTTATCCTCAAGACCCACCTTTTGGAGCAACTCCTTTGCTTCGGCAATGGCCTGGTCTTTAGGGATTTTCTTTACCATGGTCGGTGCTTCAATGACATTTTCAAAGACGGTTTTATGTGGGAATAGATTAAAGTGCTGGAAAACCATCCCCACCGTTTGGCGGACATTGTTCATATTGTGGGTTTCCGGGCTAATCTCTTCCCCGCGGATTGAAATTCTCCCACCTTCCCTTTTTTCTAAAAAGTTAAGGCATCGCAGCAGAGTACTTTTACCAGAGCCAGATGCTCCGACCAAGCAGACCACTTCACTTTCATACACGGACATATTTATATCTTTTAATACATGTAAACTACCATAAGATTTATGTAAGTTTTCTATTTTTATCATTTCTCGTTCATTCACTTTATCGTCCTCCTATCGATCACTAACTGCCAGTCTCTTTTCGAACAAGCTCACCAGCATTGTTAATACTGCAACAAGTACTAGATAATAAACAGCTACTATTAACAAGTAGGTCATTTCATCAAAATTATTGGAACCCAGCGTCGTCGAAACATTGAATAGTTCATTCATGGAAATAAAGGCTGCCAGAGATGAATCCTTAAGTCCAATAATAAATTGGTTTCCAAGGGGAGGCAGTGCCCTCTTGAAAGCCTGTGGAAGAATGATACGGCGCATGGCTAGTATTCTGGTCATGCCGAGAGAGCGTGCCGCTTCCATTTGCCCTTTATCAATGGACTGAATCGTCCCCCGGAAAACTTCTGCAATATAGGCACCGTTATGGAAGGCGAGTGCAAGAGCCGCTGCCCAAAAGTCAGGAATGAGGAAAATTCCGCTGAAGCCAAAATACAGAATGAAAATCTGGACAATGAGTGGAGTTCCCCTTACAAGGAATACATACGCATTTGAAATATAGCCCAATACTTTAATCCTTGAAATTTTTAAAAGAGCAAAAAATAATCCGAATAAAATCCCAATTAAAATGGAGACAACCGTAAGCTTTAACGTCAACACCGCTGCATCTATGAAAAGACTTTTGCTACTGATAAACGTATGTAAAAAGTGAGAAAAACTAGGCAAAATAACAACATCCTTTCTTTCTAATGATCAATCTATTATTCTGGTTTTTTCGTAATATCCTCACCAAAATACTTTTGACTGATTCGGGATAGTGTTCCATCGTTACGAAGTCTTTGAAGTGCGTCATTAACCCGCTTGAGCAGGATGGGATTATCCTTCGGAATAACAATAGCCTGCTCGCTTCGCTCGATTAACTGCTGCCCCTGAATTTTGAATCCTTCTTTTTTTGCACTTTTACCAGTGACAAAATCGGTAATAACGGCGTCATGCCGGCCAATACTTAGCGCTTTTAATGCTGTAATATCACTGTCATACATTTTAATATTGCTGGTATACTTTTTGGCTGTATCCGCATAGGTGGAGCCCTTTGCTACGGCAACTTCTTTTCCTTTTAAGTCATCTACTGTTTTAATATTGCTGTCAGGTCTTGTGAAGATCTGTGGACCCGAGTAATAGTAGGGGGTGGAAAAATCAACTTGTTTGGCGCGTTGGGGGTTAATGGTGTGGCTGGCAACGGCTGCGTCTGCCCGTCCCGTTTTAATGCCCTCGATGAGTCCTTTGAATTTCAACCTCTTCTGGACTGGTTCAAGGCCCAGTTCTTTTCCGACTGCGTTTCCTACCTCAATATCGAAACCAGTCATCGATAAATCATCATTGCTAACATAGCTAAAGGGCTTAAATTCTCCTGAAGCTGCAAAAGTAAATTTCTGCTTATCTATCAGCTTTGTTCCATCTGCCAGCTGGTCCTTTTGGATACAGCCAGTCAGCATCGCCATCAGGAACAAGCACGATAGAATAATTATGTATCGTTTTTCCATGCTTGATTTTCTCCTCTCTCGTTCAAGCTATACCGTTACTTTCCCAGCATTTCTGAAAAGGACTGCTTTTCTGCTTCAGAAGCAGAAGAGCAGTCCCCATGTTTCATTCACAAAGCTCGAAAGTTTTGCAAGCTGTTTCTTCCACAGTATCAGCCTTTCTGCTGCCGTGTGGACCTATGACATAAATGGAGTTCAGCCACACATTAGTCGCCATCAGCCCAATACTTGCAGTTTTTAACCTTACATTTCACATCCAATTTCATATTGCGCGACCCCCTCTAAAAGGTTTTTTTATTTAATACCCCCTTCAAAGTTGGTTGAAACAAGATTTTCCCACCCATGATTTGCCACTGCCAAAGCAGCCATATCATTCAGACATAAATAAAAAAGGCTCTCACCATATTATGAGAGCAGGACTTGGTATCTTGTTTACTATTCCCGAGGATTTCTAACCGCTTTCCTACAGTTGTTTGGACCCATAAAATAATAAAAAACACCTGTCCTTAAATAATAATTCAAGGACAAGTGTTAACTAGCGTTACCACCTTGTTTGATATGATCATCATACAACATACCCTCTCTTTAGTGTGTTCATACACCCTTAGCCCTGTAGCGCTGGCTTTTCGTCTAAGCTACTAAAAAATTTCTTTCACTTCGCCCTCTGGGGCCCACTTGCTGTTACCCCATCTGTCCGGCTTACACCCTCCTGGATTCGCTGAGAGATCGTTTAACAGTTTACCTCTCTGAATCTCATCTTTTTTATATCATATAGCCCATTACCTGAATAAGAATCAAATAATAGTTTATCCCAATTTTAATATATACTGGTATAAAGAGTTCCGTTATTTCAATAAGAATAGCTCCCAGTATGTTGGCAGCCTTAGTCTTTTAGGGTTAGCACAACAAGAAAAAGGATTCCCTCCTTTTTTCTTGTTGTATGCCTGAAAATTTTCTTATTCTGTTACATTAGACTTTTGATATCATAACCCAACTTTTTTAATTTTCGATAAAGCGTACTGCGGCTCATGTTTAATTCTTTCGCAGCATTGGTGACGTTCATCTGTGAACGTTTTAATGCCGATAAAATCCAGTCTAATTCAGCCTGATTGACAGGATTTATTTTCCCCGTATTAACAGGTAAGGTCTGTTGTTTATTGAGATGTTTTGGTAGACTCTCAGGGGTAATGATACCGTTGGCTGAAAAATTGACTGCATATTCCATCACATTCTCCAACTCACGAATATTTCCAGGCCAAGAATAATTTTTTAATATTCCCATAGCTTCGTCTGTTATTTGGTATGGACCGTGGTGTTTCTTAATGGTAAGCTTTTGCACAAAGTTTTCAGCTAGTAATGGAATATCTTCTAAACGATAACGTAATGATGGTAATTCAATGTGAAAGACATTAAGCCGGAAGTAAAGATCCTTACGAAATTTCCCCGCTGCTATTTCTTCAGCAAGATTTTTATTGGTCGCTGCAATAACGCGAACATCTATAGGGATACGTGTTTTATCCCCGATTCGGATAATTTCTTGCTCCTGAATCACTCGAAGCAGTTGTACTTGTGAATCCAGAGGCATATCACCTAATTCATCCAGGAAAAGTGTTCCCTTATTCGCCAATTCAAACTTCCCTATGCTTCCTTTCGGATTAGCACCTGTAAAGGCACCAGCCACATATCCAAAAAGCTCACTAGGAAGCAAATCCTTTGGTATAGCAGCACAATTCAAAGCAATAAAAGGAAAATCAGATCTGTTGCTTGCCTTATGTATGGCACTCGCAACTAACTCTTTTCCCGTGCCGCTGTCTCCGGTAATCAAAACATTGGAATCACATGAGGCCGTAACTCGAGCTAATTGTATGGTGTTCTTAAATGCTGCTGATTTGCCAACTAAGCTTTGTAAAGAGTACTTTGCATGATGATTATGGTTAGCAGTTGAATGATTTATTTTATTCCTTTTCTCTAAAATTGAAATGAAACCTATGAATCTATCGTACCAAAGAATTTTTTTGTATATTGCCCGATATTGACTGCCATGAAGAGTTACTTCATCCTCCCATTCCTTTTTCGTAGTAAATTCATTGTTTTCTACTGTACGTGACACTAACGATGTGATCTCATCGACCTGTGAATCACTGTTAATCCTTAAAATTTTCCCTTTTGAGTCACATAAAATAACGATCTGGTTTTTCCATTTACTAATCGCTTCAATGTAAATGTTTTGTATCATTTCACGTGCTTGGTAGTAATTGTGAAATAAAATCCTTTCTATTTGATTCACGATTCCGACGGTTTTCATCATGCTAATATTATGGTAACTATTACTAGAAAGGTTTATGATCCCTAATAACTCACTTGTAAGCGGATCCAAAATAGGGGCTGATGAGCACACCCATTCATGGCAACTAAAAGAAAAATGTTCGGAAGAAAAAATTTGAACAGGCTGTTTCAAAATGATTGAGGTACCAATTGCATTCGTACCGGCCCAACGCTCCGACCACTGAGCCCCATTATTAGCATTCACTGAGTTTCCTATATGACGAGCTACAGGCGGATCCCCATAGCGATCTAAAATTACCCCATTACTGTCACAAAACATGAGTACATGTTTATCATTAGAAAGTTCTTGCCCCACCTGTTTAAGAACTGGCTCCGCTAGATGAAAAACTTCATTTGTTTCCCTTATTTCTTTGAGCCCTTCATCCGAGATATTTTTTACTGACCCTTGAATCATCGGATTCAGATCCTTATATTGGTTACTTCGATTCCAAGATTGTAAAATTACATCTCTTACCTCAGTTAATTCCGTATGTTGCTGCCCGATTTGAAATGGATTGAAGAAGAAGTTTTTCCATTTTTCATGAAATTCTTTTCTGAGTAGAACAATATCATTTTTTGATACTGGGTCTGAAAAAGGAACAAGGGACATATAGCACTAACCTCCTTATTATTCAGAATATTATTAATATACATTCTAATAGCAGGTAACGTCAAATTGAAACGCTATTTTCTCTTCGGTATCAAAGGTCTTTTTCAATAAAACTAAAATATTCATATTCTTAAATCCTCCTATTCAACAAAATTTAGAGATATTCCCGTTTTAACTGCGCTGCAATAATATTTTTTTGGATTTCGGATGTTCCTTCGTAAATCTTGGTTATTCTTGCATCCCGATAGAAACGTTCAACAGGATATTCAGCAATATAACCAATTCCTCCGTGTATCTGCACGGCTTTATCTGCGACACGATTATAAACCTCGGAACCGAGCAGTTTTACCATGGCCGCTTCCTTAATAACCTTCATCTCTTGGTCTACCATCCATGCAACTCGGTAGGTCATGCTTCTTAAGGCTTCTATTTCAAGAGCCATGTCAGCCAAATAATGTTGAATAATTTGTTGTTCAAAAATCGGTTTACCAAACTGAATTCTTGTATTTGCATGTTGAATAGACATCTCTAAAAGCTTATCGCAAGAACCCAGGTTTCTTGCTGCAAGCCCCGCACGGCCATTCGCAAGAATTTTCAAAGCGTTGACATACCCTTGTCCCTCTTGACCAAGCACATTTTCTACAGGGACTTCACAATCTTCAAAGAAAATTTCTGCAGAATGGGATCCGTGAAGACCCATTTTCTTTTCTTTTTTTCCGACTGTGAACCCAGGAAAGTCTTTCTCTACGATAAAGGAGGTAATTCCTTTTGCTCCCTTCGATGGATCTGTTACTGCCATAACGGTAAAGACATCCGCGATAGGCGCGTTTGTAATGTAATGTTTGCTCCCATTTAAGATATATTTATCTCCTTTTCTTACCGCGGTTGTTTTCAGGTTCGTTGCATGTGAGCCTGCACTTGGTTCTGTCAAAGCAAAGGCACCGATCATTTCCCCGCTTGCCATTGAGGGCAAATATTTTCGCTTTTGTTCTTCATTGCCCATCTCTACGATCCCAACAGAACCGATCCCTGTATGGGCACCGATGACGGTGGTATAGCCATTATGTGTTCTGCCTAATTCCTCGTAAATCGCACACTTGCCAACCATTCCGATTCCCGTTCCACCGTATTCTTCCGGGATGCTTAATCCAAACAAGCCCATTTCCTTAGACATGTTCATAATTTTTTCAGGAATTTCATCCTTTTCTTCAATTTCCATTGCAAGCGGATCCACTTCGCTATCAACAAAATTCCGAATACTTTGTTTCAAAAATTTAATATCCTCTGATAATTGAAAATTCATAATCTCCACTTTCCTTCCTAGCCTAAATGAAAGATTAACCTACGCTCCAGATGAGCATAGGTTATTTTTTACGAGTTTCTTCTATTATATATATTAATACTTTTCAATAATTTCAAATCCCTTAATTTAGAACCTATTTTCCTGTAAAAACCGGCTTTCTCTTTTCACTAAATGCAGCCAATGCCTCTAAACGGTCTTTGGTAGGAATCGTTAATTCATAGGCTTTCGACTCGATTGCCAAACCAGTTTGAATATCGACATTCATTCCATTATGGATCGCATATTTTGCCTGTTTTAATGCAACCGGTCCATTTTTCAGCATCTCACCGGCAAATGATTTACTAGCTTCTACTACATTCTCATTACTCACGACTCTTGTTAAAATTCCCCAATCATAGGCTTCCTGAGCAGTCAATTTTTTAGCTGTGAGAATCAGTTCTTTTGCTTTCATTTCTCCAATTAATCGAGGTAAGCGCTGAGTTCCTCCTGCACCCGGGATAATCGCCCAACTAGTCTCTGTAAGACCTACTTTTGCCTCTGGAACAGAAATGGCAAAATCACAAGCTAAGATTAATTCAAACCCGCCTCCAAATGCGTAACCATTGACAGCTGCAATGGTTGGCTGCGGGAGTTCAGAAATTTGATTAAAAACGTCCCGAATGGCCTTTACGTTTCTACGAACCTCTTGTTGCGTGAATGTTTTACGTTCTTTTAAATCAGCCCCTGCACTAAACGCTTTTTCACCGGCACCTGTAAATATAACGACTCGAACTTCCGAGTCCAATTCAATTTTACCGACGATTTCGGCTAATTGGTGTAACGTTTCATAATCAAAACAATTTAGGACCTCTGGACGATTAATCGTTACTAAAGCAATATGATTTTCAACACTATATATCACTTTTGACAATCTACTAAACCCCTTTCCTATTAAAAGCAGAAGCGCCTTGTTCATCCCTCATCCTTACAAGTCAATTCCCCTACTATTTTTCTTTGTGGATAATAAGCTTATTATCTAAGAATAGACCCCGCTAGTGAAGTTGGGTGATGTGAAAATTCAGAAATTTAATGCTATTATATTTTGCTATAAAATACCCTTATCGACATCAGCCAAATAAGAATTTTTATTAATTAGTCGGCAATATTTTCAACAATTACGGCTATACCTTGGCCTACCCCAATACACATGGTTGCTAGTCCGTATTGAGCATCTCGTTTTTTCATTTCATGAATGAGTGTTGTTAAGATTCTAGCACCGCTTGCACCCAGCGGATGACCGAATGCGATTGCTCCGCCATTGACATTGACCTTTGCTGAATCCAGTTCTAATTGACGGATACATTCTAGCGATTGTGAAGCAAAAGCTTCATTTAATTCAATCAAACCTAAATCTTGAGAGGATAAATTCGCTCTTTGCAGCGCTTTTCTTGAGGCATAAATAGGTCCAAGTCCCATAACTCTCGGTTCTAAGCCCGCAGTTGCACCGACAACATATTTTACTAATGGTTTAAGATTTAATTCTTTTGCTTTCCCGGCGCTCATCAATAAAAGAGCAGATGCGCCATCATTGACACCAGAGGCGTTTCCCGCTGTTACAGTACCTCCTTCAAAGAGCGGTCTTAATTTACCTAACTTTTCTAATGTAGTATTTGGGCGCGGGTGCTCATCCGTATCGACAACCATCTCATTCCCTTTGCGATCTTTCACAATGACTGGAATGATTTCATCTGCAAAGCGATTTTCTTCAATCGCTTTTTCGGCTCTTTGCTGGCTTTCAAAAGCAAACTGGTCTTGTGCACTACGCGAAATCTGATAATCTTGTGCCACATTTTCAGCCGTTTTCGGCATCGTTTCCGTACCGTACATACGCTCTAATACAGGATTGGTAAATCTCCATCCAATCGTGGTGTCCTGTAACTCCATCGATCCACGCGGATAATCAATTTCAGGTTTTCCCATAACAAAAGGAGCACGTGTCATACTTTCTGTACCACCGGCAATGAAAATATCCCCTTCTCCAATTGCAATCGCTCTTGCCGCATACATCACCGCATCAAGACCTGAACCGCAAAGACGGTTAACGGTTGTTCCTCCAACTGTAATTGGCAGACCGGCTAATAGAGCCGACATTCTTGCTACATTTCGATTATCTTCTCCTGCTTGATTAGCATTTCCCAACACCACCTCTTCAATTTCGTCAGCTGGAAGATTTGGATTTCTTTCTAATAATGCCTTAATGACAATTGCCCCTAGGTCATCAGGACGTACATTTTTGAATACTCCTTTATATTTCCCAATCGGTGTCCGTACCGCATCTACAATCACAACTTCTCTCACTTTGTCACCACCACTTCTTCCTTTACCTTATAATCATAAACACCTTTTCCAGATTTTCGTCCTAGTCGTCCAGCTTTCACATATTGTTCGAGCAATGGAGCAGGTCGGTATTTTTCACCTAATTTTTCATGTAAATAGTTTAAATTGTTTAAGCGAGCGTCTAATCCGACAAGATCCACTAATTCGAATGGGCCCATTGGATAATTCAAGCCTAGCTTAATCGCTTTATCGATATCTTCTGGAGTTCCAAGTCCTTCTTGCAGCATATAGAATGCTTCATTTCCAACAAGAGCAGAGATTCGGCTTGTTACAAACCCTGGGAATTCGTTAATAACAACTGTTTCTTTCCCCATTTGTTCCGCTACTTCTCTGATTGCCTGTGCCGTCTCATCACTTGTTTCAAGACCGCGAACAATTTCAACAAGCGGCATTTTATGAACAGGATTAAAGAAGTGCATCGCAATCGTTTTTTCAGGGCGTTTTCCGTATGATCCAATTTCAGTCGGACTCATCGTCGACGTATTTGTTGCGAATAAACAATGATCTGGAACGATTTCTTCTAACGCTTCAAAAACCGCTTTCTTAATTTCGGCTTTCTCTGGAACCGCCTCAATCACAAGATCTGCAACACTCCCAGCTTCTTTTACTTGTGATGCAAAGATAAGGTTCCTTTTTGCGACTTCCACTTGTTCCAGTGTCATTTTTCCGCGTGATAATCCTTTATCGAAAATTTGGTACAGTTCTTTTTGTGCAGTTTCTAACGCCTTTTCGTTTGTATCATGTAACGTCGTATGAAATCCGCCAACGGCCGCTACGTAAGCAATCCCTCTTCCCATTACACCGGACCCTACGACAACAATGTTAGTAATCGACATTTCTCCACTTCCTTTTTTGATTATGTAAAGGAGAGACTGTTGTTGGAGGGAGCAAGGTTCAGCACCTATCCCTTAGAAACAGTCTCTCAGGACAAAAATTAGCTTATAGACTAAGTTCATTTCCTTTGCACCAGAACCCCTTTTTATTTATAAAATATATCTTTCTCCAGTAGCTCTTACAGAAATATCTCCGATGGATACTCCCCATGGCTGATTGATGCAGTAAATAATATTTTGTGCTAAAACCTCAGGATCAGGAGCCCAGTATTTCGTGCTATCTTTGTCTAAGTACTCAGGTGATAATTCACCGTTTCTGTATTTGACGACTTCTTCTTGATATGCGTTGATATTATGTCCCACAAGTCCTAATATTGCCTCAGGATTAATAATTGTATCCCTTAATCCAGTTGAAGGTGCTCCTGTCGGCTTTACAGTAGTAACTTTTAGCACTCCTTGGGACTCGGCTCTTAATGCATCTGATATCCATTTCACTCCTGATTTAGATGCACCATAGACAGCTGCACCTACAGAAGGAGAGTTTCCGTATATGGACGAAATATTTATAATTTGACCTTCTCCTTGTCCCATCATTTGGTCATAAACAGCACTGATTCCATAGATAACACCTTTTAAATTGATATCTATACATTGATCCCATGCTTTCCATGCATCTTTATGATCAGAGAAAAAGGCTAGAGGCATAATTCCTGCATTGTTAACAAGAACATCTATACGACCATAAGTTTCTACAGCAAACTTCGCCATTGCATCCATATCCTCTTTTTTTGTTACATCGGTCACAATATATTCAGCTTGATTCCCTTTCTCCTTTATACCTGCAACAACATTCTTAACATTCACTTCATGAATATCAGCACAAATAATTTTTCCACCCAAGTCTGCCGCCATTTCAGATGTCAGTTTTCCGAAACCGCTGCCCGCGCCTGTAATAATAATTACTTTGTCTTTCACATAATTTGTCATTATAATCCCCCGAATTTTACCAAAGAACACCATAATTAGAATGGTATTACAATAGATTCTAATTATCGTATGAATCAATAAATAGTATAGAAAGGTGGCTCTAAATCTAATAATCTAGCATACAACATCAGCTGTCCTTTATGATGTGCTTCATGAGTTATGAGTCTTTGTAAGATTTCACTAATTGGTTCTGTCTTATTAAAGACTTGAATTGTTGCTTCTCTTTGCAAATCAGCTTCTGAAAAACGGCTAATGACATCTCGATGTTCTTGTGTTAACTTCTCTAAGAGTTCCCTTGCTTCAGCTAATGTTTGCGGAACCGGCGGAACTTTTTTCTCACGTTCCTCAATTGAGGCAAAGAAAAAGTCCGGTACCCATGCAAGATGATGAATCATCTCTACCAAACTCATAACTTTCGGAGTTGGACGAAATGATGTAGCTGATTCAGGGAAAACCTTTACTAGTTCGATAAGTACATCCCTATGAATTCTCCAGCGATTTAGAATTAGTTCTGTCGGAATTAATGTTGTTGACACAGTTCATTCCTCCTATTTAAATAACGATTAAATCCATAGACACTCCCCCAATTTAAATTATATTACCTTCCCACTTTTTAGGTTTTCAATTTCTGTTCTGGAGTACCCAAGTTCCTCTAAGACTTCGTCTGTGTGTTCTCCAAGCAAAGGTGGGTGACGTCGAACGTTAGACGGAGTATCCGATAATTTAACTGGAAATCCTGGCACTTTCAAATTCTTCACATTAGGATGTTCAATTTCAATCATCAATTCCCTTGCTTGGACCTGAGGGTGATTGAGAACTTGATCAATCGTGTGTATTGGACCACATGGGACCCCAGCAGTATCCATCTTTTCAAAAATATTTTTACTTTCCATCGTAATCAGTTTCTCTGACATACTCTTTATAAGTTCTTGACGATTGGCTACTCGCTTTGCATTTGTTTCAAAACGAGCATCTTCCAATAAATCAATCCACCCGAAAGCCTGGCAGCACTTTGCCCATAAGCGATCATTGGCTACAGCCAAAATGATATCCATGTCTTTTGCTCTAAACGATTGGTAGGGAACAACCGAAGGATGAGCTGTTCCCATTCTCCCGGCAGGCTTGCCTGTTGCAAGATATCCTGTTGCCAGATGATTCAACAATACAACTTGTCCATCAAGCAAACTTACATCAATAAATTGTCCTTTTCCGGTTTTTTGTGCAGAGAATAATGCACTTAATATTCCATATGCAGCAAACATCCCCGTTGTTAAATCTACAATGGACATACCCGCTTTTGCTGGCCCTGAATTGGCATCACCTGTGATACTCATCAACCCTCCAAACCCTTGTAAAAGAACGTCATAGCCGGCTCTATTCTTTTCGGGGCCTGTTCTGCCAAATCCTGATATAGAACAATACACCAAACGGGGATTTATTTTTTTCATTGTTTCATAACCATAACCTAGTTTATCTAGTGTTCCTGTTCGAAAATTTTCTACTAAAACATCAGATTCTTTCGCTAATTGATAAATAATTTCTTTTCCTTCTTCATTCTTTAGATCGACCGTAATACTTCGCTTATTTCGGTTTGAACTAAGATAATAGCAACTTTCATCATTCCACGTAGGAGGAGTGAAGCGCCTTGTCTCATCTCCTTGCCCAGGCTGCTCAACCTTTATCACATCGGCTCCCATATCTCCGAGCAACATGGTACTAAAAGGACCTGCTAATGTTCTTGATAAATCGAGTATTTTAATTCCATCTAATGCATTCATCGATGTCTACCCCCAACTTTTACTGATTTTCACTGCGTATTGCTACAGAAATTTTATTTTCTTATTACTCATTGCTAACTCGAAGTTGCTCCTCAACGATTGTTTGTTTATCTTTTGGTTTAAGGAGGAATAAAGCCGTAATAGAGATGACGCAACAAACGACGATATACATAGTGATGGCATTGGCACTTTTAAATTTCTCTAGTAATGTTAAGGATATTATAGGTGCCAATCCACCAGCAATGATAGCAGCAAATTGATAGGCAAGGGATGATCCACTAAATCTTAAATGTATAGGGAAGATTTCAGCAAGTAGAGCTGCTTGTGGACCATAGATGACAGCCGGGCCGATACTTAAAAGTACAATAGCGATTAAAATAGGAACTAGCTCTTTTGTATCTATTAAATAAAAATACGGCAAAGCTCCTAAAAGTGTAAAGATCATTCCAGAGAGCATAATTTTCTTTCGTCCAAATTTATCAGACAAATGAGCTGCATAAGGTACAATAAATAAAAATGTAATAGAAACGAGCAATACAGCATTCGTGATAAATTGTTTATCCATATTAAGATGAGTTGTAGCGTAATAAATAGTAAATGTTGTACAAATATAAAAAGGAACATTATCTGCAAGACGTGTAAGAGCAGCTAATAGAATCTCTTTCGGATATCCTTTAATAGCTTCCAAGACTGGTTGCTTCGCTGTGCCCTTCTCTTCTTTCAACTTCTTGAATTCTGGAGACTCTTCAATCCCTAATCGGATATATAAACCAATTAACACTAGAGCAATACTCAGAATAAATGGAATTCTCCATCCCCAAGATTCAAAGGAATCTCCTGTTAGGAAAATACATAGAGAAACAACTAAAGTAGAGAATAACATCCCAATTGGAACACCCAATTGCGTCATACTTCCCATTAAGCCTTTTGATTTTTTCGAACTCCATTCAACAGAAAGAGTGACCGAACCACCCCATTCTCCACCGACACCAATCCCTTGAATAAATCTTAATAGGACAAGCAAAATCGGTGCAACAATGCCAATGTGATGATAAGTTGGTAATAATCCCATAAGCGTACTACTAATCCCCATTAACAATAAGGAAGTAACCAAAGCAGCCTTTCTCCCAACTTTGTCACCGAAACTGCTAAAGACTATGGCCCCAAGAGGACGAGCCAGGAAACCAACAAATAGTGTAATAAAAGATTGTAAGACTCCCATGAAAGAACTGGATTCTGGGAAGAACAATTGTGGAAAAACGAGTGCAGCCATGGTTCCATAAAGGAAAAAGTCATACCACTCGATAGATGTTCCTACAACACTAGCTAGGGCAACCTTCTTCATCTGTTTTTTTCTAACGTTTTCATCAATTTTCATCTTGTCACCCCTTTTTTTGCGGTCGATTCAAAACAACTTTAATTTTATGTACATTAGAATTAAAATTGTTTATATTTCCATTTTTCAATTTAGGAAAAATCATCTAAACTTTTCATCACAACATGCAATTCCTCCAAAGCATGTAGGGATTGCATGTTGAATAGCAGTACCTAAATATTACCTATCATATCAATCCCGACACATTAAAAAGGAACGAGTGCATTTTACACTTTGATTTTTTACTGATTTTCATATTGAATTGCTACGGAAACTAATTTTGTTTCAAGATAGTCCTCTAAACCATATTTACCGCCTTCTCTTCCTAAACCGCTTTGTTTCACTCCTCCAAATGGCGCTTGAACAGCAAATGGTGCCGGGTCATTCACACCTACCATTCCATATTCAAGCTTTTCTGAAACGCGATGCACTCTTGAAAGGTCATTCGTATAAAAATAAGAGGCCAGCCCATACTCTATGTTATTGGCCTTTTCGACAACCTCATCCTCATTGCTAAAGCGAATTAATGGCGCTACAGGACCAAATGTTTCTTCATAGGTAATTTTCATCTCTTCATTTACTTCTGCCAATACAGTTGGGGAATAAAAATAGCCATCATTATATTCATTTTCAGTTAATGTTTTACCGCCGTAAAGAATGGCTGCCCCTTTTGCTACAGCATCCATTACATGATCATGTGCTTTATCAACACCCTCCTGATTCACTAATGGACCTAACTGTGTATTTTCATCTAATCCATCACCAATTCTCATGGATGAAACTTTATCCGCAAAGCGGTGTGCAAATGTGTCATAAATGGAATCATGTACGTAAATACGATTCGTACAAACGCATTGTTGACCAGTTGATGAAAACTTACTGCTAATAGCTCCTTCAACCGCAAGGTCGATATCTGCATCTTCAAACACGATAAACGGAGCATGTCCACCAAGTTCCATCGACACTCGTTTTACTGTGTCAGCAGATTGACGAATTAATTTCTTGCCAACTTCTGTAGAGCCCGTAAATGTAATTTTTCGAACATCATTACTTGCCATCAGTTCTCCAACAATGTCAGAAGAATTCCCCATGACAAGGTTCACAACACCTGCAGGAAGACCTGCTTCGTCAAAAATTTTAAAAAGCTCCAGTGATGATAACGGCGCCTCACGAGAAGGACGTAAAACAACTGTACAACCAACCGCCAATGCGGGACCTAATTTTCTTGCCCCCATTGATAACGGAAAATTCCATGGTGTAATTGCCCCAACAACCCCAATTGGCTGCTTTAGAACAGAAATTCTTTTATTTGGTGCTGATGCAGGAACCAGGTCACCATATACACGGCGGGCCTCTTCCGCATACCATTTAAAGAAAGCAATAGTGCTTCCTACTTCATAACGGGCATTATGGATCGTCTTCCCCATTTCTTTCGTAATCGTTTGGGCAAGGTGCTCTTTTTTTTCTACTAAAATATCAACTATTTTATGCAGGTAACCAGCACGCTGTTCCCCAGTTAGTCCAGACCATGCCGGAAAGGCATTTTTGGCGGCCTTAATAGCGTGTTGTGTTTCTTCTTTTCCGACTAAAAAAACTCGATCAACCACTTGACCATTAGCGGGGTTTTTTACTTCTAATATTCGTTCAGTTTCTACCCATTTTCCATTAATATACATTATTGTACTCCCTCTCCTTCTTCTTGATATAAAGGTAAAACCTTATTATAGATTTCAATAACATCTTCTTTGTAAACTTTTCGCGGATTATTTGGAATTGTTCCTTTATCTTCCATTGCATCATGGGCTAAACGATGGACCATTTCCTTTGTAAATTCAATTCCTAAATAACTAAAATCTTTTGGTATATTCAATGATTGATTAAAATCATATAGTAAGTCTACTAGTCGTTCCGCTGCTACTTTATCATGTTCAAACGTTAAAGAAGGATCAAAGATTCTCGCAATGTCTGCATACTTCTTATAGTTTGAGATTAGGTTGTGTTTAATCACATGAGGTAACAAAATTGCATTCGCCAGGCCATGCGGAACATGGTAAATAGCCGACATCGGATGGGAACAAGAGTGAACAAGCCCAAGGCCACCAAGACTAAAGGCCATACCCGCGATTGTACTTGCTAGATGCACTTGTGATCTTGCTTCAAGGTTATTAGGATGTGCGTAACTTGGTGACAAATAATCTCTAAGCATCTTAATTGCTTGTAGGGCTAAACCTTCCGTGATTGGCGTTGAACGTACAGAAGTATAAGCTTCTAGTGCATGAACCAATGCATCACTGCCTGTAGCTGCAACAACATGGCGTGGAAGTGAAGTGGTTAACAATGGATCAACAAATGCAATCTTAGGAGCTAATGCTGGTGAAGCAACAGCATATTTCCTATTTGCCTCATGATCAGTGACTATTGAAACACTAGTCACCTCAGAGCCTGTACCGACTGTTGTAGGAATAGCAAACAACGTTGGAATTTCATTAACAATTGTTTTTTCACCACGGCGATAATCAAGGATTTGGCCGGGATGACTAACAACTACCCCGACGGCTTTTGAGAAATCCATCGCACTTCCTCCGCCAACTGCAAGAATCATGTCACATGATTCGGCCTTATAAACTTGAGCCCCCTTCATTACAGTTACGGCATGAGGATTTGGCTCGATTTCTGAAAATACAATTGCATTCATTCCGTTTTCTTTTAAAAGTGATTGTATTTTATCTGGAATTCCAGCTTGAACAAGCCCTGGATCAGTGGCTATAAAAACGTTTGATTTATTGAATTCCTTAATTTTTACTACTAAGTTTTCCTCGACACTGTTTACGCCAAAAATCACATTTGTAGGTAAAATAGAATTAAAAGTTTGCTGACTTAAATACATAATTTTCCTCCTATTCCACTCTTTTATTGTTTAATGCAGTGTTTTAGAGCCGGGCAGGGCTTTCCCCGGCTCCGTTAGTAGTGCTAATTTATTCCACGTTAGCCAGGGCATGGTCGAAAACAAAGCCCTTATAACCAGCATCATCCAAGGCTTTTCTGTAGTTCTTCAAGCCTCCCATATAGAACATGACCGCGTTTTTCTTGCCTGGGATGTTCGCTCCGAAAATCCACGAATCACCCTTCGGAAATAGCGTTTGGTCAGCGATCTTGCGGCATGTATCAACCCATTCATTCTCAGCCTCCGGTGTCGGTTCGATGGTCGCAATGTCGTTTTCAACCATGTACTTCACGGTATTCGCAATCCATTCAACCTGAGTCTCAATACTTGGCGGTAGGTTCGTGAATGGACCATTTGGACCCATAATCATGAACATATTTGGGAAATCGGTATTTGTTATGGCAAGATACCCAGTTGGTCCATCCGCCCATTTCTCTTGCATCGTGACACCACCGCGGCCCTTCATATCGATCTTCGTATAGTTGCCGTCCACCGCATCAAAACCGGTAGCATAAATCAGAACATCCAACTCGTATTCCCCATCCGTGGTGCGCACACCCTTTGGTGTGATTTCAATAATCGGGTTCTCCTTGACATCGACAAGCGAGACGTTGTCACGATTGAATGTGTCATAGTATCCTTTGTCACAAAGAGGACGCTTGGCATATAAACCGGTTGGTGTTAGCTTACGTGCGGTTTCAGGATCCTTGACAATCTGAGAAATCTTCTTGCGGATGAAATTGGCCGCAGCTTCGTTAGCCTCAGGATTTGTGACAATGTCGTTGAAGGTACCGAACATATATCGGAAGCCACCGCCTCTATTCCAAGCCTCCTCAAATACGCGCTCTTGTTCCTCTTTTGATACCGAACCTATAGGAACTGTGCTATGATCATCAAAACCGAAAGCTACGCTGGAAGTCTTCACCTGTTTCCATATATCCTCGTAATTTTCCTTTATCTCGGCGATCTCGGCTTCGGATTGCGGGCGTTTCCCGACCGGTACACTGTATTGCGGAGTCCGTTGGAAAACCGTCAAATGCCCCACTTCAGGAGCAATCTCAATAATCACCTGAACCCCAGTTGAACCAGTACCAATTATTCCTACTCGTTTGCCCTTCAGATCAACGCCTGATTTTGGCCATCTAGCAGTGTGATATTGTTCACCCTTGAAAGTCTCCCTGCCTTTAAAATTCGGCACATTGGTTGCTGAAAGAAGACCAAGCCCTGTTACAAGAAACTTCGCAGTGACAGTTTCGCCCTTGTCAGTTGTAACCTCCCACAAGTTGGTAGCTTCGTCGAAACGAGTTGCTATAATCTTGGTGTTGAACTGGTAGCTGCGTCGTAGGTCGAAACGGTCAGCAACACCGCTTAGATAGTCAAGGATTTCCGGCTGCGTCAGATAAGTGTCCTTCCATTTCCCTTCCTGAAGTAAATCCTTGTCGAAAGAAAAGCGATAGATATAGCTTTCAGTATCGGAAAGCGCTCCTGGATAACGGTTCCAGTACCAAGTACCACCGACATCAGAACCATTATCATAAGCTTGTACATATAGGCCTAGTTCATTGCGGAGTTTATGAACAGCATAAAGACCACCGAACCCTGCCCCAATAACAACCGCATCGAAGTCCCCATCTTTTTTTCTATTTTTATTAATATTGGATTGGATCATAATCGTTTCCCTCCTATTTTCTTATTCTGCATTCTGTTATCTTGGTAAAGTCATCATACCTGGAAATGGTTTTATCTTATTTTTTCAAAGTGCCCGATACCATACTGCAATCCTGCGGATTTCCTCATCTACTTCAGGAGCGCGTCCGGCTAGGAATGGGAAAACATGTTGCATCCCATCGACAACTGAAAGTGTCACTTGTACCCCGGCCTCAGTGGCTCGAGCATGCAAGCGGATCGCATCGTCCAGCAATATTTCAGCTCCACCCGCATTGATGTAAAGCGGCGGAAAGTCCTTGAAATCAGCGTGCAACGGGTTGGCTAATGGATCTCGAACCTTCGTGCTGTCATCTCCGATGAACATCGCGATCATTCCTTGAAGCAACGGGACATTTACCAGTGCATCGGTGTCTGCGTTACTCTCAATCGTATTTCCGGAAAGTTCCATATCAAGCCATGGTGAGAAAGCAATAACGAAACCCGGAAGTTCAAGACCCAATTCACGGAATTTCAGCACTGATGATACGGCAAGGTTTCCTCCAGCAGAGTCGCCGATGGTGCCGATATCCTTTGCCTTAATGCCGGACGTAAGTAAGGCTTTGTAAACAGCAGCAGCATCCTCCAATTGTGCCGGGAAAGGATTCTCCGGGCTGCGGCGGTAATCCAATACCACAGAAGACACACCGAGTGCCTTGGCCATATGGCCAGCCAGCTTGCGATGGCTTGAAGAGGATCCTACGGCAAACCCGCCACCGTGGGTGTAAATCAATACTTTAGATTTGTCACACCCAATAGGGTATGCCCATATAACATCGACACCGCCGATATTGTCGGTCTTATAAGTCACATTCTCAGGCTCTAACGTGGGTTTTTCCCATTCGTCAAAAAGGCTTCGGAAGTCCGCAATCGTCATGTTTGGATTTGCCCCCATACGATCGCTCCATTCCTGGTACAGTGCCCGTAGATAATCTGCTTCCTTTGATACAACTTTAGTTTTCTGCTCCATTGATTTCATAATTGTTTTCCTCCTTAACTTTGTGTTTGAATGCGGTTTCATTTTTTAAGCATTCTTAAATGAATCACTTAATTAATATGCAATTACCGTGCCAAACTAAATTTTGAGGTATTTTCCGCTTTTTCTTTTTTGTATTTTTTTTAGTGTAGTAAATTTGAAACAACAAATTTTAAAAAAGGGGTAAATGACCTCCTATATAGTCAACTATTCCTAATTTTGCGACATTTTTTCTCATTTTTGCTACACTTATTCCAAGTGCATGTAGAACACTACGTTTGACGCGAATTATTGGTAAGAGAAGAGCTACCGATATGATTTTGACCGGTGAAATGTTAACCACAAAGTATTTTTTCATTATAAAAACCCACTTTCCTATTAAGTCTGATTAATTCTTCACAATATGGCTCTTTCATGCAAAAAAAAAACACAAATCCATAATCTGGAGGTGTGCCCTTTTTCTTGAATAACATAAGATAAAAATTATCTTTTTATATAATGAAGCATCGGGTTAAAGCAATATGCTCAAACTGGTTTAGCTGCCATTCTTTATGTAATGGTAACCAGCGAAAAAAACTAATAGGGTTTTTCAAAGGAATTAACTGGCATATAATCCCTCCTCGAAAAATTGGATTGCATACAATTATATATTGAAGCCATACAATGAGGATGATAAAGTAGTCTACATACAAATTATTTTAAAAGTGAGTGAAGGATGATGAATACAAGTGATATCACTTTATTGCAGGAAGAAAACAGCTTCTTTGCCGGTGTACGGGATTGTCTGCCCACTGTACTTGGTTACTTAAGTATTGGATTTGCGGCCGGTGTTGTGGAAAAAACAGCAGGACTTTCAATTGTTGAAATTGGACTAATATCCCTACTTTTATACGCAGGTTCTGGTCAATTTATTGCTGCCGCGATGATTGGGGCTAATAGTCCCACTCTAGCGATTATCTTTACTATTTTCTTTATTAACCTCCGCCATCTTTTAATGAGCGCGGCTATATCGCCTTATTTCCGCCATCTTTCACCCTTCAAGAATATATTAATCGGTTCTTTACTAACAGATGAAACATTTGGCGTGGCCATGAATGAAGCAGCAAGTAAGAAATGGCTCAGCGAAAAATGGATGAATGGTTTAAATATAACTGCTTATTTAAATTGGTTCATTGCCAATCTTGCAGGAGCATTTTTCGGAGAATGGATTTCCAATCCAGAAAAATTCGGTCTGGATTTTGCCTTGCCTGGTATGTTTATTGGCCTTCTTGTCCTGCAAATGGTCAGCCGAAGAAAATGGATGAAAGATGTTCTTGTTGCACTAAGTGCTGTTGCCATTGTTGTAGGGGTAAGTTTAGTGACATCTGGAAGCGTAGGTGTGATTGTGGCGACAATCATTGCCTCAACCATAGGAATGGCGGTGGAAAAATGGAAGTAAGATGGTCTATCTTTTTAATTATTTTAGGCTCAGCCCTTGTAACATTCATTCCAAGAGTGCTTCCAATTGCGATTCTGAGTCGTGTTGAATTGCCAGAATGGGCCATGAGATGGTTGAGCTGCGTTCCCATTGCTGTTATGGCAGCCTTAGTGGGGCAAGAATTGCTAATGCCAAACGGAAAATTGGAACGTTTGCAAAATAACCTTGAACTAATTGCCGCGTTTCCTGCTTTTATTATTGCCATTGTAACACGCAGTTTATTAGGAACTGTTGTAGTTGGAATCATCTCTATAATGGTATTACGTTATGTGTTTTAACTTGGAATTTAGCCTTGATTTACTAATCCTTTCCATTTTTATCAAGGCCTTTTTCTACCTTATCCATTTTTGACCAGTTAATGGTGTTTTCAAGAAGAATGGCCAGTATAATTCCCATTAATAAGCCACTGCTTAAAAGAGGTCTAACAATTAGTGGAAAGGACTCAAACTTATCAGCAGGTATATTCATAATGGCAATACCTAATAAAACCGGGGCAGCAATCCGATAAATCGTCTTAGGGGTAAAGATAATTCCATTTAAATTGGATAGAGCCCCACTAAATAGCTGTAAATAGGCAACAAATAAGACGGCGTTTCCTACACTTACTGGTAACGTAGAAAAGAGATGACTTAGGGTAGGAACTAATCCAAGAATCATAAACATAGCTGCACCAATAATTATTGGTAAAGTATGAAATATTAGTGTTGATTGTAAAAATCCTAATGAAGATATGTAAGGTGCATAAGGAACCATTCCAAATGTTCCTGAAACAACAGAATTTATACCGGTTAATATAAATGACTTTCTGTACTGGTTATCAGATGTCGTAGCGTTAACCATTTGTTCAAACCCTTTGATTGAAGCAACTGTATTGGTCGTATTAACTAATCCAGTAAGGACAGTAAAAATAATGATACCTAGATTAAAAGTTGGTTTCCCCCAAGGAAAAAGATTGAAAAGCTTTGTTGAAGTAACGACTTCAGTTGGCTGTGCAGGAAAGAAAAACGCATAAATAATCCAACCTGTTACGATTCCAATCAAAATCGAAAAGTTACGGATGGCAACGGGTCCTTTCACATTAATGAATACGACAAGTATGATTAAGAATATTGACAAAGCGGCAGTCGGTAGATGAATTCGATCTCCTGTTGACAATCCTAGCATTCCTTTTGTGAAAATCCCAATCAACTGTGCCGCTAACAAAAATAACACAGTACTCATGACCACGGGTGTAAACAAGCGCTTTAATACATTTCCCATTCCAAGCGCCCCCAGAACCATAATAAGGATTCCAGAGAGAATAATCCCAATCGACAGACCACCGCCTATTTCACTGACAGTCAACCCTGCTGAAGATGCGGAGGCGCTTATGCTTAAAAGCGCTCCCCACCATAGTCCTGATTGTCCCTCCATTAGTGGATATTTATGTCCAATAAATGCTTGAAGAATACAGGCAACACCTGTAAAAATAAATGACCTTTGTAGTGCACTTGCTACCTCCATCGAGGACAGATCAAATGCATCCCCAATCGTTAACGGAATGACTACCGTATTCGCAAACATAAAAAAAAGCCATTGTAATCCGGCAAAAAACATCGTAGATGATGACTTATGATTCATAAAATAGCCTCTAATCTTTTTGATTTTCCAAGTTTTATAATCCATTAAGACTCAGTTTTATTTGGTAATGCGTTTAAGGTTAACATGCTTGCACTTGGATATACAATTGACTCGCTAATTGAAATCCATTATAAGAAACTCAAAAGGCAACGCCCCCTATGAGGATTAGTTGCCTTCTGCAAAGGAACTTGAAACTGAATAAAATAAGTACACATGAGTTAATGTGATTTATTTTTTCTCAAATTTTTTAAGAGTTACATCATTTCACTGTTCCCGTCCCATTAACATTCTTTTTCAAAGTTATCAAGCAATGCACGCACTTCATCTGTTGATTTCGTGTTCATCAATTGATTTCTTAATTCAGCAGCTCCAGGGAATCCTTTGACATAAATTTTGAAAAAGCGATGAAGCCCTGTCATTGAACGTGGCAGTACTTCTGCATATTGATCTTGAAGATCAAGCTGCAGTCTTAAAAGATCAAGGTATTCTTTACTGCTATGCTCTTTTGGCTCTTTTTCAAAAGCAAAAGGATTTTTAAAAATACCTCGTCCGATCATAACGCCATCAATACCATATTGTTCAGCAAGCTGCAGCCCAGTTTGACGGTCAGGAATGTCTCCATTGATTGTTAGCAGCGTATTTGGTGCGATACGGTCACGTAATTTTTTGATTTCCGGAATTAGCTCCCAATGCGCATCTACTTTGCTCATTTCCTTTCTTGTACGTAAATGAATAGAAAGATTCGCAATATCCTGTTTTAAAATATGCGTTAGCCACTCCTCCCACTCCTGAACCTCCTCATAGCCAAGTCGTGTTTTCACGCTGACAGGCAGTCCGCCCGCTTTTGCTGCTTGAATAAGTTCACCCGCAACGTCTGGACGGAGAATAAGGCCGCTGCCTTTCCCTCTCGATGCCACATTCGGTACAGGGCAGCCCATATTAATATCGATGCCTTTAAATCCTAGCTCTGCCATGCCAATACTCATTTGACGGAAATATTCGGGATTATCCCCCCAAATATGTGCCACCATTGGCTGTTCATCTTCTGTAAAAGTCAAACGTCCACGCACACTTTTCATGCCCTCTGGATGACAATAGCTATCCGAGTTTGTAAACTCTGTGAAAAACACATCCGGTTTACCTGCTTTACTCACTACATGGCGAAAAACAACATCTGTCACATCTTCCATTGGTGCAAGTACAAAAAATGGCCGTGGTAAATCAAGCCAAAAATTATCTATCATTTCAAACTCAAATCCTCTCACTATGGATACAACCTCAAACTCTCGGTCAAAAAATATAAAGCCAACTGTTTCACTTCTTTTACACTTATATCATGCTTAATAACTCATTATCAAACACAAGATTTGGACATTTATATTTTGTGGAAAATTATTGTGAAAATCGGCAATGTTTATTTTAACGAAAATCGGTCATGAATGGTATTTTTATAAACAAAAAAGCAGATGGTATAGATTTTTTCTATATCAACTGCTTTTCTATTATACCAACTCCAACCACGCTACTGCTTCACAATGTCGTCAGTTTCTTCACTGTATAGCAAAATAAATATGCTTATTTAATCTTTTGGTGAAATCTATCCCCTTGGGGTAGATTTCGCCTTCTATTTAATAATTAATAACTATTCAAAAGACTATTGATTGAGTTATTTATTTCATTTATGTTAGCATTTTCTACTTTTGCATCGTTAATGCTATATTTCTTTTTAAGTTGAATAATTCTCTCTATACTTTCATTTAATCTTTGTTCTGAAATTTCCCCATTTTGAACTGCAGTTTTTAGAGAAGAGGTAATCTTCACAACATTATTATAGTCATGCCCTACTAAAATAATATCGCTTCCTGCCTTTACTGATTCTACCGCTGCTTTGCCAATATCAAAATGTTCTGTAATGGCCCCCATTGTCATATCGTCAGTTATGATTACTCCCGTGAAACTAAGTTGTTTTCTAAGAAGATCCGTCATGACAGCTTTTGACATGGACGCTGGATTAGTTTTATCTAATTGAGGCAATAAGATATGGGCGACCATCACAACATCAGCTCCATGATCAATCGCACGTTTAAACGGAATTAACTCTAGTTTCTTAAGTTCTTCAAGGCTCTTATTTACAATTGGGAGTTCTAGATGGGAATCAACCGACGTATCTCCGTGACCAGGAAAATGCTTAACGGTAGGGATGACGTTTTGCGACTGAATCCCTTTCATCGTTTGAATCCCAAGTTCACTTACTATTTCCGGATTATTTCCAAAGGATCGATCTCCGATAACGGGGTTATTGGGATTGCTGTTAATATCAAGAACAGGTGCAAAATCGAGATTTAAACCAAATTCTTTTAATTCATGTCCTAAAAGTGTTCCGACTTTATAAGAAAACTCAGGACTATTCACCTTTCCAATCTGTTCATTTGGAGGAAAGTTAACAAGACCATCTGGCAATCTTGTTACTCTTCCACCCTCTTGGTCAATGCCTAAAAGAAGCGGTAGACTCGAACTGTTTCCCGTTTTCAGTTGATTCATAAGTTGAACGGTTTGTGTAGGGGTTTCTAAATTATTTTTGTAAAAAATAATTCCTCCGACATGGAATTGGCTTATTAATTTTTTTGTGTTTGTATCCATTGTTGTCTCGGAAATCCCAGCAAGAATTATCTGGCCAATTTTATCTTCTAAGCTCATTTTAGAAATTACTTCTGAAATGGTTTGATTTTCTTGTTGATTTGGTGCCTTTTCAAGCTGTGTAAAGAGTGAGATATGGTCAACTTTAGGATTTGGCTCCTGCTCTGTTTTTATTGATAAAACCCATAATAAATCAGTAGAAGTCGTTGCATGATAGACAAGTATCATTTGGTCATGAGTTGAATCTTTAAAGTATCGAATGGCATCGGGTTCTCCACCAGTTTTCTTAATTTCATTTAAAGAAATATTTTGTAGTTCTGAATCATAAGATCTTATATCATTCACAGTATTATTGGCATAGCCGATTGTAGCATGATGACTTTCGTATTCCTCATACCTGCCTTTAGCAGTTTCCGAAATATGGTCTGATTTTCCCCACTCTTGATTTACTTCCTTCCATTCTGTTTTGCCGGAAACGAAGGAAATGTTCGGAACCTTACCTTCCTTAGACAAGGAAAACGTTTCCTCTACTAATTTCTCAAGACTTGAAATCTGTTCCTTCTTCGAATCCACTGTTTTTTTATCGGAAGGTTTAGTTATAATTGGGCTTTCTTTAACTGGTGTCTGTTCACTATCATTTTCTATGATCGCATAATAAACTCCAATGATTAAGGCAAATATTAAAAGTAGAATCGTAAAAATAAGTAGCTTATTCCGAGAATTCCTTTGTCTTTTCATATTCCAACTCCCCTTTCTAACTTTTTTATGGTAAGGTTAGGGTTTTATTTTAGCTTAAATTTATCGTAACGCCAATTAACTATAAAGATTAAAGTAAAAATTGGACTTGTTAGTACAAGTGTTTCCTCTTTAAAATGAAAAGGGGAAATTGGAGGAAAGACAGAATTGACAAGGGATAGAGAGATAATTAATTTATGAAAAACTATTGAAAGGATATTGATTTTGAATTGGAAATGACATAAAAAAATCCCGGGTTTCTATTGAGGAAAACCCGGAAAATTATTGAATTCAACTCTGAAATCGGAAATGTTTATTTTAACGAATTCGAGATTGGAATCGGAAATGTTTATTTTAGTTAGGTATGTTTATTTTTGGGTTACACTTTTAATATGAGTTGTGACACACACTCGACGTGCGCCGTATGCGGGAACTATCTACCAGTTGCACTTCGAATGTCTTATATCCCATCCTCCAAAATACTTAAATCACGTGCCCCTGTTGTCGGATTACAGGATACATTATCCCATCTTCTTGGACTTCAAATAGGGGATCATCTAATAGATTTGCCTTTTACCATCCTAATCCAGTCGGGGAGAATTCAACAAATTACGGTTAGGCACTTAGTTTGATTCTAGGGATTAGAAATCAACCCCATAAATACGATCGTTCCCGTTGCTTCTTCGGTAATGGAGATAAAGAACGGCCGGTTTACTTCCATAATGAAGGGTCTATCCCTGCTTGCCGACTCTGTTTTCATTTGTACCGATTTTGCCGCAGCCGCTTCTGTCCCTTTTTCAGTTACCTTCCACATATATAGAGCCTACCTCACATGCAATCTGAGCTAGTGCTCCATCAACTTCACGTGTTTCTTCTAAACCTACTACCTCTTTGAAAAACCATAGAGACTTTTCAATATCTGCTGACACTAAAGCAATGTGTGCTAACTTAGCTATTTCAGGTAAGTAATTTCACTTTCTCATTTCCATATCCCCCTTAACCTATAACTTCACTGCTGAATCCGAATAAGTTTTTACCATACGCTGCAACTGCATCTTCATATAAGGAAGTTACATGGGCACCGATAGCTAATAAATCTCGTAGCATAATTTCCATTGCATGGCCTTTTGCTAAGCCTTTTGCGCCATACGTTAATAATGCTTCAAAGCTAATTTCATTACATAAACGAATAATTTTTGCGCGAAGAACCTTATATTCACTTGGATCGCATGTGCATTCGCCACCATCTTCTTCTAATTTTTGAAGATACTCTTGGAATAATAGTTTTGCTGTTTTTAATTTAAGAGTTAACTCAGCCATAACACGTTGGCTTCTTGGCGATTCCTGTTCTATTATGCCGTTAGTACGAATACGATTACTTGTTCCTTCATAAAATTCATCAATTATACGTTCTGCCGCTCCCAATGACATCGCAGCAAATCCAGAGAAAAATGCTGGGATGAAGTGTGTTTTACTAAATAGATATTCACTATCAAATTTCTCATTTTCATGTACAGCATCTTTCAGTTGAATCCCATGATAGAATGTTAAATCTTTTGGCACAAATACATTTTTTACACGAATACTATTACTGCCCGAGCCACGTAACCCTATTGAATTCCAATTTTCAATAATTTCGAACTGATCTCGTTTTAATGCTAAACCTAACATAACTGGTTTTTCTGCCCCTTCAGGCTTATATGCTGCACAAACACCAACCCAATCGCTATATTTGACACCGCTTACATAATGCCACATTCCATTTAAAATAAAGCCACCTTCAACTTCCTCTACCTGACCTACTGGTGAAAAAATGTCAGCCAATAAACTATCAGCTAAATAAATCTCGTCACGACGATGTTTTGGTAAATACATAACCCATGCATTATGCAATGAATAAAAGTAAGTTAGCCAAGCTGCTGATAGATTGTAATAACCTACTTTTGCTACAATATCTCCTAAAGTTTTAAATGCAATTTGAGGATATCCATATTCTTTTGGTAATAATAGTTTATGGATACCTACCTCTTTAATTTTGTCAATAACAGCTTGAGAAACTGTGTTATTCGTATCTGCTTTCATCGCTTCTTTTTCTGCTAAACGGCCGATTTCTTCAGCTCCAATCATTAATAATTTATATATTTCTGTATTATCTTGAGTCTGTAACATTTAATCACTCCTTTATTTTTCTAAAATCACAGAAACATTTACACCTTTTGAATCAAGTATCGGCTTTTTAAATGGTCGATTCTTTAACATAATGAATGTTATAATGAATAGTAAAATCAGTACTCCAGAATTTAAGAATGTTACCGAGTTGATTGCTGAATTAATACCTTCCACATCTGCTTGTGTCAATAATGCGCTCCACTTTAATCCTAAAGAATTTAAAACGTTCGTTACTTCGGCTGTTTGTTGATTTATAACAATAGCATTTGAAATTAGACTTACATCCGTAGCACTTCCTCCAGCGTTTCGAACAATTTCTTCAACTGCACTTGTTGATCCGCTTGATTTAGATACACCATATACAGCAAGACCGATTGATGAACCTAGTGGGAATCCAAAATCTTTAAAGAAAGCGAACGTACCTGTTCCTACACCCTGTTTATCTTTTGGAGAATCATCCACGACAATTTTTATTAACGCTGTATTTAAAGAACTACCAAATGCCCCCATAAATGCAACAATTATTAATAGATACCCAATTGTTGTATTTGCATTAATCATTGAGAATAATACTATTCCAATACTACCACTTGTTAAAGCTGCTATTATTAAATAGAACGGTCGGAACTTATCAAGGTAAAAGCCTACAATAGGGCCAACAAGAATTCCCATTGCAAAATTAACAGTAGGAATAAATCCTAATGCAATACCTGTAATTCCTGCTCTTGATGCCGCAAAGAATGTTAATACATTAACTGTTGCCATTAATAATAAATGCGTTCCTGTAATTAAGATAGATGATGCACCAATACCTCTGATTTTTAAGACTGTCACATCTAAAATCGGTGCTTGTGCATGTTTTTCTACGAAAATTACTACTACTAAAAATAATAATGCTATAACACCTAAAATAAGAGTATTTACCGAATCGTATCCAAAATTACTTGCCATTAACGGAATCGATACAAACGCCCCTATAAATAACATGATTACAAATGCACCCTTAACATCAATCTTTGCAGTACTCTTACTTAATGGTTTTGTTGTTGGTACAAAGAAGAATACTAGCACTGCTCCAATTGCTGCTAAACTACCACTAACAAAGTAAATCGCATTCCAACCAAAACTATCTAATAACGATCCAGCGATTAAACCACCTGTACCTGTTGCTACATAAGTGAACAATGTAAATAACCCAACCGCTTTTCCTCTATTCTCTTCATTAAACATCTCTGGAATATAAGCTAACACATTAGCGAAAATAAATGCGTACCCAAGACCTTGTACTACGCGAGCGATAATCATAACACTTAATGGTGGCATTGCTGTTGCAACAAATTCAGATATAGAAAATATTACAAGACCTATTAATACGAGATGCTTACGGCCTACACGGTCGCCTAATCTACCAAATAGGGGAGCTAATGCAATACCTGTAACATAATAAGCAATACTAAAAATACTTGCATTTTTTGTGTCAATGCCATAGTAAGCAGTCATTGTAGGAGTCACAATAACAACAAAATTTGCAGCTTCTAAAGTTACGAAAATACCAATCAACAAAATAATATAACTGGTCCATGTAGAACGGTTAACTGTCATATAATGCTCCTTTGCTAGTGTATTTTAAATAACCGATGGCTGTTTTTTCGTTTGTAAGAAACGTTCAGTTAAGGCAATGAATTTATCATGCTTTTCAATTTGTACCCAATGACCACATTCTTTTACAATTGCTAATTCAGCGTTAGGTAATTGATCTAATAAACCTAAACTTGATTCTTTAGGAACAAACTGATCTTCATAGCCATGGATTAGCAGTACTGGATGTTTAATACGTCTTAAGGCACTTTTCGGTAGTGATAATTCAAACGGTGTTGAAGAAAACAATTTCGGATAAATTGCCTTAATCTCTGGGCGCATCATTGTTTCATAGCGCGATTCAATAATTTCATCTAGTTCATCACCTAAGGCACTTTCATCATATAAAAACCATGTTACTAAATTTCTAAAAGCATTTTTGGTTGGGTTATTATAGAATCTTGTCATTCGAATAATCTCTGGTGTAGGTGAAATTTGTGTATTACCCCCACCACTCCCCATCAAAATAGCCCTACAAAAACGTTCCGGATATAGCATAAGAGCATTTTGTGCAATTACTCCTCCCATTGAATTACCTACAAGATGAGCATTTTTAATACCACAATAATCCATTATCTCAATGATTTGATTAACTCTCATTTCAATCCAAGCCCAAAAACTTAAATCAGTATTTTCGGGAAGAACGGTTTTTCCAAAGCCAATTAAGTCTGGAGCTATTACTCGAAAGTATTTCCCGAAATAATTAAGTGTTTTTTTCCAATTAGTTTCTGCATCAGCTCCTGGACCCGACCCGTGTAGAAAAATAATTGCTTCTTCATTACCCTTTCCTCCCTCACAAAAATAACTAGTGAATGAACCTGTATTAATTAACCTTTTTTCATAAGTAGTCACACTATTTCACTCCTTTACAACCATTTTTAACAGCTCCGTAATATAAAGATATAATATTTCGAAAATTGATACAATTAAAGATATTATTGTTAAAAAGGCATTTATTAGAATTTTTTATTGTTTAAGTAGAAAAAAAACTGTTATTATTTAGAAAAAAATTACTTTTCAGGAGGAAAAGATGAATTTAAAAATTCCTAATAATATACTTGATGGGAATATATTATTACCCAAGACCTTGTTTCTTACCTTAAAAGAGACCTTAATTTCTACTGCTGGCTCCAACAAAGCAAAAAGTTTTTTATTAAAGTTAGGGTTCGATTTAGGAGAAACAATTGCAAAATCAGAAGAACTAGGATCAACAAATTTCAATTCAAATATCCCTATCCATGTGCAACTTGGACATGTTTCTCATCTTACTAGAGAGGGTGAATTCCGAAGACTGGAAGATGGAACACTTGAATGTATTAACGTTCATGGAACTTGGTACAATTCATTTGAAGCTAGCAATCAGCTAGAAAAATATGGGGTAACTAATGAAAATGTTTGCCTTTTACTGAGTGGATTTGCATCAGGGTATCTCTCTTATACCTATAAAGAGAAATTGATTACAAAAGAAATCACCTGCAGAGGAAATGGAGACCCTGAATGTACATTTATAATACAAAAAGAACAAGACTGGTTAGCTATCGATGCAACCTATATAGCACTGTTTTATAATAGTTCAATAATTGATGAATTAGAGTTAACCTATGATCAATTACTACATCACAAAAATATCTTAAAAAAAATCGACTCTCTACATGAATTAATGACCCAAGCATTAATGAAAAAGAAGACATTAGATGAGATTTTATATATGACATATGAAGCACTTAACTATCCTATTGTATTACGTAATTCAAAAAATAAAGTAATTGCTTCAGTTGGACTAAATCAGAATACTACTGAAGACTCATTGATTAGGAACATTAAATCAATTTATCAGAATGATAAACTTCATGTATATAAACTTAAAAATAGTCAGTATGAATATTCAGTGTTTTTAGACTTAGATTTTGAAAATATTAAATTCAAGTGTAGCTTCATCTTAGATACATTCTCACGTGAGAATGTAGAAAATGTTTTTATTTTTTTAGATCGATTTGCAAATGTTTTGAGTATCCATTTTTTAAATCAAAATGTACATTTTGAAGCACAGGCACGCGTGAAAATATCCATTTTAGAAATGTTAATCAATCAACAATATACAACAATCGATGAAGTAAACTCTTATTTACACTATTTAAATGCAGAGTTTTTAGAGCCATACTCTACTTTAACTATCAAATTTCAACATATCTATTCTGAAAATAAAACTCCTAAAGACCTGTATTCATATTTAATCAAAACATCTAGAACTTTTGAAAATAACAACATACCTATTCTGTTAATTCAATCTCCTAAGACAAATGATGAGCTGATTGGTTTAATTAGTCACAATACACTTAAACAAGATTTAAAAACTACTCTAAAAATTATGTTAAATGCTCTAACAAAGAGCAAATTAGTCGCAAAAATTGGTGTTAGCAGTACCTTTAATAAATTAGAAAACTTTAATTCATCGATTAAAGAATCACAAATCGCTTTAAAACTCCTCAAGACTAGTTCATACGTCTACTATGATGATCTTGGCTTAATTCGAAATTTGATTGAAGCTCTAGATGTCGATAAAATTCAATCAATAGCTCTTTCTATATTAGAGCCCCTAATAAATAATTCAACTCAAAAAAAGCAAGAATTACTTCAAACCCTCTACACTTATTTAAAGAATGACAAAAAATTCGAAAAAACTATGCAAGAATTATCCTTGTCTATTGGTGGTTTACAATATCGATTAAAGAAAATCGAAAATACCCTATCTATAGATTTAAAGGATTCACATCAAACATCTTATTTACTAATGTTAATAGATTTACTTTTAGCAACAGACTTAATTAAATTAAATATCTAAAAATCAATTGTAAGAAGTAAGCCCGTATTCAAGTAACACATATAAACACGCAGCACCTCCTGGTACCATACATGTTAAAAATATTTACATCATTTGTGGGAAGACCGATATGCGAGAAGGCATTGATGTTGCATAGGGGAAACAAGAAAAAACCGAGACAGGACAGAGTTGGGCACGAAAAAGACCCCGAAATCAGAAATGTTTATTTTCACGAAATCGGGGTCTGAATCGGAAATTTCTATTTTATGTGAGAAGAGTTTAATATTGGGTTACAACCGTAATTTCAGCAACACGCAGCACTCCACGTGTGTGGAGTGTATGTGGCAACACATGGGGTGCTGGTGAACTTTCAAATATAGTATCCATTACTAAACAGCACAAATGAGATAAATTGTACTCGAATTGAAATTTAATAAAAATTTTTTATTTATAGTGGGGATTTTTAAGATAATTTCAGTTGCCCATGTCTTTTATAAAATATAAAGAACTTTTGCACTCTATAATATCACCATACGGCCCGTTCTGAATGTCTTCTAACTCCATCCTTTAACCATCTCGCTGTCAATGTTTCTGCATTTAACATCTCTTCCGGTGTTCCTTCGAATATAATTTGTCCGCCTTGTTTTCCTCCTCCTGGACCCAATTCTATTACCCAGTCGCTCGTCGCTATCAAGTCTAGTTTGTGTTCGATTATTATAACGGAATTACCTCTGTTTACAAGATTTTGAAATACATCTAAGAGTTTTTCATTATCTTCTGAGTGCAGTCCTGAGGATGGCTCGTCTAACAGATAGATTTGGCCCTCTTTTTGTAGGTGGCTTGCCAGTTTTAGACGTTGAATTTCTCCTCCGCTTAGGGAACTTGTCGTCTGCCCTAAGGTCAGATAACTTAATCCTACGTCTTTTAGCGTGTGCACTCTTTTTATGATTTTTGGCGCTTTAAAATAATTTATGGCCTCGTCTATTGTTAAATCTAAAATCTCTACTATATTTTTATCTTGATAGCGATAACTAAGCGCTTCGTCTGAGTATCTCGTACCGCCACATGCCTCACAAGGGATCGTCACTGGATCTGCAAATGCTACTTCTGGCGTTAGAACTCCTTTTCCTTTGCAGACAGGACATGCTCCTAAGGAGTTAAAGCTAAACAATCCTGCCGGTTGTCCTGTTGCTTTTGAAAATATTGCGCGAATATCATCCATTATTCCCATATAGGTAGCCATAGTTGAACGATTGGAAATTCCTATACCGCCATGTCCTACCGTAATGGATTCTGGATACTTTTTCGTGAAGGCTTCCAATATTAAGGAGCTCTTACCTGAACCAGATACTCCACAAACAGAGACTAAGACATTTTTAGGAATATTGACGCTTATATTTTTTAAGTTATTGTTACTTGCTCTCCTTATTGTAAAATAACCTTTTATTTCCCTTGGGTTTTTATTTACTTTTAGCTGGTGCTTTAAGGCTGTTGCGGTGGGAGAGTTTTTTAGTCCTTCTAATTTTCCTTGATAGACAACTTTCCCTCCATTTACACCTGCTCCTGGTCCCATCTCAATTATTTCATCAGCAGCTTTTATTACTGAAAGATCGTGTTCGATTACGATTACGGTATTATGTTGGTCTTTTATCCTTTTTAGCATCTGTATTAACATATCCACTTCTTCTGGATGGAGTCCCGCACTTGGTTCGTCAAAAATATAGGTGATATTGTTTAGACTGCTTCCTAAATGACGAGCGATTTTTACCCTTTGAGCTTCACCGCCGGACAGGGTGCCCATTTTTCTTGACAGACTCAAATATCCCAGTCCCATGTCGACTAGTTGTTTTACATACGGGATTGCCTGTTGTGCTATCGATTTCCCCATAGGATCTTTTATATTCTTTAGTTCTTCTAGCATTTCCGGCAGCTCTAATTGGTCGTATTCTGCGATATTTAGGCCATTTATGTTGCACTCTAATACCTTGGGGTTTAAGCCTGAACCTTTACATGTTGGGCATAATGAATGTGTTGACACTGCTAAAACGTCATCTTGGGATACTTGTTTTAGTTTTGAGATGTCTCTATTTATATAAACACGCGTAAATCTAGGTAATAACCCATCCCACTCTGCATTATGGGGTCCATTTTTTGTGTGAAACGGCGCATAGGCTCTTTCACCTTCTCGGGGACCATATAAGAACAGGTGGAGTTCTTCTTCTGCGTAGTCCTTTATCGGTTTATCTGGATCGAATAATCCGCAGGTCATCATCCATTGACCTTGCCAACCTGAAGGCGATAATGGTTTAAATTTCACTGCATATTCTCGAAGTGACTTATCGTAATCGATCATCTTATCAAGGTCTGGTGCAATGACTTCCCCATATCCGCCGCATTCAGGACATCTGCCAAAAGAACTTTGACTTGAAAAATCAGTGGCAGAACCGATCGGTGGATTTCCTACTCTCGAGAACAAAAGTCTAATTAATGGATCAATATCCATATAGGTGCCCACTGTTGAACGGGAATTGCCTCCTATAGGTCTTTGTTCTACTACTACAACCGGGCTTAAGTTTTGCATAAGATCGGCGTGGGGTCGCTCAAACCTTGGCATTTGATTTCTGACATAGAGTGGATAGTTCAAAGTCATTTGTCTTCTACTTTCTGTTGCTAATGTATCAAAAACGACTGAGCTCTTTCCTGAACCTGAAAGACCAGTAAATACGATGATTTTTTCTTTTGGTATGTTTAGATCTACATTTTTTAAATTATTTTCTTTAAGCCCTCTTAAAATGATTTCATCTTTTATTTCTGACATTTTACTATCCTTTCTATGCATTAATACTTTTCAAAGAATCGTTCAACGATACCGTCAGAACTAAACCCATTACTTGATAATAAAAACATTCATTTCATAGTTTACCCATTTTCGCTTCACCATTACTACAGTCTTAATAATTCGGGTGCCTGGCACGACCCGAAGATTGATGGATTTTGTCGAAAGTTAATCAAAAGCTCAGTCCTAAAACTGAGCTTCATCAAGTAATTGTTTATTTTAATATTAGTTGCGTCACACACTCCGCGTGTGTCGTCTGCGGAAACATATCTACAGGCTGCACTTCAACAGTCTTGTATCCCCCGTCTTCCAAAATCCTTAAATCCCGTGCTAATGTGGCCGGGTTACAGGATACATAGACAACCTTCTTTGGTTTCATTTCGATGATTGTTTGCAGCAATGCTTCATCACAGCCCTTTCGCGGTGGGTCGACAACCAAGACATCGGCAGCATTGCCTTCTTTGTACCATTTTGGAATCACAACCTCCGCTTCCCCGGCAGCAAATTCCGCATTCGATATTCCGTTCAAGGCTGCATTCCGTTTGGCATCTTCAATTGCCTCGGGAACCACTTCGACACCGAAAACCTTTTGTGCTTTTTGCGCCAAAAATAAAGAAATCGTCCCAATTCCACAATAGGCATCAATGACCTTCTCTTCGCCGCTAAGGTTGGCATATTCTAGAGCCTTATCATATAACACCTTGGTTTGAACAGGATTTACTTGATAAAATGACAGAGCTGAAATGGCGAATTTCACATCACCAATATAATCATAGATGACTTCATTCCCCCATAAGACCTTCGTTTTTTCACCAAGAATCACATTGGTACGTTTCGAATTCACATTATGGACAATCGATTTCACTTTCGGAAGCCGTGAAATAATTTCTTCTACTAATTTATTTTTTTGAGGAAGCTCTGCCGTTCTGGTGATGATGACCACCATCAGCTCGCCCGTTTGCTGGCCATACCTAGCCATAATATGACGGAGCACCCCTTTATGGGACTCTTCATGATAGGCTGCTATGCCAAGCTCGCTACATATTTTTTTTACTACTTGGACTGCTTCATTAATTTCCGGTAGTTGAATCAAGCTCTCATTCGTATCAACAATTTCATGGCTTCTAGGTTTGAAAAAACCAGCAATTAGTTTGCCATCCTTTTCCCCTACTGGCACCTGGGCCTTATTCCGATAATGCCATGGATTCTCCATCCCTAAAATGGGGTGCACAAGGACATCCTCCAGTTTCCCAATGCGTGTCAGGACTTGGCGAACTTGGTTTTCCTTATATTTTAGCTGGCCTTCATAACTAATATGCTCGAGCTGCGTGCCGCCATATTTGTGCCGCTCGCTGCTCGTAATATCAATTCGGTATGGGCTTTTTTCATAAAGCTCAATCAACCGCCCAAAACCATAGCCTTTACCCGTCTTAATTACTTTTATTTTTGCCTTTTCACCTGGCAGCCCGTTTGGGACAAATAATGGATATCCCTCGACCTTCGCCACGCCTGCCCCGTCATGGGTTAAATCTTCAAAAACTACATCTATATAATCATTTTTAGTTACTGGTATTGGTCTGTTCATCTATTTCTTCCTTTGCTCCGAATTAACTAGAAAAATTGTAACACATTCTAGTAGAGATTACGAAATATGCCTTTTCACATTTTGTTAGCTTCTGTGCCCCATTCAATTGAGATGTATAGTAAAATTAAGTTAAACGTATATCAGGAATATGGGAACATAAGGGAGTGGATGATGGTTGAATATCGAAATGGATGCTGGAGCAAAAGAGTGGATTGAATCTAAAGGCAATCAGTTAACCGTAAAAACGTTAGAAGTGAACGCTTGCTGTGCGCCAGGAGTGCAGGAACTGGTGGCTGTACCTGGAAAGCCAAAGACATTGACCAACTATCATGAGATAGTATCGGATAACCTCTTTATCTATGTACAAAGAAATATTAGAGGCAAGGAAAAACTCCTATTAAAATTATCCGGGTTCAGCTTCTTAAAATCGATTTCCGCAAAGCTTCAATAAAGACGAAAAAACAGCACCCATTGAATGGGTGCTGCTATTTTAAGCGACTTCCTGTTCAGAATTTTTCACTAATACATCTTGTGGAATCTTCCATAGCTTAATCCATTTAGCAATGGAAGTAACCATGATGACGATGCCTAGGATCAGCATGACAATCGAAAGGATACCGTTTAATACATTATATCCAGGGTTTGCTGCATTCAAGTAGACATTTTTCACCATCCAATAGCCTGCTACCATAACCGTTACAAACAGGTAGGCAAGCGGGATTAGACAGGTCAGCATGTACCAGCGTTTTTCTGCAATCTTTAGTACAACTGTTGCACCAATGATGAGGCCGATTGATGCCATCAATTGATTGGATACACCAAACAGGGCCCAGACGGAACTAATGTCACCTGAGAAAAGAAGATATCCCCAGACGAAACAGGCTAATGCACTGGCAACAATATTTGCTCCAATTGAATCTGTCCGTTTTAACGGTTTTATGAAGTCTCCTAGGAAATCTTGTATTAGGTATCGAGCAACCCGTGTTCCTGAGTCAATCGCGGTTAATATAAAGACAGCTTCAAATAGAATAACAAATTGATAGAAATAGGAAGCTAATTTTTCAAAAAACGGAACAGCAGCGAAGATGTAGGTCATCCCGACCGCAAGTGTAACGGCTCCGCCTGTTCTTCCTTCAAGGTCCATGCCGACTTCTTTACCAAGTTCATCTAAATGAACCGTTTCCATTCCAAGTGCGGCAAATTTCTCTGGTGTGGAATTGATCGCAAAGTAATCGCCGGGTTGCAATGATACAGCGGCAATTAATGCCATAATCGCTACTAAACATTCCACAAGCATGGCACCAAAAGCAACACCTTTGATATCGCTCCACCGATTAATCATTTTCGGTGTTGTACCAGAGCCGACAAAGGCATGGAAACCGGAAATCGCTCCACAGGCAATGGTAATGGAGATAAATGGCCAAACTGGACCGGCTACAACTGGTCCCCCACCATTCAGAAATTCTGTAAATGCCGGGAATTGCACTTCTGGATTGACAATGAATACCCCAATAATTAACGCCGCAAATACGCCAATTTTCATAAAGGTACTTAAATAATCGCGCGGTGCCAGTAATAACCAAACTGGTAATGCTGCTGCAAAAAAAGCATAGATAGGAAGAATAAGTGCTAAAGTGCTTTTCTCAAGGGTTAATACATCACCAAACCATGTCCCTTGAATGTTTGGTCCTAAGACGATTGCCAACATGATTAAAGCAAAGCCGACAATCGTGGCAAGTTTTAAGTTTCCGGTTTTTTTATGATATAAACCAACCCCCATTGCAATCGGAATCGTGATTCCTACAGCAAAGGTTCCCCATGGGTTCCTTTCAAGTGCGCCTAGCACAACCATTGACAATCCTGCCATGGTAATCGTGATAATAAATAACATTGCCAGTCCGGTACAGAACCCTGCGACCGGTCCAAGTTCTTCTTTAGCCACTTCTGAGAGTGATTTTCCATCTCTACGCATCGATGCAAAGAGCACAACCGTATCGTGGACAGCGCCGCCAATGACGGCACCAATCAAGAGCCAAATCAATCCTGGTAAATAACCAAATTGTGCTGCTAGGATGGGACCAACTAACGGGCCTGCTGCTGCAATCGCTGCAAAATGGTGACCAAAAACTACCCATTTGTTCGTGGGAACATAGTCTCGTCCATCTTCAAATTTTTGAGCAGGTGTCGGTTTTGAATCATTAAGCTTCAAAACTTTTGCTGCCATGAAAGTACCATATAAACGGTACACAATTAAAAGGATACATATTGAGGCAATAACAATTGTAATCGCATTCATTATTATCCAATCCCCCTTTGCTATTGTTTCTACATCATCCATTTTACAAAAAGAAAGCGTTCTTTCTTCATTTTCAGGATAAAACGCAGAAATAGAAGGATGAATTGCAAAAATCACTAAATGAAATGCAAATTTTCTAAAAACCTAATTGCTGCTTTAATACCTTTACATAGGTTCGACTAACCGGAACTTGCGAGCCATCCCTCATATGTAAATTATAGGTAGAATTAAACCAGGGTTCAATTTCAACAATATGATCCACGTTCACGATAAAACTGCGATGAACACGTAAAAATTTTGCACTATTTAGCTTTTTCTCCAAAACAATGAGAGCATCCGCTACTTTGTAGGCTTGATCGATTGTGACAATGTTACACTTACCCTCACTAGATTCTAAATAAAGAATGTCTGTGACGGTTAGTAAAACAATCCGTTCATCAACAAGGACCGCTATTTTCCCATTTTTATTCTGTTTCACGGACGACTGAATCAGATTATGCTTATTCCCGAGATTTTGTATCTTCTTAATTTTTTCCAAAGTTTTTTGAATCCGTTCTTCATCAAATGGCTTTAAAATATAATCGACTGCATTTAATTCAAATGCCTCTAACGCATACTCATCATAGGCTGTTGCAAAAACAATCGCTGGGGTTTGCTCAAGTGTTTCTAAATGCCTCGCTAAACTCAACCCATTCTCTTCAGCTAATTCAATATCCAAGAAAACAAGATCTGGTTTTAGCTCTGTGATGGCAGCGACTGCATCCTCAATACAATCACCTTCGCCTAAAATTTCCACTTGTTCACTTCGAATCAGCAGGTATTTTAATTCATCTCTCGCTAATGGTTCATCATCCAATATATAGACCTTCAACATCTTGATCAAACACTCCTTTACTGTCAAGTGGAATGGAAATGGTAATGGTTGCTCCATGATCCACTTTACTTTTTAACGTTAAACTGGCTTGACCATTGTAAATCCCTTTCAGCCGTTCACATATATTAAAAATCGCTGTGCCATTTCCTTTTTTAGAATCGACCACTTGGTTACCGAGGACTTCTATTTGACCTTCAGGTATTCCTTTTCCATTATCAGCTACAATAATTTGCAACAGATTCTTTTTTGAAAAAATGGTTACGGTAATTTGCCCTTGCGATTTACTTCGTGGAAAACCATAATGGATCGCATTTTCAACTAAAGGCTGCAGGATAAAAGGAGGAATCAGTACCTTTTCGAGCTCCGGTTCTATTTGAAAATCAATGTTATATTTGTTAGGAAAACGCGTTTGCTCTAAAGATAAATAGGCCTTAACATTTGATAATTCCTTTTCCAGAGGGATTAACATCTGCCTGGCTCCTTGAAGGTTTCCACGAAAAAAAGAGCTAAGCTCCAAAAGTAGTTTACGAGCTTTATCTGCATCTGTCCGGCAAAGTGCTGAAATGGTGTTAATACTATTAAATAAAAAGTGTGGATGAATCTGTGCCTGTAAGGCTTTAATCTCTGCATCCTTTAATAGCTTTGTCTGTCTTTCTGCCTCAGCAAGCTCCAGCTGTGTCGAAAAAAGATTGGCTAGACCTTCTGCCAATTCCTGCTGCACCTTGTTCAGTTTATCAGGCTCTGTATAGTACATTTTTAATGTACCATAGATTTTGTTTTTAACTTTTAATGGCAGAACAATAGCAGCTTCTAACGGGCATTGACTATGTATACAGGAGATTTCCTGCTTCGTTCTTGCAATTGAAATCTTCCCGCTATCGAGTACCTTTTTCGTCAATCCTGTCTCAGGCTTGGTCTTAGAGACATGGTGATCTGAGGCAGCACCGACATGTGCTAAGACTTGTTGATTATCGGTTATCGCTACTGCATCGGCGTTCGTCAGTTTTAGCATAATCTCGGAAATTTCCATACATGAATGGTTGGTTAAGCCTTGCCGGAAGTATGGCAAGGTTTGATCCGCAATCAGAAAGGCTTGGTTTGTTTGATTAGCGCGAGCACGTTCTTCGTCACGTCTCATGATTTGAATAATGAGCATAAACAGCAATGTCCCTAAACCATTGCCGAAAATCATTGGCAGACTAATGAGTTGGACAAGTTCCCAAGCATGGTTAAATGGTTGGGCTGTAACAAGAATGATGAACATCTGAACCGCTTCTAAGGCCATTCCGATTATGACAGCAAACGCAGGGGTTATTTGTTTCCCCTTTTGTTTTCGCTTTTTTCCAAAGTATCCGGCCACAATACCAGCTAGAATGGTAGAAAGGGCACAAGAAAGGGCAGTGAAGCCACCAAGGGTGTAACGATGGATGCCGGCAATGAGCCCAGCACCAATGCCAACTGCAGGTCCCCCTAGTAGACCGCCAATCACAATCCCCATTACTCTAGTATTGGCAAGTGCACTCTCCTGGTTCATTTCAGAAAGCCACTCAGGCCTGCCGATTGTATGATGATGGACTTTTATTCCCGTATAATTACTAATGATTCCAAAGGTACCAAACAGTAAAATAAGCATAACCTTTTCATTTGTGCTGTGCTTATTTTGAATAACTTGGCGAAACGAGCGCATCTGTGCTAGCAAAAAAGCAACAATGACAATAATTCCAACCTTCTCGAGCATCAATGGAGCTAAATTGAGCATTTTTCTCCTCCTTTACTGACCATACTAAACGCTTTCATTAGAATCTAGTCAAAACATTCGTGCCTTTTACTCATTATAAGAAATGACAAGCTTTTTCGGAAGTATAATAGAGGAATAGAATACGAGCATGTTGAACGTTTTTTTTCAAAGCGGCGATTTCCCGTACTAAAAGAAGGAAGGCTCAATTGAACCTTCCTTCTTTTAATGATGGGTTGATTGGCAATGAAGTTAGTTCACTTCGGCTAGATTCATTTATTCCAATGTAAAATCAAAGACATCAATCATCTCTTCGTCTGTTAGTAAAATAAAATCTGTATGAATATAGGTAGTACCAAAAATATTTTGTAAGTCCTCATAATCAATTAGGTTTGCTTTTACTAAAGTATCATCTTCTATATACATGTAAACCGTAAAATATCTTTGCAAGAAGGTAAAAAATTCATCTGCTGATATGCCTGACATTTCTATATATTCACTGTTAAATTCAATAAAACCCATCGCTGAATCGCATTTTTTTAATACTTCTGTCATTCCTTTTAAGACGAATGCCTCATATCCCTCGACATCTACCTTAAATAGGACCCTTCCATAAGATAAATTTTGTGCGAAGAGAGAATCAATGGTGATGGCACGTACCGGAACTTTTTCAATCATATTGTGTGAGGGTTTGTAGGATGCTGAAGAGGTGCCTGACCAGTGTTGGTCGATATAGAATTCTTTTTTGTTATCATTTTTATCCGAAGCCAAGGCATTAATGATGGTTATCTGTCCTTTATTCGGGTGTTGATCTTTCGACTTGTTAATGTATTGAATTAAATGATGATTGGCTTCAATTCCATATATTTGGGACTGTTCAGGGTAAGTGGTAGAAAATATACATTCACCATAATTTACGCCAACATCGATAATCAAATCTGGCAGCCAGGTTTTTACGGATTTTTCCCAAAAGTTGAAAAGCCTGTTTTGGGTTACGCCGTCACTAATCAATAAAGCCCTGCCCCGATTTTCATTAGAATTTACATAAATCATCGTTGAGGATGGTAATACCACTTTATTAGGCAGTTTATCAATTTTTAAGGTTTTATATTTTAGTAATATTCCAATATTAATTAACAACCTCCAAATAGTAGGATGCTGCTCCCACATTTTCATAAATACCGGTTTACGAACGAAAACTTTTTTTGAGATCAAAGTGTCTGTCCTCCTGCTATTTTTTTGGATGGAAACCTGTAGTACTTTATTAAGACTTCTCTTTAATTTATGAAAGTCCTACAAGGGATAGTGAGACTTTACATAAAATTAACTTTCATTTGTATATATGCTTCGTAAATCTTCGACAGGCTGGCAGGTAGGAACATTTTTTTAAAAAACTTTTTGGGAATTAATCTTGACGTGTATCCCTAGGTAACTGGCGAAAGCTGTTGAAAAAAATAAAAAGCAAACAGCCATATGCCGTTTGCTTTTACCTCTGCCTTATCCATTTCTAAAAAACAATTGTTTTGTTTTCATGGACAATAATGCGATCTTCTAAATGCCATTTCACTGCTCTTGCGAGAACGCTTCGTTCTATCGAGCGGCCACTCTTTTTTAAATCTTCAACATTGTCTCGGTGATCAACACGTTTGATATCCTGTTCGATAATAGGTCCCTCATCAAGATCATTCGTTACATAGTGGGACGTTGCCCCAATTATTTTCACCCCACGTTGATAGGCTCTATCATACGGTCTTGCACCGACAAAAGCAGGCAGGAAAGAATGATGAATATTGATAATCTTAAATGGCTGTGCCTCTACAAAGGCAGGTGTCAATATTTGCATATACCTTGCTAAGATGGTTAAGTCAACATCGAATTCCTTTAACAGCTGCAACTGTTTTTCTTCCACTTCTTTTCGATTTTCTTTACTAGCTGGAATATAAAAGAATGGAATGTTCAACGATTCCACAATTTCCCGTCCTGCCTCATGATTACTTACGACAAGAGCAATGTCAGTAATCAAATCTCCATTCTGCCATTCCCATAGCAGCTCACGTAAACAATGAAGTTCTTTTGATACAAAAATCGCTGTTCTCTTTAAATCATGTACAAATGATAGTTTCCATTCCATTAAAAATGTAGCAGCAATCCCTTGAAATTGACTCTTCAATTCTTCTTTTTTCGTTAATAATCCTGGGCATTCAAATTCAATGCGCATGAAAAAGTTGCCGCCTTCAGGATTAGTTGTATACTGACTAGATTCAATAATGTTTGCTCCATTTTCGAATAGAAAATGTGACACAGCCGCTACAATGCCCGGCTGATCTGGACAATTGATAAGTATACGTCCTCTATCTTTTCGACTCTCTCTAAATCCATGAACCTGATCCAGACTAACAATATTCATACCATTCTCCCTTTTAAAGTGCCTGTCACTCCCCGAATTTCGTCGAAATGATTCGACAAAATTCGGGTGGTGACAGGCACCTTTTTATTTTACTTCTCTATAATTGTTAATTTCTGTACTTTCTCTTAGTTTCCTTAACTCGGGAACTATTTTCCTGACGTGTTCACTTCTATTATGTTGATTTATTGCCTCTTCATCTACCCATTCTTCGATATTAGTAAAGATTGTTGGATCATTTATATCTTCATGAAGAATGTACGAAATACACCCTTCTTCTTTATTGGTTTCAGTAACAAGTTCTTTGGCCAATTTTAAATATTCATCTACCTCTACACCTGGTTTTAGTTTGGCTTTAGCAACAACTCTAATCATTTTATTAGCTCCTATTCTAAGTATATTTTGCCTAGTTTAATGTGAAAAGTTAGTAAATTTATTTTACCATTTTTAGCTAAGTAAATGTAACGTTCTTTGGCTTCCGTGAAAATCCCTACATACCTTGAGCCCTTTTTTAAAAAAATCAAAAAAATTGTCAGAATATTTTTGTTTTCAAATATACTAAAAGTGTATATGATTAAAACTAACTCATTAGAAGGAGTGGATAACATAAAAATTATAAAAGTACTTTCCATTCCATTACTCCTTGCCTTCCTGGCTTTCAACTTTGCACAGTTCTCGCTCCCAGTTCCCCACTCCCATTCAGTAATCAAAGCCATTGTTAACGTAGACGATTGGAAGGTAAAGACACAATCGGACGATGAGAAAAAGCAGCCCATCACCCTACAAGTATTCTTTATGCTAACCAGCATCCTTTTAACAGCTTTGATATTACTCCATTATCGGTCATTAAACTTCGACAGAAAATATATTTTTCTGATCCCCATTTTTCACCAGTCTAACTATGTAATCCTCCCTTCCTCCTAATCAAAAAATCAAAATTAAGGGAGGAAGAAAATATGTGGATACGCTTTGTCATGATTGGAATATTTTCAATTTCAGCAGCAGGAATGCTGACATACCAAGGAATAGAAATTTTCCACGCCTTTATGGATTTCTTTAAACAAAAATAGAAAAATATTTCAATAAAAAGGCATGAGTCCGATAAAATACCGGACTCATGCTCAAAAGGTTGTTTAAATATTGGTCTAACTTTTTTGGTTCACTTCAAAAAAGGCCTTTTCTACATTTGAAAAATTTGATGTTGATTGCTTTTAATTAACAAAAGCAAGTTGCTCCAATGATGATTAACAAAATGAACAAGACAACAATTAATGCAAAACCTCCACCGCAACCAAAGCCGCCGCCGTAACCTCCGCCGTAGCCTCCGCCGTAACCTCCGCATCCACAGCCGCCAAAGCCGCCGCCGCCGAATCCTCCATAACCGTACATTAGTAACCCCCCTTTCAATCAGTATTAATTAACTAACAAAATCCTCCGCCATATCCGCCATATCCGCCACAGCCTCCGCCCAAAAAGGACGCACCTATAATAATAAGAAGGATAAACAATACAACCACTAAGGCAAAACCTCCGCCAGCTCCTACACCATCCATATACAAACCTCCTTTGCATCTGCTCTATACACAGTATGATTAATCCAAAAAAATGTAAGGGCTTATCCGGGTGGAGCCCTTTCGTTTTACCAGCTTTATCAATATTAAACAGGCGGAGAAAAACAAATTGTTTTTCTCCGCCTGTTTAAATTTAGGTGTTTAATAGACACAGCTCCATTTTTAATAGCTCATTGGTTCGATTGATACTTGTTTATTCAATTCGATTGTTTCGATAAATTTTTCGATTGTGGAAGTTAAGTAATTATCTGCCCTTCTTATAAAAACGGTCTTAATCTTATTGTATTGTTCTGGAAGTGTATGACATCGGATGAGTCCGCTTTTTTCCAATTGGGTGACTGCTGACTTTGGAACGAATGTAACGCCAAGTCCCACAGCGACACTACGCAAGATTGTTTCTAATGTACCGAATTCCATTACTTTTTGCGGTGTAATGTTTTGGTCTTTATACCAAGCTTCTAGACGTGCTCGGTATCCACAGCCTTTGCTAAAGCATAAGATTGGTTCCTCCTTCAGCTCTTCCAGTGTGGAGGCGTGCCTATCTGAAATTAAAACAAGCTCCTCTTGAAACACTTCATACGATACAAGATCGGGATGAAAGTCTGATTCTGTAACGAAAGCTCCGTCCAACTTATGATTTAATACCTCTTCTTCTAATTTTTCCGTAACGCCGGTAAATACCGACAAATCGACATTTTTATATTTCTTAACATAGTTAGCTAATATTTTGGGTAAATGAAATACGGTCTCAACTGTTCCAATTTCTAATTTTCCAGACGGTTCTTCTCTACTTTGAACGGCTGTTTTCATTTCATCTGTTAACAATAATATTTGTTTACTGTAATTTAATAATCTTTTTCCTTCAGGTGTCAAACTCATACCACGACGATGTCGATTAAACAAAGGGGTATTCAGTTCTGTTTCGAGCTTATGAATTCTCGCTGTAATATTCGATTGTACATAACTAAACTCTTTTGCCGCTTCTGTGATCGATCCTTTTTCCGCCACCATCTGAAAAATCTCTAAGTCCTTAAATTCCACTATCTTACCTCCTTTAATATTTTCATCATTATTTTTATGATATCACTAATAATGATGGAAAACATTATTATTTTTCATTTTACAAGATGCCTAAAATAATAGATTATAAATAAGTCAGCTATGTGGAGGAGGCAGAGGGAAATTGAGAAATAATGTATTATTAGGAGCAGTTTTATGTTTTATTGCTGCAGTTTCATGGGGAGCAATGTTTCCAGTAGCACATGCGGCTTTCAAACATATTGATCCCTTTTATTTTACGATCATTCGTTACGGTTCTGTTACGATCATTTTGGTAGCGATACTATTATGGAAAGAAGGAAAGAAGGCTTTTCGATTTGAAGGAAAAGGTTTTCATTTATGGTTTTTTGGTACAATGGCATTTACTGTCTATAATCTACTCATCTTCTGGGGAGAAAACTTATTAGGTGAATCAGGAGTGATGGAGGCATCAATTATGGAGTCACTAATGCCGATGATTTCCATTGTGATTGTATGGATGACTTATAAAAACCGTCCCCCTCTATTCACATTAATATGTGTGTTCGTATCATTTATCGGTGCTGTTTTAGTGATTACAAAAGGTGATATTAAAGCATTTCTGGGTGCGACGGATCATTTTATTCCTACATTTCTTCTATTAATTGCCGTTATGGGATGGGTCATTTACACGATGGGTGGTAGTAAGTTTGGCGGCTGGTCTGCTTTGCGGTATTCAACGTTAAGCTGTTTACTTGGAACGTTGACAGCCATTGTCATTGTGGCAGGGGCAACACTGCTTGGATATATATCCGTCCCATCAGAAAAAAACATCATAGCTATAAGCCCGCATTTATTATTTATGATTATATTTCCTGGCGTTATTGCGTTGCTTGGTTGGAACATCGGTGTTAATTTATTATCACCATTAAATGCCCTGTTGTTCATTAACTTTGTTCCTGTTACAACTCTCTTAATTTCGACTTTTCAAGGGGGGCATGTAACGACATTCGATCTTCTTGGCACTGTCTTTATTATTGTTTCACTTTTGTCTAATAATATTTTCTTAAGGATGTTACAAAAGAAAGAATCAAAGAATCAGGTTCAAACAGATTTGCATTACCGTGTATCCTAGCTAACAATTCGTCTTTTCCAACAATGATAAATTTGTAGGAATAAGACGTTTTTTTTGCAAATAATTTAAAATAGCTATAAGAAATGGCTCAGTTCAGCGAACTAAGCCATTTTATTTTTTACAAAGACACTACAAAATGCCTTCGAATTTAGTTGCATTTTTGCGTGTGATTTCAGTTTTTACGATAGGAAACGGAACCCGTTATATTCCTGTCCGATTTTCCTATTTCCTTATTCTTTCATGGCCGCAACTTTATCTTTGACTTCTTCAATATTCTTCATCTTGTTATCCCAGCATTTTTGACTCAAGTCGACTGGATATTCTGCTGGGTTCATGATGCGTTTGTATTCATCCCAGAGGGCATCTAAATTCTGCTTTAAATACTCACGCGATTCTTCCAAACAAGGTACCTCGTATACGAGCTCCCCATCCTGAAAAATATCTTCATGAAGTTCTTTTGCGGTAAAGTTGGTCACTACCTTATTCATAAACGTGTGGGTTGGATGGAACATACGCAGCCGCTTTTCTGGCAGTTTCTCAGCCTCCATCGCAATATAATCCCCTTCGGCATGATGATTGGTGTTATTAATAATCCGAAAAACCTTCTTCATTCCAGGCGTCGTTACTTTCTCTGGATTGGAGGAGATTTTAATCGTATCCTCTAATTGACCATTTTCATCCTCAATCGCAACAATTTTATAAACGGCACCAAGGGCAGCCTGGTCGTAGGCCGTAATCAACTTCGTTCCAATTCCCCAGCTATCAATTTTTGCACCTTGAGAATTCAAACTCATAATCGTATATTCGTCTAGGTCACTTGATGCGACAATCTTCGCATCTTCAAAACCAGCTTCATCAAGCATTTTGCGGGCTTCCTTTGAAAGGTAGGCAAGGTCGCCGCTATCCAGGCGAATCCCGATAAAATTAATTTTATCCCCTAACTCTTTTGCTACTTTAATGGCATTCGGTACGCCAAGGCGAAGCGTGTCATATGTATCGACTAAAAAGACACAATCCTTATGTGTTTCTGCATATTTATGGAATGCTGTATATTCATCCTTATAGGCTTGGACCAGCGAATGAGCATGTGTTCCAGAGACAGGAACCCCAAACAGTTTTCCGGCTCGCACGTTACTCGTGGAGTCAAAACCTGAAAGATAGGCAGCTCTAGTCCCCCAGATAGCTGCATCCATTTCCTGTGCCCGTCTGGTTCCAAATTCCGCTGCAATAGCATCTCCAACCACTTGCTTAATTCGTGAAGCCTTCGTTGCAATTAATGTTTGGTAATTTACAATATTAAGCAAGGCCGTTTCAATGATCTGGGCTTCCCCTAGTGGGGCATCGACTCGTAAAATAGGCTCATTGCCAAAAACAAGCTCGCCCTCTTTCATTCCCCGAATGGAGCCCGTGAAACGCATATCTTTAAGATATTCAAGAAAATCATCCTTGTAGCCTACTTCATTTTTCAAGTATTCAAGGTCCTCTTCACTAAAGCGGAAGCCTTGGATATATTGAATGACCTTTTCTAAGCCTGCGAAAACCGCATAGCCATTACCGAACGGTAACTTACGGAAAAAGAGTTCGAAGACCGCGCGTTTATTATGTATGCCATCTCTCCAATACGTCTCTGCCATATTAATTTGGTATAGGTCGGTATGCAGAGTTAAACTATCATCATGATAAATGTGTTTCATAATTAAACCTCCGGAATATTTACAGCTTTTCAACATTATTACCCATAATATCATTAACTATTTTATTTCACCATAGCACCAAGTGATTGTTCAAAATGCCCCAGTGCCCATTGATGTCCCGCTGGGTTGAATGATGCCACGGCATCCTTGTAAATAACAATCTTAAAGCCTTTATTATAGGCATCAACAGCAGTATGAAGAACGCAAATATCCGTACAAACCCCAACAAGGTGCACCTCGATAATTCCCCGCTCACGCAATTTAATCTCAAGGTCTGTTCCTGCAAATGCTGAGTAACGTGTTTTATCCATATATTCAACATTTTTACGGTGTTTGTTTTCTTCAAAAACTCCTTGAAGGGCACCATATAAATCCCGGCCAGCAGTCCCTCTTAGGTTATGCGGTGGGAATAACTTCGTTTCGGGATGGCATTCATCCCCCTGGTCATGGACATCAATGGCAAATACGACGTAATCATCGTTCTGAATAAATTCCTTTGTCAACTCGACAATCTTTCCCTCAATCGCCTGCCCAGGCACACCACAAGTTAACGCTCCAGCATCTGCAACAAAATCATATGTATAATCGATATTAATGAATGCCTTCATATCCATACGCTCCTTCATTGTCTTGACTACTGTCTTTCATTCATTATACACATTATTGGATGGACCTAAAAGCAAAAAAAGCCTGCTCCTGTAGGAACAAGCTTATTTTTCAGCTATATCTTTTTCCTGATACCCAATCTGTCGGCCGGTCATTTGGACGAATATCATCAAGCGGTACGAACACCTCTAAATGACGGTAGAGATTCGCAAACTCTGCCGGCAGCAAGCCGCCGAATTCGCCATCTAAATTCAACTGTACCTTTTCTTCGGAATAAACTTTAATGCGATTTGCCTGTGTATAAATAACATTGGGGTCATTCACATGCTCACCGCGAATCGCTAATGTCGCAATCCTAACGAACTCAGCAAGGTTTACCTTTTTTAAAATTAACAGTGAAAACAAGCCATCATTGATTGATGCGTCAGGTGCAAGCCGTTCAAATCCGCCAATCGAATTCGTCAGACCGATAAGAAACATCATGGCTTCCCCTTCAAACAGCTTTCCATCATACTCAATTCGAAGATCTGATGCATTAATAAAAGGAAGCATTTCCATCCCTTTTAAATAGTAGGCAAGCTGCCCGAGCATTGTCTTTAATTTGCTAGGTACTTCGTATGTAAGCTCGGTGATTCTGCCACCGCCCGCAATATTAATAAAGTATCTATCATTTATCCGGCCAATATCGACGGGAATTAATTCCCCTCTGGTGATTATATCCACAGCAGACCCAACATCCCTAGGAATATGAAGGGCTCGGGCAAAGTCATTGGTTGTTCCAGCTGGAATGATTCCTAATTTCGGACGATATTCCTGTTCCGCGAGTCCATTTACTACTTCATGAATGGTTCCATCGCCACCCGCCGCAATTACCACATCATACTGGCGTTCAACAGCTAGCATCGCAGCATTCGTTGCATCTCCAGCACCTGTGGTCGCATGACATGACGTTTCATATCCGGCAACCTCTAATTTTTCAAGAATTTCCGGTAGATTCCGCTTCAGAATTTCTCGTCCGGATGTAGGATTGTAGATCAGTCTTGCTCTTTTCATCATCATCATCCTAATTTTTAAATAACAATTGGCTTTATTAATTCTATATTCTACCAATTATCACTAGCGCTGACAAACATATTGTATAGTATGTCCCTCAACGTCCATTTACTATCATAACGTCTATTTATTTTTTTGCAATAAATAAGAGAAGAGAATTTTTTTACTTACTGGGGAGTAATAATACCGCGTTAAAACTTTATAAAAGCTCGCTATGAATGCAACTAACTTAGTTTATTTAAAAATCATCGGGGGATAGAATGGCCCCCGATGATTGATGGTTCACTTTATCGATTCGTGTTAAGGCTGACATCAAAGGCATTGATAATATGTAAAAGGTATTTACCTTCACCTGTTTGATAAACAGCATTTTTCTGGGTTGAATTTTCATCATTAACATCACTTAGCTTCTCCGTTACCTGCCACTCGCCATCTTTCCCTCTTACGTTGTCAACGCCAACCGTTTCGACCTTTAGATTGCTATTTTCCGCAACATCGACCACAACCGATGATACACTTTCAATATTCCAGTCATTTGCGAGCGTGCGCGGCTTTAAGGTAAGGGAATCATTATTGCCAATGACCTCAAGTTTTATATCATTGGGGACCAGGATCGTTGCCGCAACAATTCCTTGGGAATCAAACGGTCCCACTTCACTAGGCAGCATTTTAAAGTTTAAATAAAGTGTGTCTCCCTTTTGATTGGCCACAATGATATCATCGGCACTTTCAAGCAGCTTCGTTTTTTTCGTTGTTTGTACACGGTATGTACCAAACATGGACACCTCTTTGTCCACTGTCGCCTCAACCGTCATGTCATAGCCGACCGTCCTTACCACTACCCGTTTGATGCTATCATCGGTTTTGTAGGAAAAGTCAGGCAGTTCAAACGAGCGTACTTCCCTCGCCATTACCTCCTCCACCTTGCCTATAACCCCTGTAGAACTTAAGATGGCAAAGCCAATTCCAACTGTGCCGAGCAGACCAACAAAGAAAATACTTAATAAATCATATTTTAACATTGGTTTTTCCTGTCGGGATAGTACCAAATAGACGAGAATTTCTATTCCCAAAACGACTAATAAAATCGGCCACCATGCCGTCATCACTTGAACCAGACTTAAATCAAGAAATTTTGAAAAAAAGAGTAAGAGGCCAAGGAAAACAAGTGAGGCCCCCATTGAAAATGTCCCTACACGCCACGTTCTCATTCCTTTTCCGCCCCCTTTCTTTTTCCAAAAAGAAGCCCAATTCCAGCGCCAATTAAAACAATGCCAGCCATCCTACTCCCCCATTTACTCATGGTTCTTCGCCTCCCTTTTTTGTTTACTTCCCGATAACAGCTTGATTCCGCCACCAATTAACAGGACACAAACAAGACCTGTCTGTAAATATCCTTGAACCCAATACATGATATCGATATTGGTTAGTCGATTTAGAATTGGTGAAAAGACCGGCAAAAGGACGTTCATTACTAAATAATAGATTCCCAACAATATAAGGCCTATCCCAACCCATTTTTGATGATTAAGGAAATAAGCAATAATCGGTATATCCTCCATTTCTTCTTCACCATACTTTGAAACCTTTTGCATCGCGTCAAAAAAGCTATAAAACCAAATAATCGGAATTAAAAACAGGAAGATCCCCAGCCGTAAGATATCTAAAATATAAATAGAGAAGAGAAAGGCTGCCATTAATTGAATCCCACGACGCTGTAAGCCTAGATAGAGGTGGCCAGCCCCCGGAAAAATCGAAAGAAAGGTTGCAATCGACTTGCTCTTCTTGCCATCTTCCCGGCGCATTTCGAAATCTTCAAAAATAGTTCTGTCAACCAGCTCCTCACCGCGCTGCTTTTTATTGACCTGTTGGACAGCATCAAAAAATCCGTATACCCAGATAATCGGCAAAGCTGCCAAAAAGACCATAAATTCACCGCGATTGGACAAGGCAGTCACAAAAATCACCATGACTGCCAGCCCTAAAAAGGATGCCAATAATGTTAAACCCCTGTTCATTAGGCCGATTTGAAAGTGACCAAGTCCAGGGATGAACGATAAAACAATGGTATAAAAGCGTTCGGAATCTTGTGCCGCTTTTGGATGCTGATCATCAGTATTTGCCTCGAGGAGTGCCTTTTTTTGTTTAGATATTTGAACACCCATATCAATGAAACTAACCAAGTAAAGGAAGAAACCAATTAAAAAGGTTACGATGGACACTTCTGGATTATTTGTCATTAAGCCAATAATCGTGATGAATGCCAGGCCGACAACCGATAGTAAATATAAAACCCCGCGTACCATGTTTCCGAAATAAATATGACCGAGGCCTGGAAAAAGGGATAATGTTAATGCCTTCGTTGAACTTTTCATTTCTTAATTGCCTCCTTTTTTTCTAGTGAATCCATCCATGCAAATGTTTTATCAATCACACCTTCCGTTACTGAAGGCTTTTTTTTCTCAATGTGCGGACTTTCCAACGAGTACGCATACGTGGCCAGTGATTGAAACACACCCGAAAACATTAACAAAAGCGTCGCAGCCGCAGCCAGAAAATAATGAAACACCGCCTGCTGATAAAACGGTCTCTTCTTAGTTTGAGCGATGGCAGTTTCATTTATGGTGTCAGGCACCGAAGGAACGTTTGACATAGTGTTTAGAGTTCTAACGGTGTCAGGTACCATAGCCGGCACCATAGCCATTACACGATCGGTAAAGCTGCTTTCGTTTGAAAGGGTTGGAAGCGATGATTCATTTGCTGCCACTGCTTGTAAGTAGTCATCAAGGCATTGGTCACACGTATATAAATGATTTTCTAGTTCTTCACGGAATCTATCGTCAATCTCGTTTTTAACGTATTGCTGCCATTCATCATAACTATAATGCTTCATGAAAAATCGTCCTCCTTCCAATTCTTTTTCATCCAGGTTCGTGCCCGGTACAGCTTCGTCTCAATCGTCTTGACCTGGACATTTTGTTCCTCTGCCATTTGCTGATAGCTTTTTTCGGCTATGTAAAATCCATAGATTACTGCTCGATAATTCTCTGGTATCTCATTTAACTTCTTTCGCACCAGCCGGCGCCGGTCCTGATCAATAATTTCTTTTTCCACACTATCCCTCGGTGTTGCTAACCCTAATCCTTCCTGTTGTTCAAGTGTGTCAACTACATCCACTCTTCTTCTCACTTGTTTTCGTTTGACATCTATCGCATGATTTACAGCAATGCGCGTTACCCACGTTTTAAAGCCTTGATTTTCATATTGGGAGAGAGAGGTGTATATCTTCATAAACACTTCCTGTGCCGCGTCTTCCGCTTCCTTTTGATCGCGAAGAACAGCAAAGACGGTCCGGAACACATCATTGCGATACTTCTCCACCAAAAGGCGAAAGGCATGGTCATTGCCTTCCAGCACTTTTTCTATTAAGGCTGTGTCACTAATCGCTCTCTCCCCCTTTCTTTTTTATCTTTCACATTAATAGACGTAACGGCCTTCATCAAACCCTACACATTTTTTAAAATTATTTAATAGATTTTCTTCATCATACCATGCTGAAAAAAATTTGGACAAGGGCAACAAAAAACGTGCGAGACCACCCCCGCACGTTAAATTAATTCACTTTACTAATCTCAATATATAAACATTACAACGCTCCCGTTCCAGCGCCTATATCAATCACTTTTTTTCTTCAAAAAAATATTACCTATCTGGAGGCAGTCCATTAAGATGACAGGAATATCTTCTCTTGAACGCACATAGCTATTAGCAACTTGACCAAAATCAATCCGTTTCATGTTGAGTACTTCCTTTTCTTCCTTATTATGATATTTTGCCAAAATAATACCACTTAAATATGATAGAATTCTATTATAAATATATTTTGTGAAGGATTGGTGCAAATGATATGGTTGTTACTCTTGGCTTCCTACTTAATTGGCAGCATCCCGACTGCCCTAATTGTGGGCAAGCTCCTATTTGGTGTTGATATCCGCGATCATGGCAGCAAAAATCCTGGTGCCACCAACACCCTGAGGGTACTTGGAAAAAAATCGGCCCTATTCGTACTCCTGATTGATCTTGCAAAAGGTGCCTTCGCCACTTATCTGCCTATTTACTTTAACCTTGATATTGAGCCGCTTTATTTTGGACTTATGGCAATTATTGGACATTGCTTTCCAATCTTTGCAGGCTTTCGAGGTGGCAAAGCGATTGCCACAACCGCAGGGGCCCTGTTAATTGCCAACATTCCATTACTCTTAATCACGTATATTACCTTTTTCTTAGTCATCTTTTTAACGAAATACGTATTTTTTGGATCCATCTCTGTCGGTCTTACCATGCTCATCTATGCATACATTTCCCCAAAACTAGATTTAGAACTTATCTTACTATTTTTCTCGTTATTCCTAATTTACCTGCATCGCTCCAACATTCGTAACTTCATCCTTGGTATCGAACCAAAAATCAATGATAAAAATTTAGTGAATGACCGTATTCCACCCAAAAATGGCGATATAAAAATGTAGCAAAAAGGGCCCTGGCATGTAATGAACAGGGCCCCTCTAATTTATAAAAGCTTTTCCATTATACTTTCGGCAACCGTCTGCCAAATCGCTGCATCCTTTTGATACGTTTCTCCTAGCTGCTTATACATTTCCATCTGTTTCGCCTGGAAATTGTCAGCATCCTGACTAGGCAAGGCGGAACGCCGTTCCATTACAAGCTCCTGAATTTTAGGTGCCCGTGGACCCCAAACACCTGCCTCTTTCCCTTCTTGATTAATAAAAATATAAATAGGAATCGCTCGAGACGTGCCATTCGTTAAATATTGATCCATTAACTCGAGATTTTGGTCACGGAGCACAAAACGCAGTTCCATCCCAGCTGCTTCGGCTACCCTCATCAAAATCGGGTTGTTCAGCATGGCATCACCACACCAATCCTCTGTCAGCACAATCCCACGTAAATTTTGTTCCCTAAGAGTCTCCAGCTGGCTTTTATCTTCTAAAGTTAAGCTAAAGTTCTCATAAATAGACAGCATTTCGTCTTTATTGCGAGTCATTGCTTGAATGTATTCATCCGCAGTCAATCCCTTTTGAAACCACTCATTTAAATTCATCTAACCGTGCACCCCTTCCTTTTTTTCCATCATACTCGATTTAACTAGAGGTTACAAAAGAACTGCCCCGTTTATTCCGCCTACCTATTTCAACAATTTTTTTAAAGAGTTTTATAAAAAAATGTGTATACACCAATGCTGGCTGCCTTTTTAATCAAACGTTTGGTTAACAAAAAATAAACTAACCAAACGTTTGATTAAATTTGTATCCGAGCCCATTAATAAAGGAATTTTATCTTAATGATGATAAAAACTATGTCGAAAATATGAATTTAGTCATTACTTTTAGCCTCTTATCATGTCGAAAAACAGTTCATCCCGACTAATATTACAGGCTTCGACACACACTCCTATATTTCCGTATCAACCAAACGTTTGATTAGTAGCGGGATAAACCTTTGTATCTAATGGATATTTTCCCGGGAAATGGTGTGAGGAATGTCGAAACTTGCTCGACTTTTATTTCATGAAAAAGCTGGCAGAAAAGTTTCTGCCAGCCTGCTTTCGTTATCGTTTTTGCAATTCCTGCTGCAATAATTGATTGACCATTTGTGGATTGGCCTGACCCTTTGTTGCCTTCATTAGCTGTCCAACTAGGAAGCCAACTGCTTTATTTTTACCATTTTTAAAATCTTCAATGGACTGCGGATTAGCATCGAGCACCTCGGCAATAATCTTAAGAAGCGTCCCTTCATCAGAAATTTGCACAAGCCCTTTGTCTTTAACAATTTTCTCAGCATCGCCGCCCTGTTCGATTAACTCTTTAAAAACAGTCTTTGCAATTTTCGAAGAAATTGTTCCGTTTTCAATCAGCTTAATCATGCTGGCTAGGCCTTCTGGTGTTAAAGAAACTTGATCAAGTTCCTTCGACTCTGAATTTAAATAGGCGGAAACATCCCCCATAATCCAGTTCGAAGCAAGCTTGGCATCAGCTCCGCCATTAACGGTAGCCTCAAAGAAATCAGCCATTTCCTTTGTTACTGTCAGCACCTTCGCATCATAAACAGGTAAGCCAAGCTCTTCTATATAACGCTTTTGGCGCTGATCGGGAAGTTCAGGAATTTCGGCACGAATCCGTGCTTTCCAATCCTCATCAATATATAAATCCAGTAAATCCGGCTCTGGGAAGTAACGGTAATCATCCGAACCTTCTTTTACCCTCATTAAAATTGTTGTACCTGTTGCCTCATCAAAGCGGCGTGTTTCCTGGTCAATTGTCCCGCCTGAAGACACCACTTCTCGCTGACGCTTTTCTTCATATTCAAGACCTTTACGGACAAAATTAAACGAGTTCAAGTTTTTTAATTCCGTTTTCGTTCCGAACTCTTCTTGGCCAACCGGACGAATCGAGATATTGGCATCACAGCGAAGTGAGCCTTCTTCCATTTTACAATCAGACACACCTGTATATTGAATAATTGACTTTAATTTTTCAAGATAGGCATAGGCTTCATCAGGAGTGCGGATATCCGGCTCGGAGACAATTTCCACAAGCGGCGTTCCCTGACGGTTGTAATCGCATAATGAATAGCCTTTTTCATGGTTCAGTTTGCCAGCATCCTCTTCTAAATGGATTCTGGTAATCCCAATCTTTTTCGTATAGCCATTTACTTCAATCTCAATCCAGCCATGCTCGCCAATCGGCTGGTCAAATTGCGAGATTTGATAAGCTTTGGGATTGTCAGGATAAAAATAGTTTTTTCGGTCGAATTTCGTATTGGTCGCAACTTCGCAATTCAATGCCATTGCGGCCTTCATACCGAATTCAACTGCCTTTTTATTTAGAACAGGCAGGACCCCTGGATAACCAAGGTCGATGACACTTGTATTGGTATTGGGCTCAGCTCCAAAACGGTTTGGGCTCGCTGAGAAGATTTTCGATTCTGTTTTTAACTCAACATGGACTTCAAGTCCGATCACTGTTTCAAATTCCATTGTTTCCACCCCCTACAATTCTGGCTTCTGTTTATGAAAGTCTGTTGCCTGCTCGAACGCGTGGGCAACGCGATAAATAGTCGCTTCATCAAAATGTTTGCCAATAATTTGTAATCCTAGCGGCAGACCGCCATCAAAACCGCATGGAACTGAGATTCCCGGCACACCTGCAAGGTTAACTGGGATTGTTAAAAGATCTTCTACATACATCGTTAAAGGATCATCAATTTTCTCACCAATTTTAAACGCTGGTGTTGGTGTTGTTGGTCCGATAATAACATCATATTTAGCAAACACGTCCTCAAAGTCTTTCTTAATTAACGTCCGGGCCTGCTGTGCTTTTTTATAATAAGCATCATAATAGCCTGAGCTTAACGCAAATGTTCCCAGCATAATCCGGCGTTTCACTTCATCACCGAAGCCTTCTGCCCGTGTCTTTTTATATAATTCAATCAAACTTTCTGCATCTTTAGCACGGTAGCCATAGCGCACACCATCAAAGCGGGCCAGGTTTGCAGATGCCTCTGATGAAGATAGTAAATAGTAGGCAGCCAGGGCATATTTAGAATGCGGCAGGGAAACCTCTTCCCAAACGGCTCCAAGACCCTCTAGTACCTTTAAAGCATCCATGACGGACTGACGAACTGCCTCGGTTACACCTTCACCAAGATATTCTTTTGGAACTGCGATTTTAAGACCCTTTACATCACCAGTTAACGAAGCTGCAAAGTTTGGAACGTCCACATTTGCTGACGTTGAATCCATTGGATCCAGCCCAGAAATGGCTTGCAGCAAATAAGCATTATCTTCAACCGTTCTGGTAATCGGCCCGATTTGATCAAGGGATGAGGCAAAGGCAACGAGACCAAAACGAGAAACGCGGCCATAGGTTGGTTTCATGCCAACGACACCACAAAAAGAAGCCGGCTGTCGGATTGAACCGCCTGTATCTGAGCCTAGAGAAAAAAGAACTTCTCCTGCGGCAACAGAAGCGGCTGAACCGCCTGAAGAACCACCTGGTACCCTTTCTAGATTCCAGGGATTATGCGTTTTTTGAAAATGGGAGTTTTCATTCGATGACCCCATTGCAAACTCGTCCATATTTAACTTACCAATTGTCACGGTTTCCGCTTGCTGCAGCTTTTGAATAACCGTTGCATCGTAAATCGGGTCGAAATTTTCAAGGATTTTACTCGCACAAGTGGTCCGTAATCCTTTGGTGACAATGTTATCTTTGACACCAATTGGCATCCCGAATAACAAACCTTTTGAATCGCTTGTGCTCAACTTTTCATCTTGGGACTTTGCCGTTTGACGGGCCCGCTCTTCGTCCAATGTTAAAAACGCCTTTACCTTGTCCTCAACCTGGCCAATACGTTTATATGATTCATCAACAAGGTCGGATACGGTTACTTCTTTCTTATGTAAAAGTTCATGAAGATCTGAAACTTTATAATCAAATAAACTCACTTTACTCGCTCCCTACTCTCCCAAAATCGATGGTACTTTAATTTGGCCGTTCTTGTGCTCAGGGGCATTTTTAAGTACCTCCTCAAGCGGCAAACCTTGTTGTGGAATGTCTTCACGCAATACATTTTTCATATCATGCACATGGTATGTAGGCTTAACATTTTCCGTATCTAGTTCATTTAACTGTTCCGCAAAGGTAATAATGGCATCTAATTGTTTGGTTAACTTTCCTGCCTCTTCTTCCGTTATCGCCAATCGTGCCAAGTTGGCAACATGTTTAACCTGTTCATTGGTAATTCGTGACATCTATTGTTTCCTCCCATCCCTTTTTTTCAGTTAATTTAATATTGATGATACCAAACTTTTCTGCTTTACCGCAATGATTCCTTCTCCAGTATTAACAAACAACTCAAAATTTAGAAATTCCTTATTATTAATTAACAATTTTGAGTCCCTTGTCACCTGACAGTTCCTAAGACCTTCCCTTATAATAGTTAAAGTGAAATGAATTTGGGAGATTAAATGATGAAAAAACGAAGACGGAAGAAATTCAAAACCTTTTTCGTGCTATTTATGCTGTTTTGCGCTTTGGCGATGTTTCAATATTATTTTCAACAACCACAAAGCACCCTTCCTATTGGAAAAAGCGATTCATTTGCTAATGTAAAAAAATACACCCCTTTACTACACGAGGAATTGGCAAAATATCATCTCGAGGATCAGACTCCGGTCCTCGTCGCCCTCATGCAGCAAGAAAGCCATGGCCATGGCGGTGACCCGATGCAGGCCTCAGAATCGGCGGGGTTAGCAAGGAATACAATCACAGATCCTAAACAAAGTATCCAGGTTGGAGTACAGCATTTTCAGCACGTTTTGACTTATGGAAATCAGCAAAAGGTAGATTTCCCAACGATTATTCAGGCATACAATATGGGAATAGGCTATATTGACTTTGTCGCACAGCATGGTGGTAAACATAGTGAGGCGCTGGCAAAGGAATTTTCCCTCCTTCAGGTAAAAGAAAAGCCAAACCTCTATACATGCGGTGGTAATAAAAATAATTTCCGTTATCCCTATTGCTATGGTGATTTTAGTTATAGCACAAAGGTAACAAAAAATATTCGATTATTAGTTGATAGTTTTCCAGTAACAAACAGTGGAAAAACAACCAATGAATCCTTTTAATAATCCATTGGTTGTTTTTTGTTTCTTCTCACCATTATTACCAAAATAATTTTAATAGGGATATAACCCAAAATCCCCCCAAGAGTATTCAAAATCAAATCATCCACGTCAAAGCTGCCGAATTCAAAGACAAGTTGAAGAATTTCGAAGGTGAGACTTAAGCCAAAGGTAGCAACGGTGACCGTGCTAAGTTTTTGAAACTTTTTTGCGAGCAATGGTAAGATAAACCCAAAAGGAAAAAAACCAATGATATTCCCAACTAAGTTCTCAATTCGAATATTTACATTAATATCGGCTAAGTACAAATAAAAATAAATCGTTTTAAATGGAACAAAGTTATTTGCCCGCCAATGGTATGTATCATAAGCAAAGTTAAAATGATGAATAATTTCTGATAACGGGATATATTTAAATAAGATTAATTTTGAAAGAATCGCTATATATAAACAAAGAATAAGTATCAGGACAAATTTATAGATAATTTTCATTTATTCACTGCTCCATTTTTAACATATCAAATTAACCATACCATAATTGCCATATTGTGTGGGGACAAAACTTAATATTGGAGGAATTTTACATGGCATTACATCACTTCCATTTAAAAGCAAATTGGCCGGGTTTACGCAATGATGTTGGGGACATTGAGACGGGTAAGTTAAGGACCCAGATATCCATCCCGCCTGAAATGAACGGTCCTGGTGTTGGCACCAATCCCGATGAAATGCTGCTCGGGGCTGCGGCAACCTGTTATATTATTACCCTAGCCGCCATGATGGAACGGAGTGGGTTGGCGAAAGAAAACTTAACGATGGAATCTGAGGGCATTGTTGATGTAACTAAAGGGGTTTTTACCTATAAAAAAATTATCCACCGTCCGCATGTTATCTTAAAAATGGATGCTGCTGAAACAGATATTAAATTGGCTGAAAAGCTCGCTAGAAAAGCAGAAACGTCCTGCATGATCAGCCGAGCGATACAAGGGAATGTGGAAATGGAACTGCAGGTAAGCGTGGAAGTAGCTGCTGGCTGAAAATAGACTTCATGAGGACAACTTCGGCTCTTGCTTGGGGATTTCTGTCCTCATGACCACACACTTACCTTTTAAATAACTTTGAAAAAAAACCCTTTTTCTCTTGAACTGCTTCTGGAACAATCTCTTTCTTAGTTATAAATATGTCTTCTTTATCGATAGCCTGGCTCATGGCTAAAACCAATCCAATTTCTGTATCATGTTCTTTATTCGTCACAATCGTATGTTCAGTTTTATTTTTCACTGCCATTTTTACATATTTTGATAATTCCTCATAATTCATGTTCCCATTTAAAAGAAGCTGTGCCCCCGGATACTTCCGCATCGATTGTTCAACTTGCGGATACACTTTTGCTTCAGCTACCTGACTTTTACTTAGGGCTACAATGATTCTTTCTCGTAATGTTCCTAGGTATTTGCGCCGCTCGTCCGGTTTTGTCTCTAGAGCACCATATATACCTTGCTGCAAGACCTCGTCAACGGTTGTCTTTTTCAAACAAATCAACTCCATTATAAAAGGCTATTATTATGTATGATAATACCCTAAAAAATGTTCCGTTCCAAAATTTTCATACCGTAAATTGCTTCACCGCAAGTTGCCTCCGCTATTTATCAATAAGCAAAAAATCCTCCCCACCGTCCAGGTGAGAAGGATCCGTCCTACATTTTATTTTTTTGTAGAGCCCGTGAATTGGGCTTCCTCTGTAGAACCTTTCAAGGCTGTGGTTGAAGATGTTCCGCCTGTAATCACCATCGATACTTGATCAAAGTAACCTGTACCCACTTCACGCTGGTGACGTGTGGCAGTATAGCCAAATTGCTCGCTATCGAATTCAGCTTGCTGCAATTCTGAGTAAGCTGCCATACCGTGCTCTTTGTAACCGCGGGCAAGCTCGAACATGCTGTGGTTCAAGGCATGGAAGCCGGCAAGTGTAACGAATTGGAACTTGTAGCCCATTTTACCAAGCTCTTCTTGGAACATTGCAATGGTTTCTTGATCCAGCTTCTTTTTCCAATTAAACGACGGGGAACAGTTGTAAGCTAATAGTTTACCAGGGAATTGGGCATGGATGGCTTCTGCAAATTGTCTTGCCTCATCAATATTTGGCTCAGACGTTTCACACCAAATAAGGTCTGCATATGGAGCATAAGCTAAGCCGCGTGCAATTGCTTGGTCAATCCCGGCATTCACACGGAAGAATCCTTCACCCGTACGCTCACCCGTAATGAAAGGAGCATCATTCGTATCGATATCACTAGTAATTAAATCAGCAGCATTGGCATCGGTACGCGCAACCAATACCGTTGGAACACCCATTACGTCGGCAGCTAAACGAGCAGCAATCAAGTTACGAACCGCCGTTTGGGTTGGCAGCAATACCTTCCCGCCCAAATGACCGCATTTTTTCTCAGATGAAAGTTGATCTTCAAAGTGAACGCCTGAAGCACCTGCTTCAATCATACCCTTCATTAATTCGAAACAGTTTAACTGTCCTCCAAAGCCTGCTTCCGCATCAGCGACAATTGGTGCGAACCAATCGATGGAATTGTCTCCCTCTGAATGTGTAATCTGGTCGGCACGCTGCAGGGCTTGGTTAATTCGTTTGACAACACTTGGAACGCTATTGGCAGGGTACAAGCTTTGATCTGGATACATATGTCCAGAAAGGTTAGCATCGGCAGCTACCTGCCAGCCGCTTAAGTAAATGGCTTTCAGTCCGGCCTTCACTTGTTGAACAGCCTGATTACCTGTTAACGCTCCAAGGGCATTAATATACTCTTCTTCATGGAGAAGATTCCATAGTTTTTCGGACCCTTTGCGAGCTAATGTATGCTCAATATCAATGGAACCGCGCAGCTTGATCACATCTTCTGCTGTATACGGTCTCGTAATCCCTTTCCAACGGCTATCCATTTCCCAGCTTTCGTGTAATTGTGCAACTCTAGAATCTGTCATATTTAAATTCCTCCTATTATTCTATTAGAATTAAAAATACCAAACAAACTTATAACTGCTCATATCCAGGCAAGGTTAAAAAGTCGATAAATTCATCATTCAAAATTAATTGGTCAAACAGGTGAACCGCTTCAGCAAAACGGCCTGTTTCAAAGTTTTGCACGCCAACTTCTTGCTTGATTTTTTCCAATTCTTCACCCTTTAATTGCTCATACATTTCGACGGTTACTTTCCTGCCGTCATTTAATATCCCTTTCGGATGGCGAATCCACTGCCACAGTTGTGCCCGCGATATTTCCGCTGTTGCCGCATCCTCCATTAAGTTATGAATGGGGGCTGCCCCTCTTCCATCTAACCACGAAGCGACATATTGAATACCGACATTAATATTCGTGCGGACACCTTCCTCTGTAATCGCGCCGCCTGGGACCTCCAGTAAATCTTGGGCCGTTATCGTAATCCTTTGCTGTTTTGCTGTATGAATTTGGTTTGGTGTCGGCATTTCGCGATTAAATACTTCTAATGCCACTGGTACTAATCCAGGATGTGCTACCCATGTTCCATCGTGTCCATCGCGGGCTTCCCGCTCTTTATCAGTGCGTACTTTTGCAAACGCTTCTTCATTGGCCTGCGGATTATTTTTCACAGGTATTTGGGCCGCCATTCCGCCCATTGCCGGTGCATTGCGGCGATGACACGTTTGGATGCATAGCAGCGAATAGGACCGCATAAACGGTGACGTCATTGTTATTTGAGAGCGGTCTGGTAAAATAACATCCTTTTGGTTACGCAGCTTTTTGATATAGCTGAAAATATAATCCCAACGACCACAATTCAAACCAGCTGAATGCTCTTTTAACTCATACAGAATCTCATCCATTTCAAACGAAGCCAGTATGGTTTCAATTAATACAGTTGCTTTAATTGTTCCTTGGGGAATCCCAAGCCTTTTCTGTATATAAACAAAAACATCATTCCAAAGCCGTGCTTCCAAATGGCTTTCTAGCTTTGGCAGGTAAAAGTATGGACCTGAACCATTTGCCAGCAGCATGTTTACATTATGGAATAAGTACATAGCGAAATCGAAAAAGCTCCCCGATATAGGCTTGCCATCTAAAAGTACATGTTTTTCTTCAAGGTGTAACCCCCGCGGTCTTACGATGAGAACCGCCGTTTCTTCATTTAGCAGATACGTTTTCCCATTAGGGTTTTCAAAGAAAATAGTCTGATTGACTGCATCTCTTAAATTGATTTGTCCTTCGACGATACTCTCCCAGGTTGGTGAAGTGGCATCTTCGAAATCAGCCATAAATAATTTTGCTCCTGAATTCAAGGCGTTAATGACCATCTTTCGGTCTGTCGGCCCTGTAATTTCAACGCGGCGATCTTGCAAATCCTTTGGCAGCGGCGCTACGGTCCATTCCCCTCCCCGAATATGCTTTGTTTCAGGCAGGAAATCCGGCAATTTACCGTTATTTAACTCCTCTTGGCGTTTTTTTCTGTACTGTAACAGTTCAACTCTCCGCTTCCCAAATTTTCGTTCTAATTCTTCAATTAAGTTTAAGGCCTGGGGGGTTAGAATCTCATCATATTGGGCTTTCAAAGCCCCGACTACCTCAATGCCAGTTGTTTGCGTCGACATGAACGAAATCACCTCTTTGTTATAATACAGAAACTATTTACTTTTTGTATTATATAACACGAAACCATAAAATGGAACCACTTTTCTGATAATTTTCTAAATTAGGTAAATTCTCCCTATTATCGGTGGTTAACCCTTATAAAAAACCGGTTCCTATTTGATATTGCTTACTTTTATCATCTAGGTAATTTTACCTATGATAATAAGAAAGGCGGAAGCGCCCTGGTCAGCGGCGTATGGCCTGGAGCGCTCCAACTGAGATAAAGGAAACACGAAGAGCCGGAGGCGATTCGATGTTGACTTATCGTAGGGCGGAGAGCGAAGGACACTAGCCGCTAGGGCACTGGAGCTGGACATTTCAATATGTTAAAACTTATAAATTCTTATCTTATTACAAAAAGCGGATGCCTTCTAAAGAAGACACCCGCTTTTACATCAATTCTTCATATAAACGCTGAAAATCCATTGCTCGATTTTGACTGTTCAAATATTCATCACTGACAATCGCTGTTAATAGCTTTCTTTTTAGGGAAGCATCGTCAACTTCCGTAAGAATCCATTTTCTTGTTTCAAATAGAAACTCAAGAAAGTCTTTGTATTTCACATCAAACTGCTGTTCTAACTGTAGACGGATGTTGTTGGCAAGCGTTGGGCTCGCTCCCCCGGTTGAAACAGCGATGCTTAACCGGCCACGTCTCAAATGGGACGGAAGATGAAAGTCCGAACTATCAGGATCGTCTACAACCGCTACTAACTGATGATTTCCTGCCAACGTTTTTACCCCATGATTGATTTCCTTGTCGTCCGTTGCCGCAAAAATCATGAAAGCATCGTCAATGTCATCCACCGAAAAGGACTTTCTCTTCCACACAATTTCTCTTGCCTGTGCAAGCCTTTGTATTTCAACTGTCGCCACTGGGCTAACAACCGATATTCGTGCCCCTGTGCCGAGCAAGCCGCTAACCTTCCGCTCGGCCACCCTGCCACCGCCAACAACCACCACTAATTTTCCTTCAAGCCGTAACATAATCGGATAGTTTGTGCTCATACTCCACCTCAGCTGCACGTTTTTAGATTACCAGATTCACTTTTCCATCAAAATAGTTATGGTTGCAAAACCTATTTCCGTTTACAAAATATAATCTCGCCATTATATCTGCCCTTCCCTCACTGGAAGTCCCGCCAAATAGGCAACCAATGCTTCTTTGGTCGGACTTCCAGGCATCCCGGTGGATGTAAATCCTGCTTGTGCTACGGCAGCAAGCGTCTGTTTTCCCATACTAACAATCTGTAAATCCCTCAATAGCCCTTCGGCATTTAGACCGCATTCTGTTAATGCTTCCACAAACGGTTCGATAGATGCACTACTAGGGAATACCACCGTATTCAGATTTGCTTCCGCTAGCATTCTTTGAAAAATAGGCAGGAACTGAAGGTCAATTTCCTTTTTGCCTATCGCCATTACCTCTGCCTTTTCAAAACCTTTTACCAGTATTCGATCGTCGCCGACAATGAGCCAGCCTTCAGAGTCGGGAACATCGGCAGCTACTTTTGCCATTAATCCGCGTTCGTTTAATACTTTAATTGTTTTACTCGACATTCCAAATAAATCAGCCCTAATTTTTCGGATATCCATTTCTTTTTCAACTACCGCTATGAAAAAATCATTCACACTTTCAGGTGAAGTAAATAGAATCTTTTCATAGGAGGTCAATTTAGAAAGATCCACTGGCAGTGTCGTCTTTTTCCATTTTGGAAATTCAATCACATCTGCCCCATGACTCATTAATTCTTTTGCTAGTTCACTTGGACTGTTATTTGTGCGGGCCAGCAGGATTTGCCGGCCATATAATGGTTTTTTCTCAAACCAGCTAATTTTTTCACGAAGAGAGATGACCTCCCCTACTAATATGATGGAAGGATTGCTGAATTTCGCTTCGAGAACCTTCTCAGAAATATCTGCGAGAGTTCCTTGTAGTGTTTTCTGGCGTCCAAACGTACCCCATTGAATTAAAATTACGGGAGTAGTTGATGGCCTGCCGTGTTTAACGAGATTCTCGCAAATAAATGGTAAGTTCCCGACACCCATGTAAAACGCAATTGTTTCAACAGAGCGAGCAAGACCTTCCCAATCGAGGAACGGCTTACCATCTTGAGATTTGTCATGCGCAGTTACGACAGCAAAGGATTCGGCGTACTCACGATGGGTCACAGGAATTCCTGCATAAAGGGGGGCTGCAATCCCCGATGATATACCAGGAACGATTTCAAAAGGAATTTGGTAGTCGGCTAGTGCTGCTGCTTCCTCGCCAACTCGACCAAAGACACCAGGGTCCCCGCCTTTTAGGCGGACGACTATTTTTCCTGCTAATGCCTTTTGAACCAATAGACTATTGATGTTTTCTTGGCGTAAAATATGGCGGTCAGGCAATTTGCCGCAGTAAATTAGCTCACAATCGCTATCGGCATATTCTAATAGTTTAGGATTGGCAAGCCGATCATAAAGAATCACTTCGGCTTGTTTAATAGCTTCCATCCCTTTCACAGTGATTAAGCCAACGTCCCCTGGTCCTGCTCCTACTAAAAATACTTTTCCTGTTTTCATCCTGCAGCCATCCTTCCACTTGTTGTACATTCTATAGTAGGATAAAAATAATATCCTCTTTTATTTCAACTGAAAATGTCCGTACCTGACCTTCATCCGGTGCTTGTACCATACCATCTACTAGAGAGATTTTCCAATCATAGACCGGACAATACACATATTTTCCGCTGACAAGCCCTTCCGCAAGGACTCCTCCCTTCGGATGCGGGCTGCGGTTTTCAAGTGCATACACCTCACCAGTTGATAGTTTAAAAAGGACAATTTCCTTGTCATCAATTTTAATAGAATATCCGGCTCTTTCTTTTACATTCGTGTAGTGTGCGACAGGTATCCGAGTAATCGTTTCTATCATTTTGATTCACTCCCAACTGTAATGGTGCGTTTGGCATAATATTTATCTTGTATTTCTTCACTTTCAATGGCTTCGTTCCACGGCTCAATATATTTTTGCAATGTTAGATCCATCCGCTCGTTCAAGGCCTTACGGGTTTCTTCATCTGCTAGTACTTCCTTCACATGATCCAGCCCCATGCGTTCCACCCATTTCGAGGTCCGCTCCAAATAATTGGCTGTTTCACGGTAGTATTGCAGGTAAGCCCCTGTCATCTCGATTACATCTTCTTGCGTTTTCACGGTACCTAGTAAATCACCGGGGCGGAGGTCGACCCCGCCGTTACCCGCAACGTTAATCTCCCAACCACCATCAATTCCTACGAAACCAATATCCTTAATGCCTGCTTCCGAGCAGTTTCGTGGGCAAGCGGATACACCCATTTTTACTTTATGCGGGGTATCGAGCCGTTCAAATTTCTTTTCGAGTTGAATACCGAGTGCCATCGAATCCTGTGTACCATACCGGCAGAATTGCGCGCCAACACAGGTCTTCACTGTACGAAGGGTCTTCCCGTATGCATAACCTGATGGCATATCCAGCTCTTCCCACATTCTTGGCAGGTCTTCTTTTTTCACTCCGAACAAGCCAATTCGTTGTCCACCAGTTAATTTTACTAAAGGAACGTTATATTTTTCAGCAACTTCAGCAATTTTTTTCAAATCAGCGACAGTCGTAACCCCGCCATACATTCTTGGAACAACGGAATACGTTCCGTCCTTTTGGATATTAGCATGCATTTTTTCATTGACGAGACGGGAATCGCGATCATCCTTATATTGATCCATGTGAATCATACCAAGATAGTAGTTGATGGCAGGACGACACTTTGTACAGCCTTCCACGTTCTTCCAATCCAGTACGTTCATGACTTCCTTCACGCTTGTTAAGCCCTTTGCCTTAATCTCGGCTACCAATTCCTCACGGCTCAAAGTTGTACAACCACAAATACTTGTCTTTTGAGCTGCTGCTTCATCGAATTGGTCACCTAACGTATAGGCAAGAATGCTGCTGACCATTGGTTTACAGCGTCCACAAGAACGACTGGCATTCGTACAATGGCTGACTTGATCAAGTGTCGTTAGACCCTGTGTCTATATCGCTTCAACAATCACCCCTTTGGTGACACCATTACAGCCGCATATTAGTTCATCATTTGGCATGGAGGCAATATCATCGCTGCCGCCTTCTCCCGTACATTCTGTATGAAAAATAGACACTCCGCTGATATCTTCCTTTTTCGTTAACATACGATACAACCTCGTGCTATCCTTTGTGTCCCCATAGAGAACAATCCCAACAATTCTGTTATTCCTTGTTAAGACCCGTTTATAGATTCCATCATATTCGTTGTAAATCATGATCGATTTTGTTGAACTATCTTCAAAAATTTCTCCAGCCGAGAAAAGGTCTACACCAGCCACCTTTAACTGTGTGCCGGTAACAGATCCTGCATAAGGTTCTCCCACCCTGCCACAAATACGATTTGCCAGTACTTTCCCTTGTTCATATAATGGCGCAACCAAACCATAAACAATTTCTCTATGCTCTGCACATTCACCCACTGCGTAAACATGCGGTACACTCGTTTCCATAAAGTCATTGACCACAATCCCGCGATTAACGTAGATTCCACTGTTTCAAAACAAAAAAGGGTGCCTGACACCCTTTTTACTTTATGCAAGTTGGTTATTCTTTTTTATTGCGGGTAGTGGTTTGACTAGTGCTTGGATGACAGGAACGAGAGCGCCGACAATGGCTGTGGGTACGAGCTCCCACCATTCCAATGGCGGTGTGATGAGCAGGCCTGACTTGTGGATGGCCATTACGCCAAGGAAGTAAGCCATGCTTCCGATTAGTCCGGCCAGCCAGTTGGTTTTTCTAAACAAAAGAAAGGCGAGCGGAATGAAGATCAGTGTAATTGGTACATAGGAGGTTGGGTAATTCACCGCTGCAAATATAGCCTTGCCGATAAATCTTAATACAATATAGAGAACCGCGCCCATAACAGGAATCGTAAAATTACGATAAATTCGAATCGTAATGACTGTTAACAATGTCACCATTAGTACTGTATAAATCGGATAGACATATTCCGGGATGCCGCCAAAAATTTGCGATGCCGGATCGGAGATTAAGTCCAAGATTTCCTGTGAAGCAATCGATTTTCCATGAATATATTGATCGTAGGAAATGGCTCCATTTTCCTGCTGCATATTCGGAAACATCAAGCATTCAAGCAGAAACATCCCGAACCATGTATGCATCGACTTCCAGGTCGGCTGTATATCCCGTGTATACATGAAATAACCCCGCCAGACTCCAAAAATCATGATATCCGTGCCAATATAATAAATAAAATGGGTCGGACTCCAAGTTGTTAAATCAATTCCATATGCAATATGATACGTAAAATCCAATGGAATGCCGATCAGGAAAACGACGTAGCCAATCGTAATCAGATTTCTTGAAAATCTATCCATATATTGGGAACGCCGCCATTCTTGAATTAGCAAGATTCCCCCTAAAGCAAACCCCAATGTATTAACAATATGGGGAATGGAGTATTCTTCAAATAAATACTTAAAGTGGTAGGAAGCATCCCATGCCGACCCAATAAATTTTAATAAAAAGGCAAGTACCCATAAACGGTAATATTTCATAATTCATTTCATCTCCTTTCCTTAACCTAACAGGTCAAATGGATCTCCAAAAATCGCTATAAGGATATAATTAATGGCTAATGCAACCCCAAATACGATAGCAGCAACGACCACCTTTTTTTGCGTAAAAAGCCTATACATAAAAATAATTCCAGAAATGACGACAAAGACGTTACAGATTAAAAATGTCCAAAGCAGATTTTCACTGTGCTCTACTGCTGTAACATGAAACAAGTATAATGGGATCAAAGGTACTATTCCTCCAGGGTTAACTTTTTTGTTAAATTGGTCTACGGACGATAAAGGTGTAAAAATACTTCTTTATACATAACGATTTTCTTGTTAAAATGTTTCCTTTTCACCTTGCTTTCTTAATATTATCATAGGAAGTAAGACGACTTACATTAAATTCTTGCATTGGATCAATTAGGAAGTGTACATTAAATGAATGGAACATGCTGTGAAAGGAGAATGTCCATTGAAACATTTTACTATCGCTCTACTCCTATTATTGTCCATATTTCTTTCTGCCTGTAATTCAATAAAGGTCCCGAAAGAAATGGCTGATCATAAAATGAGCACTACACCAACAAACGTTGTACCGACAACATCCGAATGGCGCTTCCCAGACAATCCCTCTGCAAAAGAGGCGGTTCCAATCTCTATCGTAATTAATGACCCATCCGGCCAGCCAATCAAATCCTTCGAAACGGTTCATGAGAAGAAAATGCATTTATTTGTTATCAGTAAGGATTTAGCTTATTTTTCCCATATCCACCCAAAATATATAGGAAACGGTGTATTTACTATAAATACCACCTTCCCGGCAGGAGGAGATTACAAGCTCATCTCCGATTTCACTCCAAAGGGCGGCGGTGATAGCAGTATTGAAAGTCATTGGCAGCATGTTGAGGGTGTTACAGCAAAGAAAGTCCCTCTTGTTCCTGATAAAACATTAACCAAAGTAGTTGATGGAAAAAAGATATCACTTACGTTTACCCAGCTTACGGCGGGCAAAATTGTCCATATGACGTTTACAATCAATGATGACTCTACCAATAAGCCTATTAAAAATTTGCAGCCCTATTTAGGGGCAATGGGCCATACGGTTGCCATAAGTGCTGATGCGGAAAAATACTTACACATCCATCCCATGACAACGGATGGAAATGGCCCGAAGGTTATCTTTATGACCATTTTTCCGGAAGAAGGCGTTTATAAAGTTTGGGGGCAATTTAAACATGAAGGTAAGGTCTTTACTGTTCCATTTGTCATAAAAGTACCGAAATCATAAGATAAGGAAAAGAATAATCTTGTCCTTCATAAAAATCTCGTGCAGCCCAATTCTAATGAATTGGGCTTTTTGCAACTGGAAAAAACATTTTTAAAAATATAGGATTAAAATTTGATTAAAATCACATTATCAAACAGGATTTCATAGTAAAATCATCCTAGTTAGATAGGAGGCAATTATGAATTTATTTTTTAATCATGTCAAATCTTTATTCTGTCATCCGACAACAATGTGGATGATGAGATTGTTATTTTACTTTTTAATTCTTTTAGGCTTATTAACCATTTATGGATTTAAAAATTCTGGTACTTTTATTTATAACGAATTTTAGAGGTGACGCCATGAATCTTTACTCACAACTAAAAAGATGGTCTGAATTATATCCTGACAAGACCGTTTTTTCATGCGGAAATGAGAACCTTACTTATAAACAACTTTACGATATGTCCGAGTCTTTAGCTTATTTTTTAAACGATCTTTCGCTAGATAATTCTACTCCTATTGTGGTTTATGGTCACATGGAACCATTGATGCTTGTTTGTTTTTTAGCATGCGTTAAATCAGGTCATCCTTATATTCCTGTTGATACATCTATTCCAGATGAAAGAATTGCAAAAATCATACAAGATGCCGGGGCTAAAATGATGATATCTCCTATTGATATGCCACAAGTAGGAATGGAACATCTATCGCATCGTTTAAATGGAGATAGTTTAAGATATGCATTGGTAAAAAATCAAGGAAAAACCGTTTCTTCCGATTCTTATGTTCTCAATGATGAAAACTTTTATATCATTTATACTTCAGGGAGCACAGGAAATCCAAAAGGTGTCCAAATTTCTTATAACAATTTAATGAGTTTTACTCACTGGATGACGAATGATTTCGGTTTAGTAAACCATCAAGTCTTTTTAAACCAAGCACCTTTTTCGTTTGATTTGTCAGTTATGGATCTATACCCTAGTTTATTCTTAGGAGGAACCCTTTGGATGTTGCCAAAAGAGTATGTGGCAGCGCCTAAAGAATTATTTTTATCACTAAAAAAATCCTCCGCGAATGTTTGGACGTCTACGCCGTCTTTCGTTGACTTTTGTTTATCGGATGAACAGTTTTCAGCTTCTATGCTTCCTGAATTAACGACATTTTTATTTTGCGGAGAAGCTTTGTCAAATGCAACAGCTTTAAAATTGAGAGAGAGGTTCCCTAAAGCCACTATTTTTAATACGTATGGTCCTACCGAATGTACAGTAGCTTCAACAAGTATCAAAGTGGATGATTCTTTAATTGAAAAGTACGAATCATTGCCAATTGGCACTTCAAAGAAAGATGGCCAAGTTTATATTTTAGCAGAATCACTTGACGAACAACCAGATGGGGAAAAAGGGCAAATCATCATAACCGGACCACATGTTAGCAAAGGTTATTTGAATCAACCGGAACTTACTGATAAATCTTTTTTCTTCTTCAATGGGCAGCCTGCTTATAAAACAGGAGATCTCGGCTATAAAAAAGATGGATTGTTTTTTTATGCAGGAAGAATGGATTTCCAAGTGAAAGTGAACGGATACCGAATGGAGCTTGAAGAAATTGAAGCACAACTATCGAAGTTGCAATTAGTACAAACTGCCATTATTGTTCCGAATTACAAGGATGGCAAATGTGAATATTTGACAGCTGTTATCGTTCCAGTGCCACATGAATTCGAAAAAGAATTCCAACTTACGGCTCAGTTAAAAAAGGAACTGCGTGAACTCTTGCCGCAGTATATGATACCTAGAAAGTTCGTTTACCGTCCTTCTCTTCTAATGACGAACAACGGTAAGGTTGACCGGAAAAAAATATCAAATCAGGTTACGACATGACGCCATATGCTACGTTACTCTTTTTTGTGATTATTGGCATTTTGCTTATTCCTGTTGTGGCAGCTGGATACCGGGAAAAAAGGATAGGTTTGTATAATGCCTTCATTACAGTTGTCGTTCTTTTTATGGCTTATGCATCTGAAATTCATCAGGCATATTCCATTCTTGCTTATGTGATTTGGGAGATTATTCTTGTTACTGTTTATCTACGGTATAGGCAAAAACAAAATTCGTCATTTATTTTTTATCTGGTTATTTTTCTTTCCATCATACCCTTATTGCTAGTGAAAGTTTTGCCATTCTTTGAATTAAATAGCTGGTTTGGGTTTTTAGGAATTTCTTATATAACATTTAAGAATGTCCAAATGTTAATTGATATTCGTGACGGTTCTTTAACTTCTATGACCATAAAAGAACAACTTTCGTTTTTATTGTTCTTTCCGACCATATCTTCTGGTCCAATTGACCGTTACAAGCGATTTAAAAAGGATATGGAAACCTTTCCTTCCAGAGAAGACTATCGCGAGCTTCTTTATAAGGGGATTAATAAGATCTTTATAGGTTTTTTATACAAATTTATTATCGGTTTTCTCATCAATACTAAATTGATTGCAACACCGCTTATCCAAAATCACACATTAATATCTGATATTGGTTATATGTATCTATACAGTTTATATTTATTTTTCGACTTTGCTGGATATAGCAGCTTCGCGATCGGTTTTAGCTATATTATGGGGGTTAAAACGCCTGAAAACTTTAATCTTCCTTTTTTAAGCAGGAATATTAAAGACTTTTGGAACCGGTGGCACATGTCACTTTCATTTTGGTTCCGAGATTACGTGTACATGCGATTTGCTTTTATGATGCAAAAGAAAAAGTGGATCAAAAACCGTTTCACCATTTCCTATCTTGGCTATCTTCTTCTCTTTTTATTAATGGGTGTGTGGCACGGATTGGAACTTCACTATATTGTGTATGGTTTATATCACGCTCTCTTAATCATCAGTTTTGATTGGTTTGAACGGAAAAATAAAAAGCATTCCTTTTGGAAAAAAAATAAATGGACACATGCAATCTCTATCATTATCACATTCCATTTTATTTGTTTTGGGTTTTTCATCTTTTCCGGAAGATTATTTTAATTTTAGGAGGAATTATCATGTCAGTGAAAGAGATAGTATTGGATATTTTAGAAGAAATATGCGGTTCAGATATTGTAAAAGAAGATTTAGACATCGATTTATTTAATGAAGCGCTTTTAGATTCATTTGGAACAGTTACATTACTTATTGAAATTGAGGAACGTCTAGGTATTACCGTTGGGATTTCTGATTTTGTAAGGGAAGAGTGGAATACTCCAAATGCAATCATTGGTCAATTGGAGAATCGGTAATGGTTCGCTCCTCCTTTAAACCCTTGATTGTGGCAGTCATCCTCTTTTCTATTCTTTTGTTTTTTCCAACTCAATGGTTACAGCCTTTAATTAATGAAAAGTTGGTAAAAAGAGAAGCAGCAGGATTAGACTCCAATATGTTTCAAGGGTATTTGGTTCAACAAAAGATGTTAGAAAACCCTGCTTATTTGCCTATTTACGGTTCTTCTGAATTGGCCCGATTAGATCCTTTTCACCCGTCCAATTATTTTGATGCGAATCCAAACGGCTTCACACCGTTTTTAGTCGGAAGAGGGGGAACTGAGACACTTATTCATTTTTTAAACTTTTCAACTCATGCGGATGAGTTAAAGGGCAAGAAATTGGTTTTTGTCTTATCACCGCAGTGGTTTGTGCCTGAAGGCTCTGATGAATCGCACTTTGCACCCAACTTTTCTGTTTTACAAGGGTACCAATTTGCGTTAAATCCAAAAGTGAATCACCAATTGGTGATAGAAGGTTCAAAACGCCTTTTAGCCTTTAACGTAGTAAAAAGTGATCTCATGCTTTCTTCTCTTTTGGAGGCGAATTTATATCATGATAAATGGCACCAAACCAAAGCCATGGTCATCAAGCCCTTTGCTTATGGATTTTTACATTTGTTGGAAAGGAGAGATTTAATCCTTTCCTTAATAGATGTTAATTACAAAAATCTTCATTCAAAACCAGCTCTCACACAGAATAAATCATGGGCTGCGCTTGAAGATGTCGCTAGTCATATGGCTGCAAATAGAGCAAAAACAAATCCGTTCTATGTTGATGATTTGTATTATAAAGCCATGCTACAACCAAAATTGGAAAAACTTAAAGGGTATAAAAAGGGAAAAAGTTATGCAAAATCTATTCAATATCAAGATTTGCAGCTGGTCTTAAATGTACTAAAAGAAGTCCATGCAAAACCTTTATTTGTTTCAGTTCCAGTTAATGGTTACTGGTCAGATTATACCGGTTTCCCCAAAAAAGGACGCACGGATTATTATGTGAAGGTTAAAAAACAAATTGAAAATAACGGATTTCCTGTATTAGATTTATCCGATCATGAGTACGATCAATATTTCTTTAAGGATACGATCCATCTTGGGTATAAAGGATGGGTTTCTGTTGATAGAGGTATTCTTCAATTCGAAAAACAAAAATAATTTATAAAAGAAGTTTAATCCTTATTAACGGTTAGACTTCTTTTTTATATGAAGCAGCATTGTTTGAATGATTTGCTTTGAGGTAATTGATTTATATAATCATAGTTCTCTATAAAAAACCCCCTTCTCGGCCGAGAAGGGGGTTTGCCTATTTGAATTAGTACATTTCTGAGGTTGATTTCGCTTGCATATGAAGCAGCAAGTAGTCTGGGCCGCCTGCTTTCGAATCGGTACCAGACATGTTAAAGCCCCCAAATGGTTGGTACCCAACAATCGCACCTGTACAAGAACGGTTGAAGTAAAGGTTTCCAACATGGAAGTCTTCACGAGCCTGTTCTAAATGGGCACGGTTATTGGTAATAACGGCACCTGTTAGGCCATATTCAGTGTTGTTAGCTATTTCAATAGCTTCAGTGAAATCTTTTGCCTTTGTGAAACCAACTACTGGTCCGAAAATTTCTTCCTGCATGATGCGTGCTGTTGGGGACAAATCAGCAACTACCGTAGGTTTGATGAAGTAGCCTTTTGAATTGTCTCCTTTGCCGCCAGTCAATACTTTTCCTTCACTCTTAGCAATTTCAATGTACTCCATGATTTTTTTGAAGGCATTATGGTCGTTAACTGGGCCCATATAGTTGCCTTGGTCTATTGGGTCACCGACAGTTAAGTCGTTCGTTAATTCAACAACACGATTCAATACTCGATCATAGACATCTTCAACGACAACGGCACGTGAACATGCCGAACATTTTTGACCTGAGAAGCCAAATGCACCAGCCACGATCGATTGTGCAGCAAGTTCAAGATCTGCTTCGCTGTCAACGACAATCGTATCTTTACCGCCCATTTCAGCAATCAAACGTTTCATCCAAACTTGACCTTTGCCCACTTTAGAGGAACGTTCAAAAATACGAAGACCTACATCACGGGAACCTGTAAAGCTAATGAAACGAGTATCTTTATGGTCAACTAAATAGTCCCCCACTTCAGCACCGCTGCCGGGAACAAAGTTTAATACACCTTTTGGCAGGCCTGCTTCTTCCATTACTTCAACAAATTTTGCTGCAATGATTGGGGTTGTGGAAGCTGGTTTTAATAAAACAGTATTACCGGAAACAATCGCTGCAACTGTTGTTCCTGCCATGATAGCAAATGGGAAATTCCATGGTGAAATAATAATCCCGACTCCTAGTGGAATATAGTCATAGCGATTAAATTCATTTGGACGGCTTAGGACTGGGGCGCCATCTTTCATACCGAGCATTTGACGGCCGTAATATTCGAGGAAATCAATGCCCTCAGCTGTGTCCGCATCTGCTTCTCTCCATGGCTTTCCTGCTTCTTTTGTCATTAGTGCTGAAAATTCATGCTTGCGGCGGCGAATAATGGTCGCTGCCTTAAATAATACATCTGCTCGAACTTCAGGTTTTGTTTTTTTCCAAGTTTTATATGCTTCAACTGCTGCTTGCATTGCTTTTTCAGAAAGCTCCTGGTTCGCTTTAGAAACGCGGCCAATCACTTCTTCTTTATTTGCTGGATTGTAGGAAACGATTTTATCTTCTGTCGTGATTTTTTCCCCGCCAATAATTAGGTCATAATCCTGTCCTAAATAACTTTCTACTGTCTTTAAACCTTGAAGATAGGCTTGGCGGTTTTCTTCAACTGTAAAATCTGTTAATGGCTCAGTCTTATAGGGTTGTATCATTTCAAATCCCTCCTACATATGTATTTATGCGTGGATATCCACTATTTATTCTACATGACTTACCTAATAGTCGCAATGATTTGAATATTCCAGAAAGACAAAATCCCCTTCGCCTGAGCTAATAACCATGATTCACGAGTCACTGAATTGGGCAATTTAAAAGTCGAACGTAAAAAAAAAAGACCCGGTATCACTACCAGATCTTATTGGTAAATATATACGAATGGTGCCGTATCGTTTGCCTTTTTAACAATCAGTGCCTCAGGACCATCCACAGACGTTACACTTACTGAAACAGATAGGTACTGAGGAAAATGCTCCATTACTAACCCTGTAACATATTGGGTAAATCCAATCCCTTCTGCTTTTCCATAAAATTGGATTGGAATCGTGATATTTAAATCCTGCAGCTGATTACCAATATAAAAAGCTCTGCCGATGACACCGTTATAATTCGGAAAATACTGTTCTACATCCTGCTTAAAATTAAGGAATGCGATCGTATCATCGCGATGATCATTTTGGGCATCTGTTGATGGAAATAAATAGTATTTTTCATCGACTTTTTCCCAATTATTTAATTTTGAGCTTCCGTTATCGACGGTTGAATAGGTGAAAATGGTGCCAGGTACCACAGATGATTTGCTTTGCTGTTCAAATAAAGCAATCGTAATTGGTACATCTTTTAAACTTTTTATATTACGAACCCGTTTCACTACTTCTTCCGCTATTTTTTTTCCTTCCTTTTCCATCTCTGCAAAAGGAATCTTTTGCTCCAACGTATCTCCATTAGGTATTAGCTTATAGTAGTAGATGGAATTCAAAGCAAGGCCAATTGTTACTCCGCCCAGGGTTACATTCCCTTTATCATCTTTTGTTAGGTAGTCATGTTCTAAGATATGGGCCAGATAGATGGGGCTTGTCGGTTCAGTGCCTGCCGCACTAGTATCAACAGGATTTAATCCAATATTATCTTCCGGCTTGATATTGTTTGCCTTTAGCTGCTCGTCAGTATATTGGCGGTTTAACCACTGTTTAACTGTCTTTGCTTTAATTTCCTGACCTTCTTGAAAATAGTACTTTTCTGTATCAAAGCTATTTTGAGCAATTCTCATTAAGCCCATTTCAAATTCGTTCAGGTCATATCTTGTATTGATATTGTTGACGACCAATCCGCGTGCTTCTCCTGGTTGAAATGGCAGAATGGTTCGGTAATATTTATCCGAAATATTATATTTCGGTATAATCGCCTTCCCCGTTGCTTTCTCCTTTGTTTGAACAATATCATTTTGCTTTTGGAAATTTGGTGCACATGCACTAAGCAAAAAAACTAGGGAGAGAGCGAGCATTGAGAGCTTTCTCACGTCGATCCACCTCTTATTTATTTAATTCTAGTAAAAGTTTCTCCTCGTCCCACACTTCAATTCCCAATTCTTGTGCCTTGGTTAACTTGGAACCCGCCTCTTCCCCAGCGATGACGAGATGTGTCTTCTTACTGACGCTTCCGGCCACATTGCCACCAAGTGCTTCAATCTTTTCCTTCGCTTCGTTTCGTGATAATTGCTCGAGCTTACCAGTAAGAACAACAGTTTTTCCAGCAAAAAGACTGTCAGATTCTTGGGCCGAAACTGGTTTTGCCCCTTTATATTCCATGTTCAATCCAGCAGCTACAAGTTCTTTGATTAATTCCATCGCTTCTTCTTGTTCAAAAAATGAAACAATAGAATCAGCCATTTTATTACCAATTTCATTGACCGCAAGTAAATCCTCTTTCGATGCCTTAGCCAGTTGTTCCATTGTACCAAATTGCTGTGCCAGTGTTTTAGCTGCTTTCGCTCCTACATGGCGAATGCCAAGACCAAAGAGCAGCTTTTCTAAAGAATTACCTTTGGACGTTTCAATCGCCTTTAAAAGATTCGTGACCGATTTTTCTCCCATTCTTTCAAGGCCTAACAGCTGTTCACTAGTAAGTTTATATATATCAGCAACATCACCGATTAATTTTTCTGCAAAAAGTTGGCTAATGACCTTTTCCCCAAGCCCATCAATGTTCATTGCATCACGTGAGACAAAGTGAATCAGACCTTCGCGTATTTGTGCAGGGCATTTTGGATTAATACACCGTAGAGCAACTTCGCCTACAAGACGAACAAGTTCACTTTCACATTCTGGACAATGGGTCGGCATTAGGAAGTCGACTTCATTTCCTGTTCGCTGATCGGCCAAAACATTGACTACTTCTGGAATGATATCGCCTGCTTTTTTAACAACGACTTTATCACCTATTTTAATATCCTTTTCGCGGATTAAATCCTCATTATGTAATGAGGCCCTTTGCACGGTTGACCCTGCAACTTTCACAGGTTCAAGCAGGGCTGTTGGCGTAATTACGCCTGTTCTGCCCACACTTAATTCGATATCCAAAAGAGTCGTGACTACCTCTTCAGCTGGAAACTTGTAAGCAATTGCCCAGCGCGGACTTTTTGCTGTTGTGCCAAGTTCAGCCTGCTGCTCAAGAGAGTCTACTTTAATGACAATTCCGTCTATCTCATATGGAAGATGCGGACGCTTTTCAACCCAGCCATTCACATACTCAATAACTTCTTCAATCGTCCTACATTTTCTCCGCTCTTTATTTGTTTTAAAACCGAGTCGATCCAAGTAATCAAGACCTTCACTGTGCGTAACAACACCGCTTTCTCCGATATCGCCAATGCTGTATAAAAACACACTGAGCTTTCTGGATGCGGCGATTTTCGGATCCAGTTGTCTGAGCGAGCCTGCAGCTGCATTTCTTGGGTTCGCAAACAGCTCCTCGCCCCGCTCTTCCCTTGTTTTGTTCAATACTTCAAACGACCGCTTTGGCATATAGGCTTCACCGCGAACTTCAATGGAGACATTCTCTCGTAAACGAAGTGGGATTGCTTGGATGGTTTTCAGGTTGGCGGTAATATCCTCACCAATGGTGCCATCGCCGCGGGTTGCCCCTTGAACAAACAAACCATCCTCATATCTTAATGAAACAGCTAATCCGTCAATTTTCAACTCAGAAACATAGGAAAAGTCATCGCCTACGGACTGGCGAACCCTTCGATCAAAGTCCCTTAAGTCTTGTTCGTTAAAAGCATTTGCTAAACTTAACAATGGTGTCCGATGCACGACCTTTTCAAACAAATCAAGCACCGTGCCGCCAACCCGAACGGAAGGAGAATCTGGCGTTTTCAACTCAGGGAATTGTTCTTCTAACTCTAACAGTTCCTTCATTAACCTATCGTATTCAGCATCTGGTACGGACGGTTTGTCCAACACATAGTATTCATAGCCATATTGATTTAAAAGGCTTCTTAACTCATCAATTTTTTCCGCTGTGTTTTGAAGATCCATATATCCAGCCCTTTCATAAAGGTTTTATCCTGCATTGTATAAAGACCACTATTTATGCTTTTGTAATCGGGGCAAATTTGGCCAATAAGCGTTTAATGCCTACTGGGCTAGGAAAGGCAATATCCAGCTCTGTTCCTTCACCCTGCCCTTTAACACTGACAACTGTCCCAACTCCCCATTTACCATGCTGGGCTTTATCGCCAACCTTCCAGCCGATATCTTCACCGCCAGATGCTGCAGAAACAGGACGCATGACTGGCTTTCTCGGTGTTGATGGGGCAGCAAATGATCCCCTTGCAGAGCCAAAAGATGAACCTGAAGAACCAAACGTTCTCCCTCCGGAACCGGAACCAAAGGATGTGTTGATACTTTTTTCTGGCGGTTCCACACCTTCAATTAAGTCTTCCGGTATTTCTCTAATAAATCTAGATGCTGGGTTCATATTGGTTCTCCCAAACAATGTACGCATTTGGGCATTGGTTAGAAACAAGGTTTGCTCTGCCCTTGTAATTCCTACATAGGCAAGACGACGTTCTTCTTCCATTTCCGCCTCCTCCATGAGAGAACGGCTATGCGGAAACACTCCTTCTTCCAAGCCAATCAAAAAGACAACTGGAAATTCCAATCCTTTTGCTGAATGCAAAGTCATCAGCGTAATCGAGTCAGTCTTTTCTCCATCATCCTCTAGTGAATCAATATCTGCCACTAAGGCTAAATCTGTTAGAAAGGCTACAAGGCTTTTATCTTCACTGGATTCTTCAAAGTTTTTCGTTACCGATAAAAGTTCTTCAAGGTTTTCAAGACGACTTTGGGCTTCAAGCGATTTTTCAGCTTTCAACATTTCTCGATAACCAGTCTTTTCAAGTATCTCTTCCACTAATTCTGTAACTGACAGGAATTCCTGCATATTGGTATAATTGTGAATTAAATCACGAAATTGGCCCGCGGCCTTCGTTGTTTTCGGGCTTAAGCCGAGCAATTCCACTGATTCTAACGCCTGATATAAGGACATATCATGCATGGCTGCAAAATTAGCCATTTTATCTACCGAAGTGGAACCGATCCCGCGTTTTGGAACATTAATCACGCGTTGTAAACTAATGTCATCGTCTGGATTGGAAATCAACCGTAAATACGCAAGCATATCTTTAATTTCTTTTCTGTCATAGAACTTTGTGCCGCCAACGATGGCATATTCGATATTCGATTTAAGTAAAACTTCCTCCATCACACGTGATTGGGCATTCGTACGGTAAAGAATAGCAATGTCAGAAAGCTTATTCTGATTGTCCCGAGTTAATTCTTTAATTTTCCCAGCAACAAATTGCGCTTCTCCCTGCTCACTATCGGCACGATAGTACACAAGTTTGTTTCCCTCAGGATTTTCGGTCCACAGATTCTTTGCCTTCCGGTTCAGGTTGTTTTCAATCACCTTATTGGCCGCAAGGAGAATTCTCTTTGTGGAACGATAATTTTGTTCAAGAAGAATGACCGTTGCATTCGGATAATCTTTTTCAAAGGATAAAATATTTGCGATATCCGCACCGCGCCATCTATAGATTGATTGGTCTGAATCCCCGACAACACAAAGATTTCGGAAACGGCTTGCAAGCATTTTTACTAACATGTACTGTGCTCGGTTCGTATCCTGATACTCATCAACGTGAATGTATTGAAACTTGCGCTGATAATATTCAAGGATATCAGGTACTCGTTGGAATAATTGAATCGTCATCATGATCAAGTCATCAAAATCAAGCGCCTGGTTTTTCCGGAGCCGCTTTTGATATTCTGTGTAAACATCACTTACCGTCTGTTCAAAATACCCCCCAGCTGTTTTCGCATACTCTTCTGGGGTGATTAGTTCATTTTTAGCTGAGCTGATAGAACCTAAAATGGCACGGGGGTCATTCTTTTTCGGGTCAAGATTTTTATCTTTGAGGATTCCCTTTACAACGGATTGCTGGTCGGTTGTATCAAGAATGGTAAAGTTTCGGTTGAAGCCCATCCGATCAATATCACGGCGTAATATCCGAACACACATCGAGTGAAAAGTGGAGATCCAAATTTCTTCGGCAACTCCGCCCATCATTTTTCTAATCCGTTCCTTCATTTCTCTTGCCGCTTTATTTGTGAAAGTGATTGCTAGAATGTTATAAGGGTTCACGCGTTTTTCAACGATTAAATACGCGATTCGATGCGTTAATACTCTTGTTTTACCACTTCCGGCACCCGCCATTAGTAGAAGTGGGCCATCCGTTGCTTTAACGGCACTTTGTTGTTCAGGATTTAGTCCATTTAAAAGCTTATCTGTTAAAAATTGCACTTCTTCCACCACCATTTACAAACATTTGTTCTTATTTTTTATTTTATCGTTCTTTCCATTCTTAAGCAAATTTTATCTAACAATTTTTACCGTTTCTAGGGCCTGGTCAAAATCATCATAAATGGCATTTCCAACGACAATTACATCGGCATGCTTGGCCATTTCAGCTGCTTGTTCAACCGTAGATATGCCGCCGCCATAAAAAAGGATTGTATTTTCAAGCACCTTTTTTACTGCCTCCACTACCGCTGGGTCTCCATATTGACCGCTATATTCTAAATAAAAAATCGGGAGTTGAAACATTTTTTCGGCCATCATTGCATAGGCCTTTACATCATCGATTGTTAAGTTGGCATTGGCTGAGGTCAGCTTTGCCGCCTTACAATTCTCGTTTAGGATGCAATATCCTTCCATCGAGAATTCCTGAAAGTCCATGATTTCCCCAAATTCTTTTATAGCCTGATGGTGCAGCCCTGTAATCCACTTTGGATCATTACTATTTAAGATGGTTGGTATAAAATATAGGTCAAATCCGGGCGTAACAGTCTCAATACTTGACACTTCAAGAACACAGGGAACCGTATAACGGCGAACTCTAGCCATCAAATCGAGGACATTTTCAATGGTCACCCCATCCGTTCCACCTACAATCACCGCATCCGTACCTGACTCACAAATTTTTTCAAGCTGATCATCTGTTATCTCTTTATTTGGATCGAGTTTAAACACATGCCGCCACTCGCGAAAATCGTACATTAAAAGAATCCTCCCATTCTTCTCTTTCCATTTCACCATTATAGCATTTGGGGGAACTATAAAAAACAAAACAGTAATTCTAATTCTAGAAATGTTAACCAACAGAAAAACCGAAGAGCTCACTCCCCGGCTTGATTATTCCTCTTCTGTTTTGCTGCTGTCATCTTTAGTGCGTTCAAGCACCATTTCATACGCATCATTCCCAAAATTCAAACAGCGCTTTACACGTGAAATAGTAGCGGTGCTTGCCCCTGTTTCTGTTTCAATTTTATGATACGTGTTTCCATCGCGCAGCATTCTTGCCACATCTAAACGTTGTGATAATGATTGAATTTCATTAATCGTACACAAATCATCAAAAAAGCGATAGCATTCTTCTATATCTTTTAATGATAATATTGCTTGAAATAATTGATCGAGTTCTTTGCCTCGTAATTTATTTATTTGCATGTTACTACTCCTTTTATTGATAAAGTGATTATTCCTGATTTAAAGAAACACTAGTTTGAAGTCCCGGGTTTGTTGGAACAACATTTACCCACGTCCTGCCCTGTACAAAAGGAACTACCATTCCATTTTTGATTGGAACAATTATGCCATTCTGATTAGCCCACTCTACTTCATTGACTTTACCCATTTGCAGTAAATAGGCTTTTCCGCCCGATTTCAAGTCAATTTCATTGTGTCCTGCGTCGTCGATCACTTGGTGCGTGGTCTCAATAATAAAAATATTATCAAGTAAGATTGGTTCTTTTGTTTCTAAATCAACTGTTTGTTCGCCGCCTGAAAACCGTTTATACTTGCCAAGTGTACTGTCATATGTCAGGATAGAATCGGAAATTCCACCTTTAGAATACGTGATTTTCACGGAGTTCGCATCGGTTCCAGAGATGCTTTTTCTTTCTTCTTCAGACATAAAAGTTAAGCTTGGCGGGCTATTTTCCATCGAATATTTCTTTTGCTTGGCACCTTTTAATATATTTTCATACGTAATATAGGAATTATGCGGTGCCTTCCGTGCACTTGACCGTTGAAATAGGGTACCATCGTAAACAATTCCATTTATATTATCCACATAATTTCCTTCAAGCATCTTTTTTGCTTCTTCACTCCAGCCATGGGCAATATATAGAGCACCTAATCCTTTAGCTAACTCGATATAATAGTCCCGTGCACTTCGTACAGGTCCGATGTTTGCAGGCTTTTCACTTTGGAAAACAGCAAGAAAACGGGTAACGTCACCCTCGGCGAGAACTTCGTACACAATGTCAGCTTTGTTCAGACCTGATTGCGGTCTTGCTTTTGGATGATTATTGACCATTACTGCAACTGCTCTTCCTTCGGTACTTGTATCAGAGCCTATTCCTGTTAATGGAAAATAATTAGGAAACCCTGGCTTTTCCGTTTCTTTCTCTACAACCTTTTCCTCAACCTTTTCTTTCTTTACAGGTTCTTTTACGGTTTCCTTACTACTACACCCAGAGAGTAGTACAAGAATAGCCGCTACAGCAACTGCCCATTTTTTCATTAATGAACACCCCTATTTTTATCACCTTGCTGCTTAAATCACTTTCACACTTTAGCTCTCTACATATTTACAGTTTAACGCATTATTGAAGGAAAGAGTACTGTTTTGTTCATAACATCATACATTCCCTGTTGTGTAATCCGAATGTATGGTAAATGTGTCGCCGAGAAAAAGGCTAGACTATAAATAGGATCAGAAAACTTATGGCCACGCTCTCTCAATTCGACTAATAATTTTTTTTCAAATTCTATTAACCTCTCAATTGGAAGATCAGACATAATCCCCGTTAAACGTAAGGGAATCTCGCATACAACTTGAGAACCCTCCGCCATGACAATTCCCCCGCCTAATTCTTTCATTCTATTAAAAGCGGATACCATGTCTCGTTTATTTTTTCCAATTAGAATAATATCACCTGTATTAGAATAAGAGCTGGCCAATGCCGGCAATGTTGTCGCGAATCCCTTTAAGAGTGTATTAATTCGCCAATTCCCTTTTCGATCAATTAATGTAAAAAAGCATTCATCATGATCAGCTGGTAATTCATCTCCTGAAGCATCAATAGAGATGGAATATGGTTTTGTAATAACGGAATTTTCCATTTTCATCCCAAACGGCATAGAAAATTGTAAGTCATCTGGTGATAAATCCCAATTCATTTCCAACGGTGCGAGCCCGTATTGCTCCCAATCCAATTGTGCATAAACATCGTCTATTTTCTTTTCATCACGCTTTACCCATTTTCCCTTTGCCAAAACCGAAACAGGAGTAGGATTTTCAAGGCTGGATAAAAAGTTAATATTTGCGACACGCCCAGTAGCAATTTGACCATGTAAATGGTCAATATTGTAGTACCTGGCGATATTTATGGTTGCCATATTATACGCATCAATTGCGGGAACTCCCTTTTCTATGGCGATCCGAATCATTTGATCGGTCATGCCTTGCTCATAAAAAGTAGCGGATGAGCCATCGGTATTAAACATTAATCGATCATAGGCCTCGATTCCTAATCGCTTCAGGTCGTCTAAAATCTGCGGCAAATCAGGGCGAATCGATGAATAACGTAACGACACCATATATCCTTGCATGAGGCGATTATAAACCTCTTCACCTGTCATACCCTCGTGGTCGCAGTCAGCACCTAACAACAGCATTTTCGCTAACGTTTTTTCTGAAGCACCTGGAAAATGTCCTTCAATTTTCTTGCGCATCCGTTTAGCTTCTTGAATCCAATGAAGCATCAAATCATCACCGTCAAGCAGCTGCGGCCAGCCTGTTAATTCACCACCCTGCAGAACAGCATCATGCTCCAGCCATGATTTAACATTACTATGCGAAAAAATTTCTTCTTCATTCAATAATTCTGTTTGTGAATCAAAGCGGCTCCACCAATACATCGTTGATGGGGTAGAACGTAAATCCCTTAATAACGAAAACGCTTCCTTCTTATTCACATGTAAGTTCAGTGCTAAGCTGTCATTAATTACTGTTGTTGTTCCGAATTGCGATGCATACTCGGCCAACGACAGGGGATTATATAACTGAGAAGGATGTGCATGCGGTTCGATATAACCTGGAACAAGAATCTCGTCGGTACAATCAATGATTTCACAATTTTCCATAACCGCGGGCATTTTCTCGCCCACATAAACGATCCGATCGTCATAAATCCAAATATTAGCTCTCATCCACTTACGAAATGTCTGATTTAAATACAAAGCGTTTTTTAATAAAATGGTCGGCGATGTCTTTCCATCTAAAACGGATACATGCATGCGTAAATGTTTATTTTTCCAGCGATAGCGTTGTTCCAGCATACCATGTCCCTCCCTTTAAATACTATCTATATAATAATAAGTTGATTTAACAATAAAGAAAGCCCTTACAAACACAACTTAGAATCTATGGTATCATATTTTATTAATTAAAGCAGTAAAGTATTGATAAAAAATGTAAATTTTTTGTGAAAGGGTGAACAAATTGAATATTAAACCAAATATCGGGATTTTAAATGCATTGATTCGGATTACCTTTGGGTTAACCATTCTTGCTTGGAGTACCTCAAAGCTGGTCAAACATCCTTGGCGGGATTCCTATTTGTTTGCTGCCCTATGTGGTGCAATGAAGGTTGCTGAGGGAATTGTCCGTTATTGCCCGCTAACGGAATTATATGAGAGATGTCAAGAAATGATTCGAGAGCATGATCATGCCATGGATTCCTTAGATGGGATGGAAGGGCTAACAAATGTGGATGGAGATTCGGTGGAAACTTATAATCCGTCCTAGTAAAAGAGGGCAGACCTTTGTGGTCCGCCCTCTTCTATATATTGTACCCGTTACCGAATAACAGGCTGAATTGCTTTTGCACCAATGTCTTTACGATAAAAGACACCATCACATGTTAACTTCTCTAATTCACGATACACTTTTTGTTTTGCCTCGCTAAGTGTTTCATCCATGCCTCCAACAAGCAGCACCCTGCCGCCAAAAGTGACAAACTCGCCCAATTCATTTTTGACTGTCCCTGCATGAAAGGTGTATACATCCTGAGTAAAATCAGCTAATCCTGCCAGAACAGCGCCCTTTTCGTAATCCTCTGGATACCCTTTGGCTGCGACGACAACCCCCACCATCGCACGGTGATCCCACACAAGTTCTGGGCTTTTGCCATCCAACAGTTCTAAAATTACCCGAACTAAATCTGATTTTAACCGTGGTAAAATAATTTGTGTTTCAGGATCGCCAAAGCGGGCATTGAATTCGATGACTTTTGGTCCGTCTGCCGTTTTAATTAAACCAGCATATAAAATCCCGCAAAAGCTGCGGTTTTCTTGAACCATCGCTTTGGCTGCCGGAATTAGGACGGTCTCAATGGCAGTCTGGACTGTATCCTTACCAATTTGCGGAACCGGTGAATAGGCACCCATACCGCCTGTATTAGGGCCTTGGTCACCGTCATAGGCCCGTTTATGATCCTGAGCGATTTCAAGCGGGACTACCACCTCACCATTCACAAAAGCCATTAGTGAAAATTCTTCACCGCTCAAAAATTCTTCGATAACGACGCGAGAAGAGGCATCTCCAAATTTTGCACCAACGAGCATTTCCTCCACACTTGCTAGTGCTTCCTCTTTCGTTAAGGCAACGGTCACACCTTTACCTGCTGCTAATCCATCAGCCTTTATGACAATTGGTGCCCCTTTTTCTTCTATATAGTTACGTGCCTTTTCAAAAGATGTAAAAACTGCATAATCAGCCGTAGGAATTTGATATTTTTTCATCAGTTCTTTTGCAAAAGATTTGCTGCCCTCAATCTCAGCTGCCGCTTTCCGCGGTCCGAACACCGCTAATCCTGCTGTCTCAAATTGGTCAGCAAGCCCTTCAAGAAGAGGAACCTCTGGACCAATAATTGTTAAGCCGACTTCTTGTTCTTTAGCAAATTGGAGGAGTTGTTCGTGCTGTGATTCCTCCAGTGCAACCAATTCGGCCACATCCGTCATACCGGCGTTTCCAGGAGCCACAAATACTTTTTCCACTAACGTGCTCTCGCAGACCTTTCGGCAGATTGCATGTTCTCTACCGCCACGGCCAATGATTAGTACCTTCATCCATTACACCTCATTTTAATGTTTAAAGTGTCTAACACCTGTAAATACCATGGCAATTCCATATTCGTCTGCTTTTTTGATGGAGTCCGCATCCTTAATTGATCCACCAGGCTGAATAATTGCTGTAATCCCTGCCTTTGCTGCCACTTCAACGGTATCATCCATTGGGAAGAAGGCATCAGAGGCAAGTGCTGCACCTTCTGCTTTGTCACCTGCTTGCTTGAGAGCAATTTCAGCTGAACCGACACGGTTCATTTGACCAGCTCCAATCCCTAGCGTCATGTCTTCACTAGTAACAACGATGGCATTCGACTTCACATGCTTAACGACCTTCCAGCCTAGTTTTAGGGCATCCCACTCGGCATCTGTTGGTTGTCTCTTGGTAGGGATAGTGATGGTAGCATCCTCTAATGTGTAGCGGTCTTGTTCCTGAACTAACAATCCGCCTTGAATGGTGGTCATTTTCAATTCAGTCTTTTTCGCCGCGTCAAACGGAATCGTTAGCAGACGGAGATTTTTTTTGCCTGTTAAAATGTTTTTCGCTTCTTCCGAGAAGGATGGCGCAATAATAATTTCTAAGAAAATTTCATGAAGTTTTGCAGCTGTTGCTGCGTCAACTTCACGGTTAAACGCTATGATTCCGCCAAAAATGGAAATAGGGTCAGCTGCAAACGCCTTTGTAAATGCGGCATACACATTTTTCCCTGTTCCCACACCGCACGGATTCATATGCTTGACCGCTACTGCAGCAGGTTCCGAAAATTCCTTTACGATTTGCAACGCTGCATCGGCATCATTAATATTATTATAGGAAAGCTCTTTGCCATGAAGCTGCTCAGCATAGGCAATCGAGAACTTGTTGCCAAGTGGTTTTTTATAAAAAGCGGCTTGTTGATGTGGATTTTCTCCGTATCGTAATGACTGCTTTAGTTCATATGTTACGGTTAACTTCTCAGGTGTTTCTTCCTGGGCAAGGTTTGTCATGTATTCGCCAATCAAGGCATCATAGGCGGCAGTGTGGCGGAAAACTTTTGCTGCCAGCTTTCTCCTTGTTTCCAGCTTCGTTTCTCCTTCAGCGCCTAACTCCGCAAGGACCGTACCATAATCAGCGGGATCAACTACAACGGTTACATAGTGATGATTTTTTGCGGAGGCACGAAGCATGGTTGGACCGCCGATATCAATATTTTCAATCGCATCTGCCACGGTTACATCGGGTTTTTCAATCGTTTGCTGGAAGGGATAGAGATTGACACAAACTAGCTGAATCGGGTCAATTCCATGTTCCTCCAGCTGTTTTTGATGGGCTTCGTCATCATGCTTGGCAAGCAGGCCGCCATGGATAAACGGATTTAACGTTTTTACACGTCCTTCTAATATTTCAGGAAAACCCGTCACATCACTTACGCTAAGAACAGGTATACCTTGGTCTTGAAGGGCCTTTTTCGTCCCTCCCGTAGAAATAAGTTCATATCCCAAGCTGACTAGCTCTTTTGCAAAGTCAGTAATTCCACTTTTATTAGAAACACTAATAAGCGCGCGTTTTTTTGTCATCACTTACATCTCCTTGTGTAAAAGCATTTGAAGTATTTCTGGATATAGCTTATGTTCAATTCGTTGTATTTTCCGCTGCAGGCTCTCTCTTGTCTCTTTGTCATCCAATCGAACTCTTTCTTGAACTATGATTGGGCCTGTATCCATCCCTTCATCCACAAAATGAATCGTCACACCGCTCCATTTCGCTTTAGCAGTAAGGGCTTGGCCAATTGCATCTTTGCCAGGAAAAGCAGGGAGCAATGAAGGATGAATATTCACTATTCTTCCGTTGTAGGCACCCAGCAGGGTCGGACCAATCAAGCGCATGTATCCAGCTAGGACAATGAACTCCACATCATAGTACTTTAATTCTGCTAAAATAGCTTGCTCATATTCTTCCTTACTCGTATAATCCTTGGCATCAAAAACAAAACTCGGAATCTTCGCTGCTCTAACTCTATCTATTGCAAGAGCGCCCGGCTTATCGCACACCAAAAGGGAAATATCTGCAGCAAGCTCTCCAGCACGAACCACATCAATAATCGCTTGAAGATTACTTCCATTCCCAGAGGCAAATACTGCTATTTTTCTCATAGTTGTCCACCAGGCCTGTTGATTTGAATGCCAGGGTTTTCAGTGACAACTCCTATTTCGTAGGCAGTTTCGCCACATTCTCTAAAGTGCTCAAGCAGGCCTGCTGCGTTTTCCCGATCAACAGCGATGACCATGCCAATCCCCATATTAAAAATATTATACATCTCCTGATAATCTATTTGTCCATGAGATGAGAGTAATTGAAACACAGGTGGTATCACCCAGCTTCTTTCATCGAGCTCGGCCCCAAGTCCTTCAGGCAGCATCCGGGGAATGTTTTCAATAAAGCCGCCGCCCGTGATATGGGCCATCCCCTTAAGTGGAAACTTTTTCAACGCTGACAAAATCGGTTTAACATAAATTTTGGTGGGCTTCAATAACTCTTCTCCTAAAGTACACCCGAGTTCATCAACGAAATCTAATAATGACCAATTATTAAAAACCTTCCTGACAAGCGAATAGCCATTGCTGTGGATTCCACTGGATGCTAATCCAATCAGCACATCCCCTGCTTGAATGGTTTCTCCTGTGATTAACTGAGACTTTTCACACGCACCAACCGTAAACCCGGCAAGGTCGTACTCATTTTCACTGTACAATCCCGGCATTTCAGCCGTTTCCCCGCCAATAAGGGCACAGCCGGCCTGCTCACATCCATCGGCAATTCCCTTTACAATTGCTTCTATTTTTTCAGGCTTGGCTTTTCCACAGGCAATATAATCTAGAAAAAACAAGGGCTCTGCTCCTTGAACGACAATATCATTCACGCACATCGCCACTGCATCAATCCCGATCGTATCATGCTGATCCATCCAAAAAGCAATCATCAGCTTAGTGCCAACCCCATCGGTGCCTGACACCAAAACGGGCTCCTTTAATTGCAACGCTGATAAATCAAACATGCCGCCAAATCCGCCGAGTCCTCCGATGACGCCGGCTCTGGCTGTTTTTTGCACATGTTTTTTCATACGCTCTACCGCTTCATAACCTGCTTCAATGTTTACGCCTGCTTGCTTATACGCATTTGCCATGGTTGTCACCCCTTTTGATAATAATATTGAAGTGTATCCGGATAAATTTCTGTTGGATAATTCCCAGTAAAGCAGCCGAGGCAATAACCATTTGTTCCTTCCTGCCCAAGTGCCTTCATCATCCCATTGGCACTAATAAAGGTTAATGAATCCGCACCAATCAGTTCTCTTATTTGTTCGACTGATTTATCTGAGGCAATTAACTCTTCCTTCGAAGAGGTATCAATCCCATAGAAACAAGGATTCTTAATCGGTGGGGAGCTAATAACAACATGCACTTCAGTCGCTCCTGCATCTTTAAGCATCCTAACTATTCTTCTACTAGTCGTTCCGCGCACAATCGAATCATCCACCATAATGACACGCTTTCCTTCCACCACGCCGCGAACGGCTGATAGCTTCATCTTTACCCCTTGTTCCCGGAGTGTTTGTGAAGGCTGGATAAACGTTCTGCCTACATATTTATTTTTAATTAAACCCATTTCATAAGGAATCCCAGTAGCTTCGGCATAGCCAATAGCCGCTGAAATACTGGAATCAGGTACACCTGTTACTACATCAGCATCGATTGGCACTTCCATCGCTAATTGTTTCCCCATGTTTTTGCGGGCCGTATGGACATTAATACCTTGAATATTACTATCTGGCCTTGAAAAATAAATATATTCCATTGTACAAATGGCTTTGGTTGTACTCACGGCAAATCGCTCAGAGGTTAGACCATTATCATTAATAATTAACAGCTCACCTGGCATAATATCGCGAATATATTCCGCTCCGACCACATCAAACGCACATGTTTCGGAAGCTACGATATAGGCATCCCCAAGACAGCCCAGCGACAAGGGTCTTAAACCATGAGGATCGAGAGCTACCATTAGCTCTGTTTCCGTCATAATGAGGTAGGCATATGCCCCTTTTAACATTGATAGAGCATTTTTCACTTGATCGTTTCTATGTGAATAGCCGCTTCTTCTAATTAAATGGGCCAAAACCTCGGTGTCAGAGCTTGTTTGAAAGATACTTCCTTGTCCTTCAAGCTGGTGCTTTAGGGAATTAGCATTCACCAAATTGCCGTTATGAGCAAGGGCAAGACTGCCGGTTTGAGAATGAAACAAAAGCGGTTGGACGTTCTCATAGCCTCCGCCCCCAGCGGTTGCATATCGAACATGACCAATAGCGGAATTACCTGTTAACTCTTTCATGGCAGTGGCAGTAAAAATCTCCGTTACCAGTCCCTCACCTTTTACCACTTTAAGTGTTTTGCCATCATTGACGACGATACCGGTCCCCTCTTGGCCGCGATGTTGAAGGGCATGAAGTCCATAGTACGTTAGCTGGGCGGCATCCTGATGTCCCCAGACACCAAAGATGCCGCATTCTTCATTTAATCCCTTTATTTCAGGAAGCATGGGATCGCTCCTTTCCAAGCTGCTTTTAATTCGTCAGTAGATACTTCAAGTACTGTCGATTGATTGTTGGTAATGTGCAATTGGGCTGTATCATTCACTGCGCCAATTTGAATCGCTTCTACTAAACTTTCAAACTCAAGTTTATGTTCTTCTTTTACTGATAGAAGAAAACGGGATTGCGTTTCACTAAATAAGGCAGAAACTAGGTTTCCATCTATGCTCACTTTCGCTCCAAGCTTTTCATTGGCAAATAGACATTCTGCTAAAGCAACAGCTAAACCGCCTTCTGATAAGTCATGGGCTGATTGCACTACTCCGGCACGAATCGCAGCAAGAACTTGATGTTGTCTTTCTTTTTCTATGTTCACATTCAATTCAGGGGCTTTGCCAAAAACCTTACCATTCAGCAGCTTTTGCAGCTCGCTGCCGCCGAATTCATCTTTTGTTTCCCCGACTAAATAAATGAGGTCGCCGTTCTGTTTAAAATGCTGTGTAGTAATGTGATTAATATCTGTTACTAAGCCAACCATCCCGACTACTGGTGTTGGATAAATAGCCGTTCCGCTTGTTTCGTTATATAAAGAAACGTTCCCGCCGATAACTGGTGTCTCAAGGACACGGCAGGCTTCACTCATGCCTTCTGCTGCTTTTTTAATTTGCCAGAACACTTCTGGCTTTTCTGGATTACCGAAATTTAGGTTGTCTGTGATGGCTAATGGTTCCGCACCAGAACAAACAATATTCCGAGCAGCCTCGGCCACAGCGATTTTCCCACCGACTTCAGGATCCAAATAGACATAGCGGGAATTGCAATCCGTTGTCATCGCTAACGCTTTCCGTGTGCCGCGAATCCTTACTACTGCTGCATCGGAACCCGGTGAAACAACCGTATTCGTTCGCACCATGTAGTCGTACTGCTCATACACCCATTCCTTACTGCCAACCGTTGGCTGACTTAATAGTTTTAAAAGTGTTTCTTTCACATCATCCACTTGTGGAACTTCATTTTCCATCGCTTGGAATTCTGCAAAATAACTTGGTTGTTTAGAAGGTTTGTGGTAAACCGGTGCATCTTCCGCTAACGCATCTGCCGGAACATCTGCAACCATTTCCCCATTATGAATAAGGCGAAGCTGTTTATCGCTTGTAACCGTCCCAATTGCTACGGCTTCCAAACCATATTTTTCAAAAAGCTCCACGATTTCTTGTTCTCTGCCTTTTTTCACAACGATGAGCATCCGTTCCTGTGATTCAGACAGCATCATTTCGTAGGCTGTCATTCCTGTTTCCCGCTGAGGAACCAGGTCCAAATTCATCTCAATTCCCATGCCCGCTTTACTGGCCATTTCTGCAGATGAACTAACTAACCCTGCAGCACCCATATCCTGAATGCCGACAAGAGCATCGTAATGAATTAATTCTAAGCAGGCCTCGAGTAGTAATTTCTCCATAAATGGATCACCCACTTGAACAGCTGGCCGATCCTCACTCGATTGTTCTGTTAATTCCTCGGAGGCAAAGGTGGCACCATGAATGCCGTCACGGCCTGTTTTAGCACCAACATACATGACTGTGTTACCTTCACCATGTGCCTGCCCCTTTTTGATATCTTTACGGTCAATCAGTCCGACACACATAGCATTAACGAGTGGATTTCCTTCATAGCATGGATCGAATTGAATTTCTCCGCCAACCGTCGGAATGCCAATACAGTTTCCATAGCCAGCAATCCCGGCCACTACCTCTTTAAATAAATATTGAACCCGTGCTGAATCAAGTTCACCAAAACGAAGCGAGTTCAACATCGCAATAGGTCTGGCTCCCATCGAGAAGACATCGCGGATTATTCCTCCCACACCAGTTGCTGCTCCTTGATACGGTTCAATCGCTGATGGGTGATTATGACTTTCAATTTTAAAAACAACTGCCTGATCATCGCCAATGTCGACGATTCCTGCACCTTCGCCCGGTCCTTGAAGAACACGTTCGCCTGTTACCGGGAATTTTTTGAGAATGGGCTTAGAATTTTTATAGCTGCAATGTTCCGACCACATAACCGAGAATAGGCCTGTTTCCGTATAGTTTGGTGTACGGCCAAGAATGTTTTCAATCAGTGCGAATTCCTCGTCGGACAAACCCATCTGCTGATATATTTTGTCTGCTTTAATCTGATTCGGATTTGGTTCAAGCGTTAACAACATGTGCTTCCCTCCACGTTTTCACAATCGATTGGAACATTTTCAGTCCATCGCCACTGCCTAACAGTTCATCCACCGCCCGCTCAGGGTGAGGCATCATTCCAAGGACATTGCCATGTTCGTTTACTATCCCAGCAATATCTTCTAAGCTTCCGTTCGGGTTCTGCTGATAGGTAAAGACGATTTGATTATTTGCTTTAAGCTTCGCCAGTGTCTCTTCATCGCAATAATAATTTCCCTCGCCGTGGGCGACAGGGATGGTGATGCTTTGACCTGTTTGGTATTCGGCAGTAAACATCGATCCGTTGGTTACTACTTTTAGTTCAACGGGCTTGCAAATAAAGGAAAGACTCTCATTCCGCCGCATGGCACCTGGCAGCAGGCCTGCCTCAAGGAGGATTTGGAATCCATTGCAGACACCAAGAACGGGTTTGCCGGCTTCTGCTGCTTTGACAACCTCTTTCATCACCCTGCTAAAACGGGCAATCGCTCCTGTGCGCAGGTAATCACCATAGGAAAAACCCCCTGGCAGTAAAATGGCGTCAAACTCTTCTAAGCTATCCGTATCATGCCATACATATTCCACTTCTTCGCCAAGTTCATCTTTAATTGCATGGTACATGTCTACGTCGCAATTGGATCCAGGAAAGACGATTACCGCAAACTTCACTGTGTAACACACTCCTCTACTTCGTATCGGTAGTCTTCAATAACAGGGTTCGCGAGAAGATTTGTACAAATTTCATTGATTACTTCATTAATATCACGGTCTGATTTTTCAATTGTCAGTTCCATATATTTACCAATGCGGACATCCGTTACTTGTGGGTAGTTTAATGAATGTAAAGAATGGGTGACTGCTTTACCCTGCGGGTCCAACACACTTTCCCTTAATGTTACAAACACCTTTACTTTATACATGCTGATGTCATGTCCTCCTAATCTCGCTAAAATATTTTCATATGCATCTGTTAAACTGCCTAAATCACGGCGGAATACATCTTTATCGAGTTTTTCATTTGTTTTTTGATCCCAAAGTCTGCAGGTGTCAGGGGAAATTTCATCAGCTAGTAAAATTCGATTCTCACTATCTTTGCCAAACTCGAGTTTAAAATCAATGAGACGAATACCGAGATTATTGAAAAAACTTGATAAAACTGTATTAATGTGAAGTGCCTTTTCTTGTAAAATTGCTGCCTCCTGGGCTGTCGCAACTTGTAATTCAAGGATGTGATCAATCGTAACGATTGGGTCCCCGAGTGCATCATCTTTTAAATAAAACTCAACGATAGGCTTTGATAAAAGGCTTCCCTCTTCGATTCCCAATCTTTTTGAAAAGCTGCCGGCAGCAACATTGCGAACAACTACTTCAAGCGGAATAATCGATACCTTTTTTACCAGCTGCTCTGTTTCGGAGATCCGTTTGATAAAGTGGGACTCAATCCCTTGGTCTTTAAGTTTTAAAAATAGCAAACTTGTTATCTCGTTGTTTAAACGGCCTTTTCCTGTGATTTCCGCCTTTTTCTCTCCATTAAAAGCAGTGGCGGAGTCTTTGTACTTAACGAGAACCTCTTGTTCATTGTCCGTTGCGTAAATTCGTTTCGCTTTGCCTTCATAAAGTAATTCTGTCATTGTGGATCACTCCTTATTCGAAATATTGGCAATTTTTCAGATAGCAAAGGAGCAGTAACCGTCTAGCCCCCATTTTTCATTTTTAAATCCTGTTTTTGAAGAATTTTGTATCGGTAAGGATCACGTATAACCTTCCTTCGTGACCCTCACCCCTCTTTTTGTCTCTGTTCGGTCGCTTAGACCTTTACCCATTCAACCCTAACCGTTCAAAAATCATATCTACATGTTTCAAGTGATAGTTATAATCAAAACAATCGGCAATTTCTTCTGGTGAAAGCAATGAAGTAATTTTATCCTCTGCTTCAATTAAGCCGCGGAACGGTACTTGTTTTTCCCATGCTTCCATCGCCTTTGGCTGGACGGTGTCATAGGATTCTTCACGCGATAATCCCTTATCAATCAGTGCCAGCAGCACACGCTGCGAGTAAATTAACCCAAGCGTGCGGTCCATATTGCGCTTCATATTCTCTGGATAAACGGTTAAGTTCTTCACAATGTTTCCAAAGCGGTTCAGCATATAATTCAATGCAATCGTGGCATCCGGTAAAATGATTCGTTCCGCTGAAGAATGTGAAATATCACGTTCATGCCAAAGCGGTACATTTTCGTACGCTGTCAGCATGTAGCCGCGAATCACACGGGCCATCCCCGTCATATTTTCTGAACCAATTGGATTTCGTTTATGCGGCATGGCCGAAGAGCCCTTTTGTCCTTTGGCAAAAAATTCCTCAACTTCACGAGTTTCACTCTTTTGCAAACCTCGAACCTCTGTTGCAAACTTCTCAATTGACGTAGCAATCAAAGCAATCGTGGACATATAGTGTGCATGGCGGTCACGTTGCAGTGTTTGTGTTGAGATTGGCGCACTGCCAAGGCCTAATTTTTCACACACATACTGTTCCACAAACGGGTCAATGTTAGCATAGGTTCCGACAGCACCAGAGATTTTCCCAAACTCCACACCAGCTGCTGCCTGCTTAAACCGCTCCAGGTTTCGTTTCATTTCTTCATACCATAGAGCCATCTTCAAACCAAAGGTTGTCGGTTCGGCATGAACGCCATGTGTCCGTCCCATCATGACGGTAAGCTTGTGCTCTTTCGCCTTATTTTTTAAAATCTCAATAAAGTTTTCGATGTCTTTTACTAAAATGGCATTGGCCTGCTTTAACACATACGATAGTGCCGTATCAACAACGTCTGTTGAAGTTAAGCCATAATGAACCCATTTCCGCTCTTCCCCCAGTGTTTCTGAAACTGCACGGGTAAAGGCTACAACATCGTGTCTTGTTTCTTCCTCAATTTCTTTAATTCTGTCAATATTGAAAGAGGCATTTTCACGCAATTTTTGTACATCCTCTTTTGGGATTTCCCCTAACTCGGCCCATGCTTCACAAGCAAGTATTTCTACTTCAAGCCAAGCATTAAAACGGTTTTCCTCCGTCCAAATAGCACCCATTTCAGGTCGTGTATAACGATCAATCATGTTTTATCCCCCGATCTTTTCTTTAGCTGTAGTCCAGATACTGCTGTTTTCCATTTCTTCAAGGGCCACTTCGACACTATCTCGCAAAATCGTCACATGACCCATTTTCCGTTTTACTTTTGGTTCTTTTTTTCCATATAAATGAATCTTCCAGTCATTCCTTGTTGGAATTTCCGCATATAGGTTTTCAAGATGTTCACCTAATAGGTTGACCATAACGGCCGGTTTTAATAGCCCTGTACTCCCTAGCGGCCAATTGCAAATCGCACGGATATGCTGCTCGAACTGTGACGTTTCGCAAGCCTCGATTGAAAAATGCCCCGAATTATGCGGACGTGGTGCCAACTCATTAATATAGATGGTTCCATCACTGGTCAAAAACATCTCGACAGCCAGCGTCCCGACTAATTGTAACGAATCCGCCAGCTTCTTTGCCAGTTTTACTGCTTCATCCTGTGAAACTTGTGAAATTCGGGCGGGAACAATCGTTTTATCTAAAATATTTTCTTTATGAATGTTTTCAGCAACTGGAAAAATGGCCGTTTCCCCATCCAGCTTTCTTGTTACAATCGCCGATATTTCTTTTTCAAAGGGAATCCATTGTTCTAACACGCATGCACCATGCTTCAGTAAAGGTTCGCCCTTCGCTAAATCTTGCTGATCTCTGATGACCAATTGTCCCTTGCCATCATAACCGCCTCTTGCCGTTTTCAGGACGGCCGGGAAGCCAATGGCATTTATGTTTAAAAACAAATCCTCCATGCTGTTAATCACTTCATAGGGGGCAACCTGCACACCCGCTAGTTGGATGGCTGCTTTCTCCTTTATTCGGTCCTGCGTGATGGTTAACAGCTTCGGGCCTTGTGGAACATTCGCTTGTTCACATAACCACGCTAACGTATCCGCATCAATGTTTTCAAACTCATACGTTATTACATCACTAAGCACGGCTAATTTGCTGATGGCCTCGCGATCATCGTATGCTCCAATGACTTCAACATCTGCGACTTGTCCGCACGGAGAGTCTGCTGTCGGTTCTAAAACAGCAATCCGAAAGCCTTGAGCCTTTGCTGCCAAAGCCATCATCCTGCCAAGCTGGCCGCCGCCGATAATTCCTATCGTTGCTCCTGGTAAAATGGTTTTGTTAGACAAGCTGATCACTACTTTCCAGCACCTCTAGTTTAGTTGCTTCTCTTCTCGCCCCTATTTTTTCCGCTAATTCCGCGTCTTCTGTTGCTAAAATTTGAGCCGCTAATATACCGGCATTCACCGCACCCGCTTTGCCAATCGCAACGGTTGCGACAGGTACACCACCTGGCATTTGGACGATCGACAGCAAGGAGTCCAACCCATTTAATGCCTTTGTTTGAACAGGAATGCCAATGACCGGCAAGGTGGTTTGTGCCGCTACCATCCCAGGCAGATGAGCCGCACCGCCTGCTCCAGCAATAATCACCTTTAACCCTCTTTCTCTTGCTTCTTTTGCATATGTAAACATCAAATCTGGTGTCCGATGAGCTGATACTACTTTTTTTTCATAAGCAATTTCGAACTGGTCCAGAACTTCACAAGTATGTTTCATTGTTTCCCAATCCGATTTACTCCCCATAATGACTCCAACAAGAATGGACATCAGTCATCCCCCTTTTTTTACCAAAATAAAATGCCCGTAACAAATAGCTTCTCATGAATGAGAAAGCCATTTGTTCGGGCATGATGATGACGCATAACAAATAAAGTAAGGGGCCAGCCCTTATATACCGAACATATTGACTTTCCCTCATAGTCCAATAATTTACGGTTATTGGGTAGAAACTTATGGGCCATATCCCCATGGATATACGAGGGTAAAAAAGTAAATTGTTTGTTTAATCCGTTAGCCTTATCATACCAACCAACACGTTTGGCTGTCAATATATATGTCGAACATTATTTTTATTTAACACTATAATGTTCGTGTTTTACTCAATTAACTTTGCTTCAAATATGATTTGACGGCCAATCGGCTCATAAATGGTTTCGCCTGCTTTTTCTACTTCCTGAAAAATCGGCTTTTCTATTCGACGGACAGGCGTGTATCCTTGCTGTTTCATTCTATTCAAGCAATCCTCAATACTTTCATTTTCCTGTACTTCAAATTGGAGCTTCTTTTTGCTCATGAAAATAACTTCCCTCTTTTCACGGACTTCACCCAAAAGCCGCCATGTATCGATTTTGGTTCATAAGAAATAATGAATGCCTTGGGATCCAAAGTTTTAATCTTATCGTATAATTTTAATTCGAATTTTCTTGGGGTTAAAATTTGCAGAGCCATCCGATTCCCCTCGAGCCCATGTGCGGCCCAGTCAGTAACTCCATAACCCTCGTCCCGCAATACCTTTGGTAAATCCTTATCGTATTCCGCTGTAATTATATTAACGATAATATATCCTAATGCCAGCTTTTCTTCAATTTTCATTCCGACAATAACACCAATGCCATACCCAACTGCATAAGCAATTATGTTTTGAATCTGATTAAGGTTATTTAGGACAAGTCCAAGCCCAAGTACATAGATAACTACCTCAATTGTACTAAGAAATGCCGCAAAATACCGCAGTCCCTTTAAGGTCAAAATCATTCTTATCGTAAAAAAAGAAACATAAACGATATTTATGATTAGGATAGTCACAACCATCATCACACTATTCTCCAACACGTGTATTCCTCCTTTATAACACTCCCATCACTTTAGCACAATTTCACTTTAAAATTCATGATGATTCTTATTTATTTGTACAAAATAAACAAAATATCTGTAGGCCTTAAGGGAGAGAATTATGATAAAAAAAACCATTCTTACCGTTCTTCTTCTATTACCTGTTATCGTTCCCACTATAGCATTTGCTGATCAGCGGATAGATAATCTTAAAGCAGCTTTTATTAGAGACGACGATCTATGGGTTAAAATTGGCAATATGGAACGAAAATTGACTAACGGTGAAGATATAAGGTATCCAAAATGGTCCCATGATGGAAACTGGGTTGCCTATTTAAGGAGATCAAAAAATGGGGACCAAACCACCTTCAATGGTGAACTGTGGCTATACAATCGTAAAATGGACAACCATAAAAAAATTAAAGCGAATGTGAATCGCAACTTCCAGTGGGCACCTCTGGATAATAGAATCAGCTTTTTGGTAAACAAAGATTTATATGTCCTGAACTTAGATCCGGCTATGCCATTTTTAGTAACAAAAACAGCAGCCAATATCGAAAATTTCGCTTGGCTGCCTGATGGGAGAGGATTGATCACCTCATCAAAGAAAAGCGAACAGCTTCATTCGGATATTGTATTATCAAAAATAACGCTCGGCAGGCATAAACCAATTGTTAAGCCTTTTTTCACGATTTCAGTTGGTGAAGATGAATTCTTTGTCAGTACCAGTCAGTTTAAATGGTCCGCTGACCAAAAGTGGCTTGGTTTCTTACTGATTCCCACTGCCTCGTTGTCAGCGGACGCTAACACCCTTTGTTTGTTATCACTGGACGGGCAAGTTTTCAAGAAGGTGGATGAAATGCTAAATTATGAGGAATGGTTTCAATGGGCACCAACGAAAGGCGATCTTGGTTACATAAATGGGATTGGCAGAGGAGCGATGAAGAATAAACAATTAAAGACGGTAAGTGTCCCAACCTATCAGACTTTGACCCATACTCCAAGGGGGTATGCTGACCGGGATTTGTTTTGGAAAAATAGTAGCCATCTTTACGTTTCTCGTTCCAAAGAAGGTGAATTGTTTGAAGTGAATGAACGACCATTTCCAAGCATATATGATGTAAATTCTTTTACTAATAAACAGCAGCAAGTCACTTTCCCTTCTAAAAATGATGGAGATTTTGCCCCAAAATTTACTGGTGGTAATCATCTAGTTTGGATTAGGACGGATCGAAAGGATGCGAATGTATTCGTTTCTAGCATGGATAGTTTTAAGGAAAGACTATGGATTAAAAACATTACTTTAGGGACCTGGTATTACGAGAAGTGGAATTGGGATGAGGTTTTTAATTTATATAAACCTAACTCTTTTAAAAACAAACCATAAGAAGGTGGGAACCTGGCTTATGGTTTGTTTTTTAGTCCTTATTTCTACTTTTCTTTACCTGCCACTTCATTAAGGTTCCCAATTAGGGATGATTTCGAATTTACTTTCCAGTTTTGGTGATTTACTTTCCAGTTTTGGTAATTTACTTTCCACTTCTGGCCATTTACTGTCCACTTTTCCCTTTCTACTTTCCACTCAGCCATAATTTCGATTTTTAGGCAAAAAAAGACAACCCATTACAGGTTGTCTTTTGGTTCGCCTGGCAACGTCCTACTCTCACAGGGACGCGTGTCCCAACTACCATCGGCGCTG
>CAUSCO010000010.1:0-153395 GCA_963530265.1 uncultured Bacillus sp.
CCTTTTTGAATCATCGAAACGGTCGCTTATCATGGCTCTAAGCGACCGAAATCCTTTTTGAATCATCGAAACGGTCGCTTATCATGGCTTTAACCGACCGGAATCCTTTTAGAATCATCGAAACAGTCGCTTAACAATCCAATTTCAGGTCACCAACGAAATGTGCTTTATCAGGAGAATTGAGTAGTGGAATAACTGAGAATTCCCTTTTGATTTAACTTGAGTTTTACTATTTTGTACCCCAAAAGTGAAGCCCTTAAAAAAAGAATGAGTTTGTTTCTTTCTATTGTTAAAATTTAAATATCCTCGGCAACCTAGATTTTATTTTTAACATCTTCTCTTATCGATTTGACTATATTTTCCGGAACATACGCTGGAAATGAGGTACCATTCTCAAAGACCCAGGAATTAATGATTTCTAGGTCAGCCTTTTTAAATGTTATGCTGTAGGTTTTTTGATTGTAGATAAATTCCGCTGTTGCATATTCTTCAACAGCAAAATCATCATCTATAATTATGTTGGTCATTTTATACGGCTTCATCGATGCAATCTCCTTTTCTTTATCTACTTTATATATCCTTCGCCTAACCTAAATGTTTATTCACTTTCATTCTTGGATCTGATTCATCTCAATTCAACAGTAAAAAAGTACCAGGTTCTATCCAATAAGGGCACCTGGTACTTTTTTTCACTAAATTTATTATTCTAATGGTACCTGACATTTTGTTGAAGGTTTAATAGTACTTCTTGACAATCTTATTCGCCCAAAATAGCAATTGGATTGAAAACTTCAAAGTGAATTTGCCCTTCTGGTACACTCCACTGCTTTAACATTCTCACCATTGTTTGTAAAAATGGAACAGGTCCACAAAGGTAAAACTCTGCATCTTTGGATGGAAGAATGGATTGCACCCATTCTAAATCAACATAGCCTTCTTTATCAAAAAGGTGTTTTGTCCGATCCTCCTCAGTTGGTGAATCATAGCAAACATATGAATGAACATTGTTGTGGTTTTTTGATAAGTTTGCCACATGCTCTCTAAATGCATGCACTTTGCTATTTTGTGTAGCGTGAATAAAAGTAATTTCACGATTGGGTTCTTTTTCAACCGTTCTATTTAACATGCTTAGTAAAGGGGTCATGCCGATCCCGCCGCTGATTAAGACAATTGGTTTCTCGGAATGCTCTAATATAAAATCACCTGCAGGAGCAGAAAACGGCAAGCTATCACCTGTTTGCACTTGATAATGCAAATAATTGGAAACAATTCCAGCCGGAGCCCCATTGTGTGCATCTTCACGTTTGACACTGATGCGATAATAATCTTTCCCAGGAGCATCTGATAAACTGTAATGACGAATATGGGTATATTTTTCACCTTCAATTTCAGCCTAAATCGTTAGATACTGGCCTGCCTCAAAAGCAGCAATTGAACCTCCATTTTTTGGCTTTAAATAGAAAGAAGTAATGACTTCACTTTCTTTCACTTTCTTATCAATAACAAATTCACGGAATCCTAACCAACCACCAGGTTCATTTTTCACTTCATCATAAAGATTTTGTTCGATGCTAATAAAGGCATCTGATATGTATCCATAAGCATTTCCCCATGCATCCAAGATTTCATCTGTTGCCACATCCCCAAGGACTTCTTTTACAGCTTGAAGCAATATTTCACCAACAACTGGGTATTGCTCTGGTTTAATTCCAATCGCTCGATGCTTTTCTGTTATCCTTGTAATTACTGGCTTAATGGCGTCTAAGTTATCAATATTTTCTCCTGCCGCATATACGGAATATGCTAAAGCAGCCTGTTGAATTCCACGTTTCTGGTTTGTTTGGTTAAAGATATTGTACATGTCCGGAGCCTTTTTAAATAATAATTCATAAAATTTCTTACCAATTTCCTCGCTATGCTCCTTTAAAACAGGTGCTGTCGATTTTACAATTTCAATCGTTTTCGCATCTACCATTTTTTGTAACTCCTTTTATATAAATTAAGGATTCCGAGACAATGCTTAGCTTTGGATATTAATGGTTTTTTATTCATTAAAACACTCGATCATTAAGAAATAAACAAAAAACAAGAACTATTGCTTAAGGGCAATAGTTCTTGTTAGATTCACCACATAGGCTTACTTAATGATCAAAACAGGACAATGCGCTAGCTGAGACACTTTCTGACTAACACTACCAAGCATTAACCCTTTAAGATTTCCTAACCCTCTGCTCCCCATGACAATGAGCTGATACTTCCCTTCCTCCGCCTTTTTGACAATTTGAATGGCCGGTTCTCCAATCACATATTGGGTTTCAATTTCGATTCCTACTTCTTCTGCAAGAGAAACTGCATGATTTAATAGATCACTGGCTTCTTTTCCTTGTTCATTATAGAGATCATCAATCGTTGCATTTGGCATCCCTTCGGTAATATTCAGATTTTTTTCTACATGGATCACACCTATTTTAGAAAATCTTTCATTTGCAAATGTTAATGCCGTCTTTAATGCTTTTTCACTCATTTTAGAACCGTCTATTGCCACTAGAATGCGATTGAACATAATATCATCTCCATTAAAAAATAAACATATTATATTAATATTTTATCAAATGTAACTTGCTATTAATAAATATTTAATCATCATATTTATTCATAAGTAAACCCTCAAATAAATCACAGGAATTGATTAATCAATTGACAAGTAAGACAGCAATAGAGATTGCTGTCTTATTACCCCAAATATTATTTAATTGATGTATTTACTTCTACTGTTGAAACACTTGTTTTTTCTGAAGAAGTTTTTTTTCCGTACAAGAAATAGTGTAATGGTAAACAAATGACTGCGATAATACCAAGACTGATATATAACCCATTGTATCCTATTGAAGGAACTAAAAATCCTTGTATAAATGGTCCAATTCCTAATCCTATATCAGTGAGAATGAAAAATGTTGAAGTTGCTAATCCGACACGGTGTGCGGGTGCAGATTGGACTGCGACTGTCTGAGAACTGGACATATACGTTCCATATCCAAAACCGACTAGTGCACCGGCAATTAAAAGAACAATTCCAACATGTGATTGACTAAGAACAAATAGACCAATTATTAAAGAAATAATCGCCGGATACATGATAAAATTTGGTCCCTTCAGATCAAACATTTTACCAGAGAATGGTCTGGTTACGAGGACCGCGGCAGCGTAAACAATAAAGAAGAAACTAGCTGCTGAAGTGATGTTGTTCTCGATAGCAAAGAACGAAAGGAAAGATAAAATACCTGAATAACAGAAAGCAGTAACGGTTGCAACAAGCGTAATTGGGACTGATTTTTTCTCAATAAAATTGGATAATTTAAACCCTTTTAATTCCGCCTTTTGTTCTTCTGTTAAGGTGATTTCTTGAACCTTTAAGAAAAGGGATAAAACTAAACTTATTGCAATGCAGACTAAACAAAAAGCAAATATCATTTTAAATTGAAAATGTTGTTGAATAAATATACCTAAAAAAGGTCCAACGGCCGTTGCCAATGTCATACTTAAAGCAAAGTACCCGATCCCTTCTCCACTTCTAGTTTTTGGGATTACTTGGGCTACAACTGTACCTAATACAGTTCCAGCAAGACCAAATGAAAATCCATGTAATAATCGGTTAGCTATTAGCATTCCAAAACTATTCACACCAAAATAGAAAATGGCCGAAATCACCATAATAATAATGCCGGTTAAAAGAAGTTTTTTTCTGCCTATTTGATCAAGGTATTTACCGCCAATAACCCTCCCGACTAGCGCACCAATAACAAAAATACTGGATGCTAAGCCTGCTTGACTTTCAGTGGCATCAAATTCATTTACAGCAAATACTGATATAGTCACCATTAATAAATAAAATGTTAGCATTAGAAAAAAATTTGTTACTAAAATACCTATATAATCTTTTGTCCATAACTTTTCTTTCACTATTTAATCCCCTTTTTTGCGATTTATTTAATATGGCCATAGTGTTTATGTTACAATATTTCTTATGATAAATAAAATGCATGTTATTTATAAAGGGGATAAGTAAATAGTTATGCCAACCATTACTCAATTTGAAATCTTTGTAAAGGTAATTGATGAAGGAAGCTTTACAAAAGCTGCTCAAGCCCTGCATATGTCGCAGCCAGCTGTCAGCCATGCAATCGCTACTTTAGAATCAGAATTTGAAGTTACTTTATTAGTACGCGAGCGGGGCAAAGATTTAATTGTGACGGACATAGGGAAACGCGTTCTATTTCAAATAAGAAATATTCTTAATAGCCTCGAAAAAATTGACCAAGAAATCTCGTTAGAAAAAGGATTAGTCACTGGAACCATTCGTATTGCAACATTTCCTAGTGTAACAGCTCACTTTTTACCCAAAATTATCAGGACCTTTCAACAAAAACGACCGAATGTGTCGCTGACTTTTAAGGAGGGTTCACAAGAGGAGATCAAGGAATGGTTAACAGCAAGGGAAATTGATATTGGATTTGTCGTTCTTCCTTGCAGCGAATTAAATACGATTCCGCTTGTAAAGGATCGTTATCTTGTTATGCTGCCTAATGGTCATTCCTTACTAAAGAATAAATCAGTTCATCTATCAGATTTGGAAAACGAGCCTCTCATCATATCTAACGCGGGATATGAAGCACCTATGATCGATTTAATGAGGAAACAAAAAATTTCGATAAATGAGAAATATAATACTTCTAACCTCAATACATCATTAGGTATGATAAAAGAAGGATTAGGAGTGCTAATCCTTCCTGAGCTCTCATTAAAAAATCTTTCTTTTCCCAAAGCGAACATCCGGCCATTAGAAACAAACAATTACAGACATATTGCCTTAGGCTTACCTTCATTAAAGGAAGCCTCACGTGCCGTCCAATTATTTATTCAAATAACTAAACAGCTATTTGAATAGGCGTATTTTGGGTCCATTCCAGTTACTCCCCGTTCCGAACCAATCATGCCAAGCAAAAGAATGAATCGAGAAGTAACGAGAGCCTTCTAATTATAAGAATCCGGCCCAATGAATGAGCCGGATTCTTAAGAGTTCTTTAATTCTAGCCTGCGCGCAACTAAGGACAAAGCATAATTAACAATAAAGTACATCAACGCGACCATTACAAAAACAGGTATCACATACGATCCCTTTTGGGCGTAAATAATTTGTCCATTGTGCAATAAATCTGGCAGTGCGATGACGACTGCTAACGATGTATCTTTAAGCAGAGAAATAAATTGACTGACAATAGGTGGAACCATTCTTCTCAGAGCTTGAGGCATGATGATATAACGTAATGTCTGAATGTAGTTCAGGCCAGACGAACGTCCTGCTTCAATCTGTCCCTTTTCGATGGAGTTTAATCCGCTTCGGATAATTTCTGACAGCATGGCTGATTCAAAAACGGTCAATGCTGCGATGGCAGCAGTTGTTATTTCCATTTCAATCCCGATTTCCGGCAAGGCAAAATAGGTGAAGAAAATGATCAACAGCAATGGAAGGTTACGAATCGTCTCGACAATCATGGCAAGTATTGGAGAAACTACGGGGATCCGCGCATACCTGAAAGTGCCAATAAGACCTCCAATAATGAAGCTGAACACAATTGAAAAGGCTGCGACCTTAAGGGTGACCCCAAATCCCTCCAGCAAAAATTTAAAATTGTCCGGTTTATATACTTCCATGAATGGTGCTAGAAAATCCATCTAAGCACCTCCTTAATTACTTCTAGCCATGCGTTTTTCTAAAAATCCAACGCCAAGGCTTAAAGGTATCGTTAAAATTAAATAAAATATGGCTACAAAAATATAGGTATCAAAGGTTACATATGTCTTTGCCGATATTAAATCCCCCTGATACATTAAATCCCCACCTGCAACTACTGCTAATAATGATGAATTTTTAACTAAATTGATAAATTGGTTACCAAGAGGAGGGATTACGATCTTAATAGCCTGAGGGAGTATAACCATTCTCATTGCCTGGCCATAACTTAAGCCTGTTGAGCGGGCCGCTTCCATTTGCCCTCTTGGAACTGCCATAATTCCGGCACGGATTGCTTCGGCAATAAAAGCCGCTGTGTAGACTGTCAATCCAATTGTTCCTGCAATCATCCCGCCAAAATTTCCAGCTAAGTAAGTGAAAAATATGATAACTAGTACAGGGATATTACGAATAAATTCAACATATGCCGTCCCAAACCAGTTTAGTGGTTTAAACGGGGCAATTCGCATGACAGCAAGTAGTGTTCCCAAAATAAAGCTGCATAATAAAGCTATTAAACTGGCAATAATGGTTATTTTTAATCCTTCCAAAAATGAATTGATATGATCCGTTAGTATCGAGAAATCCAGCAAACGATCTCCTCCTAATTAATCAGGATGAGTTGATCCGTAAACAATCCTACAGACCACTGCCCATCCTGATTAGAAACCCGGTATTAAAAGTTAATTTTTAATCCATTTATCCTTAATCTCATCGTACTTTCCTGAATCCTTTAGGCTTTTTAATGCTTTATTCAACGCATCGACCAGCTCTTTGTTGCCTTTTTTTACAGCAATCCCATAAGGTTCTTCTGTGAACGTTCCTCCAACCAGTTCAAATGATGAATCTTCTTCTGCCATACCATAAAGGATTGAATCATCTGTAGTCAGGGCATCACCCTTACCTGCCTTTAATGCAGTAAAAGCTTCAGCATAGTTTTCGAATTCAAGTACGGTTGTTTCAGGAGCTTTCTCACGAATATTTACTGAAGATGTCGAGCCTTTAACAGCAAGCACCGTCGTTCCTTTTTTCAAGTCTTCAATACTCTTAACATTGCTTCCTTTCTTCACAAGCAATGATTGCCCTGCATCAAAATATACATCAGTAAAATCAACTTCTTTTTTACGTTCTTCGTTGATCGTCATCGTTGCGACAACCGCATCAACTTTTCCATTATTCAGGAGTCCTACCCTAGTTTTCGAAGTCACCTCAACGTACTCTGGCTTAACATCCTTGCCAAACATTTCTTCTGCCAGCGCTTTGGAAAGATCAATATCGAACCCTTCCACCTCGCCTGTCGAAGGATTCTTCAATCCAAATAAACGAGTGTCATATTTTACTCCAAACACAACCTTTTTATCTTCCTTGATTTGGGCCAGTACATCCTTACTGCTATCAGTCGACGCCTTGTCCCCGCCGCAACCGGCAAGAAATATGGCAGCCATTGCAGATACTACCGCCATTTTCACTAAATTTTTTGTTTTCAACATTCCATTTACCCCCTATTAATGATTTAATATACGGCTGAGAAATAAGCGAGCCCGTTCTTCACGCGGATTCTCATAAAATTCAGCCGGGACTGCCTCTTCCAATATTCGCCCCTCATCCATAAATACGATTCGGTCGGCAACTTCCCTGGCAAAACCCATTTCATGGGTCACTACGACCATCGTCATACCTTCTTTAGCAAGGGCTTTCATAACATCTAGAACCTCGCCGATCATTTCAGGATCAAGTGCTGAGGTTGGTTCATCGAAAAGCATGATTTCTGGTTTCATTGCAAGGCCGCGGGCGATTGCTACCCGCTGCTGCTGACCTCCGGAAAGCTGGGAGGGATAAGATTCAGCCTTATCTAATATACCTACCTTATCAAGATATTGTCTGGCAGTATCCTTTGCCTCTTTTTCCGATTGACCTAAAACTTTCATCGGAGCAAGAGTGATATTTTCAAGCACTGTTTTATGGGGATATAGATAAAAATGTTGAAAAACCATTCCAATATTGCGCCTTAGCTTATTGATATCCGTTTTTTTATCGCCTACTGAAATCCCATTTACGGTGAGTGTCCCTTCAGTAATTGATTCCAGATGATTGATACAGCGCAGCAAAGTACTTTTCCCTGAACCGGATGGCCCAATTACCACAACTACTTCCCCTTGATTGATTGTGAGATTTATATCTTTTAAGACGTGAAAATCTCCATAAAACTTATTTACCTGATTAAATTCAATCATTCCTAACCTCCTGATATAAACCTATATTTAAATATGTAAATATTATTTTAAAATTTTCGGAATTTATTAAATTATATTAATAATATGTCGTATTGTCAATTCGTTACAAAGTACCCAGTTTTTTCAAAAATAACTACAGTAAAATATTCCTCTGTTTCGTAAAATTACCTTGAATATGTCATTTATATAGGAATAATGTCATAATTCTATTTTACCTGTAATGTTGTTCATCAAATTAAAAAGAAATGTAACAGAAGCGTTCTGTAAATCGTGTACTACCACATGTTAAGGTAATAGCATACAAATTTTCAGGAGGCAGCACATGAAAAAAACACACATGAATAAATTACTTGTAGCTTTTTTAGCTGCGTTTGCATTTATAGGTTTACAAAATAAAACGGCCGAAGCTATTACCATAGATCCAGTTTTAAAAGGAGATAACCTAACAGGGCTTAGACAAATAAATGGTTTAACCATTGGTGATGTAAATCAAGTAAATAATCGTCATGACGATGGGATTTATATAGAGGATCTGGTCCAAATGCCAGATAAACCGAAAGCAGTAGAATTACAAACAGAACCTGAAAAAGAAATACCAGCAAAAGAACCAGAGAAACCCTCCGTTTCAATTTCTAATCCAGAGAAAGACTTATATGCCAGATTAGTAGAAGCTGAAGCAAAAGGTGAATCATATGAAGGAAAAGTTGCGGTTGCAACTGTCGTATTAAATCGAGTCGATTCTCCTCACTTCCCAGATACAGTTACAGATGTCATTAATCAAGTGGTTGGTAAGAGCTATGCCTTTTCACCTGTTCAAAATGGTGAAATTAATAAGCCAGCATCTGATGAGTCGAAACAAGCAGTAGAAGAAGCACTAACGAGTACTGATCGTTTAAATGATTCCATTTATTTTTATAACCCAGAAATTGCAACGGATAATTGGATTCGTACTCGTGAAGTTGTAAAGACAATTGGTGATCATGTATTTGCTAAATAATGTATAAGCCTAATAATTTTGTCTGATTTTATACTCATCATTGTTATACTAAATGCTAAAATATGATAAAATCCTCTTTCAATTCGATTGAAAGAGGACCCATTGAATTATTTGGTGACTACGCCTATTGTTAAGATTACCCTAATAAGTATTAGTACACTCATTTACTGTTACAAAGGTATTCCGAAGCGTGCCAATCTCTTTAATTTTGCATTCAATCACATCTCTACTACAAACAAAGTCTGCTCCAACTGGACTGCCAGTTAGAATGACATCCCCCGGATTAAGAGTCATCACGTTTGTCAAATAGGATAGTATCGTTCGGATTGGAATAATCATCAATTCTGTACCGCTGTTTTGTTTTTCAACGTCATTCACTTTGGCTTCAACCCTCACAGAAAAAGGGTCCAAATCTTTTTCAATAACAGGACCTAACGGTGTAAACGTGTCAAAGGATTTACCAATTGTCCAGTGGCCGTCCTGATGAAAAAATTGTGGTGCTGTCACATCATTTCCAACCGTGTATCCAAATACATAATCCAACACTACTGATTCAGGAACATTTTTGGCTTTTTTTCCAATAACAATCGCTAATTCAGATTCGAACTTAACCTGCTCATCCCCTTCTGGAATGATAATTTCTTCTTCAGGTCCAATGACTGAAGAAGTTGGTTTAATAAAAAAAACAGGTATTTCCGGAGGTATGGAAGGTCTATCTTCCAGCTTGGAAACATAGTTTGCTCCTATTCCAATGATTTGGTTTGGCACTAAAGGAGCAAGAAGTGTTACATTGTCTTTAGTAAATGTTTTCCCTGTATACTCCCAGGCACCGAAGATATCCCCTTGGATTTCACTGATTACATCTTTCTCAATAACACCTGAGTAGTTTGAGGAGCCGTCGGTAAATCTAGCAAATTTCATAGTCATACTTCCTTTCAAACTATTATTCTTTTTCAAAATTTTTTCGGCAACACCCGTAAAATTGGCATAAAATATGGGTTAAACCAAGGCCACCGTGTCAATAGATGCCCTGTAAAAACCAACTCAGAATGATTATTGTTTGACAGCAAACTTCTCCTTTGCTTCAATACGTCTACGATGAAGAATAGGCTCAGTATATCCATTTGGTTGATCATAGCCTTCGAAAATTAAATCGCAAGCTGCCTGAAATGCCACAGATTCGTTGAAATTTGGAGTCATGGATCGGTAATATGGATCTCCAGCATTTTGATGATCTACTACTTTTGCCATACGTTGTAATGTTTCAAGTAGCTGTTCTTTTGTACAAATACCATGGTGAAGCCAGTTTGCTAAATGCTGGCTGGATATTCGTAATGTGGCACGATCTTCCATCAGGCCCACGTTATTGATATCCAACACTTTTGAACAGCCCACTCCCTGGTCCACCCAGCGAACAACATAGCCTAGGAGAGTTTGGCAGTTGTTGTCGAGTTCTTCCTGAATTTCCCTAGAAGTCCAAGCAGGGTTTTTAGCCACTGGGATTTCTAAAATATCTTCCAGTAAGTCTGTTTTTTGCGATAGCTTTTCATTCTGTACTTCTTTCACATCTACCTCATGATAGTGTAGAACATGCAACGTGGCTGCAGTTGGCGATGGAACCCAAGCCGTATTCGCTCCGGTTTTAACATGGTCGATTTTTTGCTTTAACATATCTGCCATTAAATCAGGCATAGCCCACATTCCTTTACCAATCTGTGCACGATCCTTAAAGCCGCTGGTCAGTCCTGCAATAACATTTGATTGTTCATAACTCTGCAGCCATTTGGATGATTTCATATCATTTTTTCGAATCATAGGACCAGCTTCAATGGAGGAATGAATTTCATCCCCTGTTCGGTCAAGGAACCCAGTATTAATGAATACAACCCTATCTTTCACTTCTTTAATGCATGCCTTCAAGTTTAAAGTGGTCCTGCGCTCCTCATCCATTACCCCGATTTTAAGTGTATTCCGTTCAAGTCCAAGCAAATCTTCCACCCGATCAAAAAGCTGGTTTGCAAATGCTACCTCTCTTGATCCATGCATTTTTGGTTTTACAATATAGATAGAGCCTTTTTCAGTATTTTGATATTGGCCATTGCCGAGTATTGTATGTTTCGCGATAAGGCTGGTGATGACTGCATCCATAATCCCTTCCTGAATTTCATTGCCGTTTTGATCAAGAATCGCACTGTTTGTCATCAAATGACCAACATTACGGATAAATAGAAGGGAACGGCCATTCAATCTAATTTCATTTCCTGTTGGGGATACATAACTACGATCCGGATTGAGCGTCCGGGTCATTGCTTTATCGCCCTTTTCGAAAGTGGCTGATAAGTCACCTTTCATCAGACCTAACCAGTTTTGATAAACCAGTAGCTTATCTTCAGCATCTACCGCGGCTACAGAGTCTTCGCAGTCAATAATAGTTGTAATGGCTGACTCAAGAATGATATCCTTAACTCCCGCTTCGTCTGTATTTCCTATGGGATGATTACGGTCGATTTGAATTTCAAAATGAAGTCCGTTATTTTTAATCATTATCACAGTTGGGTTTTCTGGATCTCCTTTATACCCTGCAAACTTTTCTGGGTCTCTTAGACCTGTCCTAGTACCATTTCTTAGAGATACTTGTAATTTGCCATTAGAAACATTGTAGCCAACTGCTTCTTTGTGGGAATATTCTTGCAGGGGTACTGCCAGATCAAGAAAATTTCTTGCAAATGCTATTACTTTTGCACCGCGCACAGGATTGTAACGGCCATCACGATTTGCCCTATCTTCCTCACTGATTACATCGGTACCATATAGCGCATCATACAAGCTACCCCATCTTGCATTAGCTGCATTAATAGCATATCGGGCATTATTTACTGGTACAACTAATTGCGGGCCGGCCTGTAATGTGATTTCATCATCGACATTAGTAGTAGTAATCTCAAAATCTTCTACCTCAGGTTCAAGATAGCCAATCTCTGTCAAAAATGTCTTATACGTTTCGAATTCAAAGTTTTCATTGTTTTCACGGTGCCATCTGTTAAGTTTGTTTTGAATTTCATCGCGAGTTGTTAATAACTCCTTGTTTTTTGGTGTTAAATCGTGGATTATTGCTTCAAAACCAGACCAAAACCTATCAATTTCTACCCCGCTTCCTGGAAGAGCCTCTGAATTAATAAATTCATAGAGTTCCTTGGCCACTTGAAGTTTGCCTTTTATCACATAGTTTGTCATAGTAAAATCCTCCTTAGTTTCATCAAAATATTATGATATAGCTGTTTCTTTTTCTTTTAGGTCCCTCTTTATTTCTACACAGCGTCCCGGGCTCGGAAATAGTTTTCCTGCATTTAAGAGATTATTGGGATTAAAAACATCACGGATATCAGTTTGCGCTTTTATTTCATCATCCGAAAAGACGAAGCGCATTTCTTCTCTTTTCTCAATTCCTACACCATGCTCACCAGTGATCGTTCCGCCCACATCAGCACATACTTGCAGACAGGCACTGCCAGCTTCTAAAGCCTTTTCACTTTCTCCAGGAATTCTAGCATCGAACAGAACTAGTGGGTGAAGGTTCCCGTCTCCTGCATGAAAAATATTCGCTATTCGTAGTCCGGAATCTTCGCTAATTTTATTAATTTTGCTAAGTACTTCCGGCAGCCTGCTTCGGGGAATAACACCGTCCTGAACTAAATAATCAGGAGAAATCGCGCCCATTGCTCCAAATCCCGTTTTACGATTCGCCCACCATCTGCCCCGTTCTTCCTCATCCCGGGCCGCCCTGACCTCACGCACATTTCTTTTTGTGCAAACTTCCAAGATTTGATCAATTTGTTCATCCAATCCTGAAGCAATCCCATCCACTTCAATAAGCAGCACTGCTTCAATATCCTTTGGATGTCCTACAGGGAATGCAGCGGCTTCTACCCCCTCAATCGCCGTTTTGTCCATCATTTCTAGTGCAGCAGGTACAATCCCTGCAGAAATGATATCAGAGACAGCTTTGCTCCCATCTTCCACTTTATCAAAATAAGCCAACACAGTTTTCTTTGCTTCCGGATTTTTAAGAATACGGACGGTTATCTTAGTTACGATTCCCAATGTCCCTTCAGACCCAGTTAACAGACCAAGCAAATCATATCCAGGCTCATCCGGAATGCCATTAGCTGCAATTTCAACGATTTCACCATTCGGCAATACAACCTCAAGGCCGAGGATATGATTCGTTGTTACACCATACTTAAGACAGTGGGCTCCTCCAGCATTCTCAGCAACATTTCCACCTATTGTACAACAGTACTGACTTGATGGATCTGGAGCATAATAATAGCCCTTTTCAGCGATTGAATTCGTCAATTTAAGGTTGACAAATCCAGGCTGAACCACAGCGCGTCTATTTTCAAAATCTACATGTAACAACTTCTTCATTCGGACTAAGCTAATAACTATCTCTCCATTTAACGGGATTGCCCCTCCGCTTAATCCTGTTCCTGCACCTCGAGCAAGAAAAGGCAGATGATTATCGTAGCAATATTTAACAAGTACTGCCACATCCTCTGTGTTGTTCGGGAATACAACGGCTTTTGGCAAATGCCTATGCAAGGTAAAGCCATCACAATCATAAGCTATTAAGTCTTCCTTATGGTATAGAATAGAGCTGGCATTCCCTACGATGTTTGCGAGATTAATAATATGCCGATCCTTTGATTTGACTCCCTTGACCGCCACTATATTTCCCCCTTACTGTCCTCTGTTTGATACGCCCAATCCAAAAGCTGAATCGTATGGACAATTTTTTGGTTTCTTCCATACTTCTGTACCCCCATTGCCATCTGGAGCATGCACCCTGGGTTACCCATAGAGATCATTTCCACATCTTCAGGTACATTTTCCATTTTTCTTTCAAGGACTGCAGATGCCATTTCAGGGTTAGTAATATTATAAATTCCCGCACTACCACAGCAGCGGTCTGAATTTGGCATATGCACCATTTCTACCCCAGGAATATCGAGTATGAGATTGCGAGGTTCCTGGCGTATTCCTTGTCCGTGTGCCAAATGACATGCATCATGATAGGTGATGCGAGTTTTTAAGCCGGCTTTTGGTTTTTCGTAGCCTGTGTCATGAAGGTATTTCGAAATGTCCTCAACCTTTGCAGCGAACTCTTCTGCCTTTTCATGCCATTCCGAGTCTTCTCGGAACAATTCTGGATACTCTTTTAGTGCACATCCGCAGCCGGCTGCGTTGACAATAACCTTATTTGTATCTTTAAACGCTTCAATATTTTGTTTTGCCAGTTTTCTTCCTGTTTCACGATCACCTGCATGTACATGCAGGGCCCCGCAGCAGGTTTGGTCCTTCGGAATCGTTACGTCATTTCCGTTACGAGTTAATACATTAATCGTTGCTTCATTAATATCACTGAACATCACATCCATTATGCAGCCCGTTAACATTGAAACCTCATTCTTTGATTCACCCTTCGCTTTAATAACTTTCATATTCTTGTATTTTTTACGCACCGGCTCTTTTATTTCGGGCATGATAGCTTCCATATCTACAAGATGCTGCGGTACAATATTAATTAGCTTTGTTTTACGAACTACCTTTTGCATGCCGCTCTTTTGATAAAATTTCAATAGGCTCCCGACTGAATTCAATCGGTTCTGATGTGTGAATAAACTTTGCAGGAACACCTTGCTCACAGTTCCTTTTAAACCTGTTAATGGCATAGCTTGCCGAACCTGGCCACGAGCTTCTTCAATCAGACCTCCAACTTCAACATCTGCTGGACAAGCAGTAGTACAGGCTCGACAGTCAAGGCAGGCAAAAACAGGATCCATAAACTGTTCATTGACAGTGAGTTTACCTTCTGCCACCGATTTAATTAGATGAACGCGTCCTCGGGGGGAATGCTGCTCTTGACCTGTTATCTCGTAGGTCGGGCATGATTCTAAGCACATACCACAATGAACACAATCTGCCCATTTGCTTTCATCGGGATGATCCTTCGAGAGATAATTACTTAAACCTGTTGTACACGCCGGATCTTTCATTAAATCTACACTCATCATTAAATCCCCCCTACAAATCGATTAGGATTAAGAATCCTGTTAGGGTCAACCATTGATTTGATTTCGTCCAATAAGAAGAAATGCGAAGGCTTTTCCCCCCATGTGTTTACTTCCTGACGTAAAGCATACGGTAAATGCTTGACTACGGCGTATCCACCTAATTTAGCAACAGAATTTCTGATTTGCTGGATGGCTGAAACAATATCGTCTTTTGCACCCATTATATTTACCTGGCATAAGCCGTGGCCTAAGCCGCCATGGGCATCAACATCTAAATTATGAGAATCGCATAGGAGATGACTATCTTTTATAACGTTTGTTACGTCCATGTTTATAACGCCTACTTTTAAAGAAGCCTGAGTTTCACTATTGATGTCATTGGAGGAAGTCGGAGTAATGGAATAAAATTGATCCCAAAAGGATTGTGCTTCATGTTGAGAAAGGGGTTTCAAATCTGTATGTGCGGGCTGCATGTTTTGAATCAAATTTTCTTGATACCTTACAGATGTTTCTACATCTTCTAGTCCAATAGCTAAAGTAAAACAGCTTTTCCCTGTCAATTTTTCAGAAAGATTCGGGCTTATCAGCTCAAGTGTTACAGGTTCCACCGTAGAATCGAGGAGCTTAACGGCAAATGCCCGGATCTCTTCTATGTTTCCTTGTGGGAATAATAATAAATTTATACTTTCATATTTAGGGAGTGGACGGAGCTTTATAGTGACTTCAGATAATACGCCCAACGTACCCATTGAACCGATAAACAATTTGTTCATATCATAGCCGGCCACGTTTTTTACTACTCTTCCCCCTGACCTTATTACATTGCCATTCGGGTAGACAATTCTTAGTCCAATTACAACGTCTCTCGAGGAACCATAGCCCAGCCGTTTTGGTCCGCTATCATTTGATGCTATTATTCCGCCAATTGTGGCTGATTCCGGCTGGAAAGGGTCAAGTGCTATTTTTTGCTTATGCTGAGCCAAATAATCTTGTAATTCCTTAAACGTTGTCCCTGCTTTTACAGTTAACGTCATGTCCCCCACAACATGTTCTACAATTCCTTTATAATGTGTAAGAGACAGTAAAATGTCTACTGATTCGGACAAGCCGCCATACCCTCTTTTCGTTCCGTTTCCTTCAACGGTCACCTTTTTGCCATTTTCGTTAGCATATTTAAGAATAGCTGCTATTTCATTTTCTGATTGCGGATAAACATTCACTCTTGCAGCGTTTCCTAGTGGATGATTTTGCTCCCCTGCTGTAATTCTATTCTCTGGTATAATCTCCTTTAATTCTGTTAAAAGCTCTGCAATATACAATCCGATCCCCCCTTTTATGTTCCTAATTAGAAACCAGACTATTTCTATCGCTTAGCAAACAGTACGGTAAACCATTTTCCTATCCAGGTAATACCTTAAGGACATGACTTTTCAAAAGCAAATTTTCTACTATATTTAAATGTTCAATCATCATTTCTTTCGCTTCTAGAGGTTTTGCTAACTTTATACACTCATAAATTCTTAAATGCTGCCTTTCAATAACTTGTAAGGTTGATGGGTTCTTCTCGATATAATGATGAAAGTCAATCATTGCATTTTTCATCAGGGTCGAGATGAGTTGAATCAGTTGGATGATGATTTGATTGCCTGCTGCTTTAGCAATTGCTGTATGAAAATGATAATCCGATTCCCAACCTTCCATAGAATCATTTATTAGGCTTTTTTCCATGAAAAGGAGATCTGCCTCAGTACGATTTATAGCTGCCATCTCAACAATTCCAGCCTCTAATAATTTCCTTACCTGAAAAAGTTCTTTAATATCTTTTGAGTTTGGGACCAACAAATCATTGTTAAATAACCTGGTTGAGGTAAATTTAAGGATATAAGCACCATCCCCTTGCTTTACCTCCACAACCCCTTTGCCTTTTAAGATTGTAATAGCATCTCGGACTGCAGAACGGCCCACACCGAACATCTCACCTAATTCCCGGACCGAAGGAAGCTTTTCCCCCGCATCAATCATACCAGATTTAATCATCTCCTCGATTTGTTCGACAATTGAATCAGACACTTTCTTCGTTGCGATTTTTTTTATATGCACGCACCCTACACCACCTTTTCACTTATCATATATCACATATCTGATAAGTTAATTCGCTAATATTTTTTGATTTTCACAGTTTACTATTATTTATGGGGATAAAATTAATTTATGCCTCAAAAAAGCCATAATAATTCTTATAAAGGAAATAAAATAATCTTTTTAGAATTAAATAGACTTCTCTATTCGGTCCAATACCATTCGGTAACCCTCACTCCCATAATCCAATAGTTTCTTAACTCTAGTGATAGTAGTGGATGATGCACCAGTTTCTACTTGTATGTCTAGGTATGTATCACCTTCTTTAAGCATTCTTGCAACCTCTAGCCTTTGAATAAACGACTTTATCTCATTAGTGGTGCACAAATCATCAAAAAATGCTATACACTCTTCTTTCGTTTGTAGAGAAAGGATTGCATTAAATAATTGAAATATTGTTTTCTCAGGTAATTTTTTTAAATACATCGACTACCCCCACTTACATCTAAAAATTACTTTTTAGCAAGTATATATAATAGAAGAAACTAGCTTCATGGTTTGATTTGATAGTAGACAGACTCGTCAACTCAATTGACGGTCTGCCTACTACTATTAACAGTTGATGCTATTATTTAGATTATTCTCTTTTTCAGTAATGTCCTCCTCCATGTAATTCGCACCATTTCTGACGTACTGCAATGCTCCCGCTTTTGAACGCTCAATATTTTCTGGAGTCAGGGTCCGAATTACCTTTGCAGGAACCCCTGCTACTAAAACACCCGGGTCAACGATTTTACCTTCTGTAACAAGTGCACCAGCAGCAACCAATGCACCTTCTCCAATAATGGCTCCATTTAAAATAGTTGCACCCATACCGATCAATGCCCCATTTTCTACTGTGCATCCGTGTAAAACCACGTTATGCCCGATGGTGACATATTCTCCAACATTAACCGGACAGCCTGGGTCGACATGGACAATTGCTCCATCCTGTATATTTGAACCTTTTCCAATAGTGATTTTCTCATTATCACCTCTTAAAACAGCATTAAACCAAACGGATGTTTCTTCCTCAAGTTCGATGTTTCCAATCAATTGAGCTCCTGGTGCAATATATGTGCTTGCATGGACTTTTGGATAATGTCCCCTGTATTTATGCAGCATTCTTCAATCCCCCTTGTATTTCATTACCATAATGAGATTGTTCCTAAAAATACTCCGATGATGATATAGATAAGCAAAATACCTACAGACCATTTTGCTGCGTGTTTATGGAGATCACTTAATGTGATACCTGTTATGTTAATAAGTAAATAAACAGATGCAACTAGTGGCCCCATTACTCCGAATGGTGTACCGTATAAGGAAGCGGTTCCAATTTTTAAGGAATCTATCCCATAATTAGAAGCTGTTTCAGCAAGGATTGGCAGAATTCCAAAGTAAAACCCATCCGGACCGATTAAAAATAGGGCAGGCGCACTAACAATGGCCGTAAACAATGCCATAAATGGGCCAAGGTCTTGAGGGATAATTGACACAAGCCATTGTGCCATAGATTCAGAAATTGGTGTACCTTTAAAAATCCCTGAGAAAATCCCAGCAGCAAGTACCACCACTACAACAGCTAATGCGTTAGGTGCATGTGCAGCCAATCGCTCACGTTGGCCATTTAATGCTGGATAATTAATAAGCAGTGCAATAGCAGTACCAAGGATAAACAGTACTCCAGGAGGCAGCCATTCTAGTACAATAGCTATCATAATCAAGGTTGATAGTAAAAAATTGATCCAAATTAATTTAGGCCGTTTAAGTATTTGATTTTCTGATGGAATATTTTCAATTGTAGCGCTTTCAATTGCAGCATCTACTATTCTTGTTTCCTGAATAGTAATGGACGGGTTACTTTCCCTTTTAAATCTAGCTCGTTCCTTCAAACCAATAAAATACGCAACACCTATAACAAACAATAAGCTTACTATCATTCCTGGAAGCATATTAAGATATAAATCACTTGGATTAAGATGTAATACACTTGCTACCCTGCCAGCGGGACCTCCCCAGGGAACAAGAGTTGTAATTCCTATTTGCATGATAGAAATCGATGCCAAAATGATGGGACTGATTCCTAGTTTTTTATAAAGAGGAAGCATAGCTGTTACCACAATCATCATTGTCGTTGATCCATCCCCGTCAAAACCTATTAACCCAGCTAACACAGCAGTTCCCACAATGATTTTTAATGGGTCTCCTTTAGCTACACTGATGATCTTTGAAGTAAGGGGATCAAATAATCCTGTATCTAACATAATGCCAAAATACAAAATTGCAAATAACAAAAGAACAGCAGTAGGTGCAACTTTTAAAATCCCATCCATCATTAATTTTCCTAATTCTGGTCCAAATCCCCCAATTATACCGTAAATAACGGGTACTACTGTTAAGCCAAGAAACGGAGATACACGTTTTGTCATGATTAAAAATAAGAAGGTGAAAATCATGGCAAATCCTAAAATAGACAACATAAACTTTATTCCTCCCCAATGGTCATTATTGGTGTGGGATCGATGGTGTCTTTAGTTGCAAAAGTAGCTTTCTCATTAGAAACTATAGTATGACTTTAACGCTTTCAATATCTTAAATTGTTCATTGATTTATTTTCATAGATGTACATAAAACCAGCCTCTTTAATAGAGCTAACTACTTTTGTTTACATAGTTTATTACCAATTATTTCTTCATTATGTTGTCCAAGCTCTGGACCAATCCATTCAATGCTGCCAGGAGTTTCAGATAGTTTTGGGACTATACCTGGAACTAGTATCTGCTCCCCATCAGGGATAGTAACCGTTTGAAGCATATCGCGTGCTTGGAATTGCTCATCATTAACAATATCTTCAATACTATAGATTGGACCTACAGGCACACCAGCTTCATCAAGGATTCTTTGTACCTCCTTTTGTGTATGTCTCTTTGTCCATTCCTCTATGACTTGATCAAGAAATTCTGAATGTTTTGCTCTTCCTTGGTTATTTGAATACTCGGAATTGTCTGCAAAGTCCTGTCTTCCAATTGCCATCGCAAATCGTTTGAAAATGCTATCACTATTTGCTGCGATCACGATATATTTTCCATCTGAACATAGATAGGTATTAGATGGAGCAATCCCTTCTAAGGTAGCTCCCGTCCTTTCTCTTACAATACCTTTCAGATCGTATTCCGGAAGAACACCCTCCAGTAAAGAAAAAATAGACTCGGTAAGGGCAACATCTACAAACTGTCCTCTTTTCAATGGATCCATATCTCTTGCTCTTAATGCCAATAAAGTTCCATTAACAGCATAAAGCCCTGCAATAGAATCACCGACAGCTAAACCAACACGGACTGGAGGCCGATCAGGGAATCCAGTTAAATACCTAAGACCGCCCATTGACTCGGCAACACTGCCAAAACCAACTTTATCTCGGTAAGGTCCAGTTTGACCATATCCTGAAATCCGTGTCATAATAATACTTGGATTTATTTTCTTTAAATCCTCATAACCAATTCCCCATCTCTCTAAAGTTCCGGGACGAAAGTTTTCAATAACAACATCTGCATCTTTTGCTAATTCACGAACCATATTCTGACCTTCTTCTTCACGAAGGTTAAGTGTAATCGATTTTTTATTTCGGGCATGAACATACCACCACAGTGATGTTCCTTTATGCATAACACGCCAATTACGTAAGGAATCACCACTCTTTGGATCCTCTACTTTAATCACCTCAGCACCAAATTCACCAAAAATCTTTCCGGCAAACGGAGCTGCTACGAAATTCCCTAATTCTAATACTTTAATTCCATCTAATGGTTTTCTCATTGACACCCTCCATTGCATTCTTCCTATGCATAGTTTACATGCTATTTATTTTGAGTAATATTATTTTCTGAATATTCAATTATTGTATGCAGATTTATACAATAAAAATTCTCACCATGAAAAACATTTTTCGGTTTTTGGTAACACCTTTGCATCACTTAACAATTGAGGAAATTTACTATCTAATTCCTTTAGAATATCAATGTTCAATCCCGTCCTGATATTCTGTTGTTCTAAAAATTCTACAACACTGCTCGCCTTGATATTACCAGGGGACCCAGGAGCATAGGGACATCCTCCCAAACCCGCTTGGGCAACATCCACTAGATAGACACCAGCCTGTATACCTGCGATTACATTGGCCAATCCGTACCCATATGTGTCGTGGAGATGAAGCCCAATCGGAATGTCTGGAAACTTCTCTGCTAAACGGCTGATATATTCATATACTTGTCTCGGTGTCGCTTTTCCGATCGTATCTCCCAAGCCTAGTTCATTGACTCCTTGATTCACGAGATACTCAGCCACCCTTTCAACTTCCGCGTAGGGTACAATTCCAGCAAACGGACAAACAAAGGCAGTAGCGATCGCACCAATTGTTTTTCTGCCCTTTTTGTTTGTTTCCACAATTAAGTCTTTTATTTCTAGTAAAGATTCGTCCGTACTTTTATTTAAGTTTGCCTTGTTATGTTTTGTACTCGCAGATAGGAAAAAAAGGGCGTTATGGATCTTTGATGTTAGGAATCTATCTAATCCCCTTTTATTAGGTACTAGAGCCTCATATTCTACTCCTTGGACCATTGGTAAATTATTTGCTAGTTCATCCGCATCCTTCATTGCAGGAACCCACTTGGGATGGACAAAGGATGTTACTTCCAAGCGATCAAATCCTGCGGAAATTAAATGATTAATTTGGTTTATCTTTTGGTTGGTTTCTACAAATACTGGTTCATTTTGCAACCCATCTCTCAATGTAACATCACGAATTTTTATACTTTGAGGAAAAATCACGGATAATATCACTCCAATTCTCAAAATTGTTTAATTTATTCGTTTCGATTTCTATCACGATTTAGTTCAGAGTACATGGCGGTATAGAATTGGTAATCAAGTTGAATATGATCCTTCATTAACTCTTCTGCTGCTTTTCCATCCTTGTTTTGAAGTGCCAGCCAGACCGCTTGATGTTCTTTTGCACCCTCTTCTAATCGCATTGGGATATTTATTACAGCATTACGATAAAAAGTTATTAACGAATATAACTGATTCATCATTTTCAGCAAATAGGGATTTCCGCTTGCCTCTACAATTAGGAAGTGAAATTGGGTACTTAGATTCTTTAATTTTTCCAGATCTTTCTTTTCAACCATTAGGTTCATATCAACCACTAAATTTGATAAATGTTCACGTTGCCTCTTATCCATACGTAATGCAGCATAATAGGCTGCTGTTGGTTCTAGACTCAACCTGCATTCGAAAAGATATTTAAAATCCTGAAAGGTTGGTCGGTACACTCTTACTCCGCCTCTGGGACTGACGGAAACTAATCCATCACTGTTTAGCCGGCGAATCGCTTCACGAATAGGACTTCTGCTAACTCCTGTTTCCTTTGAGATCTTCTCTTCGACAATTCGTTGTCCAGGTGGAATGTTTCCGTTTACAATTTTTTCATGTAAATATTCATATACCTGATCTTGAAGCGTTTGAGAATGTATCATTTTCGGTTTCATCTTTTTTACACCTATAGTCATAATTTTCTGATATTGTATACAAAAAAATATATACTTTCTTGGTTAGTCATGATCTTAAAACAATTTGTTGCTTCTGACCATTGTGTGATAAATTTAACTCTTCAAATATTCCTATATTTTTTTGAATATATTCCCCCTTATTCTACTGTGCTAATAGTGTTAATACAAGAAAAAAATAAAAGTCATTTGTGACTTTTCTAAATTCTATAATCAATTTTCTGATACTGCAAACCTATACTTCAAAGCATTTTCACTTTAAAACAGTTATGTTTCACTGCATTAAAGCAAAAACTTCTAAAAATTAGATATTCTTGATCAAAATTGGTTATCAATCAAGGTTTAATTTAATCATTTTAAACTTTCCATTTTTATCAATATCTATCTCAAATAAGCCTTTCTTGGACAAAAAGATTGAATAAGCATTTTGACTTACCTTTGCATTATTTATCTTTCGGATTGCTAAAGAAAATTTTCGGATGTAGTAGTTGATATTTATCCTAGAAATATCGACTTTACTTAGCAAAAAACTCCGAAGATTCATCATTTCTGAATTTGGGAACGTCTTATAAAAAAAATCAAGAGGGTTTCTTTTTTGAAAGTAATCATCAGAAGAGAAATAAGTAACACGAGGCATACCGTCTGTATCAAAACCAGCCAATAGATAAACAGTTGAATAATCCTGTTCAGGATATAATTTTTTGAACGATTTCAGAGAGGCACTATATAATTTTTGAGCTTCTGCTGAGATTTCCTCAAGGGAATTTGTTCCTAATGCGAATGTTTTAAGTTCTTCCAAAGGAATATCAATAACATTTTTGACACCAGCGAAGGCAAAAATGACATTTTGATTTAACACAATGATCTTTTTTTCATCATCATTAAAATTAGCTGTTCCTCTATAAGTAATTCTTTTATCAGCCATTATTAACACTCCATCTTCAAACTTCTTTCCAATCAATGCGGTCATTGGAATACTCCTTCAAAATCAAAGAATGCCCTACTTTAATCAGAGCAGGGCTGTACATATATAATATCACAATTCTTTCTGTAGTTTATGCGATTTCCGATAGCTTTGGACTAAATGATATATTCAAACGATTAATTTTTACATGGCACTTTGTTTAAGTCTGAACATATATTGATCAATTTTTTCATAGAGGTTATCTGGTTCCTCTGTCCCTATGTTTTTGCCATTTACAAGGGCAAACGGTTCGATTAAACACTGTCCACAATACAACAGGCATCTTTCTTCAAAAACCTCTAGATCATCCCGCTCCCTTAATTTGTCTTTTGTGGCTTCCAATTCTTCTTCGAAGTTGCAAGGACAGAATTTCACTATAATATTCATTCCTATTTCCCCTTTGTATTTAAATGCCACCATTTTAAGTGATAATTAAGAAAACTTGCAAGAATACACCTAAACGCAAACAAGCTTTTACGCATTAAAATATTAATGCCATACAGAAAAAACGCGTTAAAACCTAGGTTTGCGTGGTCTTTTTTTATGTATTAAGATGGTTGGCAATACGAGCGTTGAATTTCGAAAATTCCGTTTGTTTTAAAAAGGCAAATGAAGGAGAGATAAAAATGGTTGATAAAATGATGGAATCATCAACAGCAAAAAAGGAAGAATTATTCCCTGTAAAAAATGTTCATTACTTAGAAATCTATGCTGGAAACGCAAAGCAAGCTTCGTATTACTATGCAAAAGCATTTGGTTTCAAGCTTGTGGCCTATAAGGGGCTGGAAACAGGTTCTCGTGACCGTGTATCTTACGTAATGGAACAAGGTGCCATCCGATTAATTTTAACAGGTTCGTTATCTGAAAGTACTGACATTGCTACATTTATTAAAACTCACGGTGAAGGTGTTAAAGATATTGCCCTTCTTGTAAAAGATTTAGAAAAAACCTATGCAGGTGCTATTGAACGCGGCGGGATTGCCATTCGGGATCCATGGATTGAAGAAGATCAAAATGGCAAAGTGAAAAAAGCAATTCTCGGTACCTACGGCGATACGATTCATACGCTTGTTGAACCGCTTGATTATAAAGGTGCATTTATGCCAGGGTTTGAAGCTCGTGAGGACATCTTAGGTGCAAAACCTACAGGCATAATTGGTGTCGATCACCTTGTTGGAAATGTAGAGGTAATGGAAGAATGGGTTAACTATTATGAAAAAGTATTCGGTTTTACCGTTCTTAAGCATTTTGATGATGAAGACATTTCAACTGAATATTCAGCTTTAATGTCAAAAGTTATGATGAATGGTACAGGACGGATTAAGTTCCCTATTAATGAGCCTGCTGAAGGAAAACGGAAGTCTCAGATTCAAGAATACCTAGATTACTATAATGGACCAGGTGTTCAGCATCTCGCTCTTTTGACTAACGATATTATTAGTACAGTGGCAGCACTAAAAGAAAATGGTGTTGAATTCTTGTTTACTCCAAATTCTTACTATGAAGATTTGGCGAATCGAGTAGGTACTATTGATGAAGATATAAGACGACTAAAAGATCTTAATATTCTTGTTGATCGTGATGATGAAGGGTATTTACTTCAAATCTTTACAAAACCACTTGTTGACCGGCCAACAATGTTTATTGAAATAATTCAACGTAAAGGTGCACTTGGTTTCGGTGATGGAAACTTTAAAGCTCTGTTTGAGTCCATTGAACGTGAACAGGAACTTCGAGGAAATATTTAATGATTCCGGTCATGCGAGTCTACACTCTGGTATGACCGCCTTTAATAGGAGGCGAATGATAAATGTTAACAAAAGTAAAAGTAAATTGGAAAGAGGATGCTGTCAGTCATTTCATGACAGAACTTATTGATTATGCTGGACTGTATCCGCCAGCTTCCCTTTCCTTTAAAGAAGCTATCTTAAACTATCATTCCTATGTCCATGGAGAAGATAGCTGGATGCTTGGGCCATTTGTTAATCCAGCTTCTCGATTGGGGGAACTAGAACCCTTTAAAAATTTATTTAATGAACAGTACCCTCTTCGATTATCTATTATTCTTACAGATACACATGAATTTAAAAATGATCTGATGGCTATTCAGCTATTTTTGAGTACGTACAAAACAGCAGGGATAATCGAGTCTTTTGAAATCCCACCTACATTGCAAATTAATTCTACGAATTTTGATAAGCTAGATAAATTGATTGCGGGATATCGAATATTCTACGAGATCTCTGGAACCAATGATCAAAAGCTAAGCACTTTAGATTTTATAAAGGAAATGAATCACATGTCTTCTCATCCTATTGGGATTAAATTTCGTATGGGCGGTATTTCTGCAAATTTGTTTCCTACAGTGGAACAGGCAGCGTTCGTAATCCATGAGTGCAAGAAACGTAATCTAGCACTAAAATTTACCGCTGGTCTTCACCATCCAATTCGCCAATACCGTGAAGAAGTTGAAACCTTCATGCATGGATTTCTTAACGTATTTACTGCTTCAATAATGGCCTACTGCCTTTCCATTACTAAAGAGACAATTGAATCCATATTACTTGAAGAATGTCCGGAAAATTTTTCTTTTACTTCAAGAGCTCTCATCTGGGGTAATTTGGTCGTCAGTTCCTCTGAAATAAATGTTGCACGTAATATTTTTGCCCTTTCATACGGAAGTTGCAGTTTTGATGAGCCACGGGATGAACTAGGAGAGCAGGCATTATTTCATGAGGAGGCAATAAGATGAAACAATCTTTTATCGAAACAAAACCGGATTCACACTTTCCAATTCAAAATTTACCGTACGGTATTTTCCAAATTAAGGGTGAAAGACCTCGTGTTGGTACGGCCATTGGTGATTATGTTCTTGATTTATCTGTAATCGAACAAGGCGGATTATTAAACGGCACAGGTGCGGAAGAAAAAAATATCTTTTCCTCTTCTTCACTTAATGCATTTATGGCACTCGGCCGTCCCGTCTGGTCTGCTGTACGATCGAAACTTCAATATCTCTTGGATGAAAACACACCAGATTTACGTGATAACATAGTGCTTCGGAATAAAGCGTTTCACTTACTAACTGAAGTCGACATGCTGCTCCCGGCTGAAATTGGTGACTATACGGACTTTTATACTTCGAAAGAACATGCAACCAATGTAGGCACTATGTTTAGAGGAAAAGAAAATGCACTTATGCCTAATTGGTCCCACTTGCCAATCGGCTATCATGGAAGAGCCAGTTCCATTGTTCCAACAGGCACCCCTGTTCGGCGCCCATTGGGACAGCGAAAACCACAAGATTCAGAGGATCCAGTATTCGGACCATGCACACAGCTTGATTTTGAACTTGAAATAGGCTGGTTTATTGGTCCTGGCAACTCTCTTGGCGAACCAATACCCATTCAACAGGCTGAAGATCATGTTTTTGGACTCATACTTGTGAATGACTGGAGTGCTCGTGATATTCAATCATGGGAATACCAGCCACTCGGCCCATTTCTCGCCAAAAATTTTGCCACTTCCATCTCACCTTGGGTTGTCCCATTAGAAGCGCTGGAACCATTTCGAATTACTGGTCCAGAGCAGGATCCAAAGCCATTTCCATACCTGCTGCAAAGAAAAGATGGGGCATTTAATATTAATCTAGAAGTTTATTTGACACCAGAAAACACTGGTAAAGAAACACGAATCACCAAAACAAACTTTAGCTATATGTATTGGTCGATTGCTCAACAAATAGCCCATCATACAATAACAGGCTGTAATATTCGTCCCGGCGACATGCAAGCATCCGGAACCATCAGCGGTCCTAATCAAGAGGAACGAGGCAGCTTGCTTGAACTTACGTGGCGTGGTGCACAACCATTACAATTGAACGGTGGCGGTGAACGAAACTGGATTGAAGATGGTGATACATTGACGATTAGCGGCTGGTGCCAAGGAGATGGATATAGAATTGGTTTTGGTGAAGTAACTGGAAAGATTTTGCCTTCTTATACAGAAGCCAAGATATTAGGCAATCAATCAGCCCTTAAAATTTAAAAACTAAAACAAATACCAAAAGGAGTTTAGACTATGGCATATTATGTTAAAATGGGCCGTATTCCTCATAAACGTCATACTCAATTTCGACAAGAAGACGGAAGCCTTTATTATGAGCAATTGATGGGTACAAAAGGTTTCTCCAGCATCCAGTCGCTTATATATCACATCAATCCGCCAACACAAGTAAAAAAAGCTGAAAAAATTTGTGATGTTCGTTATGAATTTGAAGAAAGAGGCGCATTGAGACATCGCCATTTTCGTACTTGGAATACGGAAGCCGGCGGCGATTTTCTATCAGCTCGCAAAATTTTCATGGCAAATGATGATGTGGCACTTGGCGTGGCACGCCCTAATCGTCAGATGGATTATTTTTATCGCAACGGAGAAGGCGATGAAATGTTATTTGTTCACGAAGGAACAGGTAAAATTGAAAGTATTTTTGGCGAGTTAGGTTTTGGTCCTGGGGACTACCTGATTATTCCCATTGGCACTACCTATCGTGTCGTTTTGGAGTCGGAAGAAGCCCGCTTTTTTATCGTTGAATCTAATTCATCAATTGTAACTCCAAAGCGTTATCGGAATGAGTTTGGTCAACTACTTGAGCATTCACCTTTTTGTGAACGTGATATCCGAACACCAGAAAGATTGGAGCCAAAAGATGAAAAAGGGGAATTTGAAATTCGAGTCCGGGCACAAGGTATGCTTACATCCTATACGTATGATTTCCATCCCCTAGACGCAGTAGGATGGGATGGATACCTTTATCCTTATGCATTCAGTATCCATGATTTTGAACCGATCACAGGGCGTGTTCATCAGCCGCCGCCTGTCCATCAAACTTTTGAAAGCTACAATTTTGTCGTTTGTTCATTTGTGCCACGTTTATATGACTACCATCCTGAAGCTATCCCTGCTCCTTATGTACACAGCAATGTAGACAGCGATGAAGTCCTCTATTATGTGGATGGAGACTTTATGAGCCGCCGCGGCGTTGAAGAAGGTTCAATTACCCTTCATCCAAGCGGACTTCCTCATGGGCCACATCCAGGCAAGATTGAAGCAAGTATTGGAAAAAAAGAAACCCGAGAACTGGCAGTCATGGTAGATACATTCCGTCCTCTCTATATCTTAAGGAATGCTCATGATTTAGAGGTTGATAGTTATATGAGCAGCTGGCTGCCAAAATAGGTCTTATTTCCATATCTGATACGAGCTGAATAGTTTAAGCATCATCAACGGAAATATCGTCCGTTGATGATGTAAGCCGATGAATAGCATGTTTTATCCGAGCTAATGACTTAAACTCACCTTAACCTTCATTCATTTACCACAGTGATTTTCGCTGGTCCTGCATTAAATATCCTTACGTTACATTATCTTAATTCATCCAGAGATTTAGCCACTGTGTGGGCAATGGGTTTCCATTCAACTTCCTTAAACAGTGCTACGACAGAAATAGGAATGTATGTAATCATAAAAAGCGGAAAAGTGATTGTATATACTATTTTTCTCCAGCTAGAGCAATAGATTTTCTTCCACTCAGTCAAGGTTGTAATTAGGCCAAATATAAATAGTACACTATAATTATAGACAAAGTATTTTAATATGGACATAATAATTACATCATTATCCACTTTTCCATTAATTAATTCAAAAAGACCAGCTATATACAATAATCCACTTACCAGAATGCTTATACAAGAAACAAGTACGGCTGGCAAGATTGTGATTGTCATATCATAGCATGCAAACCTATTACGTTTTCCACGAAAAATACCTCTTATCAATTCACTTCCGTATTTGACAAATACTTGGTAAAATCCTTTCGCCCAACGTAGCCTCTGATTCCAGGACTGTAAGAAAGTGACTGGTTGCTCATCATAGAATATAGCGCTTCTGCAATATCCAATTTGTTCACCTTTAATGATTTGAGAAATGGTAAACTCAATGTCTTCTGTAAGAAGATGGTGTATCCAGCCGCCATTCTCCTTAAACACATCGGCATGTACTAGAAATCCTGTCCCAGAAATAGCGCAGCTGGAGTTAAGAATCATTCTTGGAAGGTTGAGATATTCAGCTTCGCGTAGGAACCAGAGTGAGTAACCTGCAGAAATCCAATTCTGACCGTAGTTCTTGGAGTTTCTATAACTGGTAATTACCCTGTATCCTTGATTGAAGGTTTTGTTCATTTCCATTATATAATTCTCATCAAGGAGATTGTCGGCATCAAACACAAAAAATCCTTCGTATTTTTCGGATGAAAATTCCATTTTGATGATGTTTAACATATAATCGAGTGCATACCCTTTACCAATTTGAGTTTTATTGAAGCGCTCCCTAACAATTGCCCCTGCTTCCTCTGCAATCCTGGCGGTATTATCGGTACAGTTATCAGCTACAACGAAAATATCAATCAATTCTTCGGGATACTTCTGGGTTTTTATGCTTTTGATTAGTTGCCCTATGACGAGTTCTTCATTTCGTGCTGCGATGATCACTGCATATTTGTAAGGATGAACATTCTTCATAATTTCAGAATTATTATCCTTTTTGGCTTTAAAAGCAACAAACATGTATACAATCTGATACGAATACGCCAATGAAAATAATAGAAACATGATAAAATTAATATCATTCATTAAAGTTAATATTGTTGAGCCCAATACGGTACCCCCATAGTAATATCCTTTATTTTCAACCTTCGTCACCAGTTTCCATTTCCATAAAAGCTATTACAAATAGAGTATAAACATCAAATTCAAGAGCTGACCTGGCGACTTCAAAAATATAAATTTATCTGTAACCTTGTTTTACTAAACGTTATCCCCCCAACAAACCTATTTTGTTAAACTATATACCACATTCTTTCTATCTTGAATTAAGATATTGTTAAGACTATGTAAAGTTTATAAATTCCTATATATAAATACACAAAACCTTCACTTCATGTCATGGACTCATAACTCATGTTTTACCAAACATGAAAAAGAAGCTGCCCACCTACATGAGCAACTTTTTAAAAAGGAATTTATTTAAGTTAAAAATTTTAGTGACCAAAGACAATATTTTAATATCTTTATAAATTAATGTGTCAACAAGTTCCTTTTATTTTCGTAATCTAGTATCGAGTTAAGTAATATGTATATGTTAACCAATATAATTATTTAATGTTTGCTGTAAGGTTGCTTTTGTTTCTGCAAAACTTGTAAGATCAATCCCTAAATGAACCATTTTTCTAACAAGTTCTGGACGTAATCCAGTTATGATTGATTTAGCCCCCATCAACGTTACACCAATCAACACTTTTTGAAAACGAGTTATGGTTACTTCGTCCATATCAGATATTCCTGATAAGTCGACAATTAATGTTAGAATCCTTAACTTTGATATATCTGTTAATACTTTTTCTTCAATAATATCCATTCGATAAGAATCAAACGTACCAATTAAAGGCAATACTGCTACCGTTTGGCTAACTGGTATGATAGGTACAGAAAGATGTTCGACTAATTTCCTTTGGGAAAGGATTAATTCATCTTTATACTGGGAATAGCTAATGAAAAATGAGTTTAGAAACTCATCAATCCCATCATTAACCTTCTGTTCCAATTCAAAAAAATCGTTAACAAAATTAACATTCTCATTTATTCGATCATAAAGATTGATAAAATGCCATAAAGAACGTCTTATTGCATGTACCCATTCTAATTTGAACGCAAGAGTTAATGAATGTCTCGCCCAAGCAATTCCTTCTTCTTTAGCAAAAACAGTGAGGTCATCTTTTCTATTTTCCACAACATAGAGAACTAGCTTTTGAGCATTTTTCAATAAATCAATATTTCCTTCTTTTAAAATACGCTCAATATTAGTGGCAACATTGACAGCCTCAGATAAAAGTTTATTCTGAAATTCTTCCTTATGGTTGTTAATATATTCCGAAATATTTTTAGTATCATAGCATTTTTCCAAATTTTATTCCTCCTAAGGTCATCTCTTCTATGCCTCAAAGGTATCACTATGGTTATACCCGTTATTTTAGTAAATAAATCTTTTTTGTTAAAAAAATTCTAAAATATTTCTTATCATTCTATCTTCACTTACTTCACAAAAATTGTTCTTTATTCGTGGAAATGTTTTTTTAAAGTAGTTGACCTACAATATAAGTCAGGTCGTCTTTACCTGTTCTCGCATAGATCTCTAAAAAGTTAGATATCTCTTCAACCGAGCTGGGGGAACTTACTATTGACTTAATACTTGGAATCACAAGACCGTCTGTGTGAATAATAAATTTTGAACCCCTTTCATAAGAAAATGTTTCGCATCGGTATTTTTGGGGCTTCCCAGATAAATATCCTAGGACAGGTAGTGGATAGATAAACCGGCCTGAGGGGCAAGAAAGAACAAATTGGATGTTTCCCACCGAGCTATAGGTGAATGTCTTTTGTAAAAAATGTACCTTAAAAATGGATATCGTTGCACCCCTTTTATTCTTGAGGACCTGATTACAACGATCGATTAATTCCTCTACCTCTTTATCATGGTTTTTTTCCACCTCTTGACGAATCGCGTTTGACGAATCATAAGCATGCTCCCCACTCCCTAAACCATCGGCAACCGCACAAATAAAGTAATCGTCCGTTACTTTCATAAAAAAGCTATCCCCGTTAAGTACATTGCCTTCCTTAGGAATTTGATAGGCTATTGCCTGAATATGTTGGTTAAAGTCAAGCTCAAGCATTTTTTTATCCTGCATCTTTACCAAGTGCCCTTCATAGATTTTGGTTACTTTCCATAAGTTTTAATAAAAACTACCCAAATTAAGAAATTTTTAAACTCTTTTTAAAATGATTAGCGTAAAATCATCCCTTATCTCAAAATTCTGTAGTCTCTCGATATGACGATAAATGTTTTCCACCATTTCTTGTGCGGATAAATGCATAAAGGTTTGAATTAAATCGGTAATGACCGAACGTTCGATAAATTCATTCCCCGTCCTTGATTCAGTCACACCGTCAGATAGTAAAACGATCATATCTCCGGGTTTAACCTTTTTTTCATACTGCTCATATGTACTATTTTGTTCTACACCTAACACCATGCCTCTTGTTTTAAGGTCCTCAAAGGAGTGTGAAGAGGCATGATAATAGAACCCTTGTTCATGCCCCGCAGCAGCATAAGTAAATGAATGATTAATGAAATCATATATTCCGTAAAACATGGTAATAAACATACTTGAATCGACATTATTTTCTACGACTCTATTTAAATTTGTTAACACATCATTCGGATTTTTTCTGGACTTTGGCAAACTATCCATTGCATACTTAATCATTGACATACAAAGTGCTGCAGGTATTCCTTTACCAATTACATCTGCAATGGCAACACTAAAACTATTTCCATCCTGAACAAAGCGATAAAAGTCTCCATTCATTTTCTTTGCCGGTATACTAATGGCACCAATATCTACTTCCTCCAGCTTCGGAATGGGCGTTTCTAATAAGTTTTCTTGTATTCCGGCGGCAATTTCAATTTCCGATTTAATTTCAAGCTGCTTGTTACGCAAGCTTAAATGTTCTTGATAGGCTAAGCCATAGTTCATCATAAATTCAATGAGAAAATCAAACGAAGCTAAAATTTCATCGCTAATATCTGGAAATAGATCCTTTAAGACTTTACAATGGATACTAATAATTTCTTCAGGGGATATTTGCTGTTTAATGGATTTCCTGCTAAACATTTGTCCTTGATACAGTGCTGCTTCGGAAGATTCTTCTATATATCTACGAAGAATTTCCCGATAACTTGATTCTAAAATCGGTTTAAAATCCATCTTCTATCCAACCCTTCTATCTCGAAGCCATTTTGCTACACGAACTGTTGTCCCTTCCCCAAGTGATGAGATCAGATCGAATTCATCCATTAATCGTTTCACTCCTGGCAATCCTGCCCCTAAACCACCAGATGTTGAAAACCCATCTTCCATCACTCTCCTAATATCCTGAATTCCCGGGCCATGATCAACAGCAATTACTTTTAAACCCCTTTTTTCAAAATCATTGACAGGCTCGTAATGTATCTCTCCCTGACCAGCATATAAATAAATATTTCGTGCCAACTCAGAAATTGCAGTGGTGATTCTTGCCTGGTCAACTGTTCCAAATCCTAGCTCTTTAGCAATGTTTCTTCCCAGTTGCCTAGCTGCAACGATATCCCATTCTGATAATATTTTTACAGAGGATTCGTTCTCCATGCTTTAATCCCCCAACTCCCTTTGTAATGTTTCTAACCCCTTTTCTAGATCTAATGCTGTAAGGACACCTTGGAGGTGAATCCCGAGTTCAACTAACGTAATCGCTACAGCTGGTTGAATGCCAGTTAAAACAACTTTTGCACCCATTAATTTAGACATGCTAATAACATCTCCTAGAACCTTAGCAATAAACGAATCAATCATATCGACAGACGTTAAATCAATCACAACACCGCTCGCACCGGTTTCATGTATTCTTTCCAGCAATAATTCTTGGAATTGTAATGCCGTTTTATCATCAAGCTCCCACTGAATGGAAACAAACAGACAATTATATAATTTTAGAATTGGTATTCTTGTATTCATTCTATTCCTCCGTTGATACAATCTTTCGATTTGTCATTTCTAATGCAGCCATAATCCCATCCTGCAAGCTGCTTTTTGTAATAACCTGATTTAGATTAATTCCTAAATTCACGATTGTTTGGGCAATTTCGTGCCTTATACCGACAATTAAGCATTTTGCCCCAACTAATCTTACTGCTTCAGTAGCTTGAATAATATAATGAGCCACCATTGTATCCACTACAGGGACCCCTGTTATATCAATTAATACGACTTGGGATCTATATTTCACAACACCTTCAAGCAAATTTTCCATGATACTTTTTGCCCTCTCTGTATCAATGGTTCCAATAAGAGGCATGACAGAAATATTATCAAAAACTGGAATAAGTGGTGCAGATAATTCTTCAAGTGCGATTTTTTGTAGAGAGATCGTTTTTTGCCAAGAGGCTGCGTACTGACTGAATAATTGGTTATTAATCGGACTAATCCACTTATCATAATCCCAAACAAATTCCATTTGCTTCATTTCTGAGTCATGTTTGGTAATATGAAAGAATACAATCTTACCAAATTCTGTAATAGAATCCATAATAGAACTTAATGTCCACCCTAATTGAATTAATTTTTGAGCGAACTCGCTTATTTTGATGATAACTTTCTTCTCATTAACAGAGTCATAAATTAATAGATTTATATATTCATTGCAAATATTAATAAACTTTTTGTCAGATATCATATTTGATTCACTTTTCTTATCTAAACTGTTTAATTTATCTAACCACTCATTGACCAGCTGCTCCCTGTTTTGATGGATGTATTCAAGAATATAATTAGACTCTCCCATTTTAGGTACCTCCCTTACTTTGACCATTACGCTTTTTTATATTATACCAATAATTCAAATACTAAAAAAGCGGTAGCTCAAGAAAGAAGTAGTAGCTTGTGGGTCAGTCCCCTGACAAATTAATGCGTTATTTCGGCGGGGGTGTGACCAACTGGCCCGGATATTAGCCATACTCATCACTCTTCACCTGCCGTAAGGTCGAGTTCAGATCCACTTGGAATATCCCTTCCGGCAGGCGGCGATTCGGTTGAATGCCAAGACTTAAGTACAGGCTTTTGGTTCTCATAATACGAATCAATTTCCTCTACGGTCAGTAATGATTCATTTTCCCAGTTTTTCAGAATCCCAACAACATAGCTCAGCCTTCGCTCGTTATTGGCACATGCAATATTCATGGCTCTTAATATCATATCCTTTGGCTTTAAAAAACTAGAATCATCTAACCAAGATAACAGTGCTGTTTCGCATTCACGTTCGTAAAACCAAATCCATTAGAGTCCCTTTCTTCTACTAGAATTCTTTCTATACATGATATATGGTTAAATATAGAAAAAGGACGTTATGGATTTTATAAAAATGTAAATGTTTTATGAAAATAATTCCCCTGGTGACTACCATTCTCTTGTTAAATTTCGGAAAACCTTTTTTTAAAAAATGTAAAAAATACATTCCAATCCAATTTTTCACCAAAGAAAAAACACTCATAATGCTGATTTAACAACATTCGTGAATGTTTTATCGTTTTAAAAATAAACTCATCAATATTAAAATGTACCTTAAGCCTCCACTTTTATAATAACGTCACAGCAAAGCTGCTTAATCGATCTTCCATTTGTTTTCTAGCATCGTTCATCATGCCATCAAGCAGTTCTTTCACGGTTGGAATATGTTCAATTAGTCCGGCCACCTGCCCGCTATTCATGAAACCATTCTCAGCATCCCCCTGAATCGCACCTGTAATGTGACGGTCCTCTGATGTCATGTCACGGTATTGTTCCGAGGCCAATCCGCTTCGTTCCAATTCAATAATGCGAGTAGCATATGGTGCTTTTAAAACGCGTCTTACTTGTCCTACTGAACGTCCTAAAATAACGGTTTCGGTATCCCTTGCGTCAAGAAGCCTTTGCTTATATGATGAATGAAATGGAGCTTCTTTCGTTGCAATCAAGCGGGTACCTAACTGTACGCCGGCGGCCCCGAGCATCAAAGCTGCGGCCAGACCTTGACCATCTCCAATGCCTCCCGCAGCCACAACCGGTATTGTAACATGGCGGCTTATTTGTGGTATGAGCGTAAATGTGGTTAATTCCATACTTGAATTAATACCGGCAGCCTCAAACCCTTCTGCCACTAGTACATCTGCCCCTGCAGCCTCTGCCTTTTGAGCGTGTTTGACCGATGCGACTATCGTAATTACTTTTATGCCATTTTCATGCAAGAGTGGAATAAAAGGAGCAGGATTGCCAGCCGATAATGATACAATCGGTATTTTATGCTTAATGACCAGTTGAATCATTTCTTTTGCATAAGGACTAACATTAATTGGTATATTCAACGCAAAACTGTTATGCGTTTTGTCTTTAGTTACAAGAATAATAGCTTCGACCTGCTCAGGAGTCATCGTTCCACATCCTATCGTACCAAGACCTCCAGCTTCAGATACAGCAGCCGTAAGCTGAGCATTGCTTATATTCCCCATTCCCCCCTGAATGATTGGATATTGTATAGAAAAAAGTTTGCAAATATGTTTCATTTTTTCAACCCCCTATTAATTTCATGTTATACTATAATCAATAGAAAAACAATTCTGATTTTTTAAAAGGAGCGAAAGAAATGATTATCCCTTTCAATGGCATAACCCCTTCCATTCATAAAACAGTTTTCGTGGCACCTGGTGCTTACTTAATTGGCGATATTACGATTAAAGAAGAATCCTCCATCTGGTTTAATGCTGTTTTACGAGGGGATGAGGATTCGATTATCATTGGCGCAAAGTGCAGTATTCAAGATAACTCCACCATTCATTTATTCGAAGGATGTCCTGTTATTATTGAAGACGAAGTTACAGTGGGGCACAACGTTATTTTGCACGGCTGCAAAGTAGGGACACGTTCCATTATCGGCATGGGCTCTACCATTTTAGACAATGTGGAAATCGGAGAAGAATGCATTATTGGCGCGAACACACTAATTGCTGCGGGCAAAAAGATACCGCCTCGGTCACTTGTCGTTGGTTCACCGGGGAAAGTCGTCCGGGAGTTAACCGATAAAGACCTAGAACTTATTCGCCTATCTACTGATTCATATGTACAAAAAGGACGGGAATTTAAAGAGATCCTTAAATAAATAATTTAAGAGCCGTATTACTGTTGGTTTTTGAAAAAATATAAAACTGCGACGGATTTCGAACTTACACGATCTTAAAAAAAAGCTGCCTCGAAAGTTTTCCATTAATAACTTTTGAGGCAGCTTTTATTTTTTTGAATGAATAATTAACGGATGATTTTTCGCGTCATATAAATGATCCTTTCTGCGCAAATCATTATCCGCTTCAAAGACATTTTCAAAAAACCTGCTAGCCGGTTCCGCTAAAAGTTTATAATACTGACTAAACAGCAGAGCCGCATGATTACCACTCCACATTGGCGGCAAAAGTTCCTTTGGTAGACCTGGATCAATGAAAAGAAATTTTCTGTATTCATGAACTAGATTTGTTCTCTCCACAAAGCACTCTGAGTCAGACATTTCTCCTTTGCTTAGCACACTTTGATGTACAATGAATTGCTTACTGTACTTTGAGATGAACTCCTCATATTTATTCTCGATTTCCTCTAGTGGCCAGCTTTTTTCCACAAGCGATTGACTATCTTTTGGGCCTTTATAGTCCGAGACGAAGAAATCAACGTATTCACTAATATCATACTTTTCGATTAAAAGATTCACTTCTTTTTCAAGGTTATTCGGTGAAATCCAGCAGGCATTAAAGAAACTGCCAAATCCACTCCACAATAGTTCCTGTCGAAGCTCATCACGAATCTGTCGTTTTTCTTCAGGAATCGAATACATTAAAATACGCCATTTTCTGTCCCATTCATGTGGGTTCAGTTTAAAAATCCGGTTGGCGGCCTCATCCATCCGGGAAACACCTCGTTCTGTCAAAAAGTAAAAACTTTTGTTTCCCTGCTTTTCCGACTGAATCCACCCTTGCTTCACCATTCGGGAAACCGCGACACGAACGCCCTGTTCATTATGCCCAAACTCTTTCAATAAGCGAACCAAGCTGCCAATCCAAATTTTGTTTCCATAATGACGTAAATAATCTCCATAAATGGTGAAAATCATCGATTGTGTGTTTGCACCCATAACCTCTTCACTCTTTCTTTTTCCCTGTCCCTTACATATTTTGAACGAGAACTTTTTTTCTATTATATCATAAATTCAATATCATCTCCCTGTAAATTGAGGTTTTCTCCGCTCACTAAACGCATCGAGCGCCTCGATTCGGTCTTCTGTTGGAATCGTCAGTTCATACGCTTTCGCTTCAATCGCAAGCCCCGTTTGCAAATCTGTGTTCATACCCTGAATGATCGCATATTTCGCCTGTTTTAACGCAACAGGACCATTTTTCATCATGTTTTCAGCAAATTGTTTGCACTCTTCAGAAAGCACATCATGTGGCACCACTTTTAATACAATACCAAGGTCGAGCGCCTCCTCTGATGAGATTTTTTTCGCTGTTAAAATTAATTCTTTTGCCTTCATTTCACCAATCAGTCGTGGAAGACGCTGCGTTCCGCCTGCACCTGGAATGATTGCCCAGCTCGTTTCGGTCAACCCCATGGATACACCTTGTGCGGCAATCGCAAAGTCACACGCCAGCAGCCACTCAAATCCTCCGCCAAGCGCGTAACCATTAACCGCTGCGATTGTCGGCTGTGGCAAGCTGGCAATACTATTAAATACATCCCGAATCGCCTTCACATTTCTTCTTACCTGTGCCTCATTCAATGTTTTTCTTTCTTTCAAATCAGCACCAGCACTGAATGCTTTTTGTCCAGCTCCTGTAAAAATAACAACGCGTACCTCAGGATTTACATGAATGGAATCAACAGCCTCCTGCAGTTCACGAAGTGTATCATAGTTAAAACAATTCAATACTTCCGGTCGGTTTACTGTTACATATCCGATATGACCTTTCACTTCATATAAAACGTTTCCCATTGCCATTCCCTCCATTTTTTAAAATAGAGGCCATCTCACATATTCGAGACAGCCTCTTTAGTTCTAGTCTATATTTTCAATAATTGCCGCTATCCCTTGACCGACTCCTACACACATTGTCGCCAGTCCATATTGAACATTTTGTTTTTTCATTTCATATAAAAGCGTCGTCAAAATACGAGCTCCACTTGCACCAAGTGGATGTCCGAACGCAATAGCACCGCCGTTTACATTGACCTTTTCCTGATCAAACTCAAGCTGGCGTATGCATTCTAACGACTGTGATGCAAAAGCTTCATTTAGTTCTACTAGACCGATATCGTTTACCGATAAGTTTGCCCGATCTAGCGCTTTTCTCGTTGCATAAATTGGACCGAGGCCCATAACAGCAGGATCAAGACCAGCAACCGCTCCAACCACATATTTTGCAAGGGGCTTCAAACCAAGTTCTTTTGCTTTATCCGCACTCATTAATAACAAAGCGGATGCACCGTCATTTACTCCGGATGCATTACCGGCTGTTACTGTGCCGCCTTCAAAAATCGGGCGCAGTTTAGCAAGTTTTTCAATCGTTGTATCTGGACGTGGATGCTCATCTTGATTGATGACAACTTCGTTCCCTTTCCGATCATGAAAACGAACTGGTACGATTTCTTCCGCAAAACGATTTGATTCCATTGCTATTTTTGCCCGATGCTGGCTTTGAAGTGCAAACTGATCCTGATCTTCCCGTGAAATGGAGTAGCGTTGCGCGACATTTTCAGCTGTCTGAGGCATAGAATCTGCTCCATACATCTCTTCTAGCTTTTTATTCGTAAATCGCCATCCAATTGTTGTATCCTGAAGCTCCATCGATCCACGAGGGAAGTCAATCTCAGGTTTGGCCATGACAAATGGTGCTCTTGTCATACTTTCCGTTCCCCCTGCTATGTAAATATCGCCTTCCCCTACAGCTATGGATCGTGCAGCATACATAACTGCATCAAGTCCTGAACCACACAAACGATTAATTGTTGTTCCACCTACGTTCACTGGAAGACCAGCTAAAAGTGCAGACATTCTCGCTACATCTCGGTTATCCTCTCCTGCCTGATTCGCATTTCCGAAGATGACATCTTCGATTTGTTCCGATGGCAGCCCTGGATTCCGTTCTGTTAGCGCTTTAATTACAATTGCTCCGAGATCATCTGGACGTACACTTTTTAATGCTCCTTTATACTTCCCGATTGGTGTTCTTACCGCATCAACAATTACAACGTCCCTCATTTTTCCACCAGCTCTTCAATTTTTGTATAGTCGTACACACCTTTACCAGACTTGCGCCCTAGCCTTCCCGCTTTTACATACTTTTCAAGAAGTGGCGCTGGACGGTATTTTTCGCCAAGTTTTTCATGTAAATATTTTAGATTATTTAATCGGGCATCTAGTCCTACTAAATCCCCCAGCTCAAATGGGCCCATCGGATAATTCAATCCTAGCTTGATTGCTTTATCGATTTCTTCAGGTGTTCCTAACCCTTCTTGAAGCATATAGAACGCCTCATTCCCAACCAGGCAACTGATTCGGCTTGTTACAAAACCGGGAAATTCGTTAATAACCACTGTCTCTTTCCCCATTTTTTCAGCGACCTGTTTTATTACTGCTGCTGTATCATCACTCGTTTCGAGACCACGTACAATTTCGACTAGTGGCATTTTCTGTACAGGATTGAAGAAATGCATCGCAATCGTTTTTTCAGGACGCTTCCCATAAGAGCCAATTTCTGTAGGGCTCATAGTGGAAGTATTAGTAGCAAAATAGCAGTGATCCTGTGCATGTTCTTCTATTGTTTCAAAAACAGCTTTTTTAACTTCTGCACGCTCCGGAACGGCCTCTATAATTAAATCAGCTTTAATAGAAGCTTCTTTTAAATTGGAAGAATATAATAATCGGCTTTTTGCTGTATCCGCTCCTTCAGAAGTGATTTTTCCGTATCGTACACCTTTTTCAAAAATAATATCAATCTCTTTTTTCGCACTGTCTAGTGCAGATGGATTCACATCTACTAATGTTATGTCAAATCCTCCAGTTGCTCCTACATAGGCTATCCCTCTGCCCATTACTCCAGAGCCTACGACTACTATGTTTGTAATCATCTAACTTTCTCCTTCCACATAATAGAGGCTGGCTGTGATAGAATCAGATTAGCATCCAACTATACCCGAATGATTTTTCTGAAATATTTTTCAGCCAGCCTTTATTCAATATTTTTTACCTCAGTTTAATATCCATCAACGGCAGGCCCCTGATCAAAGTTTCACCTTATTAAATGCCGAAAGGATTTAATGGGCGGCTTCCATAATAGGAAATAAAACTTTTCGTTTCAGTATAAAGATCTAATGTCTCAATACAAAGCTCCCGTCCGAAGCCTGATTGTTTATAACCGCCGAAAGGTGTTCCAGGGAAAGCTGAGAATGGGCAGTTTACCATGACAATCCCTGCTTGGATTTGGTTACCCACACGAGTTGCACGGGCACCATCTTTCGTCCAAAGGGCTGAACCCAGACCAAACTCTGTGTCATTTGCTAGTCTAATTGCCTCTTTTTCATCTTTGAACTTCATAATCACGACAACTGGTCCAAAGATTTCTTCTTTCACTACTTTCATATTGTGATCCACATTACCAATGACCGTCGGCTCATACCAATAACCGCCTTCGAATCCTTCAACTACTGCCGGCTTTCCACCCACTAAGATTTCAGCTCCATCTGTAATAGCTGATTGAACATAACTATCAACAACATCTAATTGACCTTGATCGATAACTGATCCAACATGTGTTTCTTTATCTAATGGATTTCCTAATTTAAGCTTTTTCGTTTTTTCTACGAATCTAGTAACAAATTCATCATAGATATCCTCGTGTACGTATAAGCGAGATCTCGCCTCACAAGATTGTCCTGTATTATAGAAAATACCGAATAGTGACCCATCAATAGCCGCTTCAATATCAGCATCCTCGAATACGATATTCGGAGATTTTCCGCCAAGCTCCAATGTTACACGCTTTAATGTTTTAGAAGCCTTGCCCATGATATCTCTGCCAATTGGTGTAGAACCTGTGAAAGCGACTTTATTTACATTCGGATGTTCAACTAGATAATTTCCAACATCTGAACCAGAACCAGGAATAATATTAACAACTCCCGCAGGAACTCCTGCTTCAATACAAATTTCCCCTAAAACAATGGCAGTTAATGGAGTTAACGAAGCTGGTTTCACAATGACAGAACATCCAACCGCGATTGCAGGTGCAATCTTCCACGCCGCCATCATCAATGGGTAGTTCCAAGGAATAATTTGTGCACATACACCTACAGGTTCTTTCTCTGTATAGTTATGGAATTGACCTGCCATATTATTTACGGAGCCACTATGTCCTACAATGGCACCTGCATAAAATTCAAAAACTTCAACAGCTTGCATAACTTGACCTTGTGCCGCTGAAATGGATTTACCACTATTTAAGACTTCTAATTCAACTAATTCATTAAAACGGGAACGCATAATTGCCGCAACTTTATTTAAAATACGAGAGCGTTTATTAATAGGGAATTTTTTCCATTTTCCATTTTCGAAAGCTACCAGAGCTGCTTGTACTGCTCTTTCAGCATCTTCTTGTGTAGCTTTTGCAACCCTGGCAATGATTTCACCCGTGGCAGGATTGTAAGCATCAATAGTGGCTCCATTAGAACTTTCAACTCTTTCACCATTAATAACTAGATGGTAATAATCACGCTTCATTTCTACTTTTTCAAAAGTTGCTGCTTCTTGTACTTTCACCATTAATCCCACTCCTTTTTTATGTTACTCACCAATAAATTGAGCTTTGCGTTTCTCTGTAAATGCCGTTACCCCTTCAACATAATCTTTCGTTAAGCCGGCAATTCGTTGTCCTTCCGCTTCTTCTTTCAAATATTCTTCAAAAGAAATATGGTAGGAGGCTTCTAAATATCTTTTGATTAAGCCGATTGCTTTCGTTGGTTTGCTTGCAATATTTTCTGCAAAGGCTGTCACTTGTTCGTTCCAGTCCTCTACTCCGATTACTTTTGTAGCAAGACCCATTTTTTCTGCCTCAGCAGCAGGTACTTTTTCTCCCAATACAGATAGCTCTAATGCCTTTGCATGACCCACTATTCGTGAAAGGAAATACAGATTACCCGAATCAGGAATTAACCCAATATTGATAAAGGCATTAAGAAAGCTTGCTTTCTCAGAGACAAGACGGAAATCGCAGGCTAATGCCAGACTGAAGCCTGCCCCTGCAGCAACACCGTTTACTGCTGCAATAATTGGTTTTTCACAACTGACGATTTCCTTCATCATCGGACCGTATTCATCACGGAGCATTTGCCCTAAATTCATGCTGTCATCCACATCTGCTAAGTCTTGACCGGAACAAAAGGCCCTTCCTTCTCCGGTAATGACAATCGCACGCACCTCATGAGAGTTTGACGAGTGTTTAATTGCCTTTTGGATTTCTTTATTCATCTGTGATGTAAAAGCATTCAATTTATCAGGTCGGTTTAGACTGAGCCAAGCTACCCCGTTTTCAATCCGAAAAGTAATTGTTTCGTACATAGCATAACTCCTTATCTGCCTGTAAAATTTGGCTTTCTTTTTTCTACAAACGCTTCCATGCCTTCCTTTTGATCTTCAGAAGCAAAGAGCAAGTAGAAATTCTTTCTTTCATATTGCATTCCTTCATATAAGGAGTAATCCACTGCCTTATTAACAGAGTCTTTGATCATTCTGACTGCTAAAGGCGGCTGTGCCGCAATCTTTCTTGCAAAGCCAATTGCCTCCTCCATCAATAATTCGGGTGCGACAATTTTATTAATAATGCCGTATTTTAAGGCTGTTTCTGCATTGATTCTTTCGGCGGTCAAGATCCATTCAAGTGCCTTTGTTTTACCCACTAGCTTCGTCAGTCTTTGTGTCCCTCCTGCTCCAGGCATAACTCCAAGTGTTACCTCTGGAAAGGAAAACAGTGTATCTCCAGCAGCTATAAGTAAGTCACATGATAAGGCAAGCTCAAAGCCACCGCCGAATACAAAGCTTTTGACTGCACCAATGATAGGCTTTTTAACGAAACTTAACCGGTCCCAATCAGCAAATTGATTCAACAATTCCAAACTAACAGGATTGTCATTGGCCATCTCATCAATATCCGCTCCAGCAGAAAATGCTTTTCCATGACCGGATAATAAGATTACTTTCACTTGGCTATCACGGTCGAATTCTTCTGCTGCAGAAACAATTTCACCGACCATCGTCCGGTTCAGCGCATTCAATTGTTTAGGCCTATTTAAAGTGATAAAACCAATTTCATTCTCGACAGAAGTTTCAATATATTGAAACAGTCCCATCCTTATACTTCCTCACCAATCATCATTGTTACAAGTTTCCCAGCAAAACCCATCAAGTCTTTTCCTGATGCTTTTCCTTCAGGGGAACGCATACCTTGTTGAAGTGCTTCATGATTTTCATAATACATTTCGCATAGAATGTGATATTCAGAGTCTTTCCCCATTGGTGTTCCGACTATTTTCGTAACCACCATTTTTTGAAGACCTGGGATTTTTTCTGTGATAGGACCATGAACACTGAAATAATGTTCATCAAATTCTTCTTTATTTTCCGGCTGCTTATATAGAGCAATTAACTTTACCATTTTATTCCCTCCATGTTACATAAATTTAATCATTGGTTTCATTGCTTCAAATGGGTTTTTACATGATTTGCAATATAAAATGCTGCGGCACGCTGTGGGTCCGAATATGTTTTCCATCGTGACATAGGTGGATTCACAATACGGACAATCTATATGCCACGATCCATCTTCTTTCATTTGCCGAGGGGGAGGGGAGATTCCGAATACCTTTAGTCCCGCTTTCCCCTTTTCCGTAATCCGGTCAGATGTCCAGGATGGGGAACGTAGGAATTCTACGCTCACTCCTTCAACGCTTGGCAGCTGTTTAACGGCTGTTTCAACATTTTTTTGAATGATAGACAATGCTGGACACCCTAGAAAGGTAGGCAGTATTTTTACTGAAACATCTGATCCTGATATCTCCACATTCTCCACCATTCCTAAATCTAGAATGCTGACTGTATTAATTTCAGGATCTTTTACGTTTTCCAGTAGTTTATATATTTCTTCTGATGTTAATAACATGGTAGACATAGTCCCCCTCCCCCTTTTCGTCTTGTATTACCAGGCAGCTTCTTTATTACTAGCGTATACTTCACTTAAAGTTTCGAGTGCCTTCTCTAAATCCTCTGTGTGCTTCCCATTTCGTCCGTCTCCTTGAGCCATTCCTACTTCAATGGGTCCTTGGAGCCCAACACTGTTCAATACAGGTGCAACAGCCTGAATCCACTTATTCAGTAAAACCGCTTCGCTTTCAATTAAACCTTGTTGCACAATTTTATTTCGATGTTCTCCAAGAGAGAAAACACCTTGGAAATCTTTCAACGTTTTTTCAATAGCTGCTATCATTCGGGAAAAAGCTTCTTCATGGCCTGAAGCTAAAAGTTGAACGAACCATGTTTTCCAGTGCATTAAATGATAGTAAAGTTCCATTTGCACCTTTGCCGCAACTTCAGCCAGCGGCTCATATGAACTTGAATGTAGTGATTGAATCTTAATCACTTTAGCTTGGGTATAAAAATAATTTCGTACAACTGCAAAAGCCCAATCATAATCCGGTTCTTCCATATAATAGCCAGGTCCATTAACGAGTTCCAAGATAATCGCATTACGCCTTGCATTCGCTGGACGGTCATGGGCAAGCTGATTTGCATTCCCTTCACCGAGTTCTTCTAACAATTGATAGAATATGGCCGCATGACCCATTGTATCTTGGGTGATGGAGGAAGTTGCTACGTCTTCTTCAATGTGAGGAGCGAGACCTAGCCATTCAGATCCACGATATGAATGAATAAAATCATCATCTGCTAATTGAAATAGCAACTCTTTTATTGCTGTGTTCTCTGCTGATGAATTATTTGCCATTTTTCACGCCTCCTGCCCAAGAAAAAATTTCCTTCTCATCAAGCATTTCTTGTTCATATTTCCGCCATTTTTTCTTTAAATAGCCATACCCTTTTGTTGTGCGGTATTCTTTATTGTCTAAACGTTGAAGCGTTTTCTTTTCTTCCGAATTCATTTTACGTATATTCTGACGTTTTACAACCCAGATATCATCCACTGCTTCACGTCGCATAAAGTTTTCCTGCGCCATCAGGATCGCAATATCCTCATTCGGTGCGAGCAAGCTAAAATGATATTGTACTGGTGCAGTTGGGGTCTTGCGGCTAAATACTTCAAACTCCTCAAAATAAGATTCTTGCCTAGTTTCCATGTTCCTTCCCCTCCCTTAGACAGTTTTTGGAGACAATGCTTCACGTACCCATTGGTTATTTTTGTAAGAAATTCTTCTAAGATTCAAGCGCTCTTGTGAACGAGGTCCTTCATTTCTAGCAATCTTCTTCAATTTATTCCAGTCAGGCTGTTTATAAATCCATTTTTCTGTTTCTTCATCAAATCGCAGAGTTTCATCCGGAATGGTAAAACCAAGTGAATGAATCCGCTTAATATATTTGCTAAAGAAAGATTGACGAAGTCCTTCATTCGTGCCCGTTCTGATTCTAAACTTTAGGGTAACATCTTGTTTTGAAACACCCATTTCATTCTTGCTTGGCGGTCCGAAGAAAAGCAGCAAAGATTCCCACCAATAATTAAGTGCGTTTTGTACCATTTGTCTTTGTTCTCCTGTACCTTCAGCCAAAGCCATAATAATTGCTTCTCCGTGTTGAGCGTGGAAAACCTCTTCTGCACAAATTCTGTGTAATGCACGGGCATATGGACCGTAAGATGCACCAAGCATATCCGTTTGGGTGATAATGGCCGCTCCGTCAACTAACCAGCCAATCAGCCCTGCATCTCCCCATGATTTAGCTTCCATATGGAAAACATTATGAAACTTTAAATCCCCTGTAAAAAGATCCTGCATCAAATCGTCCCGTTTTTTGCCATATGGTTTCAATAAGTCTTCCGCAACGCGAAGCAATAATTGTCCGTGTCCCATTTCGTCTTGTACCTTCGCCATAATCCCGAGCTTTCTATGTAAAGTGGGAGCTTTAGGTACCCATTCCTTTTCAGGTAGTGCTCCCATTATTTCGCTCATACCATGCATAGATATCAATTTGATTAATGTATTCCTATATTCATCTGGCATCCAATCATCTGCTTCAATTTTATCTCCAGCTTCAATCCTTGCTATAAACTGCTCCAACTTTTCCTGTTCAGTTATTTCATTTAAAAGAACGCTCATTTCAAATCCCCCTTTTACTAAAAACTATATAACGTTTATTTAACGTAATTATATTTTATTGTTATATAAAAAGCAAGAATATTGCGTCATTTTTTTAAAATAAAAGAATAGGCAATACTCTCCTTTATTTAACTGAACTTTAAACCGTGACGAATCCAATTTATTCGATTGTAGGCACGGTGCAACTGAATCAGAAATTTTTGGTTAAAATGACAAAGGAATGGCTTTTGTTCATCTTTGTGAAAATGAACGCAACAACATGCACAATTTGCTGTGATAATGACTGTTTCGTTATACGCTGACCATAGCACTGTTTCGCTTATCAACAATACGAATGGCTTTTCCTTCAGAACGTGGGATGGCTTTTGGAATGTTGACAACGATATCCATCGTCACTAGGCATGTGTTTTTCATATGGTGCTGGACCATTTTCTTTAATTTCTGAACATTGGCATGCGTTAAGTCTCCATCAATTCCGGAATAGAAATCGCTTTCAATTTCAACATGCAATTCAACACTGTCCATTGCACCTTTCTTAACAAGGTGAATCTGATAATGAGGAACGAGTCCCTTCACTTGCAACAATGCCCGTTCAATTTCAGAAGGGAAAACGTTTACACCTCTGACAATAAGCATGTCATCTGTTCGGCCTTTTACCCTGGTCATTCTCGTTGTCGTACGTCCACATTTACATTTTTCTCGAGTAATAGCGGCAAGATCCCCTGTTCGATAACGAATAATTGGTAGGGCTTCCTTCGTTAAGCTAGTAAAAACAAGTTCTCCAATTTCTCCATCTGCTACCGGTTCGAGTGTATCTGGATTAATAACTTCAACCAGGAAGTGATCATCTGCGATATGAAGTCCATCCTGTGCTTCATGACATTCTATCGCAACACCCGGTCCCATAACTTCACTTAGGCCGTAAATATCAACCGCTTTCAATTTTAGTTTCTTTTCAAGTGTCGCTCTCATTTCTTCCGACCAAGGCTCAGCGCCAAAAATACCATATTCGATTCCATTATCAGCAGGGTCTATCCCCATTTCTTCCATCTTTTCAGCAATATTTAGAATATAAGATGGCGTTCCGCAAATACCTCTCGGTTTCAAATCATTAATAAGTGTAATTTGCCGATCTGTGTTTCCCCCCGAAATTGGTAATGTTGCAGCGCCTAACTTTTCTGCTCCGTAATGAAGACCAAGCCCGCCTGTAAACAATCCATAGCCATAGGCATTATGAAAAATATCAGATTTCCTACCGCCTGCAGTGACAATTGCACGGGCAACCATTATTGACCAGTTTTCAATATCATTTTTTGTATATCCTACAATTGTCGGCTTTCCGCTTGTTCCAGATGACCCATGAACGCGGACAACCTGATCCATGGGAACTGCAAATAGACCGAATGGGTATTGCTCACGAAAATTCTGTTTTTTGGTAAATGGAAGCTTTGTTACATCGCTTAACTGTTGAATATCCTCTGGTGTAATACCAAGTTCATCAAATTTTTCTTTGTAAAATGGTACATTCTTAAATACATTACTAACCGTTTTTTGAAGACGTGTCAGTTGCAAACTTTCCATTTCATTACAGGTAGCGGTTTCAATTTCTGGATTATACATTGTGTCAGTCCCCCTCATTTGTTTTTCATTTCACCAAAATATTACATAACAGAATTATCACGAAAATAATAAATCTAGTAATATATTTTTCAGATTAATACGACATTTCCACGTTGTCAATAGTATTTACTATTAATTTTAATTGAAAAGAGAAATTTTTTTAAAAAATTTTAATTTACTTAATTTTCTGTTTATGCTAATTTTAACTGGAGCGATATATATCACTTTTTATCACTCTCGTTTTAAATTCGTATTATATAAAGGGAGGTTATTATGGAATCACCAGTAGAAAAAAGCTACTTAGCCACAGAACATGTCGAAAAAAAGTCCTATTATCAATTGGTTGAAACTGCAGATTTTAAGGGATTACTTCAAAAGAAAAAAGCATTTATTATCCCGGTCACTACTTTCTTCCTTACGTTTTATTTTGTTCTACCGGTTTTAGCTGCTTATACAGATGTATTAAAAGGAGATGCTTTTCTCGGTATAACATGGGCATGGGTTTACGCACTTCTTCAATTCGTTGTTGTTTGGATCGGTGGAATAGTCTACCTAAAAAAATCAGAGAAGTATGACAAAATAGCCCAAAATATCTTAACTAAATACAAGAAGGAGCTTGGTGGATGAGTACATTATCTCTTATACTTTTTTTAGCCATTATATTTTTAACGCTTACAATAACATATTATTCTTCTAAGAAAACAAAAAACGCTAGCGATTTTTATACAGCTGGTGGCGGTTTGACTGCATGGCAAAATGGATTGGCTGTGGCTGGTGACTTTATGTCCGCCGCTTCTTTTCTCGGAATTACAGGGGCTATCGCGCTGATTGGCTTCGATGGATTTTATATGAGCATTGGCAATCTTGTCGCGTTTCTCGTCTTATTATACTTTGTTTCGGAGCCGCTTCGTAATCTTGGAAAATACACGCTAGCTGATATGATCTCTGCACGTTTTAATTCAAAAAAGGTACGAGGGATCGCCGCAGCGAACACTCTTGTCATTTCTATTTTTTATATGATTGCTCAACTTGTCGGTGCTGGTGGATTGATTAAACTTCTACTCGGGATTGATTACGGCCCTTCCGTTCTACTCGTTGGTGTATTAATGACAATTTATGTTATTTTTGGAGGGATGCGGGCGACAAGCTGGGTACAAATAACAAAAGCCGCTCTTTTACTGGGGGGTTCTACTGTATTGACGTTTATTGTATTTTCCCGATATAACTTTAACATCGCAGAAATGTTCCACCATGTTCAGACAGCAACACCTCTTGGTAATGACTTTTTAAATCCAGGTAATAAATACACGAATGGACTCGATATGATTTCATTTAATATGTCACTTGTCCTTGGTGCAGCAGGACTTCCGCACTTACTTGTCCGCTTCTTTACTGTAAAAGATGCTGCGACTGCACGAAAATCTGTTGTATATTCAACATGGTTTATTGGCGCATTTTTTATAATGACTATTTTCCTAGGGTTCGGTGCTGCTTCATTCGTCGGTTTTGACCGTATTGTTGAGGCTAACCCTGCTGGAAACATGGCCGCTCCGCTTCTCGCATCAACAGTAGGCGGTGAATTTTTGTTCGCGTTCGTCTCAGCTGTCGCATTTGCCACTATTTTAGCGGTTGTATCCGGTCTCGTTTTAACATCAGCATCCGCCTTTGCACATGATATTTATGGTGAAATTATTAAAGACGGAAAAATGACCGAAAAGCATCAAGTTCTTGTAGCACGTATCTCGGCAGTTAGTGTTGCGGCTATTTCAATCATGCTAGCATTGTTCGCACAGTCGCTGAATGTTGCTTTCCTTTCTGTACTTGCATTAGGTATAGCAGCAAGCGCCAACTTGCCGGTTATTCTTTGCACAATTTACTGGAAACGATTTAATGCAACCGGAGCGATCACCGGCATGTTGATTGGGTTAATTAGCGCTCTTATTTTAGTTTTGCTTAGTCCTAACGTATGGAATCCGCAACCTGGAATGGGTATTTTCACAGGAGATCCTATTTTCACAATGAGCAACCCGACCATTTTTACCGTGCCTCTTGGCTTTTTAGGTGCATATATAGGTACAGTGTTGTCTAAAGCAAAAGAAGACGAAAATAAATTTGCAGAAGTACTGTTTAAATCAAACACTGGATATGGCATAAGCTCAGCAAACGATCATTAAGCAAAGGAGAATTCCATGACTATTCATTTAGATGATCAGGCAATTCACGATTTACATTACGATGAAATTAAACAAGTTCTAAAAGACGAACCATTTGCAGCTTTTCTTGGCATGAAGCTGACAAAGCTCGGACCTGGCACAGCGGAAGCTGAATTAATTCCGGACGACCGCATGCTTAATGCACATGGAACGGTTCACGGGGCAATTATCTTTTCACTTGCAGATTACGTATTTGCAGCTGCAAGCAACTCATATGGCAAAACAGCAGTGGGCGTCACAACAAATGTTAATTTTATATCAGCTGGCAAACGTGGTAGGACTTTAACTGCAAATGCAATAGAAATAAAGAAAAATCACAAACTCGCTTGGTACAAAATCGATGTCCAAAGTGAAAATGAACTAATCGCGACAATGGAAGCAATGGTTTACAGAAAGAGTCATTATTTTGTTATACAAGATAAATAAAGCTTTTTTTAACCGGACAAATCAATTGATTCGTCCGGTTCCTCTTAACATAGCAAACGTGATATTAAAATTGTTTAAACAGGCTTTTTTCTATTAAGATTTTATGCCCAGAGCCCAAAAATAAGCTGACGGAGGATCAAATTACACATTTTATTAAATACTAAAAATCGAACTTAATGAATGATTACTGTAAACGAAGAGGATTTCTTCTAATCTAGATGCTGCCCCTTCTCTTATAATTTCTATTCTTACCCCGCCAAGGTTAACCTAACCTCCTCTTCTTCCATTTATCACCCAAAGGAAGGATAATCCTGATTGAACCTATGACACCAAGCCCTTTCAATGATGGATATACTTTTTGATTAAAACAGTTTTATTATGAGTTTTTGTCGTTGGGAAAAGTTTGCTCTAATTTGTCCCCAAATTGTCCTCCGATAAACAATAAAAAACGCCCTTAAAGCCTGGTGAAATTTAATTCTCATATTAAATTTAATTTAAAAATTTACACTATAATTTGTTTTCCTCCAATGTATCTTTAATTAGGAATTATTACGATTTAAAGTGAATATTTATTTTGTATATATAAGATTAATAGCAATATATAAATCGTAATTATTACGAATTAATTCTTATAACAATTATTTATTTATGTCAATCATCAAATCTTTAATGAAATAAATTGAGTATAAGTGCATATCCATATGATAGGATTGATAGATTTGAGGAGGTAGATTTTTAATGGCCTTTATAAATAAGATGTTTAAAGATAGTCTCGTTTTTCTATTATTTTGTTTATTCCTTTTTCTATTTCTCTTTGCGGAGGCACTAAAAAGCATCTCTTTTTTTACCAGAATCCCAAGCACGTTCTTTAATGTAAACACTATTTTTCTAAGTATTATTTTAGAAGCCATTCCATTTATTTTACTTGGTGTATTTGTGTCAGCCATTATCCAATCATTTGTTTCCGAAAATGTAATCCGAAGGGTTTTGCCCAGTAATGCCTATTTAGCCCTTATACCTGCTGCTTTACTAGGAATCATCTTTCCAATATGTGAATGTGCCATCGTTCCTGTCGTTCGCAGGTTAATAAAAAAAGGCATGCCTTCACATGTAGGTGTTGTATTTATGCTCAGTGCTCCAATCTTAAACCCTGTCGTTTATGCGTCTACTTATTTTGCATTTAAAAGCACACCTTATGTAGCCAATGCAAGGATGTTTGTAGGATTTATAAGTTCAATTATTATTGGATTAATCATTTACAGACGTTTTAAAGGTGAAAATATTCTTAAAGTGCAGAAGGAAGACCATCACCACCACAACCACCATAGAGGAAATAAACTACTAGAAACACTCTATCATGCAAGTGATGAATTATTTGATACAGGTAAGTATTTATTCATAGGTGCATTTCTTGCCAGTTTATTTCAAGCCTTCTTGGACCGAAATGTTCTCTTGACAATAGGGACAAGCACAACCTTTGCACCAATGGCTATGATGGGACTAGGATACGTCCTTTCTGTATGCTCTTCAGCAGATGCCTTTGTCGCCTCGTCATTTGGTTCCACTTTTACAGGAGGTTCCATCATTGCATTTCTTGTTTTCGGTCCTATGATCGATATAAAAAACACTTTAATGTTATTCGGTTATTTTAAGAAAAAGTTTGTCATATATCTACTATTGGTAACTCCTCTTATCGTCTATTTTTCCGTTTATGTTTTTCAGCTAATTTTATATAATGGGGGTGTCCAAAGATGAAAAATAATAAAGTCCAAGATTTTTCTTTTCATCATCTTATCAGGGGAATCATTTTGATTGGATTTATGCTACTGTTATTTAAATTACTTCTAACGAATAATATATCTCTTTTAATCGCACCAAAAATGATTCGATTTATTTACTTTACTCTCTTTATATTCCTTATTCTTGGCGTTCTTCTAATTATAAGAGGAACTTCAGGGAAGGAGCATTCTTATCATTGTGATTGTGACGGGGACCATACCTATCCTTCCTCTTTCGGGAAGAGTGTGTTTCTTTATTTATTGTTTATTATACCTATTACTACAGGATTTCTTTTCTCGAACAATGTGCTGGGCAGCTCTGTTGCAATGAACAGAACAATTAAATTGGGAGCTAGCTCTCAACCGCCTAAACAAAATAAAACTTTAAATAACAGTGCAAATTTACAATCATCATCTAATACCAACAATTCTATTACATCCACTAACACACAAAGTGTACTTGAAAATCAACCTGAGCCTTTATCTCAAAAAGAATATGATGAGTTGAAGAATAAAATAGTAAAGGCTAATAGTATTAATATAGACGATAACCAATATGTAAACATAATGAGCATTATTCAAGATAATCTAAATGGGATGATTGGAAAAACGGTAACCACAAAAGGATTTGTGTATCGGGAAAAAGAATTTATGCAAAACCAGATTATTGTTGCTCGATTTGGAATCACATGCTGCGTTGCCGATGCCTCTGTATATGGAATGATGGCAAAGGGAGAGGTAGCTGCATTGCCGAAGGATAAATGGGTTCAAGTAACAGGAAAAATTGAGCAAACAAAATTCAATGGGGAGACAATTCCCGTTATAAAAATTGACCAGCTTTCAAAAATTACTGCTCCACAGCAGCCCTATGTATTTGACGTAGGCATTAAAATTGAATAGCCCTTTATTTTATTATTGATACATCGCTCCACCAAATAAATAAACAAGATTAAAGGCAACATAGATAAGATATGAAAAAAAGACCTGTTCACGAAAAAACGGGTCTTTTTTGTTTTAATTATTTTTTTTGAAGGGACTGCTGAAGTTTTAGTTATTCTTATCTATTTTGTTTCACGGTGTAACGTACGTCTTTTTAGGCGTGGTGAGTATTTCATCAACTCAATACGGTCTGGGTTGTTTCGCTTATTTTTAGTGGTAATGTAATTGCGGTCTCCTGTTTCTGTACATGCTAACGTAATTTTTACTCTCATCATAAAATCCTCCTAATTTTGTTTATGCTTCCACAAATGGCGGTAGTGGATCTTTAAACCCAGACCACTCCATATTTAGTTCCTCTTCTGTTAATAAACAGTCATCAAGTGTTTTTTCAATCTCCGTCTGATTCATGTCAATTCCTATCATAACCAGCTCTGTTAACCGATCACCATAAACTGGATCCCATTTTTCCAGTAGTTCTGGTTCTTCCCTTAACACTTGTTGCTGCTCCTCTTCAGGGTATGCTGCGATCCATTCACCAGCACCTTGAATAGTAATCGAAGGGCCCGCTTGTGACAGTAAAGCTGCTATATTATTTCGGGATGCCAGCCATAAGAAGCCTTTTGCCCGAACCACTTCTACAGGCCAATTTTCTAACCAGTTCATTAATCTATCGGGGTGAAAAGGAAGTCGCCTGCTGTAAACGAAAGAAGAGATTCCATACTCCTCTGTTTCGGGTATATGTTCATTATTTAATTCTTTTATCCAGCCCACACCTTGGCTAGCTTTCTCAAAATCAAACCGTTCTGTATTCAAAACTTGATCGAGTGGAACTCTGGCATGATCTGTTTCAATAATTTGCGCCTCCGGATTTAGTTTTTGAAGGACAGTTTTTAATTCCTGTCTGTCTTCCTCTTCCACTAGGTCTACTTTATTTAACAATATGACGTTGGAAAACTCGATTTGGTCAATTAACAAATCGACTACTTCTCTTGTATCGGTTTCATCTGTTCCCTGTTTCCGATCTAGCAGGCTTTCCCCGGAAGCAAAATCATGCCAGAAACGATTCGCATCTACAACAGTCACCATGGTATCGAGCCTGCAAATCGCCGATAAATCAATTCCTAAATTTTCATCAACGTAGGTAAACGTTTGGGCCACGGGGATCGGCTCACTAATGCCGGTTGATTCAATGACAATGTAATCAATATCTCCTATAACAGCAAGCTTCTCCACTTCTTTTATTAAATCTTCCCTCAGCGTGCAGCAAATGCAGCCGTTTTGCATTTCCACCAGTTTTTCTTCTGTACGTGAAAAACCTCCTTGTTTCACTAAAGACGCATCAATATTTATTTCACTCATATCATTAACGATCACAGCAACCTTTTTATCTTCCCGGTTTGCTAAAATGTGATTTAATAATGTTGTTTTTCCCGCCCCTAAATATCCACTTAATACAGTTACTGGTATTTTCTTCACTTTTATTTCTCCTTTGTAATTCTGAATGATTACGATTTTGATAATAAAACTGTACAACGATCTATTTTTACATACACCTATTCTTCGAAAATCGTAATGGTTACGATTTAATATGTAATAATTGATAATTTACCATTTTTTTATTGATTGAGCAAGTAATTTTATTAAACAGAGTTTGTTCCTTAAGATGATGTAGTCCCCCCCTTTAACTTTGATATCCTCTATTTTGATCTTTTCTATTTTTAGCTACTTTCAGCTATATGGTTTCCATAGATTCACCTTCTGGATTATGAATGAATCACAGGAAGCCTCTCAAGTGTCATTAGGTCATTTTTCAACTGTTCCTTATTCATGTTAGCTCCAATCAAAACTATATTGGTTGGAAATTTAATCGATTGAGCAAAGATGTATGGAAGTCCATATGAATATTGAATTAAGTGAGTTCGAGGATCCTCCTTAAAGCGTACGAACCCTTTGACTCTAAATATGCTGGGAGAAAGAGTTTTAAGCCAATTCTCAAAGTCTTCTCGTTGGATTTTCTCTAGAAATGAATACGTCATGGTTTGAATATGTAGGTGATGATGGACATGCATGTTTTCTTTGTTTTGATGGTCTTTCTCTTCACGGCTGAACCGAAATTTCGACAGCGATACATCCGCAAATGTAGTGATAGATAACTTGGCCCTGGGATTTATCTCTTTTATTTCATTTTGAATTACTGCGAGTTCTTCTTCAGCCACACAGTCTGCTTTATTAAGCAAAATGTGGTCTCCATGTCGGACCTGCTCCTCTAATAACTTTTGAAGCTGATTGTTTAATCGTGCGCGATCGAGCCATCGTTTAGAATCAACTACACTGGTAATGGACTTCACTTGGACATGGGGTGCAATGACTGGTGATAAGCATGCATCCAATATTTCAATAGGATGGGCCACCCCTGTGGCCTCAATATAAATTACATCCGGCTGTTCTTGCTGATACAACATCAAAAGCTGAATCTCCACTTCGTCCTTCATCGTACAGCAAATGCACCCATTTAAAATTTCCCTAAGAGCAATATCTGTCCCTATAATTCCTGAGTCCACCAAGTAGTCCCCTAGTTCATTCATTAACACAGCTACCTTGCGACCTTTTTCTTTTTCTTCCAGCAACAATTTCTTCAATAGCGTTGATTTCCCACTTCCTAAAAATCCAGCTAAGATATAAATTTCAACATGTTTTTGCATATGCGCTCCTTCTTTCCTTCTGTACTTATCAAGACTCTGAATCTTTAAATAAAAAATAAACTAACGCTAATCATAATGCCCGTACAAAGAAAAGAAGTGGCTAGTTGTTTTAAAATAAGTAGCAGCGCATCGGCTGGACCTAATTCTTTCCAAACAGTCATCATGGTGACAACACAAGAGGTCATGGTCGATGCTAAAAATACCAGGGTTAATAGCTGTATGCTGCTCAATTGAGTTAATAACTCGCCGTTTCCTTCATTAAATACCAATATTCCATCTTTCCTAATGATTGAGAAGACCAAACCTGAAGCCGCCTCAGCAGGGAGTTCCATCAGCTTGAGTATAGGACGGAAAATATATGAAAAGACATGAAGGAGTTTAGCCTCATAAAGCAGAGAGGATACGACACAAATCAAAAGGAAGATTGGCATGGCCTGTGTACAGAATTGCTTAAGATCCGATTTTAATCGAAAGAAGAATCCACTCTTGGTCGGTTTTTGCAGAAAAGCCTTCCTCATGACAGGATTGTCCTGAAGTCTCAGTTCTCTATTCCATAGTCTAGTGTGTAAAATGCCTCCCCCTATAAGCAGCATCAAATAGGGAAAGAACAGCCAGGGTTTCTGGGAAGAATTAAATACAGATAAAGTTGCACCAATTTGATAACTGCAGGCGGAACCGAAGGAAATTAGAGAAATACACGGTTTGCGTGTACATAAGCTGCAGCCTCTTGTTTGGAAAACCGCAACAACATTACACCCAAAGCCAGACAGAACCGGGATTAGGTCTTTTCCATTTAAGCCAATTTTACGCAGAGGAGCATCAAGGGCATCAACAATTCGATCCTTAATCCCTGTCTCATCGGCTATTGCAGTGGAACAACCGATGAGAAAGACAACTGGAAAGGACCAGATAAACGAATAAACTCCTAACGATAAAACACCGTAATTCCCAGCTAAAATGCTTTTCATAAGTGGTGGAAACGATGAGAGCCCTTCTTGAAGCGGAAAAATAATATATTGATCTGCCAGGGGAGAAATGGCATCTGAAAAAAAATAGGAAGCCATCACTGGTAGGAGAAACATGCACATTAAAAGGAAAACAGAGACCCATTTTCCCCAAAATGGATCATCCAGCCAGAGAGGATTCGGTTCTACCTGCTCCAACGGCAAATTTAACAGATAATTTACCATGTCTTCTGCAATAAGTTGCCTTTCATCTATGCATGCATGAAAATGGCTCAACTGCTCATTAGATGCTTTACGGGAATCCAGGAGAAATAACGGAATCTTCATGGCTAAACTCTGTTTCTCAAGCAGATTCTTGCTCTGAACGGTCATTTTATCCGCGTAAGTTGCGACAATTAGCACTGGCTTCGTGATATTTTTTAAATAAGCAGTGAGGAGGGACAATTCTTCCTGCAAGTGCGTCCCCCTCACAATAAGAGCCACTCCGTTCGCTTTTTGAACTTCCCGCTTGACCATCTCATTTGTAAAGGTCTCACTACCATGAATTCCAGGAGTGTCTACATATTCAATGTGCTTGACACGATGAGTCCGCACGCTGTAAGTGCTCCCTTTGACATTGGATTCTTCCCCTAATGCTTGGTTTGTCAATTTGGAGAAAAAGGTGGTTTTCCCGGAAGATTCCATCCCAATCAATACAATTCGATGGGTAGCTTTTGTTTCGGCTAGCATTCGCATTTAACCTCGCAGCAAGAAAGATCATCAAGATACATCTGATTCCGCTTATATTTCTCAAGTACCTTTTCATCATAATCAAGGTTCAAACGATCCATCATTTCTTTGGCTACGACGGCAAAGCGCTGCCGGTATTTATAGATAAAACAGAAAATAACGTTCTTATGACGAACACTTGGACCTAATAAGAACAAGTTTTTTTGCTTAGTTGATTCATCTTTTTCCGTAAGTTGTGGAACCCCGTCCTTTCCCCATTCAAATAAGTCAGCGATTTGGCTCGCCCCCGGTTTAAAACCGGTAGCTAGGATGGGCCTTGTTTGTGTTCGTAAGGTCGTTCCGTCGGTCAAATAGAGCTGGAATTGTCCATCCAGGTAATCAGCCTTCAATACCTCTAAATTCCCTTTCATAGTTAACCGCCCCGTCCCGTATGCTTTGTCAAACCTCTCATACGTGTAGGGAGATAAAACAAGGCTTGGATCCGCTTCTTCTGACTTCCATGGTTTGCTCCGGGAAACAATTGTTACCCGCTTTCCTTTTTGAATGAGATGATAGGCAGCATCCATTCCGCTTTCGTAACCGCCTATGATGACCACCTCATCTCCCTCAATTTCATCCCAGGAACCGACCTGGCTATTATGAAGACAATGCTCTGCTCCTTCAAAGGGCCGATCATTCGGGGTTTGATACTCTCCTGTAGCCCAAATTAAGCATTTAGCTGACATCATTTCTCCACCGGCGGCTTTAAAGGACACATGAGTTTTCCCAAACTTGATTTCGGAAACTTCTTTCCCTTCCTTGATTGGAAGCTCAAAATGCTCAGCAAGCATGGTCAAGTATTCTCCGTACTCTTCCCCGCTAACATGCTCCTTATGGAACGTATAAGCTGGGGAGGTATCAGGCGTAATCGCATTTAAATCCAGCAGTCCAAATCCATGCCCCGTAAAAGAGGGAGTAATAAGCTTCATTTCCTTCGGCCATTTAAAGAATGTGGAGCCAACTTGATTTTTCTCAAGGATCACAAAGTCTTTGATCCCTAATTGTTTTAAGAGAATTCCAAACCCAATACCAGAAGGGCCTCCTCCAACGATAGCTAGTTGATATTCCATTAATTTTCACCTCTGCAGCATACTTTCATAACGTTCATATTTCATTGATTATAAAACTCTTTGAGTAGAATCCCTAATAGACAAACCTTTCACAGGGTTTTTATTAGGCTTTTTCCGGGATATCCCAGTAAAAAGGATCTTCAAGCAAGTTCCAATCTGAATTAAACTCGTTAGTTGTTAGTAAACAAGCATCTAATTGCTTGGTTACTTCTTTCTCATTCATTTCTGTTCCGATAATCACCATTTGGGTCATTCGATCTCCAAATTCAGGATCCCAATCTTTTTTTATATGAGGATGTTCGTTTAATATTGATTCTTGTTCAAGCAAAGGCATGGTGGCCACCCAATAGGAAACAGGCTCAATCATGATGGATGGTCCTGCTTGTGAAACCGAAAGAGCGAACTCATTTCTTGTCGCGCACCACGCTATTCCCTTAACCCTTACCACATTCTTAGCAAGAGAATGCATGAGCTTATAAAATCGGTCACTGTGAAAGGGAAGTCTTCTCTTATAAACAAAAGAGGTAATGCCGTACTCTTCCGTTTCCGGTTGATGCTCTTGATGTCCGGTTGTTAACTCTTTAATCCACCCAGCCGATTCATTCGCTTTCTCAAAATCGAAGAGGTTTGTATTGAGAATATCGCTTGGCTGTACCTCTCCCTTACTGGTTCGGATGATTCGTGCTTCCGGCTGAAGCTTTCGAAGCACTTGTTCTAGGTGAACCAACGCCTGCTCATTAACAAGGTCACATTTATTCACGATCAAAACATCACAGAATTCAATTTGATCCAGCAATAAATCCGCAATTTCACGATTGTCTTCCTCACCTAATGCTTCCTTTCGATCAAGTAGGCTGTCTCCTGATCGAAAGTCATGCCAAAACCGATTAGCATCGACTACCGTGACCATCGTATCGAGCTTGCAAAAACGTGTAAGATCGATTCCAAGCTTTTCGTCTATGTAAGAAAAAGTTTGGGCAACTGGAACCGGCTCGCTGATTCCTGTTGATTCAATAATGATGTAATCAATATTTCCCTCTAAGGCTAATTTTTCAACCTCCACAAGCAAGTCTTCCCGGAGCGTACAGCAAATACAGCCATTTGACATCTCTACAAGTTTTTCTTCTGTCCTTTTTAGACCGCCGCCTTGCTTAATCGTTTCCGCATCAATATTTACTTCACTCATATCATTGACGATGACCGCTACCTTTAAGCCATCCCGGTTATTAAGAATATGATTTAAAATCGTTGTTTTCCCCGCTCCTAAATAACCACTCAAGACCGTTACAGGTATTTTTTTCATTTTTTAACCCCTCCATATCGTAATAATTACGATTTAACAATGACACTGATCCACTTTATGTAATGAATGTGACGATAAATCCAATTAATATTCTTCTTAAAAAAACATTTTTTCTACCGTTAATTCAGCTCAGCATCATGAAATGGATCACAGCTAGTAGATTTTTATTTTCTTTTATACCAATTCGTATAGATTTCTTTCACCGTTTACTTTTTCTTTGTATTAAATGGTGATTTCTGATAGAGAAATCACCCTTCAGGTCTATGATAAAACTAGGAAATACTGTATGTTTTTAATTGTCTCAATTTGATCACCATGTACTTGTTCTGTGTAGTCAATCCACTTATAATTCTTTATTTTTCTTTCTAATTTTTCGTTTATTTCATCTTCAACTTCATGCATCAATTTAACGGTTTCATCTAACGGCATGTTAAAGCGATGGGCTGCCTGATGGTGGGGTAATTGCTCCTTTAGAAGGGTTAAAAATTGTTCCTTCGTTTCCGATTGCTGTGCTAAACGATCCTCAATACCTTCAATAAACTGATACAGCTTTCTTTTTTTCCTTGGTAGGGACGCCACAATATTCCTAGCAAAAATCGCCATCATTTTCTCATTCATTACATCCGACCATCTTTCCCTTAGTGTTTATTTATCCCTAACTTTTTGACTGGTATCTCTATAATCTTTAAATGACTTTCCTAGCATATATCAAACAGGAACTTGCAAGCGCTACACACAATGTTCCTTTTAATCCACTACTTACCAGCTAGATTTTTTAACCCCAGGAATCTGCCCCTTATGAGCTAATTCACGAAAAGCAATACGTGACATCTTAAATTTCCTTAAATAGCCTCTAGGTCTCCCTGTAACTTGGCAGCGGTTATGAAGTCTAGAGGGTGCTGAGTCACGAGGAAGCTTGCTTAATGCAACATAATCCCCTTTTTCTTTTAATTCTCTTCTTAAATCTGCATATTGTTCCACTATTTTTTGCCTCTTAAGCTCTTTTACAACTTTGGATTTCTTAGCCACTTATGTCTACCTCCTAAATGTTCTTTAATCATATTCATTACGATTTAAAAATCGGACTTATTATAGGCAACGGATTACGTTAACTCCTTTTAGCAATTACCTCAAGACAAAATTGTTCATCTCTAATGATAATCGAAATTATTACGCTTTTCAAAAGAAAAAGATAACCAGAAATCCTTTCAGGATTCAGGTATTCCTCTAACTGATCTTGAAACAAATATTTTGTTTCGCGGTGTCATGTGGTTTGTATTCCCTATTCCCCTATACTGGCAAGAGAAAATTGAGAAGTGTAAGAGTTTTGAATGGTAGTAAGATCGATATCCTTCCCTATTAACACAATACAAGGATTGGCTGCAAGCTTTTGCGGATAATCCCCTATAAACACTTGATTTGAACTATACTGAAATGGATACAAACCCTGTTTATCTTTCAAAAATATGTATCCTTTTCCTCGGATAATTCCTTCAGGTAACGACTTCAGCCATTTTTTTAGTTGTCTTCTGGTTATAGAAGGGACATCTTGAATCGTCATGGTTTTAATACTGGCGTGCTGTAAATGATCATGATTATGTGTATGGTCATGCTTACAAGTAGAATGGCTCGGATCACCACAATTACCCATAGCTTGTTTATGTGAAATTATAGTATTGTTTGATCGTTTTTGTAGTAATTCTCCTATATTAACGTTCCCATAGGAAGTCTTCAAAACTTCTGTATTTATATCGATCACTTTAGTGAGTTTAGCCTCTATTTTTTGTAATTGTTTTTCATTCACTAAATCAACTTTATTCAGAAAAACAGTGGTAGCACCCTTAATTTGGTTTTTCAGCAAATTTCTTACTGCTATCGAAGAGAAAATATCTTGATTTTCTAAATAGCTACTTGCATCAACCAAACTTATAACCGATTGGATATCATAAGAGTGCACATAAGGGGGACTGGCGATTACCTCTACGATTTCTAACGGATTCGCTACGCCAGTTCCTTCAACAAATAATGCATCGATTGGTTTTTCGGTGTGTGTTTCTAAAATAGATGTCAATGCTGCTTTTAAATCCTCTTGAATGGAACAACAGATACAACCATCTAATAGCTCAAATATATTTTCATCTTCAAACAAGTGATTTTCTACATTCACACTCCCTAGCTCATTTAATAAAATAGCAGGTTTTATTTGTTGAGATTTACAATACTTTAATATATTTAGCAACAATGTTGTTTTACCGCTTCCCAAAAATCCTGAAATAATATAAGTAGGTATTTTTTTCACCGATATCCTCCCCATCTATATCGCTCTAAATAAATCGTTATGATTCCGTTTTATATAATAGATATGCACGTTTCTGTATTTAATGTGTAGTGGGAGTATTATTTAAAATCCATCCATGTCTTCTTACTTTTTACGTATACCGTCACTGTAAACTATTGACTATCCGTTCCGCCGCTTGGCGTGCCCCAGAGATATTGCGAGCAATCGGTCCAATTTCAAGCTCTGCCAAAGCACCTGTAACATAAAGATTCGGCCCCCATCTTAATGAATTCGAAACGATTGGATACCCACATTCAGCACATGGTAACTTGTGTTTCTGAATCATCGGTGCTAGCCAATCATTACCTGGTAATCCCGGCTGAAAGCCTGTAGCCAATAATATCGTGCCTGCCTTGTGAATCAAATGGTTCCCTTGGTCATATAACAAAACCTCGCCGTTGCTAACTGTTGCTATCTCCACTTCTCCATCCACGATATGCAATTTACTTTGTCGTATGCTATGTAACAGTTTTACATATAATTCACGAGGAATAGAGCCTTTATGGCGTGCATCCCTTATTTTGTCACGCCTCCTACTATAGCTTGACAGTTTACGAAATGACAACTGATTTTTTGGCCCCAGCCATGCAGGATTACTATCGAAATCATGGATACGAAAAGGATGCCGCTTAAGGATGGTTACATCGTTTGGAAATAAAGCACTTAACTTCAAGGCTAGGTGAGCAGCTGTAATCCCCCCGCCAACGATGGTAATTGGACGTTTAAAGTGATTGTAGTTAGGAAGGTTGGGATCAAAAATATGATATACAGAAGACGCTTTTTCCATGTTCAAATCTTGTGCCCACTGGGGCCAAATAGGTTGTTCACTTATGCCAATTGCCAGTAATAAGTTTTGCCCCATTACTTTTCGTCCATCTTGCAATTGAACTCTCCATCCATTTAGAGATTGTTCGGCAAGTTCCACCCTTCCTTGAATCCATGATTTTTTTATTTGCAAATCATCGATCAGGTGATCACAATGCTCATTAAATGCTTCAAGAGAAGGATGTTTATATTGCCCATAAAAGGTTGTGCCCCATTTATACTGATTTCTTTTGACAAATGACTGCAGACTAAATGGGTCGATGTCCATGTGATGAACAGAAGGGGAGCGCAGATACGGCATGGAGATCAATTTCGTACAATGCTTCCACCTAGACAGTGGCTCATCATGGGGATCGATAATGGCAAGCTGATTTATGTCTGCTTTATGTCGTTTAAGCAAAAAGGTAGCCATCGTCATGCCTTGTATGCCGCCACCGACAATGATCCATTTATACATACAACCTACCTCCAAAATCGAAATGATTACGATTTAAATCATATTAATCGTAATCATTTCGATTTAAATTATAATAATTGATAATTTACCATCTTTTTATTCATAACGCAAGTTAATTTATTAAAAAATGTTTATTGTTTCCATCTTGCTCGTGAGAAGAAACATGACACTACCTATTTGAAAGGGACTTGTACAGAATCAATAAAAACATTTAAAAAAAGAGATAGTATGATGACAAGGATGAAAATAGAGGATCTCATGATAATTATGAACATTGAAGAAGATGGATCGCAAACTTCACAATCGCAGTCCGCCCCATATAAATCACTGTTTAAAAGACGGAAAAAACCGATTATAAAAAGACTTACCATGGCAAACAATAGATAAGGAATCAAATTAGGTTCTAGTATGAACAATATTTTCTTTGATACATAAAGCTTAAAAATCACTAAACTAAAACCAACTAAGATAATCCCCTGTAGTTCATTGTGAAATTGCCAAATAGGAACCTGATTTTCTTTCATTCCTTAACCTCCATTTATTAGGTTGCCGGCCAGTAAAGAGAGGCCAAGTACAGTTATTGTTGTGACAAGAAAATAAAACAGAACAAAGCGAAATTTGAAGGAAGATAGCATAACAAATACATTCTTTAAATCCAAAATTGGACCATACACTAAAAAACCCAGTATCGCACCCGGAAGAAATAGATCTCCTAAAGAAGCTGCAACAAATGCATCCGCTTCTGAACAAAGCGAAGAAAGAAAGGCAAACGCCATCATTATAATTGTTGAGTGCACAGGCTCTTTGGCCGCTTCAATAAGCATAGATTTCGGTACATACACTTGAGCAATGCTTGCAAGAGCTGCACCGATGATAAACATTTTACCCACTACGAAAAATTCCTGGCAAGTATGATGTAATACCCCCTTTAGCTTCGATGCCCCCCTGTTTTGATTTAATTGCCTATGTTGAGTCAGATCTCCCTGGTTAAATTTATGTATGTTCTTATTATTCCAACAAAGATAGAATACTGTTCCCGCAATTATAGCCGTCATTACGCACAAAATAAATCTCCCGTAAAAGATTTCAGGCTGCCGATGAAAGGCATAATACGTAGAACCAAACACAACAAAATTCAAAATAGGTGCACCTATTAGAAGTACTGAGCCTACATGCACCGGCACCCCTTTTTGTAGCAATCTTCTAACCACCGGTATGATAGCACATTCACAAACAGGTAGAATAGCCGCAATAAATAAAGCTGCAATCATGGCTGTGATAGGCCTTTTGGGGATGAATTTCTGGATCACTTCTTCGGTTATAAAGATTTGGATAATGGACGCCATTAATGCGCCAATAACGATAAAGGGCAGCGCTTCAAGAAAAATACCAGTAAAAACAACAAATACCGTCCTCCATTCACCTTGAAAAAAACCGATGATTTCAAGGGTTTGCTCATTTCCGAAGAAAAAGAGATAAACAATAAACATAAATAGACCATATAAGAAGATGTCCTTCTTAAGAGATGAAATTATCATTACAAAACCCCTTTTAAATCGAAATCATTTTGATTTATTTTTATGCTTGTCAACCTTGTGACATTCCTGTTTTCTATTGCTAAATAAACAAAATTATTTCGATAAAAAAATAAACTTAGAGATTCTCCTCCTTGCTCTATTTTTCTATTGATAGTTGAACACAAAAACCCCCTATTAGATAAGGGGGAGTTTCATGTTCCTACTAATTAATTTATAATAAATTCTATCCACAATCTTGGCAGTGTCCATAAATCTCAAACTTATGACCTGTAATCGTAAAATTCTGAAACATAGAATTTAGCATTTCCATTGGGCACATATCGAAATGGATGGTTTTTTTACACTTTGTACAAATCACATGATGATGGTGTTCTTCTGAAGAGCATGAAAACCGATACTGTCTTTCTCCCTCTAACTCTGTTGATTCTAAGATTCCAAGGTCTTCCAGAAGAGTTAAATTGCGATATACGGTATCATAACTAAGGTTCGGATAACTTTCCTCCATATGTCTCATTACTTCCTTAGCTGGCATGTATCGTTTCTCATCAAAAAATATCTCGATCATCATTTCTCGTTTGCCGGTATATTTATACCCATTATCTTTTAATAGTTGTAAAGCCCCATTTACATCCATATTGCCATCTCCTTATTGAATACCTAAAGCCTTCCCCATTTCATCTAATTGATCATTCATCCATTGTAAATACGTCTTGCCCTTTGGAAGTGTCTCGGTGACTTCTACCACAGGAACTCCAGATGATTTTGCCAGTTTTACAAGATTATCAACTGTCTGACTGGTGTTTTGAATATTGTAAACAAATACTTTTACATTTTTGCTCTTTAAATCGGTATGCAACTGAGCGACATCGGCAGCTGAGGGGTCATTCTCATCATCAATTGCTTTTGAAAACCGTTCATCATTTACAGTCAGATTAAGCGCACTTGCCATATAATCAAATACTGGTTCTGATACATCGATCTTCGCTCCAGAAGATTGTTTTATTTTCTGAACTTTTTCTTGGAGCGGTGCTAATGTATCAATATATGCTTGTGCATTTTTTTGGTAAGTTTTAGCATTGCTTGGATCTAACTTCGCCAAATCATCTGCAAGCTTATTGGCTAGTTTCGGCATCGTTTCCGGATTGTACCAGACATGCTCGTTATCCCCTTCTTTTTGGCCCATTACGTCATCTGCCACTTTAGTGATGGTTTTTGATTTTGAAGAGGAATCAGCACTAATCAGTTTATCCATCCAGCCGTCATATCCGACACCATTATAGACAATCATTTGAGCTTTACTAACCGTTTTTGCCACATCTGGAGTAGGTTCAAAGTCATGAGGATCCGCGTTAGGATTGTCTAAAATATTCGTAACCTCTACCTGGTCTCCTCCAACCGCTTTTGCAACTTCCCCATAAAAGTTCTCTGCAGCAACAATTGTAATTTTACTGTCCTTACTAGATTCTGATTTGGTGTTAGAAGTAGCCCCACAAGCACTTAATAGAAATGCTGAAGACAATAATGCAATACCAGTCATTAATTGAAATTTTCCTACTACCTTATTTTTAATCATTTTCTGAAACCTCTCCTTTTAATATATGTTAATTATTTGCTTAAAACAATATCATTTGGTTTTATTCGTTCACGAAGAGTACGCCAGCCAAGTGAAACAAAATAAATAACACCTTCAAAAGCTGTAATCAAAAAGCTAATCGGCAGATTGCTATAGTACCCAACAATCAAACCAGTCCATACTCCAATTAGTGCGATGAATGAAGAAATCACGATCATTCTCCCGATTGAATTTGAAAAATTACGTGCAGCTGCAGCAGGTGTGGTCATAAGTGTGAACACCATCAAAGCTCCTACCATTTGTGATGCTTCTGCCGTTGCAATAGCTAGTAAAAGTAAAAAAGCAATCGAGATAAATCGGATCGGTAATCCTGCTGCCTGAGCACCCACTGGGTCAAACGAATCAAAATTCAGCATTTTATAACTAAGTATAAGTAAAATAAGCACCAAGATGGATAATAATGAAATTTGCCATACAGCTTGTATACTGATGCCAAGTATATTTCCGAAAAGTAAAGAAGTCATCGAATTAGCATTCTTTGTTGAAAGAGACAAAAATAATAAGCCAAGTCCAAGGAAAATACTTAAAACAACACTAATCGAGACCTCTCTTCTAAACATCTTAACTCCCATCTGACCAATTGCAAGGGCACTTGCAACCGTAAACAGTAAAAACCCATTTAAAGGGCTGAAACCCATATAGACAGCAAATGCAGAGCCAGAGAAGCCAATATGGGAAAACGTATGAGCAATAAAGGAGTTATTTCTAGCAATCACGTAAACTCCTATAACTCCACACATAATGGAGACAATGGATCCAGCTAAAAATGCATGTTGCATAAAATCAAAGTTAAACATATAAAAACACCTCTTATTCCGCTATCGAATGAACGCATATGGATGCAGCTGTTTCTTTTGTATTTGCAAAGGAGACAAGTAGATTCGATCCAGTATGTACAACTTCAACAGGCATTCCATATAATCTTGACAACAAAGAAGAATCCATTATTTCCTCCACAGGTCCGATGGCGTAAGAATCCTGGGTCATATACAAGATTTTGTCTGCATACCTTGAAATTAAATTGACGTCATGACTTACAAATAAAACGGTAATTCCACGTTCGCGGCGGATTCGATCCACCACTGAAGCAATGGTTTCTTGGGCACCTGGGTCTAAATTAGAAGTGGGCTCATCAAGCAACAATATCTGTGGTTTTTTGACTAATGCTTGAGCTAAAAACAAACGTTGCCGCTGCCCACCGGATAATTTCCCAATCGGTTTATCTACAAAATCGAGCGAATCGGTCATCTCCATTGCCTCTTCAACTATTAGTCTATCTTGACGAGTTAGCCATGGTCTAAATTTATGAGGGAGGCCCAAGCTTACAAAATTTTGAGAAGTTAATGGTGTTTCAGGATCAATTTGCCTTGATTGGGGTACATAGCCAAGCCCTGAAGCATTTAAAATATCAACGGTGCCTTCCTGTGGCTTGAGCATTCTTAGTAAAACTTTCATTAGCGTTGTTTTCCCTGATCCGTTAGGACCAATAATTCCTAAGAATTCTCCTGATGCAACTGAGAAAGTAAGATTTCGTAATACCCATTTCCCATCAAAAGATACATTTACATTTTTAAGGGTTACTGCTTCAATCAATTCTACACATCCTTCATAATATTAAATCGAAATCATTACTAATTATAAATAGTAACGATTTCGATTTAATATGTCAATTATTTTTCTTATCCCAAAGGGAAAGGAACTTATGTTGTATTCATGACATATTTCCTAGCAAAGGAGTTTACAAGGTCTGGGGGCATTTAATATAGATGGTCAAATTATGACCGTTCCTTTTGTTTTCAATGTCGAATAGTGACTTGAAATAAAAAACGACCCATTCAGTCACGAATCGGTCGTTTTTAATCATATTACTTTTTACGAACTGCCATTACCAGAGCGACTAATGCAAGGAGAACTGAAACCACTGATAATAATAGTGGAAGAGTGCTAGATTTATCAGTATCTGTGGTTTTAACATCCGCTGTTTTTGTTTCTTCTTTTTTCGGTTCTTCCGTTTTAGCCGCTTGATCATCATGATGATCATCTGTTGCAGTTCCTGCGATAATTTGTGTTATTGAATGGGGGGTTTTGGCTGATTCGTCTCCTGACCATTCAACAATACTGCCGTCTTTATAATACTGGTAAGCATCCCATGCAATCTCGGTCGCTTTATCAGGGTTTTTAGCGACAAAGGTAAACTGTTGGAATTGACCAGGCAAAATTCCTTCTCCTGTCGCTTCAAATGTAATTGATTTTACCTTTCCACTTGAATCCTTATCAGCCGTATAGTTCCAGCCAGGGATGGGTTGATAAGACATAATTTCTACCCCAGCCGGTGCTTTTAAAGTAACTTTAGTGGTTGCTACTTCTTTTTCTACTGGAACTTTTACAGTATAGGTTTCCCAAGCTCCAGTTGTGGATGTTTTCGGAACTACGGTTACATGTGCACTTGCAACGCTTGAGAATAAAAATAATCCTAAAACTGTTGGTAAAATTACTTTGGAAATCCTTTTCAATGTTTTCTTCATTTTCTTATCTCCTCTATATTTTCTTTTATTTTATTGACTACCGACCAAGACTTTAAAGTCGGTATCAAGTGTTTCTAAATCTTTGGTTAGGGCATGAACACGAACGTTCCAACGTCCTGCCATATTGAAATTCATTCCCTGTGCTTTGTATTTGCCATCCTGGACTTTTATTAATGTTTTGGTATCATCACCCATATCCATCTCTAACGATGTAAATGTAAGCGTTGCTTGTTCAATATCCTTCATAGGTCTTCCTTTTTGATCTTTCAAAAATAAGACGAAAATATTTTCCCCAATAACATTAGGGGTTACCTCCAAGGTGATTTTACTTCCATGTTTTCCTGTGTTGACTTCCTTAAACGGACCAGGCGACATCATTGCAGAAGGCAGATTTGTTAATAAAACAGAAAGCACCAACACAATCAACCCTGTTATCAGCTCTCCCCATAAAGTGGATGGCAATCCTTTTTCCCTACTTTGTTTTCCTTTTACAAAGTTAACAGCTGCAAATATCATCATGATCACAAGGAGTAACACCTTACCCGACAATACTCGTCCATAATCAGTAGTTAGGAGAGTTTGCACGTTAGGAACGTATGAAAGACTGCTTATCATTCCTGTTATAGTTAACATAATAACCAATACGATTCCCCATTTGGAAAATCTTCGAATGGAATCTACATATTGTTTCTTTGTTTCCACATTTCTGCTGAGAGGAATCAAAGCAATTAGAGCCATTAAACTCCCAATCCAAATCGAAGCGGATAGTAAATGGAGAAAATCCAATGAAATTGTTAAAAACACGTTTGTTGATGAAGCAGCATGACTAGTAAACGACTTTGACAATAACAATCCTATTCCAAGAATGAAGGAAATCCAAATAAAGAATGGTTTAAATCTTTTCTTTATTAAGAAATAGGTAGAGATTAAAAGGAAAAACAAACAATCGATTTGTATTATCCACGTTTCCCCAAATTGTGTATAGGATAACATTTCACTTAACACTGGGATACTTAGGACTTTGTTCCAAGATAAACCAGATTCAATGGTAGCCTGCAGCGGCAAACTCAAAATAATACTTAGGCATAACGTAATAAACGAGAGTTTTATTATTTTACTAAAAGTATGATTAACTTTTATATCTTGTACCAATTCCTTATTCAGAACAAAAAGGTAAAAGAAGAGTATTCCAGCAAAACATGCATTACTTACATATTGAATCCACCGTATAATAATGAGGTCCCATTGAGGTAAATATCCTTTTGATTCATTACGAATGTCAGAATGGTCTTGAGAAGTGTCGCCATTTCCGATTTGAAAGGGAATGACTCCTTCAACTGGATGCCCATCACTAGATACGACCCTCCATTGTACGCTGTATGTGCCAGCGGGAAGATTTTCATCCAGACCGCTTTCAATAATGGAAGGGTTATTGGGATCAATTCCCCCATTCTTCTGGTCCACCCGATTCCCTGCTGAATCAAACACTTCAATGGAATTGAAAGACGGCTGGATCGTCTCATCAAACTCAATCGTTACCTTCTGTGGTGCTTGATTTACTATTTCATTCTCAGAAGGGGTTGATTTAATGATGTAAGCATGAGCAGAGGCAAATGAAGGATTGAAAAATAGAAAAAGATATAGGACCACAATAACCAGACTGCCATTTCTAATCTGTTTCAATCCAGCACTTCCTCTCTATTTATGGCACCCACAGTCTGTCTCCCCATTCATTCTTCTTGCAACCTCTTTCACTGCTTCATCAAATCGGAGAATGGTTCCACCAAAGCCTTTTTGAAATTGCTCTGCGTATTTTAACAAATCAAATGTTAATACCTGCGGTTGGCAGCAGTTTAAATTAAAATCTGTGTCAAATAAAAAGTACGCTAATTTTGCACTGATCGTTGTATTCTGAAGGAAGTCACGGCAAATGATTTGAGAAACATTTTTTTCAATATCTTTATATCTTAATAATCCACAATGAGGGCAGCATAATTGCTCCACTGTTTGTAGAGTGGTGATTATTTGTACGGGATGCTGATTATTCAATTCCTTTAAACAATATGTACAAGCATTGGGCGAAATAGTTGAAACTAAAGAAACTCCGCCTGATGTTTTATAAATCTTACTTTCCTCTAATAGCGGCTTTATATCCCGATATACCGTCATTTCAGAAACATTTAAGCGCCTGCTGATTTCAGCTATAGAAAGTGTTCCTTCCTCTTTCAACCAGGTTAATAATTGTTTTTGCCTTTCAATTGGTAACATGACTACACTCCGTATCCTCTAGCAAATTATTCCTCACAAATACAATATTATAGTTTTTTAATATAAACAAGATAGAAACGTGAATTTTTTGTGAAAATTTATCATACAAATCACACATTTTCACAAAAAATAACAACAAATACATTAGACATGCTTCCCTTCTCATATATTACTTAAAGTGAAAGCATTTGATATTATTTCATAGAGGATATTACATAGATAGCAAAAAGGGGGAGAGGCAAGTTGTTACCATAGATGAGTACCATAATCATTCCTCTCACTACAACTTTTAAATTTGGAAATTTGTTGCCTGACCACCAGCACGACCAAATTAGATATCGAGAGGGTGCTTCTTTTGCTTGTTTTGTAAGCAAAGAAACACCCCCTTTGCTTGCTTTAGATAAGTACTCTCTTGGACCACATAATGTCCTTTATCCATGGCATAGCCTACTCTTTTCAATAGCAACATTTAATGAAAAACATCATACAATCTCTCCACAGCTCCAGCTACATTTTCCTCCCTAAGATTAGCAAATCCTAAAACTAAACTAATCCTGTTTTCGTAATTTACGCTCTTTTCTAACATAAACCGCCGCATCGAATAGATTTCAAGCTTTAACCGTAAGGCACTCTCTTCTATTTCCTGATACCCTTTCCGCGTATGAAAATGGGCGAGGAAATGTAGGCCTGCCGAAACATCTTCAATATCGATCTCCTCTCGAAAACGCTGTTTAAGCTCCGTGATCAACAATTTTCTTCGTGTATCATACTGATGGTTCATCCGTTTTACGTGTCTTGCATATTCACCGCTTTCAATGAAAAACTGCAACGTGAATAACATAAGAGAGTTACTGTATTGGATGAAGTTAGAATAATGCTCCCTGTATTCCCTTATGAACTCAGGTGGCAAAACCATATAACTAATCCGCAGGCCTGGCAGTACTGTTTTTGAAAAAGTCCCCATGTAGATGACTCTTTGGTTTCGGTCTAAACTTTGCAAGGATGGAATATTGTCTGTTCCATATTTAAATTCGCTATCATAGTCATCCTCAACAATGTATCTGTTTTCGCGTTGAGCTGCCCAGTTTAATAGCTCGATTCGTCGGGAGATTGGCATAATTTTACCTGTAGGGAATTGGTGGGACGGGGTAACAAACACCACATTTGCCTTTACTGACTCAATCTCGGTCATCTTAATACCTTGATCATCCAATGAAACAGGGTGAACAGTTAAATTCATCTTTTTCAGGAGCTGGTAAAAGCGGGCATACCCCGGGTTTTCGATTGCAACAACTGTTCCTTTGCTTTTCATTTCCATCAATTGACCTACCAATAACTGTGTTCCTGCCCCCATGATGATTTGCTCCGGCTCACAATTGACTCCCCGAGTCAAAGCAATCATGCGGCAAATCGTCTCTCTCACAACATATGGCCCTTGGGAATAAGACAATTCCGAGAGCTCTCTTTTATACGATTTAATTGCTTTCTCTTGACACTTCAGCCATTCCTTAAAAGGAAATAAAGAAGTATCTGATGCCATATGGGACAGTGAAAGCCACCCATCTCTGTCGACAGGTTCCTCCTTTATTTCACTTGGTAGCTTTTGTTTCCAATGTTTCTCTTGTTCAATAAACTCAGTAATATTTTCAACAAAGTATCCGCTTCGTTCAATCGTATAGATATACCCCTCAGCAAGCAGCTGTTCATAGCCAAAGCTGACGGAATTAATACTGACATTTAATTGTTCGGCTAATGACCTTTTTGAAGGAAGCTTTTCATTTGATTTTAGCTTTCCTGTTAAAATATTTTCTTTGATCCCTTCGTATATTTGTTGGTAAATATAATTCGAACCCCTCTGTTTATCGATCAGTATGAACATTCTATCCCCCCATCTGGTACCTATTATTTTTCAATTTTGGTACTTTTCATTATACCAGATCCCTGAGATACTTTTCCTATAATTCAGAAAATTAATGAAGGGGCGATCAGAATGCTAGTTTCTAATTCACAAACAGCAGAATTACAGGAAAAAAGAAAAAAATATATTCCGAAGGGTGTAAGCAACGGCAATTTAAACTTTGCCCAGCATGCCTCCGGGGCAACCGTAACAGATATTGATAACAATGAATGGATTGACTTTGCAGGTGCAATTGGAACGTTAAATGTAGGTCACGGTCATCCAAAGGTAACCGAAGCAGTCAAAAACCAAGTAGACAAGTTTTTACATCCTGGATTCAATGTTATCATGTATGAAAGTTATATCAATCTTTCTGAAAAGTTATGCCAAATCACCCCTGGGGATTTTGACAAACAAGCGATTCTCTTTAACTCAGGTGCAGAGGCAGTGGAAAATGCTATTAAAATTTCCCGCCGCTACACGAAAAGACCCGCAGTTGTTTCGTTTGTCCGCGGCTACCATGGACGAACCAACTTAACAATGGGCATGACAAGCAAGGTAAAGCCGTATAAATTTGGGTTTGGTCCCTTTGCTCCAGAAATCTACCAAGCACCATTTCCGTACATGTACCATAAACCAGCCGGGATGACAGAAGAAGAATATGTGGATCAGGTCATTTCAGACTTTGAAAATTTCTTTATCACAACAGTTGCTCCGGAAATGGTTGCATGTGTAGTCATAGAGCCTGTTCAAGGCGAAGGCGGTTTTGTTATTCCACCTAAAAAGTTTATCCAAGCTGTGAGCCGTTTCTGTAAGGACAATGGAATTGTGTTTGTAGCTGATGAAATCCAAACTGGATTTGGCCGTACTGGCAAATTATTTGCCATCGAACATTATGATGTAATTCCTGATTTAATCACGGTTTCAAAATCGTTGGCGGCTGGTCTGCCGTTAAGTGGTGTTGTCGGAAAAACAGAAATCCTAAATGTTGCGGATCCCGGTGAGCTTGGCGGTACTTATTCGGGGAGTCCTGTCGCCTGTGCTGCAGCTCTAGCCGTTATTGATATTGTAGAAGAGGAAAATTTAGTGGAGAAAGCTGAAATCCTTGGGCAAAAAATTGAAACGAAATTACAAGACCTCAGCTCAAGACATGACTTTGTAGGAGATATTCGCCGTTTGGGTGCGATGGTTGCTTGTGAGATAGTCGAAGACCGCTCCAGCAAAAAACCAAACAAGACGAAAACATCACAGATTGTCAAATATGCAAACGAAAATGGACTATTACTCCTTTCAGCCGGCATAAAGAGCAATGTAATTCGTTTCTTAGCCCCATTAGTGATTACAGATGAAGAATTAGCAAAAGGATTAGCGATTTTGGAAAAGGCCTTTGAATAAGAATTAGAGACAACCGGTCCGATATTGGATGGATCGGGCTTCCTTCATAAAAACATTGGGTGGTGTATATAAATGGCAGATCTATTACAAGTGAAGAATCCTGCAACAGGTCAAGTTATTAAAGAAATCCAGATTAATACAGAAGAAGAAATCAAGCAAGCACTAAAAGCCGGGCATGACAACTTTAAAAAATGGGCAAAGGTTAATGCCCATGAGCGTTCCCGATTATTAAGAAACTGGTCACAAATCATTCAAGAGCATAAAGCTGAAATCGCGGAAATCATAACATTGGAAAACGGCAAGCCGTTGAGTGAATCACTCGGTGAAGTAGATTATGCCACAAGCTATATTGATTGGTATGCAGAAGAAGCAAAACGCATCTACGGAAGAACTGTCCCTGCGTCTTCTGAAACAAAAAGAATCGTTGTTACCAAACAGCCGATTGGTTTAGTGGCTGCGATTACGCCGTGGAATTTCCCGGCGGCAATGATGACCAGAAAAGCAGCACCTGCTTTGGCTGCAGGCTGCCCATTTATTGTAAAACCGGCAGTCGAAACACCTTTAACAACAATCAGATTAATTGAACTTGCCCACGAAGCAGGAATTCCTACTGATGTCATCCAATGCGTAAACGGTTCTGGCTCGATGGTCGGCGATCTTTTTACAAGCAGTGAATACGTCCGTAAAATTACGTTTACTGGATCTACTCCTGTCGGAAAGCAATTAATCAAAAACAGCGCTAATACAGTGAAACATGTGACAATGGAATTAGGCGGGCACGCTCCTCTTATCGTTGCAGAAGATGCGGACCTAGATTTTGCTGTCCAGCAAACGATCCTCACTAAGTTTCGGAATGCCGGACAAACATGCGTGTGTGCAAACCGGATCATTGTCCATGATACAATTGCAGAGGCTTTCTCTGTCAAATTAGCAGAAGCAACGAAAAAATTAAAAGTTGGCAATGGACTTGATATAGATACACAGGTAGGACCTATTATTAACGAAAAGGGCTTCAACAAAATCGTCGACCAAATTAATGATGCGATTGAAAAAGGGGCAATGGTCCTGGCTGGAAATCAATTAAACGCCGATAAGGAACAAGGTTACTTCTTTGTCTCCCCTACTGTCTTATCAAATGTTACGCTTGATATGAACATTATGCAGGAAGAAACGTTTGGTCCTGTCGCACCGATTATTACCTTTAAACATTTAGAGGAAGCAGTAGAGATCGCCAATAGTACCCCATATGGTTTAGCTGCCTATTTCTTTACCAATAACTATAAAACCGGAACATATTTGAGTGAAAATCTGGACTTTGGCATTGTCGGCTGGAATGACGGGGCACCATCTGGAGCACACATTCCATTCGGCGGGATGAAAGAAAGTGGAATTGGCCGCGAAGGCGGGCTCGAAGGGATTGAACCCTACTTAGAAACTAAATATTTATCTATAGGAAATCTTTAGAGCCTCCCAACAAAAAGAAATAATGCATTTTTTACTTGCCGAATAATTTACATTTTTAGAAGAATTCTTTTTACATGAAATTCAAACAAGGCTCTTACGATGTGTTCATATAAACATCGTAAGAGCCTTGTTATTCCTATTTTACCTTTTTTATATTATTCTAAGAATAAATGCATTAAGGAGTGGGATGAGTGAATACAATTTTTATCGCCGGACATGCCAAGCTGCCAACAGGTATGGCTGCCAAAAATGTTTTCGAAACGTTAACGATTACTGCAGAAATTGATAAACATTATGGAGTAATTGTGGACGCCTCTTGTACATTGGCTACTGAACATGGCAGGGATTTTATCAACAGGCTCCTAAAAGGTCATAGCTTACGGAATGGAATCGAACTTCCTCTTGATCAGTTAAAAACAGACTATTTAGGAAAGGCAAATAATGCCCTGATTGCTGCCTTAAAAGACTTATATAAACAATATGAATCACTTAGTAAATGAATCATCGTTTCGAAGTAAGGGCCCCAATTAAGGAGCCCTACTTTTAACTGTTCTTTACGGTTTCCTTTTCAAATGGCCAGGCTGGCAGCCCCCTGTTTAATACTTTATCTTCCCGGTAACCAAGTACATATTCTGCCTGCATAATGGTATGAATTTCCCTTGTTCCTTCATAAATAACGGGTGCTTTTGAGTTTCTTAAGAATCGTTCAACAGGGTATTCACTAGAATAGCCGTATGCCCCATGAATTTGTACGGCATCGTCGGCCGCTTTATTGGCAAAATCACATGCCTGCCATTTTGCAAGTGAGGTTTCCCTTGTATTCCGCTTACCGTTATTTTTAAGCTCGCCCGCACGATAAACCAATAAACGGCTCATTTGCAATCCCGCCTCCATGTTGGCAATCATTTGCTGGACAAGCTGGTGTTTTCCAATTTCTTTACCAAATGTTTTTCGTTCATGACAATACTTTACACTTTCCTCTAAGCTTGCCATAATCAGACCAACAGCTCCTGCGGCAACCGTAAAGCGGCCATTATCAAGTGCGGCCATGGCAATTTTGAATCCTTCCCCTTCTTTGCCTAGTAAATTTTCCTTTGGAACTCTTACCTGGTCAAAGAACAATTCACCTGTATTGCCAGATCGGATTCCTAATTTCCCTTTTATTGCTTTAGAAGAAAAGCCAAGCATGGTGCGCTCCACGATAAATGCGGAAATCCCGTGATGTTTTTTGTCTTTATCTGTATAGGCAAATACGATAAAATGATCGGCAGTGTCACATAAGGATATCCATGTTTTTGACCCATTTAGAATGTAATCATCACCGTCCCTAATGGCCGTTGTCGAGAGGGATGCCACGTCTGAACCAGCCCCTGGTTCTGTTAATCCAAAGGCAGCGATTTTTTCGCCTTTGGCCTGTGGAACGAGATACTTTTGCTTTTGTTCCTCAGTCCCCCATTGCAATAGGGTTAAGCTATTTAAACCAATATGAACAGATACTGCCGTACGAAAGGCTGTATCACCTCTTTCTAGTTCTTCGCAAACAATGGCAAGTGAATTATAATCCATACCGCTGCCGCCGTATTGTTCAGGGATACAAACCCCCATCAGATCTAATTTACTTAAACGCTTCCAAATAATAGGATCAAAATGTCCTTGTTCATCCCATTTCTTCATGTTTGGAATAATTTCCTTATCTACAAAACTTCTCACCATTTTTCTTAACATCTCTTGCTCTTCTGTGAAATCAAAATTCATAGCTAATACCTCCTGGTTTTTTTAATGATTTTAATTTCTTTTAATTGTGTTATCTCCTCTAAAGAGAACCCAACTTGTTGAAGAACCTCACTGTTATGTTCCCCTGCCATCGGAGGGTGTCGTTCCATTTTCACCTTTGTTCTTGATAGTTTAATAGGTGAACCGACAAGTTTTACTAACCCTGCTTCCGGGTGATCGACTTTAACGACCATTTCACGAGCGGTAACCTGCGGATGTTCAAACATTTGATCCATTGAATGAATTGGACCACATGGGATGTTTTTTTTCGAAAATAGATCTATCCACTCCTTTACAGATTTCGCTCGCAGCAGATTTTCTAGTATTCTCGTCAGTTCTGCCTTATTTTTAACTCTAGCTTCATTGGTACGAAATTTCTCATCCTCGGCCATCTCTTTATTTCCCAGCACTTCACATAATTTGGCAAACTGCCGGTTATTCCCTACTGCAATAATGAGTTCATCATCTAATGCTTTAAATGTTGAATAAGGAACGATATTAGGGTGATCATTTCCGATTCTTCGTGGGACATTACCTGAAATTAAATAATTGCTGGCAACATTTGCAAGCGAGCTAACAGCAGTATCCATCAGTGACATGTCAATTTTTTGCCCCTGACCGGACTTTTCCCTTTCAAACAATGCCGCTTCAATGGAAATGGCAGCATACAAACCTGTCAAAAGATCAACCATTGCCACGCCGATTTTTATAGGCCCACTCTCTTCACTACCAGTTATGCTCATAAGTCCGCTCATACCTTGGATAATATAGTCATAGCCGGGTAAATGCCGGAATGGCCCCGTTTCCCCGAATCCAGTGATGGAACAATATACGAGCTGCGGGTTGATTTTTTTCAAAGAATCATAGTCTAGCAGCCATTTTTCCATCGATCCCGTTTTAAAATTGTGAATGAGAACATCCGCCTCTTTAGCCAAAGTACGAATAATTTCTCTTCCCTCATCTGTTTTCAGATTGACAGTGATGCTACGCTTATTTCGATTGGCACATAAATAATAGGCACTAACACCACATTGAAACGGAGGCCCCCAGCTTCTCGTCTCATCGCTGCCCCCAGGGCCTTCTACTTTAATGACATCTGCGCCAAGGTCTGCTAAAATCATCGTACAATGAGGACCAGCCAGCACCCTTGTTAAATCTACTACTTTTACCCCTTCTAACGCTCCTCCCATACTGCCTCCTCCACTTAGTATAAATTTCTTTTAAACAACAGAAAAAGCCAGCCCAAATACACACAATTGTGGTATGGACTGGCTTAACGCTCCATTTAATCCAACCCGCTAAGGCTGGGAGTGGAAACTTATCAGTCAATATGATGAATGTTTCAATGCTATTCTTCACTGGCCTTCAGCTGTTTAAGCGGATCGGATGAAGTTGATTTTCATTTTATATGAGTTTTCTGAATAGTTCAAGTATTTTTATAAAAAAACCAAATTTCTTTCTTAACAACAATGATCTCCCAACTAGATATATCCTCAAGTACTGATAAATCAAGCTTTCTTGCTTTCTAGTGTTTTCTTGTGATTTGTAATTTTAAAAATTTGGGCACCAAGCATGGCAACAAAGCACCGAACCATATTTTTTTAGATATAAAAAAGGCAACTCCTTTTTTGGTATTTGTTAGGCAAGAGACAAAAATTTCCAAGAACGGTGTCGTTCTTTATCGAGAAGTTATAATTTCCAAAAGGTGGATGTTATATTAAAATGGAGCTGTTAGATAAATTATTAGGAGGTTATTCTATTGAAAAAAAGAAACAAGGGTATGGCTATCATTGCCAGCAGTATTATAGCAATCTCTCTATCATCCTTTAATCTGCAAGCCTCTGCAACTTCACCAGCTAAAAGCTACCTCATTGCTTACAACCAGTCATCATTACCTAAAACCTATCAAACAGACATAAAGAAGGCCGGAGGAGAGGTAATCAATGCCATCCCAGAAATCGGCGGATTAGAGGTCCGCTCTTCGAATCCTAATTTTCTCAACAATCTAAAATCCAATTCTAGTATTCTTGCTGCGAATGTTGAAATGCAATATAAACTCGATGACGAACAACCAGCAGGGGCGGATGGTAGGCCTGTAACACTTATCCCTGATGCTAATGGTACATACTGGAACTCACAGTGGGACATTCGTCATTTAACTAACGAAGGAAAATCGTTTAATATTGAGACTGGCGGTACGGTAGCAAATGGAAAAGTTACTCATAAGGCCATAGTCGGAGTAATCGACACGGGTATCGATGCAAATCATCCTGACCTTAAAACCAACTATGTTGGCGGTCAAAGTTTCGTTCCGGCAGGAGGTTATTCTGGAAATGACACGACTGAAACAGGCAACCCCAAGGATGTACTGGATCGGGAAGGTCATGGTACACACGTAGCTGGTTCCATTGCGGGTAATGGAAAAATAAAAGGTGTCGGCCCAGATCTAGGAATTATGGCTTACCGTATATTTGACAGTTCTGGAAGCGCCCCAACTGCCCCAATTGTTAAAGCAATGATTCAAGCAGCTAAAGATAAAGTGGACGTTGTGAATATGTCCATTGGCGGCTATGACAATTTAAAATATGAATACAATGGTACTAGCAATAGCGACATTGCCGACGTTCTCCTTTGGAAACGGGCAGTCAAATATGCAGTGAATAATAATGTCACCATTGTCGCCTCTGCCGGAAATGAATCATTAAACTACGCTGATAAAAAATCACTGACTGACTATTTGAATGATAATTATGGTGATTCTAACCTAGTTTTTAAAGGTGTTACCATTGAAACACCAGGAGGAGTTCCAGGAGTGATCACGGTTTCTTCGTCTAATAAATGGTCGAAGGATGTGCTTGCATTCTATTCAAACTATGGCAATAGCTTTATTACTGTAGCGGCACCAGGCGGAGACAACGGTCCTAAGTATGCTGAAACCGGTGATTTAAACCTTCGTGACTTTACTTACAGAGCTTTGTCCACTTGGCCAACATATTTAGATCCTTATTTCACAACAAATGCAGAAGGATATGCATACCTCCACGGAACCTCCATGGCTTCGCCAAAGGTTGCCGGCATCGCTGGAGTCATCAAAGCTGTGCATCCAGACTACAAACCAGCTCAAGTGGAAGCTCTAATTGAAAAGTCCGCATTAGATTATGGAAAACCAGGTCATGATCAATACTTTGGTTCCGGTGAAGCAAATGCTTACTCGGCTTTAACAGGTAAATAGCTTTAAGGTAAGGCCCATCTCATCGATGGGCCTTTGCCTTGCACTATTCTATTTTTTAAAAAGATTTTTACTCTTAAAATATAAAATTTTATGTTCTCTTTGCGGTTTCCTGTACATAAAGGCATTAACTGATCGCATATTATAGACGAGCAGCTCAGGATATCGACTTCGTAGTGATACGAACAAGATTTGCTCATCACTAATGAGTTGGTTTATTTCTTGGTCTAATGCTTGATTATTACTATCAATCCTATCAAATTGTTTGGTGATTTTACTAATGGCGGCTACAAAATGCTGCTTCAGCAGCGGTTCGATATCTTCAGCCTTTTAGGTAAGATGTCTTCTTTTAGCTGGACGAGCGGAAAGGAGCCTCGTTCATTTTTCAGCTTCATTTTTGCAATCATGGAACGAATGGCCTCTGTAATGCTCATGACCTTCATGCTGGCACGGCTGGCCCAAAAGTTTTGCGCCTTTTCTGCCCTTTCTTTCAATTTGTCTGGACTGGCAGCTTATTTGAATGGATTTTTTATAAAAAGAAACCAACACTGGGGAAGGTTGTTTCCATTGGCATTCTGGTGATTGGTTCAATATTTGCTTCAGGTGTTATTGCCGAAGGCAGCTGGGCAATGACGTGGCAAGGAACAATTTGGGGAATGCTTTCTGCCCTAACCTATACCACTTTTATCTTTCTTAGCAGTAGTGTGGAAAAAGATACACCTGTTGTACAAAAAAGTGCTCTATTTACCACTGGGGGCATGATTACAGTTTTCATCCTCAGTCCACTAACGGTGTTACTACATTTACCAGTATTAATGGAAATTGCACCGTACGGTTTTTATCTTGGCCTATTAGGAGTAGTCTTGCCGCCAATCCTATTTACAATAGGCATGCCACATATCGGACCAGGTCTTGGGACCATTTTAACATCATCTGAACTTCCTATTGCTGTTATCTTATCATCGCTAGTCTTAACAGAACATGTAAGTATGTCCCAATGGCTCGGAGTGGTTTTCATTTTAGGCGGAATTATTGCAGGAAATCTGAAGATATCTAAAACGAAAATAAAGTCTTCCTATTTGGAAAGGGAATCTACTTTATAAGAATGGTATTATGGCTGGGGGGATGCCTTTGCATATCTCCCCACTCCCTTTTTAATTTACATAAATTTCTCAAACCAGGTACTACCCTATTAGATGCTTCCTGTTTTTTTGAATCTATCATTATTATGTTTTGAAAAAGAAAATATTAATTTCATTCCTTGTCTTCTTTTTCACGAGTAACAATTACTTCACAGATTGGAATTGATTAATCTATGATATTTAAGCTGTTATGGCTCGATTATCTAACAGCTGTTTTACCATTAAGGAGTATTCTTTATCGGGTTCGGTCAATTCTAATAAGTCGTGCAGAACTAACAGTCTTAAGGAATGGCCTGGTGTTTTCATTGCTTTTATATTGATTACACTTTGAACATCCAAGGGTTAAGTTCTCCTAAAAAAAGGCTTTTCAGGAAAAATACTCTTGGGTTTAATATGCTCAATATCACCATGGTCTATATGTGTAATCTTGCTTTCACAATAAGCAGGTTTCAGAACGTCTGGGGCATTCTACAATTGGCATCACTATGGACACGTATACTCATGTATTTCAAAATATGCAAAAAGTAGCTGCTCATCAATTTGATCAACTCATTAAATTGCTTTTGTAAATGTAAAAAATATCAATGTTACAAAATGTGACCACAGAAGAGATTTTCAGTTGTTGGCCAACAACTTTTCCATAAATTTAACTTTTTGTAATACCTCAAAAGCCCTTATATATCAGGGGTGGCGGAACTGCGTTGGAATCGAACCCACAAGACCTGGCACGCAGGTCTCGAGCAGTTTTGAAGTTAGAGGGAAGGTATCTTTTTTGATTCCATTCAGTTTTATATAATGCCGTCAAGTTTTGATTTAATGCACTTTTTAACAAGTCAAATATCATTTAATTTTATTTAATTAAATATAAAAACATCTATTCTGTGACCAAAGGTGTGACCAGGTTTTCTTGTTTTATTAATGGGATTAAATAAGTAAATGAGGAGGTTTATACAAACCTCCTCTTCTTCCATTTGTTACAAACGGAGAATATTCCTATTGGAAACTAGGAATTGTTACATCATGCCACCCATTCATTTTCATATATAATAGAAAGAAATAATGTTTAAAAAAAGGCAATAAATCAACATAAAAAGTTCGACATAATTGTTTTAAATGCAATATAAAACATCGGAGGACAAATCGGAGGACAATTTCAAAAGTGATAATAAAGCCCTTCTCAATTGAGATGGGCTTTAAGCCACGCCGTGATTACAGACCTTCCAATATGTGGCGATTCAGAGAGTACCCACATAGTTATAGGGTACAACATCATGGAAAGATGCCCACGAAAGTACTACCGATTGAAGAGGGGTCCCGCGGTACCCTCTCCAGTGTTAGAATGTGCGCATTTTTTACATTGTCCATGATGATCATGCTTTTTACAAGCATTTACACATGCCTCACATATTTCAGCACATAGTTGGCAAATTTGTTTAGCAAATGGGCTATTAGATTGCATGGCTTTTACAGAAAAGGCACAAATATCAGCACATTCTCGATCTAAACGAATGATTCAACCATCATTTTTACATCTTCTTCTTTTAAACAAGTATCGTAGCACCCATTACAAGATTCCATACACTCAAGGCAAGCCATAATACATTCTTCATAGATCATGATCATTTTAAATTCCTCCATTTTTATCTCCCACATTAGTGATAAATATACAATTTATCCCTGTTCTATTTTATATTTCCACATCCCACGACAGTTTAAACTAACAGCCAAGTCTCTAAAAATAATACCCATTCATTTAAATAAATCAAAAATTTCTTCTGGAACCAGAAAGTTAACTACTAAATTAGCTAACCTCTCCCCAAGAACAGAATTGGAGTATCGTCATCTAATCTATCTAATAAATATGAACCAGGATACAATTCTAGCGTTTGATTAAATGGATCCATCCCTTCTATGAAACGTGGGAACCGTCACCTTGTTTCACTACTTATTCATGATAACAATCGGATTCTTAATGACATCCATTACTTTAGATGCGGGCATTTCATTTTCAAGAAGTTGGACCATCACTTTCATATATCTATGAATATGATGAAAGTATTTTTTATATCCTTCACATAAGTAATTTAAGCCTGGTTCACCATCAGGCGTAGTCAGAAAACGGTGTTTAGGACATTCTCCATTGCATGCAAACTTTACCTCACAGTTCTGGCAATATTGAGGGAGTGTTGTCTTTTTAGCTTGACCAAATTGATATTGTTGGGCTGAATCCATCATTTCTTTAAAAGTCTGAGATTGAATATTCCCTAACTTATAATCAGGATACATATAATGATCACATGAATAGACATCTCCATTATGCTCAATAATGGCCGCTTTACCACATGTTTCAGAAAAAATACAAACGGTTGCAGGTAATCCCATCCAAGCAACTAATGAACTTTCGAAGTTCATGACATTCACACGTCCAACATCATGTCTAACCCACTCATCGAAGATTGCAATTAAAAAGTCCCCATATTTTCTAGGATTAACTGACCAAGGAGCAAGTTGAACTTCTTCATCCCTCGTTGAAGCGGGAGTAGCATGACGCAACCGTAATTCTTTTGCTTGCTCATTTGCCTCTCTCTCCACGATTGGAATGAATTGAATGTATTCCACTCCTTCATTTTTGAAAAATTGGTAGATTTCAAGGGGATAGTTTGAAGATTCATTCGTTACACAGGTAAGTACATTATATTGGATCTGGTATTCTTGTAACTTATGTAATGACGCTAATACTTTATGGAAGGTAGGTTTATCTCCTCTATCGACACGGAATTTATTATGGATTTCTTCTGGCCCGTCTAAGCTTAACCCAACTAAAAAGTTTTTCTCTGATAGAAAAGGAAACCATTCTTCCGTTAATAAAGTTCCGTTGGTTTGAAGAGAGTTGGTGATGGTTTTGCCATTTGCATATTTTTTTTGAAGTTCTACTGCCTTTTTATAAAAATTTAATCCGAGTAAGGTTGGTTCTCCCCCTTGCCAAACAAATGGGATTTCATTCACGTCTTGGGCTTGTATATAATTTTTTATGAAATTCTCAAGCGTTTCTTCTGACATCCGAAAAGATGATTTTGGTTCAAATAATGATTCTTTCTCCGTATAAAAACAATAGTGGCAATTAAGATTACAAATAGGACCTGATGGTTTCGCCAATATATGAAATCCTTGCGTTGGGGCAGAAGTCTTCTCCATTGTGATACTCCCTTTCTATTGAAAAGCCAGTGATTTTATTTTTATATTATCACTGGCTTTCATCCTTATTATTTTTCTGATTATTGGTTTTCTGCTAGTTCAAATACGACCTTTTCAATTTTCCCTGGAAACTCAAATATCCCAGCATTTTCATAAGCTTTACTAACAGGGTATAGGGTATCCTTCCCGATATCTAAACCTTCAAACGCAATTTTATATGGATGGGTTTTCTCAATAAATCCTTTACCCACTTGGATACCATTTATGAATAGCTTGCCATTTCCTTGATTATCAGCAGTTTTCTCAAAATTAAATTGGATGGTCGATTTCCCTATAGGAACTTCCTCATTGGATTCAATCCGATAAATATCTGTACCCATGTTATATTCATAAACAAGCTTGTTGTTTTGAATATACAGTGTATAACCAGATTCAAATCCTCCTGATGCAACCAATACCCCCTCAACCGATGCATTTTTTCGTTCAATTGGAATCGTGATGGAATAGGAACGGTTCTGAATAGGCGGTGCAGCTGAATCTGTGAGTCGAGACATTCCTTGATAGAAAGTAAAGATATTTTTAGAACGGGGAGAATCCTCTGGGTAGTATAAGAAGGCTTCCACTCCTGTTTCCGTCATCGGCAATACACCATATTTCTTTGCTTCCTTATCCCATAACTTCTTCAGTTCTTCAACTTTTTTAGGTTGTTTTTTTGCTAGATTATTCGTTTCAGAGAAATCCTTTTCTACATTATAAAGCTCCCATGTATCTTGTTCAAAAGTTACCCCCTTTTTATGCTGTGCAATGGCTTTCCATCCGTCATGATAAATGGCCCTTTGTCCGCTAACTTCAAAGTATTGTGTTTTCTTTGTTTCAGCTTTCTTATCTTTAAATGTCTCTGCAAAACTTTCACCTTGAAGAGGCATTTGTTTGATTCCATCTATTTCTTTTGGAGCTTCAACTCCAATAACGTCATATATCGTCGGAACGATATCACTTACATGAATGAATTGATCACGAATGCCACCTTTATCTTTGATCGCTTTCGGGTAATAGACGATAAGAGGTGTATGTGTTCCACCTGAGAAAGTCGTTCTCTTATACAACTTAAATGGCGTATTACTTACTTGGGCCCATCCCGCTGGATAATCGGTACCTGCTTTTTCACTTCCAAAGTCATCGATATGTTTGGCTATATCTTCAAAGTTTTCAGGTACAGAGTTGTAAGCAAGTGTATGATTGATAGAACCCGTACCTTTTCCCATGGAACTCGCCCCGTTATCTGATAAAAAGACAATCATCGTATCCTCTAACTCTCCAACAGCACGTAATTGATCAAGAAAACGACCAATTTGTTCGTCAGTGTGCGTTAAAAAGCCTGCATATGTTTCTTGGAAGCGTACAAAAGCCTTTTTCTCTTCTTCAGATAACTCTTCCCAAGGCTTAACACCCTCATTACGGGGCGCCAAGGTTGTGTTCTCTGGGATAATCCCTAACTCTTTCTGCTTATTAAATCGGTCTTCACGGATTTGATCCCAGCCCTTATCGTAAACTCCTTTGTACATATCAATATATTCTTCAGGAACCTGATGAGGCATATGCTGGGCTCCAAATGATAAATAAAGGAAGAATGGTTTTTCCGGATTAATAGAAGCCTGATCTGTCACATATTGATTAGCCTTGTCCACTATATCCTCGGAGAAATGATAGTTTTCCTTATCAGGTACTTCAACAGGACTATTATCTTGAACAAGATCTGGTCTATACTGATCGGCGGAATCCTCAAGGAAACCATAAAAACGGTCAAATCCTTCACCGAGTGGCCAATGATCATACGGACCGGCAGGAGTTGTTTGAACGGCTGGGGCTAAATGCCATTTTCCTAATGCATAATTATTGTATCCCTTTTCATCAAGAACTTCTGCAATCGTACCTGCTTCTGGTTTGATGAATCCACGTTTATTTGGATATTCAGGGCCTAAATCATAATTGGCCACTAATCCCATTCCTACGTCATGGCTATTTCTGCCCGTCAATAAGGAAGCACGGGTTGGAGAGCATAGTGGCGTCACATGGGAATTATTATAGCGAAGGCCATTCTCAGCCAACCAATCAATGTTCGGTGTTTTGATTTCTGACCCATAACTACCAATATCGGAATACCCAGAATCATCTAAAACGATAAATACCACATTTGGTTTGGAACTACCCTCTCCATCTTTTTGTTGAACCGTTTCCTTCTCTATATTTGTCTTTGACTTTACCGCTTTATTATTTCCTGTAGCATCGGCAGCAGAGCTTTTTAATGAAAAGCCAGATACCAACGATACAGCAGACGTAAAAATAGTTAACTTATATAGTGATGACCTATTTAGTAATTTAAATCTTTTACCCATTGTCTTAACCCTCCATTGACATCGTTTTAGCTTTTATTTAACTTGGTATATTTTTAGTTAGTAATGCATTTGATGTATGTTTAGATTTCATTGGACGTACAGCAGCCAATACGAGTCCTTCAAAAACAAGAAGAACTAAAGCACAGATTTGAAAAGCAGCATGAAATCCTGACATTTGGCTTGAGGCATTTTGTATAAGGAGGCCTGTCACATACGGTCCAGCAATCCCACCTAGCGATGTAAGGGCCATAAACCAACCTTGAATTTTCCCTTGATGTTTTTTAGCTACAAGTTCCATTAATATAGTGGTCCAAGTACTAATGTAATACAACCAAAGGTTAAGCCAAGGGATAGTAAAGCAATTGCTATAATATTTGAACTTACCATAGTTCCAAAGAAGTAACAGATTGCCCCTGCCAACATAATAGGTCCAAGGACAAACACACGGCCTTATACAACACTTTTTGTTTTAAAAAATAGACGGTCTGAAATAGTTGAAAAAGTAATTTGAGATAGTGTGATTAAAATCCAAGGCAATGCCACTACAATTGATAATGTTTCTGCACTTAATTGACGAACATTCTCCAAATAGTTAGGCAGCCAGTTTAAACCAATCGTAAATGACCAATAGGTAGCAAAGCCACATAACGCAATTAAGATAAAATTTTCTGAAAATAAGACAGATGAGAATTTTGATTCTAGTTGATTAATAGATAGATAAGAACTGCCTTCTTTCATTAAAGATTTTTTTTTTGAATCTGTTTTCTCTTTAACCATCCATAACCACACAGCAATCCAGATCATACCAACAATCCCTGTAGCAATAAAAGCTGATCTCCATCCATAATTTGTTATAAGACTCATTAAAATTGGGGCTGATATCGCAACTCAAAGGGGACCACCAACGGATATGATGGATATACCTATACCACGCTTTTCCTAAGGGAGCCATTTGGAGGCTGCTGTCATCGCCAACGAATAGGAAGGACCTTCACCCGCACCTAAAATAATTCTCGTAATCAATAAAATAGCAAACCTGATACAAAAATAGTTGAAAATTGAAAAAGCGACCATAGCATTACCATACCTGCAATAACAATTCTTGTACCAAATTGATCGGTAATTGCTCCACCTAATACGGCTGCAAGCGAATACAAAAGAAAGATTACACTCCCTACCATTCCCATTGGTCTGGCGTGGGAAATTTAATTCTTCAATGATCGGAACGGATGCAAACTCGATAATAGCCTTATCAGCATTACTAATGACTGTTAATAAAAACAATAGTTCAATAATAACCATGCTTTTTTGTTATCTTAGTCTCTTTTAAATCCTTGTGATCCATAAAACAACCTCCTTGAACATCATTTTTTAAATAAAACACAGGAATATTAAGATGAATAAACCGAAAAATATTATTATAAAATTATAAAATTTCTGAATTTTTATCTTACAATAATAGAATCGATTTGTAAATACTACTTTATTGTTAAAGCAGAGTCCCTCCTTTATCTGTGACTTTTTCAATTTCTTTGCTGTACCTTTTTATTGTTTTTTAATAGATTGATAATATTTAATCATTATTTTGCATGTTTAAAGGGTTTATAACGTTTTCAATATTAACATTTGCTACATAAATAAGTTGTTTTCTTGAATAACTATAGTTTATTTAATTGCTAATTTTCTTACTAGGACAAGTATTGTCCATTTTTATTTTATTTTTAACTAATTTTTGTCTGTCTTTGAAACATGGGTACGGTTCGAGGGCACTTAAAAAGTGGTTGTTTCAAACAATGAACATGAATTTTCTCCAATATTACAGTAAATATATTATATTGCTGTCTCTAGTAATGTTTTGTTCTTTTTATATGATTACAGGAGGTTTCCCCATTTTTGTATCAACTATTAGTGATAATCCTGCTATTGCAGGAATCATGACCACGGCCTTAATGTTAGCATCACTAATTACTCGCTTCTTTGCAAGTGTCATTATCCAAAAAGTGAATATGAAATTGCTCCTCATTATTTCCCTCCTTTATTTTTTGTGAACAATCGGTCTTACTTTTGTAAACGACTCCATCATTTTTTTGATAGGCATTCGAGCGTTACAAGGTATTGGATTTTGTATGCTTACGAGTTCAGTCTTTACTATATCAAGTAATATCGTTCCTAAATCTAGGTTAGGGGAAGGCATTGTTTTTTTCGCACTGTCTACAAGTGTTGGGTCGGCACTTGGGCCACTAATCGCCATTTCCATTCACATCGCCTTTTCCGTTTTTAAGAATACCTTTTTTAGTATTGAATCCGTTAGTACATTTCTTCACAAACTTTTATCGTAAAAGTAAAAGCTGCCGTTAGAACGATTTCTCCTCCCACAATTTTTACTTTATTCTCCATTTAATTTTTGAATTTTTGGGAAAACGATGGATGTGTTCGCTTTGGTTAGTCTACTTGCTCCCCAAACTTCTTCCCGCACTCTTCCATTAAATCAATAATAGGAATGAATTCTTTCCCTTTTGAGGTTAATGAATACTCCACACGAGGAACCTCTGGATAAACTTTGCGATTAATTAAGCCATCTCTTTCTAGTTATCGAAGTTGCTTTGTAAGAGAACCTTGTGAAATATCCCATTAAAAGCTTTGATTTCACTATAACGATGCTCTTTGGACATTAAAAATGATATACTAAAGAAAATGAGGCCAGCCCTTCAGCATTGTAAAGTTTTTCAGTACTGAGGGACATGCCCTAAATATAGAAAGAAATACGATTTATTCTATATTCTTCAATTTCCCATAGTGATAATCCTGTTATTTCTGAAATTGCTTCATTCGAATAGGGCGTATGAGCTTACAAAAAGGTTGCAAAATTAGGGAAGTATCCTCAACTTCCTTTAATTCTGAAAAAACTGGTTTCCCGCCTTTTTGCAAGTTGTATTTCCCCCAGTTTTCAATCGCAAGTTCCCTCGTTTCGGGATTGTAACGAATAACCTTGTGATGTTGGATGAAGCGATTCAGCAACGATTGAGCGCTTTCAATCGAATACCCCAAATCAAACGCCATTTACTTTTTCGTAATTTTATAGACTCCTATTTGAGTTGTATGGGGATTTGTTAACAGATATAAGAAAAAATATTTGAATAGGTAGTTTTTTATATTTTTATAAAAAAAATTTAATACGTTGCGTATAGCACAACAATGGTGTTGCAGTAGAAACAAATTCATAATAACATCTAGACAGAATAATAATCTGAACATTTTGAAAAAAACTAGAAGCGTGTCAAAAAAGGAGGAATTTGTCTCATAAAACAGAAATGTAAACGCTTAATAAAGGATATTTTTGTAATGCTTGCCAATCTTTAATTACAATAGGGGGAATTGAAAATGGAGAATAAGAAAACGAAATCAAAATGGAAATTAATGTTCCTGCTTCTTTTAACAATGATGATTTTTGCTGCAGGCTGCCAAGGAGCAAAAAAACAATCTACCACAACTGAGGAAAAACCTAAATCAACAGAAGGCGAAACGATTAAAATTGGTTTTGTCCTATCCTTTACAGGTCCATTGGCTCCATTATCTGAAGGTATTAAACAAGGATTCGAACTATTTTTAGAAGAACATAATGGGAAATTAGGCGGTAAAAATGTAGAGCTTAAATTTGAAGATGACGAAGGAAATCCTCAAGTAGCTCTAAGAAAATATCGTCAATTAGTTCACAGTGAAAAAGTAGATTTTCTAGTTGGTCCTACTAACTCTTCTATCGCTCTTGCATTACGTGATGAAGTAAATAAAGATAAAATCCCTATGATTATACCAAACGCAGCAGCAGACGATCTTAATTGGAGTAAAAAGAGTGATTATGTATACCGTGTTTCTTGGTCTAACTGGCAAAATGGACATTCTCTTGCAGAGTATGTAGTAAAAAATATTGGTAAAAATGCAGTTATTATGGGTTCTGATTTCCCAGCTGGTATCGAAGTGTTAAGATCCTTTAAGGCTGCCTATGAAGAAGCAGGCGGTAAAGTATTAAAAGAACTTCATCCTAAATTAGGAACAAATGACTTTTCTACTTATTTACAAGAAGCATCTAGCTTAAAGCCAGATGTAATCTATTCCTTCTTTGCTGGTAGTGACGGTATACGTTATATTCAACAATACAAGGAATTTGGTTTAAAAGATAAAATTCCAATGTCTGGAACATTAGAGTTTGGTGATTTACTAATGACAGAGCCTACTGGAGATGGTTCGGAAGGATATCTTGCTGGAACTGTATACTCACCTTGGTTGGAGAATGATTTAAACAAAAAATTTGTTGAAGGTTATGAAAAGAAATACGGAAAGCTTCCAAATACGTTCTCTGTTAATGGATATGACTCAGCAACAGTTCTTGACAAAGCTCTAACTGCAGCAGGTGGCGTGGAAGCCGAAAAAGTAATCAAAGAATTACAAGGTATTTCTTATGATAGTCCACGTGGACCAATTACGATTGATGAAAAAACACATAATCCAATTCAAAACTTCTATATCACGAAAAACGTTGTGAAGGACGGCAAACTTGTACCTGAAATCATCGAAACAAAAGAAAAAGTAACAATGCCAGAAAAATCACCATTTGAATAATGGTTACTAAAAATTTCTGATTAACTAAATAAATGGGGCTGTCCCTAAAGACAACCCCATTTATTAATTAAAAGACTGATTATTTTACTACATTTTAAAAAGGGAGAGAGGAGAGAGTCCTTGGATATAATTCTAGTTCAACTTATAACGGGCATTGCATATGGAATGCTGTACTTTATGATTGCAGCAGGGCTAACGATTATTCTTGGAGTTATGAATGTTGTCAATCTATCTCATGGAGCACTGTTCATGCTTGGTTCCTATTTGGCCTTTACCTTTATTAGCAATGGGATTAACTTTTGGTTTGCACTAATATTATCCGCTATTTCAGTAGGGATATTTGGTATTATCCTTGAAAGAGTATTAATCAAACGTGTTTATGGAAAAGTGCTGGAACAAGTGTTGCTGACATTTGGTTTAATGCTAGTTATTGCTGACTCTGTCAAATGGATTTGGGGAACAGAAATGCAAACGATTCCAGCACCTGCAATACTTGATATGTCCATCCCAATTGGGGATATGGCATTCCCAGTATTTCGTTTATTTGTCGTATTTCTTGGTTGTTTATTAGCAGTTTTACTATGGTATTTAGAAGCAAAGACACGAATAGGGGCAGTCATTCGTGCAGGGGTAGATGACCGTGCAATGGTTGGTTCTCTTGGTATTAATGTAGGAGTTGTATTTACAGGCGTATTTATCTTTGGAGCAGCTTTAGCTGGATTAAGTGGAGTATTAGGTGGGCCACTCTTAGGTATGTATACAGGAATGGACTCTGAGATTCTTGTCACATCCTTAATAGTTGTTGTAATAGGTGGTTTAGGTTCATGGAAGGGATCGTTTATTGGCGCTTTAATTATTGGAGTGCTTGAAATATTTGGAAAAGTGTGGTTCCCATCCTTATCCATGCTCATTGTATTCTTAATCATGATGGTTATTTTAATCATTCGCCCCCAAGGTCTATTTGGAAGAGAGGTGGCATAATTGAAAAAAAATATTCTTTATGCTGTTTTACTTCTCCTCGGCGTTTTCGCAGTACCGCAAATACTTTCTGATTTCGGAACGAATTTAACAACTGAAATTTTTATCATGGCCATGTTCGCCATGAGTTTGGGCTTAATAATGGGCTATGCTGGTTTAGATTCGCTAGGGCATGCTGCCTTTTTTGGAATTGGTGCCTATTCTGTTGCATTAATCGGGCAGGTTGTGACTAATACGTATTTAATCATAATTATAGCAGTTGCGATTACTGGATTGCTTGCATTCATTACAGGAGCAGTATTTATCCGTACTTCTAAATTCTACTTTCTTATGATTACGCTTGCCTTTAGCCAATTGATATTCACTCTATTCTGGCAAATGAAGGATGTGACAGGTGGAGCGGATGGGATGTCTGTTTCCGCTATTATGAATCTTGGATTTGGTGACATATTTGATCCGCAAACCATGTATTATGTGATGGGAAATATTTTTGTCGCTGTCTTTATTTTATTAAGATTATTCGTGGCATCTCCAGCAGGAAAAATTACGAAAGGCGTCATGGAAAATGAAGGTCGTATGGGTGCACTTGGCTATGACGTTCGTGTTTATAAATTATTAGCCTATACCCTTTCCGGAGCATTAGCAGGGTTTGCTGGTTCACTTTATTCCTTCTATAACGCTTTCGTCTCTCCAGAGTTATCTGCTTGGCTGTTCTCTGGTCAAGTAATGATCATGGTTATCGTTGGAGGCGTAGGTACATTGCTTGGACCTGCCATTGGAGCGGCTGTATTCATCTTCCTACAAAACTTTATCAGTACCTATACGGAAAGATGGCCATTGATTTTGGGTGCCATTCTCATCTTCCTTGTCCTTCTTGGAAAAGGCGGAATCATCCAGTGGTTGAAATTAGGTGTCGATATGATTTTTAAAAGTAAATCCAAAAATAATAAGGTTTCCTCTACTAATCAACCAGAAAAGGAGGAGGTTATCAGTTGAGCTTACTAAAAGTAGATAAAATAAATAAATCATTTGGTACCCTACAAATACTACATGATGTATCATTGGAAGTACAACCAGGCGAACGCCATGTTATTATTGGTCCAAATGGTGCTGGGAAAACGACTCTTTTTAATTCTATAACAAACCATGTTCCTATTACTTCAGGAACGGTGCATTTTGAAGGGAAAGATATTACAAATCTTCCTGCTCATAGATTAGTTCATTTAGGGATGGCACGAACATTTCAAAAGAATAATTTATTTGGTGATTTAACGGTAGAAGAAAATATTCATCTTGCCTTAACAGCCAAGAAAAAATATCGTCATGACGTATGGTTTTCCCTAACAAGTCGTTCTGATATAAAAAAAGAAACAAATCAGATATTAGAAGAATGGAAGATTACCCATCGCCGTGATGTGAAAATAAATAATCTATCCTATGGGGAACAACGTTTACTAGAAGTACTATTGGCGATGGCTAGTAAACCAAAGCTTCTTTTATTAGATGAACCAACATCTGGAATGTCTCCGGCAGAAACAACTCAAACTTCCGAGATGATTCAAAGACTGCCGCGCTCCATGGCGTTAGTGGTAATTGAACATGATATGGAAGTAGTTTTTGCGATTGCAGATCGAATTACTGTTCTTCACCATGGTGAGCCAATATTAACTGGTGCTCCAGAAGAAGTTAAAAATAGCGAAATGGTAAAGGAAATTTATTTCGGTGGAGGTGCGAAAAAACATGCTTGAGTTACATGATGTTCATTCCTATTATGGAACAAGTCATATCCTTCAAGGGGTTACATTTACCGTTCCAGAGGGAAAATGTGTCGCACTTTTGGGACGAAATGGAGCAGGAAAAACAACAACGATTCATACTATATCTGGTCTGGTCAAATCAAAACGCGGTACCATCACTTTTAATGATAAACAAGTACAAGCTTTACCAACACACCAAATTTCTCGTGATGGTATTGGCTTAGTACCACAAGGAAGAAGAATATTTCCTTCCCTTACCATTAGAGAGAACTTAACGATGCCCGCTCGGAAAAGAAAAGGAAATAGTCAAGCAGTAAACTGGGATATCGACAAGGTTTATGAGCTATTCCCCATTCTAAAGGAACGCGAAAATAATATGGGTACGCAGCTATCCGGTGGACAGCAGCAAATGCTGGCAATTGGTCGGGCATTGATGACTAATCCGCAGTTTCTGTTAATGGATGAGCCATCTGAAGGACTAGCCCCGGTTATTATTGACCAAGTGGGTGAAATCGTCTGTAAGCTGAAAGAGACCGGACTTTCGATATTAATGGTTGAGCAAAATATTTCACTTGCCTGCCAGGTGGCGGATGAAATCTTAATCATGAACAAAGGTACGATTGTTTGGAATGGTGCACCAGATGAATTGTTAGAAAATAAGTATGTTCAGCATAAATATTTGGGAGTTTCGTAGCTTCCAAAAAAGGTAGACTCCTATCTCGAGTCTACCTTTTGCTTATTTTAATCCTTATTTTTATGAAGAAAGTAATGATAGATACTTGTATATTTTTTCGCTTCGGGAACATCTTCGTGTATCACAATGGTGCGGACTCTTACTATGGTGCCAGAGGGTTCCGTGGCTCGCTAAGAGTCTAAATTATGCACAAACAGCTAAATTTTAATTTGAGAAGAGGTCACTTGGGGAAATGCTTTAATCTTATTCTTCAACAATCGAATTTATGGAATAGCAAAAGCCAAATTCCTCACTAAAAGGTAGTGATGAATTTGACTTTTTTTCTTTCAAAAAATCAATAAAACTAGCTCAATTTAACTTTCTGATCTTCCCAAACCTGATTAACGATATCTACCACATGCTTCAGCTTCGCCCATTGTTCATCTTCACTAATCATCAATGGAGAGCTCAGGATCCAACACTGTTAGTGGCTGTACCCCTTCCCCATTAGTCCAGGCACTCGCTAAATGCTTTGAAAGACTTTCTGTTTTCGAAGCATTTTTCGTTTCCATAAACACCCCCTAGAGTTTACAATCAGGATTTAACCAATTCATTCAATCCAAGAAAATCCAAAGCATTTTGTCCAAGCATTAACCTTGCATCGACTTCTGAAATATCCTCATGGTTGTCAATAACCTTTCCTACCGGCTTTTCGCGCAGTAGGAATGGATAATCAGATCCAGCAATAATTTGCTTTGCACCAAAACGTTCGATCATGAATTTCAAATTATCTGGGTCGTATACAAGTGAATCGTAATACAGTTTTTTCGCATAGGAGCTTGGAGGATTTTCTGTATTTCGGGTATCCGGCCAAACTTCCCAGCCTTTATCCATTCTTGGAAGGATATATGGCAAAGACCCGCCTCCGTGTGCAAAGCAAATTTTCAGATTCGGCAACTTGTCCAGCATCCCGCTCATAATGATGCTTCCGGCTGCTAACGCAGTTTCTGACGGCATTCCGACTGTATACATTGAATTGAAACGTTGCAGCCTTTCTCGTCCTAGAGTTGCCCATGGGTGGACAAAAAGTGGAACATTCATTTCTGCTGCCGCCTCAAAAAATGGATACAGGGAATCGTCATCCAGATTCAGTCCGTTTACATTGGAACCTATCTGAATCCCTTTAAGTCCGAGCTCTTTAACAGCCCTTTCCATCTCTGCTACCGCCTGTTTCACATCCTGCAGTGGAACCGTGCCCATTCCTATAAATCTGTCTGGATACTTTTTTACCACAGAAGCGATAAAATTATTCTGTGAATGGGCAAGCTCCAGGCCTGCCTGCGGATCCGACCAATATGAGAAGGTGACTGGAATCGGTGACAGCACCTGTATATCCACACCCTCCTTATCCATGTCTTCAATCCGCTTTTTGGGATCCCATGCCTGGTCGGTTATCTTCCTGAATGTTTTGCCTTGTATCTTAATTTCAGCACCACAGGTGCAGGTCTTTTCAAGTATCGGAAACCGGCCATCTTCATATTTTGCTGCCAGGTCAGGAAAATCTTCGGAAATGATGTGTGTATGAAAATCAACTCGTAATTTTTTGGTCAAAGCTGAAAATCTCCCTTCTTTAAGACACCTAAACTGTCAATCTATTTCTTTATTTCTGTACCATAAGTCAAGTAGCTTTTAGGTGGTGTGCTTCCCCACATATCAAGCCCAAACTGTCCAGTTCCTGATTGCCACTCAATTGGCTCCCAGTCTGGTGCAAAAATAAGCATTCCGCCTGTCCACAGCTCAATCCGGTTACCAGATGGCTCAAATGCATACAGGAATTGCGCCCCACTTGTACCATGCTTTCCAGGTCCCCACTCGATTTTGATGTCATTTTCAGCCATGATATTCAGTGCACGCAGTAGTTCATCCGGTGAATCTAAGAAATAAGCTACATGATGGAGAAGTGCTCCCGATTGATTTCCGTTTCGCATGATTGCAATTTCATGTGCGATATTTGTTTTGCTCAACCATGAACCAAGACGAACATCTGCTTCATTTTGGATATAGTAACGATGATGGATTCCAAGGAAATTAGTCCACCATTCCTGTTCATGTGCAACATCATTCACCATCACATTCACATGGTCAAAGCGGCGAGGCGCAGCACCCTTCCCACTGTATTTCATTGGGTGACTAGGCAATTTGGAAGCTGTCAGTGGGTTCGAATACTTTTCCATTTCCCAATAAAGCTCAATAGGAATTCCAGCTGGGCTGTAGAATTTGATGGCATCACCCTGTGCGAGTTCAGTACCACCTTCTATCCACTTATAGTCAGTTCCTGATTCTATTAATGATTTTTCGAATGCATAAAGTGATTTTTTTGAGTTAACTCTCCAACCAAAATGGTCCAGTCCAGGTTTTTCAGCTTGATTGAGAACTAATGTGTGATGATCCCAGTCTTGCCATGCTCGTAGATAAACCTTGCCGTCTTCCTCTGCGGTTACATGAAGGCCCAGAACCTCTGTGAAAAACCATGTAGATCTTTCCAAGTTAGTCACATTGATTGATGCGTGGCCTATGTGTGCAACATTCGATAATTTAAGATCTAGTTCAGTCAGTTCTACCTCATTTTGTTTTGCATTTGATATAGCCATCTTTTCATACCTCCAGTGTTTTATTTTGCTTTTGAGTAAATTATTTCATATCGGAAATCGCTTACATGAATTGAAAGAAGAAATTAATTTCGATAATTCAAATAATTCACTATAAAAAATGTGACTTCCTCTTTAACTAGTTCCTATTATATGGGGTCGATGGGGCAAACAAAAGTGCTGAATTGTTCTATGTGAAATGAAATTATAAAAATTTAAAAAAATCTAAATTATTTTATAGAAAGTGAATTCCTCTATGTGAAACCTTAAAGAACTTCTATACAATTTTCTATTAAATATTTTGTATACGCTTCCAAAAAAATCCTCCACCTTTTTCTTTATCTAACATATTCGCTATCTGCTTTAGCCTCTATCTTGACTGACTCTTTATTCCCAAAAGTAACCATGGCATTCCAACTTCCAGAAGATTGTCCGTCCGCTAAATAGGTTGGTTCCCATCCATCCTCAATCATGCTAAATAGCATTGCAAGGTGACGTCCACCAGATTCAACCTTTGCAAACCTTGCATACTGCGGAAGCATATCATAGGCTGCTTGGTAATCTTTTTTCATGATGTATTCCACAAATTGCTTGTCCATAGCATGTTCCGTTACTGTCGGCTTATTGTGTCTTCCACGAACTAAATTATGAGATAAGGCACCACTTGAAACAAATACTACTTTTTTCTCACTTTCACGTAAAACCTTGGCAATGACTTGCCCCCACTTATTGGTTTCTTCTAAACTTGCTGCTAATGTAACAGATAAATTAATAACCGGAATATCTTCATTTGGAACAAGATAGCGTAAAGGTACGACACTTCCATAATCCCAAATATAATAAGGATCATTTACCCCCTGGACTTGCAAGCCAGCTTCCTTACCAGCATCTACTAATTGATTGGCTAAGTCTTCGTCACCTGGCCAGTGATAAGGAACATCTTTAATCAAATCTGGCGCCTCAAATGCAGTTAGAATCCCCTTATGAACAGGAGTACAGTCAACATAATGAAAAAATGTTGATGGCCAGTGACATGAAACTAATACTAGAACATCAGGTTTTATTGCTTCAATCTCCTTGGCAACTTCTTTCATAGTTGAAACCATTTCCTTTTGAAACTCTGGTACATCTTTTTCATGGCAAATACTTGGGACATGTGGGGCCAACATACTCAATTCAATCGTCATATGATTCTCCCTAAAAATATATTTTTAGCAACCGCTTTCATAAATAAAAAGATAGTTCTTCACCTTTTTAGACATGAAGCTAGTAGCAGGGGTATTTCGCCATGCTACCAACCTCTGTTTTTAGCACTGGAAAATCAAGCTTGTCGATACCGTAGCAGACAATGCTTCATCTGGTTATTATGTCCTTGGTGGTAAACCGACAAAAATCGAGGATATTGAACTTGAACTAATTGGCATGTGTTTACGAAAAATGGTGACATAGTATTCGTCACTCTTTTTACTCCCTATTCTATAACTTAATCGTGATATTGGATAATTCTGAGTAAAAATCAATGCTATGCATGCCGCCTGTTCTGCCGATCCCGCTGTGCTTCATCCCGCCAAATGGAGTACGAAGGTCACGTAAAAACCACGTGTTCACCCAAATAATTCCAGCTTCAATTTGATGGGCAACCCGATGGGCACGTCTTAAATCATTGGTCCAAATCGTTGCACTTAACCCATAATGCGTATCATTTGCCTGCATGATTACTTCCTCTTCCATATCAAATGGCATTACAGTAACAACAGGTCCAAAGATCTCTTCGCGGACACAGCGTGAATTCCGATCTAATCCCGTAATAATGGTTGGCTCTAAATAATATCCCTTTTCAAAGCCGTCCGGGCGTTTTCCACCTGTCAAAATAGTGGCTCCATCATTTCTAGCAATCTCAATATAGCTCTTAACTCGGTCATAATGCTCTTTGCTTATTAATGCTCCTACTTTGGAATCATTGTTCAAAGGATGGCCAACCTTTAATGTTTTTACCTTTTCAGCAAATTTGGCTAAGAATTCTTCATATACAGATCTCTCAACATAAATACGTGATCCGCAAAGACAAACTTCCCCTTGATTAATAAAACTAGATTTAAGTGTTGTTTCAATAACCTCATCCAAATTAGAATCTGCGAAAATAATATTTGGATTTTTACCGCCCAATTCAAATGATAGCTTTTTCAATGATGCTGCAGCAGATTTCATAATTGCTGTCCCTGTACTTGGCTCACCAATAAATGAAATAGCATCTACATCTGGATGTTCTGTGATCGCTCCACCAGCAGAATTTGGTCCGAATCCATGAACGAGGTTTACAACGCCATCTGGAACTCCTGCTTCTTTACAAATTTCCATTAACACCGTTGCAGTCATAGGAGTCCATTCTGCAGGTTTAATAACAGCTGTATTCCCCATAGCCAAGCAAGGCGCTAATTTCCAAGTAAGTAGTAATAATGGGAGATTCCAAGGCTTAATGATTCCCACTACGCCTACAGGACGACGATATGAATAATGGAGCGCCAAATCATCCTGTTGATTGGCATCTGTGTTAACGGAAATCATGTAATCTGCAAAAAAGTGGAAGTTATAAGCAGCACGCGGGATATCGATACTGTTGGCTAACCAGAATGGCTTTCCAGTATCTAATGATTCTAAATGGGCTAATTCCTCTTGTCTTTCAAGAATCAAATCACCAATGCGGCGAAGGATTTTCGAACGTTCTTCGACAGTTATTCCTTTCCATTTTCCATTTAACGCTCTACGAGCTGCGGCAACAGCATAATCTACTTCTTCTTTTCCACCTTCGGCAACTGTCCCTAGTACTTCTTCAGTTGCAGGATTGATGTTATCAAAGGTTTTTTTATTTTGAGATTCAACAAAATGTCCATTTATAAAGTGTAAACAATTTATAGCTCTTACCCTAGTTTCTACTTGCATGTCAATAATCCTCCTAGAAAAGTTAATTTTTACTATTTTCTTAACTTTATGGTAACGCTTACGAATTTCACATACAACGCTGCAGTTTCTCTATACGCAACAATCATTTAAAAATTTTTAAAAAATGCAAAATATTAATTTAATCGTCTAAATATTTATAATTTTCACTTTCCAAATTGTGTATTTTTTGATATATTGCGTACTATAGAACAACCTTGTTTTCTATAATGAAACTTAGGGGGTAATCATTTGGCACTTAAAAACCAAGAAGATAGTCATCTTTCATCTGTTAAAAATGCACTTCGAATCTTAAAAAGTTTTTCGATGGACGAACCAGAAAAAAAGATTAGTGACCTCTCCAATTCACTTGGACTTAATAAGAGTACGGTCTCTCGTACAATGGCAACGCTCGCAAGTGAAGGTTTTGTCTTTAAAGATCCTGAATCAAAGAAATATCGTTTAGGCCTGTCAATTCTATCTTTAAGCGGCATTGTCAATCACAATATGGATGTATATCGAGAGTCCCAGCCTATCCTTAATAAGCTTGTTGAAACCATTGATGAAACCGCTCACATTTCTGTTTTGGACCAATTAGATGTAATTTATCTGCAAAAGGTTGATTGTAATCATCCGGTTAGAATATTAACTCACGTTGGAAGACGAAATCCTACCTACTGTACTAGTTCAGGAAAAGTATTATTAGCTTTTTCAAAGGATGATGTCCTTGAAGCTGTCATTAGAGGTGGGTTAAAAAAGTTCACAAAAAACACGATTACAGATCCACAAAAATTACGACTCCATTTAAATCAGATTAAAGATAATGGTTACGCCTTAAGTTTGGAGGAATTTCACGAGGGTGTCATTACGATCGCGGCTCCGATTTTTGACTACCAAAGAAAAGTAATTGCAGCATTATCGATTGTCGGACCAAAACAAAGGATCCAGCCACAAAAAGTCCAGGGATATGCAAAAAAGGTTATGAACTCCGCGATGGAGATTTCCATTCGGATGGGATATAGGAGCTAAAAAAATTTTTTCAACCAAAAAGGAGATTTGTTATGTTCGATTTTCACACACACTTTATTCCTCCTGATGTGATCAGCTGGATTAAGGATCACCAACAAACTGTTAATGCAAAATGGATTAAAAAAGAAGAAAACAAAGATGAATTTTTACTAGTAAATGATAAATGGGGATTTGAGTTAAAAAAAGCGTTTATTGATGCTCCTCTGTATTTATCCGAGCAGGAAAAAGCAGGTGTTACACATTCACTTCTATCGCCAATACCACAACTATTCATGTATGATTTCCCTGAAGAAATTTGCATGGATATTTCTACTGTTTACAATCGTTCTTTAGCACAGTGGACAAATTCAAATCCTACAAAACTATCAGCATTAGGCACTGTCCCACTTACAAACCCCGAGAAAGCAGCAGCCGTTCTACGCGATGGTATTAGTTCTGGATTAAAAGGAGTCATTATCGGAACTGGATTATCAGATCATATGTTATCAGATGAATTTTTTATACCTTTTTTTGAAGAAGCGAATCGACTAAAAGCGATTGTTTTCATTCATCCATTATTATGTGAGGATTCCAGATTAAAAAGAAGAATGATGCCAAATTTAATTGGTGTACCTTGGGAAACAACGATTTGTGCAACTGATCTTTTGTTAAGCGGGATCGTTGATCAATACCCTAATGTAAAGATTTTATTTGCCCATGGGGGAGGCTTCCTGCCGTATCAGATTGGTAGACTTAACAAGGGGTTTGAACAATGGGGACTTGTTTCGTCTAAATTACAGGCTCCACCATCAGAATATTTGAAACGCTTTTGGTATGATTCGGTTCTGTGGAGTCAGGAAAGTTTGGATTTCTTAATCAAAAGCGTAGGTGAAGATCGGGTGGTACCAGGATCTGATTATCCTTTTGACCTATGTGTTTGGCCTCCGACTGGAAATAATCAAGCAGCGACTTATTCTTTACTAGAATAATAACAAAAAAGAAATGCGTATAAGAGATGATCTTATACACATTTCTTTTTTGTTCAATTTTTTGACTTGTTTCATACTATGCAACATTTACCTATACAAAAAAATTCAAGTCTATATACTCAATTTTATTAATGGTTGTGATTGAAATAACAACTTCTTTTGAAAGCGTTATTAAACTATTCCATTTGAAAGGGGAAAATGCAATCTATTCTTGTATTAAATAAGAATTATATAAATGGTATATGGACTGAAGGAAATAGTGACAGTACTTTTGATATTTAAAACCCTTATGTCGGTCCGTAATCGCTTCCGTACGTCTAGCTACAAAGGATCAATTAGAAGAAACATTTGAAATTGCGAAATAAGCACAAAAAGCTTGGGCAAAGTCAACTGAAGAAGAAAGATGAGAAGTTCTCCACAAAGCTGCACAATACTTAAATGATAACCGTGAAGAAATCATCAATACCATTGTTCGTGAAACAGGTGGTACGCTCTTAAAAATGAATGTTGAACATCATTTAACATTAGCATTCTTAGAGGAATCGATTAATATCCAGATGAAATCTATATTGCTGAAAGACCTTTTTGGGGACTAGTTTTTATAAGATTTCGTTCTATATAGATTTGTTAGTTTCGGCACATTTCCAAATCGCTTTGCCTTTTATCGTAAGTATGCAGTTTTCTTTTGTTTTTAGCGGAATTTATAATGGCCTGAGCCAATATTTCCGTCGCCAGAGGTTTTTGAGAACTAGAAATTCCTATTTTTTCAAAAAACTGTATGACTTTCAATCCAGCAACTTCCATTGTTCTATCACTATTTTTTCGTATCAATATAATTGGGTTAAAGATTAAAGATAGACAACTTATCAGAACCCTTGGTATTGTTGAGTTAGCGGGACTGCGTGGGAATCGAACCCACCAGACCTGGCACGCAGGTCTCAAGCAGTTTTGAAGTTTGCTGGCACCTGTTTTTCTAGTATCTTGATGTATCTTGAAGTATTGATAAATCAAGGTTTCTTGCTTCCCAGTGTTTTCATGTGATTTGTAATTTTAAAAATTTAGGCACCAAGCATGGCACCACCCACTAATTAAATTAATCCTTAAACCAATAAAAAACAGGCTATGGACAATATTGTTTACCATAGCCAATTCCCCCTCTTTACTAATACTTATATTATGAGGAAACTCTCTTGCGCCTTTATTCTTACAAAGAAACACTCTCATTTAAAATGTTTTCAAGAATTACCGGTTTAGAGAATTCCATAGAAAAACCTTCGTATCCCTTTGCAGCAACTTCATCGCAAATTTGACTGTATGGTGCATATCCTGCCACATAAATCAAAAATCCACTCGGCTTACCGGCAATATTTGCTCCAGAGTACCATGATTCTGTCTTAGTATAGAGTGTGGCGTTGGCCACCTCCCTACAATGCTTACTCCAATTTTCTTCAGCCTCAACTTTTGCCTCAATGGTATCAATGTTATATTTACGGAGATGCTCAATACAATCTGCAATCCATTCAACATGCTGTTCAATCGCAACAGGCATGTTGCCAAGTACTGAAGGACTCTCAGGACCTGTTATCATGAAGAAATTTGGAAAACCAGCATTGGCAATTCCAAGGTAGGTTCTAACATTTGCTCCACCAGCCCATTTTTCCTTTAATGACACTCCATCTTTTCCTCGAATATCAATCTTCATCAACGGACCAGTCATTCCATCATAACCTGTAGCAAATACAAGGATATCAAGTTCATACTCTTTTTCAGTGGTTCGCAAACCTTTAGGTGTAATCTCCACAATTGGGGCGCTCCTAACATCGACCAATGTGACGTTGTTACGATTATAAGTCGAAAAATATTCGGTATCGATTACAATCCGTTTTGTTGCAAAATAATAGTTTGGCAGTAATTTTTCTGCTACTTGAGGATCCTTGACGATTTCACATATTTTAGAACGGACAAATTCAACAGCTGTTTCATTAGCCTCTTCGTTGAACATTAAGTCACTATAGCTGCCAAGGAAACCGCCTGGACCCCCAATCTTCCATTGTTGCTCATATACTTTCTGGCGCTCCTCGGGAGAATCCTCTAGAGCAGACCGCTCTGATTGTGCCATTGGAGCACCTCCCCAAGATGACCTCATTTGTTCCTTTATTTCTTTAAAGTTTTCCTTTGTCTTCTTAATAAATTCTGAATCATATGGATGGTTTTGTGCTGGAAGACTATACTGTGGAGTGCGCTGAAAAACGGTAAGATGACCAGCTTCTTTAGCTATAGCCGGTATGGATTGAATACCACTTGAGCCAGTCCCAATAACCCCTACTCTCTTACCCTTGAAATCTACTTTTTCATGTGGCCAATGGCCGGTATGGTACCAATTGCCCTCGAAAGAGTCTATTCCTTTAATGTTAGGAACATTTGCAGCAGATAGGCATCCTACTCCTGAAATAAAGTACTTAGCTGACAAACTGTTGCCGTCATCCAAGTCAATCCGCCATCTTTTCGTTTCCTCATCATACTCCGCTGCTTGGACTCGTGTCTTGAACTGAATATCTTTTCTTAAATCGAACTTGTCTGCGACGAAGTTTAAATAGCGAAGAATTTCCGGCTGTTCAGGATACCTAGAAGTCCAAGTCCATTCCTTATAGAGTTCTTCTGAAAACGTGTAGTTATAATAAATGCTTTCTGAATCACAGCGGGCACCAGGATAGCGATTCCAATACCAGACACCGCCAACACCCTCACCAGCTTCGAAAACGCGAGTTGAGAAGCCTGCTTCACGTAAGCGATATAGCATATATAACCCAGAAAACCCAGCCCCGATGACGACCGCATCAAGGTGAGTGATTTGGTTAGTAGTAGTAGTAGTGGATTGCTTTTTAGTAGAAGCCATTTTTATTCCTTCCTCCTCTTTGGATTAAAATCAAATGGCAGTTTAGCTAACCATAATCTTTTAACGAAAAATTCACTTTCCATGATTGATAGCCTCTATAAAGATAGATTCTTTTTTATCTTGTTTTAACCTTTGAATCAACTTCATCTAAGAAAAAAGAAATCTTAGAAACGGTATCTTTTATTTGTTCCGAAAAAGCTGCCATAGTCGTAAAGTATCCGTGAACTAATCCTGCAGCCATTACAGACTCAACTTTAACTCCTGCTTCCTTTAAACGTTCTGCATAGGCTATTCCTTCATCACGTAAAACATCATTTTCTGCAGTAATTACAAATGCAGGTGGGAGATTGCTTAAATTATTTGCGACTAAAGGAGCCACATATGGGTTTCTTGCATCTTCCTCATTTCGAATATAATGATCTCCAAACCAGATCATGACAGCTCGATCTAAACCAAATCCCTTTTTAAATTCTTGATACGAGCCGGTATCATAACTTAAATTTGTAACAGGATAGATTAAAATCTGAGCAGAAATCTTTGGTCCCTTTTGGTCCCTTGCTAGTAAAGAAACGACAGCAGATAGATTTCCTCCTGCACTATCTCCGCCAACCACTATATTGGAAGCGTTTCCATTTATAGTCGAAGCATTTTCACTTACCCATTTTAATGCGGCATATGAGTCTTCTAATGGAGTAGGAAACTTAAATTCCGGTGCCAGCCGATAATCCACCGAAACAACAATTCTTCCAGTTCTATTAGCGATCATTCTACAGCTTGCATCAGAAGTTTCAAGGTCACCTACTACCCAACCTCCACCATGATAGTAAACAAAGAGTGAAAAAGGACCTTGGCCGTCTGGTGTATAAATTCTTACTTTAATCTCAGCATCGTCCCCAACCGGAATCATACGATCTTCAACTTTTGCAAGTGGTGCAAGTTCTTCCTCAACAGGAGGTGCCATTGCAATCATTTCTCTCACTGCTAGAGGCTCCATAGTTTCAATTGCAGGCATTTGACTGAACATTTCTAAATAAGCTTTTGCGATTGGATGTAAATTTGCCAAAGAAAATCTTCCTTTCATTCAATAAATTCTTCACATTAAGGTAAACTTAAAGTGTACCTTTAGTTTAAGATATATTGTATAATGTGAATATTCCCAATTTTTAATAATCTATATCCCCCAAAAAGAGGTGATTACCATATACTCGAGCTTAACTTTAAATGAACACATTCGGAAATTAGAAGGATTATCAAGCCAGAATGAAAAATTATTTAAAATTCTAGAAAAATATATGGAGCTATTTCCAGTTTTAGATTCTTATTTATTTAGTTACTCCCCGTTAGAATTTTTAGGTGAAGGAATTCTATTGCTTAACTCCACAGGACTTACCCCCATTAGAGAAATACGTGATGATATTCGAACTTTGCCGATTATCTACTCTACGATTCGGGAGAGGAAGGCAAAATATTGCAGCGGCATGGAGTATATCTTAAAAAATTCAAGTGGAAAGTATTTACAGGAGAATCCTGTTAATGCGGTACTTGTAACCCCTATCATCTCTAGCAAAGTGGTAATTGGTTATATTTGCAGTACACTTTTTGTGAATGGAACTGTCTTTGACGATCGTTTGCTAGATTCTCTAACACTATATGGACAATTAGTCACAAACGTCCTTGAGGGGTTTGTTATGAAAGAAGATTCACATTTTTTAAGTAATAGAGAATTAGAAGTAATGCAGAGAATATCTAGAGGTGAAAGTACAAAGGAAATGGCAGATTATATGGATATCAGTGAGGTAACGGTCAACCAATATGTGAAATCTGCTATTAAAAAACTAGGAGCCAAAAATCGTTCACATGCCGTTTCAGAGCTTTTAAGAAAAGGAATTATAACATAGTTAAATGAGAGCGCTTTATTCAAGGCGGTCTTAGATTGGAAAAATTCTGGAGAGATAAAAAGAGGTAATCCTAGTAAAGTGTGCGGCCGATAAAAAGAACCTTTCAATCAGGAGCACTAATTCAGATTACCTCAAAAATTTTTTTAGTATTTTCAACAATACTCTAAAATATTTTCATTAAATTCATGTAGTTACTTTCATTACAATCAACGTTGAATTTAATGCCTATTAGTTTTTCCTTTAAAATGCTTTTAATAATCCATTCAAATACTGTAAAAAACATGGATTTTTTTAATTTGATTTTTTCATAAATAGATACCTTTTTATATAAATATCCAGTTTTCGACTGGCTTTAAGAGTTTCTTCACTAGTTAGACCTTTGTGGATGCCAGCATGTATCATTTCTTTGCGAAGGAATTCAATTTTTTTTAAAACTTCATTTTCCTTTTCGTCAGATAGCATTATGATCATAAACTACTCCTTAATCTTCACCTTTGTATTAACGATTTTTCAAGAATTTCTACCACATCCAATGTTTGTACTTTATCTTCTACTTCTTTTGCTTTCGTACCATCGCTGATCATTGTTAAGCAATATGGACAGCCTGTACTAATTATGGTAGCGCTTGTTTCAAGAAGCTGCTCTGTTCTGGCAACATTTATTCGGGTACCGGTATCTTCTTCCATCCACATAAGACCTCCACCTGCACCGCAGCACATCGCTGTCTCACGTTTCCGCTCAGGTTCTTTAAGCTGGACTCCAGGAATCGATTTTAAGATTTCACGAGGGGCATCGTATACATTGTTATATCGTCCCAAATAACAGGAATCGTGATAGGTGATTGTTTCATCTACAAAATTCTTTGGCGTTAATTTTCCATCACTAATTAATTTTGCCAGCAATTCCGTGTGATGATAAATGTCTGCTTCTAAACAAAATTCAGGATATTCATTTTTTAGTGTGTTATACGCATGTGGGTCTATCGTTACAATTTTCTTCACATCATACTTTTTAAATGTTTCAATATTTGCATTTGCCAGCTCTTGGAATAAAAATTCATTTCCCATTCTCCTCGGAGTATCACCAGAGTTCTTTTCTTCATTACCGAGGATAGCCAGCTTTACACCAGCAAGGTTCAGAACGCGGACGAAGGATTGAGCGATTTTTTGGCTTCGGCTATCATAAGAACCCATTGACCCTACAAAGAAGAGGACATCAAACTCTTCGTCTGCTTTTTTCAATTCCTTTACGGTAGGAACTTTTACATCTTCTAACATATCTCTCCAATTAGCCCGTTCCTTCCGGTTCATTCCCCATGGATTTCCCTGTCGTTCAATATTGGTAATCGCACGCTGGGCATCTGGGTTCATTTTTCCTTCTGTTAAGACGAGGTAACGGCGCAAATCAATAATTTTATCCACATGCTCATTCATGACAGGACATTGATCTTCGCAGTTGCGGCATGTAGTACACGCCCAAATTTCTTCTTCCGTGATAACATCGCCTATTAAACTAACATTTTCAATGGTTGCAGCTACTTCTTCATTACCAGCCATTCTACTTGCTAACGCTAATTGATTCCCTCTTGTATGATTAAAAGCAACTGCAGGCATCCACGGCTGTCTTGATGTAACCGCTGCTCCCTTTTCTGTTAAATGATCACGCAGCTTAAGAATTAAATCCTTGGGAGAAAGCATTTTACCTGTTGCGGATGCAGGGCACATATTGGTACAACGTCCACATTCGACACAGGCATAAAGGTCGACCAGCTGCTTTTGGTTAAAATCTTCTATTTTACTTACACCAAAACTTTCTTGTGATTCATCTTCAAAGTTAATCGTCGATAATTGCCCAATTTTATGAGTGCGGCCTAACCAAACATTGGCGATTCCGGCAATTAAATGGGCATGCTTCCCCTGGGGTATATAGACGAGGAAAGCAAGCAAAAATAGTAGATGCCCCCACCAAAACACAAAGAACATCGCACCGGCAACATTTTGAGGCAGCCAGTTGAATGCCAGTGAAATGGCTGAAGCAATTGGTTCAGACCATGTAGGTTCATGCTCAAGCCAGATGATTCCCATGCCATTTGATAACAATGTACAAAGCATTAGGCCGGTAAGGAATAAATAAACAAGCCCCGCCACAAAACCTCGTTTTAAGCGGACAAGCTTCTCAATATATCGGCGGTAAAAGGCCCAAATCACACCGATTAATATCATTAGGACCACTATTTCCTGAAAGAATGTAAAGTACGGGTAAATCGGTCCTAATGGAAGATGTGATCCAGGTGCAAGCCCCTTCCAAATCAGATCAATGGCCCCAAATTGAACTAAAAGGAAGCCATAGAAAAACATCAGATGAATGGCACCGCTCTTTTTGTCCTTCAACAGCTTTTTTTGTCCCATTACATTGATGAGGATATCATCAATTCTTTCTTTAGTCGTTCGATTAAATTCAGCTTTTTTCCCTAACTTTATATAGTGATAGCGAGTATGAACTAAAGCTGCAAATAAGTAAATGGCATACCCAGTAACAAGTAGGAAAAGAAGTATGTTTACAATTTGTAAGAATGACATCCTAACCCTCCATTAAGAAGTGATAATAATAGAATCCCTTTAAGAAACAAAGGGATTCTCCTTTACGAAGCTAGTAAACAGCTACGCTCTTAAATTCTTCTATTAATAAGGGTACTACTTCAAATAAGTCTCCAACGATACCATAGTCAGCAATACTGAAAATATTTGCTTCCGGATCCTTGTTAATCGCTACAATTACTTTTGCATTGGACATACCTGCAATGTGTTGAATCGCGCCTGATATTCCACAAGCAATGTATAGATCAGGTGTCACCACTTTCCCTGTTTGACCAATTTGAAGCGAGTAATCGCAATAATCTGCATCACACGCACCGCGGGAAGCACCAACAGCACCACCTAATAAATCTGCCAGCTCTTCTAAAGGCTTAAATCCATCCTTACTCTTGACTCCGCGCCCACCAGAAACAATAATTTTAGCCTCTGAGAGGTCAACCCCGTTTGTCGCTTTACGGACAACATCTTTCACAATTGTTCGTAAATCCTTTATTTCTACATTCATTGAAGTCACAACACCAGAACGTGTTTCATCTTTTTGCATGGCTAGAATATTATTCGGACGTATGGTTGCCATAACCAATCCATCTGTAATCAATTTCTTTTCAAAAGCCTTCCCAGAGTAGATTGGTCGAGTAAAAATAACTTGTTCCCCAATTACTTCAAGACTAATTGCGTCGGAAACTAGTCCAGATTTTAATTTTGCTGCAATCCTAGGTGAAATATCTTTTCCAATTGACGTATGACCTAATATAAAACCCTCGGGTTCCTCTTCCTGTAAAACTTGCAAAATCGCCTGTGAATAACCATCAGATGTATATGAATCTAAATTAGTATGTTGAGCGACGATTACACGGTCTGCACTATACTTAATCATAGAATTTGCAAGGCAATCAGATATGTTGCCCAGCAGTAATCCCACCACTTCTCCTCCTTCTGAAATTTGCTTTGCTGCTGCAATTGCTTCAAAAGAAACATTTCTTAGTTCACCTTGGCGCACTTCACCTAATACCAAAACTTTTTTTGCCATGTTGTTCCGCCTCCTTTAAATTACTTTTGCTTCTGTTTTTAATAGAGAAATAAGTTCTTTTGCTTGCTGTTCTAAGTCACCTTCAAGAATTTTTCCAGCCCCTTTAACCGGCGGTAAAAATATCTCGATCGTCTTTAATTTTTCCTCAACATCCTCTTCGTCTAAATCTAAATCATCCAATTCTAATGTCTCAAGCGGCTTTTTCTTTGCCTTCATGATTCCAGGCAATGAAGGATAGCGAGGTTCATTTAGTCCTTGCTGACAAGTGACAAGTAAAGGAAGTTTGGCTTCAATTACTTCGATATCACCTTCTACATCACGTTCAATTTTTGCATTATCACCATCAACGACAAGCTTAGTAATGGCGGTAACCACGGTCATTCCAAGTTCCTCCGCAAGCCTTGGACCGACCTGACCGGTACTGCCATCAACTGTTACATTCCCAGCTAAAATGATGTCAAGGTCTTTCTCCTTCAAAAATGCGGCTAAAATAGTGGCTGTAGCGGAAGGATCACCAGCTGCCACATCTTCATTATTAATTAGAACAGCTTTATCTGCACCCATCGCAAGTGCTGTTCGCAGTTGTTTTTCAGCCTCGTCCTCACCGATTGTCACAACTGTTACTTCTCCTCCATGCTCTTCACGCAATTTTATGGCTTCTTCAATCGCATATTCATCATAAGGATTAATAATAAATTCTGCCCCATCTTCACTGACCTTGCCATTTTTAATCACAATTTTTTCTTCAGTATCAAACGTTCTTTTCATAACCACAAAAATATTCAAGAAATATTCCTCCTGTCTCTTTATAAGTTGGAAAAAAGCAAGGGAATCGCTCCCTTGCTTCCCAGCAAACTACTTTATTTCGCTTGGAACGATTCTATTTAAGCGTTCGACTGCTTCAATAAATTCTTCCAGCATTTCTTCAATAACGCGCTTCACGGTTTTCTCTTTTTTCATCATTCCAACAACCTGTCCGACAATTGGAGTAATGTATTCCTTCGCTTTAGCCCTCTCAATCCGGATGCCAGGTTCTCTCCAGAGCATCATTTGCCTTGGTGAACCAATTGTTTTTGGTGCATCTGGAGCAGCCCAGGCTTCCGTAATCTTATTACGAATCATCCGTACTGGTTTACCGGTCATATGTTTCGACTGAACAGTGTCCGCTGAACTTGCTTGGAACATAATCTCCTTCTCTTCTGGAGTGACTTCACTTTCCCTAGTTCCCAGCCAAATGGATCCACACCATACCCCGGCAGCCCCCATCGCGATTGCCGCAGCCATTTGATTTCCACGGCCAACTCCTCCTGCAGCCAATACTGGAATATCTAGAGCTTCAGCGAGTTCTGGCCATAAAATCATAGAAGTAATTTGTCCAGTATGCCCCCCAGCTTCATAGCCCTGAGCAACAATTAGATCCACTCCTGCTTCTCTACTTTTCATGGCATGTTTGAGACTACCTGCTAACGCCCCCACTTTAATGCCTAATGAATGGGCACGATCGATATGATGCTTTGCAGGTGCTCCCAGTGCACTAACAATCAACTTTACTTGAGGGTGACGATAAGTGATTTCCAATAATTCTGCGATAACTTCCGGTTCCATCTGTACCATACCAAGAATTTTTTTTCGAACATCATCTTTTACATTATCTGGAAGCTCTGGTATATTTGCTTGTTCAAGTAGCTTATTCGCAAATTCTACTTGCTCCTTTGGCAAAATATCTTCCAGTTTAATGTCCTTTCTCATAACATTCTTTTCATATGTGGCAGGCATAAGAAGGTCTACGCCGTAAGGCTTTCCACCATTATGTTCATCAATCCATCTTAATTCTTGTTCCAATTGTTCCGGTGTAAAACCTGATCCGCCAAGAACACCAAAGCCCCCTGCTTTTGAAACCTCCGCAACAACATCCCTACAATGGGTAAAAGCAAAAATCGGTAGTTCCATTCCCAACATTTCTGTAGCTTTCGTTTTCATAACATTCTCCCTTCCTTTGTTCAGATTTGATCCTTATTTCGCATTAACCAAGATACAAAATAAGGCAAACACATGATATAAATTTAATTTGAAAATAGCAGCCAAATTTGTAAGCGCTTAACCATTTCCTTAATTTAATAGTATTGAATATTCAAATAACTATCAATCATCACTTTCTCTACTAAAGTTGATTAATAAACAAGGTGGAATAGAATGTATTAGTAAAGAAAGGATTTTATAACAAAAAGTAGAATGTTGATAAAGAATACTAATCCTTTTTGATTCAGCAAGAGATTTGTCCTTCTGTTGGTATAAATCATGGCATTTATTGTAAACGTTATCATTCTATGATATATTAATAATTGATATAATATTGTTAATTTTCAATTTTTATAGCAGGAGGTGCATTTAGATGTCTAAAAAACTGTTAAAATCTCATCATGACTTAACGAATACACTTTTAAAAATCATGTCACAAATGGATTATCCCTCGATCTCTGTATCGCAAATATGCCATGATGCTGGATACAATCGAGGAACATTTTATCAGAATTATTCCAGTAAAGATGATCTATTGAATGATATTATCGATACAAAACTCCAAGAAATGTTCAGCATCCTCACGAAACCTAAACAATCAATAATTAAACAAGATCAACCTCACTCTTATGAGTACTCATTACTATACCAAATACTTAATTTCGTAAAGGAAAATTACATATTTTTTAAAACGGTAATTGAAGACAGGGATATTATCGGCTTTCGCACCAAATTATTTTTACACTATCAAAATCATTTAGAGGAAAGTTTACTTAATCCCATAGAAAATCCTAATAAGGACCCCGACCTGGATAAAATTTATTATATTTATACAACTTCTGCAGCCATGGGGCTTATTACTTTTTGGATCAATCAAGATTTGAAATATTCACCTGATTATTTAATTAATCAGTTTTTAGCCATTGTTTATCAAAGACCACACAATTTAATTCTCGGTAAAATTCCATTTAAACTAAAAAAAACAGGAGGTCAAAAGGATAAAGACCCCAGAATTCTCCGAACACAAATATCTCTATCGAATTCATTGATACAATTAATGAATGACTATAAATATAGTGAAATAAAAGTAAACGAAATCTTGGAACACGCGCATTATAACCGCTCTACCTTTTATTCTCATTATAAAAGTAAAGATGATTTATTTATTGAAACGGTAACGGATTTCGTCGAAGGAATGATCAAATCGATTCGTAAGATAAACGATTACCAATCTATCGAATACAATAGAAATTCATCTCCTTTATTCAATTTTTTTACATATATATATGAAAACTCAAAACTACTAGAAGTAATCGGTAAAAATAATAAAGTCCCTGGATTTTATAATAAAATCTATCAGGGATTAGTTGATTTTTTTTGTGAGGAATTGGAAAGCCGCTTTGAATATGACATAGAAATTTACTCCAACTATCTTGCATCCACTTTATTAGGTGTAATCAGCCTATGGAGTTACGAAGATTTGAAATACTCTCCCCAATATCTGGCAAAAGTATTTATGCTTGCCTTAAATAATTCTCCAAAGGAATCATAAAAAACCTATATCTTATAAAAAAATATTCTTATAGGATAAGGCTAACACCAATGAATGTGTTAGCCTTATCCAACTTTAATTCTCCTCTTTTTACACCATAGCCTTTTTGCTTTTTTTATGCTTATACAAATTCCTTTACCGCTCGATAATATATCTTTCCATCTTGAACCTCGCTTTTTAATTTTCCAATTGACTCTAAATAGATTAATCTGGTAATAATGGACATAAATTGTTCAAATAGGAAATTTTTGTTGCGATTTTCATACATCTGCTCAAAAATCTGAGCCGCTGACATGCTCTCTTTCTTCAAAATATCAAGGGTTTGTGCGAGTCGATGTTGGTGCCTTGACTTTATATCCTCAATTCTTGTTTGTAAATTTGTAATGAATTGACCATGTCCTGTTAAAGCTAGTTTTACCGGATAGTTAGTAATGGCATCAAGAGAAAGAAAATAGTCTTTTAAGGGATTCTCGCCTTCTTCTCCTCTAAGCTCGATCATTGGTGAGATAGCAGCCAACACATGATCACTCACAATCATGATTTGTAGTTCATGATTATAGAAACAAAATTGATCCCGTGAATGTCCCGGTGTCCAGATTGCTTCAAACCAGTAGTTTCCCAGTTTGATCTTTTCACCATCTTCATACAAATCATTTGGTATGAAATCATAAGGAGAAGGATGAGTATCGATACTTTTGGGTAATTTTGGTCCACTATGTTTGTTTAGAATGGATTGAAATGGACCATCTTCTATATATCTATTCTTTATGCACTTTAACTCTTCAAAACTATGGGTAGAGATCATGATGGGAACATTACACTTCTCCTTAAACCAACCTGCCAGTCCACAATGATCAGGATGAGTATGAGTCAAAACCACCTTTTCGATCGCCACACCGGATTGTAGAATCTTCTCCCACACATCGATCGATACTTGTGTGTCTCCTGTATCAATAACAGTAAACCCCTTCTCCCCTTCAATTAAATAGGAATTAACTGATTTTAAGCTATAAGGCAAGGGGAGAACGATTTGAAAAATCCCATCAGCTACTTTAATTAACATTTTCTATTGGCCTAAATAGTGGAATCTTTTTCCCTTCTTGCTCTTGATAAAAAACTTCTACCTCTTGACCAATAAAAATATCTCGAGGATCTTCTATTTCGATTCTTGTATTCATTAACGGGCCTTCCGCTAGTTCGACTATAGCGGCCACATAAGGTACCATGTCTTTAAATCTCGGCATCCCATCCATCATGACAACCGAGTAAGTCAATATTTTTGCCTTCCCTGATGCGTTTACAAATGATACATTCCCCATATCTTTCGGACAGAATGCTCTTGGATAAAATACATACTCCCCACAACTATCACATTTTTGAATAAGCAATTCAGATCTTTCGAGACCCTCATAAAATTCCTTTGTCTCTTTGTTGATATATTTCATACTCACGCTTATCCCCTCCTTAAGACGAGTGTACATTCATTGGAGAAAAGTCCGCCATTTGTATTGGTCACCCCAAATTCCAAATCTTGAACTTGCCGAACTCCTGCTTTCCCCATTAACTGACGAACCACTTCAACCACATTCACCATTCCCCCGGCATCTCCAGGCTGTCCGGCTGATAACTGTCCACCACTTGTATTAACAGGAAAATCTCCTTTAAAAGTTAAATCATGCTCCTCGACAAAGCGGGCACCTTCGCCTTTTTTACAAAAGCCCATATCTTCAATCGTTAATAGAACGGCGATGGTATAACAATCATAAAACCCGCATACATCAATGTTGTCTGTTGATACACCCGCCATTTCAAAGGCAATAGATGAAGCTTTTTTAATTGGCGTCACGACGCCATTTCTTAACAAATCTGCATCTGATAATAAGAAATGAGTACTATAAAAGCCTGCTCCATCGATATAAACAGGTGTGTTGGTAATTGATTTCGCATCATCTCCTCTGCTGACAATAAAAGCAATAGCCCCATCACATGGTGAAACAATTTCAAAGAGATGCAAAGGCGAACTAATAACCGGAGAATGAAGAACTCCCTCCATGGTCAATTCTTTGTGCCCAAATAATGCATTATCATAGTGATTGGCATTATATCGTTGTTGGACAGCAATTTTTGCCCTTTGCAATTGGGTGTCCCCATATAAATGTTCATATAAATTCGTGACCATGGCATAATTTGTCGTTGCCCCGCCACCATAAAAAGGCGATCCAAAATTATCCATCATTTCATGAGGTTCTGTTGAAAAATGCTTCAGAAAGTTCTGGTCTGCGCCAACGACAAGAACATTTCTGGCTGCACCGCTCGCCACCGCTTCAGCAGCTTGTTTTAAAGCATATCCGCCTGAAGCACCATATACAGAAACTTCATCACTATATGTCGGTTTGATTCCTAAGTAATTTGCTAAGGTATTATTTAAACGGGCGGCTGTTGATAATGGGCTTAATGTTATTATTCCATCAATATCGGTTATGGACAGATTGGCATCTTTTATTGCCGAAATAGAAGCCTCGCTTGCCAATTCAAATATGGTTTTCCCGCTATCTTTCGAAAATTCCGTTTCCCCAAATCCAACAATTGCCGATTTTCCGCGGATACTCATGTCGTTCCCTCCTACTCCTTTTCGTAAAAGCAAAATGAAAAACTATTAATCAATTATCGACCCACCCATTGCGGCTTTCTCTTCTCTGCAAAGGCTCTAGGACCTTCTTTACTATCTTCAGATTCCATAATTCTCTTTATATATTCTTGATTGATTTCCCAAGCTTTCGTTGGATGGTCCAGTGGAACATCTAACCCGCGATAGATAATGTCTTTACTGACACTTACAGCCACCGGAGCATTGGCAATAATTTCATCAGCAAGTTCTATCGTTTTATCTAATAGCTGTTCATGAGGAACCACCCGGTTTACCAATCCCCATTCTTTTGCTTCTTCTGGAGACATTGGACGGCCTGTTAAGATGACTTCCATTGCTACTTTCAAAGGCAATTGCCTTGGTAAACGAAGCAAACCACCAGCCCCAGCAATGATCCCTCTTTTTACTTCAGGGAGACCAAATGTTGCTTTTTCCGAAGCAACAATTAAGTCACATGACAAAGCAATTTCTGTTCCGCCACCCAATGCAAAACCATTTACTGCAGCAATAATCGGTTTACTGATATAATGTTGGGCGATGCCGGCAAATCCCCATTTTTCTGCGTCTTTCGGAAAGATACTTTCCCCTCTTGCGACCGCTTTCAAATCAGCACCTGCACAAAAAGCTCGATCCCCTGCACCTGTAATAATTGCACACCATAGATTTGTATCTTCAGCATAGTCATCTAATGCCGTACCGATTCCTTCCCAAACGTCGGCATTAACCGCGTTCATCGCTTCTGGACGGTTAATGGTAATAATGGCAATTCTTCCTCTTTTTTCATATAAAACCGCTTGGTTAATCATATTAGTAGTCCACCCTTTCGGATATTATTGGATTTTTTGTACCCTACCCTCTAATAAGAAGTAGGGTCCTTGATGATTTATTGCCCAACTGTGGCTTTTTCTGCTTCTGTTAAAGTAATTAATCCATCAAGAGCGACAACACCTTTTCCTTCTTCGCGAACAATTAATGGATTAATTTCAATTTCCGACCAGCCATCACCCAAATTCAAGGCGAGGTTGGAAATTTCCGCTAACACTTTTGCTAGTGCAGCTGCATCATATTTGGCACCGTTACGGAACCTGTTAAAGAGCGGATAGCTTTTCAATTCCTTAACCATCTCTAGTGCATCTTTTTCAGTAATTGGCAATAACCGTTGTGAGACATCCTTCAATAACTCAACATACACCCCACCTAAGCCGCACATGATAATCGGACCAAAAACAGGATCACGATTAACACCAACAATCGTTTCAAGGAAGGGTCCTTCAACAAGTTCTTCTACTAAAATTCCTTCAATATTTGCAATTGGCACATGTTTTCTCACATTTTCTGTAATAGATTGATAGGCTCGTCTCAATTCCTCTTCGTTTTTGATTGGTAAGACAACCCCCCCAACATCACTTTTATGAGGGATTTCCGGAGATACAATTTTAGCAACTAACGGATAATGCAATCCCACTGCTTTTTCTATTAATTCTTCTGCACTTTTTCCAACAGCCCCAATTGGTACAGGTATGTTTGAGACTTTTAACAATCGCTTAACCTCTGGTTCCGTTACAGATGCTCCGTTAGGAAGATGGAACTTCGATTCAATTTCGTCTGCTGAAACAGTTATTTGCTCCCACGCATCATAGATTTTTTCATAGCTTAATAGATAATCCAATGCTTTTGTAGCACTCACTACACTGTTGAATGCCGGAACTTTATTTTCATTTAAATAATCTCTAACTGGGCATATGTCCTCTTCAGAACCAGTTGTTAGAACAATAATTGGTTTATCTGTTGTTTTAGAAACATCAATAACGTCATTAGCAAATTTCAATCCACCGTGTGATTTTCCTAAGGGTAAATGAACAATTAAGGAGTCCACTTCTTCCGCTTCTGCTAAAGCTTGAATACAATGCTTATAAATATCCGGATTCATCATTAATGTACTGGCAATATCAACCGGATTATCAACAGGAAGATAGTCAGCTACAACTTCTCTCAATCTAGTTTTTGTTTGATCTGTTAATGGGAATAATTCTTGATTATATCCAGCTAAATTATCTGCAATCATAATCCCGGTTGCTCCGGAAATGACGACGGTTGCCACCCGATTTCCTTTCGGATATTTTTTTCCATTGAAAGCTTTTAAGGCATCAATAACCTCTTCAATATTATCCACCGATACCAATCCATATTTTTTGGCGACGAGTTCAAATGATTTACTTGAGCCGGTTAATGATGCAGTATGTGACAGAGCCGCTTTCTGACCTGCTTCAGATCGTCCTGATTTATATACCACAATTGGTTTCCGTTTTTGTAATGACCTTATCCCAATTTCTTTTAATTGCGTCCCGCTCGGAACTGCTTCCATATAGGAAGCAATTACTTCCGTGTTTGCATCCTCTAGCAAAAACTCCATCACATCAAGCGTGGTCGTGTTTAGTTGATTTCCAGTGGTGATCATATAAGCAAATCCTAATTTTTCGTCTTCTCCTTTATTTAAAATAGTTTGACCTGTGGCTCCGCTTTGTGACACTAAGCCAATACTTCCTTGTATCCACTTCATAGTTCCTTTTGTGGAAAAGGACAGGTTAATTTTGTCAATCACATTCGTAACGCCCATTGTATTTGGTCCAATTACTCGTATGTCATGTTCTTTACAAATTTTCTTTATCTCTTCTTGTTTTTGTTTTCCGTCTTCTCCCATCTCTGCAAATCCAGCACTAAAGATAACCGCATAGGAAACTTTCTTTTCCGCGCATTCTTTAATTGCATTCTCTACAAAAGACCCAGGAACGGCAATGATGGCAACGTCAATTTCACCTGGAACTTCAGCTATAGACGGAAAACATTGAAAACCCTCTAACTCCTGATATCGGGGATTTACACAATAAACATTCCCTTTATACTCTAAATCAATAAAATTTCGTACTGCATTATTTCCAATGGATCCGCTTTTTTGTGAAGCACCCACTATCACAACTGACCTAGGTCTTAATAAATACTCCATCTTATTTTCTCCCATATTCCCAGCTCCTTCGTAATTTTAGCTAAATCGAATAGGCCGCTTCCAAAGTTGTTTTTTGTTTCTTTACTCCATTAGAGACAATAAACTTCATTAATTGATTTAAATGAAAATCTCTTGTTCCAAAGGATAGTTCCGTTGCCTTTGCACGGTTTGACCACAAGAATAAATCTGATTCCGTTGCATAGCCCATGCCTCCCCATAATTGGTGGGCCATTATCGTAATAGTTTTATAGGATTCACTGGCATATGCCTTTGCAATGGAAACTTCACGGCCGGCATCAAATCCTTCTGCCAAATTTGACACGGCTTGATAGGCAGCTAACTCCGTCCCATCCCGATAGGTAGCTAAATTTGCCAAGTGATGTTGTACAGCTTGGAAACTTCCAATTGGCACGCCAAACTGTTTTCGCTGGGAAACATAATCAACGGTCATTTGAACGACTTTTTTCATTCCCCCAACCATTTCCAGCGTTTGTAATGCTGTCGCCTTTTTGATGGCTAATTCCAGTCCTTCTCTTGCCTGGTGTGGTTCCCCTAACACATCATCCTGTCCCAATTCTACTTCCGAAAAAGCGACTAGACTTTGTCTGTCTTTTCCGAAAGTATGATGTTGTTTTATGTTTACTCCTGACTGACCAAGATCCACTAAAAAGGCTGTTAACCCCTCATTTGCCTGTTCATCTTCCGTTCGTGCGATAACAATCATAGAATGGGCCAGATGTGCATTTTGAACAAAACTTTTCTTACCTGTTAAGTAATAACGATTTTTCTCTTTACGAGCGACCGTCTGATAGCAATCTGTATTATGGATGGCCTGTGGCTCCATATAAGCGATCGTTGAAATGGTATGACCAGAGGCAATGTCTGATAAATACTTGGCCTTCTGTTCTTCCGTACCGATTGCTTCTATTAGAAAAGAGGCAAATAATGTGCTATAAAAGGTGGTTGGCAATAGGACTTTTCCCGATTCTTCATAGACAATTCCCAAGTCTAAAAGTGTCCCGCCTGCCCCATTATATTTTTCAGGGATGGCTATCGCTAACCAGCCAGCATGACTCATTTTCTTCCATAATTCTTCTGAATGCCCAGTAGAATCATGAGTTTGTAATTTTCTTACCAACTCAGTTGGAACTTCTTTTTCGAAAAATTTCCGAACAGAATTTTGTAACATTTCCTGTTCTTCAGTAAGCGTCATTCTCATAAGTAACACCTCCGTTATTATTTCCTTGGTAACCCAAGCCCACGTTGAGCAATAATATTTCTTTGTACCTCATTCGTTCCTCCACCAAAGCGATGGAATGGTGCGAGTCGATACAAATGTTCTAAACTTCCTGATAGTGGTGCGGCTTCATCTTCCTTGTTTAATTGACCGTACATATTGACAATCTGCATGCCAATATCAGCGACTTTTGTGTACAACTCAGTAGCAAATACCTTCATCATCGAAGCTTCTGAGGAAATCTCTCTACCAGAATCTAGTAAACTCGCTCCACGAAAACCAAATAGCTTCGCAATCTCCAAATCAACATGCAGCTCTGCTAATTTACTTTTTACATCAAAACGGTTAATAAGCAGTTTGCCGTCAATGACTGTATGTTTACAAAATTTCACTAAATCATCATAAACTCTGCGAAGTTCAGCGGATCCACCCATTAATACCCTTTCACTATCAAGGGCACCCGTTAATATTCTCCAACCCTGATTGACCTCTCCAATCAGATTGCTTTTTGGGACTCTTACATTATCAAAGAACACCTCATTCGTTGTGTGGTTTCCCCATGTCTTTTGCTTTACTAGTGTGACTCCTGGTGTATCATTCGGAATAATGATGACGGAAATCCCTTTATGTTTTGGTAAGGCAGGGTCTGTCCTTACAGCAGTCCATTGATGAGTTACCCGGTGTCCAAGTGTATTCCAGGTTTTTTGTCCATTAATAACCCATTCATCACCGTCTAAAACGGCTGTTGTCTGTAGGCCTGCCAGGTCAGTACCTGCATTCGGTTCAGAGTAACCGAGAGCAAAATCAACTTCACCTGCCATGATTTTTGGAAGCCATTCCTTTTTATTCTCCTCTGTCCCAAACATAAAAATCGCTGGTGCAACGATGGAGAATGCAGCTCCTGAAGGATGAGGTGCATTCATATAGGTAAATTCTTCATGGAAGATAAATTTTTCCATATTTGTAAGACCTAATCCTCTCATTTCCTTAGGCCAGTTTATGGCTGCCCATCCTTTTTTAATAATTTTTCTACGGTACTCTCTTTCAAGTGGACCCAGCTCTTTATCTTCATGTTCCTCTGCTTCATGAAGTAATTCTGGTGTGACTACTTCATGTAAGAATTCTCTAATTTCCTGTTGCCACTCTAGCTGTTCCATTGTTAATTGGAACTTCATACATTTCCCTCCTCGTCGTTGTAAGCGTTTTCTAAATTAATTATATTTTAAATATTCTAAACTCTCAATAAACATAAAAAGCATTATGAATGTTTAATGAACAAATGCTACAAAATTAGTAGACTAACTTATAGATTATCAACTTAATTACAAGATTTGTTTTTTTCACAACTTCATTAAATAAGGCAATGAAAAACTTCGTTTTGCCAATCCTACCGCCCGACATTATTTTGGTTGCCTAGGAGATACGAATTTAATAGATCCTATCAACAAAATTATCAATTAGTATAGAATAATCAAGAAATCCAAACAAATCGTCAGGTCTTGTTTATAAAACAACTTCTAAAGACTTTTTGTTCATTGAATATTCTAATAATTAAAACTACACTTTTATAAGCAGATCACTTCTTTAAAGAAATAGTATTTAATAACTCTTTTATAAGATTAGTAGAGTTGTGAAATCACTATTTCTGCTGGTAATCCGCAATTTTAAAATGAATACTTCAGAGACTATTGGAGGAAAATGGATGGAGGTGAACTAAGGTGTAAAAACGATAACAAACAATAGCAATCTATGAAAGCGCTTTCCACAACTCTTAGCTTTTCATCAAGTGCTTTGAAATGGTAGTTCCAAGAAGAAACGAAAAGGTAAAAACAGACGCTTTTTTTACCATCAAATCCAAATCGTCGATAGGAGGAAAAAAAATGAATAAGGAAATGACGAAACAAAGGTCCCCTTGGGTGCCTTTTCTTTCACTACTGTTTGCAGCATTTGTTGTTGTAGAGGCGATGGCCTTCCAAATGCCAGTATTACCTGTCATCACTAGTGAATTTGGCATCCCCGTTGCTTTAGCTGGCCTTATCGCATTATGTTATTATTTGGCCCATACAGTGTTTGGACCTGTTTTTGGACATATTGCCGATCAGATTGGTCGAAAAAAAATCGTTCTCATCGGATTTGCTATTTTTGCTATTGCAGAGTTTATGGCTGCACTGTCTCCAAATTTCGGCTTTTTCTTATTCGCTCGATTTATTCAAGGTGTTGGGGCAGCATGTATCATTCCGGCTGCACTCTCTTATGCATCGTTCCTTTTCCCTCCTCATAAACGAGGCACAGCGTTTGGAGTTTATGCGGGTATTAGCGCACTTGGCGCAGCGGCCGGCGGAGTGTTTGGAGGAATCCTAGTTGGCAATTTAGGGTGGCATAGTGTCTATTACTTTACTGGAACCATATCTATTATTGGGCTCCTTTTGGTTTGGGTTACCCTTCCTGAAACAGAGTCAAAAGAAAGAACTCCATTTGATTTCATTGGCTCGATATTATTGTTGACTTCGATAGGTTCGTTGTTATCGGTTACCTTGCTTATTGCAAATGTTGGTTTAACTTCCCCATATACCATCGGGGTATTTGTTCTAGGTATCCTGCTAGCGTTATCATTTTGGTTTTATGAAAACAAGACGAAACATCCGTTTTTAGATGTATCTTTCCTCAAAAATCGAAAATTCATCGTCCCTTTGTTAATAGTATTTATGTTGTCCATTTACTTTCAAGGGATCATCTACTCTACGGTGTTCTTCACTACCCTAAAGCCCGGCGGAGGACCAGAAGTAACAGGAATGTTAACTAGCTTTATTTATCTTTCTTCCACAATTGCAGGATTCATTGGTGGTAAAATCATTGATACGTTTAGGATAAAACGTATAATTGTGACTTGTGTTATTGGCTATATTATTGGCATAATTATGTTCTCTCAATTTAGTGTAAATACAGCCTTTTGGTATATTACCCTAACCATTTCGATAATGGCCCTAACAAACGGGATTATTAATGTCGCCGCTATGAAGATGGCAATGTCTACCATTCCAGAAGAAAAGCTGGGTTCAGGCTCCGGGACTTTTGTTATGATTCGTGATATAGGGACTCCTACAGGACAAACAGCTGGATTGTCTCTTTTTGGAGCGATATCTGTTTCTTCCTTATCTTTGGCAATTGCAGATCAGGCTAAGAAAGCAGGAATAGATGAAAGTTTCCTTCCAGCTATGAAAGATGCGGCACAAACATCTGGCAAGACTGTGGACCCTACTTTAACAGACCATTTAAATCAGCTTGGCATAAAATTTATTGATATTTTTAACCTAGCACAACTGGATGGGATGATCCTGGCATTGAATAAAATGGGGATAATCGTATTAATTTTAGCGGCCATTCCTCTGATCCTAACTTTCTTCCTTCCAAAACTGCCTAATGAAAAGGCGAACAAAACTAAGAAGGAGACCATACCGCAAAATTTATCAGTCGAGATCAAAAAATAATAAGCAATAACATTAATTGACCCAAAAATAAAAGGCTAGAATCCTTGATACAACAGGAATTCTAGCCTTTTATTGATAACCTGTGAGGGAATTAAACCCTCGCCACCTAAACCATATTCAGTTCTCAAACGGTCTTTCGTGAAACTGGCTGAAAACTGTGGCGGATTTCCCTATGTAAGAAAAAATCAATGAAAAGGCTTAAAATCATCATAAACCCTTGCGGCTGTAGTATATTTTGGCGGGACTGCGTGGGAATTGAACCCACCAGACCTGGCACGCAGGTCTCAAGCAGTTTTGAAGTTTGCTGGCACCTGTTTTTCTAGTATCTCTATGTACCCTTAAGTCTTGATAAATCAAGGTTTCTTGATTCGTAGTGTTTTCTTGTGATTTATAATTTTAAAAATTTGGGCACCAAGCATGGCACCAAAGCACCAAACCATATTTATTTTTGTAATATAAAAAAGGGCGCTCTTTTATAAATATCTTTCAGGTCATGTATGTCATAGAGGACCTTGATGACCTGAAATTAAACTATAAAGCAACTAGATACGGCTATTGCTATAATTACCCAAGTGTTCCAGGCTGTTCACATATCTTGGTGGACATATGGGCTTTTCGCGGGCTAAACTAGTAGGGTTTCCAATTCTGTAGAGTTAGCCACTATTATTATTGGTGGCTTCCATATTAATTATCAGTTAAATGATTTAGAACGAATAATATCTTTGAGACACAAGGATTTAAACTTATGAAATTAACTTTAATAGAATCATTACTTTTCATAATAAAGAATTATTCTTATTATACAGGAAGTTTTCTTTTTGATATTACCTTATCTTTTGTTTGTGGATATGTTTCAATAACATCAACCAATTCTTGAATAATATTGTTTAACGTCATCTGACTAGTATCTTTTCCTAGTATGATAGAAGTTTTACACATCAACATATCAACTTGCTCACTCACTGAAAAGCCTCCGTTCTTAATGATTTAATCGAAATTCCCGTACCTAACGTCTAGCGTTTTTTAAATATTGGATTTTACATTATGACAAGTATTTTTAGAATTACTAATTAAAAAGTTCTCTTAAATCCTGGAAAGAGATCTTTACAAATCGTGATTAACAAGCTTAGTGTGGTGGAGAAGCTATCCTTATGATTTCATGATTTCTAGTAACAAATCTCCTGTCTGTATAGCATTACCATTAGAAACAAAGAGGTCTTTCACAACCCCTGTAAATGGAGCTTGTACTGTTGTTTCCATTTTCATTGCCTCCGTAATCATTAGGTGATCACCACGCATAACCTTTTCTCCCTTTTGAACTAAAATCTTCACTACAGTTCCCGGCATGGAAGCTGCAATATGATTTGCATTTTTTGGATCTGCCTTTACTCGTGCTACAACAGTCGATTTAATACTCTCATCCTTAATAACTACTTCACGTGGCTGACCATTTAATTCAAAATAAACCACTCTTGTCCCATCTGCTTGAGGGTGTCCAACGGAAACGAGCTTAACCATGAGTGTTTTTCCAGTTTCTATTTCAACTTCAATCTCCTCGCCTAAACGTAATCCGTATAAGAATGTCGGTGTGTCTAAAACGGATAAGTTTCCATATAATTCAACTGTTTTCGTATAATCCATATAAACTTTTGGGTATAGGGCATATGCAAGTACCTCAAAGCTGGTAGCAGGCCTTCCTAGTTTGTTATATAATTCATCGCTTAGTGCAGTTAAATCAACGGGCTCAAGCAATTCTCCCGGTCTAACTTCTAAAGGATTTTTTCCCTTTAAAATAACTTTTTGCAGTTCTTCTGGAAATCCACCGTATGGCTGACCAAGATACCCTTGAAATAATTCAACAACGGAATCAGGAAAATCGATGGTTTCACCTCTTTTTAAAACATCTTCCTCTAACAACTCATTTTGGACCATAAAGAGTGCCATGTCCCCAACAACCTTTGAAGAGGGAGTAACCTTAACAATATCTCCGAACATTTGGTTAACCCTGGAATACATTTTTGTCACTTCATCCCAACGTTCTCCAAGCCCTACACCTTTCGCCTGCTGTTGTAGATTACTATATTGGCCTCCGGGCATTTCATGCTGATAGACTTCTGTATGTGGGGCAATCATTCCACTTTCAAAATCACGATAGTACTCACGCACATCTTCCCAATAGTGTGAAAGCTGATCAAGTGCTTCAATTGATACATTAGGCCTACGTTCATACCCCTCGAGTGCATAATAAAGGGAGTTTGCACTTGGCTGTGATGTAAGTCCTGCCATTGAACTTAGTGCCGTATCAACAATATCCACTCCGGCCTGAATGGCTCTAGCATAAGTGAAAACACCGTTACCGCTTGTATCATGTGTATGGAGATGGATTGGAATATTAACAGATTCTTTTAACTCGGTAACAAGACGGTAGGCTGCCTCAGGTTTTAGAAGTCCCGCCATATCTTTAATTGCCAATATATGCGCTCCTTGTGTTTCAAGCTCTTTTGCCAATGTTTTATAATACTGTAAATTATATTTCGCTCTTGTTGGATCCAAAATATCACCAGTATAACAAATAGCAGCCTCCGCAATTTTTCCTGTTTGACGAACCGCGTCTATAGCGACTTCCATTCCTTTGACCCAGTTCAAACTATCAAAAATCCGGAACACATCAATTCCAGAAAAGGCTGATTTCTCCACAAATTCTCTAATAACATTATCAGGATAGTTTTTATAACCTACAGCATTCGATCCTCTAAACAACATTTGGAATAAAACATTCGGGATTTTTTCCCGAAGGATAAGGAGCCGGTCCCAAGGGTCCTCCTTTAAAAAACGATAAGCGACATCAAAGGTTGCTCCGCCCCACATTTCAAAAGAGAATAAATCTGGAAGTAATTTTGCAGTCGGCTCAGCAATACGTTCAAGATCTTTTGTTCGAACCCTGGTTGCAAGCAAGGATTGATGAGCATCCCTAAATGTTGTATCAGTTACTAATACTTGTTTTTGATCCTTAATCCATTTTACGAGACCATCTGGACCTTTTTCAGTCAAAATTTGCTTTGTTCCGCTTTGATAGCTCACGTCATATTTCAGTTTTTGAAACTTGGGATTTGAAAAAACGGGTTTCTTTTTCTTGTCAATCCCGGGAAAACCATTAATTGTAACGTTTCCAATGTAATTAAGCATTTTGGTTCCACGGTCTTTTCTTACCGGAAAGATAAACAGCTCAGGAGTTGTATCAAGAAAAGATGTTTCATACTCTCCTTTAATAAACTTCGGATGTTTCACAACATTCTCAAGAAAAGGAATATTTGTTTTTATACCTCTAATTCGAAACTCACGTAAGTTTCGTAGCATCTTTAAAGCAGCATGTTCAAAATCCAAAGCAGATGTTGAAAGTTTCACTAATAAGGAATCATAATACGGTGTAATTACACTTCCAGTAAAGGCATTCCCGTTATCGAGTCGGACTCCAAAACCCCCTCCAGAACGATAAGTCAATATTTTACCAGTATCCGGCATAAAATTGTTAAGCGGGTCTTCCGTTGTCACACGGCATTGAATGGCATACCCATTAGATTGAATTTTGTCCTGCTCCGGGATGCCCACTGAATTGCTATGCAAATGATGTCCTTTTGCAACCAATATTTGTGTCTGGACAATATCGATTCCTGTAATCATTTCAGTAATGGTATGTTCAACTTGAACACGCGGATTTACTTCAATAAAATAAAAATCATCTCCAGAAACAAGAAATTCAACCGTTCCAGCATTTACATAGTTTACATTATTCATGAGTTTAACAGCTGCAATACATATTTTCCTTCGAAGTTCTTCCGAAATGGACACGCATGGGGCAACTTCCACCACCTTTTGATGACGACGTTGTACCGAACAATCCCGTTCATATAAATGGACAATCTCCCCGTGTTCGTCCCCAATGATCTGAACTTCAATATGTTTTGGATTTGCGATTAGTTTTTCAATGTATACTTCATCATTTCCAAATGCTGCTTTTGCCTCTGAACTCGCACGTTCAAATGCCTCTTGTACTTCTTTAGGTTCTCTTACAACCCTCATACCGCGTCCCCCGCCGCCAAGTGCTGCTTTTATCATTATTGGGAACCCTATTTTTTCTCCAAATGCTTTTGCTTCTTGCCAATCTTTAATCGGGTCTTCGCTTCCAGGAATAACAGGAATTTGAGCGAGTTCCGCCTGTTTTCTAGCTTTTACTTTATCACCAAACATATCAAGATGTTCAGTTTTAGGCCCAATAAATATGATTCCTTCCTCTTCACAACGTTTTGCAAAATGTATATTTTCTGACAAGAATCCATATCCTGGGTGAATTGCATCCACCGATCTTTCCTTTGCAATCTCTATAATACCGTCTATATCTAAATATGCATCAATCGGTTTTTTCCCTTCTCCGACAAGATAGGCTTCATCCGCTTTATAACGATGAAAGGATGCAGAATCCTCTCGGGAATAAATCGCTACTGTTCGAATGTTTAATTCGCTGCATGCCCGAAAAACTCGAATCGCTATTTCTCCACGGTTAGCAACTAATACTTTCGTAATTCTTTTTGTCAACTTTAGACACCCTCTTATCCTTTTCAATGAACTCTATTAAACTTGCCAATTGATTTTCGCTTAAGGCAACCTTTCACCAGGCGCTTTGGATGGGATAAAAATTTTCATACATTCCAAGAGGATTTTCTTCATGTATCTGGAAAAACAGATTCAATTCATTAACCGTTATTTTGATATTTCATAATGTAAATATCAAGTTTCCGGCTGATATTAACTGTTCTTTCACTTGTTAGACCTTCCTTGATACCAACACGTATCATTTCTTGTCGAAGGATATTAATTGTTTTTAAAAGATCATAATCCTTATCGACAGTTAGAGAGGAAATCATAAACTATCACCTTTATTTAAGAAATTTCAAAATATACAATTTGCTGGTAAAGCTCCTTAATCTTCTAAATTAACGATTTTTCAAGGATTTCCACCACATCTAATGTTTGTACTTTATCTTCAACTTCTTTTGCCTTTGTACCATCACTGATCATCGTCAAACAATACAACCTGTACTGATCATGGTTGGATTTGTTTGCAGGAGCTGTTCCGTTCTTGCCACATTGATACAAGTTCCCGTGTCTTCCTCCATCCACATTAGCCCGCCGCCAGCACCGCAGCACATGGCTGTCTCTCTTTTACGTCCAAGTTCTTTTAACATGAGACCGGGAATCGATTTTAAGATTTCACGAGGGGCGTCATATACATTGTTGTATCGACCTAAATAACAGGAATCATGGTAAGTAATCATTTCATTGACAGTATTTTTTGGCACTCAATATCCTTTTACAGGGGGATATTCCCATGCTTCTTTGCAGGTCTTGTTTCTTTCTTAGTACGGAGCATTTCCAGAGCTTCCTTAAGCTTTTTACGTGTCTCACGCGGATCAATAACGTCATCAACCATCCCTTGAGAAGCGGCTATATATGGATTCGCAAACTTCTCACGATATTCGGCGATTTTTTGGGCCCTTGTTGCGGCAGGATCATCGCTTTCTTGAATCTCCTTTGCAAAGATGATATTCGCTGCACCTTCTGGTCCCATAACAGCAATCTCAGCATTAGGCCAAGCGTAAACCACATCTGCTCCAATTGATTTAGAATTTAAGGCAACATAAGCACCACCGAAGGCTTTGCGAAGGATGACTGTTATCTTGGGTACAGTTGCCTCCGAATAGGCGTAAAGAATTTTTGCCCCGTGACGAATAATCCCGCCATGCTCCTGATTGATTCCAGGGAAAAATCCCGTTACATCTTCAAAAGTAATTAAAGGTATATTAAAAGAATCACAGAATCGGATAAATCGAGACAATTTATCGGAAGAGTTAATATCTAAGCCTCCCGCCATTACTTTAGGCTGATTCGCTACGATCCCAACACTCTGACCATCAATTCGTCCGAAACCGACAACAATATTTTTCGCAAAGTCCGTTTGAACTTGCATAAACTCGCCATGATCAAGTACCTGTTCAATTACCTTACAGACATCATAGACCTTAGTCCCTTCAATGGGTACGAGATCAATCATTTCGTCAGACCAGCCATCGTCTTTTTCTACTTCCATTACGGGCGGAGTTTCCATGTGATTCTGCGGTAAATAGCTCAGTAATTTTCTTACCTCATTTAATACTTCTGGTTCAGATTCAGCTGTAAAATGGGCGACACCACTTATACTTGAATGAACCTTTGCTCCTCCTAGATTTTCGGAAGATATATTTTCACCAGTTACTGCTTCAATTACTTTAGGTCCAGTGATAAACATCTGACTTGTCTTTTCAACCATAAATACAAAATCAGTAATAGCCGGGGAGTAAACGGCACCGCCGGCACACGGTCCGAGAATGACAGAAATTTGCGGGACAACACCGGAGTATATCGCATTGCGGTAAAAAATATCGCCGTACCCACTAAGAGAGGCTACCCCCTCTTGAATACGTGCGCCTCCTGAGTCGTTCAAACCAATTACAGGTGCGCCTGATCTGGCTGCCAAATCCATCATTCGGGAGATTTTAAGTGCATGCATTTCACCAAGGGCTCCTCCGAACACGGTGAAATCCTGGGCAAACACATAGACAAGACGACCATGTATTTTCCCATAGCCGGTCACTACACCTTCACCTGGGGCTTCCATTTTATCCATTCCAAAGTTTGTTACACGATGTTGGATAAATGGATTTAATTCTACGAACGTATCCTCATCTAGCAATAGATCGATCCGTTCTCTTGCTGTCAGCTTCCCGCGGTCATGCTGAGCATCGATCCGTTCGTCCCCGCCTCCAAGTTCTACCGTTCTTCTTCTATCCATTAATTCATCTATTTTTTCATACATTGAACTCATAGATCCTACTCACCAGCCTTTCTATTTATCTTTCATAAACAAATGAGCTATACTTTTACCTACTCTTTATGGGGTACAGGCTGGCACAATTCCACCAGGACCCCGTTTGTCGATTTCGGATGAAGAAAGGCTACTAAATTACCGTGAGCTCCTTGCTTAGGAACATCGTTAATCAACCTAACTCCTTGATCCTTAAAAAACTCTAAACGTTCAATCGAATTATCGACCTGGAAGGCAATGTGATGAATACCTTCCCCTCTTTTTTCGATAAATTGAGCAATTGGGCTATCCTCACTAGTCGGCTCTAATAATTCCAAGCGGGTTTCCCCAATTTCTAGGAATGCAACACGAACTTTCTCACTTTCCACCAATTCATACCCAATGCAAGTTAATCCAAGCTGTTCCGTATAAAATTGAACCGATTCCTCCAAGTCTTTTACCGCAATTCCAATATGCTCAATTTGTTTTGGTGGTTTAATCGCCATACTCCTCTTCCTTTCCATCTAACTAACCCGATTGATCACCATATATTTTCAATAATTGCTTTGCTGCCATGGTTGCCGACATTTCACCGTGTACTATAGCCTTTTCAATCTCGGGAATAAAATGGCTTACTTTTGGATGTTTAAAGAAGCTTGCCCGTAGATCTTCTTCTACCATTGAATACATCCAATCAATGGTTTGTTTAAGACGGCGTTGCTTAAACACGCCCGATTCATCGGTCTGGTTGCGGAAATCCTCGATTACCTGCCACATCTCGGCAATCCCATCTCCTGTTATAGCTGAACAAGTATAAGCCTTCGTTGACCATCCTTCCGTAATCGGCTGTAAATAATGAAGAATTCGGTTCAATTCCGTTTTTGCTGCCAATGCACGCTGTTTATTTTCTCCATCCGCCTTATTGACAAGGATTGCATCGGCCAACTCCATGACACCCTTTTTAATTCCCTGAAGTTCGTCTCCTCCGCCTGTTAACATGACCAATAAGAAAAAATCCACCATAGAACGAACCGTCACTTCACTTTGTCCAACCCCTACGGTTTCAACTAAAATGACATCGTATCCGGCTGCTTCACAAACAAGCATGGTTTCCCGACTTTTACGGGTTACGCCTCCAAGGTTTCCTCCTGAAGCCGATGGGCGAATGAACGCATTTGGATTACGTGAGAGTATGTCCATTCTAGTTTTATCCCCCAGAATGCTGCCTCTCGTAATCGTACTGCTCGGATCGACAGCAAGAACGGCAACGCGATGCCCTTGATCACAGAGCATTGTCCCCAGCGCTTCGATCAGTGTACTTTTACCTGCCCCGGGTACACCTGTTATTCCTAATCGTATAGAATTTCCGGTGTACGGAAGCAACTGTTTTAATACTTCCTGAGCAGTCTCCATATGCCGAGGATGGTTGCTTTCAACTAGAGTGATTGTTTGTGCGGTGATTATACGATTTCTCGAAAGAACACCTTGGACATAGTCACCCACTGTTAATCTTCGACGTCGTTGCGGAGATAAAATGGAAGAATCAGTTGAACGATCTGTCCGTTCATTCTGTTCCCTTATAACACCTCCCACAACACGAGAAGCAAATTCATCTCCCCCGGATTCTGGAACCCATTCCGGTTTTTTCTTATTTGTATCCATAATTAAATCTCATCCTCAAGTCGACGGGTGATCTCTTCAACTACTTTCTGTGCAGCTACAGGAATCACTGTACCCGGACCAAAGATAGCTGCTGCTCCATTCTGATTTAGAAATTCATAGTCCTGAACAGGGATCACGCCGCCTATCACTACGACAATATCTTCACGGCCCAGCTTTCTTAATTCTTCTACCAACTGTGGTAGAAGGGTTTTATGACCAGCAGCCAAGGAACTCATCCCTACCACATGGACATCATTTTCTACGGCCTGCATGGCGGTTTCCTCTGGAGTTTGGAAAAGAGGCCCGATATCGACATCAAATCCCAAATCCGCAAAGGCTGTGGCGATGACCTTTGCTCCGCGGTCATGTCCGTCCTGCCCCATTTTAGCGATCATAATTCGTGGCCGTCTCCCTTCCCTTTCTTCAAATTCATCTGCCATCTTTCTTACTACAACTACCTGTTCTTTTTCACCAAACTCTGAGCTGTATACTCCGCTAATTGAACGAATAACAGCCTTATGTCGTCCTACTGCCTTTTCGTAAGCATCAGAAATTTCCCCAAGACTCGCTCTCGCTCTTGCTGCTTTAATCGCTAAATCAAGCAAATTTCCCTCCTTGGTTTCTGCAGCCTTTGTAATAGCATCGAGTGTGGATTGCACTTCTGCTTCATTACGATTTGCCTTCAATTCCTCTAATCTCCGAATCTGAGCTTCACGTACCACCGTATTATCCACTTCAAGAATTTCAAGAGGATCTTCTTTATCTAAACGATATTGATTTACACCTATGATCGATTCCTTTCCAGAATCAATCTGTGCCTGGCGTCGAGCAGCTGCTTCTTCAATCCGCATCTTTGGCAAACCGGATTCAATCGCCTTCGCCATTCCGCCTAGAGATTCAACCTCTTGGATATGTTCCCATGCACGGTTTACAAGATCGCGAGTCAAGGATTCTACATAATAAGAACCGCCCCAAGGATCAACTACTTTGCATATACCTGTTTCATCCTGCAAAAACAATTGAGTATTGCGAGCAATCCGGGCTGAAAAATCTGTTGGAAGCGCAATTGCCTCATCCAAAGCATTTGTATGAAGCGATTGGGTATGTCCGAGTGTCGCTGCCATTGCCTCTACACATGTTCTTATAACGTTATTGTAAGGATCCTGTTCGGTAAGACTCCACCCAGAAGTTTGACTATGAGTACGCAGAGCCATCGATTTATCATTTTTAGGGTTAAACTGTTTGATTAGCTTCGCCCAAATGATACGTGCAGCACGCATTTTTGCTACTTCCATGAAAAAGTTCATACCAATAGCCCAAAAAAAGGATAGTCGCGGGGCAAAAGAATCGATATCAATGCCGGCTTTTAATCCTGTCCTTACATATTCCAACCCATCCGCTAACGTGTACGCTAATTCAATATCAGCCGTTGCTCCTGCTTCCTGCATGTGATAACCTGAAATACTAATGGAATTAAACTTCGGCATATGCTGAGATGTATAAGAAAAAATATCTGCAATAATTCTCATTGATGCTTCAGGAGGATAGATATACGTATTACGCACCATATATTCTTTTAAAATATCATTTTGAATCGTTCCGGTCAGTTGTGATTGGTGTACACCTTGTTCCTCTGCGGCAACAATATAGAACGCCAAAATAGGAAGAACCGCACCATTCATCGTCATCGACACAGACATCTGATCCAGCGGAATACCGTCGAATAAAATTTTCATATCTAAAATCGAATCCACGGCAACCCCAGCTTTTCCAACATCCCCCAATACTCGCGGATGATCTGAATCATAGCCGCGATGGGTAGCCAAGTCAAAGGCAATCGAAAGTCCTTTTTGTCCCGCAGCCAGATTTCTGCGGTAGAACGCATTGCTTTCCTCTGCTGTAGAAAATCCGGCGTATTGACGAATAGTCCATGGTTTTGTCACATACATGGTTGGGTAAGGCCCCCGCAAAAACGGAGCGATTCCAGCAACATACCCAAGATGTTCCATCCCAATCAAATCTTTGTTGTCGTAAAAGGGCTTCACATCAATCTGCTCCATCGTCTGCCATGTATTTTGGTCTAAAGAAGCATCTTGAGCCGAACGCTTATCACTAAATGTTTGAGAGTTTCCTGAGAAAGTAATCTTTGTAAAATCTGGATTTCTGTTCATCATCCAATTCCTTTCTGCTATTGAAGATTAAACAGCGTGTTATAACAGTCTGATTGCACATGTATAAATTCATCCACTCCGGCTTGCTTGAAAAGTTCGGCTTGTTCTGAAGCTGGGTTCCCTGCTACGAAAAGAGTGATTTCCCGATTAGCCTGTTTTAGTGCTTGAGCAAGCGGTGGTACTAGCTCTGGATATACCTTGTCATTCGAGCAGATTACGACAATCGACGCACCCGATTGAAGCGTTTCCTTTACCGCTTGGTCAACCGTTTCAAAACCATTATTCGAAATGACCTCAAACCCGCCGCTTTCAAAAAAACCAGCAGCGAAATCAGCACGCGGCTTATGCTGTGGAATTGGCCCCATATTTGCAAGGAATACTTTTGGATAGGAACCGTTTTTTTTTTTGTAATTTTCCAATTTTTCCCTCAATTTTTCAAATGGTTCTGCCCCACGATGACACTGCAAGGCTTTAATAATTGGAGGAACCTCGTTTGATTGACCGATTGCCTGAACCCATTCACCTATCGTTACTCCCGCTTGAATTGCCTCTAAGGAAGTTTCCACAAAATTCTGTTCTCTCCTATTTCCTAGTTCAGAAAGGATTGATTCCTTTTGACTGACATTTATCTGTCGATCGGTACTTACCTCTAAACATCGGGAACGGTAGACAGAATCCATGTCCTCCTCACGGTTTGGAAGCTTTTGTTCACTCAAGTTAGGATAGATATTCGTACCGACAAATTTATCGCTACGTCGGTTGATATTTTCAAAACGCTTTTCTGCAATCTCTTGTATTTGCTCCTGTACCAAACCATTCTCTAGTGCCTTACATATCCCGTCGTTCTCCTCAATAAGCTGGAATTGTTTCCAAGCTTCTTTAGCAAGAGAATTAGTAAGAAATTCAACGTACCAAGAACCGCCAGCCGGATCTGCTACTTTCGATAAATGAGCCTCTTTTTCCAAAATAATTTGCGTATTCCGAGCAATTCGACGGGAAAATTCATCGGGTGGGCCTGCTGCTTCATCAAAAGGAGATACGTGTAGACTATCCACTCCACCGATAATGGCAGCAAAGGCTTCCGATGTCCCACGAAGCATATTCACATACGGGTCATACACCGTCTTGGTCCATGAGGAGGTACGAGCATGTATGACCATTTTCTGTGCTTCTTCATTTCCTCCGAAAGCATCAATGATTTTAGACCAAAGGATACGTCCCGCACGAAACTTTGCAATTTCCATAAAAAAATTGGTACCAACTGAGAAAGAAAAGGAGATTCTTGGTGCAATCTCTTCAATGGTCATTCCTCTTTCCTGCAGCCTGCGAATATATTCCACACCAGTAGCCAATGAGAATGCTAACTCCTGAACAGCATTTCCACCTGCATTATGATAAGGATCTCCCTGTATTAGAATTGACTTTATTTCCGGGGTTTTGTCTTTAGTCCATAAGGTGTACTGGGCCGTTAAATCAAACGCTTTCTCTAAGGAAAACGGGATCGTCCCTTCTTTTAAAAGCGTACCTAATGGGTCCATCCCCACACATCCACGCAGCTTCCTGATATCCATCCCTTTCTGTTTTGCGTGAGCGACAACCATGCAATATAGTGGTAATCCTGCACAACCCGCTTGAACAAGCAGCGGAGTTTGTTCAATGTTGATTCCTTCTAAGGCGGTATTTAGATCTTTAAGGGAACTAATGGACACTCCCCCTTTGCCTACATTTTCCGGTAAGGCTTGATCTGGATCCTGTCCATTGGCAGAGGCTTGATCAAGAACAAGATTTACCATTGTTTGACCACGCTTTAAATCACTTTTAGCTGCCTCATTAAATTCTAAAGGAGTGCTATAGAGGAGCTCCTGACATACCTCCCAAGGTTTTTCCTGATAACCCAAAGCCTGAGTTCCTCGTACATAGGGCACAGCTCCTGGCAAAGAAGAAAGGTGGGAAAGCCCCTCAATATCTTCTTGCCTATACATTGGTTGGAGTAAAATCCCCTCATAGGTTTTTGAGATAAGCTTCTCCTCAAATGAGCCACCTTTTAATGTCTTCTCCGCAACTTGCCGCCACTCTTCATATGAAGGAATCGGAAACTCGTCGAATCTTCGCGTTTCTTCATTTAATTCTCGGTGGTCATTCTCTTGAACATCTTTTATCATCCCTATCCTCCTCCTTTCAGAAATTGATGCTATTTTATATTCACAAGAAACAGCGGTTGGCCATATTCGACTAATTGTCCATTTTCAACCAATACTTCAACAATCTCTCCGCTCACGTCAGCTTCAATTTCATTGAATAGTTTCATTGCTTCTAGTATGCATACCACGGTTGATTTTTCGACCTTATCCCCCGTTTTTACAAATGGATCTGCATCCGCTGAGGGAGTTTGGTAGAAGGTTCCCACCATTGGAGAAACAATCTTAAATAAATTTGGATCATTTGTATCGATTGGCTTTTTCCGCTCTTCTTGTACGGTTTTTTTAGGTTCCATAGAAGATTTTGAGATATTCTTTACAATAGGAGCTTCAGCTTCTTTTATAGCTACGGGTTGATAAGTTTCAACATTTTCAAAGTATGGGAATGTGCTTCCTTCCTGTTTCTTTAGAGATATCCTGGATTCAGCCCCCTCTAATTCCACTTCCATTTCCTGAAGAGATGACTCATTAAAAAGCTTGATTATTTCTCTAATTTCATGTATTTTCCACATTTTTCACTCACTCCTTATTCGTCCTCTAACAGGCTCTATTAATCTTCTATATTGATGGAATGCAATTCTAGAAATTTAGTATTAAAGTCACCCTTAACAAAGGCTTCATGGTCTAATAATTGAAGATGGAAGGGGATTGTCGTTTTAATTCCGCTTATCTCAAACTCGGTTAGAGCGCGTTTCATTCGTTGAATCGCTTCATCACGGTCCTTTCCCCATACGATTAGTTTTGCCACCATCGAATCATAGAATGGAGAAATCTGATAACCTGGGTAAACGGCACTATCAACCCTTACACCGTACCCTCCTGGAGGAAGGTACATTTCTACCTTACCTGGGGATGGCATAAAATTTTTCGCCGGGTTTTCTGCATTGATCCGGCATTCGATCGCCCACCCATTTATCAGTACATCACTTTGCTGAAAAGAAAGCGGGTATCCTGCAGCGACTGCAATCTGTTCCTTGATCAGGTCGATTCCAGTAACCATTTCCGTAACAGGATGTTCTACTTGGATGCGGGTATTCATCTCCATAAAATAGAATTGTCCATGTTTATCTAAAAGGAATTCGACGGTTCCTGCACCGTGATAGTTAACCGACTTTGCTGCCGCAACCGCTGTATTCCCCATCTGTTCCCGAAGGTCTTGATCAAGTGCTGGGGAGGGAGCTTCTTCCACTAGTTTCTGATGGCGCCGCTGAATCGAACAATCGCGCTCTCCAAGGTAAGCTACATTCCCCATTTTATCTGCAATTATTTGGATTTCGACATGACGCGGCTCCTCTAAATACTTCTCTAAATAGACACCTGGATTCCCGAAAGCCGTCTCTGCTTCCTTCTGGGCCTGCCGAATTGCCTTTCTTAATTCCATTTCGTCGTTGGCCACTCGCATTCCCTTTCCGCCGCCGCCGGCCGTGGCCTTCACAATAACAGGGTAATCGATTTCATGAGCTACCTTTACAGCTTCTTCCAGATCCTCGACTAATCCATCTGTTCCCGGTACCGTTGGAACACCTGCACGCTTCATCGTATCTCTTGCTACTGCTTTCGCCCCCATTTTAGTAATGGCTTCAGCATCAGGGCCGATGAAGGTAATGTTGCATGATGTACAGAGTTCCGCAAAGTCTGCATTTTCAGCCAGGAAACCATACCCGGGGTGAATGGCATCAACATTCAACATTACAGCAGCGCTCATTAAATTCGCCATATTTAAATAACTGTCCTTTGATGCGGTTGGCCCTATGCAAAAAGATTCATCCGCCAGTTTTACATGCAGGGATTCTTTGTCAGCCTCTGAATAGACGGCAACTGTTTTAACCCTCATTTCCTGACATGCACGGATCACACGAACCGCAATTTCTCCTCGATTAGCAATCAGTACTTTCTTAAACATTGAAAGTTCCTCCTTTATTCCGCCTTCACTAAAAATAGAGGCTGCCCAAATTCAACCAATTCACCATCATCAACAAGAACTTCGGTAATTTCTCCATCTACATCTGGTGTAATCTTATGAAACAGTTTTAACGGCTCTACATTACAACCACCAATCATAGTTTTAGATGTAACCGTGTCACCGACCTTTACAAAAGGTTTACCACCTGGTTCAGAGGAAGAGGAGAACACACCGATTACAGGAGAAACAATCTGGTGTATTAAAGGTTCCTTCACATCTTCTTTTAATGACGATTTATCGAGTTGGGATTCAGAATTTTCAATCTCTAATGCTGATGCTGCCTCTTTTAATGCAGTTTGCAGAATCTCCTGAGGAGATTCACTTACCTTCTGCACTTCTGAGATAGGCTTTTTCATCGAGATTCTGACTCCATTATTTTTCAAGTTAAATTCTTGAATAGCAGAATTACTAATTAATTTGATCATTTCTCTAAGTTCAAGCATTTTTATCATGAATTGCCACTCCTTACCTGTTATTTCTTATTAAATAACCCATTGGTGAGCCTCGAATGTTTTACTAAGGCAGAAACAACCGATTTAAGTTAAACAACAAAATTGTTTGTCTTTGAAACGAAAATATTAAACACACTTACAGACGAACCCGCAATATTCTATTCACCATGCTAATGAACGTTCTACAATTTCTGCTATATCCATAGTTTTGACCTGCTCCTCTACTTCTTTTGCTTTCGTTCCATCACTTAACATCGTCAAGCAATATGGACAATTGCTTCCGATCATCGATGGATTTACGCTTAATGCTTGTTCAGTCCGTTCTACGTTAATCCGCTTTCCCTGCTTTTCCTCAATCCACATCATGCCGCCGCCAGCCCCGCAGCACATGGAATCCTGTTTATTGCGTTCCATTTCTAAGAGTTCCATACCAGGAATCGAGGTAAGAATTTGACGCGGAATATCATAGATATTGTTATAGCGACCGAGATAACAGGAATCATGATAAGCAATCGCTTCTTTAACTTCTTTCACCGGATTAATACGGCCTTCCTGGATCCATTTCCAAATTAACTCTGTATGGTGATATACTTCAGCCTCTAAACCAAACTCAGGATATTCATTTTTAAAGGTATTAAAAGCGTGGGGATCTATTGTGACAATTTTCTTCACATCGCAAGACTGAAAATTGGCAATATTCTCCTGGCATAATTGTTGGAATAAAAACTCATTCCCCATTCTCCGTGACGTATCACCCGAATTCCGCTCTTTATTTCCGAGAACGGCAAATTTTATCCCGGCCACATTCATAATTTTGGCAAACGATTGGACAATTTTTTGACTTCGTTTGTCATAGGAACCCATCGAACCTACCCAAAATAAGTATTCAAATTCATCCACCTCATCTACCGTCGGAACTTCAATGTCACTGCGCTCATCTCGCCAGTTCATGCGCTCCTTTCGGTTAAGCCCCCACGGATTGCTTTGTCTTTCAATGTTTTGAAAATAGCGATTCGCTTCTTGGGGTATATTGCCCTCGGTTAATACTAAATACCGTCTCAAATCAATAATTTTATCCACATGTTCGTTTCCCACAGGACATTGATCTTCACAATTTCGACAGGTCGTACAAGCCCATAGTTCTTCCTCAGTAATGACATCGCCAATCAGGCTAGGCATTTCAATCGTTGCCGCTGTTTCCTGAGCACCCAAGCCGGAGACAGCTACTGAAGAACCAAAAATAGATCTTGGCATCCATGGGCTGTGCGAGGTGACAGCTGCTCCTTTTTCAGTCAAATGGTCCCTCATTTTCACCATTAATGCCATAGGTGATAAGGTTTTCCCGGTTACTGAAGCTGGGCACATATTCGTACAGCGACCACATTCCGCACAGGCATACAGGTCGATTAGCTGCTGTTGGGTAAAATTTTCAATTTTTCCGACACCGAATTCTTCTGCTTTTTCGTCCTCAAAATCAACGCTGTGCAATTTCCCAACAGGTCCGGTTTTCTTGAAAAAAATGTTGAACATTGCGAATAACTCATGTGCTTGTTTTGACTGCGGTACAAACACAATGAATGAAAAGACGGTTACCATATGCACCCACCAAAATAGATAGAACAAAACAGTTCCAGCCGTGGACCCAATCCCGGAAAACAATAACGCAATCGCACCAGAAAATGGAGCATAGGTTAGATTCGGTTCATTATCTAACATAATCGCTTCGAATCCTAATGTAAGCAAGATGGATGAGGTTAGTACAGATAAAGCGATATAGACAAAAGCAGCTTTACCGTCACGCTTCCATTGCAGCCTCTTCAGCTTTTCGCCATAACGGCGGTAAAATCCATATATAACAGCCAACAGCATCAGGAATGTTGCCCATTCCTGCAGAAGACTGAAGTATTTATGCCCCTCACCAAAAGGGAATTCATAGCCTTTAATAAACCCTTTTATGATGAGTTCGATCAGTCCTACCTGAATGATAAAAAAAGTATAAAACAAGATTAAATGCATGAACCCGCTTTTCTTGTCTTTAAACAATTTCCTCTGACCAAACCCATTTATCAATACAGCGTTAATCCGCTCTTTCAAATTTGGTTCAAAATCCGCTTTTTTTCCAAGCTTCACAAACACGATCCTTGTATAAACAATGTTAACAAACAAATAAAAGGCATATCCTGCTATAGTTAGGAATGCAAGTAAATTCAGCAATGATAACATCTTGTTTCTCCTCCATTTTCAATGTAGGTTCTACTCAGTTTCTTTTAAAAAACAGCAAAATCAGAATAAGAACTATTACTCTATTGTTCTTTTTACTCACCATACTTCCATGAGATTTTTCCGTATAACCGCACGACTTTAAGCAAATCAACTACAATTCCTTAATCTACTACATAGAAGTTAGAAAGTTCTGGCCTTTATGTATCTGCCATACATTCTTCTTTTATCAGTACTAAATGTTGACCTTCACTCCCTCCTATTCATTTGCTTTTTCTATTCATCAATAATCATGCAATTATCATGCCAAAATACTTTAATCACTTTAACCTTCTGTCATTGCGGAGATATGCTTACAATGATTCATATCCTGTTTACACCTCGATGCATTCTTACATTAGAACTCGAAGGCTGTTGATGTCATTTTGCATTTAACGTGAATCACCCCTGATAGTCAGTTACTACACTCCCATAAATAAAAGAGGCTGACCCAAAAGTTCGTTAAAAACGACTTTTAAGGGGTCAGCCCTTTTTTGATTTGTTCTATATTTAAATCCAATAATTTTGCTGCCGCTGCAGCGGGGCCAAATGTTCCACACGTTGCGGCATTATGCCAGTAATAATAATGGGACGGAGAAACTGCCTCACCTATTCGATAACACACTTCGTACCCAATCGCTACTGCCTCAATTAAATCCCTACCACATTTGTCCTTCCATTCGGCAACAGCTAAGGCAGAGGGAATAACCACTGTGGCTGCGTGAATAATCTCCTTATAAATATCATCAAGTTCAACAATGTGGCTGACTGCTCCATTAACGAAAGCCGCCTGCGTGACAGAGGATCTTCCGCCTGTTACAAGTGATGCTTGATCCGCCCCACCCAATTCGTTAACCATATCATTAATGATTTTAATGGGCTTCATATCTTTTCCCGCAATCGCCGAACCCAGCCAATCCAAAATACAAAGCTTCGTTAAGTCAACCACCTCTTGCGGTAAATCTTCGAATTTTGTTTTCACAATAAAACTAGCAAGGCTGTGACTTAAAGACATCCTATTTTTCTCCTTTACCTAATTAATTTCCATTTTATTACTAACCAAGCATTTTATTTATCTATTTCCAGTTACACGATTGAAATTTTATGTCTAATATACATAATGTGCCTTATTATTCAGCTATTTCCTCAGGTGCCACTAATTTTTGGGCAACAACATTTTCTATAGATGCTTGGGCAACCCTTTTTTGCAAACTTCTTCCTAAAGATATGTAGACTCTTTTTCATTAAAAACAACGTTTTATCCTTCACTTTTGTAAAAAACCATCTAATAGAATATTAGATTTTTCTTAACTCATATTTTAACTGTTCACGAAAATCAGGGTGAGTTACGACCAATAGTTCTTTCGCTCTTTCTCTTATTGATTTTCCAAACAAACTAGCAATACCAAATTCTGTAACTACATAATGTACATCTGATTTCAATGATGTCACATGAGAAACAGTAGCCTTTATACGGGATTGAGTCCCTCTTTTGGCTGTAGAAGGAAGTGCAATGATCGATTTACCACCTTTTGAAAGCTGGGCTCCTCGAATAAAATCCATCTGGCCTCCCACTCCGGCTATAGGATAGGGCCCAATTTGTTCCGCATTTATTTGACCTGTTAAATCGATTTCTAAAGCAGAATTTATTGCATGAAACTTATCTAGTTTGGAAAGAGTACTGCCATTATGTGTGTAATCCACAGGATGCAGCTCAATTAATGGATTCATGTGGGCATAGCGATAAACCTGTTCTGTTCCTGTTAAAGTTGTACAGACCATTTTGCCACGATCAATTGCTTTATGTTCGTTGGTTATCACTCCTTTATCAACCAGATCTATAACTGCGTCTGTAATCGATCCAGAATGAACACCTAATCCATTTTTACTGTTCAGGGAACGAATGATACTATCACCAAGACTTCCCAGCCCCACTTGAATCGTTGCTTTATCTGGAATTAATTCGGAAACAAACTCACCAATCTTTACTTCAATGTCTGTCGGCTCTCCGGATTTTATCGATAATAATGGCCGTGAAGTTAAAACAATACTATCAATATCTTCAACATGAACCAAAGTATCTCCGTAAGTAAATGGCATCTTGCTGTTTACTTCAGCGATAACGTATTTTGCTCTTCGAAGTAGGGATTGTGCAAAATCGACAGATATTCCTAAATTACAATAGCCTTTTTCGTTAGGCAGTGATACCTGAATAAAAGCCACGTCTACATTTTCTCTATCAATAAAGCGAGGAATTTCCGAAAGATTGATCGGAATATAATCGCAGGCCTGATTCTGGTAAGCTACTTTTAACAATGGCGAACCTAAAAAGGTACGTATTTGCAGATTCGGAAAACATTCAGCCGCTGCATAAACGCAAGGACTACCTATGATATTGTTATATATAGTAACATCTTGTAGGCGATCCTTTTGCCTGACTAGTTCTTCCACAAGGGTCTGTGGTTCACTACAAAAGGAAGACAAAATGATGTTTGAATTAGACTGTATTTTGGAAATCGCTTCTTCTACACTTCTTTGTCTTTCATGATAAGTCTTTATCCATTCCTTTTTCATTTTTCACCTCTGATTTAATCCAAAATAGTGGTAGACCTCCAAATGAGGTCTACACCTTAACCCTCATCATATGCATAAATATAACTCTTATAATAATTCCAAAGCGATAGCCATCCCTTGACCGCCACCGATACATAGGGTGGCCAATCCGTGTGTCTCTTTTTGCCGCCGCATCTGATAAAGTAGAGTGGTGATAATTCTTGCTCCCGACGCTCCGACAGGATGGCCCAAGGCTATCGCCCCACCATTTACATTCAATTTATCCAAATTTAAGTTAAGATCTCTAGCAACTCCCAGTACCTGTGCAGCAAATGCTTCGTTCAACTCTATTAGTCCAAAATTGTCTAGATTCATGCCAGTTCGAGTCAACAGCTTTTTAACCGCAGAAACTGGACCGAGTCCCATGACATCTGGTGAAACACCCGTAGTCGCCCAACCCAAAATTTTTGCCATCGGTTTTAATCCAAGCTCGTTAGCTTTGCTCCTGGTCATGAGAACAATCGCAGTAGCACCGTCATTTCTCCCGCATGCATTTCCAGCGGTCACGGTACCTCCTTGCTTAAATACTGGTTTAAGCGTTGCTAGCTTTTCCATCGATGTTTCACGAGGAAATTCATCGGTATCAAAAAGGATGGTTTCTTTTTTCTTTTTTACTTCAACAGGAACAATTTCATCTTTAAATCTTCCTTCTTTAATCGCTGCTGCTGCTTTTTGCTGACTTGCAAAAGCAAAAGTGTCCTGTTCTTCCCTAGAGATTCCATACCTCTCAGCTACGTTTTCAGCTGTCATCCCCATACCTAGGTCTCCCCATGTTTCCATAGGCTGTTGTCCATTCTCTAGATTAGAATCTACTATATATGGGTTTCCTTCTCCAAACCTTGAATTACGTATATACATAGGTGCACGGCTCATATTTTCAACCCCACCCGCCACAACTACATCCGCCTGCTTAGAAATAAGCTGTTGTACACCGGACGCCACGGCTTGCATCCCAGATCCACAAAGGCGGTTAATTGTAAAAGCTGTTGAACTATCTGGGATGCCGGAACGAAGTGCTGCTACTCTAGCAACATTCGAAGACTCTGTGGCTTGTCTTACTTCACCCATAACCACTTCTTCAACCATATCCGGAGTAATCCTAGCTCTTTTTATCGATTCTTCTATTACTTTGGCCGCCAGGTACCCAGAATTTATATCTTTTAAAGAACCACCGAATTTCCCAATCGCCGTTCTAACTGCTGATACAATAACTACATCTTCCACACCATTGCCTCCTTGTTCTTTTCAGTTTTCCACTCGAAAAATTAAGCGGTAACCAGCGCTTTTTTAAATTCTTCTGTCAATAACGGAACTACTTCAAAAAGATCTCCAACAATACCATAATCCGCAACTTGGAAAATTGGAGCCTCCGGATCTTTATTTATGGCAACAATAATTTTTGAATTAGACATTCCAGCCAAGTGCTGAATTGCACCAGAGATTCCACAAGCAATATAAAGATCTGGCGTAACTATTTTTCCTGTCTGTCCTATTTGCATAGAATAATCGCTAAATCCAGCATCACAAGCCCCTCGAGATGAACCTACAGCTGCACCTAATACTTCTGCCAATTCCTGCAATGGCTTAAACCCTTCCTTGCTTTTGACGCCACGACCACCGGACACAATTATTTTTGCTTCACTCAAGTCGACTCCCCCTGATGTCTTGCTAACGATTTCTTTAATCACCGTTCTTATATTTTTAATCATAGGTTGATAGAAGATAATCTCCGATTGTACTGGTTTTTCTTTGATCTCAAAATTGTTCGCACGAATGGTAGCAAATATTCTTCCTTGATTAAAAGTCTTTTCCTGAAACGCTTTTCCTGCATAAATCGGTCTCGTAAAAATGATTGTTTCATTCTCTACACAAACAGTTGTACAATCAGTTACTAGACCTGAGTCAAATCTAGCTGCCACTCTAGGTGCTACATCCTTTCCAATGGATGTATGGCCCATTAAGATAATCTCCGCCTGTATTTCTTCGATCAGCTGAGTTAAAGCTTGGCTGTACCCATCCATTGTATAATCATCTAACGCTTCATCTTCAACAACAATTACTTTTTGGGGTCCAAACTGGCTTACTTCTTCTATAAAACGAGGTGCATCTGGCCCAAAAATTGCTGCTACTATTTCTCCCCCTTGTGCCAATTGCTGGGCAACTGTTAAGGCTTCCAAAGATACATTACGCAGTTTTCCATCTTTTATTTCAGTCAAAACTAGAACTTTATTACTCATTTCTCCATCCCCTTTGCATCATAATAATTAGATTACTTTTGCCTCTGTACGAAGTACATTAACTAGTTCACTGACCTGTTGAGGTATTTCACCTTCCAAAACCCGGGTTGACTTTTTCCTTTCCGGCACATATTGATTACGGATTGAAGTTCGAGGAGCAAACTCTTCTTCTGGCAAATCTAATTCATCTACTGACAGCCTCTTAATTGGTTTTTTCTTGGCTTTCATAATTCCAGGTAAGGATGGGTAGCGAGGCTCGTTTAAACCTTGCTGGGCACTTGCCAAAACAGGAAGATTTACTTCAAAAGTTACGATATCCCCTTCCATATCTCTTTCCATAATTGACTTATCGCCTTCAATTGTCAGTTTTGTAATCGCTGCTATATGTGGAATCCCCAAAATTTCAGCAACACGAAGAGCTACTTGACCCGCTCCTGAGTCTATAGCCATATTCCCGCCAAGGATTAATTGATATTCTTCTCCCTTAATGGTTGCAGTAATGATTTTAGCCAAAAAATATTCATCGACATCAATGTCTTCTAATTCGACGAAAATTCCCTTGTCCGCACCCATCGCCAACGCTGTGAGTAGTGCATTTTTTGCACGATCAGGACCAACAGTCAGGACTGTCACTTCTGCCCCCATATCTTCCTTGATTTTAACTGCTTCCTCCACTGCATATTCATCATAAGGATTGATGATAAATTCCACACCATCCTCATTGATATTGCCGTTATCGATGACAATCCTTTCTTCTGTATCAAAGGTTTGCTTTAACAAAACTAAAATGTTCAACTACATTCCCTCCTAGTCACTTATTTAATTTATTCATTTAAATAATCATGCAATTTCCGTGCCAAATAATATTTGTGCGTTCAAACTAAGCATGGGTTAAGGATATGCATTAAATAATGCCAGATCAGCTTCTACTCAATGCATTACCGCATCCAAACTAGCGGATGAATAATGTTCTTTTGCATTAGCTGCGAAATCCAAGTGGAACATTCGAATCCAATTTTCATTTGGGAGGTGAAACGGGGATAGTTTTTGATTTTTCTATCGGCATCAGAAAAGCACCTCCTTAAATTTGATACTAGTATCGTACCAGAAGGTGCTGCGAGTTTTATGCTGTTTGATTGGGGGCTTACCTTAAGCATTACATAGATCATTATCCATATGAGTTCTACTATCAATTTTGCATAATGAAACCTTTGGCATGCTCATATTGATAATATTTTCAAGTTGGAATTAACAAGTTTATTTCAGTTTTTCTACTTCCTCTTTAAACATTTTCAGTGCTTTATTAAAATCTTTACTGTCCTGCTTTTTCAGTATATATTTTTCAAATTCATCGAAGAAGTTTTGCCATTGTTGCTTTTCATCTTCTGATAATTCATGGATGCTAATTTTTCCGGATTCAACCCAATCTTTATAGACTCTTGTATTTTGAGTATCCATATATTCTGTTAAACTTCTTCCCATTTCTTCGCCAACTTGCATGATAACTTCTTGTACATTTTGAGGTAAACTTTGATAAACGTCTTCGTTTATGACAAGACCATATATTCCCGAGCTCAAATTCAGACCTCGCGTTGCATATTTTGTCAATTCATCGATACCAAATGCTTCCACAGAAACATAGCTATAATGAAGTCCATCAACAATTCCCGTGCTAAACGCATTATATACATCACTGGTAGGTATGGATACGGGAGCAGCTCCAAGATAGTTAAAAATTTCAGTAAATATTCCTCCTGCCACTTGTTGTTTAAATCCTTTTAAATCTTCTGGAACCTTGATTTCTTTTCCGTTTGTAAAGATCTCGTAGAAAGGAGTCATGGTGACAGATAGAGGTCTTACGCCGTTATTTAGAAATTCTGCTTCCAATACCGGGCTTTGCTGGGCAATATTATAATAAGCCGTTGCACCTTGGATAGATGTTTCATACAATCCAGGTACACCAGGCAATGTTGCTCCTATCGGCATTTCACTAGGAGTAAAAACGGGCGCAAAAACAGAAATGTCGGCTATACCATTAGCTGCAATACTTACTGTATCGGCTGATTTTCCAAGTTGCTCTCCAGGAAAATACTCAAACTGAACCTGACCATCTGTTAAGCTAGTAACCTTTTCCATAAACGGTTCAAAAAGTTCTGGTGTATGATAACCTCCTGCTGGAAAAGGCGATGCAATTTTTAATGTAATCGTATCTTCGTTCACTTCTGTATTATTTTGATTATCATTATTTTTACTAACTTCATTTACTGTATTTTCTGAATTTGTGCCACAACCTGTCATGATTAATAGTAAAACTATTAAACTGCTAATTAGAATAGAATATTTTTTCGAAAACATTTTAATTTAATTCCCCCTCTAGCTAATTTAATATTTCATACGATTTATGTAGAAAAAGAAGTAAATATCACTCCCTTTACTAAATCAGGTTGAATTGAAGCCAATTTGTAGGTCAATGGATCTGTGATTACAAAGATTTAAATACGAAGATGTGGATGTGACCACTTTGTCGGATCTTTACACCAAAGAATTGCTTTTATTAAGTGTAAAAAGGTTAATAATTTCTGTGATGTTATTTTCTTTTTCTAATTCTCCAACCCTGTTAATTACTTCCTGAATATTTTTTTCTGGAATTTCATTAGGTGTTAGTTTGGAGCATTTCTTAAACTTATCGACTATCTCTTCGAAACTCATACTATTTTCAATACTGCCGAGTGGATGGTCAACTCTTCTCTGATGAACGTTACGATCCTTTGTAACAATAGATACGATGGCCGGGGAAATTCCCCTACCTGCCAAACTATTATCATATCTAGTTGTCACTTTATTAGCTATATTTAGAATTCTCTGATCAGCAATCGCTGCTTCCGTAAAATCTTCAACAAACACTTTCCCCTTTACCAAAGCCACTGCTACTGTATATGGAATACTAAATTGTGCATCTACAACGACTTGCGGTTTTTTTCTTCTTTCAACCGGTTCACATACAACATTTGCATGAGTTGTAACATCTACTGAAATTTCCACGATGTCTTCTGGATTAATGTTTGTTTCCTCTCGTAATTGCAAAGCTGCATCAATTGCCGGATGGGTAAAACGACAACATGGGTAAGGCTTAAAGCTTAAATTTTCACTTTCGAAATTTTTCCCATATGAATCGATTAATAAATCGTAGTCAAAATGATCGTTTAAATAAACTTTAGGAAAACTAAATTTACCATTGAAAACATTTCTGGCACCAGTTATACCTTGCTTTG
>CAUSCO010000011.1:0-136700 GCA_963530265.1 uncultured Bacillus sp.
GTGCTCCGTATCCTGCTGGTGCTCCGTATCCTGCTGGTGCTCCGTATCCTGCTGGTGCTCCGTATCCTGCTGGATTCATAATAGGCATTTGTGGCATAAAGGATGACGATTCATCATGGAAAAATTGCTGCGGCATTACAGATGCACCAGCCACTTGTGGTGCAACCCCTGGAGTACCATGAATCATCCCAGGCTGTTGTGCAAAAGCCGTTCCTGGCATTGATTCATATGGCATTGGCATTGGTTGATATGGCATTGGCATTGGTTGATATGGCATAAATGGCTGCATCGGAATCTCTCCACCAAATGGCGGGCAAAAGCCAGTCCCTGGCATGACAGGTGTAATAGGGACACAATAATCCTGTGGCGGCATTTCAACTGGCATTTCTTGGATTGGTACTGGATTTGGAATTGGATATGGAATTGGATTTGCTTTCATCGGAACTTCTTTCATTGGTACTTCTTTCATTGGTACTTCTTTCATTTTTGGTACCTCTTTTATTGGTACCTCTTTCATTTTTGGTACTTCTTTTATTGGTACTTCTTTCATTTTTGGTACTTCTTTTATTGGTACTTCTTTTATTGGATATTCCTTCTTCGGAACCTCTTTTACTGGAATGATGTTGGCTGGTTTGGGTGGCGGTTGAACAGGTATATTTGCCATGTTATACATATAATAATTGTTAATATCAATTTCTGGGACGATTTCCAGAGGCATTTTAGGAGTATATGGTACTTTTGGTGTTTCTTTTATTATCGGTTTTTCTTTTGCAATTGGTACTTCTTTAATCGGTACTTCCTTAATTGGTACTTCTTTTACAGGTTTCTCTTTTACAAACGGTTGCTCAGCAATTGGCATTTCCTTTTTAATTTTATGATCCGGTTGGTGTCCCATTGGTTTTTCTTTCTTTATTGTTCCACCTGTTGTTGGGACTTTTACTTTCATACCGGGCATAATCATATCAGGGTTGCTGAGCTGTGAATTTATCTTTTTCAGCTCTTCAAAATTCACGCCGTACTTCTTGGCGATTTTCCAAAGAGTATCCCCTTTCTGTACGATATGGATTTTCACTCTGATTTCCCTCCTATGGCATAAGTCCATATAGTGTATGTGAAATTGGGCAAAGTGCTAACATTCTTCAAAAAAACTTATGCTAGTTTTCCAATAATTATGAATCAGAACAAAAAGAATGAACTGTGATTCTTTCATTTAATTAGGCTGACTGGTCATAAATTGTGGTTAAACAGTGATTTATTATTAAAAATTAAGTTATGTTAATTTTCAATGTTGATTAGTAACACCTGCAGTTCCACGGGAAAAATCTGTGTAGAAAACTCTCCCTCTATTTAGGCTTTCTAGTTAGAAATTCGTCCAAATCCCTATGTAGACGCCTTCTACTTAGGCTTTCGAGGTAAAAATTCATCCAAACCTCAATGTAGACGCCCTCCACTTTAGCTTTCTAATTAGAAATTCATAAAAAAGAAAGCTAGGAGCGGCAACGCTTAACACAACAAAGAAATTTAACACAGCCAAAAATTGAAAAAAGATGCAATTAGGTAAATTGCATCTTTTTTCAATTGATTATGAATTTTGCAGCATTCGGTCTAGTGCCAATTTAGCATTTTCAGCAATCTCAGGAGCAACCTTAATAATATTATGTGTATCCTCCAATGTATCGAGGCTCCAAACCAAATGAGGCAAGTCGATTCTGTTCATAGTAAGACATGGACACATATGCGGATTTAAAGAGATTATTTTTTTATCAGGGTGATGTCTAATTAAACGATTCACAAGATTCATCTCTGTTCCAATTGCCCAAGCAGAACCAGGTTCAGCCTTTTCAATCGCATTAATAATATAACTCGTTGAGCCTGCCATATCAGCTATTTCAACTACCTCACGGCGGCATTCCGGATGAACAATGATTGTCATATCGGGATATTGACTGCGTGTATCAATCACATTTTGAACAGTGAAGTTTTCATGAACTGAGCAATGCCCTTTCCAGAGGATTACTTTTACTTTTGAAACATCACCCTTAAATTCCAGCGAATGATTAATCGGGTTCCAAACCGCCATTTCGTCTAAGCCAACACCTAAATCAGCGGCAGTATTTCGGCCTAAATGCTGATCAGGCAAGAATAGAAGCCGTTCCTTCATTCCCAGTGCCCATTTGACCATCGTCTCTGCATTAGAAGATGTAACCGTTGCCCCGCCATGGGCACCAACAAACGACTTAATTGCTGCTGTTGAATTGACATAGGTTAAAGGAAGAATCGTATCGCCAAAAAGTTCCTGCAGCATATCCCAGGCTCTTTCAGTTTGCTGGATATCCGCCATATCTGCCATTGAACAACCTGCACGCATATCAGGCAAGATCACCATTTGCTTTTCTGTTGTTAAAATATCAGCTGTTTCTGCCATAAAATGAACACCACAGAAAACGATAAATTCAGCGTCTACATTTTTAGCCGATAATTGTGCAAGCTGTAAAGAATCGCCAGTGGCATCAGCAAATTGAATCACTTCGTCCTTCTGATAATGATGACCTGGAATATATAGACGTGAACCTAGTTGTTTCTTAACCTCGATCACACGGTTTTCGAGTTCTGCTCTTGTCATTTGTTTGTATTTTTCAGGAATCATACCATTCTTTTGCAAGTCCGCCAAGATGTTCAATTTACTCATCTCCTTTATTCCATAGCACTTTTACACTTATATCCAATGCTTTATATGAATGAGTCAAGTATCCAAGGGAAATATAATCTACACCGGTTTCCCGATAATCAGCAATATTCGCTAATTGGATACCGCCAGAGGCTTCGGTGATGATACTATTCGGAACCAATTTGATAAACTCCTTAATTTCATCGGGGGTGCGATTATCAAACATGATGACATCAGCGCGAGCATCAACTGCTTCCATTACTTGTTCTTCCGTTTCAACTTCGACTTCAATTTTAACCATATGGCCAGCCTTGCTCCGGACAGCTTCTACTGCCTTCGAAATTGAGCCTGCAAACGAAATATGGTTATCCTTAATCATGACACCATCATATAAACCAAAACGGTGATTAAAGCCTCCACCACAGCGAACAGCGTATTTTTCAAACATACGAAGACCAGGAGTGGTTTTCCTCGTATCACAAACCTTCGTATGACCACTATCAAGAGTGTGAACCGTCTTTTGCGTTAACGTAGCAATCCCGCTCATCCTTTGAATAAGATTAAGCACTACCCGTTCTCCTTTTAATAAATCAGCTATTTTTCCAGAGACGTGTGCAAGTTCTTGTCCCATCTTTATTGCTTGGCCATCTTTTACAAAAATTTGGGTTTTCATTTCATTATTTAAAAGCTGAAAACCCGTCTTAATTATTTCTTCTCCACAAAAGACGCCTTCTTCTTTTGCAAGAAAAACAATTTCCCCATTTGTATCCTCAGGAAAGAGTAAATCTGTTGTCATGTCCTGTTCCCCAATATCTTCAATAAAAAATTTCTCAAGTAGCGAGCGCAGTTTCAATTGATTCATGTTTTTTCTCCATTCCATGATGATATTGATGAATAATCGATTTTCCTAACCAATTATTATCGTCTTCTAATGGATAATCACTTCGATAATGACCTCCACGGCTTTCTGTCCTTTGTAACGCAGATTCTGTAATAAGACCCGCAACAATCAGCATAAAAATCTTTGACAAGTCAAGCGTAGAACACGTATCTAAATTGATCTTTTCGGCATGGAATTGCTGAAGCCAGGCTTGCTGTTTCTTTAGGTTCGCTTCATTTCTGACAATTCCGACCCGCTCCATCATTAAATCCTTAATACGATGAATATCTGGTAAGCTAACTTTCTTTTGAGTGACTTGCTGTAAGGAATAATTCGTTTCAAAGACTTGAGCCTCTCTTGGTGAATCATTAATCGCGTTTGCTAATTGATTCCCCTGATATAGCCCCTCTAATAAAGAATTGCTTGCCAAGCGATTTGCACCATGCAGGCCAGTACATGAGGCTTCTCCAATTGCATAAAGACCCTTAATGGAAGAACGGCCGATAATATCTGTTTTAATTCCCCCCATTAAAAAATGACTGCCTGGGGCTACAGGGATTTTTCCTTCCGCTAAACAAATTCCATTTTCCTCACAAATAGCAGTAATAGTTGGAAACCGTTTAGTAAATTCTTTAATTTTACTAATATCTAAAAATACTTGTTTCCCTTTTTTAATAAATTCATAGATCCTCTGTGAGACAACATGCCTCGGACCAAGATCTTTCATCGGGTGGACCCCGTTCATAATTGGTATGCCGTCTTCGGTAACTAGGATGGCCCCGTCACCTCTTACCGCTTCGGAAATTAAACCTTTTGTTTCACCGTTAATATACAAAAGTGTCGGATGAAATTGAATAAATTCCATATCGGCGATTTCTGCACCGGCGAGATACGCCATCGCAATTCCATCACCACATACCGTTTTAGCATTTGATGTGTAGCTGAACATTTGTCCACATCCTCCAGAAGCAATGATAATGTGGCTGCCATAGAATTTTTGAATTGATCCATCCACTGCTTTTGCTTTAACACCTATACATCTATTTTTCTCGGAATTTAGTATTAATTCGTAGGCAAAAACATGTTCCTCGATGAAAACATTTCTTGGTAGTTCATGGATTAGATATTCCACCACGTTTTTACCAGTAGCATCGCCGCCGCCATGAACAATTCTCTTTTCGCTATGAGCTCCTTCCATTCCTAAAAATAATTCCCCATTTTGATTTCGATCAAAAACATCCCCTTGTCGAGCTATGTTATTGATGAGTGAAGGAGCAGCACTAATGACTTGCCGGACAGTATCTTGATTGTTATGATATCTTCCCGCTTCCAGCGTATCCATAATATGTTTTGATGGATGGTCATTTGCACCAATTGCGGCGGCAATACCGCCTTGGGCAAGATAGGAATTAGACATTCTTAATTTTCCCTTTGTGAGTATCCTCACATTTACATCGGTTTTTAATTGAACGGCCAGCTGTAAAGCGGCTATCCCGCTCCCAATTATTACTACATCATTATTTGTCATCGCTATCTCTCCTGACCTAACAGGTGTCTTGACATATATATTTACATAGAATTAAACTAAAAACAAGTACTTTTATAGAAAAGAGAAACCGCCTTGTTAATAACAAAAAAATAGAGTATGGGAGAAGTAATATGATATATTTTGATTTTGCAGCCACGACTCCATTAGACCAAGAGGCAGCAGAAGTTTATGTAAAAGTAGCAGCCGAATATTTTGGTAACACGCAGAGCCTTCATGATATCGGCGGACAGGCACATGTTTTGCTGGAAAATTGCCGGGAGGAACTATGTCATCTTTTAGGCATTGATAAAAAAGGCTTATATTTTACAAGTGGCGGGTCTGAAGGGAATTTTTTAGCCATTGAAGCATTATTGTCTTCGCCACTAAAGGAGGGAAAGCATATAATTGCTGGAATGGCGGAGCATTCATCTGTCCATGGAGTCCTTAATAGACTGAAAAAGGATGGATATGAAATCACCTTTCTCCCCTTTACTAAAAAAGGTTTAATTGATCAGAAGCTGCTGATAAACTCGATAAAACCTGAAACAGTCTTAGTAACACTGCAGCATGTTAATTCTGAAATTGGGACCATTCAGCCAATCGAAAAAATTTCTAAACTATGCAAGGCTAGCAAAATTCATTTCCACAGTGATTTTGTCCAATCGTTCGGTAAATTACATCTAAAAAGCATCGCTCCTTTCGTCAGCAGTTTTTCTTTTTCCGGCCACAAAATCTATGGCCCAAAAGGTATTGGCGGGGCCTATATCGATCCCGATATTTTTTGGAATCCCTTTTTTCCAGACAGTTCACATGAAAGCGGCTTTCGACCAGGTACTATAAACGTACCCGCAATTGCTGCCATGACGGCTGCGGCTCAGAAAATCATCGCAAGAATCGAAGAGGATCATGCTAAATTTTTATTACTCCGGAAAGCTTTCATTGAGGTCCTTGAGCCAATAAAGGAAAGTGTGGAGTTTATTCAAGCTGATGATGATTTGCAGCTTCCTTCTATCATTGGTCTGCGAATTTCTGGTATTGAGGGACAATGGATGATGCTCGAATGCAATCGGCTCGGCTTTGCCATATCAACAGGCAGTGCCTGTCAGATTGGTATGCAAACCCCTGCAAAGGTTACTCAGGCACTAGGACTAGACAATGAACGGGCAAAAGAATTCATCCGGATCTCTTTAGGTCATTCCTCGACAGTAGAGGAAATTGTTCAGCTAGGGGAATGTATGATTCGTATCGTGCAATCCTATAAGGCTGCCTCGGTTATATAATGAAACTATCTGTGCTAAAATAATAAAATAGATAAATTTATAGGAGGATTTTTATGACTGAGCAAAAAAAAATTTTGGGAGAGGAACGAAGATCTTTAATTCTCCAACTGCTGAAAGATAGCACCGAACCGCTTACTGGCAGTGAGTTAGCAGCTAGAACGAATGTAAGCAGACAAGTAATCGTAGGGGATATTACCCTTTTAAAGGCAAAAAATGAACCGATCATCGCTACAAGCCAGGGCTATATTTATTTAAAACAGAGCTCCGGTAATCCCTATTTTGAAAGGACGATTGCCTGTATACATTCACCAGAGGATACAGAAAAAGAACTTAATTTACTTGTCGATCATGGTGTATTAGTTAAAGATGTTAGGATAGAGCACTCCGTTTACGGTGATTTGACAGCATCGATTATGGTGTCTAACCGCCAGGAAGTGAAGCAATTTTTAAAGAAACTACAAACGACAAAAGCCTCGTTGCTATCGGAATTAACCGGCGGTTTTCATCTCCATACCATTTCAGCCTCCAGGGAAGAGGCACTTAATAAAGCAGAATCCGCTCTTAAAGCGGAAGGAATTTTGATGGAATAAAAGAAATGACCAAGGGAGACCCAGGTCATTTCTTTTTATGTTCAAATAAATTAAATTAATAAAAGCTGTTTTGTGACCGTTCTCCTTAAAATTGAAGTGGCTCGGGCACAATTATTTTTTTTTGTGACCGTTCTCCTTAAAAAGGGTGCTGCATGGGCACAATCCACTTCTTTTTGTGACCGAGTTCTCCCAAAATGAGGCGGTTCGGGCATAAACTTGGGTTTCATCCAATTTTTTAGTCTAGTTCCACCATGGTAGAAGGATAGCTTCCTAAAACTTTTACCCCACAGCCGAGTGCCTCTAACTCTGCAATCGCACCAGGTATTAACACTTCATCCAGTTTCATTTCAAGATCAATGATGAAAAAGTAATTGCCAATGCCTGTTTTCATGGGCCGAGATTCGATTTTAGACAGGTTTAATTTCCTCCAGGCAAAGGCTGATAACACCTGATGAAGGGCTCCGGCTTGATCGGACGGCAGCGTCACCATGAGTGTCGTTTTATAACGGGATGAGCCACTGATGGACTCAAAATCAAAGGTTTGTTCTGATAGAACGAAAAAGCTTGTATGGTTATAATCAAAATCATGAATATTTTTTTGGACAATCGTTAATCCATATTCTTTGGCAGCGAGTTCATTAGCAATCGCTGCTGCATTAAGTTCCGGCTGCTCCATCACCATCTTGGCTGCTGCAGCTGTTGAAAAAACACTTTCAATTGGAACACCTTTAAAATGGCTATGTAAAAACTTATGACACTGGGCAATCGCATGTGAGTGGCTATATACCCTGCTGACATTCTCCCAATTCTCCTTGTTTGAAGGATGAACCATCAAATGCTGCTTGATTGGAAGCGTGATTTCTCCCACAATAGGAATTTGAACGACGTGTGTTAAATAATCAAGTGTAATATTGACTGAACCTTCAAGGGCATTTTCAACAGGAACCACTGCCAAATCTACCTTTTGATTGACGAGCGCATCCATACTTTCAGGAATCGTCTGATATGGCTCTAGTTCGTATCCGTGAAAAACTTTGCTCACCGCAAGTTCGGTGAATGTTGCTTTTGGTCCTAAATAACCAACCTTCATTGCTTCCCCATCCCCCTATTGTAAGAAAAGCGCAAGCGCCCGTTTAGCGGCGTATGGACTGGAGCGCTTTGACTGAGATAAAGGAAACACGGAGAGCGTTAGCGATCCGATGTTGACTTATCGTAGGGAAAAGAGCGAAGTACACTAGCCGCTGGGCGCTGGAGCTGGACAATTCTCAAAGTTGAAAATTTTATACATTCTTATCTTTTTTAAAAAGCTGAGAATCAGGCCCCCAGCGGACAAAAGTCCACTATGCGCCTGTTCCCAGCACTTCTACTTTCTCAACAAATTCAAGTTTTCTTAACTCTACAAGTAAATCGTCAAGATTTGTGATGATATTCGATGTGTTTAATGACAATGTCACATTGGCCCTGCCTTGCAGTGGTATGGTTTGGTGGATTGTTAAAACATTACAGCCCGACTCTGCCACGACACTTAACAAGTTAGACAGGGTACCAGAGCGATCTTCCAAATGAAAGAAGAGTGAGATGATTTTTTCCTTCTGAATGGTTGAAAAAGGATAAACAGTGTCCCTGTATTTATAAAAGGCACTTCTGCTCAAATCCACCTTCAGAACGGCATCCGCAATTGAGTCCGCCTTGCCTCTTTCAAGCATCTCTTTTACTTCAATCGTTTTCTTCATTGCTTCAGGCAAAACATCCTCACGGACCAAATAATATTTTTTATCAGAATTATCCATTTTCACTCTACCTCGATTTACTACTCAATAAACTCAAATTCGAATTCCAATAACTTCACGATATCCCCATCTTTTGCGCCTTTTTCTCTTAAGGCATCATCTACCCCAAAACCACGAAGCTGCCGTGCGAAACGCCGAATCGATTCTTCACTTGAAAAATTTGTCATTTTAAATAATCTTTCAAGTTTTTCACCTGAAAGCACAAAGGAACCATCTGGATCTCTTGTAATCTTAAAGACGTCTGGGTCTGCCTCATGTTTATATAATACACGATGGACCCCAGTTTCTTCTTCTTCTTCATGCTCAAGTGGAAATTCTGGAGTTTGCTCAATTTTATCTGCTACCGCAAATAACAATTCACGGAGTCCTTTTCGAGAAAGGGCAGAAATCGGGAAGATTGGGTAATCTTCTTCGAGTCGTTCTTTAAACTTTTTCAAGTTTTCTTCCGCTTCAGGCATATCCATTTTATTCGCCACAATGATTTGCGGACGCTCTGTCAATCGCAGGTTATATTCTTTTAATTCGCGATTAATGGTCAGATAATCTTCAAATGGATCCCTGCCTTCGATTGCCGCCATATCAATGACATGAACAATAACTCTTGTCCGTTCAATATGTCGTAAAAATTGATGACCAAGACCAACACCTTGACTTGCCCCTTCAATCAATCCTGGCAGGTCGGCCATAACAAAGCTTCGATTATCCTCGGTTTCGACCATACCAAGGTTTGGCACAATCGTCGTAAAATGGTATTCAGCAATTTTGGGTCTTGCCGATGACACCACTGACAATAAGGTTGATTTCCCTACACTCGGAAAACCTACAAGACCGACATCAGCGAGCAGCTTTAATTCTAAGATTACATCGCGTTCTTGGCCTGGCTCACCATTCTCAGCAATCTCTGGGGCCGGATTTGTTGGTGTAGCGAAGCGCGTATTTCCTCGCCCGCCGCGTCCGCCTTTCGCAATAATTGCTTGCTGTCCGTGCTCAACTAAGTCTGCAATGACCTCTTTCGTTTCTGCATCCATGACAACTGTGCCAGGCGGTACCTTGACAATCATGTCTTGTGAGCCTCTTCCATGCATTCCTTTTGACATGCCATGCTCACCGCGTGGAGCCTTAAAGTGACGTTGGTAACGGAAATCCATTAAGGTCCGCAGCCCCTCGTTTACTTCAAAAACAACATTGGCACCTCTCCCGCCATCACCGCCGGCTGGACCGCCATTTGGAACATATTTTTCACGACGAAACGCGACCATACCATTGCCGCCGTCTCCGCCTTTTACATAAATTTTGACCTGATCAACAAACATCTTATTCCTCCAGTCTTGCAATTAAATAAACTGATGTCAAAACCTGCAACTCACCCTTTTTACAGAATAGGCATAAACAACTCTAAAGCGAGTTCATTGTCAGTGAATTCCTTGACCACCAAATCCAATAATGGGTCTACAAGAAATTTCTCAATCAGTTCTTTATTTATTATTATCCCGCTAAAATCAAAAAAGAAACGAATGCCATCGGATTGCGGCTCAATTGTAATCGATAAATGATTTTCTTGAAATGCCTCAATTGCTTGATTTAAACATAAAAAAAGAGAATTAGTCCAATTAGTCAAAACCACATCATCTATTTTTATGGACTCAGAGTCAAGAAGTACCTCATACTCCAACTTAAATGAAGGATTTTCCCAATTCGATTTTAATAGCAGTGCTGCAAACAATGGCATATGTAAATTTGAGAGTTTTGTTTCATGCTGTGTTTCAATTACAATTTCATCGATGACTTGTTTTGCTCTGTCAATTCGATTTAGATCCAAGTTCCCCTTTATGAGCTGGAGCTTGTTTAACCAATCATGTCGTGAATGCCGCAGCACTTTCACGATATCCCATTCATTCCCCATACGTACACTCCCACATTAAGTGTTGGACACTGTTTGCTGTTAGTATATCAAAAAAACAAACCTGCGTAATCAATTTAAGATGAAAGAAATGTCATTAGAGGTAAAAAAAGAAGCTTTTACAAAGTAGTTTACCTGAAGCGGCAGGCAGAAGGTATACATTCGTTAGTAAAAAGAAAACCCTAACCAAATAGGTTAGAGTTTCCTTTTGATGTCCTATTAAGCTTCTTGAGCTACTGGATAAACACTTACTTGTTTACGGTCACGACCTAAACGTTCGAATTTTACAACGCCGTCGATTTTTGCAAAAAGAGTGTCGTCTCCGCCACGGCCTACGTTTTCACCTGGATAAATCTTTGTACCGCGTTGACGGTAAAGGATTGAACCACCAGTAACGAGTTGACCATCTGCACGCTTAGCGCCAAGGCGCTTTGAGATAGAGTCACGTCCGTTCTTTGTAGAACCTACTCCCTTTTTAGATGCAAACAACTGAAGATCTAATTTTAATAACATTTATTCCACCTCCTGCTTTTTGAAGGTTATTTTTATGTGCTCTCCGTACTCTTCTTCAATCGTTTGTAATGAGATAATCATCCCTTCGAGAAGAAGCTGAACTTTCTCAAATATGTCCTCCTTGAGTTTCTCAGGAACAACACAGCGGAGAAAACCATCTCCTTGTTCAATTACGGGTGTAACGCCAGTTAAGGCATGCACTGCATTAATTGCGCCGACAGAAACAGCGGATGCACCTGCACAGACAATATCCTTGCCCCTATCTGCAAAAAAAGCATGACCACTTATTTTAAATGATTGAATGAATTCGGATTCAGTACGAGTAATCGTAACATCTATCATCTATTTCTCAACACCTTACGCGTTGATTTTTTCGATGACTACTTTAGTGTAAGGTTGACGATGACCTTGTTTCTTACGGTTGTTTTTCTTGGCTTTGTACTTGAAAACAATGATTTTCTTTTGACGGCCTTGTTTTTCAACTTTAGCTGTAACGGTAGCGCCTGAAACAACAGGGCTTCCAACTTTTACAGATTCACCGCCAACGAAAAGAACCTTGTCAAAAGTAACTGTTTCACCAGCTTCAACATCTAATTTTTCAATGTAGATAGCTTGGCCTTCTTCGACTTTAAGTTGTTTACCGCCAGTTTCGATAATTGCGTACATGAACTGCACCTCCTTATAAACTCAGACTCGCCATATACAGGCGTCTTGCGAAATCCGCAAAATCTTACTACCTGTTCTGTGCGGTTGTAGCACGGGTGCTACAAACATAACATTAGAATACTAACATACTATCATCAAATGTGTCAATAGAAATTTAGGCACATCAGTGGTTAGTAAATTCTTTTTGGGAAAGCTCGTCCTCATTGCCGAACTGCTTAAGGAGATAATAATGTGATGTTGATGGCATTATTGAAAAATAAACTTTTACATGGAGCAAATCTTCTAACACCTCTCTGTAGGCATCATTTGTGCCTAAGAGTGCCTCTTTTACTTCTTTTGTAGTCTCGATTAGGATCGCCTCAAATTCCGCATGACGGTGCTCTAACAGCTCTCGTTCAAGGCGAAAAGCAACCGTTTCTGCACTGAGGATGCGGCCAGTTCCCTCACAGACGGGGCATTTCACCTGTAAGGCCTCTGATAGTGTGACCTTCGTTTTCTTTCTCGTAAGCTGAAGAATCCCCAGCGGAGTATAGCCAATGATCTTCGTTCTTTTTGCATCCTTCGTTAATTCGGTTTCAACTGTGTCGAGAACTGCTTGCTTATCCCGCTCGCGCTTCATATCAATAAAATCAATCAGGACAATTCCACCAATATCACGGAGACGAAGCTGCCGCACGATTTCCTTGGCAGCCAGTTGATTTGTTTTGAATACCGTATCCTGATAATCAGCTTTACCTGAAAATTTTCCTGTATTCACATCAATAATCGTCAATGCTTCAGTTTCATCAAAAATGAGATAGGCACCGTGATCGAGCCAAACAACTCGCTTAAGGGCTTTGTCAATTTCATGCTCCACATTGTTTGTAGAAAAGATATTCTCTTTTCCATTGTAATAGGTGTGCTTTACTTTGGGATTTGTCTGTTCGAGCAATTTCTTTACAGATAGATCGTCAACGATGACTTCGCCCGTTTTCATTCTTGCCACTTGCTCGACAATCATTTCAATAAAAGTATCTTTTTGAAAAACTAAACCAGGCTTTTTTAATGCTGCTGCATTTTGTAACAGATCTAGGAATTGCTCGCGTAAGTCCTTCAATTCGGCAAGAACTTCCTCTTCTGTACTGGTAATAGCGGATGTCCGAAAAATAATTCCTTCTTCTTCCGTTTTTAACTTGTATCCGAATCGGTGCAAATCTGCTTTTTTTGCTTCATCCACGATTTTTTTCGATACAGCCAGATAGCGTCCTTGCGGCATATAAATAAGCTGATTCCCCTGGATTTCAATAATCCCCGTCACCTTGGGGCCTTTGGTTCCAGTGGCATCCTTATCGACCTGAACGAGCATTTTTTCACCCTGATGGACGAACGAGGTGACGTTTTTTTGCTTTTCTGACGATTGGACAAACGACGGCAGAACGTCGCGGTGCAAATAGGCATTTTTCTCCTCGCCAATATCAATGAAGGCTGCATTCATCCCAGGTAAAACCTTTGTTACAGTCCCAAAATAAATATTACCGACCAGCGAGCGATGTTCTGGTCGGTCGAAGACAATATTTTCAATACGGTTATTTCGCAAATAAGCAAAACGTTTTTCGCGTCCCGCAAAATTAACAATTAATGTTTCCAACCCAAGCTTCCTCACTTTATATAACTTTTTTACATTATGTCATTTATTCTGAAATGTCTTTAATCACAACAGAAGCGCTCGTTTACCGGGCGCTTCTGTTTTTCTGATTATATTATACCCTAATAGTAGGAAAAGAGAAGGTCGCTGATTTTATCGGAAAGTCGTTTTTCTGTAAAATAGGCGTGCAATAGCTCATTTTCATCCAATGTGCCAGTTTCCTTACCGCCTGCTTCCACAATAATTGGATGCTTGCAGCCTCGTTGGAATTTTTCCAGCACATGAATGAGTAAGTCCTGTTCATTGGCCTGAATTGGTTTTAAAACTTCCAAGTTCGATTTTTTCCCATAATAGCGCTCTAATAAAAATCTCATAAAAATAAAACGGCGTTGCTTCCACTCATGGTATAGCGAGAAAAACAAGAAGGCAATTACTACCCATACATTTAAATGGGTGGGTGCTGTCAGTAAAATGATGATAGAAAATAGGCTAATGCTGAAAAACGAAATCAATAATGTCTGGCGGTGTGCGCTTGGAAAAGAATTTTTTAATGAGAGCAGCAAAAAAACGAGTTTGCCGCCATCAAGTGGCCAGACCGGAAATAGATTAAATACAAAAATCATGACATTGTAGCTGAGAAATAGTTGAAATAAATCTTCCGAAAGCAACTGCATGGAAAATAAGACATAGGCCAGTACGACCATCCAGACATGCTGAAGCGGTCCGGCAATCACCACGATGGTTTCTTCCTTTAAGGGACGATTGCCGTGTTCATCCATCTCTGCCACTCCGCCAAATGGGAGCAGGGTGATTTTTTTAATTCTCCATGAAAAAAAAGAAGCCGCAGCAGCATGCCCCATTTCATGTATAAAAATGATTCCAAGCAACAGGCAGACTTCCCGAAAATGTCCAGTAGCAATGGACAGTGCAATGATAATCCACAACAACGGATGGATGGAAATGAGTCGCAGTAAGGCCATAACTTTATTCAAAGCGAATCACCTGGCTCGGATCGATAAAATCATCGCCTTTTTTTATGGCAAAATAATATTGGCCTTTTGATTTATCTTCGCCTGTAGATGCAGAAACTGTGCCTACAACCGTTCTTTTATCTATATGATCATATAATTTCACCTTAACTTCCTCTAAATTTCCATACCATGTTTTCGATCCATCACTATGCTGGACGATGACGGTTTTGCCCAAACCTTCTTTCATTCCTGCAAATTCTACCCACCCATCATTAATGGACTCAACCGCGGCACCTTTTCCTGTTTCAATCATGATACCTTGGCCATTTTTTTGAAAGTTTTCGAGGATTTTCCCCATTGCCGGAACCGAAAAGTTCTGATTTTGGACGACCTCTTTTTTGCCTGCCTGATCATCCTTTGAAAATGGCAGCAAGGCCAATGGTTTTCCGAACTTGCCTTCATACCAATTGGAAACTGTGGCAAACTTAAAATCTGTGCTCATTTGACTGGTTACGAATTCCTGTGCCGGAGCGAACGTTGATGACTGGTTACGGAACAAAATCGCAACGATTAAGAACAACATCACGGACGCTAATATTTTGAAAAAGAATACTTCTTTCTTAAATAATGGATGCCCGCCATCATCGTCACTGCTTACCGAAGGACTAATATAAGGCAATCCGTATTTTTCATCATCGCCAGGCCAATCAATTTTAGTTTCTGGACTTTTTGTTGCAGACCCCTGTTCCTTTTTCCTTTTGGCGATTCGCCGCCGTATTTCTTCCGGTGTAGACCGCGCCATATCATCAACCCTTTTCCCACTTTTTTGTACAAGTTTATGTACGAGAATGTAAGAGTATGACTTCACATAAAAAAAAGCCTGTCCTCACGTTTGAGGATAGGCTAATCTATTACCGAACACCAAAGAACTTCTTAAGTTTTGTAAACACACCTTTATTTGTCTCCTCGAGAGGCTGGAGCGGGATGGATTCACCAAGAATCCTTCTAGCAATATTACGATAGGCAATCGACGCTTTGCTATTCGGATTTAAGGCTATCGGTTCGCCATGGTTAGAGGCTTTAATAACCTCTTCATCATCCGCAACAATCCCAATCAACTCAATCGATAAATGCTGTGTAATTTCATCTATATCAAGCATATCGCCGCTCTTCATCATATGATTACGAATCCGGTTGACAACTAATTTTGGCGACTCCATATTCTTTTGTTTTTCAAGCAGGCCGATGATCCGGTCGGCATCACGAACAGCTGATACCTCTGGCGTTGTCACAACTATCGCCCGGTCGGCACCAGCTATTGCGTTTTGAAAACCTTGTTCGATTCCAGCAGGACAATCAATAATAATATAATCATAGTCTTGTTTTAATTCGATCATAAGTTCCTTCATCTGCTCCGGTTTTACAGCTGATTTATCAACTGTTTGCGCCGCTGGCAGTAAATACAATAAACCATCAAAGCGTTTGTCCTTTACTAAGGCTTGATGGATTTTACATCTTTTTTCCACTACATCAACAAGGTCATATATAATCCTGTTTTCAAGTCCCATGACGACATCCAAATTTCGAAGACCGATGTCTGTATCTACTAAGCATACTTTTTTTCCTTGAAGGGCCAAAGAAGTCCCAATATTAGCAGAAGTTGTGGTTTTCCCTACTCCGCCCTTACCGGATGTAATTACAATTGCTTCTCCCACCTTAATGTCCCCCTTCGAATCTATTTAAATTAGGTCTTAAATGAATTAAAACTTGTAATCTATCAACAATGATTTTTCGGTCATCATCCACGTAAGCGCATTCCATTTCCCGCTTATCATTGTTTTCTATTGTGTCTGGGGCTCGATTAATATGATCACTGATCCTAAGCTGGGATGGTTTCATATGAGATGCAGCAATAATGGCATCCTCGTTTCCAAAGCAGCCAGCATGGGCCAAACCTTTTAATGATCCCATTATAAAAATATTTCCGCCGGCTATGACCGTTCCCCCCGGATTCACATCACCAATCAATAGTAAATCACCAGGTGTTTTAAGTACTTGTCCAGACCGAATAATCCTAGAGACGGTCATGACCTCATTTTCAGCTTTGAGACGTTCCGCTTCTTCCTTTGTGACTACATTCGATTCAATCTCATCACAAACTAAATTCTTCTTTTGGCGAATAAAGTTTTTTAACTCTTCTCGCTGCTCATCAGTTAAATACCTGTTACCGACATTCACTTTTACAGAGATTAAATTGCGCTCATCTTGTGTTAGGGTATTTGCGGAAAGCTTTTGATCTAGTTCTTTTTTCAGTTCCGGATAAGAACATGTATCATCAAGATGAAGGACAAGTCCTTCTTTCGTTCCTTTTATTGTAACATTTTGCCGCTTTTTCATGGAGAATTTTCACCTCATAATAAAAAAACAATTTCGGATCTAGCCAATGATTGCGTTTTTTAACCTTTAGGTCTAGTCCGAATCGAGAGACTACAGACGTTTATTGTAAATTCGACACGATGCGTCCATTATCCTTTTTTTCGGAAAGAAAACCTAGGAGCTCCCAAAAGCTGGTTTTGCTAAGCCGAATAAAAAATTACTCGGCTCTCAGTGCTTCAGCATGCTTTTCAAAAAGCCTCTTAAAAGGATAACCCGCAATCAAGATGAAAACGGCATTTAAGATTAAAGTTGGATAAAAACGCATAGAAATAAAACTCTTGAAATCAAGACTGGTGACATGGATTAAAAGGTTCATTTCATAGGCACCCATTTCTAATAAGACAATCCCTGCCAGAGAGACGAGGAAGGCGATAATAATATTAGATTGCATGATATTCATTAGTTTGTCAGTAAGATAGGAAATAAACGGATAAAGAAAAAAGTAAATCCCAATAATTTCGACATAGACAATGTCAAACAATAGGCCGAAAATGGCCGCATAAATAATGCCATGTTTCTTTCCTACAAAAATCGTCAGAAACAATAGGCCCGCAAACAAAAAGTGGGGAGCGATGATATGACCATTCCCAAACAGGTCTGCAGGAACATACTGAACAAACAAGCTTTCTAGAATAAATAAAAACAGAAACAAAAGAGGAAGAAGGATCTTTTTCACGAGCCATCCTCCTTCCCGGTGGTTACATCACTTTCAACAGCCTGTGCCATAACCCTTTTCGTAACCATCACTGTTTTAATATCATAAAAATCCGCACCTGGTTTCACTAACGCCGTCAGGTTCAATCCATACTGATCCTGTTTGACCTCGACCACTTTACCAATCATTAATCCCTTTGGAAAAACATCGCCCAGACCGGAGGTAATCACCGTCTGTCCTTTTTCTACTTTTGCACCAGATGGAATCGCTTTGACCATGAGTAATTTTTTCTCATTATCATAGCCTTCCACAAGTCCATTTATGTCCGTTTCGCCTTGAACAATAGCAGATATCCGATTCTTCGGATCCATCGAGCTCAAAAGCTGAACGGTTGAGCTAAATTGCGTCACACTCTTTACTTTACCAATCAGGCCGTTTGCCGTAACAACCGCCATATTTTTTTTAATACCATTTATTTTACCTTTGTCGATAATAATCATTTCATGCCAACGATCAGGATTTCTACCAATCACAGTAGCTGGAAGTGGTTCATAATCTCGCAAGGACTTTTTTTCACCGAGAACGTCACGCAATTCTTTGTTTTCTTTTGTCAGCTCTTGAACCTTTGCTTCAAGGCTGGCAAGTTTTTCGGTCCGTGGTTTTAATGCTTTGTTCTCTTGATATGTATTAGTTAAGTCCTGGAGATTTTCAAAAAAGCCAGTCACATAATTGGTAGGCTTTGACACCAAGGATTGAACCCAGCCGGTCGTGTCTTTGACAAATTGCTCCGGCCAAGATAATTTAGCTCTCTCCCGTAAAGAAAACCCAATCAATGCCACGAGAACAATAATGCTGACAAGCAAAACAATCAGTCGTTTATTCAAAAAGAACTGTGGCATGATTATACACCTCTATTTTTCTAAATTAAAATAGTACAAGTCTTTGAATTTTGAATACTGTCTAGCTGCGGCGTTTCTGCTTTTCGCAATCAGCGTGAATCCTTAGCTTTGTTTTTGAATAGGTTAATATGGTCTAAGGCATTACCCGTGCCAATGGCCACGCAATCAAGGGGATTCTCGGCAATCAAAACAGGCATTTTTGTTTCTTCACTAATAACCCTGTCCAAATTGCGAAGCAGTGCACCACCGCCGGTCAGAACGATGCCACGATCCATAATATCAGCAGCAAGTTCAGGTGGTGTTTTTTCTAACGTATTTTTAACGGCTTCCACAATCGAAAATACAGTGTCACTTAAGGCTGTAGCAATTTCCTTTGCCGTAATTTCAATGGTTTTAGGCAGGCCTGTCAATAAATCGCGGCCGCGAATCTCCATATTGTCAATGCCTTCAGGAATTCCGGCAGAGCCAATTTCCATTTTAATCGTTTCAGCCGTACGTTCCCCAATCATCAAATTATAATTTTTGCGGATATAAGTTATAATCGCCTCGTCCATTTCATCGCCAGCAACGCGAATCGATTGGCTGGTTACAATACCACCCAACGAAATAATCGCTACTTCCGTCGTACCACCGCCTATATCAACGACCATACTGCCAGTAGGCTCCCAAACAGGCAGGTTGGCACCAATAGCTGCCGCAAATGGCTCTTCAATCGTATAGGCGTCCTTCGCCCCTGCTTGTCTTGTTGCATCAATAACGGCTCTCTCTTCGACTGCCGTTATGCCGGATGGTACACAAACCATGACATAGGGCTTTCCAGAAAAAACATTGCTTTTTTGCGCTAGACGAATGTGGTACTTCATCATCGCTGCAGTGATTTCAAAATCGGCAATGACGCCATCCTTCATCGGTCTCATCGCAATGACATTCCCCGGTGTCCGTCCAATCATATTTTTCGCGTCGTTTCCAACGGCCACAATATTTTTTGTATCAGTTTGCATCGCAACGACTGATGGCTCGCGTAATACAATTCCTTTTCCTTTTACAAAGACAAGGGTGTTCGCTGTTCCCAAGTCAATTCCAAGATCTCTAGGTCTTAATCCAAACATAATGTTGTATCTCCCTTTCTGATACGAAATGCACAAATGCCTAAAGGTAGGTAATCACCTTAATTATCATTTCTATTTTCGTACTATATATATTGTCATTTCAAAAATCAATCCTAAAAAATCATACCCATTATTATAGCGTATCGTCAAATATTATCCTAGTGTTATAAATACCCTTTTTCCTTTAAAGATACAAACTTATTTTCACCGATGATCAAATGATCGAGAAGGTCGATGCCAATTATTTTCCCGCACTCCACTAAACGCTTCGTCACCTCAATATCCTCGCGACTTGGGGTCGGGTCACCGCTGGGATGATTATGCAGCGCGATGACTGATGCCGCTGAGCGTTTTAATGCTTCGCGGAACACCTCCCTTGGATGCACGATCGAGGCGTTTAAGCTGCCGATAAAAATCGTTTGTTTATGGATCACTTGATTTTTCGTGTTTAAATACAAGCAGACAAAATGCTCTTGCGTCAAAAAGCGCATATCGTTCATGACGTACTTCGCACCGTCTTCAGGGGAACGAATCACATAGCGGTCAGTGTAGTTGATATTGGCAATTCTTCTGCCTATTTCGACAGCAGCAAGGATTTGAATCGCCTTAGCGGAGCCAATCCCTTTGATTTCCGTCATTTCTTCTAAGGTGGCGGCTTTTAACTGCCTTAGCCCTTCAAAATGGGTAAGTAGCCGATTCGATAATTGCAGGACTGATTCTTCCTTCGTTCCGGTTCTTAATAAAATCGCAATCAGTTCATGATTCGATAGGCTTTGCGGGCCATTTTGGATAAAACGCTCACGTGGTCGTTCATCTTGTGGAAAATCACGGATCATTAATGTATTGGTATTTGTGGACACTTTGTTTCCTCCCCTTTTTAGTGGGAGTTAATCATTGTCATACGGCAAATGGTAGCCTGCCTTTTTTAATTCCCTGACCGTTCTTGCAACAGGCAGACCGACAACCGCAAAATAGTCTCCGTGTATTTTTTTGACAAGCATACTTCCAAGCTGTTGAATGCCGTATGCACCTGCTTTATCAAGCGGTTCACCACTTTGCACATAGGCGTTAATTTCTTCGTCTGTTAACTCCCAAAACCATACTTCTGTTCTTTCATAAAAACGAGTTACATTCGTTGGTGACACAATGGCCACACCAGTGAATACTTCATGCTGCTTACCGGATAGAATTTTTAACATCCTAATGGCTTCTGCATCATCTGCTGGTTTTCCTAAAATTTGATTGTTCGCAAATACAATCGTGTCCGAACCAATTACAAAGGCAGTTTGATTTTCTTTAAAAACTGTCTGTGCTTTACGCTCGGCCAACTCCATCACTACTTCCTCCGGAGAAAGGCTTGGATCAAAGCTTTCATCAACTTCACTACTTGAAATCGTGAATGTTAAGTGGAGATTTTCTAGAAGTTCTTTTCGCCGTGGAGAAGAAGAGGCTAAAATGAGGTTTTGCATTCAATCACCTTTCCTTTTTCATTTGTATAGGGAGATACATGTTAATCCTATCAGAAATTATAGAAGCAAACAATTTTAACATGCAAAAATTTTGAAGAACGTTGTCAGATGATAATTTCTAAAAAACCAAAAAGCTTGTCCTGTATAAGACAAGCTTGGTTTTGCATGCTATTTCCCAGAAAATATCGAGTTTTGTCGATTACATCGCAAAATACACGGATAAATAGTTTAATAAATGCTGCTGGGCTTGGCTAAGACTTTTGGCATCTTTTGACTTTTGAAAGGCCTTAACCTTTTCATCCGCACTAGTTAATTCTGCTTTTAACTTTTTTACCTGTTCATTTTTCAAATTACTTTCTTTTAATTGTTCTTCGATCCCTACCAGGGCTTTAGTGGACTCTGCTGAAATGGCTTTTGTTAAAAGCGCACTTGAAGTCGCTGTGGACAGAGTTTGATAGATTGTCGGTACAGCTTCGAGAAAGCTCTTTTCTTTTTCTGTAACATCGGAAACTTTCTTTTCATCCAGTAGTAGTGGCTTAGCAAAAACCTCGTTTACTCCGTTTGCTTTATATTGTGCACCAAGGGACTTGGCACTTTCAATGGAATCGGCGACACCGAGGAATAAATATTGTTTGCCATCCCTTTCAACCAATTGGGAAGGTACACCTTTTGAAGACAATTGTGTGGATGTTTCCTTCGCCCCATCCTTGGAAGTATAAACTCCGCCTTGGATGACATAGGCCGTTTGTTGACTAATGGTTGCGGAGGACGTTTTCCTTGAAGCAGCTTTATTATCTGGATTACCTGTTTCCTCGACCACGGTTGGTACTGTTCCAGTCCCCACATTGTCTGTTGGCCCATTATTCACCAATTTTAACATAACGACGCCAATGGTCGTTCCAATTAGAATGGCAAAGGCTGCTGCCATAAGAATATTACTAATTGGCCGACCAAGCTTCTTGTTGGAATTGCTAGAAAACGATGTTATTTTTGGGAGGCTGATTTTTTTGGAACTTTTCGTGCTGGCATTTTTAAATTCCTCTATATCATTTTCGGAGGATTCCGGAATAATCCAATCAAAGCTTTCATCTATTGGTTCCTGGGCTGCCGCTGTTTCTGAAAGGGAATCAGAATCTATCAGATTCGAATTTATTTTAATCACTCTTGGAATGGGTCTATTACTAGCTTTAGGTTCATTGGTCATTGGCTCTTCTTTAAAAGTTTGATTTTCCCCATTTAATTTAATTTTAATTGTATTGCCTTTGTTAGGCTTGTCCACTAATCGTACTCCTCTCTCTCCTGATAGCTAATTGGTTTCATCCTAACATAAAGGTAAAAAAAAATAACAAGACTTTTGTCGTCTTGTTATCGAATGCTTTCGTCAAATTATTTGCTAGTTCGTCATAGTGTTTATTAAGGCTGTGTCGTTGCAGTAGCCGGAAACTCGCTTAATGGATTATCTTTTCCTGCTGGTGCTGGTGCATCTATTTTCGGAAGTTCTGCAGCCAAGTCAGTTAATGTAGGCATGTAGAAAGCAGAGATCGTTAGGCTGTAGGTTAATGGCGTAGCTTCCTGATCCAAACTTGTTATTTCTTGACCACCTGCATAACTGATTGATTCTACCACGACAATTCGCTTTAGAGATTCTAAGGTTTCGATAAACTTTTCGAATTCCTTATAGTTCGGTGATTCTACACTTAAGGAAACTGTCAGCTTTTTTAATGGAATAGTTTGAGCAGGAGCTGCTTGTTGGTCACCTGTTGCTTGTGCCGTCGTTTCTTGAGTGGTTGTCATTTGATTAGCTGCTGCTTGAGTATTGGCAGGCTGCTGGCCATTGGCATTTTGGTCAGTTGCTTGGTCAGGAGCCGTATTCACATCTGCATCTTTTGAAAAGCCCATTGAACTAATCTTACTATTAGAAAGGGTTTCAGCTTTCTCTAAGTCTAAAATAAGCTGTTCCTGCAAGGGCTTTACAGGCAGGATTTTTTGTAATTCTCGTGTGTCTTCAGCTTTTTTAGTGGTATCTTTCGCCTTTTTTTGAGTTACAATATCCAACAGTTTTTGTTCGTTTTTTAAGGATTGCTGCTTGAACCCTAAATCCGATTTCAATGGGGACAGGGAAAAGAACTGAGCATAAACGATAAGTAAAACTAAGAAAAGAGCGCCGACTCCAAGAATAAGTTTGTCTCTTTTTGAGAAACGAAGCTTCATGAACCCGTCACTCCTTTCTCATCTGTTTTGCTCTTTTTAATCGATTTTTTAACGTATTCTGTATTAAGCTTTATTTCAAATTGACCGGTATAACGTGGCAGAATATTTGGGTCTGTAGCTGTACCGGTTGTATTGCTAGTTGTTGCTTTTGTAGTGCTAGTATTATTTATTGAACCACTATTAGTCGATGAATTTGCTGTTGTGTCTTGATTTACAGTAGAATCTGTCGTAGTACTCGTTTGGTTATTACTACTTGCAGTTGCTCCACTTGTATCCTGAACTGTTGTCGTTTGATTTGAATTAGTTGTGTCCGTTTGAGTTGTTGTACTAGCTGTTGTATCTGTCGTACTCGTTTGATTTGTTGCTGTTGCAGCTGTAGTCGAATCAGTTGGGGCTTCTGCTGCTGCTAATGAACTCAGACCTGCTTCCGAAATCCATTTTGATTGATTGAGACTATCTAAAAAGTAGGCTGCTGCTCTACCACTGTCAAATTGAACTGTTAACGTAATCGTCCCAGCCTCTGTATAAGCAAAGCTTTGAATAAAGCCACGCTCCGGTAATAAGGAGGTAAGCTGGCGCATAACAGGGATTGTTTGAATTGGATAGTCATTAGCCCATTCAATGGCACTCTTTAACTGATTGACTGAGTTTGTTGATTCGACAGTTTTACTGGCTTGTTCTTGTTTTTGCGTAATTTTCTTGGTCATCGAAATTTGTCTATCTAATGAAGACAGCTGATCTTTTATCGAATGGGTTTGCCAGTAATATAAACCACCGATTAAGAGAAAGAGTACTAGAAAAGAAGATATAACAATGAGAAAATTATATTTTTTCGGTTCTTTCTGGGGTAGCAGGTTAATTTCGACTAACATCATTGCACCTCTTTTAAAGCGAGACCTATAGGTAGGATTAAATTAGCCGGGACGCTTCCTGATTTCCCGTTTTGTTCCGTTCCTAGTGAGAGTAATTCAACGGGGACCTCAAATCGCTCTTTCATTTCATCAACGATGGCTGATAGCATCGGATGATCTCCAGTTAAAAGAAACTTGGAAATATCCTGTTTTTCATTGTGTAAACTATATCGATAAAAATCGACTAGTTTAATGATTTCTCTAAATATTTCTTCAAACTGGACAACCAATTCATCCGCTTCACCAGTAAATTTATATGTCATCAGACCAAGGGTGTCCTTTTTTATCTCCCATTTATCCATATCAAATGGTAACGCAAACGGACGCATCACCACGGGTATACTACCTTCAAAGATACACAAATTAACACTGGTTAAATCAAACTGAACGGTAAAGAGTGTTTCATTTTCATCATCTAGTCCAAGCTGGTGGTATAAACGGTATAGGGCAAGCGGTGATATATCAGCAGCGACCGGATTTAACTTGACACTGGAAAATAACTCCGCATATTCCGTGACCTGTTGTTCCGGTGCAGCAAATAGAAGGAGATCCTTTGTCTTTTCATTATTTGAAAGTGGATAAAAGTCAAACACTGGTTCTTCAAAAGGTAAATGGATACTTGATCCTAACTCTAAATATAAGTACCCTTTTATTTCATCATCCTGAATTTCAACAGGAATCGAGACTTTTCGAATGATAACGAGTGGGTCTGGTACAATGAAGCGGATGGAGCGTCTGCGCATCTTCCATTCATCGATGCACTCCTCCAAAATGCTTGCTAAAGACTCCGTATCTGTAATTTTCCCATCTTGAATAATGCCTGGTGGGAGAAAACGTTCGCTCCACCTTTGAGCAGATGAAGGATCCGTTTGCTTCAATTCCACAAAACGAATGGAATGGTCATTTAAGACCAGGTTGATGATTCGGTTTTTAGGTGTAAATAGGGAGAAAGCCATATAAAAATACCCCTTAATTAAAATCCTTGATTAAGGAAACGTAAGTATAACTCTATTAAATTCGGTCCCCAATAATAGGCTGATAATGTTCCTGCTGCAATAAACGGACCAAAAGGGATAGGCTGACGCTTTTTAACAATTTTAAAAAGTTGTGCCAAACCACCGATTACTGCACCATATAAAGTTGAGAGAAAAAATGACAAAAGGACAAGTTTAAAACCTAATACAAAACCAAGTAGGGCATAAAGTTTTACATCACCAAAGCCCATTCCGCCCTTGCTGACAAGCATGATCACAAAGAGAAGGAGGAAACCTGTTACTGCACCGATGAGGCTGTCCCACCAAGGAATAAGCGGCAAAAAAAACCGTTCCAATAAAAAAATCCCTGCAAACCAGATGAGAATTTTATCAGGGATGATCATATAGTTAATATCGGATACAACGATAATAATAAGCATCGATATCAATGTTAGGGCTATTACTAACTCACCAGACCATCCAATAACTAAAGGTGCTGTCACAAACAGTATTGCTGTAAGTAATTCCATAATTGGATAAATAGGAGAAATCCGCGACTGACAGCCGCGGCATTTCCCCCTTTGTAGCAAAAATGAAATTACCGGAATAAGTTCATATGGTTTCAATTGATGACCGCATGTTGGACAAGCCGACCTTGGCTTAACAATTGATTGCTTTAATGGTACTCGTAGGCCGACTACGTTGAAGAATGAACCTAAAATTAATCCAAAGGAAAAGGTATACAATTGAATAATAATCATTTATCTAGCTAAAGTAGCCAATTGATCTTCTGTTAATGTTCCAATTCCGTCTGAATCAGGAGCGGTATCAAGAGTAGTGGTACCAGCAGCATCATGTCCTGTAATGGTGTAAACGTTAGTAGCAGGAGTGTAAGTGACAGAAAAAGATGCATCTTCAACTTTTGATAAATACTTGCTCAAGCCCGCTTGTGTCCATGTAACAGATGTTATAGTAGCTTGAGTAGGTGAGACAGGAGTAGTAGTTACACCTGAAGGTGAAGCAACAGTTGGGTCTACATCATTATATGCTAATTTTGCCGCATCAAGAATTTGAAGTGCTTCCGCAACCTTTGCATGATCTTTACTTTTTGAAATAACATTACCAATAGCTGGAATCGCAATCGCCGCAATAATCCCTAAAATAACAATAACTGCTAATAATTCAATCAACGTAAAACCTTTTTGTTCTTTAAGTTTTAAACGTAGAGTTTCTACCATTTTTCCATCTCCTTATGGTTCTATGAACCTAGTATTATTTCTCTATGAGTATACAATAAATGACTTCCATTTAAAAGATAATTTTTAGCAAATTTTGTCTCAATTTTTACATTTTTGTTGCATCTAGACATTTTATTGTAATCTTTAGCTCATTTGGTCGAACATGGAGAACATCGGCATCATGATTGAGAGCACAATGACACCAACAATCCCTGCCAAAAGTACTATCATAATAGGTTCAATGAGGGATTTAAGTCTGTCAGTAACTTGCTCTACTTCTTTTTCATAGAATTCAGCTATTTTTGACAACATCGCATCTAATGCCCCTGTCTCCTCACCAATAGAAATCATTTGCGTGACAAGTGGTGGAAAGGCCCAGTGACTTGACATTGGTTCTGTCATTGAACGTCCTTTTTCGAGAGAATCTCGAGATTGGCGGATTACTTTAGAAATCACTTCATTTTCGACAACTTTTTCAACGATAGACATTGCTTGAAGAATCGGAACAGAACTTGCAAATAGCGTACTAAGTGTTCTCATCATTCGTGCAAGTGCAGCTTTTTGCATCATCTTCCCGAATATCGGCATCTTCAATAAAGCATAATCTAAGTAGTATTTTGTTTGCTTATTTTTTTTAATGTACATAAAAAATAGCACAATAACAATGACTACTAGTAAAAGAAGCCACCAAAACTTTTGCATAAATTCACTTGATGCTAAGACAAACTTTGTAATCCCCGGCAGTTCTGCGCCCATATCAGCAAACATTGTTACAAACGTCGGAACAACAGAAACTAGTAAAAAAATAACTGCACCAATAGCAAGTATCCCAATAACCGCTGGATACGTTAATGCTGAAACAATCTTTTGTCTAGTGTAGTGTTGTTTTTCAAAATCCTCTGCCAAGTTTTCTAATGTTTCGTCCATGTTTCCACTTACTTCACCAGCTTTAACCATGTTGATAAACATCGGAGAAAAGACTTTCTTATGCTTGGAGATTGCCTCTGAGAATTGATTTCCTTCTCGTAACTCCTGTTCAATTTCCATTAATGCCTTTTTTAATCCTTTACTTTCTGTTTGAAAGGCAAGGATCTCTGTTGCTTCTACTATAGTAACTCCAGCCTTCAATAGAGTAGCAAATTGCCGTAAATAAATAACAAAATGCTCAAGTTTAACAGGATTACCTAGGGTGATATCCATTGTCATCAGTGTTTCTGGAACTTCATTCATCTCAATGACCCTGATGCCATCGTCTTTTAGTTTAACCATTGCTTCCCGTCTGGAGGCTGCATTTATAGTGCCCTGCGTTTTCCCGCCCCGATTTCGCCCTTCATATTTAAATCTAGCCATTTTGCATCATCTTATCATGTAGATATTGTGTGGCCGATTCTTTTTGAATAAGACCCCGATCCAGTAAATCTCTAATACTCATTTCCAACGTGTGCATACCTTGAGCACGGGAAGTTTGCATCGTACTTTGAATTTGGTGTATCTTTTCATTTCTGATTAAATTGGCGATTGCCGGATTGTTAACCATGATTTCCGTTGCTGCTCGTCTTCCTTTTTTATCTGTTGTCGGAAACAAGCGCTGTGAAATAACGCCTACTAATACTGAAGCAAGCTGAACTCGTATTTGCGGTTGTTGTCCTGATGGAAACACATCGATGATCCGGTTGATGGTTGATGGTGCACTGGAAGTATGCAGTGTGCCTAAAACAAGGTGGCCTGTTTCTGCTGCGGTTATGGCGATTGACATCGTTTCTAGGTCACGCATCTCACCGACAAGAATGACATCTGGATCTTGGCGTAAAGCCCCTTTTAAGCCACTTGCATATGATTTTGTATCAAAACCGACTTCACGCTGGTCGATAATGGAATTTCCATGCTTATGAAGATATTCTATCGGATCCTCGAGTGTGATAATGTGCTTGCGCATCGTTCTGTTCATGTAATCAATCATCGAAGCAAGTGTAGTCGATTTCCCACTCCCTGTTGGTCCAGTCACAAGAATAAGTCCTTGTGGTTTTTCTACAAGTTGGGAAACGATATCGGGTAAATCTAGCTCCTCCATTGTCGGCGTTTTAGATGCAACTACCCGTAAGGCAATAGAAATACTCTTCCGTTGATGGTAGGCATTGACACGAAAGCGTGATACTCCCGGGAGACCATAGGAGAAGTCAAGCTCCCCTTTATCTATAAATAAATCCCACATATTTTCTGGTACGATTACTTTAGCAATTTCCTCTGTATCTGCTGGCAACAGCATTTCTTTACCATAACGCTTTATCTCTCCGTTTATGCGGAAAACGGGAGGACTTCCTACCGTTAGATGAATATCCGATGCTTTAAATTCAAGTGCCGCACGTAGTATATTGTCAATTTTTTCGTTTGTCATTCCATTACTCCTACTCCAGAATAGCTACACGTAATACTTCTTCTGTTGTTGTTAATCCTTGTTTCACTTTTAATAACCCATCATCAATTAAAAAGATGGTTTTATTCTTTATCGCTAATTCCTTTAGCTTTTGAAAAGAATCGTCATTCATAATGACTCTTTTCATGTCATCATTTAGAACCAGCACTTCATGAAGGGCAATCCTTCCTTTATAGCCGGTCATATTACAGGAGGAACAGCCTTTACCTCTGGTAATTTTATCTATTTTCATACCCCGTCTTGCGAAAATTTCAATTTCTCGCTTTGTTGGTTCCTGTACTTCTGCACAATCGCGGCATACCTTACGGACTAGGCGCTGGGCAACGATACCCGTAACGGAAGAGGCAATCATAAATGGTTCCACACCCATGTCAATAAGCCTTGTCACCGTACTTAATGAATCATTCGTGTGTAAAGTGCTCAACACTAAATGGCCTGTCAAGGAAGCACGAATGGCGATTTCGGCTGTTTCTTTATCACGAATTTCCCCAACCATGATAATATTTGGATCCTGACGGAGGATGGAACGAAGACCGGCCGCAAAGGTCATCCCGACATTGGAGTTTACCTGGATTTGATTGATCCCCTCTAACTGATATTCGACCGGGTCTTCGATGGTAATGATATTCACTTTTTCGCTGTTTAATTTGTTAAGGGCTGCGTAAAGGGTCGACGACTTACCGGAACCGGTTGGCCCCGTAATGAGCACTATACCTGTCGGCAGTTCAATTAATTCGTTAAACCTCTTTAAATTGAGTGTGTTAAAGCCAATTTTGGTTAAGTCATTTAAGGCAGCCCCCATATCGAGCAGCCGCATAACGATTTTCTCACCATAAACAGTTGGCAAGGTAGAGACACGGAGATCAATCGGATGATATTCAAGATTAAATTTTATCCTTCCATCTTGTGGGATCCGATGTTCCGTGATATCAAGGTTAGCCAAAATTTTAATTCTGGCCGTTAACACGCTTAACATATGTCGAGGTAATACCCGCTCAACCTTTAGAACACCATCAACGCGGTAACGAACAACCACCTTTGTCTCATGGGGGTCGATATGGATATCACTTGCCTTTTGAATCACAGCATTTGTCAAGAGCAGATTCACCAAACGAACAATTGGTGAATCTTGGTCGGTAAAGTCATCGTCCCTGCCCCGCTCATTAGCAGGCAGCTCATCGAATAATTCTTCTAATCCTTCATCGATATTGTAATATTTATTAATGGCTCGCAACACATCTTCTTTTGTTGCAATCGCGGGTTCGATTTGGAATCCAGTAGACAAGCGTAAATCATCTATTACGATAAAATCCATTGGATCAACCATCGCAATAAAAAGCTTATTTCCCTCTTTTTTTAAAGGAATAATTAAATTACGCCGAGCCGTTTCCTTTGAGACAAGTGAAAAAAGGGTTGTATCAAAGGGGTATTGGAAAAGACTAATACTCGGGACACCTAATTGATATTCAAGGACTTCAACTAACTGCTGGTCTGTTAGATATCCCCTTTGTAGTAGGGCATCTCCCAACTTTTGATTCGGTCCTTTTTCATCTAAGGTGGATTGCAGCTGTTCAGTCGTAATTAATCCTTCTTCAATCAATAAATCACCAAGTTTTTTTCGTGATTGCCTCATTTATGATCCCTGCTTTTTATTTTGGTTGTTCATTTGGCTTACCCCATAGGTCACTTTCAATCTGATTATTTTGTCCTGCTTCAGTTGTTGGTGTTGTTTGATTATCAGTAGTTTGGTTGCTAGAACTGTTCCCTGCCTCATATATTTCTGTTCCAGCAGCCGGAGTCGGGCTCTGTTGGCTGCCTGTTAACCCATGTAATTCCACTTGAAAGACTGGTGGGTAATAATCCTCTGAAATTAATTCACTCTTTATAAACTTTTCACCTTGAAAGACATCTCTAAATATCTTAACTGACAATCCATCTACACCAATTGTCTGTACCTTTGTTTTTCCTGGAAGTAGTTGTGGACTATATTGAATAATGGTCTTTGGCTTCATCATTTGTTCGTCTTTTGAGGTTATTTTATATACATAAAGAAACTTTTGGCCTTTTAATGTAACACTTAATTGATTATTTTCTTGTTGCAGTACAAGAATATATTTGGATTTATTGGAATTGGTTATCACAAAATCAACATTTTTACTCTGACTAACCATTGCTTCATATCCTAGGGCTGCATATTCCGGGAGTGAGTTACTAATATTCTTCTCTACGATTGAAAAATTAGACGGTAAGATAGCTTGATAAATACCTGTTGCAATAATATTTAATGAATCAGCATCATTTATCTTATGTTCCTTAGCAAACTCTAGCAATGAAAATGTTGAATCTGGTGCAATATCAATTGACGGGTTTTTCTCTATTATTGTTTGCAAATTATCTGGTACATCCTTCAGGGTAATGACTGCTGTATTTATGATCTCGTCCGTTTTGATTTTATTGGCAAGTAAGTAATCATCATGAAGGTTAAAACTGTGTGAACCTGCATCAAATAGAGAAGCTGTTTCATTTAAATGGTTCATGAGCTTATTTATATCAAGATCACTGCTTTTAATTTCCGGAAATAGAATTTCTACTTGTTCTTCTACCTGTAATTGTTCGATGGTAATAAAAGCAGAATTTTTTTGTCCATCTTTAATTGAAGAGATTGTTTGTTGTGAATCTAAGTGAAATTGATTTAAATCAAGGGCAGTAGTTTTTTCTCCATACTGCAGCTGTATTGAACTATCTTTAAGCCAATTAACATATTCTTTCTCCAACAGACTTTTAGCTTCACCTTCTGTTTTCCCTGAAACATCTAATGCCCCAATGGTAGTACCCTTAGAGAATCTCCCGTCGGCATTTGTGACTTTTTCAAATGCCATGGCACCAAAATGCGAAAAGCTGAAGATAAATGCTGTACTGAAAAACAATACAACAAATAATTTTATCATTTGTTGATTCTTACCCAATATTTCTGCCTCCCTAAAACCGTTTAAAAGATTCCCAATTGGAAAAGGATCGTACTTTCCGAGTTACTATTTTTGCATGCTATCTTTTATTTTTTCGTTTCTTTTTTCTCAAATTGTTCTTCACGATCAACTGCTACTTCTTTTTTAGCAAGAAGAAAGTCGAATAAGGTGTCATCCAAGAAATCCTCATCGACAATAGGTACAGCTGCTTTTTCTTCAACAACAATAGTGGGTAAGACAGTAATTTCTTCAAGTACGTCATCGTCATCTAATGTACCTGTATTTGCTTCAACTTCGTCTTTTTCTTCAAATTCTAGTAAACTTTCAATTTCAGCTAAATAGCCATTTTCTTGATTTGTTTCTGCTGCAATATTTTCGATTACCTCATCTTTACTATCTCTTTCAAGTAAAAACGAAAGATCCTCATCGATTGTAGCTGGTTCATTGACAATGGTTGTACCCTTACCTATCAGAATAATCGGTAAATCACCATTTGCTTCTAGAACATTTTCTTCTAATGCCACTGTTTTTTCCTCTATTTCAAGTAAACCTTCAATTTCAGCTAAATAGCCATTTTCTTGATTGGTATCTTCTTTCATTTGTTCGGTTTCCTGAACTGTACTATCTCGATCTTGTAAAAATGAACCTTCTATATCATTTAATTCCATTGAATTGTCCATTTCTTCATCAATAATAGTACTCGTTATTAATGGACTTTGGTCATTAACTGTTTCTTTTTCTAATTTAATATTGGAGGAAACAATTAACAATGAATCACCGTCAATTTCATTCAAATGACTATCTTCTAAACCTTCTAATTCATAAACAGATTTATAGTCTTCTAATTTTTCATCTATTAAATGATCAACTTCAGGATTTCCATTGTATAGCAATGAGCCCAAACGGTTATTCATAAAGTAGGCAACAAAAAAGACGAGTGCAAAAATTATTAGTGCAGTTTGCCATAATGGAAAGGTTGAAACTGCAGCAAGTCCACCTAATGCTACTAAAAAACTAGCTAATACAACAAAGGACTTCCCCTTTAGAGTGTATCCCAATGGTAAAAAAGATATTATTAACGTTAATACAAGCATAGAAGCTATGGCCCATATAATTGTCTGCATCCTTTCACTCCGCCTTTTTATTTTTCTTTATATACTATTAAACTACATTTTACTTCAAATAATTATTATTTTTGTGGTTTCTTTCTAAAATTATACAAAATTCGCCTACTAAATATTGTATAATACTATTAATTATTTTAAAAGGATTGGAAATCAATTATTAGTCATATAGACTAAATATTTCTTTGGTTTTGATATTTAATTCTCCCCTGAAGGGAATGTGCTGTATGAAATGTATTCGAAATGAGAAAGGTGTTACTCTTATAGAGGTTCTGGCATCGATTGTTCTGCTCTCGATTATCTTATTGTCAGTTATAAGATTTTTCCCACAAATGGGACTTATAAATAATTTAAATGAGGATAAGTCTAAAGCGATTAATCTTGCAAAAGAAGTGCTTATAAATTGGCAAGAATCAAGTGATGTAAAATGGTTTCTTGTTAAATCCGACCGTGTAGCAGGCTTTACCTCTACTGATCCCAAAGTAGCATATAATAAGTTCAGCTTTGATGGTTACTATTATTATTTTGAAGCAACTAAAGATATTTATAACGTAAAAATTAAGATAAAAAGATTACCTGATACTAGTTCGAGATTGTCTAGTGTAAATTCTATTGTAGTACAGCTATTAAACAAAAAAAATGGCAATGTCGTTAGTGAAACATTTGGGTATGTAAAAAGATAGGAGATGATAGGATTGAAGCAAACTGAAAGTGGATTAACACTAATAGAAGTGTTAGCTACACTAACTATTCTCTCCGTGATAAGTATTACGATTTGGAGTGTTTTTTTTCAGGGATATAATTTTTCTCAAAAAGCAGTCTCGAAAAACTTTATGCTTCAGGAATCGAATATTTTAACAACCACTTTAAAAAAGACTCATCAAAAACTTATAACATATGAAATAAAAAGTGAAAATTGCGCTGTCAAAGTCAAGGATCTTTCAGTAACCCCTAATCAAGAAAAAATACTTGATCACCCTAATATATGTTTTAAAATAATAGAGATTAATAATGTAAATAGTTCTGGCCCCTATAGAGTAGAGCCAAATAAAATCGCCAATGACCTTTCTTTAAAAATTAATTTAAGTGATAAGAATAATCCAAATAATAGTGTTATTATTAATACATTTCTCTATCGAGTGAAGGGTGCTGATTATCAATGATTAAGTTAAAGGATGAACAAGGATATGCACTTGTCACTGTATTAGGCATTATAGTAGTTTTTATGATTATCTCGCTTTCATTTATGGGACAAGCATTTAGTAGTGTGAAGCAAAATCAAGTCGTTGAAAAGAAATCTCGTTCTGTAGCAGCTGCTGAAATGGGGATTTCCTATTATCAGGTTGAAATTCAAAAAACATTTGAGTCAAAACAACAATTTGTTAGTGATTATATTAGAGCAAATAAGTCATTAATACCAAACTTTAAAAGAGAGGCCACAAAAAAAATGGCTATTGAGCTTCAAAATTCAACCATAACGACTCCTCCAAATGTTCCATATTATATGCAGAATTTTGTTGTCAATGCTGATCCCAATGCAAGTTCGAATATAATAAATATCAGTGTTAATGTAGTTGGTACAGATAACAAAAACGATTCCACACTTTTTGCAAAAATGAGTATCAACTTTGATTCAATTATTAATCAAGCTTCAGTTGAACAAATTAATGAGACCGTACTACCAACTTTCGACAATATAAATCTAACATCAGGATGTACAACACTTGATTGCAATAATGTTTTTATTACAGGAAATGGGAATTTTTCAGGTAATAATAATTTAAAAGATAACCAAACGATATACACTACAGGTTATTTAAACCTAGATGGAAATGGTAATGAAAATAATATAACAAACCTTAAAATTCATGCTGAAGGTGCTGTGACCATCAACAAAAATATGAATAGTGCGGCAAATGTAACTATTGAAACTAAAGATCAAGCAAACTTCATGCAAAATGTAAAAATAAGTGGTACTTCAAAAATATTAGTTAATAAAACATTGTACGTTAATCAAAACCTGGAGCTTGCGCAAAATTCTTTTGTTTATGTTGGTGGAACAGGTACACCAACTGGTACTAACGACAAAGTAGCAACGATTGATAACAACTTAAATATACTTTCTTCCTCAAAGATGTGTGTAAAAGGAAATTTATCAGCTAAGAGTATTTCTGTCGATTCAACAAGTAAGCTATATGTACAAGGAAAAGTTTGGGAAAACGGTGTAGAAAAGTTTAATTATTCCGTTACTAGTAACGAAGATTTTATTAATAAATGTGGATCTCAAGTACCAGTAGATTTCAAAATCAAATGGGGGGATAACGTTAATACTGTCATAAATAATGTTGATTATAATTAACCTTAAAAAAGAGGTGTGAACATAGTTGTACAATCAACTTAGTCACACCTCTTTTTAACACGACGAATACTCCGCCACTCTATTTCTCCCAGCTCTTTTCGCTCCCACATATAGTGCTCGATCCGCATGTCTTATCAACGCCAAAGAATCATCCGCATCCTCTGGGGCTGTCGCAACTCCTATAGAAGCAGTGATCTTCACCTGATGTTGTTTTAAGTCAAATGACTCCTGAATGATAAAAGGCCAATTTGCAATCGACTGCCGAATGAGTTCGGCCATTTGATAGGATTCTTCTTTGGCCACATCAGGCAAAAGAATCACAAATTCCTCACCGCCATATCGGGCAACCGTTCCCCTGCCTCCGACTAAATTCTTCAATCTACTCGCAATTTCTCGAAGGATTTCATTTCCACTTTGATGACCATATGTATCATTTACTTGTTTAAAGTGATCAATATCTAAGATTATTAGGGAAAGCATTTGTCGCTCGAACCGTGTTAATTTTTCGAACTCCTTATTTAACATGGCTTCAAAATAACGATAATTAAATAAGTTAGTTAAGGCGCATCGTTCACTTTGCCTTTTAGTTTGTTCATAATTGTTGGCGTTTTCAATTGCTACCGCAAAATGAGAACAGAGAATATCAATAAGCATCAACTGTGATTTTTCATAGGCACGTTTTCGCTTGGACGCAAGCATTAATACCCCCATTAATTTATTACTTCTTACAATTGGCACGCCTAAAATACTTTCCACATCATTCGGTATCGTGCCGGTATCATACTGGCGCCACTCTTTTTTTGACGAAAAAATGAAGGCCTTTTGTTTTGCCCAAACCATTCCGCTAATCCCTTCATTACGCTTCATAGATAGGCTTTTGTTTGGCATAACTGTTCCTGCTTCCATCCGACGGATTAATTTAAGATCATTTCCGTCAGCCTCTAGTACATAGGCATAATCTACAGGAAGCATTTCACTGAGTTTCTGGATAAACAGGTTTAGGACATCATTCACATACTGACGTTCTGCCAATTGATGACCAATTTCCGTTGCTTTTTGTAAATATTCATTAATTTTTTCACCAGAATAATAGAGAGTAAAGATAATCGATAGACTGACAAAGGGTATTCCAACAAATAGAAGTGCCGCCAAGCCTACCTGATTATAAAGTATGTATAAAACAAAACCAATTGGAGAAGTAATTACTGTTGTAATGGTCTCAACAAAAAAGTCTTTACCAAAATAGGATTCTTTTATTTTATAAACAAAATACAAATTACAAGAAATAATAATTTGATTTAACACATAGGTGACTACTACATATATAACAGCAATCCATAATGAGCTATGTGCTAAGTGGGGACCTGTTTGCCCGCCAAGATTGTAATAAATGATTCCGCTCAAAAAAGACACTAAAAAGAACATATTCAAATTAAGCGGCAGTCGAAAAAATTCACCTTTTTGAAGGATTCTTAATTTAAGGAGTAATACCACGACTGCAATCTGTGCAAAAACGATCTCAACAAATAGTCCAAACCGTAAAAAGGTAGCAAGCGCCACCCATTGAATTAAAAAGATAAACGTATTATTAATGACGATTGGCATAGCGGCTACTATCGATGTTAATAGTAAGAACGCCAGAATATCTATCCACTGTCCCGAGAAATTTGGAGGATAAGTTTTGAAGGAGAACCACAATCCTGCTGGAACCATCAAGATCCAGACAAGGAAAATAGCTTGTTTCATATGCGGTTTTACATCCATCCTTATCCCCTACCTGACAAAAGTTTTTAATTCAAGATAAGTATATTTTACCACTTTTAAAATAGCTTGTCATAAAGAAATTGTTATATTTTTCAAATATTTACATAATATCGGTTTTGCTTCTGAAATAAAATAAAGGGAACCCGTCACGACCAACATGTCGGTACCTTTCAGATCATTTATTTCTTCCAAGAGATAGGATTGCCAATCATCCACTGCCAATTTGTTTGCTGAACCGCTAATGTTTAACAGTTGTTCTGCACTGGCAGCACGCGGAAAATCAAAGCTGACAAAGGAAATTTGATTAGCTATTTTGTCCAGCTTTGCGATCATATCATCTAGTTTTTTATCTCTTAACGCAGCAAATACAATATGAATGTGCCGGTCTGTGAACCTTTTTGTGAGTTCATCGGTTAACGCGTTTATTCCTTCTTTATTATGAGCCCCATCAATGATTACTAGTGGATTTTCAGAAAGAATCTCAAATCTGCCAGGCCAATATGCGTTTCTTAACCCTTCTCTGATAGCTTGCTCTGAAATGGGAAAGAAGCCCTTTTGAGTTAGGAATTCAACTGCTAGCACAGCAAGTGCTGCATTTTCTGTTTGATGCTGTCCCATCATGCTGATTTCTATATTTTCGAGTGTTTGAAGGTGAGTTTTTAAGGTAAACACTTCACCTTTTGCTTGTGATTCATGTGCCGTAATCATAAATTCTTGATTTAATCTGTAAATAGGTGCTGACTTATTACCCGCCTGATCCTCTATAACTCTTAATGCTCCTGGATGTTTTACGGCTGTAAAAATCGGTGTGGACTCTTTTATAATACCTGCCTTCTCAAAAGCGATTTCCTCATATGTATTTCCGAGGATATTGGTATGATCCAGACCGATATTTGTGATGATAGAGGCTAAAGGTTGAATAATATTTGTTGAATCAAGCCGTCCCCCTAAACCAACCTCAAAAATAACAATGTCCACATTGCTTAAATTGGCAAAATAATGGAAAGACATGGCTGTGATGACTTCAAATTCAGATGGTCCTCCTAGATCGGTTTCCTCTAATTCGTCTGCGAGCGGACGAATGACATTTGCCAATTGCAATAGTTCATCATCCGTAATAGGTTTTCCGTTGACACTAATTCGCTCGTTAAACTGTTCAATATATGGTGAGGTAAACGTTCCGACCGTGTATCCCCCAGCTTGGAGAATGGACCGCAGGAAGGTAACGGTTGAGCCCTTGCCATTCGTACCGCCAACATGGACTGTTTTGATTTTGTTTTCAGGATGGTCGAGCTTGTCCATCATCCATTCCATTCGTGATAAACCCGGTTTAATCCCAAGTCTAAGTCTCGCATGAATCCAGTCAAGGGCTTCTTGATAGGTAGTAAACATTTTGTAACACCCCTTTTTTCAAAATCAAGACGAATCCACTTCTGGATTCGCCTTAAACCTAACTATTTACCCTCTTAATTCTTTAATCCGTACTTCGACAATACTTCTTTTTTCAAGATAGTCATTTTCCTTGGCACGTTCTTCTGCAACGACGCTCTCAGGTGCTTTCTTCATAAAGCCTTCATTGCTTAGTTTCTTTTGAACCCGGTCTACTTCTTTATTTAATCGTCCATATTCTTTTTCAAGACGAGCAATTTCTTCGTCAATATTAATCAGGCCTTCAAGTGGAAGAATGATTTCTAAACCAGTAATAACCGCGGTCATTGCCTTTTCCGGAGACTCGATGTCAACGCCCATTTGCAATTCTTCGGGATTACAGAAGCGTTCAATGTAGCTGCGATTATTTTCAACTGTTTTAAGAACCGTTTCATCCTTCGCTTTTACAAGCATTTTGATTTTCTTGCTCATCGGTGTGTTTACTTCAGCACGAATATTCCGTACAGAGCGAATCATTTCCATGAGCAGCTTCATGTCTTGTGCAGCTTGTTCGTCGGATAGCTCCGGTCTTACTACTGGCCATGCAGCTGTTGTAATTGATTCACCAGCATGAGGAAGGTTCTGCCAAATTTCCTCGGTGATAAATGGCATGAATGGATGCAATAGACGCATCGTTTGATCCAATACATAAGCAAGGATGGAACGTGTTGTTTTCTTCGCCGCCTCATCTTCACCATATAATGGAAGCTTCGCCATTTCAATATACCAATCACAGAAATCGTCCCAGATAAAGTTATATAAAGCACGGCCGACTTCACCAAATTCATAGCGTTCGGAAAGTTTGGTTACATGATCAATTGTTTCATTTAATTGAGTTAAAATCCACTTATCTGCAACGGATTTTTCACCGCTAAAATCAATTTCTTCATACGTCATGCCGTCCATGTTCATTAACGCAAAGCGGGAGGCATTCCAAATTTTATTAGCAAAGTTCCAAGTAGATTCAACCTTTTCATAACTGAAACGGAGATCCTGACCTGGTGAACTTCCTGTTGATAAGAAGTACCGCAGTGCATCGGCGCCATATTTTTCGATGACATCCATTGGGTCAACACCGTTGCCAAGGGATTTACTCATTTTCCGTCCCTGCTCGTCACGAACAAGACCATGAATAAGTACATCTTTAAATGGACGTTCTCCCGTAAACTCGATGCTTTGGAAAATCATCCGTGATACCCAGAAAAAGATGATGTCATAACCAGTTACAAGTGCATCTGTTGGGAAATACCGTTTGAAATCAGCCGCATCTTGATTTGGCCAGCCCATTGTTGAAAAAGGCCATAGTGCGGAACTGAACCATGTATCTAGTACATCATTATCCTGGTTCCAATTCTCAGCGTCTGCTGGTGCTTCAACCCCAACGTAAACTTCACCAGTTTCTTTGTGATACCAAGCAGGAATACGGTGGCCCCACCATAGCTGTCTAGAGATACACCAGTCGCGGATATTTTCCATCCAGCGTAGGTACGTTTTTTCAAAACGATCTGGAACAAAGTTGACTTTTTCTTCTTTATTTTGCAAGGCAATCGCTTCGTCTGCGAGCGGCTGCATTTTAACAAACCATTGGGTTGATAGATAAGGTTCTACAACGGCTCCGCTCCGTTCAGAGTGGCCAACGGAATGCATATGGTCTTCAATTTTGAATAGTACTCCTAATTCCTGTAGGTCTTTAACAATTTGCTTGCGGCATTCAAAACGATCTAGCCCTTGATACTTGCCCGCTTTTTCGTTCATGGAACCGTCTTCGTTCATCACCAGAACTCGCTCAAGATTGTGGCGATTACCCACCTCAAAGTCATTCGGGTCATGTGCAGGGGTGATTTTTACTGCCCCAGAACCGAATTCCATATCTACATAATCATCCCCAACGATTGGGATTTCTCGGCCAACGATTGGCAGGATAACGGTATTGCCGATTAAATGCTTGTAACGGTCGTCCTCTGGATGAACCGCAACCGCTGTATCACCAAGCATGGTTTCCGGACGAGTTGTCGCGATTTCAATGGAGCCTGAACCATCAGCAAGCGGATATCTTAAATGATAAAAAGCACCTTGAATATCCTTGTAGATAACTTCGATGTCAGAAATAGCGGTTTTTGTAGACGGATCCCAGTTAATAATATACTCGCCACGGTAAATGAGTCCTTTATTATAAAGGGTAACAAATACTTCACGAACCGCATCTGATAAGCCTTCATCAAGAGTGAAACGCTCACGGCTGTAATCAAGACCTAAGCCTAATTTTGACCACTGCTCACGGATATGGGAAGCATACTCTTCCTTCCACTTCCATGTTTCCTCCACGAATTTTTCACGACCTAAATCGTAACGGCTTTTGCCTTCTTTACGAAGTTTTTCTTCAACCTTCGCTTGGGTAGCAATTCCCGCATGGTCCATACCTGGCAGCCAAAGAACGTCATAACCTTGCATCCGTTTCATTCGGGTTAAGATATCTTGTAAAGTCGTATCCCAGGCATGGCCTAGGTGAAGTTTTCCGGTAACGTTTGGCGGCGGGATGACGATTGTGTATGGCTTTTTCCCTTCATCGTCCTTTGCCTCAAAAAACTTACCTTGCAGCCACCAGTCATACCGCCCTTTTTCAATCGATTGCGGATCGTATTTCGTCGGCATCGTTAGTTCTTTTGTTTCCATTTTATTTCCTCCTTCTATCTCCGTTAATACAAAAAACCCCATTCGTCATAAAAGGACGAATGGAGTATGCTTCGCGGTACCACCTTTTTTCCAATCAAAATAAGGATGATTGGCTCTTAAATCAGATAACGGATTTCCTCCGTCTTCCACTACTAGGATTTCTCCGTTCGCAAAAGAAGCTCATGGGCGACCTTCTGACGTTCCACTTAGGAAATCTTCCAGCTAATGATTTCCCTCTCTTTAAGCAGGTGTGCATCGTACTCTTCCCTGTCAGTGCTTTATTTTTAAATTATATTGTTATACTACCCAAAAAAGGGGAGCTTCGTCAATCATGATGGCCAAATTTTTTATTTTTTATACAATATGTATTTTATAGGAGAACTTCTATGGGCTTATGGAATATACATAAATAAATGCCTTTTCTAAAAGGGGAGGTTCACAAAGTGAAGCGAAATTTCCACAAATACAAATACCGTCCCTGGTTCATTATTTTTCGCAGGTTTGCCGGACAACTGATTATTCCATTTAGCATTTTTCAATTTATTAGAACGTTATTTTTACCAACAATTCTAGATATATTATTGTTAACTATTTTTCTTGTAATCGCCGTTTCAATCTACTTTGAAATCATATAAGGAGCCCATTGTGCAGATTTTTACTGCGGCTGGGCTCCTTCTTTTGCTTGCTTCTGCTGGTTTTCAATTTCTGTCATGCGCATAACGACATATTCGGAGTTTTTCAAATGCCAATAATGGCGCTGTAGGTTACGAACAAATTTCATTTCATGCTTTGGACGCTGTTTGCGATAATAACTCTCTGCCACTTGTATAATCGGAATAGGCAGGGCTAGATAGCTGTAGAATAATAACTTTTCATCATCTTTAAAAGGGAAATATTTAAAATAATGATAGACCCAATCAAGGGCGGTATCATTCCGCTTCGGACTGGTATTTAAGGCCCGTGATAAATATGGCAAGAGATCATGAATGGGTGAGCCGTACCGGGCATTTTCAAAATTAATAAAATAGCCATAGCCCCGTTCATCATACAAAAAATGCTCTGATGACAATTTTCCGTGCGTGATTACCATCCGGGCGTTTTCTTGTTCTTTCGTATTCTCATACCACTCTTCGAACTTTGCTTTTGAAAAACGCAATGCCTGGCTGATTTCGTTGTAGTACATGCAATATAACAATTCAAATGGGGACATATAGGTTTTCTTTTCACATTCATCGATAAAGCCGTCCAGAAACTCCTGATGTTTTTCAAGTTGTTGTATGGTTTTTTCATAATGCTCAGTTCGTTCTTCTTTACTGACAGTGATTTCCTTGGCGGAGAGGGTATGAAGCCTGGCTAATTCTCGAAATAATTGCTGATGTTTGTGTTCACGGTCTTCTTTATGATCATTGGGCATCCATGGCATAAGATAATAGAGATTATTTTCATGTAAAACTGCATACCTGCCGTCCATCGTCGGATAAATGGGGACAATCCGATTGAACCCTTTTTGGTATAGAAGGTGAACATGGCGAATAAAGTCGGTCCCAGCGGTGGGTGGAATTCTTTTTAACGCAAAGGTGCCTTTATTTGAATAAATCTTCTGGACCACTCCGAAATCCTCAACAAAATACGGCTCGACAAGATAATTTTTTAAAATGGGTGCAACCGATTCCAGTCGATTCGAATCATTCACGAGAACTCAACTCTCTTTCAAAAAGAAAAGCGGAAATCGCTTTGAAAAGAAGCTGAGCAGGTCAAAAAAACCCGCTCATCTTTATGGTTTATTTTTTTGCAAATGTACTAGGAATGTATAAAACTTGCCCCTCGTAAACATCTTGATTTAATTCAAGATTGTTAACTCGGAGGAGATTTGGTACGGTAACGTCATAGCGGTCTGCCACACTTGAAACCGTATCTCCTTTTTGAACAATACAAATCGTTAATCTTGTTTGCCCTGTTCTCTCATCTTTCCGTGCAAAAAACTCGGTCAAGGTCATGCTCTTCTTTTTTGGAGCCTTCTTCTTTTTCTGATGTTTCGGAGACTCTTCATGCGATGATGACGAGCTTTCTTCTCCAATTGTTTCTTCATGGTGATGGTCATGGTGATGACCATGGTGATGATGTGGAACCGCTTCTTCTATAATAATAACTTCTTCTTCTGGGTGCTTACCTTCACTTCTTGCTTCTTGGAAATCCCTTGAAGGTTTGTATTCTTCTGGCTGCGTGCCTTCACTTATTGCCTCTTGGAAATCCCATGAAGGCTCGTATTCTTCCTCTTCATATTCCACTTGTGGTTGGTAGTTGAAGGTTGGGAATTTCGGTACCACTTCTACTGGTTCTTCTTCTTCTTTTTGTTTTCTAGCCTCTGCTTCAAACAAGAAGTTGTCTTCAAAGCTGCTTTGAACAGCAGGCTGTTCGACTTCCAATTCAACTTCAATTTCAACCTCTTCGTCCGTATCTTCATATTCCAATTCAGTCCGGTGAAGAGTCTCGTACTCTAGTTCTTCCTCCTCCTCTAGTTGCAGTTGTTCTTGTTCTGGTTCTTCCTGTTCCTGTTGTTCTTGTTGCTGTCCAGTTGCGTATAAACCGCTGATGGTCAACTCTGCCGATAACTTCAGGCAACTGCGCTCAGGTATGGAATAATCAAATGATTCTACAAGCACGTCAATATCATAGATACTTTGAATTCGATTATTCGGGATCGTAATATCGACTGGGAAGCGATGTGAAAACTCACAATTTCTTTCCTCATCCAGTTCTTCTACCCTCTCGACAAATTTTTGAGAGGTAAATTCTTCATCTTCGCTACCATTATTTGCTTCGTAACTTTTATACTCGCCGGTAAGTTCAAGCGAACCACGTATGGTTACGTACTGATCGTTTTCTTGGATGGTAATGTCTGGGTCTAGTGAAATCGAGACAAGATCTGCGACTTCCTGTCCTTTTCTAAACCACAATGACTCCTCCAAGGAAAAGCGTAGGCACGATTGATTCTCCTGGGACAAAGCGACTCCTCCTTTCGTATCCTCCACGCAAAATCACTATGTCACTTACACTTTATGAAGAAGGCTTTTTAATTATGACCAAAAAGACAGATTGTGCTGGGAAAAGAATTTGAGTTTATGTGGGGTAGAGTATATTGCGATGAGTTACTGAGGAGGGTGTCCGCCAAGTTCGCATCGACTAATAATTTTATACAACAAATTCGCAGAGGATTGTCCATTTTAGAAAAACCGCTTGTGACAGCAAGAGGTTAGGTAGTTCGCTTGTTATTAAAGCGCACTTATTTTTTAAAAGGTAAATGGAAAATTTATGTTAAAATAATTATATAGTATGTGTACAATTTTGGTTAGTTAAAGGAAATTTCAAATATTAACAACATACTTTAGGAGAGGATATATTATGAAAAATAATAGAAAAATCTTGACAGTAATGCTTACCTCAATGGTCATATTAGCTGCCTGCGGAAACTCATCTGATAAGTTAAGCTCTAAGTCCAACGTCCAGTCTCCAAATAACAATCCGACTCAGCGTACAAATGATGAATCTTCTAGTACAGATTCAACAAAAAAGACTTCAAATACCGACAACAATAATACAGATACCATTGATACAGGAAATAATGATACAAACGAAAAAGTAGATACACCAAACAACGTACTTAAAAAAGAAGAAGACTTCTCAACAAATAATATAGCGAGTCTGAAGGAAGAGTATCTTAAGAAACTAAATGATGCGAAAAATGAAGTGGAAGAGATGCGAAAAAATCCTATAGACGACACAACATTTGCTTTGAAAAAAATAGAAGGAGATGCATACGATGTTTGGGATGGATTGCTAAATGAAGTTTATGAAGTCCTAAAGAAGCAACTTCCTACAGAAGAGATGGACCAACTAAGAAAAGAACAACGTGAATGGATTGATTATCGAGATCATACTGCAAAAGAGGCATCTCTAAAATATAAAGGTGGTACAATGGAGCAATATGAATATGTAAGGGTCGAGAACAATCTTACAGAAAAAAGATGCTTTGAATTAGTTGAAGACTATATGAAATAATTTTTCATCCAATGACCCCTATTAGCATTTAAGTTTTGCTTCTAGAATTGTGAATAACTGCAATTAAAGAATGGGGGAGTAAATTAAACGTCAAAAAACGCTCAGAGTAAATTCTGAGCGTTTTTGCTTGCGATTAATAATCGCTAATTAGTTGTTGAATTTTATGCTAATAAATATGTTATTAACAATTTCCTCTCCCAAAAGGAACCCATTACAAAATTAGTTGGTGTTCTAAATAATTATTATTTTAGATTCGAGAAGGCAACCTCAGCTGCTTGAATAGTCTTTTCAATATCCTCATCAGAGTGCTCTGTTGATAGGAATAGGCCTTCGAACTGGGAAGGTGGTAAGAATATCCCTTGGTTCGCCATTTCGCTGTAATAGGCCGCAAAGAAGTCCAAATTAGAGGTTTTTGCTTTTTCAAAGTTGATGACGGCTTCGTTTGTAAAAAAGAATCCAATCATCGAACCTGCACGGTTAAAGGTAATCGGAATATCATACTTTTCAGCTGCTGCCTCAAAGCCTTTTTGGAGCATGTCACCTTTGCGGATGAACTCCTTATAGTGCTCAGGAGTTAACTGACTTAAAGTCTCAAGCCCTGCTGTCATCGCTAATGGATTTCCTGATAAAGTCCCGGCTTGATAAATTGGGCCGCTTGGAGCGATTTGCTGCATGATTTCTCTTTTACCGCCGTATGCACCAACAGGAAGTCCACCACCGATTACTTTACCAAGACAAGTAAGGTCAGGTGTTATATTGAAATAGCCTTGTGCACAATTGTAGCCTACACGGAAGCCGGTCATAACCTCATCAAAAATGAGTAATGACCCATTTGCGGTAGTAATCTCACGAAGGCCTTCTAAGAATCCAGGGAGCGGCGGCACAAGGCCCATGTTCCCGGCAACTGGTTCAACAATAATACAAGCGATATCCTCGCCAAAATGTTCAAAGGCTAATTTAACGCTTTCTAAATCATTATAAGGAACAGTAATGGTATTCTTTGCGATCCCCTCTGGAACACCTGGGCTATCAGGCAAGCCAAGTGTAGCAACGCCTGAGCCGGCTTTAATCAATAACGAATCGCCATGGCCATGGTAACAGCCTTCGAATTTTAAGATCTTGTCGCGGCCAGTGTAGCCTCGTGCTAAACGAAGGGCACTCATTGTCGCCTCTGTACCCGAGTTAACCATCCGCACCACTTCTATCGATGGCACACGCTCAATGACAAGCTGGGCTAGTTTATTTTCTAATAAGGTTGGCGCACCGAAGCTTGTACCAAATTCAGCTGCCTTTTTCAATGCTTCGACAACTCGGTCGTTGGAGTGGCCTAAAATAAGCGGACCCCATGAAAGCACATAATCAATATACTCATTTCCATCAATATCGTATATTTTTGACCCTTTGCCTCTTTCCATAAAAATAGGGCTCATATTTACGGATTTAAAGGCACGAACCGGGCTGTTAACCCCGCCAGGCATAAGGGGCTGGGCTTCTTTAAATGCTTCAATTGATTTTGTATACGAACGCATTTTATTCCCTCGTTTCAAATATGGTTTATTCCTCTTCGTTTAACCAGCGGCATGCATCTTTTGCATGATAGGTAATGATTAAATCCGCACCAGCACGCTTCATGCCAACTAACATTTCAAGCACCGTTTTTTTCTCATCAATCCAGCCGTTTTGGGATGCTGCCTTAATCATGGCATACTCACCACTTACGTTATAGATAACCAAAGGTAAATTAAAGTTATTTTTCATATCACGAAGAATGTCTAGGTATGGCATACCAGGCTTAACAATTAAGAAGTCTGCGCCTTCAGCGATATCGGATTCTGCCTCTCTAAATGCTTCCATACGGTTGGCAGGGTCCATTTGATACGTCTTGCGATCACCGAATTGTGGTGCACCCTCTGCCGCTTCACGGAAAGGCCCGTAGAATGCTGAGGCATATTTAACCGCATAGGACATGATAGGGATTTCTGTAAATCCAGCTTCATCTAATCCTGCCCGAATAGCGGCAACAAAACCATCCATCATATTGGATGGTGCAATAATGTCTGCACCTGCTTTAGCTTGGGCTACCGCTGTTTTTACAAGCAAATCAAGTGATTCATCATTGAGGATTTTGTCTCCTTTAACCATTCCACAGTGCCCATGGTCGGTATATTCGCAAAGACAGGTATCGGCGACGATGATAATTTCTGGAAAGTGTTCTTTTATGTAACGCGTAGCGACTTGAACAATCCCATGGTCGTGAAAAGCTTGTGTACCGCAGGCATCCTTCGTTTTCGGAATACCAAATAATAAGACAGACTTAATTCCGTGTGCAACAATGTCTTCCATTTCTGCTTGGAGATTGTCCATCGATACTTGGAATACGCCTGGCATAGAGGATACTTCCTGACGGATATTTTCACCTTCATAAATGAATAGTGGATAAATGAAGTCCTCAGGTCTTAAGTGGTTTTCTCGCACAAGTGCACGCATGCTGGCACTTGAACGTAAGCGACGGTGACGATCAAATTGTAGTTCCATTTTTTTACCCCCAATGTATAAACATCATTCATAAATTTTGTTATTACTCTCGGATAGCAGCCTCTTACTCGCGGATGGCACCCCATTACTCTCGTATAGCACCTTTTTACTCGCGGATGGCACCTTTTTACTCGCGAAGATGGCATCCAAATGCAGATATCATCAATTAATAAGCAGTTACCCGCCCACAAGCCGTTACCAAATCAAACATAACTTTTTTCCAAATAAGCGATCGTGCTTTTAATCATTTCTTTTACAGTATACTCCTTTGGGGACACATGAACCGGTAATCCATAGGAATATAACTTTTTCTCAGAGACAGGTCCAATACAGGCAATGAGGCATTCTTTTAAATGCTCCTCTAACCCATATTCCTTTACGACAGACATGAGATGATCAACCGTTGAAGGACTCGTAAACGTAAGGATATCAATCTCGTTTTCTGCTAACATCTGTGCAAGCTTTACACGACTATCCTCTGGCAAGTAGGTTTCATAAATGACAACTTCATCGACGTGTGCCCCGCCCTCTGTCAACTCGGTTGCAATATATTCCCGGGCGAGATTACCTTTCGGGAGCAACACCCTTGAGCCACTCTCGATAAACGGCAAAAACTCTTTCACAAATACTTCCGCGACATAAGCCGATGGAACAAATTCTGCTTGAAGCCCTTTTTCTTTTAAACCGTCAGCTGTTTTTCTTCCAATCACAGCAATCTTCGGAACTGCCGCGGCATCCCCATGATAAAAAGAAAAAAAGGTTTCAACCGTTACATTGCTTGTAAAAATAATCCAGTCATATGTATCAAGAGCCTTCAAACAATTTTGAAGGCGCTGATTTTTTTCAATTGGACGAAAAGCAATAAGCGGAATTTCAACAGGAATCCCTCCATACTGCTCGACTATCATTGAAAAGGATTTCGCTTGATCTTTCCCTCTTGGAACAAGGACTTTTTTGCCAACCAAGGGTGTTGATTCGATCATTGCCCTTCGAGCTCCCGTTTGACCTTCTCAATCAGGTCTTTGGCTCCTTTTTTAATTAATAAATCAGCAGCCTGGATTCCTAACTCTTCCGGATTTTGTCCGCGAAGTTCTTCTTTGTATACCTCTTGACCTTCCGGAGAAGCGACTAAAACATTTAACACTACTTCCTCGTTATCTTCCACATGGGCGAAACCAGCGATTGGTACCTGACACCCGCCCTCCATTTTTTGAAGGAAAGCACGTTCAGCCAGCACAGCTCTTTCAGTTTTCTTGCAGGTGAATTTTTCAAATAATTCTAGTAGTTCTTTATCATCATCACGGCATTCAATTGATAATGCCCCTTGACCGACAGCAGGAATGCATTTATCGGCATCAATAAATTCAGTAACAACGTCTTTTGACCAGCCAAGGCGGGAAAGACCGGCCGCTGCTAAAATGATGGCATCATATTCATCTGTTTCTAGTTTTGCTAATCTTGTATCAACGTTGCCGCGGATCCATTTAATCTCTAAATCAGGACGCTGCATCAATAACTGGGCACTGCGGCGCAGGCTGCTCGTGCCAATAACCGCACCCGGCTTCAAATCTTTTAACTTCACATGTCCCTTAGAAATGAGGGCGTCACGGTGGTCCTCGCGGAACGGGATACAGCCGATTGTCAACCCTTCAGGCAGAACGGCAGGCATATCTTTCATACTATGAACAGCCATATCAATCTCTTTATCAAGCATAGCCTGCTCGATTTCCTTTACAAATAACCCTTTACCACCGACCTTTGAAAGGGTCACGTCTTGTATTTTATCGCCTTTTGTGACGATTTCTTTTACTTCAAAATCAAAATTAGGATCAAGCTTTTTCAATTGTTCCATTACCCAATTTGTTTGGGTTAACGCTAATTTACTTCGTCTTGAACCGACAATAATTTTTCTCATGATTGCCTCCTAGGGTTATGCATACCATAAATGAAATGATGATAATCGACCAAATAGGAAAAAGTTTATTAAAACGATTAAGAATGATGCTGTATTCCAAATCGCTAATTTTCGACCAGATAGATTTTTCACTATGCGTAAATATAAATAGATGCTATAAGCCATCAGTAACAAGAACGACCCGATAATTTTCATATCGTACCACGGCATTCCCGGAACCTTTAGAAATGCCCACTGCAATCCTAAAATAAGACTTAAAAGGAGCATTGGAACACCGATGACCGCACATATGTAAGAAGACTTTTCTAGCTTATCAAGGTCTGCAAGACGGATAAGCCGTTTTCCCCACTTTTTACCTTTTAACAAATTATATTGAAGTAGATATAAGGCCGAAAAAACAAATGATAACGAAAAAGCCCCATATGATAGAATAGCCATCGTTATATGGATCAACAGCAATTCAGACACAAGCTGCTTGGCCATGATATGGGAATGATATTGCATCGGCGCAAAGGTATGAATCGCCATGACGGTAAAGCCCAGTATATTCGTAAAAAAGACAATAAAATCTACTTTTAATAAATGATTTATCACAATTGACAATGTTACTAATACCCAAGCATAAAAATAAAGTCCCTCAAAAATTGTTAGTACAGGGAACCTGCCTGTTTTCATCATATAGAAAAAGAGGAAAACCGTTTGCAAACTCCATACAAATGCAAGTAACCAGAAGGCAATTCGGTTTGCCTTCCGGTTATGGTGAATGTAGTCGAAAAAATATAACAACACACTGAAGGCATATAGAACAACGGTTAATTCATGAAGCCTTGTCAAAAGAGTGTCAAACATATCAACGACCCCTTAAAACTGAAAAGAAGCCTGAACTTCTCCAACCTGCAATTTATTAGTTTCAGCTACCTTCGAATGTTGTTCCTGAACAAGCCCTTCAATATTGAATATCTTCATAAAGAGGTCCATTGCCTGAGCTGCATCCGGTCTGTCTGCCAATTCTTTCGCTTGTAAAATAGGATCCTTTAACATCTGGTTGATAATGCTCTTCGTATGTTTATTTAATACTTTTAGGTCGTGATTCGATAGATTTGGCAGTTTTCTTTCCAAGCTATCCATTGTTTCCGATTGAATTGCAAGAGCTTTTTCTCGAAGTGCTGAAATAACAGGAATCACACCAAGCATACCAAGCCACTGTTTGAAATCAACAATTTCTTTTTCAATCATTAGTCCTATTTTCGCAGCTGCTTTTTGGCGTTCTTGCAAATTGGCTTGTACAATTCCCTCTAAATCGTCAATATCATATAAAAAGACGTTTTCCAGTTCGGCAATTCTCGGATCCAAATCACGTGGTACTGCTATATCGACCATGAATAATGGTTTGCCTTTGCGTTTTTTCTCCACCTTTGCAATCATTTCTTTTGAAATGACAAAGTCCTTCGCGCCCGTTGAACTGATAAGGATATCAGCTTCTGCTAATGATTTCTCCAACTCGCTAACAGCTTTTGCCTCACCATTAAAACGGTTCGCTAGGTCTCTTGCTTTTTCAAAGGTGCGATTGATGACGGTTACCTGTTTCACACCGTTGCCATGCAGGTTTTGTGCTGCTAACTCACCCATTTTTCCTGCTCCGAAAATTAGCACATGCTTATTCGCAAGGGAGCCAAAAATTTTCTTAGCAAGCTCGACCGCAGCATAGCTGACAGAAACGGCATTGGCGCCAATATCAGTTTCTGAATGACCTCGTTTCGCAAGAGTAATGGCTTGTTTAAACAAGTGGTTAAACACTGAACCAGTTGTTTCTTCTTGCTGTGCTAACATGAAACTTGTTCGCACTTGTCCAAGGATTTGTGTTTCCCCTAAAACCATGGATTGGAGTCCACAAGTTACATTAAATAAATGGTCTACCGCACCATCGTCTTCATGAACGAATAGAAACGGTGAAAATTCAGCTTGTTCTATACCGAACCATTCGGACAGAAATTCCTTTATATAATAACGGCCTGTATGTAACTGATCTACAACCGCATAGATTTCTGTACGATTACAAGTAGACAAGATGATATTTTCTAGGATGCTTTTTTTAGAGTTTAACTTTTTAATGGCATCCACAAGCTCGGTTTCATTGAATGTCAACCGCTCACGGATTTCTACTGGGGCAGTTCTATAGTTTAGACCGACGACTAAAATATGCATTTTGTTCATTACACCCCTAATAAGATTACAGTATTAGCTAGTAAAATTATATCACGAGCAATTTCGACTTTTGCTCGAAAAATGTGAACAGAAAACGAAACTATGTGATAATATATAGTAAAACTTACGATTTACTAACCTAATGTCCGAAGAAAGACAAATACATATCTATGTTAAATTTATAATAAGAAATAAAGACAAAATACTTACTTATGTACATTATCAAAAAAATGGACTAGATTCAAGTGAACCTTACTGGAAGTGGTGTTTTCATTGAAAAATCAGCAAATTTTCCCTGGAATCATTCTTATTGGATTTGGGGCTTACTTTTTATTGCAACAGACAGGCATTACACTTTTTCAACATTTTTTCACATGGCCAACCTTGCTCATTATTGTCGGGATCGCCTTTTTAGGTCAAGGCTATTCCGCAAGAGAATACGAAGCCATCCTGCCTGGGGTGATTATGTGTGGGTTTGGCCTACATTTTCACCTGTCCGGTCATGTAGCATTTTGGCCCACTAATATGATTGGTATGTTAATTCTCATTATCGCGGTTGGATTTTTCCTTCGCTTTCAAAAAACAAACAATGGTTTGTTTCAGGCTTTCCTTTTTCTCATTATAGCGGTGCTTCTGCTATTTTATGATAAAATTGCTGGATATTTTGGCCTGCTGCAGAATGGAATGAATTTTATTTGGAAGTTCTGGCCCGCATTATTAATTGTTGTTGGAATTTATTTTCTACTAAGAAAGAAAAAATAACCGTGAAACTTCCAAAAGTATGGTTTTTTCATCCTGCTTTTGGTTAGTGGAATAAATCTGTCCGTTATATACGGAAACCGCCTGGCGCACAATTCGCACCAGGCGGTATTTATTTTTATAGGAAATTATAGATATCAACACTGTGGATAACTTTTACTGGATGTGACTCGTCCAGCTCCAGCGCCCAGCGGCTAGTGTACTTCGCTCTTACATATAACTTTGTAAAATCGACCATGCTTCATCTTTGCCTAAGCCTGTTTCTGACGAGAACAGGACAAGATGGTCATTTTGATCAAGCTCCAATGTCTCGCGGGTCACCTTTAAATGCTTTTGCCATTTTCCTTTTGGAATTTTATCCGCTTTTGTTGCGACGATGATACATGGAATTCCATAATGCTTTAAAAAGTCATACATCGTAATATCATCATTTGTTGGCGGATGGCGCAAATCAACAATCAAGACAACCGCACGCAATTGCTCGCGCTTTGTAAAATACGTTTCAATCATCTTACCCCATGCTGCCCGCTCGGTTTTTGAAACCTTGGCATACCCATATCCAGGTACATCGACAAAATGAAGAATTTCGTTAATAAGGTAAAAATTCAGGGTCTGTGTTTTACCTGGCTTTGATGAAATTCTTGCAAGTCCTTTACGGTTGAGCATCTTATTGATAAAAGAAGATTTCCCAACATTCGAGCGACCGGCAAGGGCGAATTCCGGTAACTCCGTTTCCGGATACTGCTCTGGTTTCACCGCGCTGATGACGATTTCTGAACTAACTACCTTCATCGAGTCTCACCTTCTAAAAGGGCATGCTTCAACACTTCATCCACATGGGCTACGGGTATAAATTTCAATTCATTCCGGACACTTTCAGGAATATCATCAAGATCCTTCACATTATCCTTAGGAATAATAATCGTTGTCAGTCCTGCACGGTGGGCACTAAGTGACTTTTCTTTCAATCCGCCAATTGGAAGAACCCGGCCGCGTAAGGTTATTTCACCAGTCATACCGACCTCGCGTCGAATCGCTTTACCCGTTAAGGCTGACACAAGTGCAGTTGCAATCGTAATCCCGGCAGATGGGCCATCTTTCGGTACCGCTCCCTCTGGGACGTGGATATGAACGTCAAATTTTTCATGGAAATCCTCAGGAATCCCAAGTATGGCCGCTTTTGAACGAACATAACTGAAGGCAGCCTGGGCTGATTCCTTCATTACGTCACCAAGCTTCCCTGTTAACACGAGCTTGCCTTTACCTGGTGCTAAAGAAACCTCAATTTGCAGGGTGTCACCGCCTACAGTCGTATAGGCTAGGCCTGTTGCCACTCCTACTTGATCTTCTGCCTCAGCCATTCCATAATGGACTCTTGGTTTGCCTAAAAATTCTTCGACGTTCTTTTCGGTAATTATAACGCGTTTTTTCTCTCCAGCTACAATGATTTTTGCCGTTTTTCGACAAATCGTCGCCATCTGTCGCTCAAGACTACGAACACCAGCTTCACGTGTGTAGTAGCGAACTATTTTTAGAATGGCATCATCGCGAACTTGTAAAATCCCTTTTGATAAACCATTTTCTTTAATTTGCTTTGGCAGCAAATGATCGCGGCAGATGTGAACTTTTTCAATTTCGGTGTATCCTTCAATTGAGATGATCTCCATCCGGTCTAAAAGCGGACCTGGAACAGTCGATAAGTTATTGGCAGTCGCAATAAACATGACTTTCGATAAATCGTATGTTTCTTCTATATAATGGTCGCTAAAATTGGCATTTTGCTCTGGGTCCAATACTTCCAGCATGGCACTAGATGGGTCGCCACGGAAATCGTTCGACATTTTATCAATCTCATCCAATAAAAATACCGGATTTATCGTTCCTGCCTTCTTCATACCTTGGATAATTCGACCTGGCATTGCCCCTACATAGGTTCTGCGATGACCGCGAATTTCAGATTCATCCCGAACACCACCTAAGGAGACTCGGACAAAATTGCGATTAAGCGATGTAGCAATTGAGCGGGCAAGACTAGTTTTCCCAACTCCAGGGGGGCCGACAAGACAAAGGATTGGGCCTTTTAAGGAATTAGTCAACTTCTGCACGGCTAAATATTCAAGCACACGTTCCTTTACTTTTTCAAGTCCATAATGGTCATGATTTAAGACCTTTTCGGCGCGAAGAATATCAATATCATCCACTGTTCTGTTTGACCACGGCAGTGAAATCAGCCAGTCAATATAGTTGCGGATGACAGCACTTTCGGCTGAGCTTGTCGGCACCTTATCGTAACGGTCAAGCTCTTTCATCGCCGCCTTTAGGACATGTGCAGGCATATCTGCCTGTTCAATTTTTTTCGTAAGGTCCGCGATTTCGCCCGTTTTACCTTCTTTATCGCCTAATTCCTTTTGGATGGCCTTCATCTGCTCGCGAAGATAATATTCCTTTTGTGTCCGTTCCATCGAACGTTTCACACGCTGGCCAATCTTTTTCTCTAGATTAAGAACTTCTTTTTCATTATGAATCGTATCAATAACACGGTTTACACGTTCCTTGATATCAATCATTTCAAGAATTTCTTGCTTTTCCTTGAGCTTGATTGGTAAATGGGACGTGATGATATCCGCCATCCGTCCAGGTTCCTCAATATCTGCGACCGTAGCATATGTTTCTGCCGAGATTTTTTTAGATAATTTTATGTATTGCTCGAAGTAATCCAGCATGGTTCTCATTAAGGCCTGATCTTCTACGTCTTTTGTAACAGAATCCTCGTAAGTTACAATACTAACGGAGTAATAATCCTCTTCATCATAAAAAGAAACCACCTCCGCTCTATTCAAGCCTTCCACCAATACACGAATCGTTCCATTTGGAAGTTTTAACATTTGCTTAACCTTTGTTAATGTTCCTAGCTTGTATAAGTCCTCTTCAGATGGTTCATCAATCGAGACATCCTTTTGAGTAGTTAAAAAAATAAGATGATCATCTACCATTGCTTTTTCAAGTGCCTGCACAGATCTTTCACGGCCTACATCTAAATGAAGAACCATTGTTGGATAAACGAGCAATCCTCGAAGCGGCAGGAGGGGGACGATCATTTCGTTCTGTTTCGTCAATATACTGCACCTCCATATACAAATTCCTTTTTCTACTGCAAAAGCAGAATAGTCTTTGTTGTACAATTCTATCTTATTTGTTTTTACGTGTCTATTTTTAAAGTGTGGTGACTAATTTCTTTATCAATATAATTATATTCCCCAATCATAACGTTTTCTTTCACAAAAGCATATCACCCTATTACTTTTCTCTACCCTCTTTCATTACAAAAAAACTTCGGTTTGCATTTTTACAAACCGAAGTTTAATTTTGTTAAATTGACTCTTTTTTCGTTAATTCAATGGATGCAGGTATGGCTTCATTTTTTGGATAAGAATTGACTAACGCTATCTCAAATACCTCATGAAGATGGCTGACCGGGACAATGTTGATCCCATCAATATCATTTAAGATGGTCTGCATATTTTCTTCAGGAATAATGACGGTTCTGGCACCCGCTTTACGTGCGGCCTTGACCTTTGGATAGACGCCGCCGATTGGTTTTACATTACCATGAATACTAATTTCACCTGTCATGGCTACGGTGTTATCTATTGGGATCTTATAAATAGCGGAGTAAATTCCTGTCGCCATGGCAATTCCCGCAGATGGACCATCGATTGGCACCCCGCCAGGAAAATTAACATGGATATCATAATCGTTTGCAGGTACACCCATCGATCGTAATACAGTAATCACATTTTCAATTGACCCACGGGCCATACTTTTGCGGCGAATCGATTTTCCCTGTCCGCCAATACTCTCTTCTTCCACAATCCCAGTTATGTTTATTGATCCCTTATCTATCGCGGGGATGACTGTGACTTCTATTTCGAGTAACGCCCCAGAATTGGGCCCATAAACCGCAAGTCCATTAACAAGCCCGACATGAGAAATATCGTTTATTTTTCTTTCCATCCTCGGTGTCATTTGACTTGAATGGATGACCCATTCAATGTCTTCGTCTTTAATATAATTGCGATCTTCCGTGATCGCCAGCCCTGCTGCAATTTGAATCATATTGACGGTTTCACGACCATTTCTTGCATATGTAGATAAGGTGTCAACACCGACTTCGCTTATTTGCATGTTCACTTTGTCTGCCGCCTTTTTTGCGACCGTGACAATCTCTTCCTGATTTAAATCACGGAAGAAGACCTCCAAACAGCGAGAACGAATCGCAGGAGGAATCTCAGTTGGGGTTCTCGTTGTAGCCCCAATTAAGCGGAAGTCGGCAGGAAGGCCATTTTTAAAAATATCATGAATATGGGTTGGAATTTGATTATTTTCTTCACTATAATATGCACTTTCGAGGAAAACCTTACGATCCTCTAATACTTTTAGCAGCTTGTTCATTTGAATCGGGTGTAATTCACCGATTTCATCAATAAAAAGAACGCCGCCATGGGCATTGGTGACTGCCCCTTGTTTTGGCTGGGGAATCCCAGCTTGTCCCATTGCCCCGGCTCCTTGATAGATAGGATCATGCACTGAGCCAATTAGTGGGTCGGCAATGCCTCTTTCATCAAATCGGGCGGTTGTGGCATCTAATTCAATAAAAACGGATGCTGGTTTAAATGGTGATTTTGGATTTTTCTTTGCTTCCTCCAAGACGAGGCGCGCTGCTGCTGTTTTTCCCACTCCGGGTGGTCCGTAAATTATTACATGCTGTGGATTCGGTCCACATAAAGCTGCTTTTAATGATTTAATTCCATCCTCTTGCCCAACAATGTCATGGAAGCTTGTAGGACGAACTTTTTCGGATAATGGTTCTGTTAAGGATATCGATCTCATTTTGCGTAGATGATCCATTTCTTTTCTAGACTCCCGGTCAATGGACACTTTTTGTGTGCGCTGGCTCTTTAGCAAATTCCAAAAATACAGCCCAATGATAATTCCAAAAAATAGCTGAATAAATAAGGCAATCCCCGTCCAACTCATTTTTTTCCCTCCTACAACTAAATACTAAATATATATTAATAAGTATTTCCTGGAGATGGATGGAATAAACCATAAACCGGAAAAACTAATTTAATTGGGAGGGGGCCTTGCCTATTTTTTTTAATCTATATAAAAAAGACCCGGCTCAAGGCCAGGTCTCCTCTATTTAGGCAGATTTTTCTTCTGCAATAACCGTTCCATCTTCTAAAACAAGTTTCGGAAGGCTGTTTTCTATAACGGTTTCTTTTGTAATAATACACTTGGTTATGTCCTCACGGGAAGGAAGGTCAAACATAACATCTAACATAATTCCTTCAATAATTGAGCGTAAACCACGGGCTCCGGTTTTTCGTTCAATTGCTTTTTTAGCAATTTCCGTTAGGGCACCTTCTTCAAATTCCAGTTCAACCTCGTCGATTTCAAGCATTTTTTGATATTGCTTAACAAGAGCATTTTTTGGCTTTGTTAAGATTTCAATCAATGCATCTTCATCTAATTGCTCAAGGCTAGCAATAACTGGAAGACGGCCGATAAATTCTGGAATTAATCCAAAGCGAAGTAAGTCCTCAGGTAATACTTTGGAAAGAAGTTCTTTTTTATCAATGTCTACTTGTTTTACATCTGATCCGAAACCAATCACTTTTTGGCCTAAACGGCGCTTGATAATTGGTTCAATTCCATCAAAAGCCCCACCACAGATAAACAATATGTTGGTTGTATCAATTTGGATAAATTCTTGATGTGGGTGCTTTCTTCCCCCTTGAGGCGGCACACTTGCAACCGTACCTTCAAGAATTTTTAATAAAGCCTGCTGTACACCTTCACCAGAAACATCTCTTGTAATCGAAGGATTTTCAGATTTCCGGGCAATTTTATCAATTTCATCAATATAAATGATACCCTTTTCTGCTTTTTCCACATCATAATCAGCAGCTTGAATTAATTTTAATAATATGTTTTCGACGTCTTCACCCACATACCCAGCTTCTGTTAGGGAAGTAGCGTCAGCAATCGCAAATGGCACATTCAAAATACGCGCCAAGGTTTGCGCTAATAATGTCTTACCACTACCAGTTGGTCCAATCATAGCGATATTACTTTTTGAAAGCTCGACGTCATCAATTTTGCTATTGGAATTGATGCGTTTATAGTGGTTATATACCGCCACAGACAGCGACTTTTTCGCTTGATCTTGACCGATAACGTACTCATTAAGAATTTCACAGATTTCTTTTGGCTTTGGAACATCTTTAAATTCTACTTCTTCTTCCGTTCCAAGTTCTTCCTCAACGATTTCTGTGCAAAGCTCGATGCATTCATCACATATATATACTCCCGGCCCGGCAACCAATTTACGAACTTGATCCTGTGTCTTGCCACAGAAGGAACACTTTAACTGTCCTTTTTCATCATTAAATTTAAACAATTCTTTCACCCCTTAAAACGTGTTAAAACCTTATTTGAAGCTTGTGAATTACACAAACAAAGTTCGAGTATTTCTATTTTTTCTGGTGGTATGTATTTTGCATTGTAACACATATAGCTAATGGACTGGAAATAAAACGCTTAACATCTTATGTTTTCTATTCCTCTTTTTTTGTTTGTGTAAACCAATCTCCAAAAACATATGTACATTAATCATAACCATTATTTTTAAAAATAAATCTTAAAAGCCTTATGGAATTTAATTATTCGCTATTAAAAGCATTTTTTCCTGCCCATTGTAAAGAAAAAAGGTAATACTCTTTCCGGTCCTGTGAACATATATATTTCCACAGCCTGACATTAAAAAGTTTCCCCTGTCCTTATTATAATATGTAATTGAAAAAATGTATAAAACAAGGCACGATTAAAATCGTGCCTTGACCTTAATTAAAAATTATTTTTTATTTTCAACTAGGAAGTTTACAGCTTTTTGAAGTTGAAGGTCTGCTTTAATACCATCAATACTGCCAAGAGCTTGTTTAATGTTATCTACAGGCATATTGTACATGCCAGCCATTTTCTCAAGTTCAGCCTCAACATCTTCGTCGGTTGCTTCAAGGTTTTCAGCTTTAGCAATCGCTTCTAAAGTTAAGTTCGCTTTCACGCGGCCTTGTGCTTCTTCCTTCATTTGAGTGCGTAGTGCATTTTCGTCTTGACCAGAGAATTGGAAGTAAAGTTCAAGGTTCATGCCTTGCATTTGTAAGCGTTGCTCAAACTCTTGAAGCATACGGTTTACTTCGTTTTCAACCATTACTTCCGGCACTTCAACTTCAGCATTTTCAGCAGCTTTTTCAACTACTGTATCACGTAGGTGATGTTCCGCTTCATGTTTTTTGCTATCTTCTAAACGAGTTTTGATTTTTTCTTTTAAAGCTTCTAATGTTTCAACTTCATCATCAACATCTTTTGCAAACTCGTCATCTAATGCAGGAAGTTCTTTTCCTTTGATTTCATGGACCGTTACTTTGAAGACAGCAGGCTTACCAGCAAGCTCAGCAGCATGGTATTCTTCAGGGAAAGTTACTTCCACATCTTTAGATTCACCAGCTTTTACGCCTACTAATTGCTCTTCAAAGCCAGGAATGAATGAGCCTGAACCAATTTCAAGTGAATGATTTTCAGCTTTTCCACCTTCGAATGCTTCGCCATCAACGAAACCTTCAAAATCTAGAACAACTGTATCACCATTTTCAGCTGGAGCATCTTCTTTTATAACAAGTTCAGCTTGACGCTCTTGCATTGTTTTTAGTTCATTTGCAACGTCTTCGTCTGTAACAGCTGTATCAAATTCTTCAACTTCTAAGCCCTTGTATTCGCCTAATTTTACTTCAGGCTTTACTTGAACAGTTGCTTTGAAGATCAATTCTTTACCTTTTTCCATTTGCTCGATGTCGATTTCAGGACGATCAATTGGCTCGATTCCTGTCTCATCGATGGCACTGCCATATGCTTCTGGAAGAATAACATCTAATGCATCTTGATAAAGTGATTCTACGCCGAAACGTTTTTCGAACATTCCACGAGGCATTTTACCTTTACGGAAACCTGGAACGTTTACTTGCTTAACCACTTTTTGGAATGCCGCGTCTAAGCCTTTGCTTACTTCGTCTGCACTTACTTCAACAGTAAGGACACCGCGGTTTCCTTCTAATTTTTCCCATTTTGCTGTCATACCTTTTTTTCCCTCCAACAAATCTATTCTCATTTCATTCGTAACGAATTTAGAGTTGGAATATGTACTTGTCCATCAAGCCATTCTTCCATTTTTTAGATGTAAAATATAGTTTTTTACACAATGCAACCCCTACATTATATCATAGGTTTGCTTTCTTTCAACAGCGAGACCTAAATATTAGGATAAGAAATTTCCTCCATCCCCTCTATTTGCTCCCTCGCTTTTTCTATTTCTTGCTCAGCCGTTCCATATTCACTTGCTATTTTGCTATTGTTCGGCTCAAATCCTAGATATTCTTGTGCCATTATGCGAAAGGCTGCAGCCCAAGCTGCGGGGTTTTCCGGTTCTAGTTCAAATGGATAACTGATAAAAAAAGTCCGTTCTACCATTCCAATCGTACTTTCATATAGCACGGGATTGTCACTTTCCAGATCGGCTAGTAATCCTTTTACCTCTATCATTCTTGGCTGCACCCTTACCTCTGGAAGGCTTGAAGGAATGACCCTTTCTTCCAATTCAAATTTTCTTACTACTAATTCCCTATCAATTTCTTGTTCTTTTAAAAGGGTTAGCAGCATTGTTTTTAGAAAGGGATGGCCAATTTCTGATTTTAAATAGTCGGCGATTTCTTCCACATAAGGGCGGATGTTTTTCTCCGCCAAACCAGCAACTACCAGCATTTGGTCATTTAAATTATTTTTAGAAAAGAGATCCAACCCTTGTGGCTCAGGAATGGTTTCTTCTTCATCCGTTTCTGACTGACGATTTTCCGCCATTCGTTGGCTAAATTGGAGAATGGTTACAAAGTGATCATGTTTTTCAGGCGGTATTTCTTTTTCATCTAATAGTGCTTCAATGGTCGTGACAATTTCCTGGTATTCGTGCAGTTGAATGAGGACTGTCAAATAAAGGTCGACCATTTGAAAATAATCACCGATCCCTTTTAACAGCATATCATTGGCCAAGGCTTTCGCTTTTTTAAAGGCTCCCGCCTCAAAATAGGCAAGGACAAGGCCAATTAATATATTGTCATTATCAGGGTCGAGTTCCCTTGCTTCTTCTAAAAGAGGGATGGCTTCATTATATTTTTTGTTTTCAAGGCTCTCTAACCCTTTGTCCGTTAGTCTCTTTTCAAGTCCGGGAAAGAATATTACATTATCTTTTCGTTTCACTGGTTCCCGTTTTTTCATTAGAATCCGTCCTTCAATATGTCGTTGAAAAATAGTTTAGCATAATTGATGGATAAAGAAAACTCATCGATTGGCGAGCCCCTAAGGGTGGTCCTTCTTAAGGCGTAGTTGCACTCATCCTGATAGGAAAGTTATACTTTCCTATCAACAAAAAAACTCACCAGCACTGGTGAGTTTGAGATTTTGGTATGTAGGTTAAATGGTACAAGAAATGGCGTCCCAGGAGAGATTCGAACTCCCGACCGTACGCTTAGAAGGCGTATGCTCTATCCGGCTGAGCTACTGGGACGTATTCATTTATCAAAGACAAGATTTATTATATTACCCTAACATCTAAAAGTCAACATCATTTTGGATTATTTTTCTTTTTCTAAGTGGGGGAAAAAGATCCCCCATCTAAATCAAAGGACAAATTCCCGAGCTAAATTCACTATTTCCCTGCCTGTCACTTCAAATACAGAAATGTTAATTTTATCTTTTAATAGGTCAAGGATGACATATGTTTTTTCTAAACGCTCACGGGGGAGGCGGATACTGCCAGGGTTTAGAAATAAGGTATGATCAATGACTTCCGCACCTAAGACGTGGGAGTGACCAAAACAAACGACATCAGCCCCTACTTCCTGTGCTTTATATTTTAATTGCATCATTGTAGACTTAACCGAATATCGGTGTCCATGCGTGATGAAAAACTTTCGCCCTGCTGCCTCAGCCGTTGTTTCCATTGGAAATTCACCGCCAAAATCACAGTTCCCATTGACGGTTAAATACCCGGAGATGGCTTTTGTGTTGGATGTCAATTCAGAATCCCCACAGTGGATCATTAAATCCACCTCTTTTAGATGTCTCTCCCTAATGATTTCGAGCTCCTTCGTCAAACCATGGCTATCACTTACAATTAAAACCTTGGTCATGACTGTTCAGCTCTTTCTAAAATAGAATCTAGCATCACATCAAGTTTCTGTAAAGCATGTGCACGGTGGCTGATTTTATTTTTTTCATCAGCAGACAGCTCTGCCATCGCTCTGCCTTTATCCGGTACATAAAAGACAGGATCATAGCCAAATCCATTGGAACCTCGACGCTCCTCGAGAATCCGACCCTCACAGGTGCCTGACACCGTTCTCGTTTCTATCCCTGGAACTGCGATAGCCAAGGCACAGTAAAATCTAGCCGTTCTCTGCTCTTCTGGTACGCCTTTCAATTCTGATAGTACTTTGTCAGTGTTGTTCTCATCATTTTTTGGTTCGCCGGCATAGCGGGCGGAATAAATTCCAGGCCTGCCTTGCAGGGTGTCAACGATAAGTCCGGAATCATCGCCGATAACCATCTTATTGAGTGCTTTAGATACTGCTTCAGCTTTAAGAGTAGCATTTTCTTCAAAGGTAGTTCCTGTTTCCTCTACCTCGGGGATTTCCGGAAAATCAAGTAATGTTCGGACTGTTAATCCTCTTGATGCAAAAATGTGTTCAAATTCTCTAGCCTTACCTGGATTTTCAGTTGCAATAATGACTTCTTTCATATAAATCGCCTCTTATTTTTAATATCTTTTTTATATTCGAGAGTAAATTCTATTTATCCGAGAGTAAATTGTGCTTATCCGAGAGTAAACCTACCTTATCCAAGAGTAAACCCACCTTGTCCGAGAGTACGGCCGCCATCCCATCTTTGATAGTTACCTCTAAACTATCACAAATAACAAACTATTTCTTCCTTCTACTCTCAATTTTTTTAGTAATTTCCTCACCCAGTGCTGATTTTTGATGCTCAAATAGTTCCACTAGTCCTTCTTGTGCTGCATGGAGCAGGCTTTGCAGCTGATCATAAGAAAAGGTCGATTCTTCACCCGTCCCTTGTAATTCCACAAACTCTCCGCTGCCTGTCATCACCACGTTCATATCAACCTGTGCCTTGGAATCTTCGGCATAGTTTAAATCTAGCACGATTTTGTCACCATGCAGGATTCCCACACTAGTGGCCGCTAAATAATCGGTGATCGGAAATTTTGAAAATGATTTTTTTTCAGCTAACTTATTTAAAGCTTGTGTCATCGCTACAAATGCTCCAGTGATGGAGGCTGTCCGTGTGCCGCCATCCGCTTGGATTACATCACAATCAATCCAAACCGTTCTTTCACCAATCGCACTTAGATCGACTATCGCCCTTAGTGCACGGCCAATTAAGCGCTGTATCTCCATGGTTCGGCCAGAAACCTTACCCTTTGAGGATTCCCGAATGTTTCTTGATTCTGTTGCCCTTGGCAGCATTGAATATTCGGCGGTAATCCAGCCTTTGCCTTCCCCCCGCATAAAGTATGGAACTTTATCTTCAATACTGGCGGTACAGATCACCTTTGTATTCCCAACGGAAATCAGGACAGAACCTTCTGGGTGCATTAAATAATTTGTTTCGATATGTATAGATCTTAACTGCAGTGCCTCTCTTCCATCAACGCGCACGAAACATCTCCTCCTTTGTTTTTTTGTTCATATTAAACGTAAATGGTGTTCCTACCGACTTCTCCTATGGAAATACGAAGAACCAATTTTACATAATAAAATCACAGTTCCCGTCCATAGAGTTTTTCTCCTCCCACGGGCACTGTCACTTGCTCACAGTTCCCGTCCATGGAGTTTTTCTCCTCCCACGGGCACTGTCATTTGCTCACAGTTCCAGTCCATAGAGTTTTTTCCCTTCAACGTGCACTGTTACTTGCTCACAGTTCCCGGCCATGGAGTTTTCCCCCTCCCATGGGCACTGTCACTTGCTCACAGTTCCCGGCCATGGAGTTTTTTCCTCCCACGGGCACTGTCACTTGCTCACAGTTCCCGTCCATGGAGTTTTTCTCCTCCCACGGGCACTGTAAGGGGGGCGAGCAGAGCGTAGCCTCACCCAATTCAAAATATCCACCCAATTTGGATAAACTGATTCATATTGCGGCGCTCCGCCCATTTTCCATATAAAGAAGAGGCGGCCCTCTAGCCCACCTCTTTCATTGTCACTATATAGTATATCAAAAATGTTTTTATTAAAAACTACCTGTATTGACTTTTTCTGGACGAGTAACAGGTTCTGTCAGTTTCTTCCCTTTATCGTTCTTTATTTCTGCTTTTCCGTCAACCTGGACCGCAATCTTTTGGACTCCCTGCTGCTCTGTTAAAGACAGGACGAGCGTGTCTAGTAATGATTGAGAAATTTCTTTTTCCTCAAAGCTGCCATAAATATTCTTATTAAAGTTCAATGTCACGGTTCCGTCTGCATATTTCGGCGCTTCAAGAAGCTTTACATCAGACATAAACTCAGATACAAGGGATGATTTTCCGCTTGGTCCCTTGATTAATTCTTTGACCACTGCTGCATAATTATCCTTCTCATTGCTGCTGATTCTGCGTGTAACAGGAACATAGTAATAAGAGCCCTCTTCACCGCCAATATAGTAGACCGTTACAGGTTTGGTATTGGTGATATCGACTACATCGGAAGTATCATAATTGATGCCTGTTGCTCTTGATAGGTTTTCACTAATTGGGGTACCACTGACAGGCATCTCTGTGAGTTCATGGCCATTCATTTTTAATTTAACTGATTTGACATTATCAAATTGAGTCAGCGTCCATGTGACCGATTGAAGGATTTTCATCTCATCTTCCGGCTTGTAGTCTTTAAATTCTTTTGAAAAGTCTACAGTTGCAACGCCACTTTCTTTATCAATATTGACTGAAGGTTCTGTACCCTCAGGAAGGACTGCTCTAAAGTCATTGGGAAGCATGTTCGTGACAGGACCGTTAGTTACTAAATACTCAAGGGCTTGCTTGGCTACTGAAGATGTCTTTGGGAGTGCTAAGGTTTGTGGAACGACATAGCCATCCTTATCAATCAAGTAAAGTTCTGTTTGTACGGAGTTTGCGACCTCTCCTTTATCTTTCACAGTTTTTTCCTTACTCGTTGTTTCCTTACTCGCTTTTTCCTCTCCGACCGTAACCGTTTTTGGCGGATCAATTTTCTTTTGTGTTTCACCGCCAAACAATCCGCAGCCGGAAAGAAGAACGGTTGAAGAAAGCATGGTCACCCCAATGATTTTTACTGTATTTTTAGACACATTAATTCCTCCCTAAGACAGTTTGTACTATCATATATACGAGCCTTATGAGAAATTAGACCGCATTTACAAAGAAAAATAGAATTTTTTAGGAACTCACTTCTTTGTTCAAAAAAATAATTGTAAACGTAAATTGTATTTAAATATCAGTCGCCTATCGTGCTAACCGGTACCATTGGTGTGAAACTTTTGCCGAACCCCTGATCTAATTATCAGTTCATTGTGACCGTGGAGGTCCTTTTTTCCGAATCACGGGCACAATTATCTTTTTTTGTGACCGTAAAGGCCCCTTTTTTTGAATCACGGGCACAATTATCTTTTTTTGTGACCGTGGAGGCCCTTTTTTTCGAATCACGGGCACAATTATCTTTTTTTGTGACCGTGGAGGCCCTTTTTTCCGAATCACGGGCACAATTATCTTTTTTTGTGACCGTGGATACCCTTTTTTTCGAATCACGGGCACAAAAAGTACAAAAAGAACTCCCACAATGATGTGGAAGTTCGGTTTATAGTTTTATTTTATTTACGTTGTTTACTGGGGTTCCCAGCCACTTGGAGGCTATTTTTGAGAACAAACTTCTTGAACCAGTTGTGTAAAATTCATGCTGGGGCTCTTCTTCACTGCTGTTTAACTGTCCATTGTATTGAAGGATCGCACTTATTTCGCGTGCTGTTTCATCACCAGAGCTAATTACATGTACCTTCTCACCCATTACATTTTTAATAAGTGGTTCTAGCAACGGATAATGGGTGCACCCCATTATTAATGTATCTAAATTTTCATTCAAGAGTGGCTTCAAGGAATCGACAACGATTCTCTCCGCAATCGGCCCATCGTATTCACCGCTCTCGACAAGAGGGACAAACTTAGGACATGCTTGACTTGTTATATAAAGACGGCTGTGCAGAGATTTTAAGGCCTTTTCATACGCACCACTTTTTACTGTTCCCTCCGTACCAATAATGCCAACCCGATAGTTCTTCGTCCGTTTGATTGCCGCCCGTGCCCCCGGATTAATGACCCCGATAACAGGGATGGACAATTCCTTTCGAATCTCATCCAGTGCAGCCGCTGTAGCCGTGTTACAGGCAATCACCAGCATTTTTATATTTTTTTCTAATAGAAAGGTGGTCAACTCCCAAGTGAATTTCTTTACTTCTTGTCTCGTTCTTGGGCCGTATGGACAGCGGGCCGTATCTCCCAAATAAATGATTTTCTCATTTGGAAGCTGTCTCATGACCTCTTTGGCAACGGTTAAACCACCGACGCCCGAATCTATTATACCTATTGGTTGTTTCAATCATCTCGCCTCTTTTTAACGCATTTCCTGATGCAGTTTCATCAAGCTGGATTGAAGATGGATAATTTCTTCCATAGAGAAGTTCTTTAATACTTCCTCTAAGTACACTTGCCGCTTTTTTATTACTTCATCGATGATTCTCTCACCCTCTTCAAGCAAGTGAATCCTTACTACACGTCGATCGCTTTGATCCTTTATTCTCTCAACGAGTAAGTTTTTCTCCATCCGGTCAACAAGATCAGTCGTTGTGCTGCATGCTAAGTACATTTTATTCGATAGCTCACCAATCGTCATGTCGCCATCTTCAAAAAGCCATTGTAAGGCCAAGAATTGCGGAGGCGTTATCTTATAATTACTTAACATCTCTCGTCCCTTTTGCTTAATGATTCCAGATATATAACGTAAATCCTTTTCAATATTGGCAAACACTTCAGCAGTCACCTTTTGTGGATTTTCAAGTTCCATTTTTTACACACCCCTATTAATAGGCTTCTCCTCAGGATTAACTCTTATAAAAAACAGCATTCTAAGTGAATTATCTTAAATCATGTCCTTATTTTCTACTTTTTCCGCAAAAATTTCAAGATGTCTATTCGAAAACAAGACCTATCATAAGCTTTACCACCAATTAAATGTTATAATTTATTTTAACAGAATAGTAAATAGTAATAACAAGTTCCCAATAATAAAACCAAGGGTGAGTAGGTAATGGAAATAACGGTTAGCAATGCAGCCATAACATGGTTTAAAGATGAAGTTGAGTTAAAAGATGGGGATAAAGTAAAATTTTATGCCAAAATCTATGGAAGCAGTCCAGTCCAAGAAAATTTTGGACTTGCGTTTACATTGGATAATGAACCTATTGATATGTCTGTTAAAGCAGAGGTAGCAGGATTAACCTTTTTTGTTGAAGATACGGATTTATGGTTTTTTAATGGGCATGATTTACATGTAGATTACAGTGTGCAAAAGGATGAATTAGAATTTAGTTATACAAAGTCCAATTCATAATGAACGAAACCGGCATCTATCATAGGTGCCGGTTTCATTTTCAATTCTGGTTCCAATTTTAGTAATACTACTTATGCTTTGCTAGTGGTAAAATCACTTCAATAATCGTTCCCTGCTGATCACTCCAAAAGTGAATCGTGCCATCATGATGGTCGATAATTTGTTTTGAAATCATGATCCCCAATCCGGTGCCGCCCTCTTTTGTTGTAAAAAACGGCTCACCTACACGTTTTAATATATGCAGTGGCATACCTTTTCCCGTGTCTTTGAAAAATAATTTTACCATATTAAAACTGTGTTCTTTCACCTCGATTGTGATGCCCCCGCCCTGTGGCATTGCTTCAATCGCATTTTTTAAGATATTGATAAATACTTGTTTTAACTGATTTTTATCACCGTTAATCATCACATTTTTACAATTATAAATCGTCTCTATTTGAATATTATTTATTATTGCCTGTGTATCGATCAGCGTTTTTACATTTTCTATAAGCGTGATTAATTCTACTGTTTCAACCTTTAGCTCATGTGGTTTGGCAAGCACCAATAACTCATTCAGAATCAACTCTATTCGATCGATTTCAGCTTGAATAATATCAAAGTAAGTCTTATTGCTACTATCTAATTGTACCTTCATTAACTGAAGAAAGCCCTTAATTGAAGTGAGAGGATTTCTTACCTCATGGGCAATACCTGCCGCCAGCTGTCCTGCCACATTTAATTTTTCGGAGTTAAGTAAGAGTTCCTGTGTCTTTTTCCGTTCGGTGATGTCCCGTATAATAATATGTTTAGCTGATTTATTGTTGAAAATAGTAGGTAAACTTTTCACTTCAGCTATTAAAATAGTCCCATCTATACGGTTCAGTTTGTATTCAAGAAAGTCTGTAACGGCGCCACCCTTAATAATCCTTTCTCGCTTGCTGGCAATTTCGTGAAAATCCGGATGAATCAAGTCTAAAATTTTCATTTTGAGTATTTCTTCTTTATTGGCTGCTCCTAGTAATCTTGCACCTGTTTCGTTAATAAACAGGATATCTTCCCCGCTGGCGATCATTACGGCGTCCGGTGAATACTCAATAAGATTTCGAAAGGTTTCTTCCCGTTTTCTTTCTTCTTCTTCTACCTTCATTCGCTCTGAAATATCTCTAACTACACTTACTACTTCTAATACATGCTTGGTTTCAGGGTCTATGATTGGTTTACATAGAGACTCCACCCAAATATAATCTCCGTCTTTTTTTCGAACACGATAGCAGTCCCTACTATTTTCCTGTGTGCTAAGAACCTTTTTTCGATTCCTATAAGCCTTTTTAGTGTCATTCACATGAATAAAGGATAAGCAATTTTGATTCATGACTTCTTCGCCAGTATAGCCAAGAATATATTGACAGGAAGGAGAAACATATAGAATTTCCCCCTGCATGTTCGTGCTAATCATGAGGTCTAAAACATTATCAGTTAAGAGTCGTTGCATTTCTTCTATTTTTCTTAATTCTTCTTTTTTTCTTTTTAATTCCGTTATATCTCTTGCGACAGCCCAAACCCCGACTATTTGATTATTTACGCTTATTGGGATATTGGTCATATTTAGTTCAATAATTTGGCCATTTTTATTTATCATTTTACAATCGAAGTTTTCAAAATGACCTAATATTGTTTTATGAAAATGATGAAAAACTTTATTTACGTGTTCAATTGGAAAAAGGAGTTGGAGTTTCAACAGTTTAGTTTCTTCGGTTGAAAATCCTGTTATTTCTTCGAATGCAGGATTCGCCTGAACAACATGCCCTTTTATATCAAGTATAAAAATACTATCTTGGTTGCAAGAGAACAATGTATCATATCTGCTAATATTTTCATTTAGATATTGAATTAAAAGCATTCTCTTCTCGTTTTTGATTGCTTCAACCGGACCGTTTATCACACTCTTTCAGATCCTTTCCCCCAAAAATTTATCACTTATTCAAAAAGCCAAGACGAGTAAGACTCCCATCTTGGCCTATGTCTTGCACATCTATCGAACTTACTTCTGCCCTATGCGGTTGGAGATAGGAAAAAAACAATCGCATTTTATCTAAATTAATTTTCCATTCCACAAAAATACCATACATCTTTGTTTATAGAAAGATTTCAAAACTAATTTCTATTATGTAGTTATAATGTAATAGATCTATTATCATTCTTATCTTATTTCAATTGTAAATTTTACTGATAAAACTTTCAATATATTTCTACTATTTTCCATTAATATATGTAACATTTGTTCACTTCGGAGTAATAATATGGCTGTAGATTATCAAAAAATGAACCGGCTTCCAAAATTGGAAGCCGCTCATCATTAAAGTTCTAGCTCTCCCATTCGAAGGAGCTCTACAACAGCTTGTGAACGCCCCTTTACACCAAGCTTTTGCATCGCATTGGAAATGTGATTTCTAACTGTTTTTTCACTTATAAATAATTCACCAGCGATCTCTTTTGTTGTTTTGTCTTGTACTAGTAGTTCGAATACTTCTCTTTCACGTTTGGTGAGTAATGGCTTGTGATTATAATCATTCTCCTTCAAGTATTGTAACCCTCCTTGCCTTCGCCAGTAATGAATCGTGGGGTGGGTATATATTTAGTCACCATATCTTATGTAAACGATACAAATGAAGTGACTATATTTACTATAGGAAGAATAAATTTATAAAAAAATTGAAAATATTACTAAATGGATGAAGAAAAAAAGTTCCTTGACTTAGGAACTTTTGAGCTTTGCATAAATTATGTACCGATCCGGTGCATTTCCTACATAACGAAATGGATAACAGGTTGTTAAAATTAACTCTTCCTGCTGATTTTGTAATGTAATAATGCTCGTGTCGTTCGCTTTTACAATCTTTGTATGGGTGATTTCATAGATGAAATTTCCATTTGGCATTTGCATCTTTAGTGAATCACCGATTTTCAGCTCTCCTAATTTACGGAACACCGTGTCTCTGTGGCCGGACAAAACGATTTGTCCTTTATCGCCTGGAAAATAGGAGCCCCTATAATGACCTACTCCCTTTTCAAGATCATCTGGATTTGTCCCCTCCACAATGGCTAATTCTGATTTTATTTTCGGAATTGTTAAAAGGCCTACCGTTTCGCCCATACTTGGAGTTGGGCTGTTATTTGTTTCTTTTTTAAAACCGTTTACTGGCTGTTGCTGTTTGCTGACAATTTTTTTTGCCTGCTGAAGTGTTTCCTTTGTTTGGACCTTCATATCAACATATTGCCAGAGTCCAACACCTAAAAAAATGAGCCCAATCAAAATAATGAATAAGGGGAGCTTCGATTTCACCTTCAAATACCTTCCTTTTTTCGGACATTATTTTTAAGTATACCAGATGACGGCTTTTTGGACTATTTAAATTATTTGCCCTAAACAGACAAAAACCTTCTTTTTTGAGAAGGAAAGAAGGTTTTTGAAGGGTTACTATTTTTCTTAGTCGTGGTCGCTTCCAAAGAAATTTCTAAACGCTTGCATGGTCGCATCACGATTAACTGCAGCAATGGAAGTCGTAATTGGAATTCCTTTCGGACATGCTTGTACACAGTTTTGTGAGTTTCCACAGCCCTGCATTCCGCCATCTTCCATAAAAGCATTTAAACGTTCAGCTTTGTTCATTTCACCCGTTGGATGTGCATTAAATAAACGCACTTGGTTAAATACAGCAGGTCCCATAAAGTTTGATTTGCTGTTCACATTCGGACAAGCCTCTAAACAAACACCGCAAGTCATACATTTAGAAAGTTCATAAGCCCATTGGCGTTTTTTCTCAGGCATACGTGGTCCTGGACCTAAGTCATAAGTTCCATCGATTGGAATCCATGCTTTAACCTTTTTCAAGGAATCAAACATTCTGCTGCGGTCAACCTGCAGGTCACGTACAACAGGGAATGTTCTCATTGGCTCTAAGCGGATTGGCTGCTCTAATTGATCAATAAGTGCTGAGCAGGATTGACGCGGTTTGCCATTAATGACCATGGAACAAGCACCACAAACCTCTTCAAGACAGTTCATTTCCCACGTAATTGGCGTAGTGGATTGTCCTTTGTCATTGACAGGGTTTTTCCGAATTTCCATTAGTGCCGAAATAACGTTCATATTTGGACGATATGGAACTTCAAAATCCTCCTCATAAGGAGCAGAATCTGGGTTATCTTGACGCATTATTTTAAATTTTACTGTTTTAGTTTCAGACATTCTTACCTACTCCCCTCTCTATTAGTGCTTTGTAGTGTAATCGCGTTTACGAGGCTTAAGCAACGAGATATCGACTTCGTCATAATGGAAAGCTGGAGCAGATGTAGAATCAACAAATTTAGCCATTGTTGTTTTTAAGAATTCTTCATCGTTCCGCTCAGGGAAGTCTGGTTTAAAATGAGCACCACGGCTCTCATTACGGTTATAGGCACCAATCGTAATAACACGTGCCAATTGGAGCATGTTCTGTAATTGTCTTGTGAAAGTTGCTCCCTGGTTACTCCATTTCGATGTATCATTGATGTTAATGTTTTGGTATCTCTCTAAAAGCTCTTGAATCTTTTCGTCAGTTTTTAACAGCCTATCATTATGGCGGACAACTGTTACATTGTCTGTCATCCATTCCCCAAGCTCTTTATGAAGCACATAGGCATTTTCAGTACCACTTAAAGACATGATACCATTCCATTTTTCTTCCTGTTCTTTCACATGACGATCGAAAATAGTAGAAGAAACAGCATCTGAACTCTTTTCAAGACCTTCGATGTAGTTAACTGCATTTGGTCCTGCAACCATTCCGCCATAAACGGCTGAAAGTAAGGAGTTGGCACCAAGACGGTTTGCACCATGCTGTGAATAATCGCACTCACCAGCAGCAAATAAACCTGGGATGTTTGTCATTTGGTCAAAATCTACCCAAAGTCCACCCATTGAATAGTGAACAGCTGGGAATATTTTCATTGGTACTTTTCTTGGATTATCACCCATGAATTTTTCATAAATCTCGATAATACCGCCAAGTTTTACATCTAATTCATGTGGATCCTTATGAGATAAATCAAGGAATACCATGTTTTCACCATTAATACCGAGCTTTTGATTCACACAAACGTCAAAAATTTCACGAGTTGCAATATCACGTGGTACAAGGTTTCCATAAGCAGGATATTTTTCCTCTAAGAAGTACCATGGTTTTCCATCTTTATATGTCCAAATTCGGCCGCCTTCACCACGTGCGGATTCACTCATTAACCGAAGCTTATCATCGCCAGGGATAGCAGTTGGATGAATTTGAATCATTTCACCATTTGCATAATAGGCACCTTGTTGGTACACGATTGATGCAGCAGAGCCTGTATTAATAATCGAGTTAGTTGACTTACCGAATATAATCCCAGGGCCGCCTGTTGCCATAATGACAGCATCTGCCGAGAACGATTTAATTTCCATTGATTTTAAGTTTTGAACGACAACTCCACGGCAGACCCCATCATCATCAATAACGGTACCTAAGAATTCCCAGCCCTCATATTTCGTAACTAACCCGTCTACTTCATGGCGGCGCACTTGCTCATCCAATGCATAGAGAAGCTGCTGTCCCGTTGTGGCACCAGCAAAGGCGGTACGGTGATACTGTGTTCCACCAAAACGGCGGAAATCTAGTAAACCCTCAGGTGTACGGTTAAACATAACGCCCATACGGTCAAAAAGATTAATAATACCAGGTGCTGCGTCGCACATTGCTTTAACTGGAGGCTGATTGGCTAAGAAGTCGCCGCCATAGATTGTATCGTCAAAGTGAATCCACGTTGAATCCCCTTCACCCTTTGTATTTACTGCTCCATTAATACCACCTTGGGCACAAACAGAGTGAGAACGTTTAACCGGAACTAGAGAAAATAGCTCTACCGGTGTTCCTTCTTCTGCAACCTTGATAGTAGCCATTAAGCCAGCTAAGCCGCCGCCGACTACGATCACTTTACCTTTACCCATTTGTGACTCACTCCCTCAATCAAAAAATCCAAATTTTTCCGCACTTAATCTATTAATTAAACAAATGCAATCAGTGTTTGAATAGCGATAAACGATAGAACAACAAAGACACCGATTGTCACGTATGTAGTAATAACTTGTGAACGAGGTGATACAATAAAACCCCAGCTAACTAGGAATGACCACAATCCATTAGCAAAATGGAAAATGGCTGAAAGGATACCGACTAAATAGAATACGAACATAAATGGTGATGATAGAATATCATGCATCATATCATACGAAACTTCGGCCCCAAATGCTGCAGCCACGCGAGTTTGCCATACGTGCCACGCAATAAAGATCAATGTAAGGACGCCTGTTATACGCTGCAAGAGGTACATCCAGTTCCTGTAAGTTCCAAACCTATTAACATTGCTAGTAGCAGTAAAAGCAATATAAAGTCCATAGATTGCATGATATAACAATGGTAAGTAGATAACTACCGTTTCTAGGACTATTTTGAATGGAAGACTTCCCATAAATCCTGAAGCCTTATTGAAGGACTCTGGCCCTCCTGTGACGAAATGGTTGACTACAAGATGCTGAATTAAGAAGACTCCAATAGGAATAACTCCCAGCAATGAATGCAATCTGCGATTAACAAACTCTCGATTACCTGCCATTATTTTATTACCCCCCCTTGATTTTAAAAAATGATGTTAAGTCTCTACCTTTTTATTTCGACATAAAAGATTCTTAACCTAGCATCACTGCATCACTGTGACAAATATGTGACATGTCCATTTTACTCCCAACAACATGGAGCGTCAAGAAAACGTATACACAAAATTAAGTAAAAACATAAAATTTTTAAAATATATTGATATTATTCTAAAGTAGAATGATAGATGGATTGGCATGGGCCTTTTATGGAAAACCCCCAGTATTTCTCATGAAATTTCCAATATCTAACTGCTGAAATTTTCACTTTAAAGGAAATGATAATTATCATAGTAATTAAGATTAAATATTGCACAATAACTTTATTTTTTCTGGTAAAACTGTACTGAAACTTAAATAAAATTGTATATAATAGAATGATAGAAAGAGGGGAAGCTTGTGAACGAAAGTACAGTTGTTAATCTAAATCCGAATACCGCTGAACCACGAACCATATCCATATTCGGATATGAATTAATCAGGGAAATCCTCTTGCCCGAAATTCTCGGAAAAGATACTCCAGAAATATTATATTGGGCAGGAAAGCGTCTGGCACGGAAGTTTCCTTTAGCAGATTATCATCAAGTCGTGGAGTTTTTTAACAATGCCTCTTGGGGTAAACTTGAAATAATTAAGGAAACAAAAAATGAAATGGAAATCGAACTAACTAGTCCATTAATTGTTTCTCGTGTAAAATCAAAAGCCGAGCATTTTTTCCAACTTGAAGCAGGCTTCCTTGCCCAACAGATTGAGTTTCAAAGAGAAGCCAGCACTGAAGCCTTCGAGCACCCAGTCAAAAAATCAAACAAAGTTCAATTCACCGTTAAATGGGATACAAAAGACCCCAAAAAACACTAAACCACTATTCCAACTATCATGATGTGAATTATGGTGTCAGGCACCTTTGGTGCCTGACACCATTTTTACTATTGACCTAGTTCAAATGCTGTATGCAGTACTTCTACTGCTTTTAACATATTTGTTTCTTCCACAACAACGGATACTTTAATTTCTGATGTGCTGACCATTTTGATTTGAATGTTGTGATCTGCTAATACTTTAAACATTTTTGCAGCCACACCTGGATTGGAGACCATACCAGAACCGACAATCGATACTTTGGCTAATTTATTTTCCGCATCAATTTGTTCATACCCAAGCACTGCTTTATTGTCTTCTAGAACCTTTACTGTTTCAAGCAAATCATTTGTATGAATCGAGAATGACAGATTAGTTGATCCGCCTTCAGTTGTGCTTTGAATAATAATGTCTACGTTAAGATGATTCTGTGCCAATGTTGTAAATATAGTGGATAAACTTGTTAGTGAATCAGTCAGACCTAACACCGTAACCCTTGTAATTTCATCTTCAAATGCGACTCCACGGACGACTAGATTTTGTTCCATTGTTGCTTCCCCCTCTATGACTGTTCCTTCTACTTTCTCCATGCTTGACCGAACGACAAGCTGTACTTGATAGTTTTTAGCAAACTCCACTGCTCTTGGATGCAGGACACCAGCCCCTAGATTAGCAAGTTCAAGCATTTCATCATACGAAACGGATCGTAATTTACGTGCCGCTTTGATATATCTTGGATCCGTTGTAAATACCCCGGTTACATCTGTATAAATTTCGCACTTCTCGGCTTTTAGTGCCGCTGCTAATGCCACCGCCGTTGTATCTGAACCACCGCGGCCAAGGGTAGTAATTTGGCCCTCTTCTGATATTCCTTGGAATCCAGCCACAATAACAACCTTACCTTCTTTGAGTTGGGATTGAATGGTTTCTGCATTAATTTTGGCAATTCGAGCATTTCCATGGACCGGTTCTGTTACTATTCCTGCCTGCCAGCCTGTGAAGGAAACAGCATCCAGCCCTTGTTGGTTTAAGGCCATTGACAATAAGGCAATGGTTACCTGTTCCCCTGTTGAAAGCAGCATATCCATTTCCCGCTTGCTTGGCTGGTTAGAAATTTGCTTGGCAAGACTTACAAGCTGATCAGTCGATTTTCCCATTGCCGAAACAACAACAACAACGTTATTGCCTCTCTCTGTCTCCTCTTTTACACATGCTGCCACATTTAAAATTCTTTCTACACTGCCTACGGAGGTTCCTCCGAATTTTTGAACAACTAAACCCATCAATTTCCCCTACTTTCAATTACTTTGAACTTAGATAACTAACTAGCCCAAGCACCCAGCGGCGAGACGACTTCGCTCTTCTCCCAAAGATATATCAACACAGAAAAGCTAGCACTCCAGTCCATATACCGCTAAACGGGCGCTTTCGCTTTCAAATAAAAAAAGCAATGAGAAGGGCATCTCATTGCTTTTTGAACACGAAGTAATAAATTCCTGTACAAACAACGTAAGATAGCTCTCCAAGACATACGTCCTGACAATTCTGGATTTATTCAATACAGAACCAGCAAAGAAAGAAATGAGACTTTCTTTACTTCGGCGAACGTCCCCTTTCATGGTCCTTCTTCGAAGCTCATCCTTCTCAGAACCACTACTCTTGTAGCTCGCACCTCTACCCTCACTTTAGTACTAAAAGTGATAGTAATTAAATTTTCACTCATTATAGCATGTTCTTTTTTTTCTGACAATCGTTATGACCGAAGTTTATTAAGTAACTCTTCGGCAACATTGGTTGGAATCCCAAGAGCGGTAAATTCCTCTAAACTGGCTTCTTTCATTTTTTTTACTGAGCCAAATTGCTTTAATAATAGTTTTTTACGTTTTTCCCCAATCCCTGGAATATCATCAAGCATGGATTGGAACACACTTTTTCCGCGAATTTGGCGGTGGAACGTAATCGCAAAGCGGTGAACCTCATCTTGAATTCGCTGCAGTAAATAAAACTCCTGGCTGTTTCGAGCTAACGGGACCATCTCCAAAGGGTTTCCATAAAGGAGCTGTGAGGTTCGGTGCTTCTCATCCTTCACAAGGCCAGATAGCGGGATATCTAAACCAAGTTCATTTTCTAAAACATCCCTAACTGCCTCGACATGTCCTTTTCCGCCATCAATGATGATTAAATCAGGAAGTGGTAAATCTTCCTTCAATGCTCGAGTATATCTTCTTCTCGTGACCTCGCGCATGGATTCATAATCATCAGGGCCTTTTACCGATTTTATTTTATATTTGCGGTATTCTCGTTTGTTTGGTTTACCGTCAATAAAGACAACCATTGCCGATACAGGGTCTGTCCCTTGGATGTTCGAGTTATCAAATGACTCAATCCGGTGCGGCGTATAAATTCCAAGCAGCTCGCCAAGGTTTTCAACCGCTTTAATCGTTCTATCCTCATCTTTTTCAATCAACGAAAACTTTTCATTCAAGGCAATTTTCGCATTTTTAATCGCCATTTTGACGAGATCCTTTTTTTGTCCCCGCTGCGGCTGAAGGACTTTTACCTCTAGCAGCTGCTCAGCCAAATGGAGGTCCACATCATCTTGAATCAGAATTTCCTTTGGCTTAAAGTGTTCCGCTTTTGTATAAAATTGACCAAGGAATGTTAACATTTCTTCCTCTGGCTCATTGTAAATTGGAAACGTCGATACATCACGTTCTATCAACTTTCCTTGCCGGACAAAAAAGACCTGAACACACATCCAGCCTTTATCGACTGCATAGCCAAAAACATCTCGGTCGGTAAAATCGGTCATAGTAATTTTTTGCTTTTCCATAATGGTCTCAATATGAACAATTCGATCGCGAAATTCCTTTGCCCGTTCAAAATCAAGTTCTTCCGAAGCGGCTGTCATTCTTTCTATCAGCTCTTTTTTAATCTCCTTATGACCACCATTTAAAAAGCGGGTGATTTCATCCGTCATTTGCTTATACTGTTCTTCACTTACCTCGTTGATACAAGGTGCTAAGCACTGTCCCAAATGGTAGTACAAACAGACACGGTCGGGTAGGGTGGAACATTTCCGTAACGGATAGATTCGGTCTAGCAGCTTTTTCGTTTCATTGGCTGCCCCGACATTCGGATAGGGACCAAAATATTTACCTTTATCCTTTTTTACTTTTCTCGTGATAATGAGCTTAGGATGTCTTTCTGCCGTTAGTTTGATAAACGGATAGCTTTTATCATCCTTTAGCATGATATTATATTTTGGGTCATATTTCTTAATCAGGTTTAATTCTAGTAACAGGGCTTCTATATTTGAAGAGGTAACAATGTATTCAAAATCCTCGATTTCATTGACAAGTCTTAACGTTTTACCGTCGTGCGATCCAGTAAAATACGAACGCACCCGGTTCTTTAAAACCTTTGCTTTCCCCACATAAATAATTGTTCCCTGACGGTCTTTCATTAAGTAGCAGCCAGGCTGATCAGGCAGCAAGGTTAATTTTTGTTTAATCATTTCATTCATTCCGGCCACTCCTTCCGTCTGTTAATCATATCTTTTAAAATTCTAAAGCAAATAGCTCATAAAGGGAAGTAGGAGACTATTGTAAAAATAAGAAAAGCGCAAGCGCCCTGTTCAGCGGCGTATGGCCTGGAGCACTCCAACTGAGATAAAGGAAACACGAAGAGCCGGAGGCGATTCGATGTTGACTTATCGTAGGGCGGAGAGCGAAGGACACTAGCCGCTAGGGCGCTGGAGCTGGACATTTCACTAAGTAAAAACTTATAAATTCTTATCTCATGAAAAAAACCTTAGCTAGATTGATTCTAGCTAAGGTTCTGTTACTAAATTAAATGTGTTTTTCTAACACACTTGCTAATGCATCTTTTGGCTGGAAGCCGACTACTTTATCAACAACTTCGCCATCTTTGAGTACTAACAATGTTGGAATACTCATAACACCAAAATTAGCAGCTGTTTGTGGGTTGTCATCCACATCAAGCTTAGTAATTTTTACTTTATCGCCTATTTCTGAATCTAATTCTTCTAGGACTGGAGCTATCATTTTACAAGGTCCGCACCATGGTGCCCAAAAATCTACAAGCACAAGGCCTGAACCTGTTTCAGTAGCAAAAGTTTGATCTGTTACATGTGAAATAGCCATATTAATTGACCTCCTTATTAATAACTGAAATACTACGGAAAGTATACCATCGTTTACCACATCATGCTAATAATATGTCTCAGCTTGTAATATACCCACAATTCCTATAAGTATTCTCTGCAAGTATTAAGAAAAGCACAAGCGCCCGTTTAGCGGCGTATGGACTGGAGCGCTTTGACTGAGATAAGGTGAAACTTCAATCAGCGAACGTTCTTCTCGCTGATTGTTAGTTGAACCGATCGGGTTCTTACGGGCAGTTGAGAATCTACTGCCCGTTAAACGCGATAAAGGAAACACGGAGAGCGTTAGCGATCCGATGTTGACTTATCGTAGGGAAAAGAGCGAAGTACACTAGCCGCTGGGCGCTGGAGCTAGACAATTCTCCAAGACAAAACATAAATTCTTATCTTATAATAAAAGCGAGCGGTATATTCCGCCCGCCTTATTATTATCTAGCTTCGCTTTTCGTATTATGAGTGGACCTTCAACTTTTTAAATTCTTCCGTTAATAGTGGCACGACCTCGAACAAGTCACCAACAATTCCATAATCAGCTACTTTAAAAATGTTTGCTTCTGGATCCTTGTTAATAGCTACGATTACCTTGGAATTCGACATCCCTGCTAAATGCTGGATAGCTCCAGATATACCGCAGGCAATGTAAAGGTCCGGTGTTACAACCTTACCAGTTTGGCCAATTTGCAATGAGTAATCACAATAGTCGGCATCACATGCACCACGAGAAGCTCCTACAGCTCCGCCTAAAACTTGTGCTAATTCTTTTAATGGTGCAAAACCTTCTGCGCTCTTAACACCACGGCCGCCAGAGATCACGATTTTCGCTTCGCTTAAATCAACACCTTCACTTGCCTTTCTGACGACTTCTTTAATTATGGCACGAAGGTCTTTGATATCAACAGACAGAGAGGAGACCTCACCCGTTCTGCTTTCGTCTTTTTCTGTTGGAGCGATATTATTTGGACGAACAGTTGCTAAAATTAATCCATCAGTAACAATTTTCTTTTCAAACGCTTTACCTGAGTAAATCGGTCTTGTAAACACGATATTGCCGCCTGCTGCTTCAACAGCAGTTGCATCAGAAATTAAACCGGATGAAAGTTTCGCAGCAATTCTTGGTGCAAGGTCTTTTCCAAGTGCAGTATGACCAAAAATAAGTCCTTCTGGGTTTTCTTGCTCAATGACAGCAAGTATTGCTTGTGCAAACCCGTCAGAGGTATATTGTTTTAATTTGTCATTTTCAACAACAATTACTCGGTCTGCTCCATTTTGTATGAGTTCAGCACCTAAAGCGCTTACAGAATCGCCGACTAAAACGCCAACTACTTCTCCGCCCTCTGCAACTGTTTTTGCTGCAGCAATTGCTTCGAAAGAAACGTTTCGTAATGATCCGTCACGAACTTCTCCAACTACTAATACTTTTCTTGACATTCTATTACCTCCTGAAAACAATTTTTATGTGGTTGGAATTAAATTACTTTTGCTTCAGTATGAAGAAGTTGAACAAGTTCTTTTACTTGATCACCCAAATCGCCAGCTAAAACTTTTCCAGCTTCTTTCTGTGGCGGTAAGTAGATTTCGATTGTCTTTGTTTTCGCTTCCACATCATCTTCTTCAAGATCAAGGTCATCTAATTCTAGTTCTTCAAGCGGTTTTTTCTTCGCTTTCATAATACCTGGTAATGATGGATATCGCGGCTCATTCAGGCCTTGTTGGGCTGTGACTAAAAGCGGCAGACTTGTTTCAATTATTTCTGAATCCCCTTCAACGTCACGTGTAACAGTAACATTTGTTCCATCAATTTCTAACTTCGTAATCGTTGTAACGTAAGGAATATTAAGTAATTCAGCAACACGTGGACCAACCTGACCTGAAGCGTTGTCAATGGCAACATTTCCGCCGATAATTAAATCAGCTTCTTTATCTTTTAAATATTCAGCCAGGATTTTTGATGTCGTAAATTGGTCGCCATTTTCAACATCATCCTCTGTATTAATAAGGACTGCTTTGTCAGCTCCCATGGCAAGTGCTGTTCGTAATTGTTTTTCTGCTTCTTCATTGCCAACTGAAATTACGGTTACTTCGCCGCCATTGGCATCGCGGACTTGGATCGCTTCTTCAATTGCATATTCATCATAAGGATTTATGATAAATTCCGCACCATCCTCATTGATTTTGCCGCCAGAAATTAAAATTTTTTCTTCCGTATCAAAGGTTCTTTTCAATAATACAAAAATGTTCATACTTTCCCTCCTAGTAAATTTCAAACATTTAATTTGTTTGAAATATTAAGAAATTTTTTAAGAAAAAAATATACTATGAAAACTTCATAAGCAAGTGCTCTGCTATGAGAAGTTACTCACCCTTAAAGTTCGGCTCTCTTTTTTCGAGAAAGGCTTGGATGCCTTCTTTGCCGTCATTCGAAACAAATACTTCCCCAAATAATTCAGACTCCCTTTTACTGCCCTCGTAGAACTCTTCTGTTTTAGCATAGTTTAATAATTCAATTGCAGCTCTAATCGAGCCAGGGCTTTTCTTAGCAATTTTTCTAGCAAGCTTATAGGCCTGCTCTAATACTTCATTTTCTGGATAGGCATGATTGGCTAAGCCGAATTGAACTGCCTCTACTCCTGTAATGGGCTCTGCTGTGAACAGCATTTCGGCCGCACGGGCCACTCCAACATATTTTGGCAAACGCTGTGAACCCGCAAATCCTGGGATTAAGCCAAGCTGTAACTCTGGAAGGCCGAGTTTAGCTGTCTCGCTAACATAGCGGATGTGACATGCCATTGCCAGCTCAAGACCTCCACCAAGTGCTGCCCCATGGATAGCGGCAATAATTGGTTTTTGAAACTTTTCCATACGGTCAAACAAATCTTGTCCAAATCTGCCAAGCTTGGAAAAGTCTTCGGATGAGGTAATGGTCGTAAATTCTTTAATATCTGCACCTGCTGAAAAAAAGCGGCCTTCTCCATGAATGACGATTACTCTTATTGCACGGTTTGGCTCAATTTCATCGAGTACGGCCGTTAATTCCCTTAATAGGCCTGATGAAAGAGCGTTTGCCGGAGGCCGCCCGATCGTAATCGTAGCAATATTATCCTGATAGGACCATTTTAGGTATTCCAATCAAACTCCTCCATTTCTAAAAATTTACCGGTTTCCGCAGCCATTGATTATGAGACGATGAACTGGGGATGCCAGTGCAAGCAAATCATATTTTTCCTCGTTCATCACCCATGACGTTACGGTTTCATCAATAGTACCGAAAATCATTTGCCGGGCGAGACGAACATCGAGGTCGCTTGAAAACTCACCGGTTTCTTTTCCTTCTATAAGGATTTTATCAATCAGGTGCAAATACCCTTTAAGAACATCATTTATACGTAGACGAAGTTCTTTATTGGATTGACGTAATTCCAGCTGTGTTACAATTGCCATATGATGGTTATCAGATAGAAGTTGAAAATGAGTTTCAACCATCATTAATAACTTCTCTGCCGATGCTTCTTTTCCTGCTATTTTTTCTTCTATTTTTTCAACAAATTCGCCCATTTTTTCTTCAAAGAGAGAGATGAGAATGTCTTCCTTGTTTTTAAAATAAAGATAAATGGTGCCATCCGCTACTCCTGCCTGTTTCGCAATTTTCGAAACTTGGGCTTGATGGTATCCATTTTCAGCGATTACAATGACCGCTGCATCTATAATTTGCATATATTTTGGTTTATTTTTTTTCAAATCTATTCCACCCTCTTGAAGAAAATCAGTTAGCTTAATTTTTATGTAAAAAGAAAAATATGAATGAATCGTCATTCATATTTTAATATTAGTTTTTATATTACTTTCTGTCAAGAAAATATCATTAATTTTTTAGTAGACAAGCTTTACTGCACAAAAAAATTTGTTAGGCATTTTTTTGGCTTTCTTCCTCTATCTTTTGTTTTTCTTCTTCTACCAAGATTCTTCTTAAAATTTTTCCAATCGCTGTTTTCGGTAATTCCTCTCTAAATTCATAAAGTCTTGGAGCCTTATATGATGCCAGAAATTTTCTTGCAAAATGATTCATTTCCTCTGCTGTTACCGATGCACCTTCTTTTAAGACAATATAGGCCTTTACGGTTTCCCCGCGATATTGGTCAGGAATCCCTACAGCAACAGCCTCGAGCACATCTGGATGTTCATATAATACTTCTTCAATCTCTCTAGGATAAATATTGAAACCTCCTGCAATAATCATATCTTTCTTACGATCGACAACATAAAAATAGCCCTTTTCATCCATATACCCAAGATCACTTGTATACAGCCATCCGTCTTTTAAGACTTCCTCGGTTTCCTTTGGACGATTCCAGTAGCCTTTCATGATTTGCGGTCCTTTTATAACTATTTCACCGATTTCTCCTACTGGCATGGGTTCTCCTGTTTCAACTGATAGAATAACTGCATCTGTATCAGGATAGGGAACACCAATACTTCCCTTTATTCTTGGGACATCCCACAAGAAATTGGCATGTGTAACAGGCGATGCTTCAGATAAGCCATAGCCTTCAACAAGCTTTCCTCCCGTTACTTCTTCAAACTTCTGCTGTACTTCCGCTGGAAGCGGGGCAGAGCCGCTTATACACGCATCTATTGAAGAAAGATCATATTTTTTTAAATCAGGGTGATTCAATAAGCCAATATAAATGGTTGGTGCACCGGGAAAAAGGGTTGGGCGCTGTTTTTGTATAGTTTTTAATGTTGTCAAAGCATCAAATTTGGGGAGTATAATTATTTTACAAGCCATCTTAATCGATAAGATCATACCAACGGTCATACCATAAACATGGAAAAATGGTACAATCCCAAGCATCGATTCTTCCCCTGGCTTCGATTTGTATAACCATGCCTCACTCATCATCGTGTTGGCAATTAAATTTTTATGGGTTAACATGACTCCTTTTGGGGAGCCCGTCGTACCACCCGTATATTGAAGTAAAGCAATATCTTCTTCGGGATTAACATCGAACTTGGTTAATTCTTTTGGACTGCCTTTTAACACTTCTGTAAGCAAATGTGTGCTTCCTTCGTGCTTTACTTTTACGACAATTCCATATTGTTTTTTCTGGATGAAAGGGTAAACGAGATTTTTTGGAAATGGCAAGTAGTCTTTAATAGCGGTTACAAAAATATGCTGTAAATCAGTCTGCGGCATTACTTTTGAGACTCGTGGGTAGAGGATGTCTAGGGTGATAATAGCTTTAGCTCCTGAGTCCATCATTTGGTACTCAAGTTCGCGTTCGGTATATAATGGATTGGTTTGTACAACAATGCCCCCAGCCATTAATATGCCAAAATAGCTTATAACTGCCTGTGGAGTGTTTGGAAGCATGATAGCGATTCGGTCATCTTTTTTTACAACTATGGTTTCTTGCAGATAACTGGCAAAACTTAATGCATCTTCATAAAGTTGTTTGTAATTCATTTCTTTGCCCATAAAGTGTATCGCTATTTTTTTCGGGAACTTTTGTGCGGCCTTAACTAAGTATTCTTGTACAGCTTCTGAGGAGTATTCAAGTGTGGCGGGAATTTCCATTGGATAAAGTTCCAACCATGGTTTTGACTCCAACATATATAACCTCCTTATTTAAATAATTGAAAAATTCAAAACTTTCTTTTATTATAGTACAGTAGTTCATAATAAACAATGAAACAACTGTATAAAAAAATCATCGCAGAAATAATTCAGCGATGATTTTCTCTTATACAAAATACACCATATAAATAATGCCAATTAGTAAAAATAAGCCACATAATCCTATTAGGATCTTAGCTAATGTCTCCACAGTTAATCTCCCCTTACGATATTCCCGCACCAATTACAAAAGCCAACCCAATTGAGATAATCAGCGAAATCATACCAACCGCTCTGTTATCATTTTGGATTTCCTCATCGATTTTAAATTTAGGTGTTAAAAATTCAAAGATAAAATAGCCGATTAGCAATAGAACAAAACCATAAATCCCCCAGCCAACCATTTGTAGTAAAGAATCGTGCTTTTCAATCGAAGCGCGAAAAATAATGGCCACACCAAATATTTTTCCACCAGTTGCCATTGCCACAGCTAAATTTCCCTTTTTTATTTCTTCCCAATTTTTATATTTGGTGACCACTTCAAAAATGGCTAAAAAGACCACCATGCATAAAATAACAACACTATAATAGGCTGCAATCTGAATATATTCGTTCTCCCAAAACTGGTCCATTACGTTTTCTCCCCGGACATTATTTAAATTCTACAATGGTTACGCCTGAACCGCCTTCCCCGGCTTCTCCAAAGCGAATTTTCTTAACGGAACGATGGTTTTTTAAATATTCCTGTACTCCCTGTCTTAATGCACCCGTTCCTTTCCCATGGATAATCGAAACACGAGGATAACTGGATAGTAGTGCATCATCAATATATTTTTCTACTTTCATTAGTGCGTCCTCATACCGTTCGCCGCGAAGGTCTAGTTCTAGTTTAACATAGGAGTCCCTGCCCTTAACAAGCGCCATTGGTCTTGTTTCCACTTGTTTCGGGGTGCTTATATATTCCAGGTCTTTCTCTTTTACCTTCATTTTTAAAATGCCGATTTGAACCTGCCATTCATTCGATGAAACACGGTCAACAAGGATTCCATTCTGACCAAAGGTAAGTACCTTCACCTCATCGCCAGGCGTAAAAGTATGAACTTTATTTTTTTTATTGGACAATTTGTTTGATTTCTTAATCTCTGGTGCTGCACTTTCAAGACGTCTTTTAGCATCAATCAATTCATGTTCCTTAATTTCAGCATGTTTTTCGGTTCTCATTTTACGAAGATCACGAATCACCTGCTCGGCTTCGTGTTTGGCGTCATCAACGATGTCGGCTGCCTTTTCTGCCGCCTTCTCGAGCATGACATCTTTATTCTCATAAAACTCCACCAACTGCTTTTGCAGATCCTCATGCAGTTTTTCAGCCTGCTTTAAAAAATCACGCGCTTCTTGCTGTTCGATTTCCGCCTGCCGTTTACTTTCTTCCAAAGACGAAATCATCTTATCTATTTGGTTAGAATCTTCACTTACATGCGAGCGGGCAGCTAGTATGACCCGTTCATTTAATCCTAACCGTTTCGAGATTTCAAAAGCATTACTCCGGCCCGGTACGCCGAGCAACAGCTTATAGGTGGGGCTTAATGTCTCGACATTAAATTCCACACTAGCATTCAAGACACCTTCGCGATTATAGCCATATGCTTTTAACTCGGGATAGTGGGTGGTCGCAATGACCCTTGCTCCGCGTTTGTGCACTTCATCTAATATCGAAATGGCTAAGGCCGCACCTTCCTGCGGATCTGTTCCCGCTCCAAGTTCGTCAAATAAAACAAGACTATTAAAATCAACTTTTTTTAATATTTCAACGATATTGACCATATGGGACGAAAAAGTACTTAAGCTTTGCTCAATCGACTGTTCATCGCCAATATCTGCATACACTGCATCAAAGACAGCCAGCTCCGAACCGTCTTGGGCTGGAACCTGCAATCCCGCCTGCGCCATTAAGGTACATAAACCAAGCGTTTTTAAGGTGACTGTTTTACCACCAGTATTCGGGCCGGTAATAACAATGGTCGTGAACTCGTTTCCAAGCATAATGTCATTGGCAACCACTTCATCAATCGGAATTAACGGATGCCTTGCTTTATATAAGGCAATTCTACCTTCATTGTTCATGATTGGCATTGAAGCCTTTATTTTTTTCGCATACCTTGCTTTTGCAAAAATAAAATCTAAATTGGCCAAGACTTCCACGATTACTTGAAGGTCACTTTCATACTCAGCGACTTTTGCGGAAAGCTCTGACAGGATTCTCTCAATTTCAAGCTGTTCCTTAACGCGAATATCCTGTAGTTGATTATTTAATTGGACAATCACCTGTGGTTCAATAAATAGTGTTTGTCCCGATGAACTTTGGTCATGAATAATGCCGCCGTAGTGACCACGATATTCTTGCTTAACAGGAATAACAAAGCGATCATTTCGGATTGTCACAATCGCATCCGACAGCATCTTTGCCGCATTCGACGAACGAATCATGCTCTCTAACTTTTCTCGTACCCGGGACTCATTTGACCTCAACTGATGCCTTAGTGAACGCAATAGCTCACTGGCACTATCTAACACCTCACCGCTCTCATCAATCGCATGTTTGATGTCTTGTTCAAGGTTTGTGAGTGGAATAATTCGTGCCACTTGTTCTACTAAGATAGGCAGCTCTGTCCGTTCTGCAGCAATATCCTCAATAAACCGCTTCATCTGGCGGCTGGCATGAATGGTACTCGCGATTTGAACCAGCTCATGCGGGCTGAGGACACCGCCAATGACCGAACGCTTAATATGTGCCCTGATATCGTGAACCCCTGATAACGGAACATTTCCTTTTATCCGAAAAGCGGTTGCCGCTTCATCAGTTTCTGCTTGAAGTCTGACAACCTCATCAAAATCAGTTGATGGAACCAAGTCGTTTATTCTATCTCTCCCTAATGTAGAAACCGCCTGTTCAAGCAACTGTTCTCTCACTTTTGTAAATTCTAAAACCTTTAAAGCTCTTTCTTGCATGGAGATAAACCCCCTCAGTTTCTATTGTGCAGAAATTCTAGTAAGTCATATTTATTAAGTGCGTTTAGCACGGATGATTTTTTGACCCAACCCTTTTTGGCTGCGGAAACCCCTATTTCCATATGCTTTAATGTATCCATTTGATGGGCATCTGTATTAATGAGAATTTTTACGCCCGTATCCTGTGCTTTTCGCAAATATTCCGCAGTAAGGTCAAGCCGGTTTGGATTTGCATTTAATTCCAAAGCCGTATTGGTTTCTTTGGCTAGCTGGATCAGTAAATTGACGTCCACATCATAGCCTTCCCGACGTCCGATCTTTCTGCCCGTTGGATGGGCAATTAAATCGACATGGGCATTTTCAAGAGCAGTCTTCAGCCGTTCCATAATCTTTTCTCTTGGCTGTGAAAAGGCCGAATGAATTGAAGCGATTACGAAGTCCATTTCAGCAAGAAGCTCATCATCATAATCTAATGTACCGTCGGGTAAAATGTCCATCTCAACGCCAGAGAGAATCAAAATGTCATCGTATTTTTGATTTAATTTTTTTATTTCTTCCTTCTGTTTTAACAGCCTTTCACGAGTTAGGCCGTTGGCTACCTTCAAATACTGGGAGTGGTCTGTAATCGCCATGTATTGGTATCCGCGTGCCCGGCATGCGTCCACCATTTCCTCAATCGAATGGGCCCCGTCACTCCAAGTGGTATGCATATGAAGGTCACCTTTAATATCTTCAAGCTCGATTAACTCTTCATTGGCGGTGAAAGTCTCGACTTCCTTGCCGTCCACCCTAATTTCCGGTGGAATAAACGGAAGATCAAAATGTTTGAAAAATTCTTCTTCGGACGAAAAAGTAAGGATTTCGCCAGTCTCTACATTTTCTACACCATATTCACTAATTTTTTCTCCGCGTTCTTTCGCCAACTGGCGCATCCGGACATTATGTTCTTTAGAACCTGTGAAATGATGTAAGGTGGTGATAAATTCCTCGGGCCTGACGAGACGAAAGTCAACAGAAATATCATGATCCAGTCCCAATACGATTGAAACCTTTGTATCTCCGGCACCAATGACTTCTTTTATGTTTGGCAATTTTAATAAATAGTCGCGGACTTGTGCTGGCTGGTTTGTCGCAATAATAAAATCAAGGTCCTTAATGGTCTCTCTCATTCTTCTTATACTTCCAGCCCTTGAAAAGCGGTCCACATCAGGAAATTCAGCAAGTCTTGCCTCAATCTGTTCAGCAATAGGAAGCATGTAAGCTAGTGGGAGTCGTTCGGGTCTTGTCCCAACATTTGCGATGGCGCTCAGAATCTTTTCCTCTGTTTTCTTTCCAAACCCTGCGAGAGCTTGGACTTTTTCTGATTCACAAGCTTCTTTTAAACTGGAGACATCAACAATTCCTAACTCCTTGTATAACTTGGCAATTTTCTTGCCGCCAAGGCCTGGGAGCTGCAGTAATGGGATTAACCCAGACGGAACTTCTCCCTTCAGCTCGTTTAATACAGAGGATGCACCTTCTTTTATGTATTCATCAATAACAGCGGCAGTTCCTTTGCCAATACCTGATATCGCAGTAAAGTCGTCAATCTCTGATAAGACGCGCTCATCGGTTTCTAGCGCAGACGCGGCCTTACGAAAGGCTGATACCTTGAATGGGTTTTCCCCTTTTAATTCCATATATATGGCAATCGTTTCTAATAAACGAATGACTTCTTTTTTATTTACTTCCAAATTTTCCACCTGCCCTCTAGTTTAGCCTCTTCATTTTATCGTAAAAAAAATAAAAGCAGAAGTTCATTGGCGTAAAAGTTAAATAAAGAAAAACTTCTCTGCTACAGAGAAGTTCAAGCAGCCGTATATTCAATCCACAAGCTTTTAATTTGCTGTGAAAGGATTGGCGTGTGATTCACGATGGCCTTGGCCAATAATGAGTGATCTAAATAATTTTGAAATAGTTCAATTGGCATTAAGGCTGCAATGTATAATAAAATAAACATAATTAAATAAACTTCACAGAAACCTAGAATTCCACCTGCCAATAAATTCAGCTGTCTTAAGACCGGTAGATGTGCAATAAAGTCAAGCATGGATCCAATAATTTGGAATAACAATTTTACAACAAAAAAGATGATCACAAAGGCAATGGCTCGGTAAAAAGCCGTTTCCATGTTGCTTGAATCCGTTAAAATCTTTAATGTTGTGACATTACCAAAGTTGGGATAAGGAATCCAAAGTGTTAACTTGGATGCCAACTCTTCGTAGTAGGAAGTCGCGACAACATATGCAATAATAAAACCTATTAATTGAAAAAGTTGCAGGATAAAGCCTCTCTTAAGGCCGACAAAAAATCCAATTAGTAAAAAAATGATAATGGCTAAATCTAACATGTTTTTTAGTCCTTTTCCTTTTGTAGTTCTGCTTGCAGCCGTTCCAATTGATCTTTAATTTTCACATAATCATTGACTGCATTTACTGCAGTTAAAACAGCTAGTTTATTTACGTCTAGTGCTGGATTCTTTGAATGAATTTCGCGCATTTTGTCGTCAACTAAGGATGCCACTAGTCGAATATGGCTTGGACTTTCCGTCCCCACAATGACGTATGGCTGCCCGTATATATCAACAGTTGTTCGGTGTTTTTGTGTATTTGACAACGTAAATGCCTCCATTCCAGAATCCTACTCTCTATCATAACATGAATGATTATAAGTCGAAAAGTCAAACAATTTATCTATTTTAAAGAAATGTGGTGTTTTTTGGTGGGAAATGTTGTTCTTAATGTGGAAATGTCTAAGATGAATGAAATGAAACGGTATTACGAAAAACAACTCTTAGATAAAAATATACCTGGAAGTGTGTTTGCCGCAAAAACTCCAGCCTGCATGATCACAGCTTATAAATCTGGAAAAGTTTTATTTCAAGGCAATGATTGTGAAAAAGAGGCTGGTAAATGGGGTAATAGTAGCAGTGCAAGCACACCTAGTAAAAAAGTGACTGCCGGTCCAGGGAAATCCACTGCGAAAGGCGACGTACCAGCTGGTATCAGCGGGATGTCAGCCATTGGCTCAGATGAAGTTGGTACGGGCGACTTTTTCGGTCCGATCACGGTTGTTGCGGCCTATGTAAAAAAGGAAGATATTCCGTTATTAAAGGAATTAGGTGTGCGAGATTCCAAGGACTTAAACGACGAGAAAATTATTGCGATTGCTAAAGTGATCAAAGATGTGATCCCCTTTAGCTTGATGACTCTGAAAAACGAGAAATATAATCAAGTACAGCGTTCGGGGATGTCACAGGGAAAAATGAAGGCACTGCTCCATAATCAGGCCATCTTAAATGTTGTAGAGAAAATCTCACCCGTGAAACCAGAGGCTATTTTAATCGACCAATTTGTTCAGCCAAGTACATATTTCCAGCATTTGAAAGGACAGAAGGCCATTGCGAATCAGGACGTTTATTTTAGCACGAAAGCAGAAGGCATTCACCTTGCCGTTGCAGCTGCCAGCATCCTTGCCCGCTATGCCTTTATCCAGTACATCGACAAGCTGAGTGAATCAGCAGGCTTTAAGATTCCGAAAGGTGCAGGTGCACAGGTAGATGTGGCGGCAGCAAAGCTTATATTAAGTAAAGGCCGTGATATCCTTCCTTCCTATGTAAAGCTCCATTTTGCCAACACGAATAAAGCACTGGCGATTGCAAATAAAAAACGGCTCTGATGAATAAATATAGATAAACAGAGTTTGGAGGGGTTTTAGTGGCGAACAGACTTAGTTTAACAGAGATTGATCAATCACTTGCAGAATTACCTGGTTGGAAACTAGACGGCAAGTTTATTGTGAAAAAATATCGTTTTCCTGAGTTTTTAAAAGGGGTAGCGTTTGTTAATGAAATTGCACAGCTATCCGAAGAAAAAAATCATCACCCGTTTATTGCGATTGACTATAAATTAGTCACGCTGCGGATTACCTCGTGGAATGCCGGTGGATTGACGGATTTAGATGTGATGTTGGCGAAACAGTATGATACTATTTATGAAAAAATGTAAATTGTGAGAGGTTGCCCCGAATGTTTGTTGTTGAGGCGACCTCTTTTTTGTGTTTAGAAAGGAATTTTTCTTTATTTCAGCTGGTATTTTGCCAATTTGTGCTTGATTGTGGCAAAAACTATAATTCTGCTGTAAAAACTATTTAATTTTATTAAAAATGCAGAGTAAAAAATTTTTTATTTGCGAATTTTGCACTCTTATTTGCGAATACAACCCTTTTATTTGCGAATTTTATACTTTTATTTGCGAATAGCCCTGTTTTATTTGCGAATCGAAATCATTGTGTCTAAATCATAGGGGAATTTTGCTGGAGAGTAAGTGCGCATTTTTTTTGAACCAGAACTAACTAGATCTATAGAACGCAACAATCTCCCTGCGGTATCGATTGAATTTAAATGACAAAATTCCCGAAACTGTTGGTTACTAATTTTTTTATCAATAAGTAAAAAGTAATCCTTAAGGGCATCGATATGAGCATTCTTTGAAAATTCCCTACAGGAAGGGCAGTACCATTTCTGTTTCTTGCGAATTAGCGGAAGATGATTACAGTGGGGGCAATAAACACCTGTGCGTAAATCAGATTTTTTAATACCATATTTATCTAGAACATAATTGGTCGGGACAGTATTCATTTTTACTAGTAGGCGGCTCAGTTTTCTGAGGTCTTTTAAATTAAGGATTGGATTAGAATATAGTCTTTCAAAAAGCTGAATTTTATTGAGGAATACATCTGCTTTACATACCCTTTGTTTCACTTTATGAGTGTTTTTTCCGGTAATGACATATGAAGCATATGCATTACTGATGACAACTAAATAATCAACTGGAACAGCGGGGAAATTATGTTCCGCCATCAGTTTCTTAAAAAAATCTTGATGCCTTTCTGCCTGTGCAATTGGATAAGGGTATCCTTTGTCCTTTTCATTGTTTATTTGGGTAAACTGTTCATTTTCTGTATCGAATATTAATTTACCTGTTATATTTTTAACTTCCACTATTAAGGCAAAATCTTCTGTTAAAAGCAGGGTGTCTATTTGGCAATTGTAGTCGCCATCTGGAAGGTTTAAATCGTGGAGAATCATATATTTCTTTATGGGCAGAAGACGTAAATAATAATCAAGAGCTACCTCTCCTTGGTAACCCGCTTGTCTCCTTCCAAGTTCCTCAATAATTTGCTGATATTTGGGGTAATTCAGTGGGAGACGCCTACTTAATGCCTCCAAAATAAGAATTACTAATGGAATAGACCTTTCTTTTACAATCAAGTTTAACAACCCCCTTCAATTTTCTAGTAATATTCTAAAATATTGAATCAAATCCTGCCGAATTTTGACGAAAATTGCGAATAATTTTTGACATTTTATTGTAATCAGCGAATGAACGCCATTTATCAGCGGATTTTGCCATTTATCAGCGAATCGCAATGATCCCTCTCACTTCTTACCCGAAAATAAAAAAGCCAGCTCAAATCGGGTCCATAAAAACACCCGACCGAGCTGGCCTCTATTATTATTTATCCTCTAAGCACTGCGCCAGCCTTCTCTTTCAAAGCTTCCAGCACACGGTCATGAACTTTTGTAACTTCTTCATCCGTCAATGTACGTTCAGTATTTTCATATTTCAACGAGAAAGCAATTGATTTCTTACCTTCCTCCATCTTATCCCCTTCATACAAATCAAACACATCGGCTTCCTTCAGAAGCGGCGCACCTGCAGCTATGATAATTTCCTTTAAGGTGCCTGACACCGTTTCTCTGTTTACCACAAGGGCAATGTCTCTTGTGATGGATGGGAAACGTGGGATAGATTGATATCGTAATACTGGTGTGTCTGCTTCTAGTACTGCTTTTAATGATAGTTCAAATGCATACGTATCTTTTAAATCAAGTTCTTTTTGGACACTTGGGTGTACTTGACCAACGAAACCGATTTTTTCACCGTTTAAACGAATTTCGGCTGTACGGCCTGGGTGCATACCTTCTATTTGTGCTTGAACAAATTGTACTTGTTCTAATAGCCCAAGCTTGGCAAACAATCCTTCTAAAATCCCTTTCACAATGTAGAAATCAACGGCTTTCTTTTCACCTTGCCATGAATGACTATGCCAAAGACCAGTGATTGCTCCAGCTAAATGCTCTTTTTCAACAGGAAGTGTTTCTTCTCCATTTGATAAGAATACCGCACCTGTTTCATACAAAGCTAAGCTATCATTTTGACGAGCACTGTTATATTTTAAAACCTCTAACAGCTGTGGCATGATGCTTAAACGAAGAATACTGCGCTCTTCACTCATTGGCATGGCCAAACGGATTGTGTCCCGTTTTTCCAAGGCAAATTGGGCAGCCCTTTCTTCACTTGTTAAAGAATAAGTTACAGCCTGGTACAAGCCTGTCCCCTCAAGATATTGACGAACTACCCTGCGTTTCTTTTGATAGTCAGACAGTTTACCTGGACTTGTCGAACCAATTGGCAGTGTTGTAGGGATGTTGTCATATCCGTAAAGTCGTGCCACTTCTTCGATTAAATCTTCTTCAATGCTGATATCGCCGCGTCGTGTAGGTGCTGTTACCGTAATCGTATCTCCCTCAATATTCGCTGCAAATTGCAGGCGGTCAAAGATTTCTTTGACATCCTTCATTTGAAGGTCTGTGCCGAGAACACGATTGATTTTTTCTAGTGTAATTGAAACAACGGCGGGTTCTATCACAAGCGTATCAACCTCAGCAGCACCTTCTAGCACTTCACCGCCAGCATATTTTGTCATTAAATAGGCGGCACGTTCCCCAGCAGGACGAACGCGGTTTGGATCCACACCTTTTTCATAACGAGAACTTGCTTCGCTTCTTAAGCCGTGGTCTTTTGATGCCTTTCTAATGGTTCCCCCGTTAAAATAAGCGGATTCCAATAAAACAGTGGTTGTGTCTGAGGTTACCTCTGAATTTGCTCCACCCATTACACCAGCAAGGGCCACTGGCACTGTGCCATTTGTAATCACCAGATGTTCTGATGTTAAGGTCCGTTCAACATCATCAAGTGTTACAAATTTTTCTCCATCAACGGCACGGCGGACCAAGATTTCTTTTGAATCTAAGCGATCATAATCAAATGCGTGAAGCGGCTGGCCATATTCTAATAAAATGTAATTGGTAATATCGACTACATTATTATGTGGACGAATACCAGCTGACATTAAGCGGGTTTGCATCCAAAGCGGTGATGGGCCAATTTTTACATTTTTAATTATTTTTGCCGTATATAGTTGGTTATCTTCTTTAGCTTCCACAACAACTTTAACGTAATCAGATGCTTTTTCAGCTAGTGATTGCAGGCTTGTTTCTGGTAATGTAACCTCTCTGCCAAGAATGGCTGCCACCTCATATGCAACCCCAAGCATACTTAAACAATCGGCACGGTTTGGCGTAAGACTAAGCTCTAAAACTTGGTCATCTCTGTTAAGCAATTCAAGGGCATTTACCCCAACCTCAGCATCGGCAGGAAAAACAAAGATCCCCTCGGAATATTCTTTTGGAACCACTTTTCCTTCCATGCCAAGTTCTGTCAAGGAACAAATCATTCCGTTTGATTCTTCGCCACGAAGCTTGGCCCGTTTAATTTTAAAATTGCCAGGTAACACAGCCCCTACTTTTGCAACAGCAACCTTTTGTCCTTGTGCTACATTTGGAGCGCCGCAAATAATTTGGATAGGTGCTTCTTCGCCCACATCGACAAGGCATTTGCTTAATTTATCAGCATTGGGGTGTTGTTCACGCTCAAGTACATGACCAACCACAACACCTTTGATCCCTTCGTTGAGAGTTTCTACTCCTTCAACTTCTATCCCGCTTTTCGTAATTTTTTCCGCTAATTCTTCTGCAGTTACTCCTGTTAAATCAATGTAATCCTCGAGCCATTTATATGATACGAACATGTCGTCATCCTCCTTCATTAATCCTGCTTCAATCCTTAGACTTCAGATAAAGTCCCCACAAAACACCTCAATCATTACGATTACTCGTGTTTTGAAAATTGTTTTAAGAAACGAACGTCATTTGTATAGAAGTGTCTGATGTCATCTACACCATATTTCAACATGGCAATCCGCTCTGGTCCCATCCCAAAAGCAAATCCAGTGTATTTTTTCGAGTCATATCCAGCCATTTCCAAGACGTTTGGATGGACCATGCCGGCACCAAGAATTTCAATCCAGCCTGTTTGCTTACAAACGTTACAGCCGTGACCCCCGCAAATTTTACACGAAATATCCATTTCTACTGATGGTTCTGTGAATGGGAAAAAGCTTGGTCTTAAGCGGATTTCACGGTCTTCACCGAACATTTTTTTCGCAAAAACTTCAAGGGTTCCCTTAAGATCACTCATACGAATGTTCTCACCGACAACGAGACCTTCTATTTGCATGAATTGGTGCGAGTGGGTTGCATCGTCATTGTCACGGCGGTATACCTTACCCGGGCAAATTATTTTAATTGGTCCCTTACCTTGGTGCTTTTCCATCGTCCGTGCTTGAACAGGTGATGTATGTGTACGAAGGAGGATATCTTCCGTGATATAAAAAGAGTCCTGCATGTCACGTGCGGGGTGCCCTTTCGGTAAATTAAGAGCTTCGAAGTTATAATAATCTTGCTCCACTTCTGGTCCTTCCGCCACCTGATAGCCCATTCCAATAAATAAGTCTTCAATTTCTTCAATGATTCTTGTAAGTGGATGATGGTTTCCAACCTTCATAGGACGGCCAGGCAGGGTTACATCAATACTTTCAGACGCCAATTTCTCAAGGACGGCAGCTTCTTCCAGCCCCTTTTGTTTCGCTTCAATTTTTACAGCAATGGCTTCACGGACTTCATTGGCGAGTGCCCCTATAACTGGGCGCTCCTCAGCTGAAAGCTTGCCCATTCCACGCAGTACTTCTGTAATGGGACCTTTTTTACCCAAATATGCTACACGAATTTCATTTAATTCTTTTAAGCTTGCAGATTGTTCAATTTTTTGGATAGCCTCTTCTTGCAATTCCTTTAAACGTTCTTGCATGTCTATTCCTCCTTAAAATTAATTAGTGAGATGGGGTGGAACACATCATTAAATGTTATCTACAGGTATCCGCCAAGTTGCAGCAGATTTCCGCGAAACTTTGGCTACATTCCACCAAGATTCCGATTTTTTCCGCCAAGTTTTGGAACTAATTCCGTCAAACTCAGCATTAATTCCGCCAAACCCGGTTTTCAGATACCGGAAAAAACAAAAAAACCCCATCCCTGGAAAGGGACGAGGTTTATAGTTCGCGGTACCACCCTTGTAAACACGATATGTAAAAAAACATTGTGTTCGCTTCATTCAGATAACGGCATCTGCCGGTGCATCTTTACATTTTTACCTAAAACTCAAAAAATGGTCCCGATGCCAACTCTGGAGGTGAACTTCTCTCATTATTCCATAAAAGTGCTTTCAGTCACGGCACTTTCTCCCTAAATGGTTATTAATAAGGTACTTTTCTCCATCATCGTTTTTAGTCATTATTAAATTAATTTCAGTCAAAGCGCAGCAGTCCTGTCTTTCATTAAACGGCACCTTACGCCTTAATATCATATTGTTCACTATTATATACTAATTTTCATCAATAGGTCAAATGAGTTCAAGCCTATTTTTTCAAATAATAAAGTAAGATTCCAGTTGCCACCGCCACATTTAACGATTCACTTTTACCGTAAATCGGAATATACAGGTTGCCTGTGGTATTGGTAAGAATATCTTTGCCGACACCGTTCCCTTCATTTCCAACGATTAAAGCAAAAGAATCTGTGGGAGAAACATCTGTATAGACAGAAGCCTCTTCTAGTGCTGTTCCATAAACCGGGATATGTTGTTCTTGCAGCATGTCCATCCATTCATGGAGGTCACCTCTGATAATGGGCAGATGAAAATGGCTTCCTTGTGCCGACCGCAGCACTTTTGAGTTATAAATGTCTACACTGCCCCTGCCGATTACCACCATATCAATCCCCGCTGCATCGGCGGTACGAATCATCGTGCCAAGATTACCTGGATCCTGCACGGCATCAATGAGCAAGTAAGTTTTTGCATCATGATCTTTTTGATTTGGTTGGCGGCACACCGCATAAATGCCTTGTGGTGCCTCCGTATCCGATAGCGAGTTTGAAATCTCCTCCGTTACGGTGGTGACTAACGTTGTACCAACATCCCAGCGCGACGGCAGTCCTACTTTTTCCGAGACGATGATTTCTAGGATTTGCTCTCCTTGTTTAATGGCTTCCTCGACTAAATGAAAACCTTCCACTAAAAACGACTCGGTCTTGTCCCGCTCTTTTTTTGTTAAAAGTTTTTTCCATTGTTTTACTTTAGAATTATTGACAGATTCAATATGTTTCAAAACTGGTTCTCCTTTAAAAATATCTGGTTGATTTTATCATTATAGCCTAACAAAAATACATAATAAAACTAAAAATAGAAAACATATAAAAGAAAGACAGGATAAAAAGGAGTGTGTAAGTATGAACTTAAATTTGCGCCATGCTATTATTCAAAATGTCTCTGGAAATACACAAGAACAATTAGAGGATACGATTGTCGATGCGATTCAAGATGGACAAGAAAAAATGCTCCCTGGTCTTGGTGTATTGTTTGAGGTCATTTGGAATAACTCTTCAGAAGAAGACAAGAAAGAAATGCTCTCCACCCTTGAAAACGGGTTAAAGTAATAGCAAGTTGAAGCTGCCGAATTGCATTGCATATCGGCAGCTTTTTTTCTTAAAAAATCCCCGGTAAAACGATACCGAGGACATCAAAACTATTATTCAAATTTTATCTTATCCACTGTTTCACGGTCTAGACGTTTAATCACTTCGACGATTAATTTAACAGCATTTTCGTAATCATCACGATGGAGCATCGCTGCATGTGAATGAATATAACGCGTCGCAATCGTAATGGCCAGTGCAGGCACACCATTATGTGTTAAATGGATGGAACCAGCGTCGGTACCGCCTCCTGGGATCGATTCGAACTGGTATGGGATGTTCAACTCATCCGCTGTGTCTGTTACAAAATCACGCAATCCTTTATGCGCCACCATCGAAGCATCATAAATCACTACTTGCGGCCCCTTGCCCATTTGGCTCATGGCCTCTTTTTCAGTGATTCCGGGGGTATCACCGGCAATGCCGACATCCACAGCAAAACCGATATCTGGGTTGATTTTTGCCGTTGCTGTCTTTGCACCACGCAAACCTACTTCTTCTTGAACATCTCCAACCCCATAAACAACGTTAGGATGGTCGACACCCTGTAATTGTTTCAAGACATCAATGGCAATGGCACAGCCGATGCGGTTATCCCAGGCTTTCGCCAAAAGCATTTTCTCATTATTCATGACTGTAAATTCGAAGTATGGGACCACCATATCACCAGGACGAACGCCCCACTCTGTTGCTTCTTCCCGACTTGAGGCACCAATATCAATAAACATGTCCTTAATTTCAATTGGTTTCTTTCGCGCGTCTGCTGATAAAACATGTGGGGGCTTAGAACCAATAATTCCTGTTACATCTCCCTTGCTCGTCACAATTGTCACGCGCTGGGCTAGCATAACCTGCCCCCACCAGCCGCCAACGGTTTGAAAACGCAGGAAACCTTTGTCATCGATTTTCGTAATCATAAAGCCGACTTCATCTAAATGGCCAGCTACCATAATTTTTGGGCCGTCTTCTTTGCCTACTTTTTTGGCAATTAAACTGCCAAGTCCATCAGTAGTGATTTCATCGGCGTATGGTGCTATGTATCGTTTCATTACTTCACGTACTTCACGCTCATTACCGGCAATTCCTCGGGCATCCGTTAAGTCTTTTAACATTGTCAATGTTTCATCTAGTTTTGCCATTTATTCGCCCCCTACTATGTTTTTACGACCTTCATTATACAAATAAAGACGTTAGAGTTACAAATTTTCTGCTAATAGTTCGATTGTTGTCTTTGATAATTTACTTCGTTTTTTGCAAAATATGCTATTTCAATTTCGGAAGAATTAAATTTCATAATGGCAGCCAACTGTAAATATGATTCAAGTAATCCTTTATAGGCATCAAAACCTCTGTTTTTTTGAAAAATATTGATTCTTTCATATACGCAAAGAAATTGTTCAGTCACACTCAAAGCTGAACCAGACACTTCTAAATCGAATGGTTTTTGATCAAAACCACACTCAATCCCCAGCGACAAAATGAAATGGATTCCATCGACAAACTCTTCTAAAATGACCGCCCTTTCAGAGGCTGGTTTTACACTCCAAAACTTAAAACACCTGGTTTCGTTCGCCAATTCGCCTAATTCTACAAATAGTGCAAGAATCTTCTTGCTTAATAAATCCTCATCCTGCAGCCCGTGCTTTTCTTCAATATGGCTGTCCAGTCCCTTTTGCATTTGAAACAGTTTTTCAAAATCCATCATTATCACTCCCTATGGAAAAATTATATCAAAATGGGGGTTTATTGAAACTTTTTATCTGCTAAATCGTATTAAAAAGAAAATAGATGTAGGGGGCTAAGCCATGATTTGGTTGCTGCGCTTCGTATTGGTGTTTATCATTATTTTTCTAGTTTATATGGGGATAAAACACCTTTTTACCACTTCCAGAAAATTGGAATCAGCACGTAAACATAAACGTTTTTTATTGGTTGATCATGAAGATGTTAGAAAGAACTTCTTGGTAACTTATAAGGGTGCTGTGTTTATTGGTGAAAAATATATGGGTGCTACAAATAACACCTTTGACGTTGTCTCCATCTCCATATGGCCGGAAAATACCGCCACACTTAAAGGACTAGTTAAAGACGACTTTTTTTATATTGATAAAAAAATACTCGAGCACTACCGTAATGCCGAAATTAATTGGAAAATCCAGTGAAGGAATTTTTACAGAACTAGACGCCAACAAAAAACTTTATGAAAAAAATAAGTTCTAGGAGTGCGAGAACAGGGAAGCCTATTTTAAATTGTGTATGCTTTGTTTTGTGACGATAAACCTGCATCCCAGCCGTGGCTCCAATAGCTCCACCAAATAGTGCCACAAGCCAAAGCGTTCTCTCACTAATTCTGTATTGGTGTCTCTTTGCCCGCTTCTTATCCTCTCCCATAATAAAAAGGCCTACTACATTCATTACAATAAAAACAACAAACACGAATGTCATACCAAATCCCCCTTTATAGAAAAGGCCATCCTCGCTAGAGAATGGCCTTTAAATTATTACTTGTTAATTTGTTGTTTTGCAGCATTAGCTAATTCAGCAAATGCATTTGCATCGCTAATTGCTAATTCAGAAAGCATCTTGCGGTTTACTTCGATACCAGCAAGCTTTAAGCCATGCATTAAACGGCTGTAAGAAAGACCATTCATACGAGCTGCTGCATTGATACGAGTAATCCAAAGTTTACGGAAATCGCGTTTTACCTGACGACGGTCACGGAATGCATATTGCAATGATTTCATAACCTGTTGGTTTGCAACTTTGAATAATCTATGTTTTGAACCGTAATAACCTTTTGCTAATTTAAGAACTCTTTTTCTACGCTTGCGCGTAACAGTACCGCCTTTTACACGTGGCATGTTATATTCCTCCTATATAAATCGATCACTTATGGATTATTTTACGTAAGTTAATAAATGACGAATGCGTTTGAAATCGCCTTTGGAAACAAGACCTGATTTGCGAAGCTTGCGCTTAGCTTTTGTTGATTTGTTGGCAAATAAGTGACTTGTATAAGCATGGTCACGTTTTAATTGACCAGAACCAGTTTTCTTAAAACGCTTTGCAGCGCCACGGTGAGTTTTCATTTTTGGCATTGTGATAGTCCTCCTTATTACTTTTCAATTTTAGGTGCTAGAACTAGGAACATGCTTCGTCCATCCATTTTAGGATGTGATTCAATCGTCGCAACTTCCTTGCACGCTTCGGAAAAACGGTCTAACACACGTTGACCGATTTCTTTATGGGTAATCGCCCGGCCCTTGAAACGGATTGAAGCTTTTACCTTGTCGCCTTTTTCCAAAAACTTAATGGCATTGCGCAACTTTGTATTAAAGTCATGCTCATCAATCGTTGGGCTTAGACGCACTTCTTTAGTCGTAATGACTTTTTGGTTCTTTCGAGCTTCTTTTTCTTTCTTTTGATTCTCGAATTTAAATTTACCATAGTCCATAATTCGGGCTACTGGAGGCTTTGCATTTGGTGCAACAAGCACCAAATCAAGATTTACTCGTCCAGCAATCTCCAACGCTTCAGTTTTGGATTTAATCCCTAACTGCTCGCCATTTTGATCAATTAAGCGAACTTCACGTGAGCGGATGCCCTCATTTAACAACATGTCTTTGCTAATAATTAGCCACCTCCAAGGTTTTATCACGAATACAACGTCTAGATCAAAGAAGGATTCACCTTTACAGTTGACACCATAGTTGAAATCGACAGGTATGAATTACTTTTTATAAGTGCTATTGCTTACGTACACAAACAAAAAAGTGCGGATGAATACACCCACACTTTACGAAACAAAAGTAATAAACAAAAAGTTCACGTAAAACCTGCCAACTGCTAAGTTGCGTCAATCAGGTGAGAAGCGGGTGCTTCTTCTTTTTCCAAAAACAAGTATTCAATTTTCACCTTGTTACTATATCATAAGCAAAGATGTGTTGTCAAACGTACTATTTCCTTGGCAACGAAACTTATTGTATCAAGAAATCACAGATTATTCAATAGTTTTTTTAAGAGCAAAAGAGAGGTCTCCCTCTCTTTTAAAATATTATCCTCTTTTTACTTCAGCTTGAAGTGATGAAAGAAACTCTGCAAATGGCTTTGTTTCTGAGTTTTGTTCCCCATATTTACGGACGTTTACGGCTTGATCTTCAACTTCTTTGTCACCGACTACAAGCATATATGGTATTTTTTGCATTTGGGCTTCACGGATTTTATAACCGATTTTTTCATCACGTCCATCCATTTCGACACGGAAGCCTTCAGCTTGAAGCTGCTCTTGAATCTTCCGTGCATAGTCATAATGCAGACTAGGCGATACCGGGATAACTTGAACCTGCACGGGAGCGAGCCAAGTAGGGAAGGCACCTTTGTATTCTTCGATTAAGAAGGCAACAAAGCGTTCCATCGTTGACACGACACCACGGTGAATGACAACGGGACGGTGCTGCTTACCATCTTCACCAACATATGTTAAATCAAAGCGTTCTGGCAGTAAGAAATCCAATTGAACAGTGGATAAAGTTTCGTCCTTGCCTAACGCTGTTCTTACTTGAACATCAAGCTTAGGACCGTAGAAAGCAGCTTCGCCTTCTGCTTCGAAATAATCAAGACCTAAATCATCCATCGCTTCCTTCAACATACCTTGTGCTTTTTCCCACATAGCATCATCATCAAAGTATTTCTCCGTATCCTGCGGGTCCCGGTAGGAGAGACGGAAGGAGTAATCGTTAATATTAAAATCTTTGTATACATCAAGAATTAAATTTACGACACGTTTAAATTCATCTTTGATTTGATCGGGACGAACGAAAATATGGGCATCATTTAATGTCATCCCACGGACACGCTGCAATCCTGCCAACGCACCTGACATTTCATAGCGGTGCATTAAACCAAGCTCTGCTACACGAATCGGAAGTTCCCGATAGCTATGAATACTATTTTTATAAATCATCATGTGATGTGGACAGTTCATTGGACGAAGCACTAATTGTTCATTGTCCATATCCATGATTGGGAACATGTCTTCATGGTAATGATCCCAGTGTCCGGAAGTTTTATAGAGATCGACACTTCCCATAACCGGTGTATACACATGGTCATAGCCAAGACGAATTTCTTTATCAACAATATAACGTTCGATTACGCGACGGATAGCCGCACCCTTTGGCAGCCATAATGGTAATCCTTGTCCAACCAATTGTGAACTAGTGAACAAGTTCAATTCTTTCCCAATTTTACGGTGATCCCGTTCTTTGGCTTCTTCTAGCAGTCGTAAGTGCTCGGCCAAATCTTCCTTTTTAAAGAAAGCAGTTCCGTAAATACGTTGAAGCATTTTATTATCACTATTGCCTCTCCAATATGCACCAGCAATACTCAATAATTTGAACTCTTTAATCTTTCCAGTTGATGGTACATGGACACCGCGGCAAAGGTCAAAAAATTCACCTTGCTCATAGATTGTCACAGTCTCTTCAGCAGGGATAGCCTCGATTAATTCAAGCTTATACGGGTCGTCAGCTTCTTTAAAAAGCTGGACGGCTTCAGCACGACTTACTTCCTTGCGAACAATTTCAAGATTTTCATTAACGATTTTCGCCATTTCTTTTTCAATCTTAGGCAGGTCTTCAGGAGATAAGGACTCCTCAAGATCCATGTCATAATAGAATCCGCCTTCGATAACAGGACCAACACCAAGATTGACTTTAGGGTATAGGCGTTTAACAGCTTGTGCCATTAGGTGAGCAGTACTGTGACGCAATACCTCTAACGCGTCACTAGAGTCTGGGACAACGATTTCTATAGAACCGTCTTCCATAATTGGACGGCGAAGATCAAACATTTGCCCGTTCCATTTACCGGCAATTGCCTTTTTCTTCAGGCCTGGGCTAATGGAAGCGGCTATATCTTCTGTTGTTGTTCCTTTTGGGAACTCCTTTACTGCCCCATCAGGAAACGAAATCTTAACAACATCTGACATCATAACTCCTCCTTTGAATTAGAAAAGCGGAAGCGCCTTGCTCAGGGGCGACCAGCATAAGACGAGCCGGCGGGAAGGTTGTTCTTTAACCTTCTCGACGGATTGGCTTATGACCTCGAGCCCCTAGGCGCTGCAGCTAGGCACTTTTCTTTGTCTTATTTTAAAAAATAAAAAAACCCATCCCTGGAATAGGGACGAGTTTTGATTAACACGTGGTTCCACCCAATTTTTCATCTCAATAAGTAACATTGAAATGACTTTGGTCAGGTAACGGCTGTGGACCGTCAACAATTACTAACTTTTTTAAAAGTGTTCACTGCCGAAGTTTAAAGGTGGTAAGTATTTTTTCCGTGTTAGGAGACTTACAGCCGGTGGACTCCCTCTCTAAAAAACCGTAAAGAAATACTATTGTCCTTATCATTACTTTTACATTGCTATGATTTTGACTATGTAGGTTATTATAATGATTTACTTTTAAAAATGCAAGGTACATTAAACTAAATATTGACATTATTATATTCTTTATGCATGATTTTCAGAGGAATTTTTATCTGTTCCCCATTTTTTTACGTCATGAAGAGCTGCAAACGCTCTAATTGTTACCCGTTCTTCAAAAATATTTTTAATGGTTCTTACAAGTGGCTCGTCAGGGTCATTGGTATAAATAAAAATAGAAGTTGGTGCCAACGATAAAAGGGGTGCAATGGAAGCAGAATCAACATAGACAGGGTGATTGACTAATAATTTCCTATCAATCATTCTTATTAATTCGCCTCGTTTCATCTCTTCAAATTCTTCGTTATAAAAAGTAATCTCCTCATCAAATAATAAATGGAGAGCAGGTAATTTAGGTTCACGATTAATCAAAAAATCTCGCAGCATATGCACAAACATTTGATATTCTTGCTCCATTTTATATTCATCAATGGCCAGCTCGACATAATCTTCAAGAGTCTGGAGGTATGGACGCAAACGAAATTTAAGCAATGATTCAAAAGAAAAGGAAACATTCTCCTGAAAAATATGATGAATGGCTGCCTCAATACTTGCTGTTTCCTCTGTTGTTTCTTTTATAAAAATCGCAAGGTCCTCTCTCTGCCCTTCGAGAACAGAATAAATAATGTCCATTATTTGCTGTTGCTCTTCTAAATCCTCGAAATAATATTTATTTTTGATTATTTCTCTTAACCAGTCATCTCGTTTTATTTTTGTAATAAAATCATTGAATGCCGTTTTAATCACCTTTAACAACCCACTTGAAAAGCATCCTGCTAAAAATTTCACTATATATCGATCTTCTAAAAGAAGAATAGTTTCTACAGCATGATTATTTGGTACATACTTCAGCAAGTGGTTATAAAACCTTTGTGCCTCCATCTTGCTTTGGAAGATGATTTCCGCCAACCAAATCCCCCCTTTGAACAGTTCTCTGTTTTAAATATATATGGGGGACTTGGCCAAAATAGAAGTAAGCAGACCTTGTGTTTTAATATAAATAAAAAATAGGACTGCCAACGGTGCGGCAATCCCAAATCGCTTTTCCAAGAAGTTTATTATCTCCGGTTTGGCCCGTCAACTAACACCGGTTCACTCAAAGTTCGAATCCTTTCCATAATACGACGTGCCTTCATTTTCTCTTCCTCTCCTCGTTGACTATAAGTTAAATGGTGCTCCAGCTCCTGAAAATTAAAGTTCGAGGTAAAAAATGTCGGTAAACTCTCTAACATACGGAACTGCAGGATCGGGCCTAGCACCTCATCTCTCGTCCAGCTTGACACGGCTTCGGCACCAATATCGTCAAGCATTAAGATAGGCTCTTTTTTTAATGCCTCAATTTTTTCATTTAAGGTGTTATCAGAAATTGAACTTTTCATTTCCCTTAATAATTCAGGTACATAGACAATCATCGATGAAATCTGTTTGTTGGCCAGTTCATTGGCAATTGCCCCTAAAATATAGGATTTGCCTACACCAAATTTCCCATGTAGGTACAAGCCTTTTGCTTTCTTACCTGCTTCATAATTCATTAAGAATGTGGCGGCCTTATCGCCCGCATCCAGTCTTCCAGAATCCCCTTCAAAATCTTCAAAGGTTGCTTCCAAAATATCTCTTGGTACATAAAGACTTTTAATTAGCTTTTCATTTTTCTTTTTCTCATCTGCCATGATTTTTCTTGGGCATTGCTTATAAACAACATCAATCGAGTTTCGCGTTAATACCAATTCAGGTGTATAGCCTTTCATAAAATTAATACAACCCTCAAGACTCGGACAGCGATGGCATTCCTTACTTTGGTTTGTGTATTCGTAAAGTTTACTCATGCTTTTCTCAATTATTTCTTGCGTGATCTCATCTTGATGCTCCGCTAAAAATGCTTTGATGTCCTGATTGTTTAATACAGCCTGGCGCTGCTCCTGATAACGTTTTTGAAAGTTCGGATTCGAAGCAAGCCGCTGTAATGTTTTATTTATTTTTTCCATCCCAATCACATCCTACTTCCTAAAGGCCTTTAATTTTTCTTTAATAGCACGTTTTTTCTCTTCATCCTCTGAAGGGTTTCCATTTGAAGTGTCGGCAGCGGCAGTACTCGAACTTTCCTCAAACCATTCTGGGATGAGTTCTGTTCGTATTGGCTTTTTATTATATTTAGCCTTTCCAGCCTTTTTGCTATCGGTGTCAGATCGAACCTGATTCTTCGCGAGTTCCATTGCTTCCTTCACCGTTTTGACTTGCTTACGGGCCCAATGACTTGCAATTGACTCAACAAATGCTTTCGTAAACTTCATGTCTGTTTTAATCATGGCCACTTCAATTAATACATTTACAACGCCTGGGAGAAGTTTATACTTAATCATCACCTCTTCTAAGGTTTTTAAATTGGAAGTTGATGGTTCGACACCACCTGAAATCTGTTTAAAAACACTGAGCGGTGAGGTAGTTTCATACGAACGAATTAATTTTTCCTCTTGTGTTTTCGGCTCCGTTAGCTGTACTTGATGGGCAAGCGGCTGGGTCCGGTTAATTAAGCTTGGGAGTTGATCATAATTGACAAATTGATACCAATCACGGGCACCCTTACGCAATTCCTCAATATCAATTTCTTCATGTTCATTAATGGCACCTAAAATAAAATTTTTCATTTCAATGGCATCAATATTGTATAGGAACGCAAGATTACTAATCACGTTCTTCACTTTTGCTGTTAATGCCTTTTTTGGGACAAGCGACTCATTCAGACCAGCAGTTAACAACTCAAAATCAAAGCTGCTATTTTCTACCTGGATAGGATTTGGTTCATTCCGACCCACAAACTGCTGGTTTTCCCCTGCTTCAAGCTCTTCAGAAATATCCTGAAGATATTTAAGGCTTTCTGGTGTGGCCGAGGCGAATACATCTTGAAAAGCTCTCGTCACATCATGGTATTCTTGTTCCTTTGGTTTTTGTTCATCTGTAAAGAAACGTTTAAGACGGGTAAAATGCTTTTTTCCAATCTTCCTATAGAGATAGATATTTAACATCCCATCTAAAAAGAATTGCTCAGGATTTAATGGCGGATGAATTTCATAGATAAAGGAACGTCCCCCATCATCGTTTTTGACATATGTTTTTATTAACCCAATTCCCTCAAGCTTTAAACGTGCCTCATAAATATCCTTTAAGTTCATTCCCATTAGGTTCATCAAAAAATGGTGCGTTGACGACTCAGACCAAAGCCGATTTTCTTCAAGTTCAGCCCAGAGTGTCATATATAAACTAAAACAAGCTGACCCAATTAATGGCTGATATAAAAACGTCAGCACTTTTCGGTCATACTCATGCAGCAGCCCATTTGCTGCTACAATATAACGGTCGATTGGAAGAATTTCCTGCCAATGCTGAGTCATATCCATTCAAACCTTTCCTCATAACCAAGATAACTGTCTAGCTTCAGCTTTTCTAATAAAAAGAGCCAAGGACTGACCCTTTAGCTCATTCATGATTTTTCTTTTTTTATTAATTCTTTTAATTCCTCAATAAATACATTAATATCCTTAAATTGGCGATAAACGGAAGCAAATCTCACATAGGCGACTTCATCTACATGTGCCAGCCTGTCCATCACCATTTCACCTACCGCTTCACTTTTGATTTCCGAGATACCCTGGCTGCGTAGATCTTTTTCCACACCATGTGTGATATCTTCTAATTCTTTTAAGGCTACAGGCCGCTTTTCGCACGCCTTAATCAAACCTCTTAGAATTTTATCTCGGCTGAATTCTTCCCTCGTTCCTTCTTTTTTCACCACGATTAAAGGAATCTCTTCAATTTTTTCAAACGTAGTAAAGCGATATCCGCATTCTTCGCACTCTCTTCTTCTCCGTGTTGCACGTCCTTCATCAACAGGCCGGGAATCAAGTACACGTGTACCATAGTTTTGACATGAAGGGCACTTCATTGTTAAATCAACTCCAAATCTGAATAGAGAAAACTCACCGACTGGCGAACCACCCTTGGGGCGAAGACAGAGGCATAGACATTTACTCCGATAAATCCCGAACAAGTTCCCTACTTTTATCTTATTAAAAAGCTGAACTTTATACAAGTAGAAGTGTTACGAGTTTTTTCTAATACCGACAAGATTATGTCTTTTATTAATCTGCTCGTAATAAGACTGGATCCGTTTTTTTAAATTGGGATACATCCCAAATAATGAAAATTTCTCAGAGGAGATATTAAAATCTACTGCAGTTTCCAGTGGTTTTACAGAAACAATCGTAACAATCAAGAAACAAGGTGTTGGCTTACTAACTTCCACTGCAATCTCTCCATGCTCCTTTGAAACAGTCGTAACACGACAATCTGCATCTTCATGGAATAGCTTTTCGACTGATTGAAATAATTGAGTAAATGTTGCCTTATAATAATGGGTTTTCAACGAATCATCTGTATTTTGGTCCGTAGTTTCAATTTGTTTTCTAAATCGTGTAAAAATACTTGTTAAACTAGCCATATATCAACCCTCCAAATATATTCACTTTTTCTTATTTTACATCATACCTTAAAAATATAAAAAGGGGTGTACTATTTGTACACCCCCCACACTGTTTTAAAAAAACGAAACGAACTCCTATTAGCCAACTTTCACCTGAGAAGATTTAGCAATTTCCTCTGCCACATATTGGGCAAGGTCCACTACGCGGGACGAATAGCCCCATTCATTATCATACCAAGCTAAAACTTTTACTTTCCTTGCCCCCATTACAATTGTAGAGAGACCATCAATAATGGCCGAATGTTCATTTGTATTAAAATCTACAGATACCAATGGCTCCATCGTAACATCCAAAATGCCATGTAACGGACCATTAGCTGCCTCCATAAAAGCATGATGAATATCATCCACTGTCACATCTTGTTTAAGGTCAACTACTAAGTCTACTAATGAGACGTTTGGTGTAGGCACACGTAATGACATACCATGCAATTTCCCCTTCAACTGCGGCAATACAAGTGATATTGCCTTAGCAGCACCGGTTGTGGTTGGTATGATAGATTGTCCACATGCACGGGCTCTGCGTAAATCTTTATGTGGATTATCAATATTCTTTTGGTCATTTGTATAGGAATGAATAGTTGTCATTAGACCACTTTCAATCCCAAATTTATCATCTAATACTTTAGCAACTGGTCCAAGACAGTTTGTTGTACAAGAAGCATTTGAGATAATATCGTGCTGAGTAATATCAAGCATTTCTTCATTTACACCCATAACGATCGTTACATCTTCATTTTTACCTGGTGCGGTTAAAATGACCTTTTTAGCACCTGCTTCTAAATGTAGTGCAGCCTTTTCACGGGCATTAAATTTCCCAGTTGCCTCAATCACTATGTCAATTCCAAGTTCGCGCCATGGCAGCTCCTCTGGATTTCTACTTGCTAGTAATTTAATTCTTTTCCCATTTACAACTAATTCATTATCTAAAGGAATCACTTCTCCCTGAAATGGTCCATGGTTTGTATCATATTTAATTAAATGTGCTAATGTTTCTGCTGGATAGCTTGCATTTATCGCGACAATGTTAAGCGTATTATCAAGGACTGCTCTCCTAAATACCATTCTTCCAATTCTTCCAAAACCATTAATTGCAACTCTCTCCTTCATTATTTGGCCCCTTCCGTATTAATGTTATACTTATAACCAGTATTTTTGTAATTAGTATAACATATTTAGGTTTAATTGTGATGATTTAATGGCGGAATTTTTAATATTTTATCAATTAATATCCTCAAATAATTATTTTGGAATTAAAAAAAGAAGGCTTGCACCTTCTCCACTCACATTTTATTCAGTCTCCATTTGGCTAAAACGCTTATAAGCTGGTTTCTTGTATCTTCTATTAATCCATTATTATCAATCACTGCATCAGCTAGCTTTACTTTCTCTGCTAATGGCATTTGGGAATTAATTCTTGCTTCAGCCTCATCAATTGATAAATTATTTCGCTCGATTAATCGGTGCAATTGGGTGTCTTTGTCGACATAAACTAAGAGTGTTTTTTCTACCATATAGGTAAGCTTACTTTCAAATAATAAAGGGATATCGAGAACAATTAGTTCTTCTTGATTTTTTTGCGCTCTTTCCACTTGAACCATCATCCTTTTCCTTACCTCAGGATGGGTAATGTCATTTAAGCGCTGTCTTTTGTCCTTTTGATGAAAGATGATCGAACCAAGTTTTTGTCGGTCGATGTCCCCATTTTTCAATAAGATTTCTTGGCCAAATTCTTCAACGATTCTTCCGTACGCTGGTTCACCTTTCTCAACCGCCAGGCGTGCTTCGATATCTGCATCGACCACTGTTATATTCATTTCTTTAAACATGTTTGAAACTGTACTTTTTCCACTGGCAATTCCGCCAGTTAAACCTATAACGAGTGACATGCTAAGTTCCTTTCTACATTCATAATTTCCAAATTCCAATGATAATTAATAAGACCCCTGGTAAAAATGTAAACTTTTGTATCCATTCGAATTTATGAAAAAATGTTCCACTTTTTATCCCTAAAAGGACAAATAAGGAACTCATAATTGCGACAGTTAAAGCTAAATAAATAGGGGAGTAACCAAGCATTGCTGCCCCAATCCCTGCTCCAAAGGAATCTATTGACAAGGCAAAGCCCAACATCATGGCTTCAATCCCAGTAATAGTTCCTGATTGATCAAAATCAGCAGACATCGGTTTCTTTAAAATGTTAATAGCTAAGCCTAATGATTGAATTTCAAAGTTCACAATAACTTTTTCATGTTTTAACATTTCTTTTTCTTTTTCTGGCCGAAAAAATTGGTATAACACCCAAGCACCGAGGGCGATTAGAATGAATCCTCCAAGACTTCCCGTTATCCTCGGCGAGAGAACCTTTTCCAGGCCATGTCCGATTGACACGGCCGTTATTAAAGAAACAGCCGAGCAGGTTGCGATAATTAAAACGGACTTAATCGGCAATACCATTTTCCTCAACCCATAAGTAAACCCGACACTGAAACTGTCAAGGCTGAGCGCAAAAGCTAATATAAGCAGTGAGAACAATTGAAACATGTTGTCTAGGACTCCTTCCTCCAAAATCTCTAAGATAGTATATGGAAGGAGCCCATCCAATGTTATTCAATTGTAATAAAGCGTCAAACCAACCCTGTGAGATAGGATTGCGGTTCGTCTCTTTTTAAGGTTTATACTTTTTGGCAGGTTGGGCAATAATGCGTTCCTCTGCCCCCTACAGTTGTTTTCTCGAGTGGAGTTCCGCATATTTTACATGCCTCTCCTTTACGGCCATAGGCATATAACTCTAGCTGAAACATACCGATTTCTCCTTGAGAATTAACATAGGAGCGGATTGTGCTGCCACCCTTTTTAACAGCCTCACTTAGGGTAGCCACAATTTCATGATGAAGAACAGTAATTTCCTTCTCATTAAGGGTACTTGCCAGCCGCTCGGGATGAATGCCCGAACGAAAAAGTGCTTCATCCACGTAAATATTACCTAGTCCTACAAACAGCTTTTGATCTAATAGAGCGGTTTTAATCTTTCGATTGGTTTTTGCTAATTTCTCAGCTAGATACTCTTTCGTAAACTCCTCTGAAAAAGGTTCAGGACCCAGTTCAGTCAGCGGCGGCTTAAGGAATTCATCCCCTTTTTTATAAAGATGCATCGTACCAAACTTCCGAACATCGCGATACCTTAGTTCTGTTTCATCTGTAAAATGAAAAATCACATGTGTATGCTTATCATAAGGCTCATCCTTTGGATACAATCCATATTTGCCTTCCATCCGTAAATGGGACACTAAGGCCAACTGATCTGTATAAATAATTAAAAACTTCCCTCTCCGGCCAACATCAACAATGGTCTCACCTATTAAGGCGTCAATAAATTGTTCTACCTCAACCGGATTTTTGATGATTTTTGGCCAGAAAACTGAAATATTTTTGATTTCCTTATGAAGTACTAATTTTTTTAAAGTTTTTCTAACTGTTTCTACCTCGGGAAGCTCTGGCAAAATATAGATCCCCCTTCGTATTATTTAGCATCAAACCAGGTTGGGCCGTAAGCATAGTCCACTTTTAACGGCACCTTTAGTTCCAGGGCATTCTCCATCACAGCAGGGACTAATTCCTTTAGAATTTCAATCTCATCTTCAGGAGCTTCAAAGATTAATTCATCATGCACTTGGAGTAATAAGCGTGTCTTAAGACCTTTATCCTTTAATGCTTCGTCCATATCAATCATGGCTTTTTTTATAATATCTGCGGCAGTGCCTTGAATTGGCGTGTTCATAGCTGTTCTTTCCGCAAAGCTCCTTATATTAAAATTACGAGCCGTAATTTCAGGCAGGTAACGTCTTCTTTGCATTAATGTGGTTACATATCCCTTTTGCCGTGCTGAATGGATGATGTCATCCATATATTCCTTCACACCTGGATAGGTATGGAGGTAACGATCAATAAATTGACCTGCTTCTTTCCGTGTGATTCCTAATGATTGGGAAAGACCATAATCACTTATTCCATAGACGATTCCAAAGTTTACAGCCTTTGCCTGACGTCTCATATTGGAGGTTACCTCATCTTTTTCTACATGGAATACCTCCATCGCTGTTTTCGTATGAATATCCATATCATCCTTAAAAGCCTGAATGAGTTTTTCATCTCCGGCAATATCGGCAAGAACACGGAGCTCAATTTGCGAATAGTCAGCGGCAAAAATGACCCAACCTTTTTCTGATGGAACAAATGCCTGACGAATCTTACGGCCTTCCTCCAAGCGAATAGGGATGTTTTGCAAGTTTGGATCAATCGAGCTTAATCTCCCGGTTGAGGTTAACGTTTGTTGGTATCTTGTGTGAACTTTTTGTGTTTTAGGATTAATCACTTTTAGCAGACCCTCAATATAGGTGGATTGAAGCTTACCTAGCTGCCGATAAAGAAGGATATACGCAATAATTTCATGGTCATCCGCCAATTTTTCTAAAACATCCGCCGAAGTTGAATGACCTGTTTTCGTTTTTTTAAAGGAATGCAGGCCCAATTTTTCAAAAAGAATAACACCAAGTTGTTTAGGTGAATTAATATTAAATTTTTCACCAGCAAATTCACAAATTATCTCTTCGATTTCGATGAGACGCTCATTGAGTTCTTTCCCCATCATTTGAAGCCGTTCCCGTTCCACTTTAATGCCGCATGATTCCATATCGGCTAATATTAGTGATAAGGGCATTTCAAGTTCAGTAAATAATTCATATTGTTCATTCGTTCTTAATTCATCTTCCAATTTCTCTTTTAAATCAGACATGACTAAACTTTTACGGACAAGATGTTCTGCAAGAATGGATGATTCGGGAACCTTCCGTTTTGCCCCTTTTCCATAAAAAGCTTCATCTGAGCGAATATTATGGATGTCGTATCGTTTTGCAATCGCTGCTAAATCCTCAATGTTTTCCGTAGGATTAATGAGATAAGAAGCCATTAGAATATCAAAATTGGCTCCTTTTAAATGGATATCATATCTTCGTAAAGAAACTTCAGTCCGTTTGGCGTCATAAACGATTTTTTTCTTATTTTCATCCTCTGCCCACTTTTTAAAAGTAGCTGATTGCAATGCCAGCTCTGTCGGAAAGTAGTAATGCCCATTTTCATTGACAAGCGAAAAACCAATAATCTCCGCGTAGTGATAATTATCATCGAGCATTTCAACATAAAAATAATTGATATCGGCAAATTGTTCTTCCATTATTTCTTCTGGAGTCACAAATTCAATCTCTTCCAGCTGATATTCTTCTATTTCTGAAGTATCTTCGCCAAGTCTGTCCAATAATGAATGAAAGCCTAATTCTTTAAATACCGAGACTAATTTCTCTCTAGTAAAACCTTCATAGGCAATCGAATCTAACTCAACTTCAATTGGAGCTTGCCGTTCAATCGTAGCCAGTTGTTTGCTCATTATTGCCTGGTCTTTAAATTCTGCTAATTTTTCCTTTAATTTGTTTCCACTTACTTGTTCAATTGAATCTAATAGATTTTCTAATGTTGAAAATTCCTTGAGGAGCTTTATGGCTGTCTTTTCACCCACACCCGGAACACCAGGTATATTATCGGATTGATCGCCCATCAATCCTTTCATATCGATAATCTGCTCTGGTATTAGACCATATTTTTCAGCCACATGTTCTGGTGTATACTCCTCAATATCGGTAATCCCTTTGCGCGTGATTCCCACAGTTGTAGTCGGGGAAGAAAGCTGTGTTAAGTCCTTGTCGCCGGAAATTACTTTTACTTCATAACCATCCTTTTCAGCTGACAATGATAGTGTCCCGATAATATCGTCGGCCTCATAATTTTCTAACTCATATCTTGAGATTCCATAAGCATCCAACAATTCACGAATAAACGGAAATTGCTCCGACAGTTCCGGTGGCGTTTTTTGCCTGCCCCCTTTGTACTCCCCAAAGGTCTTATGACGGAAGGTCGTTTTTCCAGCATCAAAGGCAACAAGCATATGGGTTGGCTTTTCGTCCTCCAAAATTTTCATCAACATCATCGTAAAACCATATACCGCATTCGTATGTATTCCTTTATCGTTATTAAGTAAGGGAAGTGCAAAAAAGGCACGATAGGCAATACTATTCCCGTCAATCAGTACAAGCTTTTTCTTTTCCATTCCTGTTCACCATCCAACTAGATCATTTCTTTTTAAGCTCAATGATAAATTCACTGCCTTCGCCCACTTTACTTCGAACACTAATTTTTCCTTGATGGGCTTCAATTAAATGTTTCACAATAGCTAATCCTAACCCTGTGCCACCGGAATTACGGCTTCTCGCGCGATCAACCCGATAAAACCGTTCAAATATTCGTGGAATTTCTTCTTTATTTATTCCAACTCCCGTGTCTTTTACATGGATTCGAACATTTTCCTCATAGTCAAGCAGAATTACTTTTACATCGCCCCCTGATGGCGTATAAGTAATAGCATTTCCAATTAGGTTAATGAACACTTGTTTTAAGCGGTCGAAGTCACCTTTTATTTGCACATGTTCCTGCTTACAATAAAATTCGAGTTGAATGTTCTTCGCTTCAGCTTTACCAGCAAGCAGGTTTATGACTTCTTTAAGCAGTGAATGTAAATCCACTTCCTGCAGGTTCAATTGGAAACCTTGCTGCTCTATTTTGGATAGTTCTAAAAGGTCTTGGATGAGCGACTGAAGCCGGTCACTTTCTTTTAAAATAATGGAAAGAAATGATTCTAATGTTTCTTTATTATTCATTGCTCCATCCAATAGTGTCTCGGTAAATCCTTTAATTGATGTTACTGGTGTTTTTAACTCATGCGAAACATTTGCTACAAAATCTTTGCGCATTTGCTCTAGTTTTTTTATTTCAGTAATATCATGGAAAACGAGTAATACCCCTTTCCAAACATTGCTGACTCCAATGATTGGAACACCATAAACAACAAAATATTTTCTTTCAATCGAAAATGGAATGCGTATTTGTTTACTCACCTTTTGTTCTGTTCGAAAAACTTCTGCTATAAGCTGACAAATCTCATCATTAGCAATCACTTCATAATATTGTTTATTAAGATAATCTTGTGAATGGATATGGAAAATATTTTCATAGCCCTTATTGATTAAATTTATATACCCGCGGCTATCGATTAAAATTAAACCTTCTCCCATATTTTCTATCAAAGCACCTAGGCGATCCTGTTGCATTTCATGTGCTTTGGTAAGTTCCTGAAGATTTTCTGCCAGCATATTAATCGATGATGCTAACATTCCGGCATTATCTAAACGGTAAACCTTTGTCCTAGCACGATAGTTACCATGTGCAAGTTCTATGGCAACTTCAGTTGCCGCTTTAATCGGTTTTGTATATCTTGAAGTAATCCTAAGTCCCAGAATAATGATGACTATCACAGCTGTCCCAAGACTGATAGAAAAAAGCCACCAGATTTCAATTTTTATACGGTCATTCAACGAAGCTAAGAAATCATATTTAAAAAATTGACCTAGCAATACTCCTACTCCAACTAATACAATCATAATTAAGGTAATGAGTGCAATGAATAGTCTGGTTCGTATCTTTGTCATTCTCCTTTAGGATCCTCCAGTTTGTAGCCAAGGCCGCGAATGGTTTTGATATAGACAGGCTTCTTGGTATCCTCTTCTATTTTTTCTCTAAGGTGCGAGATGTGTACATCCACAATCCTAGTATCGCCAGCAAAATCATAATTCCAAACCGCGCTGAGTAATTGATCGCGTGTTAAAACTCGGCCTTTGTTTTGTGCAAGATACAGTAATAATTCGAATTCCTTTAAGGTTAACTCTAGAATATTTTCTTTAAAATAAGCTTCATATTTATCAGGTGAAATGATTAATTTTCCGATTTCAATTTGCCCACCTGTTTTATCATTCTCTACTGCTGCTTCATTTTGAACCAATGTTCTTCTTAAAATTGCTTTAACGCGGGCAACAACCTCTCTTGGACTGAAAGGCTTGACCATATAATCGTCAGCACCAAGCTCAAGGCCTATTATTTTATCAAGTTCATCATCTTTTGCTGTTAACATTAGAATGGGTGTCATGATATTTTTTTGACGCAACTGTTTGCACACTTCCATACCATCCAATTTTGGCAGCATAAGATCTAACACCACCAGATCTGGTGAATCAGCTTCAGCCAGTCGTTTTCCCTCTTCCCCATCCATGGCGGTAATGACCTCATATCCTGCCTGTTCCAAATTATATTGAAGTAAAGTTACGATTGATTGTTCATCATCGACAACAAGTACCTTATTTCTCATAAAAAAACCCCCCTATACTAGATACCTTCATTATATATATAAGGAATGGGGTTTATCTAGTTTTATGGGCTAATATATATAAATGGAAAATTTAACAAATTAGTCATACTTGGGTTATTTCTTCAATTCCTCACCCTAACTTTCTTTTTTCACCTAAAAGCATCAAATCCCACCTTTCTAATGTAAACGAATTCACAAATAGATAAAAAAATCGGGGACAGCTTGTGGCCCCGATTTTCAAATTGCTATTAAGCTAATACTTGCATTACATTACGAACAGATTCAACTGATTTATCTAGGGCAGCTTTTTCATCTGCTGTCAGATCTAACTCGATTACCTTTTCAATACCATTAGCACCAAGGATCGTTGGAACACCGAGGTAAATACCTTCATAACCAAATTCACCTTCAAGGTAGGCTATCGATGGTAATACACGTCGTTGGTCTTTTAAGATAGCTTCACACATTTCTACTAAAGATGCTGCAGGTGCATAATAAGCACTGCCATTACCAAGAAGGTTGACGATTTCACCGCCGCCTTTTCTAGTACGTTCAACAATCACATCTAAACGGTCTTTAGAAATTAATGTTTCTAATGGGATACCGCCAGCATAGGAGTAGCGTATAAGTGGAACCATATCATCACCATGTCCGCCAAGAACGAATCCAGTTACATCTTTTACAGAAAGGTTTAATTCTTGTGCAACAAAAGTACGAAAGCGAGCTGTATCAAGAACACCTGATTGGCCGATTACACGATTTTTAGGGAACCCTGATTCCTTGAATACAGTGTAAGTCATAGCATCAACAGGGTTTGTTAAAACAACAATTGTACAGTTTGGAGAGTATTTAACGATCTCTTGTGTAACGCTTTTCATAACCTTTTGGTTTGTTTGCACTAGATCATCACGGCTCATGCCCGGTTTACGAGCAATTCCAGCAGTAATGACAACAATATCAGAATCGCGTGTATCTTCATAGTTAGCAGTACCAGTTATTTTTGCATCAAACCCTTGAACAGGAGAAGCTTCAAGCATATCTAATGCTTTACCCTTCGTAGGGTTTTCCATTGGAGCGATATCAACTAAAACTACATCCCCCAGTTCCTTTTGAGCAAGTAAAAATGCAGTTGTTGCTCCAGTAAAACCGCCGCCGATTACAGATACCTTTTTACGCTTTAATGACATTGTGATCTCCCCTTTTCTATTAATAAATCAAGAATTCCATCCATTCCCCTAAAACATTACTCCATATTTTTGATTAATTCATCACCAAATTCGGAAGTCTTTACTTCTGTGGCTCCGTCCATTAAGCGAGCGAAATCATAGGTAACCACTTTAGATGCAATAGTTTTTTCCACTGATTTAATAACCATAGTGGCCGCTTCATTCCAGCCTAAGTGCTCAAGCAATAATACACCTGATAAAATAACAGATGATGGATTTACTTTATCTAGGCCTGCGTATTTAGGGGCAGTACCATGCGTTGCTTCAAAGATTGCATGTCCAGTTTCATAGTTGATGTTTGCACCTGGTGCAATACCGATACCGCCAACTTGTGCTGCAAGTGCATCTGAAATGAAGTCACCGTTTAAGTTCATTGTGGCTACAACATCAAACTCACGTGGACGAGTAAGGATTTGTTGTAAGAAAATATCCGCAATCGCATCTTTTACGATGATTTTGCCAGCAGCTTCAGCATCCGCTTGTGCCTTGTTTGCAGCTTCTGCGCCTTGTTCTGCTTTAATGCGGTCATATTGTGCCCATGTAAACACTTTATCGCCGAATTCTTTTTCTGCAAGCTCATAGCCCCAGTTTTTAAATGCTCCTTCTGTGAATTTCATGATATTTCCTTTATGCACGAGTGTAACGGATTTACGGCCTTCTTTGATAGCATAGTTAATCGCTGCACGGACAAGTCGAGTTGTCCCTTCTTCAGAAACAGGTTTAATACCAATACCTGAGGTTTCAGGGAATCTGATTTTGTTAACACCCATTTCATTTTGCAGGAAGTCGATTACTTTTTTAACCGCTTCCGTTCCTTTTTCATATTCGATCCCAGCATAGATATCTTCAGTGTTTTCACGGAAGATGACCATATCAGTATCTTGAGGACGCTTGACAGGTGAAGGAACACCTTCAAACCATCTTACAGGACGTAAGCATACAAACAAGTCTAACTCTTGACGTAGTGCAACATTCAACGAACGAATTCCTCCGCCTACTGGAGTTGTTAGCGGGCCTTTAATAGCGATTAAATATTCATTAATCACATCGAGGGTTTCTTTAGGCAGCCATTCACCTGTTTGATTAAATGCCTTTTCTCCTGCTAAAACCTCTTTCCATACTATTTTACGCTCGCCTTTATAGGCTTTTTCTACAGCGGCATTTAAAACTCTCTCAGAAGCTGCCCAGATATCAGGTCCGATTCCATCCCCTTCAATAAATGGGATAATTGGATTGTTTGGTACATTTAATACTCCGTTTGTAACTGTAATTTTTTCACCTTGCATTGTGTTGTTCTCCCTCCAGTTATGTATAAAACTTAATCCTTTGTTCATTGTTATATCAAAGATTGAATCAAAGGTTAGAGGGTGTAACTCTAACCTTTTCATTCAATACTATTGAATCAATTTTTTTGAAAAAAGTAAAATATTAATCTCTTTGTTCGATTGGAACATATTTTTGCATGCCAGGTCCAGTATATTCTGCACGAGGGCGGATTAAACGATTGTTTTCATATTGTTCTAGGATATGTGCCAACCAACCAGAAGCACGGCTTACCGCAAAGATTGGTGTCATTAGATCATGGTCAATTCCTAAGCTATGATAAACGGAGGCTGAATAAAAATCGACATTTGGCGGTAATTTTTTCTCGCCTGTAACGATGTCTTCAATCTTAACTGACATATCATACCAGTGTGGTTCACCAGTTAGTTCCGTTAGCTTTTTGGACATTTCTTTTAAATGTTTGGCACGTGGGTCGCCTTTACGATATACCCTGTGACCAAAGCCCATTATTTTTTCTTTGTTTTCAAGCTTCCCGTGCACATATGGGTCAACATTTTCAAGCGTACCAATTTCCTTAAGCATTTTCATAACAGCCTCGTTTGCACCACCGTGCAGAGGTCCTTTTAAAGCCCCAATTGCTGCAGTTACACCAGAGTATACATCCGATAAAGTGGCTACACAAACACGTGCTGTAAAAGTAGAGGCATTTAATTCATGATCCGCATGTAATACGAGTGCCTTATTAATTGCTTCCACAGCAATTGGAGCAGGTACTTCCCCTGTTAACATGTAAAGAAAATTTGCAGCAAAGCTTAAATCCTGTCTAGGAGCAATTGGTTCAAGCCCTTTTCTAACTCGAGCAAAAGTTGTTACAATCGTAGGCATTTTAGCTTGGATTCGGATCGCTTTGCGATAATTTGCTTCAGAATCCATTAAATCAGCTTCATCATCATATAGTCCTAATAATGAAACAGCTGAACGAAGGGCTGCCATTGGATGTACTTTTTGAATTGAATACATTTTAAAATGTTCAATTACTTCGGGTGGTAACGCTGCATTTCCAGCTAGTTGTTTCTTCAATTCTGATAACTGTTCTACATTTGGTAATTGACGGTGCCACAATAAATAAATTACCTCTTCAAAACTAGCATTTACTGCTAAATCATCAATGTCATAGCCTACATATGCTAGCGTGTCATCAATAATTGAGCTGATGGATGATGTTGTTGCCACTACCCCTTCAAGACCGCGTGTTGCTGTCATAGAAAATCTCTCCTTCGCATTCTAAATTTCCCCATTACTCCTTTTGCAACTAAAGATAACTGCCGACTGTCAAGCCCTCATAGAGGAATGGAAGAGGCACAAATAACTCTTATCCCTGGTAGGAAAGATATATTATCTATCGGCAAAAAATTCTGCTAACTACTGAAAGCTGTTAAACAGTTCCAGGATGATTGGATGATTTGTCATAAGGCGTCCTCCGAGCACTTAACTTCCACTACTCTACTTATTCTTTACCCCTTAATAACTGAGCGATTGCTCGGGAAAGACGCAAATAAAGTGTATGCCCTTTTATACACATAAAAAATTACTTCTCAAGTAATTCAGCATGTATATATAGTTTATGTAAAAAAGGATACGCTTACAAGCCTATTATAAACAATTATCAGATTTTTGTGAATGAAAAGACGCTGAAAAATGCAAAAAAATATTATTTTACAAAAAATCTAACTAAATATGTCAAAAATTTTCATGGCCGTATAGGCAATACCTGCCCCAATCAAAGGTCCAACCGCTACTCCTTTAAAAATGGACACAGACAAAATGGTACCCAGAACTAATGCAGTTGTAATATGCGGGTCGTCAGCCAATAATTTTACCCCGCCTTTTGCTAATAATGCTACAAGAATCCCAGATATTAGAGCAATCCAGGCAGTTGGTGTTTTAAATGCGCCAGTTAAGTCTTTAAATCCTATTTCCCCGCTGGCGATGGGTGCTAAAACAGCAATGGTAATAATAGTGACTCCCCAATTAATTCCCTTTGACTGTAAAAAGGCAAAAGATTTTGCCTCCATACCACCTGCTTTCAATAATAGGAGAACCGCAATTGCAATCATTAAAGAACTATTTTTAGCGATTAGACCAATTCCTAATAAAAGTATAAGGAATAATAATGACTCGCTTAGCATACCCTTAACCATTCCCTTCCAAGTTATCGTACCATAGCATTTATAAAAGCCATGAAATATATAGTTTCTGTTTATTAATTTTGATTTTAGTGTTTAACGTTTCACGAATGGACTCAAATTATTTTTACTAACTAAATTGTATTGGAGAATCATGCAGCTTTACACATAAAATGGTAAACTAAAGTTATAAATTCACATAAAGGAGGCCGGCTTTTGAATCCAAAGTACATATACCGGACCATTCGATTTATTCTTGTTGTTGGTGCTGTTATTCTGACACTCATCTCATTTTATTTTTTGTCAACGGTGACCTATCCATTTTTAATTGGTCTTATTATTGCTTTTATGATTAATCCACTTGTTAACATTCTTGTGAAAAAAGCAAAAATGCCTCGAGTACTTGCGGTCTTCATTGCATTAATTTTTATATTTGCCATTTTTGCTGGGTTAATTTCGCTTTTAATCGCTGAAATTGTCTCTGGCACTGCCTACTTGGCTAGAGTCGTTCCAGAACATCTTGATACCCTCATTAATTATATTGAAAATTATTTTACGGCTCAAATCATTCCACTATACAATCAATTAACAAGTGTATTTAATAAGCTGGATGCCGGTCAAAAGGATACAATTATTGGAAATATCCAAAATGTTGGGACGAATGTCGGAACAACGGTTGGGAACTTTATTAAAAATCTGTTTGGAAATATTCCCAATATCTTATCATGGTTTCCAAATGCAGCAACCGTCCTTATTTTTTCATTATTAGCTACCTTTTTTATTAGCAAGGATTGGTATCGCTTGTCAGCAATGGGAGGAAAGCTTTTACCTGAGAAAGCAAAATCAAGCAGCAGATCTGTTTTTGTTGATTTAAAGAAGGCGTTATTTGGTTTTATAAAAGCACAGTTTACGCTTATATCCATCACTACCGTTATTATTCTAATTGGTTTACTTATACTTAGAGTAGATTATGCCATTACCATTGCATTAGCAACTGGGATTGTTGACATTATTCCTTACCTTGGGACAGGTATAGTGTTTGTGCCTTGGATTATTTATGCAGCCATTAGTGGCAATACTGCGCTTGCTATTGGATTAGGTGTACTCTATCTGATTGTCCTCGTTCAACGGCAAATGATGGAACCGAAAATTCTCTCATCCAATATAGGTCTCGATCCCTTGGCAACACTTATCGCGTTATTTGTGGGCTTTAAATTAATAGGGTTTTTAGGATTAATTGTTGGTCCCGTTACCCTGGTAATTATCAGCACCCTATACCGTGCAAATGTTTTTCATGATGTATGGGCCTTTATTAAAGGAAAAGAAGCATAATAAAACGTCAGTTTCCAAACGGAAACTGACGTTTTATTTTTTCACAAGATATTTAATTGGAAGGTAACATTATGCTGCACTGAGCAACTAATATCCTTCAATTAACGAGCAGTTCTTAATTAAAGGACACTCGCATGGCCGTTATAGATAATTCCTCTAGTAGCGTCAACTGTTATTTCTTGACCATCTTTAAACAATTCAAGCGCTTCGTCTACTCCGACAATAACTGGGATGCTAAGGTTAAGACCAACAACTGCCGCATGACTTGTTAATCCACCCTCTTGAGTGATTAGTGCAGCACATTTTTCAATTGCGGGAACCATATCACGATCCGATCCAATTGTAACAAGAATACAGCCTGGCTTTACTTTTTCCAAAGCTTCTTTTGCATCATGGGCAATTACGACTTTTCCAAAAGCAGACCGGCGGCCAATTCCCTGCGCTCTTGTAATGATATCACCGACAACATGAATCTTCATTAGGTTGGTTGTGCCTGCTTCACCAACAGGAACTCCAGCTGTAATCACAACTAAATCACCATGTTTTACGAGACCGCTATTTAAGCTCTCCTCGACAGCATTTTCAAGCATTTCGTCAGTAGATGAACACATTTTTCCAAACTGTGGATAAACGCCCCAAACAAGCTGTAAACGGCGGCAAACATGTTCATTAGCTGTCACAGCAACAATAGCTGCTTCTGGACGATATTTAGAAATCATTCTTGCTGTATGGCCACTTTCAGTTGGAGTGATAATCGATTTAACATCTAGATTTAAAGCAGTATGTGCCACAGATTGACCAATAGCATCTATAAGATTGTGTTCGGTATCTTTACTGCGGCTTGATAAAATTTCTTTATGATCTAATGCTGTTTCAGCTCTTGAAGCAATATTATGCATCGTTTGCACTGCTTCCACTGGATAAAGACCTGCAGCTGTTTCACCTGAGAGCATAATAGCGTCCGTACCATCAAAAATAGCATTGGCTACATCACTTGCTTCTGCACGAGTCGGACGTGGATTGCGCTGCATGGAATCAAGCATTTGTGTTGCAGTAATAACAGGTTTTCCAAGGGCATTACACTTTTTAATTAATGACTTTTGTACAAGTGGTACTTCTTCTGCAGGGATTTCTACACCAAGGTCTCCCCGTGCAACCATCAGGCCATCAGATACCTCAAGTATCTCATCAATGTTATCTACGCCTTCTTGGTTTTCGATTTTTGGAATAATGTGGATAGATGCAGCGTTATTTTCTTCTAATAGCTGGCGGATTTCTAGAACGTCTTTTGCCCGGCGGACAAAGGAAGCCGCGATAAAATCAACACCCTGTTCGATACCAAACAGTATATCTTGTGTATCCTTTTCAGTAATACCTGGCAAATTAACGGAAACACCTGGAACGTTCACACCTTTTTTATTTTTCAAAGTTCCGCTATTTAGTATTTTTGTAAAAATTTCATTTCCTGCTTTATTGATTTCGGTTACTTCAAGACCAATAAGACCATCATCTAAAAGGATTTTTGACCCAACATGTACATCATCAATTAATCCAGGGTAGGTAACAGAAAATTTCTCTGTAGTTCCTTCAACTTCAGTCATGGAGACAATGATATTTTCGCCAGATTTAAGCTCTAATGCACCGTTCTGCATGTTATTTGTACGGATTTCAGGACCTTTTGTATCAAGTAAAATAGCTACTGTCTTTCCAGTTTGTTTAGAAGCTTCACGGATATTTTGAATTCTTGCACCATGTTCTTCAAAATCTCCATGGGAAAAGTTCAATCTGGCAACATTCATACCAGCATTAATTAATTGAGTTAATTTTTCTACACTTTCACTTGCAGGACCAATCGTACAAACGATTTTTGTTTTACGTAACATGCTTTTTTTCCTCCTAAATTTTAAAAAAGTTTATCGCAATTTTTTAAATTGATAATTCATTGGATAGTTTGAATAAATCCATATCCAATGTATGTTTTTTCTGTAGGGCATCAATGATGTCATAGTCTACAAGCATATTTTTTTCAATTCCTACTGCACGGCCGCCTTTGCCTTCAATTAACAACTCAACTGCTCTAGCTCCTAGTCGGCTGGCAAGCACTCTGTCAGCAGCAGTTGGCGAGCCGCCGCGTTGGATATGGCCTAATACGGATACTCTTGTATCAAAATTCGTTGCTTCTTGCAGCTTTTTACCAAACTCCATACCACTGCAAACACCTTCTGCCACCACAATAATACTGTGCTTTTTCCCGCGCTCTTGCCCTTTTAGGAGTCTAGCAGCAATATCATCCATGTCATAGCCTTCTTCAGGAATTAAGATTGTTTCTGCTCCACCTGCAAGTCCCGACAAAAGTGCTAAATCTCCTGCATCACGTCCCATTACTTCAATGACAAATGTTCTTTCGTGAGATGTCGCCGTGTCACGAATCTTATCAAGGGCATGAATAACTGTATTTAATGCTGTGTCAAAGCCAATCGTTTGTTCTGTCCCAGGAATATCATTATCAATTGTACCTGGTACACCTACGCAGGGATACCCAAGTTCAGTTAAGGCTTTTGCCCCACGATATGAACCATCCCCGCCAATAACAACAAGCCCCTCGATACCATGTGCGTTTAATTGCTCAACACCTTTTTGTTGACCTTCTTTTGTTTTGAATTCTGGGCAGCGTGACGACTGAAGCATAGTCCCGCCACGTTGGATAATATCACCAACCGAACCTAGTTCGAGCCTTTTTATATTACCAGAAATTAATCCGGTATAACCTCCATAAATACCAAAAACCTCTAAATTATGAAAAATAGCTTTACGAACAACCGCACGGATTGCCGGATTCATGCCTGGCGAATCGCCACCGCTTGTAAGTACTCCGATTTTTTTCAAGTTTATCACCTCAATCATAGATTAAGAAACTTATGTACACTTAATTTGATCATCTAACCAAACTACCCAAGACATGGTTACTTTTTATATTATTAACACAAAACCTTCTAATATTTATAAAATACCATGTAGAACTCACCTTAACAACCGATTGATGGTAGTAATTTTAATAGACGGAATAGTAAGTGAAATGGAAACGTTTTATTTTTAAATGGAGCCGCTTTCTTTGTTTTGGTGTGAAAAGTTTGTGAACTGAGCTTAAAAAAACGTGCCCAAATTTGAGCACGATTTTCTTAATTAACTCCAATATAATCCTTTATTTCAGTGAATTCGCCAATGTCCCTGAATCGATTATATCGATCATCTATCAATGCTTCTTCTGAAAGCTTAAGCAGCTGCTGTAGTGACGTTTTAAGTACCTTTTCAATTTCCTCAGCTTGCTTTTTAACATCCTTATGGGCACCGCCTCTAATTTCGGGAATAATATCATCGATAATCCCTAGTTCTTTTAAGTCTGGGGCGGTAATTTTCATAGTTTCCGCTGCATTTTTGGCAAGCGACGCATCCTTCCATAAAATGGCTGCAGCGCCTTCAGGAGAAATAACGGAGTATGTTGAGTTTTCAAGCATATAAATGCGGTTACCAACACCAAGGGCAAGGGCACCACCACTGCCGCCTTCACCAATAACAATACAAATCACTGGTACTCTAAGACCTGCCATCTCAAAAAGATTACGGGCAATTGCTTCACTTTGACCGCGCTCTTCGGCTGCTTTTCCTGGGTAAGCACCTTTTGTATCGATAAAACAAATGATGGGGCGGTTAAATTTATCTGCCTGCTTCATTAGTCGGAGTGCTTTTCGATAACCTTCAGGGTGGGGCATTCCAAAGTTTCTGCGAATATTCTCTTTCGTATCTTTCCCCCGTTGGTGACCAATAACGGTAACAGGTAATCCTTTGAACTTGGCGACCCCGCCAACAATGGCCTCATCATCTCCAAAGGTTCGATCACCATGACATTCAAAAAATCCTTCAAAAAGATAGGAAATATAATCCAGTGTTGTTGGTCTATTCCCTAGACGTGCTATTTGCACGCGATCCCATGGTTTTATATTTTCATATATATCTTGTTCTAGCTTTTCGAGTCGAACCTCTAATTTTTCAATTTCAGAGCTTAAATCGACATCAGCTGTTTTTGTGAACTCTTTTAATTCAATGATTTTATTTCTTAATTCCACGATTGGGCGTTCGAATTCTAATTCTCCTATCATTCGAGCACACCTCCAGATTGATGTATTTCTAAAATGTTCGTGATCTTTTCGACTAATTCTGTCCGTGAAATGATCGCATCTAGCTGACCGTGTTTTAACAAAAATTCTGCTGTTTGAAAATCCTCTGGTAATTCTTCGCGAATCGATTGTTCTATGACTCTTCGTCCGGCGAAAGCAATTAATGCACCAGGTTCAGCAAAGTTATAATCACCCAATGAGGCGAAGCTAGCTGAGACGCCTCCCGTTGTCGGGTGGGTCATGATGGAAATAATTAAGCCACCGTTATTACTAAACCTTTTTAAGGCTACACTAGTTTTTGCCATTTGCATCAAGCTCAAGGCACCTTCTTGCATTCTGGCACCGCCGGATGCAGTAAAAATAATAAATGGAAGCGAAAGGTCATCTGCCTTTTCAATCGCCAATGTTATTTTTTCACCGACAACAGATCCCATACTACCCATTCGAAAAGAAGCATCCATAATCGCTAAAACAATCTTTTGACCATTAACAGTACCCAAGCCTGTAACGACTGCCTCGTTTAAGTTAGTTTTTTGCCTGTCTTTTTCAAGCTTTTCAAGGTATCCTGGAAAATCCAGTGGATTCTTAGAGAACATGTCTTCGTTTATTTCAACAAAACTGCCTTCATCAATAAAGCTGTCAATCCGTTCTTGGGCATTCATTTGAAAATGGAACCCGCAATTTAAACAGACTTTAGCATTTTTCAACAATTCTTTTGTATACATAATTTTTTTACATGAAGGACACTTTGTCATGATTCCTTCAGGAACATCATGTTTCACAGTTTCTGTATTAATTGTTGCATATTTTTTCTTTTTCGGCTGATTTTTTGTAAAAAGATCTTTAAGCGCCAAAATAAAACCTCCCTTGTGTAACACGACCTGCCGAATGGTAAGCTTATCCATCTATTGTTATTCAGAAGTCTTTCTATCCTGCCCTCACTTCATACCTTAAAAGTGGTCAGACCACTAAAGAAATAAAAAAATAGCCTATTCCCTATGGCTTGTATACCTACCACTATAAAATAAAAAAAGTTCAAAATCTGTTAGTATTTGTCGTTCAAGTAGGACAAATTTCGAAGCTTACAATAGGCCGAAAGTGTTTTTACTGCATCCTTTTCTCCTAATGCCTCTAATAGAGTGAGATAGTCTTCCCGCTTTGTAACTAAATGGTTTACCTCAAGTGAATAAAAATATTCTTTTAAAATCAACCAAATTCTAGATAACAGGTGATTATTAGTAAACTCGATAATCCGTAGAAAAAATTCATCATCAGTAACAACTTCAGCCTTTTTAACCCATACCTTCATATTTTCTATCTGTTTGCTGTCCACATTTTGAATGGCTATTCGCAAGCAATCCATCTCAATATAGTTTTTTGTCTCGATAACATCATGTTTTGCTTTTTCGTCTTGCAGTATAAAAGTACTGAGCAGCTCGACTAGCTGGTGACCGCGAAAATCTCGAATATACGTCCCTTCGCCTCTCCTTGTTTCAATTAAACCCAGTAGTTCTAATGCTCTAAGTGCTTCGCGAACGGAAGAGCGCCCGAAATTCAGGCGCTCTGACAATTCCCGTTCTGAAGGTATTTTATCACCAGTCTTCAGTCCATCCATGGTAATAATTTCCCTTATTTGCTTCACAATTTCTAAATATACTTTAGTATTCGACACTTACTTAATCACTCACTTTTACCAATAAGAGCGAGCCTTTGAGTTTTTTCTTTAATGTGTTCAGGATCTACCTTTATACGGGCTACACCTGTTTCCATTGCTGCTTTTGCGACGGCAGCAGCTACTTTTGGAGCTACTCGTGGATCAAAAGGTGCTGGAATGACATAGTCGGCATTAAGCTCGTCCGCACTGATTAAGCTTGCAATGGCTTCGACGGCAGCCACTTTCATTTTTTCGTTTATATGTGTCGCACGTACATCGAGAGCACCGCGGAAGATGCCAGGGAAGGCAAGTACATTGTTTACTTGGTTAGGGAAATCAGAACGACCAGTTCCCACTACTTTGGCCCCTGCTGCTTTTGCCTCATCAGGCATTATCTCTGGATCAGGATTCGCCATGGCAAAAATAATCGAATCTTGATTCATCGATGCCACCATTTCTTTTGTAAGTGCTCCTGCCGCTGATACCCCAATAAATACGTCAGCACCTTTTATAACATCTGCGAGACTACCTGATAGGTTATCATGATTCGTAAATTTAGCCACTTCTGCTTTAACCGAATTCATACCTTGTGGACGTCCCTCATAAATGGCTCCCTTAGTATCACACATAATGATGTCTCTAACACCATAGTTATATAACAACTTGATAATCGCAATCCCAGCTGCACCTGCACCGCTGGCAACGACTTTTATTTCCGTCATTTTCTTTCCAATAAGTTTAAGGGCATTAACAAGTCCTGCTACCGTAACAATGGCAGTGCCATGCTGGTCATCATGAAAAATTGGAATATTGGCTTCCTTTTTCAATCGTTCTTCAATTACAAAACAATTTGGGGCAGCAATATCTTCTAGATTCACGCCTCCAAAGTTTGGTTCCAGCAATTTAACAGTTTCAACAATTTTGTCTACATCGGTTGTGTTTAGACAAATAGGAAAAGCATCAACACCTGCAAAGCTTTTAAAAAGAACAGCCTTTCCTTCCATTACTGGGAGAGCTGCTTCTGGTCCAATATTACCGAGTCCTAATACTGCCGTACCATCGGATACGACTGCCACCATATTTCCTTTCATGGTGTACTCATAAACCATTTCTGGTTTTTCATAAATATCTTTGCATGGCTCCGCCACACCTGGTGAATAGGCTAAACTTAAATCTTGTGCATTTCGAACCGGAACTTTGGACTTCGTCTCTAACTTTCCCTTATTAATCCGATGCATATGTAATGCTTCTTCCCGTAAAGTCAAAACTGTCACCCCTTAAAATAATAAAAAAAGTTATAATTACACGAATAAAAAAACAGCTAAATAGTGGTCTGACCACATTCTTCACATTTACCACTATAACATATCTTCAAAAGTTGTAAAGAATTAATCTTTCAAAACAACGTTTTTTGAACCTAGTAGATTTCGTAATGGCTCTAGTAGCTCAGGGGTTGGATTAACATTGTTCTCCGCCCCTAACTTAATTGTTTTATGGTCGGATTCATAATGTAAAATAACTCCTGTTGCCCCTTTATTACTCTTTAGCAGTTGATCAATGTTTTGCAATAATTTCTCATTCTGCAAGTCCATCGTAATTTTCAAGTATAAGATTGAATGTTTTTCGGTTTTTGACTCTAACCATTGTTCTAAATCAAAAACCTGTTGAACAATAAATTGCTTGTTTCCATCGCGTTCTTCAATTTTTCCCTCAACTAGAACAAAATTCCCTTGACGTAACAAGGGTTGAAATCTTTTATAAACAGTGGGAAATACAACGGCTTCCATTTCAGCACTCGCATCACTTATCGTTAAAAATGCCATCGAATCGCCTTTTTTGGTACGAATCGATTTCAGAGCCGAAATATAAACTCCAGAAGCAACTTTTTTACTGCCTTTCTTAAGTTGATACAGCAAAAATGCCCCGCTCTGTTTGAGATTCTTTTCATAAATGGAAATAGGATGATCAGAAAGATAAAAGCCGAGTGCTTCTTTTTCAAAGGCAAGCTTATTTTCCAGACTAATAGGATCGACTTGAAAATACTTCGGTTTCGGAATCATTTCATCGTCGAATAAAGCGTATTGGTCGGAATCATCAGGTTTGAAAATTTGGGCATGTTCGATAGCCACATCCAAACTTGCTAACAGCACGGCACGATCTTCACCAAACTCATCAAAACATCCAGAGTGAACGAGGTACTCAAGTGTTTTTCGATTAATTGCTTTAGAAGAGACCCTGATACAAAAATCAAATAAGTCATTAAATTTCCTTGGTTTCCTTGCTCGGAAAATTTCTTTTAAAACCGTAGGACCTACGCTTTTGATTGCCGCAAGGCTAAAGCGGATGGCCCCATCTTTGTCAACTTGAAAGGAGTAGGCACTATAATTAATAGATGGCGGCAGGACATTAATTTCCTTCTGTCTCGTTTCCATCACATATTGAGCGATTTTAGTATCATTGCCGATTGCGGAAGTAAGCAGTCCAGCCATGAAATGAACGGGAAAATTGGCCTTTAAATAGGCAAGCTGATAAGCAATCATACTGTAGGCCACAGCATGGCTTCGGTTAAATCCATAATTAGCGAAGCGGACAATTAAATCATATATTTCATTAGCAAGTGCCTGCTTATATCCCTTTTTCAGTGCTCCTTGGACAAAGTGATTTCGTTCTTTATCCAGTGCCTCTTTTTGTTTTTTTCCAACTGCTCGACGTAAAAGGTCTGCTTCACCGAGCGAAAAACCTGCCATAACCGAAGCAATCTGCATAATTTGTTCTTGGTAGACGATCACTCCATAGGTATTCTCAAGGATTGGTTCCAAATCTGGGTGTGGATATTCAACTGGCTGTCTTCCATGTTTACGATCAATAAAGAGTGGTATGTTTTCCATGGGACCTGGACGGTACAAGGCATTCACTGCCACGATATCCTCAAATCGGGTAGGTTTTAATCGAGTTAATACCTTCCGCATCCCTTCAGATTCAAGTTGAAATATGCCTGTTGTTTCACCCCTTGCTAGTAAATCGAAGGTCTTGTTGTCTTCTAATGGAATCCTCTTGATGTCTAGTTTTCTTCCAGTATGGCGATTAATAGATGCAAGTATGGTTTCAATAAGTGAAAGGTTTCTTAGCCCAAGAAAATCCATTTTCAGCAAACCAATCTCTTCGAGGTATTCCATGGAGTATTGGGTTAAGTAAACATGGTTTGATCCAAGCTGAATCGGGATTAATTCAATTAATTGTTTCTCGCTTATGACCACACCTGCTGCATGTGTGGAGGTATGGCGTGGCAAACCCTCGAGCTTTAATGCCGTATCAAAAAGTCTCCGGTTTAGTGGGGTCTCATTTATAAACTTTCTAAGTGGTTCAGATTCATTGTAGGCAGCTTGCAAATCTATTCCTAATCGAGGCGGTATTAGTCTTGACAAATGTTCAAGTTCTTTGGAATTTAATCCAAATGCCTTGCCGACGTCTCTTAAGGCTGCTTTTGCTGCTAATGTTCCAAAGGTTACAATTTGTGCTACATGCAATTCTCCGTATTTCTGTGCGACATATTCAATTACTTCATCGCGACGGTGATCTGGAAAATCAATATCAATATCCGGCATCGAAACACGTTCGGGATTTAAGAAACGCTCAAATAAGAGATTATGAACGATTGGATCTACATCAGTAATATATAAAACATAAGCTACAAGTGAACCCGCCGCAGATCCCCGACCCGGACCTGTCAATATGCCCTTAATGCGAGCATATCTCATAAAATCCCAAACAATTAAAAAGTAGTTACTAAACTTCATTCGCTTGATCACTGCTAATTCAAAAGCTAAACGGTCAGCATATTCCTGTGAGGGCTTAGAAAAGCGCTCGCTCAAGCCTTTTTGACATAGCATCTCGAGATAGTCCTCTGCTGGCATTCCGTTCTCAGTTGGGAATGTAGGTAAATACGTTTTATTGAGTTCTATATTAACGTTACATCTTTTCGCAATTCTAATTGTATTCTCCAATGCTTCCGGAATATCTGAAAGGCAGTCGGACATTTCCGGCGCTGTTTTCAGATAATAGTGATTGTTTTCCAGTTTTTCTCTATGTTCGTCCTGAAGTTTATCGCCATTCTTTATTGCCAGCAAACATTCATGTGCAAATGTATCTTCTTTATCTAGATAATGTACACTGTTAGTTGCCACAAGGGGCACACCTAATTCTTTTGAAATCATAAGAAACTGTTTTCTTAGTCTCATCTCTTGTTCAAGTTGATGATTTTGAATTGATAGGAAAAAATTGCCACTCCCAAAAACATCGTCAAGGTTTCTAATTAGTGTTCTTGCGATTTCCTCATTACCGTTTAAAAGTGACTGTTCGATTTCACCTTCAATTCCGGGGGTGAGGGCAATAAGTCCCTCCGAATAATGCTTCAGCCATTTAAATGGGATTCCATTATCGACCTTTGTCTGGACTGCACTGGATATTTTCAAAAGATTTCTATACCCATTCTCATTTTCCGCCAGTAAGACAAGAGGATAGGATTGGTTTGATAAAATTTCACTTTCTACATCAACTGTTAATCCAATGATGGGATTAAGATTATTTTTTTTACATAGCTTATAAAATTCAATCGTTCCGTACATGACATTTCTATCAGTTAAGGCAAGCGCAGAAAAGCCTTTTCTCTTGGCAGTTTCGATTAGATTTGGGACTGATGCCGTGCTTGTTAACAAACTATAGGCACTATAAACATGAAGGTGAATAAATGACATAATGTTACACCGTTCCTTAAACTTGATATCTATCTTTTATTATAGAGGTTTACTAAAAAAAAAGAAAATATGTTCTTATTTTTTAATATCCTTTTTGAAAATCATAATCCCGATACTTTGTCCATATAAATGGATATAAGGCATTTTATATTGTGTGTGAGGGCGGTTGAAAGGATGAAAGAAATTGGTTTTTTTCCAGCTTTTATCGAAAGCTACTTTATTGCTTTAGGTGTTGTGCTTGGCGGTTCTCTCATTGGCGGCATTGCATCATTCTTAACTGGACAACCACCACTTACTACCGTCTACCGTTTGTCCTCAGCGCTTCGAATTTGGGCAATCGTTTCAGCTATAGGCGGGACATTTGATGCGGTATACATGTTTGAAAGAGGCTTATTTAATGCAGATACAAAAGACCTGTTCAAACAATTATTATTAATTCTTTCTGCCTTAGGCGGTGCTCAGACAGGTGCACTCATCATTAATTGGCTCACACAGGAGCATATTTCATCATGAGAATCCCACCATTATATCGAAGACCCGGTTGGCAGCGTTTTTTTGCAGGTATGGCTGTTGGCGGAGCTATTAGCTGGTGTATCTTTTTGTATGTTTACGGCGTCTGGCAGGAGGAGAATACAGAATTAATTAGGAAGCAAAAGGAGGCCATTGTTGATTTAAATAATGAGAAAAAAATCTGGCAAGAAGAATATAAACAAATGAACAAGCGGAATATTGAACAATTGACGGTTCAGAAGATTAATATTAAAATCATGAACTCCGAAAAATATAAACTGGATTCATTAAGTGTTTTGGAGACAGAAAACGCTGTAAGAGATGATATTAGTATGATGTTGGCAAAGGATCTGGAAACGGTTTATAAAAGCAAGGACCTTTTAAAAAAAATCATTGAAAATAAACCAGCAATAATAAATGAAAAACGGTACAAATTAAAAGTAAAAGAGATGGTTATTTATACAAACCTAACCATACAACTTGAGGTACAATTTGAATAAGAAAAGCGCAAGTGCCCTGTTCAGCGGCGTATGGCCTGGAGCGCTCCAACTGAGATAAGGTGAAACTTCAATCAGCGAACGTTCTTCTCGCTGATTGTTAGTTGAACCGATCGGGTTCTTACGGGCAGTTGAGAATCTACTGCCCGTTAAACGCGATAAAGGAAACACGAAGAGCCGGAGGCGATTCGATGTTGACTTATCGTAGGGCGGAGAGCGAAGGACACTAGCCGCTA